>JAXGPP010000009.1:0-349052 GCA_040766885.1 Thermoguttaceae bacterium | reverse complement strand
GCGGCTTGGGGGGTGGCATGATGGGGGGCATGGGCGGAATGGGTGGCTTGGGAGGAGGAATGTTGGGTGTTATGGGAGGTATGGGGGGGGGCGGTATGGGTGGCATGGGTATGTTTAACCTGCCGCCCGGACTGCAGCAGTTGGTGCCCAACCCAAACAACAGGAACTTTGCCTTCTCAGTTGCCCCGGAAGTTATTCCCGGCAGTGCTCAGTCGGCTGCGGATTCGGCGGCTGGCCCGAAAGCAACGTCGGCGATCGCGCCCGCTCCCGCCAAAGTTCCGGCGACAAGCGACGCGGCCCTTCGCCGTCAGGCGTCGGAGATCCTCAAGAAGGCCGATGTGGCCGTGGCGAAAGGCGCCTCGCTGCAGGCAGCCTGGGACCAGTACTTTGCCAACCGCCAGGAATCGGAGGCCGTGGTTCGCGAGTTGGTCCGTCAGTTGATGTACCGCAAGAAGTATGACCAGACGATCGCCCTCATCGAAGCCGCTTTGCGGCATGGACAGCCACAGTCGTGGATGTACGAGGCGATGGCGTTGGCGATGCAAGCTGCGGAGCGACCGAAGGAGGAGATCGAGCGCGTGGTGATGTCGGCGGTCGATTTCTGCAACTCATCGCTCGAGTTGATGTTCCTTGGCTGCTACCTCGAGAAGCTCGGATTGGAAGAACGCGCGCTGCACCTCTACCGCCAAGTCGCGCTGTTGGAACCGCTCCAGCCGGAGCCTTACCTGTATGGCCTCCGCGTGGCTCAGCGGATTGAAGACTCCGAAGGCATCCAGTGGGCCTGCTTGGGAATCCTCGGGCAGGCGTGGCCGCAGAGCCAAATCGAGATTTGGGATAACGCGGTTCGGCTGTCCAAGGCGACACTCGAGCGGCTTCGCAACGAGGGTAAGACTGAAGAGGCAAATGCCTTCGAGGCGGGCATCAACGAGGCGATTACACGCGACTGCGTGGTAAAGATTTCCTGGAACGGCGATGCCGACATCGACGTGGCGGTGGCAGAGCCTTCGGGAAGCGTATGCTCCTATCGCAACCCGCGGACTACCGGCGGCGGCATCATCCTGGGCGACACCACTTCCAAGGCGAACCGCAAAGGAGCGGAGGGCCTCTCGGAGGTGTACGTGTGCTCAAAGGGCTTCAGCGGGACCTATCAGGTGGCCGTGCGCCGCATTTGGGGCAACGTAGCGGCCGGCAAGATCAAGGTCGAAGTCTGCACCCATTATCGCGGTGAGAAGTCGGTGCTGGTGAGCAAGCTCCTGCCACTCCGCAACGATGAACTTATGGTGAAGTTCGACCTCGAAGAAGGCCGGCGGAGCGAGCCGCTTGAGGAACAGCAGGTGGCCAACGCGGCTGCCGGACAACTCGCGGTCCGTCATCAGTTCCTTGCTCAACAACTCAATGCGGCGCTGGATCCGAGCGCCATGCTCGCGCTGGCCGACAGCCGCGGCACCGACTATACGGGTGGCGGTACTGGCGGGTACCCTTTTATCCCCATCATTCGTGGGGGGGCGGTGGGTTACCAGCCCGTCGTACAGGTGCTCCCTGAAGGTACGCAATTCAGTGCGATGGCCGTGGTCTCGGCCGACCGTCGCTACGTTCGCTTTGAGGGTTTGCCGTTCTTCTCCGCGATCGGCGATGTCTTCACCTACAACACCTCTACCGGCGACACCAATCAGATCCAGCAGGGCGGCGGTGGCTTCGGCGGCATCGGCGGCGGCGGCGGTGGGGGTTTCGGTGGCGGGGGCGGCGGCTTCGGCGGCGGCGGTTTTGGCGGCGGATTCTAACGCTTCGCTGTTCTGCTGTAAGTTAGTCGGAAAGAAAAAAATGGGGCTGGACCTTTGCGGTCCAGCCCCGGCTGTCTTGCAGAGCCTCAATGGTGACAAGCTGTCGGTCGCTGACCGACAGCTTGTCGCTGGCAGGAACGCTCTCCTCGAAGGTTCGCTGAAGCGCCCGTCACCTCTCGATCGTTCCCTCGTTGAAATCGCGGTCGACGTCCGGGTTGTCGTCCCTGGCGCTGTCGTTCGGGGCCGTGCGTTCCGCAGGCAAAGGCTTGGCCGCCTGCCGCTCGACACCCCACGCGGCCTCCACTGCCGCGACGGTGGGCCAGGTGTCGTCCTCAATCCGGGGCGCTTTCCCCAGGCGCTGGCGATCGACTTCCAGCACAAAGTGCTTGTCGTTGGGATCATCCGCCTCAGCGCTCACGCGGAGCATCTTCCAGGGCACGGCCGAGAGAGTGTCGCCGATGCCCAGAAACCCACCGGTCGACAGGACCACATAGCGGATCGTGCCTGTCTCGTGGTCGAGAACCAAGTCCTTGATGTCGCCGATTTCCTCGCCCGTAGCACTCGTGACGTCGGCGCCCACGAGATTGCTCGCTTTCGCAAGGCCCGCCGGAAGTTCTCGCTCGCTGCTCTGCAGGAAAGGAGCCGCGGTGCCGCCGTCCGGCGGAATTGCCTGGGCAAACACGCTGCCGCTCCCGATCAGAGCGGCGGCGCAAGCCATGGTCAAGATCGAGTGTCTGTGACGCATAACCATTTCCTTTCTGTCCGTGCTGTACCTTCCGATCAACTGTTTCCGTTTCCTCTGCAATAGGGCGGCAAGAGACATGCCAATCGGCAATTGATCCTCCCGCCCGTTCGGCCGCTCATCGCTGCTCTCGTAGGTCATTTGCACCTACGAACAAACCTCTAGCGTGGCTGGGCCGTACAACCCCGCTCCGTCGAGGCCGCCCCGGCTCGGGGCTCGTGTGTTTGCCGTCCCACTATGGTTCAGGGTTCTGCAGTGCTAGCCGGTCGCCTGGCGCATGGCATGGACGTTGCTCTATCAGACTTCAGATCGGTAGTGCAACGAGGGCGCCCAACGGGAGCCCGGCTTGCGGGAAGTCTTGCAAGAGTTGCGTTATCGACCTGAACACGAATCATTCCGCCTTCGGATCAGGCGGCCTGCGGGTCGCCGGAACACCATCCACGGGAGGCCCAAATGCTTTACAAATTCGAAAACGAACTTCGGGGCGCCGAAATACGCGCGACCGACGATAAGGTCGGTACCGTCGAGGATTTCCACTTCAGCGATCGAGACTGGGTAGTCCGATATCTGGTCGTCGATACGGGCACCTGGTTGCCGGGACGGACGATTGTCCTCTCGCCGGCCTCGGTGGAGCGATTCGACCGCGTCAACCGCGCCGTGCAGGTCAATCTCACGCGAGCGCAGATCGAGAACAGTCCGGAGATCAACGTGACTCGGCCCCTCTTTCCGGAGCAGGAGGCCGCACTAGCGAGCTACTATGGCTGGCCTGCAATGGGCGCGATAGGAGCCGGTCCGCTCCATCCGGCGGCGCCAAAGACGGCCGAGCAGACCGAGATCTCTCAGCTCCGCAGCGCGCGCGAGATCGCGGGCTATTACATCCACGCCCGTGATGGCGACTTGGGGCACGTGCACGACTTTATACTGGAGGACTTCATCTGGACCATCCGGTACCTGGCGATCGACACTCGGAACTGGTGGACGGGTAAGAAGGTCCTCGTGGCCCCCAATTGGATTCAGCAGGTAGACTGGGCGAACCTCACGGTCCACGTTGACCTCACCAAGGAGGCCATCCGCGGCGCGCCCGAGTATCGCCCCGACGAACCAATCGGGCGCGATTACGAGACGGAACTCTGGTCGTACTACCAGTGGGCCCCGTACTGGGACGACTGAAGGGATCGAGACTCAACCGGTTTTTCGCACCAGGCCGGGGTAGGCGTCCAGGTCGAGGGGCTCGAACAGGCCCGCGCGATAACGCTCGACAGCGATCGCCCCCATTACCGCGTTGTCGGTGCAGAGCGCCAAAGGTGCGATGAAGAGCCGCACGCCGGCACGGCGAATCGCCTCATCCAATCGCTCCCGCAACCGCGCATTGGCGGCAACGCCGCCGCCGACGCAGAGCGTATCGAGGCCGGTTCGCTTCAGTGCCAGGAGGGACTTTCCCACCAGGCAGTCGACGAGCGCTTCCTGGAAGCTCGCGGCCAGGTCGGCGACCTGCTGACCGCTCAGAACCGAGCGTACCGCACCGGGCCGGCCGGGCCCGGCAATGGTGTAGCGGACCGCCGTTTTCAGGCCGCTGAAGCTGAAATCGAGCCGGTGATCGTCCTCGAGCAACGGGCGGGGCAAGCGATACGCCGCCGGGTTCCCGCCTGCCGCGGCCCGTTGGATCGAGGGGCCGCCCGGATACGGCAGGCCGAGCATACTGGCCACCTTGTCGAAGGCCTCGCCGGCGGCGTCGTCGATTGTCGCCCCCAGCAGTTCGAAGTCCAGCGGACCGAGGCAGCGGTAGAGGCTCGTGTGGCCCCCGCTGACGATCAATCCCAGGCAGGGAAAGACTTCCTCGCCGCTGGCGATCCGGCAGGCATAGATGTGGGCCTGCAGGTGATTGACTGCCACGAGCGGCTTACCCGTCGCGACCGCCAGCCCCTTGGCGGCCGCCAGTCCCACCAGCAGCGAGCCCGCCAAGCCGGGCGTATTCGCGACCGCGATGGCGTCGAGTTCGGCCAGCGATAGGCCGGCGCGCTTAAGAGTCTCGTCGATGACCGGCAGGATTCGCTCGACGTGGGCGCGGGAGGCGATTTCGGGGACGACGCCGCCGAACCGCTGGTGCAATGCGTCCTGCGAGGCGACTACCGCGCCCAGGACTTCGAGCCGATCGTTGATGACGGCGGCGGCCGTCTCGTCGCACGTGGTTTCCAGAGTGAGGATGTGCATGGGGAGCGATTTCGACTGCCGCGGCTTACTTGGCCTGGGCCAATTCGCTACCCAAGCGGTCGACGGCCATCTGCAACTGCGCATCGACCCACGCCGGCTTGTCGGCCTCCTCGGTCTCCTCTTCCTCCTCCTCGTCAACCGGCTTCTCAGCCTTCTCTTCGTCGGCCGGCTGGTCGGCCGCGACCTGCTCCGCCGCCGGCTGTGTTTCGGCCACGGTCTTCTCAGGCTCCGCCTGCGGTGAAGGGGCGTGCGGACGGATCACGTCGCGCTTGCGGCGCTCTTCAACCAGCCGCACAAGGTCGACGTCGCTGAGCTTGAGCTGAAAACCTTCATCCGGAGTGACGCCCCATTCATCGTCATCGTCGGCGTCGGGAAAGCGATGGATGTTCTTGCCGCTGGGACGGTGGTAGCTTGCCGTGGTGAGTTTCAGCGCGCTGCCCGTGGACGAGTCGTCCTGGCCGCGCTCGAGCTCGATCACGTTCTGGACGCTTCCCTTGCCCCACGTTCGCTCGCCGATGACGACGGCCCGTTTGTGGTCCTGAAGGCAAGCTGCCACGATTTCGCTCGCACTGGCGCTGAAGCGGTTGACGAGCACTACCATGGCAAATCCTTCATAAGTGCCGTCCTTCTTGGCGTCCCACACCCGCTCCGGCGTGTTGCGGCCCTTGGTGCTCACGATCCGACCGTCGGCGACGAACATGTCGCAGATCTCGATCGCGGAGCTGAGCAGGCCACCCGGATTGAACCGCAGGTCGAGAATCAATCCTTTCAGATCCTGTTCCTTGAGCTGCTTGAGCGCCTGCCGCAATTCGGCTGCCGTGTTGCGGCTGAATCCGGTCAGCCGGATGTAGCCAATCCGCTTCTTCGCGTCGAGCATGTAGTCCCAGCTATCGTCGGTTTTGCGATGATCGCCCAGGACCGTCTGAACGTGAATCACTTCACGGGTGACGGTGATCTTTTCCGGCTCCGTCTTATTGGGGTGGATCACCGTGAGGGTCACCGACGTGCCCTCTTTTCCCTTGAGACGCTGGATGGCGTCGTCGATGCTGAGACTTTCGGTGGGCTTGTCGTCGATTGCGACGATCCGGTCACCGGCCATGATACCCTGGCGGTACGCCGGGGTGCCGACCAGGGGGCTGAGCACTTTAAGTTCGCCCTCATCGACCGAAATCTGGATGCCGATGCCGCCGAACTCGCTTTCCACGCTGGTGCGAAATTGCCGCATCTCGCGGGGATCGATATAGCTGGAGTACGGATCCAGCTCGCGCAGGACGCCGCGGATGGCGGCCTCGATCAGTTCCCGGCGACTGATGTCCTTGACGTAATTCCGCTCGACCTCGTCGATGGTGTCGACCAGCAGCTTCTGCAGCCTGTAGACGTCCTCGTCGTCGGCGGCTTTCGACGCGGGCTTCTTCGTCTGATCGGCCGCCGCCGGGACACCGCCCAGGCCGATAAGGAGGCTCAGAATAAGCACAAGTCCGGAGAACTGACGGATCATCGAGAGGTCTCCACGCGGGAATGGCGCGTTGGCAGGAATCTGAAGAGTAGCCGCAAGTGGCCGTGCTTGGCCAACTTACAAAGTATAGTGAACCCGTCCGAAAGGGGCAAGGAATCAGAAGTCGTACCACAGACCGAAGCCGAGTTGTTCTTCAAACCGGCGATGGAACTGGTATTGGTTCGACTTGCCGTTGAGGTAATGCAAGCCAGCCCGAAACAGGTGTCCACTGCGACCCCGCCATTGCCAACCCGCCTGCACCGCGACGTTGCCGCCGAAATTGACTTCCTCGCGCAGGTGAACGTTGGTGGCGAAAAACGGTGCCCCAACAAAGCCGGTCGGCTGCCCGGGGCTGTACTCGAATCCGAAACGGAACTCCCACGGCTCAGCCCCGCCGTCGGCGTAGAATGCCCATCCCGCCTCGCCGTAGAGTCGAACATCTGGGTTGGGATGAATGGCCCAGCCCAGCAGCAGCGAATCGCGAACATAGTTCAATCGCTCGATTCCCGGGTGGCTGAGCATGAACTCATCACCCAGGTGTGAGCTGAGGTGGTAGTAGCCGAATTTGGCCTCCCACACCCCGCGACGGTAGGTTAAAGGTGTGCCGAAACGGAAATCGGCGGAAATGAGGTCGCGATTCTCGTCCAGGGTCAATCGCGGAAAGCCGGCCCCTTCAATGTCGAACTGCCAGCCCTCGGGCCAGACTGCGTTGCTGGTGCCGTAACGGATAATGCCGACCCTTCCGCCCAGAGCGACATCCCACACCGGATCGCCCTCTTTGATCGATACCCACTGGCTGCCAAATCGGGGTTCGTGCGGCGAAGCCAAGTAGAGATCGTACAGCAACCCGTCCGGCAGGAGTTGCCAGTTCGGCGGTTCGACCCGATTTGGCCAAGCCCCGGGTTCCACCAGCACGGGAATCTGGCCGGGAGCCATCTGCAACTGCGGATCAACGAGTATTTCTGATTGGGAGGGGGTATCCCATTCGGTCGATGGTGGCAGTGCCTGGATCAACTCCTGGGCGAGCGCCGTCGGCGAGACGGCCCAGGCCACCAGCGCGGTCAATAGCAGCGACAGATAGCGGCGCGACATGGCTCGAGTTGAATGACCTGTTATGCCAGTTCGCACGTGCATGCGTGCGGCGACTGCCTGTTGGGGGGCGTAGTGTAGCGTTTCCGCGATTGGAGGGGCAGAGCGAATCCCAGATTCCCCGTATGATTCTCTGCAGGCGGGATCTGTGGGTTACAGAAAGGGTGGTCTATGGTGGTGCTCGAATTCAGTATCTACCCACTTGATAAGGGGGTGAGCCTCGGCCCGTATGTCGCCCGGGCGGTGGAGATCGTCGATGCCAGCGGCCTGGACTATCAGACGCACGCCATGGGCACGGTCATCGAGGGAGAATACGCGCAGGTGATGGGCGTGGTCCAGCGCTGCTTCGAAGCCATGTCGCGCGATTGCGATCGGGTCGAGTGCATCATGCGATTCGATTACCGCAAGGACCGGCAGGGGATGATCCGCGGCAAGGTCGCCAGCGTCGAACGGCGACTCGGCCGCGAGGTGCGGAAGTAGACGCCGTCGCCTGTCGATACAAATGGATCACTCGGTAGCGCGTCGGCGATCGCCCCGTTTGCGGCGCGCGCCATGGGGCGGCTATAATCGGCGATTACCGTAGCTTGCTCACCTGAGGCGTTCGGAACCTGTCATGTCGCCTGCTCTCGCCTCGCCGCTGGTGGCCGACTTGCGTGCCCGTTTGGGCGCCAAGGGCGTGCTGTCCAACCCATCGGACCTGGTCGTCTATGAATGCGATGGGTTTACGGTGGAGAAGCATCCACCGGAGGCGGTCGTGTTTCCGACTTCCGCGGCGGACGTTGCCGAGGTCGTAAAGATCTGCGGCCGGCACGGTGCGCCCGTGGTGGCCCGCGGGGCCGGCACCAGTCTGGCCGGCGGATGCCTGCCGCTGGGGGGCGGCGTGGTCGTGTCGCTCGCGCGGATGAAGCAGATCCTCGAGATCAACATCCGCGACCGGCTCGCGGTGGTCGAAGCCGGGGTGCTCAACCTGCAACTGGCGCGGGCACTGGCCGGCACCGGATTCCATTTCGCCCCCGATCCCTCGAGCCAGGTTGCGTCGACCATCGGCGGCAACGTGGCCACCAACGCCGGCGGGCCGCACACGCTCAAGTACGGCGTGACGGTCAATCACGTGCTGGGCGTCGAAGCGGTGCTCGGCGACGGCTCGATCGTGCGGATCGGCCCAGTTGCCAACCCGGCGGAACTCGATCTGCTCGGCGTACTCGTCGGCAGCGAAGGGACGCTGGCGATTGTGACGAAGATCTGGGTCCGGCTCACGCCGAATCCACAGGATTACCGCACGCTGCGCGCGATGTTCGATACGGTGGAAGATGCCACCAACGCGGTGAGCGACATCATCGGCTCGGGCACGATCCCTGCAGCGATGGAACTGATGGACCGCGGCATCCT
This sequence comes from Thermoguttaceae bacterium, assembly GCA_040766885.1. Classification (GTDB taxonomy): domain Bacteria; phylum Planctomycetota; class Planctomycetia; order Pirellulales; family Thermoguttaceae; genus JAXGPP01. The sequence goes on along the minus strand of JAXGPP010000009.1, from coordinate 340,345 downwards.
CGACGCGGTGGAGGAAGCCTTTCATTTCGGCTTCCCGCCCGAGGCCGGCGCGATCCTGGTGATCGAACTCGACGGTCCGACCGTGGGTCTGGACGAGCAGCAGAAGAGAGTTGTCGAATTCTGCCATCGCTGGAATGCTCGCGAGGTGCTCGAGGCGACCACGGCCAAGGAGCGTGAGCTGCTCTGGAAGTGCCGCAAAATGGCCGTGGGAGCCGTGGGGCGGTTGAGTCCCAGTTACTGCATCCAGGACGGCGTGGTTCCGCGGACCCGCTTGCCGCACGTGATCCGCCGCATCGGCGAGGTCAGTGCGAAATACGGTATCCGCATCGTCAACGTGGCTCACGCCGGCGACGGCAACGTGCATCCGATCCTGCTGTTCGACGAGCGGAACAAGGAGCAGGTCGAGCGGGCCTTGGCCGCGGGTCGCGAGTTGCTCGAAGAATGCATCGCCTGTGGCGGAAGCATTACCGCCGAGCATGGTGTGGGGGTGGAGAAGATCGGTTTGATGAGCCGCCAGTTCGCACCGGCCGATCTGGAGGCCATGGGCCGCGTCCGCGATGCTTTCAACCCGGCGGGCCGACTCTGTCCAGGCAAAGTCCTTCCCGCGACGATAGCCGCCAGCGGAGCCGTGCCGATGGGGTGTGAACGATGATCGCCGCCACGCATCTCCTGCCACTCGTTGCGACGGTCGCCCCCGACGATCAGGCCGCCGTCGGCGACGTCATCCGCCGTGCCTCGGAAACGGGTACTCCCATCTATCCGATTGGCGGTGGGACCGCGCAAGACTACGGCGCCCTCCCGGTGAAGCCAGGGGTCGGGCTGTCGTTGTCCCAATTAAACCGGCTGGTCGACTATCCGGCCCGTGACCTGACGATTACCGTCGAGGCGGGCATGACGGTGGCCGAACTCCGCCGGCAACTTGCCGGCGAGCGACAGCGACTGCCGGTCGACGTGGCCGAGGCGGAACGGGCCACGGTCGGCGGGATCGTTGCCCGCAGCCCCAGTGGCCCGCGGCGATTCCGCTGGGGAACGATGCGCGACTACGTGATCGGGGTGCAGGCCATCGACGGCTGCGGTCGGCTCTTCTCCGGCGGCGGGCGCGTCGTCAAGAACGCGGCCGGCTATGATCTATGCCGGCTGATGACCGGCTCGCTGGGCACGCTCGGCGTGATCACGCAGATCACGCTCATGGTCCGGCCGGTGCCCGAGAACGCGCTCATGGTGGGCTGCGAAGTGGCCGATCACGTGAAAGCCGAGCAACTGCTGGACGATCTGGTCCACGCTCCGGTGCTTCCTTCGGCGGTGGAATTGTTGGCCGGGCCCGCCTGGGACAAAGAACCACTGCTCTCCTCGCCCGCGTCCTCGTTTGGCCGGCTGTGGGTCGCTTTCGAGGGAACGGTCGCCGAGGTCGCTGGCATGGCGGAAACGCTGCAGGCCCGATGGCGCGGGCTGGGGCTTGAATCGCAGGTCAGCGGCCCGGCAGAGCAGACCGAGTGCCTGTGGCAGCGGCTCGTCGATTCGTTTGCCGCCCGAGCACCGGGCAGCCGCGAGTCCACCGTCGTCGAAATCCGCGTTCTGCCCGGCGCGCTGGTGGGCGCGTGCCGCTTGCTGCGGACGATCGACCCGGCCGTCTCGTTGCAGGCCCATGCCGGCGACGGGATCGTGCAGGCCGAGTTCTCGCTCGAACCGCGCGAAGTATTGTCGATCATCGACGACCGGTTCCGCTCGTCGGCGAAACCGGGGGGCGGAGTCGCGGTCGTGGTCCGCGGATCGGACGAGGCACGACGCGACCAGCGGGCCGTATGGGGCCCGGCCGGCGACGCGCATCAGGTCATCATCGCTATCAAGAATCGCTTCGATCCCCATGGTATCCTCAATCCGGGCCGTTTTGTTTTCTGAACTGACATGAGTTCGTCCAACGGGCGAAAGCCGAATCACTTGCCGATCAACCCTGGCGGTCATGTCGACCCGGAATTGTTCCTCGACTGCGTCCATTGCGGACTTTGCACCTCAAGCTGTCCGACGTACACCGAACTGGGCGACGAGAACGACAGCCCCCGCGGCCGCATCTATCTCATGCGATTGGTGGCCGAAGGGCAGATGGGCGTCAATGACCGGCTCCGCAAGCACCTCGATCTGTGTCTCGACTGCCGCGGCTGCGAAACGGCATGCCCTTCCGGCGTGCAATACGGGCGGATCATCGAGCCGTTCCGACTGGCGCTCGAGGAACAGGACCATGGGTTGGCGTCGCGGTTCGACCTGTTCCGACAGATCATCATGTTCCGCCTGTTCCCCTACGCCGACCGGATTCGCCTGGCGATGACTCCGGTGCGCTGGATGCAGCGGTTGGGGCTCTACGACCGGCTGGAACGCACCGGCATATTTCGGCTTCTTCCGGGCCGGCTGGGACAGATGGCCACGCTGGTCAATCCGCCCGTCAAAGGCGGCCCGAAGCTACCGCCCTTCTTGCCGGCTATCGGGCGGCGGAGGGCCAGGGTGGCATTTTTCGTCGGCTGCGTGGCCGACGCCATGTTCCGCCACACGCACTGGGCCACGCTCCGCGTGCTTCAGCACAACGGCTGCGACATCCTCATTCCTCCCGGGCAAGGCTGCTGCGGGGCGATCCACTATCATTCGGGTGACAGCGACGGGGCCCGCACCATGGCCGATGCCAACGTGGCGGCGTTCGACCTCGACGACCTCGACGCGGTGATCGTCAACCACGCCGGTTGCGGCGCGATGATGAAGGAATACGCTCTGCACTGGCCCGACGACCGCCAGAAAGCGCGGCGCCGCCTCGTCGCCCTGGTCCGCGACATCAACGAGTTCCTCGATGAACTCGGCCCGGTCTGCCCGACGGGCAGGATCGAGGCGGTCGCGACGTATCACGACGCTTGCCATCTGGGGCACGCGCAGAAAATTCGCGAAGCGCCGCGGCGGCTCCTGGAGATCATTCCGGGTCTGCAGTTGCGCGACCTGCCGGAGACCGAGATTTGCTGCGGATCGGCGGGCACGTACAATCTGAATCAGCCCGAGATGGCGTCGCGCCTCGGAAAGCGGAAACTCGACAATATCATGGCGACCGGGGCGCAGATCGTATTGGCCTCCAACGCGGGATGCCTGCTGCAGATCGGCCGCGAGATCCGCCAGCACCGCGCCCCGCTAGTGGCCATGCACCCGATGGACCTCCTGGATTTGAGCTATCGCGGCGAACAACCGGAACTGGCGAACAAGCAGAGGAGCGGAGGCTGACCGAAGGCGAAACACCATTCTGTCGAGTATTGGAGGGGCTGTCACATGCCGCCAGGAAAAGAGCCGTCTCACCTGCGCCCGCAGGCTGGCGTCGACGACGAGTACGCCATCCGCGATCCGCTCCCCGCAGCGCCGATCGCCGCCCAACCGGACTTGCGCCGGTACGAGCCGATCGCCACCTGGGAGCCGCCGCCACCACCGCCCAAGTTTCCGCTCGTCGTGGGCGTGGTGAACTTTCCCTTCTATCTCAAGACGATGCCCGTCTGGCTCTTCCTCTCGATGAGCTGGATCGCCGGGTTTCTCTCGCTCATGGGGGCGTTGTGGCTGGCCGAGAATGGCGATCCGCTGATCGTGGCCCGTTTCATCATGCCGGTGGTGTGCCTGATCTTCTTTGCGACGGGAGCGTTCACCGCCGCCTGCATGGTGGCCACGCTCGAGCATACCGCCAGCGGCTACGACGTGGTCGACGAGTGGCCGCGGGGCGAGTTCCGTGAATGGCTGGTGATGTTCGGCACCTTGTTCATGCCCCTCGTCGCGGCAATGCTGGCCGCGACCGGGGTGAAGTGGATTACGCCGGGCGGTCTCTGGCTGCCCGGGCTCGTGGTGGCATTTTTCACCTACCCGATCTTCGCCCTTTCGGCCTTTGACAACGGTTCGATGATGGCCGTGATCTCCGGGCAGATCCTGCGGAGCCTGGGCGTAGTATGGTGGGCCTGGGCCCTGCTCTATGCCGTTTCGGGCGTGCTGCTTGTGCCCGTACTGGCGCTTCCCGCCTTGCTCTTTACCGAGGAGCCCTGGCTTACCGCCGTCCTGACTGGTCCGCTGGTGGCCGCCTGGCTCCTGATCTACGCTCGATTGCTGGGCCGCGTGGCATGGTCGTATTCCGAGCGGGTCGGTGATGAGAAGGAAAACGACGGCGATTGAGGTGTTGCCAACGCCGGGGGGGACGGATATTCTTCTCTTCCAGTAGGGGTCTTGGGGGGCTTCTGTCTGTTTGGAGGGCACTTCAATGAGTTTCGGACGAATCGTGGCGGCGGCCGTGCTGGGTGTAAGCGCGATCAGTACGGTGGCTGGATGCAGCGGATCGATCGAGGCGCCGACCGCGTATGCGAATTACAATGCCGATGACAAGTCGTTTCAGGTCGAGTATCCCGAGGGTTGGGATGTCGTTGGGGGCGGAAACGTGAGCTTCCATAGCGCGAAGTTCAGCCGCGGCCCGGCGGTTCTCCGCGTCAAATCCGATTTCACCGGCTCGGTGCTCGGCGATATTGCCAATCTCGGCGGAGGGGTTCTCGACAACGCGGGACCGGTCGATCCGGAATTGGCCTTTGAACTCGCGCCGGTTAACCCGGTGCACAATTTCGCGAAGGAGTCGATGCCCGAGGAGATTAAGAACTTCAAAGAGGTGGAGACGACGGCGGTTCAAAGCGGGTTTGGCGAGGGGCGGCGGACCGAGTTTACGGGTTCCAGCCTGTTTGGCGGCAAGATTCACGGCTATTGGACAACCTACCTTTCGGGCGACCGCCGCATACAGGTCATCTGCCAGGCGCCGGAAAAGCACTGGAAGACGATTCAGCCCGCCTTCGATAAGGCGATCACCGGGGTGAGACACGGCCAATAGCGGCGTCGACTTTCAGCCGGCGCGTTCAGAGAAAGTCTCGATCTCCAGCGCCGCCAGCCGCATGACGGTCTCCCGAGGCGTCTGCGGACGCCGGAGCGGCTCCTTGGCCAGCATCTGGTGAACGAGCCTGGCCACCGCGCGAGGCACCGCCGGCGCATACACGCGGAGCTTCGGAGGCTGAGCCTGCTGATGCTGCTCGGCCAGTTCGGCCAGCGTCGATGCCTGGAAGGGAAGCCGCCCGGCGAGCATCTCGTAAAGCATTACCCCCAGGCTGTAGATGTCGCTGCGGATGTCTGGTCGGAGTGCCGAGGTAAGCAACTCCGGCGCGGCGTAACTGCACGTTCCTGCCACGCACCGCTCGATGATCGATCCCGCCTCGTCTCGATGCCGGGCGAATCCCAGATCGACGAGCGTCGCGTGGCCGTTCGGCGAAATCATGATGTTGGCCGGTTTCACGTCGCCGTGCATCCACCCCGCCGCCGCCATTCCTTCGAGTGCTTCGGCAATCTGCCGGGCGATCCAGAGTGTTACCGGAAGATCGAACCGATCCCCCTGCTCAAGCCGGGCGGCCAGTGTGGCGCCTTCGAGCCAGGGTGTGACCACGTAGCAGGGTGGTTTGGCCGTTCCCGCGGCGAGTACCGGCACGACGTGCGGATGCGCCACCTGGCGGCCGACGATCGCTTCGCGGCGAATGAGTTGGACCGCCCGCGGGTCGTTGTCCCATTCGGGCCGGAGCACCTTGAGCGCATAGGACGCGGCCACGTCGCGCGGCGCGCCCGCCGGCCGAGCGCGATAGACCCGTGCCAGGACACCGTCCGCCGCCAGGCTGACCAGCTCCCACGGTCCCACCCGGGCGGCAGACTCGTCTAGCGCGATGCGGCGCGCAGTTCGAGCCTCGACGCTCGTGATCGCTCTAGTCTGGGTCATCGAAGAGACGCGGGAAGAGAATGTCCGCTAGGGGTCTGTGTCTAGCATCGGCTACCCGCGGGGTAAGGATTAGCGCTTCCGGCCGCTTGGGAGCATCTGCGAGTTGCGATATGCCCGCCGGCGGCAGAAGCCTTTCCAGGCCTTCCGCCCATCCAGAAGGAGCGTCCGTCATATTCCGCCAGGACAATGCGTTCTGGCGGCGTGATTCAATTGGGCGATTTGGAGAATCCTTGACACCGGCCCGGCCGGCGTGCCAGAATTCCAATGCCCCAGCGGGGGCACGGCGCAGATGGCTCATCATTTGTCGAGGAACCGCAGCAATGAAACAACATCTTCAACGCGTGCTCTGGGTGGCGGCCCCTGTTGTCTTCGGGGTGGCGATCGGATGGCTCTGGAGCGAGGCTCGCCACAGCAGTGGGTCTAGTGCCGTGGCCGATGAAACCCTCGGAGAGTCTCTGAACCCAGTCGCCGTCGCGTCGTCGGACAAACCCGAAAAGCAGGCGGCCGTCAAGCCGGCCAAGCGCGTGGGCTCGGTGGTCGGCGTCAACCGCGAGACGCTCGACCAGTATGTGCTCCTGCACAAGTACGTGTGGCCCCAAGTGCTCGAGCGGATCCGCGCGTCGAATATCCGCAACTACTCGATCTACCTCGGCGAGTTGAACGACGGCGAACTGTACCTGTTCAGCTACTTCGAATACGTGGGCGATGACTTCGAGGCCGACATGAAGGCCATCGGCAACGACCCGGTAACGCGCGAGTGGTGGAAGCTCACTGACCCGCTACAAAACCGCATCAAGAACACTCCCACCGGCGACCAGTGGAAGGCCATGACCGAGGTCTTCCACACCGACTGACGGCGGCGCAGCTCGCTCTCCGCAATCCCGTTCATGCCCCGGCGCCTGGAAACCAGTCCAGGCGTCGGTCGTTTCTTGGCGCTGGGCCATTGCCGGGCTCACTCCGCTGCGGTCTATTGGATGCCGAACTGTCGATAATCCCGGCTGATAGGCCGGGCCTGCCGGGAGCACGCCGTGCCCGACCCCGTCGTTTCCTTTGACCGCATCACCAAACGCTTCCCCGGAGTGGTGGCCCTCCGCGAGGTTTCGCTCGACATATTGCCGGGCGAGTTGCACGCCCTCGTCGGCGAGAACGGCGCCGGCAAGAGCACGCTTGTCAAGTGTCTTTCGGGTGTGATCACCGACTATGAGGGCGTGTTGAAGATCCGCGGCCAGGCGGTTCGTTTCCGCGGCACTCGCGACGCGGAGGCGGCGGGCGTGGCGATCATCCACCAGGAGCTGAATCTGGTCGAGCCGCTCTCCGTCGCGGCCAATATTTTTCTCGGTCGCGAGCGCGCCAACCGCCTCGGCTGGCTCGACGACCGCAGCATGGAGCGCGCGGCCGCCGAGTTGTTGGGCGAACTGGAATGCCCGATCGATCCCCGCCAGCCGGTCCGCCAGCTCCGCGTCGGCGACCAGCAACTGGTCGAGATCGCCAAAGCGCTCTCGCTCGACGCAGATATCCTCATTATGGATGAGCCCACCAGTGCCCTGACGGAGACGGAAGCGGCGCGGCTGTTCCGGGTGGTCGAGCGGCTCCGCGTCCGCGGTGTCACCGTGCTCTACATTTCGCACAAACTCGACGAAGTGTTCCGTCTGGCGGGGCGGATCAGCGTGATGCGCGATGGAGAGTTGATCAGCACTCGCCAGACGCCCGATACGAGCCCGCGTGAGATCACGCACCTCATGGTGGGAAGGGAAATCGCCTCGACATCCATCGGGCAGGGCCGCGCGCCTGCCGAGCCCGTGCTTGAAGTCCGCGGTCTCTCGCTCCCCTGGCCAGGTCATGCCCGGCAGTGGCGGCTCAAGGATGTCTCATTCTCGCTCCGCCGCGGCGAGATCCTCGGCATCGCCGGTCTGATGGGGGCCGGGCGAACCGAACTCCTCGAATGCCTGTTCGGCTCCAGCCCGGAGCGGCCGCAGGGCAGGATCATGCTCGCCGGCCGCGAAGTATCGTTCCGCCATCCCTCCGAGGCCCGGCGTGCCGGCGTCGCGCTGGTCACCGAGGATCGCAAACGGCTGGGCCTGTTCGCCAATCTCGATGTGGCGCAGAACGTTACCATCGCCGTCCTCCAGCAACTCGTTCGATCCGGCCTGCTTCGGCTCGGGGCCGAGCGCAGTCTGGCGTCTGGCGCGGTGAACCAGACTGGAGTGAAGACGGCGAGTCTCACCACATCGATCACGGCGCTCAGCGGAGGCAACCAGCAGAAGGCGATCCTCGGCCGCTGGCTGCTCACCCGGCCCAAGGTACTCCTGCTCGACGATCCCACCCGGGGCGTCGATGTCGGAGCAAAGGCCGAACTCTACCGGCTTATGGACGAGCTATGCCGCGAAGGGCTCGGCATCATCGTCACCTCCAGCGAATTGCCGGAACTCCTGACCCTTTGCGACCGGATCGTGGTCCTGTGCGAAGGTCGCGTGACAGGCGAACTGACCCGCTCGGAAGCCACCGAGCAGCGAATCATGGAACTGGCGACGCAGAGAGAGGAGAGCCTCAACCGTCAGGCCCAGCCTGACCTCCGCACTTGATACCGCAAGAGACGGGGCGGAAGCGACCGGCGCGGGAAGTCATGATAGGCTCGGGTTCGCTGTCGCGAGTCTATTGCGTTTGCATTACTCTTCCCATTCCCACCCGACAACCGCCCCGGTTTCCAGGCCGGTCCACAAGGTCTTCCCGTCGGGCGAGAATGTGGCGGCAGTGATCTTCCACGGACCGGTGATCGACTTCAGGAGTCGGCCGTCGTCGGCGTCGAATACTTGGACTGCGCCCTCCGTCAACGCCAGCACGCGGCGGCTGTCGGGCGTGAACAGGCATACCGCGTCGGCCGCGGCGGTCGAATCGAGCTTCGCGATGAGTTCTCCGTCGGGAACCCGTCGAAGTTCGCCATTGCAGGCGAGCAACCGACCGTCGCCAATGCAGGCCAGGCCCTTGCTTTCGGCCGGCAGGGCGAAGTCGTCCATCGGACGCTTCTGGAGCCAATCGTAACGCCGCACCCGCTTCGCGTGAAGGTCCAGTGCGAACAGATCGCTGCCGTCGCGGCTCACGGCGAGACCGGCGGCGAAAAAACGATCGCGGAATACCGGGTCGCCCGTTGCGACATTCCACGCTCGCAGGGCCGACTCGTTGCCCGCGTGGTGGCAGGCGACGGCCAGTCGGCCGTTGGGAGTGAAGGCCACCGCCCCACCACCTACTCCCCCTTCAAGCAGCGCCATTGTCACACCCTTGTCTTGCACGCTCCACACCAGCGGATCACCGCCATTGACCGTCGAAATCAGGACCTGCGAGCCGTCGGGGGACAGGGCCACCTGAGCCGCACGCTTGCCTTCGGAACACGGCGCACGGAGTGAAAGCAACGTTCGCCCGTCGGCGATCTCCCACACGCGACACCCGCCCGCCTCGGAGACGGCGGCCAGGCGGCGGCCAGGCGGCGGCCATCGCCGCTGGCGGCAAGCCAACTGATCGGCTGAAAGAAGCCGGGGGCTCGCAGTTGGATTTGGCCGCTGCGGGCGTTCCATACAAGGAGTTGCCCATAAAGGTCGACTGTCAGGGCGCGCGTGCCGTCAGCGGACAGGACCGCGATCCGCCCAGGCCCTGGGCGGTGGGCCAAGATCTCGCCCGTCGACGCGGCAACAATCCGCGTCCCCTGATAACCAGTGACCGCCAGTACTGTGCCATCGTCGGAGAACTCCAGACCCAGGACATCGTCGTCGAAGGGTGTGATTCGCTGCGCATGTCCGGATGCAGGATCCAGCAGAACCAGTGTACCGCCGTCGACGAGCGCCAGCGGCGACCCGTTCTTGCAGACGACCGTCGGAGTCCGTGACGAACTCGTGGCGAATTCGAATTGCTGGGCCCCGCTGGCGATGTCAAACACGGCCAAACGGCCATGCCCATCCAACTGCGGGGCCGGCAGCGCCAGCCGGCGGCCGCCGTCACACACAACCAGTGGCGGCGCGACGCCATAGTCCATGACCGTTGACAGCACCTTCCGACCCGATTCGACATCAAACACCGTCACGCAGTTCACTTTTCCGTGGTTGCACGCCAGCGCCGCAAGCTGCCCACAACGGCTCACCGAGGCCGTGACCGGCATGTCGTTGGGATTGTCGACGGCGAGTTCGTGCCTTGCCAACCGCCGCCCGGAAGCGACATCCCAGCGCCCGACCCCGCCGTTGTCCACCAGCACCAGCGAAGTTGCGTCGGCGGAAAGCCCGGCGGCGAGTACTTCGCGCGGCGGCTGATCGAGTCGGCAGCGCGGTGTGCCGTCCGCAGGGTCGATCAGGGTCGCCCCGTCGCCGGTGAGCACGAGCGTCGTGCCATCATCGGCCACGAGAAGCCGCCCTTCGAGATGTCGTTGCAGGGCTCCCCGTTGGCTGTCCCAAAACAGCACTTTCCCCTCGTCGTCGGCCGAAAGGAGTCCCTCTCCCGCGCCGGAAAATGCGACGCGGGTCGGTGTTCCGCCGTGGCGAAGTCGCGCCGTGCCGAGGAGTTGCTTCGCTTTCCAGCCGTACACTTCCAGGACCTGGGGCACCGCCTCGACAGCCGGCGATTCAACGACGACGACAGTCGGACAGGTGTCGAGGTCGGGCTTGCGCGGCACCGGCAATACACTGTCGGGAAAGTAAGGGAACACGGCCGCTTTGCCATCGGCCGCGATGCTGATTCGCAGGGTGGCTCGCCAAACCCACCCCCCCGCCACGTATTGGGCGGCGTCGGGGTCATACAAGTCGAAGATGGCGTCGATATCGTGTTCGCCGGGCTCAAGGTCGGCCTTCTCCCAGAGACTCGCCGGGATCTCGACCGGCAGCGGACGCCACCGCCAGTCTCCCGTGTCGTCCGCGGGCCGCCGCCACGACTGCGGAAAGAGCATCAATGCCCGTTCATCGCCCCGCTCCATGATGTTCTCGTCACTGGTTGCCCAGCGGAACTGCACCACGAGGTCCAGTCGCTTCGCGTCGCAGCGCGTGTCAACCAGGCAATGGTAGAACACGCGACCATCGCGCTGCAATTCGATCCAGGCAGCCTGAAATCCAGGACTGCGGACCTCTCGTCCCGAAACCAGGCGGGGACAGGCCAGTGCGGCAGTGGCTGCCAACACGAGCGCCAGCAACTGAACGGGACGGGTTGCGATGCGTGTCGCTTTCATGGCATTTCTTTCCAAACGGGGTACAAAGGGGATGGCGTCGAACCCACTACCACCGGCCGGCGGTCCTGTGACACGGCGGCAGAGAACTCGGTCGATCGGGCCCACAATCGTTCCGATCAGCGGATGAATCTCCAGCCTTGGTCGCGAACCCACGCTTCGCTTTCCGCATTGGGGGCAACTCGCCACATCCTCCCATCGAGGTCCTTCCAGACTTGGCCTTGGAGGTGGGGCACTTCCTGGATGGGTCCGCCGTCGGGATCCGGAACGCGCTCCATCCCACGGATCAAGGCATCCCAACCGGCGCCGGCCTCCTCCAGAGCCCCGCGGCGACGGCCAAGCACGTCGCCAACCGCCTCACCTTGTCGCCTCTTCCACTGGCTGGAGGTGCACAGCGAAGACTGGACACTGCGGGCCAGCCAATAGGCCTCCTCGAACTCTCCTTCGGGGGCCCATGCGCCGGAGGTGAAAATGAACCAGTTTCCCCGGCCCTCGATGCCCGGCATGATGGAAGCGTCGGGCATCCAGGTGGCGATCTCGACCCGCAGGCGAACGCGGGTCCCATGTTGCGTGCCCACGTAGTCTGCCACTGCTTTTCCACCGCGCGGACGCATGCCCGGCAGCGCCAGCGCCGCGGTTTGCATCAGGCACTGCTCGACGCGGGGCAATTCGCGAACCTCAATCAGTTGCGAGTCCGGCAGGAAGGCCTGGAGCCGCTCCAGCAACACGCCGCCGGCCACTTCGCGCGGCGACTGGTACGGAATCGCAACGTTCAATACCGCCGGTTCGGCGGTGAAACAGCCGACCAACTCGTCGTCTCGCTGCGCCTTCCACTCAAAGAAGCCGGGGATAGCCGCGGTGCGCAGAATCCTCCCCTCCCACTTCCAGCCGCACGGAAGCGATAGCGTGTAAGCCTGTTCTGTCGGCTCCCGAAAAGCCTGCACAATGGGGTGGTCTATCAGGCGGCAACTCGTCAAGGCGGCGTCAAGATCGCCCTGAAATCGGGGGCGGAGTTCCTCGCGAACCGCCGCACCGACGACGTAAGCCATGCCTTGTTCTCGGCGGCAACGCCACTCTGTCCAGACCGCGCCGAGCTGGGTGAGTGGAAAGGTCGCCTGCACCTCCCACTCGTCGTCGCGGCCGGTGGCGCGAACATGCGGAGTCTCCGCGCCCAACCGCTGGAAGTCGCTGGCCAGCAGTTCAGCCTCCTGCTGCGGTGCGTTGGGGGAGTAGAAGAACCAGATTGCCGGCTGGCAGACGAGTGACGCTCCTGTGGACGCGTCGATGGCCATCTCGATATTGCCCGCCCCGCCGGTGGCCATCTCCCAGTCTTCCGGCGCCACGATGCTGAACCCAGCCATGGGGTTGCGGAACACCACGCGTCGCACCTCGCCGCCGTCCAAACGCGCCGGCGGGATTGGTTCCGAAACGGGTGGCTGCTGGATTTCGATGTCGCGAGTGTCTGGCGGCTGCCGTTGGCCGGACGGCGTGCGCGACGGCGATTCACCGCTCCCCGCTACGGTCAACGGCGCCGGGGCGATGTTTGTTGGCACGCTATTCATGTTGGGGCCGGTTGCCTGGCGTTCCGCCAGTCGCATCAGTTCAGCCAGGTCGCCTTGGCCGAGGGCTTCCGCGCCGTCGGCGGCGGACTTGCCGTCGCGGGTGCGCGCTCGAGCATCAGCCCCGTTCAGCAGAAGCACTTTGGCGACGGCGGAACTCCGGGCGAACATGAGCGGCGTCATATTTCCGTCGCGCGTTTGTGCATTGACATTCGCCCCGCGATCCAGCAGAAGCTGGACCACTGCGGTCTGATCGAACATCACGGCGTTCATCAGGGGCGTCATCCCCGCCGAGTCGGCTGCCTCGAGCGATGCTCCACGAGTGAGCAGCAGTTCCACAATTTCGCGGTGACCGTTGGCCGCCGAGACGATCAACGGGGTCAGTTTCATCTGCCCGCCTTGGGCGTTGGGGTCGCCCCCTTCTTCAAGCAAGCGGCGGACCGCGGCGGCGTCGCCGTTGCGGGCGGCCCGCATCATGTCGGTCCATCCCTCATCAACAGCGAAAACCGGTTCCGGCGTCGCCCGCAGCCACCAGGCCACCAGCGAACCGGCGACGATCAGGCCGCCGATGAGTAATCCGAGGCCAAACACCAGGCCTGTTCTGCCGAAGAAGCCGCGGTTTCGCGACGGTTCGATCATGACGCACCTCCAGGAGGATCAGCGGGAATGCGCATTCGGTCGATCGAGTCGACCGACCGAAAACCGGCTCGCGTCGCGGTAGGCCTACCGCGTTCCGCTGCCACAGGTTATACAGACCGCTGGCGGTTCTGTGACAGGCGGGCACGGATATCGGGGCAAAGGGTGCAGTGCTATGGAATCCGCTGACCACCCCCCCTCTCGCCTGGGCGAAATCGCGACGCGTTGGACGCTCTTGCGCCGGGCGGGCGCCGAAGCGGGCGAATCGGCCATCGAAGCCCGCCGCGCGCTGGTGCTCCGCTATCTTCCCGCGATTCGCCGCTACGTCGCGGCGATCATGACGGGCGATCCGCGTTCGGAAGACCTCGCGCAGGACATCGCGGTTCGCCTCATGGCGGGCGATTTCGCCGGGGCCGACCCGCAGCGGGGGCGCTTTCGCGATCTGCTCAAGACGGCCATTCGCAACATGATCCGCAACGACTGGGCCAAGCAGAAGCGGCGCCGTACCTCACCGCTGGAGATTGCCGAACCCGCTGCCCGCGATGATGCCCCTAACGACGCCTGGTCGGACCAATGGCGGCAAGGGGTGCTCGAACTTGTCTGGAACGCCCTGGCGCGGCACGAGCAGAAACAACCCGCTTCGGCGGCGCACACGCTACTGCGGCTGCGCGCGGAGTTTCCCGACGAATCGTCGGAACAGCTCGCCGAACGCCTTTCGGAGCGACTGGGCAAGGCGGTTCGCCCGGACGCGCTCCGTCAGAAACTCCGCCGGGCGCGGCTCCAAATGGTCGACTTGCTTCTGGCCGAGATCGCGAGGGGCCTCAACGATCCCACGCCCCAGCGGATCGAGGAGGAGCTGATTGCTCTGGGACTATTTGAGTTTGTTCGCGATCTGCTCCCTGCAGAAGGCGATTCTTGAGCTTCGGCTGGATCGCGCCGCGAGGGTGAGCCACGGGAGCCAGCAATCGTCGCCGGCGGTGCGGTGCGTTCGACGGATCGGTCGCCCGGCCTTGCCTTACGGGAGCGCAATCGCTTCGATCTTATCACGATACGCCTCGTTAACGCGGAGGGCATCGAAGGCCTCCTCCTCGCGGAGTTGTTTTCGGCGGAACGGATCGCCGAAGTAGCCCGCCGCCGCCGCTTTGTCCAAAGACTGCATGGCAGCGACGGCGCAGTCGGCGGACGACAACGCGCTGGCCTTTTCGGGCTGGTTCACCGGCGATGCCGCCTCTTCGAGAGTCTCGTGGGCGGCCCGGGCCAGAAGTAGCGCCGCGCGATAGTACGTTGGCCCGTCGCAGCCCGACTGCGACGCGATCGCGCGGGCCACTTCTGCCACCGACACCGGCCCCGCCACTGAGGCCGCGGCATCCAGAGCATCGATGGTCGCTGCGTAAGCATTCTGGGCGTCGTCGGCCTGCCCGGCAGCGAGCTGGGCATCGCCCAAGCCGCGGCTGGCGTCTGCCAATCGGCATGCGAAATCGGCCCGCTTCGGGAATCGGTCGGCCAGAGCCCGAAGCGCGTCGACCGCCTCCTTCGCATAGCGCACCGCCTCGCCGTGCCGATCCTGTCCCCCTGCGACCGTTGACAATTGCCGATCCACCGCGGCCAGTTCCAGTGCATACTCGGGCACTTCCGCGTACATCTCGACGAGCGGTTCGTAGAGTTGCCGCGACGCCAGTAGGGCCTGCTCGGCATCGGCCGGGCGGCTCGCCCCCAGGTAGAAACGGGCCAATGTGTGTTGGCTCGTTGCCAGACGTGATTGATATTCGGTCACCGCCGGGTGCTCGCGAGCAAGCCGTTGCCGCACTCGCAGCGCCGCCAGCAGCGCTTGCTCGGTCTGGCTGGAACTGGCCGACCAACGGTTGTAGAGGTCGGCCAACTGGTCACACATGCCGGCCAGTCCGCTCAGGTACGTGGCGGAGTGGCGGTGCTCATCGACCAACCGCTGCTGCAAAGTAGCCGCTTCGATCAGCAATGCGGAGGCCTCCGGGTAGCGCTGCGTCTGGCAATATACGTCGGCCAGCGCGGCGAGATTGCCGGCCAGCGCGCTTTGCAGCGACTCCACTCCAGGCGTTGCGGCGTTCAGGCGGCGGCGCAGGTCGAGCGCCTCCTGCAGCGCCTTTTCGGCCAGCGCGTTGTCGCGCCCCTCGCGAGCCGCTCTGGCCAGTTGGACACAGCATTCAGCCATGGCTTCGCCGACACCGTCGAGGTCCGGACGCTGCTGGAGCAGAGAGGCCGCCCTTGCGTGCGTCGTCTTCAGTTCCGCCGCTGCCAGCAAGGGCTCGCCCGTGTCCAGAAGTAATCGCGCCCGATGCACCATCGCACGCAAGCAGGCCTCGTGGTATCCCGAGTTGTCCGGGAAACGCTCGGCCAGCGCGGCAAACGTGTCTACCGCCCTGGTCGTCATCGCGATTGCCTCGCGCTTCGAGCCGATCTCGGCGGTGATGTTGGCCAGACGATCGTGAGACCACCCCCAGGCGGCCAGCAGATCCGGATCCTCCGGCTGCTGACGCGTAAACTGCTCATAGAACCCGCTGGCAATCTGGAGCAGGTCGCGGCGCAGCGGTTCGAGATCCTGCTGTTTCAACCGTTCGTCCTGACTGATCTGTGTCAGGTAGCGATCGACTGCCGATCGCGCCAATTGGAAGTTCCATCGCGCGTCCTCCTCGCGGGCACGGGCGATCGATTCAGAGCGCCGCACCTGCTCGTTGACAGCCGCAAGCATTACCATGCCGACCGACAGACTGATGATGGTGACGACGAGGGCTGCCGCCGCGCCAACCACTGCCGCACGATGCCGCCGCACCCACCGCGCCGCGCGAAGCCGAAACGGTTCGCGCCAGGCGCGAACTGGCTCGTCGGCCATCCAGGCCTCGATTTCCGTTGCCAATTCCCGCGCCGAGGCATAGCGTTGTTGCGGGTCGAGCGACATCGCCTTCAAGCATACGGCCTCCAATGGAGCCGGCGCGCCCGGCTGCACTTCCCGAGGGCGGGGGAACCGCCGCATCAGCACGTCCTGCCGCATCGTTTCCGGATCGTTTCCGGTCACCGGAGGCCTGCCGGAAAGGATCGTATAGAGGATAGCGCCCAATCCGTACAAGTCGCTCGACGACCGCAATTCGTCGACCAGCCCGGCTGCCTGCTCGGGACTCATGTAGGCCGGCGTTCCGATCGCAGTGCCAACCGCGGTGCCTCCCGCGCTGCCGGCGCTGGCTGGCCGCAGCGTTTGAGTTTCGGCGGGGGCGGTGTCAGGCAGTGAGGCCGCCGCTTCAGCCCGACCGACAATCTTCGCCAGTCCCCAGTCGACCACAAATGTCTCTCCGTACGGGCCGAGCATGATGTTCGCGGGCTTCAAGTCGCGGTGGATTGCGCCGCGATCGTGAACGCAGGCCAGCGCGTTGCACACATCGACGAAGTGCCTCAGCAGGCGACGCAATTCCAACGCGGCGCCGCCCTGGTCAAGGCGTGCCCGGTGCGTGGCGTGGAAACGGACGATCGCCTGCTGGAGCGTTTCGCCTTGGACGAAGCGCATCGCGTAGAACGGTCGATTCTGAGCGTCGTGTCCGCGACCGTATACCGGGACGATGCCCGGATGCTCGACCATTCCGGTGATCTCCGCCTCCAGCAGGAACCTCGCGCGCAGCTCGGGAAAGCCGGCGTACTCCTCGCGAATCCGCTTCAGTGCAACATCGCGGCCGAGTTCTTCGTCGTGAGCCACGAATACCTCTCCCAGGCCGCCGCTGGCGTGACGATGCAGCACGCGATAGCGGGCGGTCGCCGGCAACGAGTCGGCGCGTGCCTCAAGCGAAAGCCCATCGCCGGTTTGGGGATGCGCGGTGGGCTGCGAGGCGTCGAACAACGGCAGACTCGGCTCCGTCTCTGGACAGCACGACCGAGAAAGCTCGTGCGTCGCAGTGCCACGTTCCAGCAGACGCTCGGCCGCTTCTTCGGCGCGGACCAGTTCAAGGGCCGGCAGCCGCCCCCGATGGACCAATAACTCACCGAGCGAACCGGCGGGCGTTTCCAACCAATCGCACACCATCCGGTGCAGGTCGTCCGCCTCCGGGCATCGCCGCGCCAATAGAGCAATGCCCAGGGCCAAGTCATGGCTGGAGACAGGCATGGGGCTCCCTCTGTCTTGAGGACTGTTCGGAGCCGCTCCGAACAAGGTCCATTCGCGAACTGGTAACTGGGAAACTCCCACCACACGTCAGCGGGGCAATGGGCGGGAACTCGGTTTCTGGCGGAAGTGCCGCACTCTGCATCGGCGTCTCCCCACGCAAGCCGTGTCACACGCCCATGGACAGCCTGTATCTTAATCAGCGGCACGAGCCCGCTGCCAGTCACAGACTTCAACCCCAAGACATAGCTCTCAAAGGAGTTCCGCCGATGTTCGCCCGCCAATGTGACAATCGACAGCGCGTCCTCGGCGCCTTGCTGTTGGCCGCGGCACTCGTGGCGCTGTTCAGCGACCCGCCTGGAGACTGGAAGTACTTGCAGCTTGTCGTGGTCATTGTCGGCTTCACTTGGGGATACTTGCTCGTCACTGGCGTGGTTGGCGTCCACGCGACGGCGGCCCGCCATCGCCGTACCGGCGAAGGTCGATCCTCGCTCCCTCCCCACGAATACGCGCCATTGGAGCCGCGGACATTTCGCTATGGCTCGACCCCCTGGCGTCGCGCCATGGCAGCCGGCACATGCGTCACGCTCGGGATTGGGCAGTTTGTTCTGGGGAGCATCTTGGCTGCGGTCGTCTGGAGCGAGTCCGTCGGTGCGGCCCTTGTCTGCGGTGGCATAGCCCTCGGGGGGCTGGTCTTGTGTGACTATGCCCGCCGCTATCTGCGCGTGTGCATTCGAGTCGATGCCGAAGGCCTCACGTCACAGCTCTACTACCGCGCCATACGCATGCGTTGGGACGAGGTCGTTGCGCTGGTCCAGCAACGTTGCGTCGCCCCCATGGTCGTCGGCGGAGGCGGTTTCACCGCGGCCGGCGGCTTCGAGGCAGGCCGGATCTTCTTGGTGTACTCGGACAGGGCGAAACTCTGGTTCAGCAACTCATTGGTCGACGCCGAGACGCTGGCGCAAATCGTCACCCGGCAAACGGGTCTCCCCTGGGGGGAGATGACAGACCGCAGGTTCCATGAGCCACTTGTCGGGAATCTCCGATGGCTGGCCTCGCCCGATGCGGCTCGGTGCCGTGGCTCCGCCTGCGGTGAGCGGCAGCGTCAGTTATGAAATGCCCCCGGCCAGAAATTCGGTCGTCACAAATCAGCCGCCGGCCGGTAGGGGATTTCGGAGCGGGAACAATCGAGCGTCCTGCCGATGCGAAAACGCCTTGATCTGTGGAGAACTGCCATGCGACCGTTTTGCTGCCTTCTCAGTGTGCTGTTGACTGCCGGGATGACTCCGAAGCCCTCATATTCGCAGAGCCCCGCCATGAAAAAGATCGTCACCAACCAGGCCACTTTCGTGGTGTATGCCCCGGAGGGATGGGAAGCGGCGGAGCACTCCCACGGAACTTGTCGTACCCTGACTATTGCCGACCCGGCCAACGGAGCTGAGGCTTCCCTGGCTCACGCCGTCGTGACCGAAGGCGAGCCGATCGATGTGTTGACCTCCCTGTGGAAGACCGGCTTGCCGCAGGTCAACCACGTACAACTCCGCGAGGCTTATACATCTGACGAGGGGCGGCGGATTGTGCTGGACGGAAGCTACGAACGAGGTCCGGGTGGTCGGAAGACCTTTCGCGCCTGGCTGTGCAAGGGAGATGGCGTCGCCACGATCTCGCGGATCGACGCACCCGACGGCGAGTTCGAGAACCAGAAGCAGCAGTTGCTGACCGTGCTGTCGAACGTCCGCATCACCAAGGGATCGATGCTGATCCGTTCAGACACCGCGGTAGAGGAGCCGCTCAGCGAGCACCGCCTTGCCGACGGCTCGGCTCGGTTTCTCCTGCCCCAGCAATGGGAGGTGAAGGACTTCGGCACGTGTTCGTTCGTGGCGACCGCACCGAGCGAAGCGTCGTGCTTCATCGTCGGAAAGGTCCAGTTTCTCACCCCGGCTCTCGGTGTGCGGGCTCCCGGCGTTCCCGTCTCCGAGTATCTGCCGCCGCACAAAGCCCTGCAACTGGTGGCCACGCAAGGCGGCCTGGCCCGTGACGTGCGTTTTCTGGAAGTCATTCCCCGGACAGACATCAACCAGCAGATCGGTGCTGTATTCACCGCCGGGACGGTGCAGGCCGAGGAGTTCGTCTACACGGCGACGTCGCCGGCCGGCGTGCGGACGAAGGGCTACACGTTCAGCATCTCCTTCCGTTCGCGATGGGACCTCGAATGGCAGCTCTGGCACATGACCGTCAGCGTCCCGGAAGAACAGTTCGCCGACCGCGCACCGATGCTGGCCCGCATGATGCTTTCGTACCGCATTAACGACGACTTCGCCGCACGCTACATTGCCGACGGCATTGCGCGTCTGCGGGTCCTTCAGCGGCAGACCTCGGAACTCGTGGCCCGCAACGCCAGCGAAATCCACAGCATGATGCAGGCTGCTTACGAAGAGCGTCAGCGGAGCTGGGATTATATCGACTACCAGAGGACCAGTTACATCCGCGGGCAACAAGACTGGATCTCCGCGCTCGAAGGCGGGCGAATCTACCACACCGACAGTTGGGGCACACTGAACACCGACACCGGGGCTTACTACGAGGGCACAGCTTACGACTACGTCCATTTCGATGGTGAGAACCCTCGTTACCACGAAATGATGACGCCCGTCGACAGCCGGGCCTTGTGGGAACGGTACATCCGCAACTGATGCCACCCGTAACCGTGTCGACCCGCGACGGTGACTCGCCGTCGAATCCCATGCAAGCCACGATCCGCGTGAAGGAGACCCCTGTGAAGATCGCGAAACGCTGTCTACTGCCGGCCGCAATGGCCGTAGCAACCTTGTTGGCGGCATCCTTCTGGGAAGTGATACCGGTGGAAGTCGCACCGACATGCCGTCCGGAACTGCAGCACTTCACGCCGACGCGCACCTCCATCCAGATGCTCCACGGTGTCGGTGTGGCGTTTGTCGGGTGCGAGTATCGGCCGGTGCCGGCAACGCGATGGGCGGTCGGGGGACTCTCGGCGGGATCGCTGCTAGCCGGTGCCGCAGCAGGATGGCTGGTGGCTGCTCGTCGCGGTCGCCTTTCAGCCGCACCACCTGCAGACGCGAAAGGAGATGGACGCTTTGCGACATAGCTTCGTCAACGCGCGCTCGTGACGCCCGAGCACGCCAACAGTCCCAGCGTCCTTCCGACATGCACTCTGTTGGTCAATAGCTCTGGAAACACTGCCGTGTCCGGCCTGTGACCCCTCAATTCCCGATGTACTTCGCGTACGCGGTCTTGGCCGCCGCGACGTCGTCCGTTCCGCCGACGATCGCCCGGCCGTCGGGAAAGACCGTGATCTGATACCCTTCCACGTTCAGGCGGAGCAGAAACGGGTTGCGTTTCACCTCGCCGACGCCTTTCAGTCGCTCGGCCAGGTCGTCCAACTCCAGCCGCATGCCCGGATGGCTCAACTGCACCGCGTTGCGTCCGCAGAGTACGGCGGTGCGGCTGCCTTCCCTGCCGGCCAGCCAGGGAAACTCGCCCCGCTTGCACGTCGGGCAGTCGGTCTGCTCGCGGAGCCGGGAGATGTCCACTTGCCGAATCTGGCCGTCCCACAGTTCGACTACCGTCAGGCTCCGCGAGATTGCCGCCCGGTTGCCGCTCAAGATCTTCATCGCCTCGATTGCCTCGATCGAGGCGATCACGCCCACCGTCGGGCCCAGAATTCCCGCCGTGTCGCAGGTCGGCGTCGTGCCCGGCGGCGGACATTCGGCCATCAGGCAGCGGAAGCAGGGCGTCTCGCCGGGCAGAATCGTCATCGTCTGCCCCTCGGCTCCCAACGCCCCGCCGTAAACCCACGGAATGCCCAGCTTCACCGCCGCATCGTTGACGAGAAATCGCGTCTCGAAATTGTCGGTTCCGTCGACGATCACGTCCATGCCCGCACATAACTCGCCAATGTTCGCCGCGCTCACATCGGCCACAATCGGCTCGATCTCGACCTCGGAATTCACTCGCCGCAGTTTTTCGGCTGCAGCGACGGCCTTGGGGAGTTGGGCGGCGACGTCGTCTTCGTCGAACAACATCTGCCGCTGCAGGTTCGTCAGGTCAACGAAGTCGCGATCGACGATCCGCACTCGGCCCACCCCGGCCCGCACCAGCGTGCCTGCCAGTATGCTTCCCAACGCCCCGCATCCGCATACGAGCGCTCCGCTGGCCGACAGCCTCCGCTGCCCCTCCTCGCCGAAGGGTGCATAACGAATCTGACGAACGTAACGCGACAGCTTGCGCTCATCCCCAGTGTTCTCACCTGCCATCACCACCCCTCCCCCACTTCTGCCTTCAGTATTCACCATTCAGTATTCGCCATTCAGTATTCACCATTCAGTATTCAGCATTCACCTTTCCTCTCCTACCCCGCCTCGAGGCTCTGTCCCTTGAGCGCCTCCGCCAGGAATCGTCCGGTAATCGACTCCGGACTGTTGGTGATCTTCTCCGGCGTTCCCTTGGCGACCACTTGGCCTCCCTCATCGGCGGCGCCGGGCCCCAGGTCGACGATGTAGTCGGCCGCTTTCATCATCTGCAGGTTGTGCTCCACCACGATCAGCGAATGGCCGACCGCCAGCAGGGCGTCAAAGCAGTCGAGAAGCTGCACGATATCGGAGAAGTGCAGGCCGGTCGTCGGCTCATCGAGGATGAACAGGCACCGCCCTCGTTTGGCGCTCGACATGTAGCCCGCCAGCTTCAGCCGTTGGGCTTCGCCGCCCGAGAGCGTGTTGGCGGGCTGGCCCAATCGAATGTAATCCAGCCCCACGTCCACCAGTCGCTTCAGCCTGGCTTGCACCTTGGGCTGCCCGCGGAAGAAGGTGAACGCCTCGCGGACGGTCATTTCCAGCACCTCGGCGATGTTCCGCCCGCGGTAGGTGACGTCGAGAATCTCGTCGCGATATCGCGTTCCGCCGCACTGGCTGCACTTCATGTACACGTCGGCCAGAAACTGCATGTCGATCTGCAGGTAGCCGTCCCCCTGGCACTCGCTGCACCGGCCGCCGTCCACGTTGAAGCTGAAATGGCTCGCGGTGAATCCTCGCGTCCGTGCCTCCACCGTCTCGGCAAAGACATTGCGGATCTCGTCGAACGCCTTGAGATACGTCACCGGGTTCGAACGGGGCGAGCGGCCGATCGGGCTCTGATCGACCATGATGACGTCGTCGATCTGCCCGTCGCCAAAGACGTCGTTGAACTCCAGCGGCTTGGGCGCCTCTTTTCTCAATCGCCGGCAGAGGGACGGAAAAAGCGTGTCCTCCACCAGGCTGCTCTTGCCCGAACCGCTCACGCCGGTCACCAGGCAGAGCACGCCCAGCGGAAACTCGACCGTGATGTCCTTGAGATTGTTGCCTCTCGCCCCGGAGAGCCGAATCCACCCGTGATTCGGCTGTCGGCGGCGGGGAACAGAGGCGACGCCCCGCCGACCCGAGAGATAATCGCCTGTAAGACTTGAGGTGGATTGTTCCATCTCGTCGGGTGTGCCCTGGAACACCACCTGCCCGCCCCGCTCCCCTGCGCCGGGGCCGATTTCGATCACCTGATCGGCGGCGCGGATGATCGCTTCTTCGTGCTCGACCACCACCACCGTGTTGCCCCGGTCGCGCAGTTTTACGACCGCCTCCAGCAACTGTCCCACATCGCGCGGATGAAGGCCGATCGACGGTTCATCGAGCACGTAGAGCATGTTCACCAGGCTCGATCCCAGGGCCGATGTCAGCGCCACCCTGCGAATCTCGCCGCCGCTCAGCGTTCGCAGTGTCCGATCGAGCGTCAGGTACCCCAGCCCCACCGTCTCAAGGTACCCCAGCCGCGCGCGGACCTGGTCGAGCATCATCCGGCCCACCTGCTGCTCCCAGGGCGTAAACTGAAGCTCGTTGAAGAATCGCGCCGCCTCGCGCACCTTGAGCATCGAGACCTGCGCGATGTTGAGGCCCCCCACTCGCGTCGCCAGCGCCTCGGGCCGCAACCGCGTGCCACTGCATGCAGGGCAGGTCAGGTAGCTCCGCCAGCGGCTCAGGAAGACGCGGATGTGCATCTTGTACTTCCGCCGCTCCAGCCAGGCAAAGAACCCGTTCAAACCGCCGAAGTTGCGCTCTGCAACTCCCCGGGTGATCAGTTCCAGGTGCTGCGGTTCGAGTTCGGCGAACGGCACATTCACCGGAAGCCCGTATTCCGGCGCCAGCGCCACCAGTTCTTCCAGTTCGTGGGCGTAGGCCGGACTGTTCCAAGGCGCGATCGCGCCGTCGCGGATCGACTTGCTCCGATCGGGTACGACCAGGTCCATGTCGACGTCGATGATGTTTCCGAAGCCTTCGCATTGCGGGCATGCCCCAAGGGGGCTGTTGAAACTGTACAGCCGCGGTTCCGGCAACGGGTAGTTGCGGCCGCAATCCTCGCAGGCCAACTGGCTGCTGTAACCGATCCGTCGCCATGGTCGGCCGTCGATCGGCTGGACTTTGCCCCGCATCGGCGGCAAGGCCTCGTCTTCGATGAACACGTGGCACGCCCCGCCCCCTTTGGCAAACGCGATTTCCAGCGAATCGCGCAATCGGCCGGGTGAGACGCGCCCCACGGCCAGCCGGTCGACCACCACGTAGAGCTTGTCGTCCCCGGCAATCCGCGCCGACCCTTCAGCAAACGACTCCTCCGTCAGATTCACCAGCCGGTCTCCCGCGACCCAGCGGATCAACCCGTCTTCCACCAGCGCGGCGGCAAACTGGGCGAGTTCTCCGGGATTGGGTAGCGGCGCGGCGAACGCCACCAGGTAGCGAGTCCCTTCGGCCAGCGCGGCCAGCTCTTCCGCCACGCTCTGTGGCGAATCGCGGCGGACCTCCTGTCCGCACTCCAGGCAGACCACCTGTCCGATCTTGGCGAACAGCAGCCGCAGGTAGTCGTTCGTTTCCGTTGCAGTGCCCACGGTCGAGCGGCTGGAGCGATTCCCGTTGCGGCTGGTAACGGCGATCGCTGGCGGAATGCCGTCGATCTGTTCGGCGTCCGGCTTCTCCAGGCGGTCGAGAAACTGCCGCGTGTAGGCCGAGAAACTCTCGATATATCGGCGTTGCCCCTCGGCGTAAAGCGTATCCAGCGCCAGGCTGCTCTTGCCGCTGCCGCTCAACCCGCAAAGCACGACCATCTTGCGGTGCGGAATGTCGAGATCGATGCCTTTCAGATTGTGAACACGCACCCCTCTCAGCGAAATGCATCGCAACGCACCCATGACCACTCCGCAGACTCTCTATCGGCACCCGGTGACACAGCGCAAATCTCCATCATAGCCCGTGTGCAACTCTTGAACCAGAGGCGGCATCAGCCAAGCCCGGCGGTCCGCCGTCGCGCATAGCGCGCGTCACGATCGTTAGAGTCTCACTCGTTCGCCAGTCGACGCCGTTTCGTCGTTCCGTCCGCCACACGCCAAAAGGTCTTGACAATCTCTTGCCGGCCCCGATAAATTAATGGTGGTTGCAGGCAATGCTTGTAGCCTTGACCTCGGGGTCGACGACTGTGTGGCTTCCTTGGGGGAAGTCGACACGGCGCTGGGAGCCGTCGCCTCGGGGTTTTTTTCTGCGCACGCGGCGCGTTCCTCCGCTATACTGGAAAACACTCTCCCCACGATTGATCCAGGAAGCTGCTGCGATGAAAGTCCTCCCTTTCGAATCCATCCCCGCGACCCCGGTGGAACAAGAAGGCGCGGCCGGCTGCCGCATCCGCTGCCTGATCGGCGAGGCCGACGGCGCCCCCAGCTTCAGCATGCGCCAGTTCGAGGTTGCTCCGGGCGGCCACACCCCCAAGCACTCGCACGCCCACGAGCATGAAGTCTTCGTCCTCGAAGGGAACGGTGTCGTCCTCGACGGCGAGACCGAGCGCCGCATCGCACCCGGCACCGCCGTCTTCGTGCCTCCCAACCGGACGCACCAGTTCCGCAATACCGGCTCGACGCCGATGAAGTTCCTCTGCCTCATCCCTCACCCCTTGCGCGGCATGTCCGCTCCCTGCGCCGCCGCCTGCGGGTGCGACTGAGCACACCGTCGCCTTTCGCTCCGCGAAAGTGAGGTCCCTCGTTCCCGCGCTCCGCGTGGGAACGCACGATTCGGACGCTCCGCGTCCCCCTTCTCAGCCGGGGACTGGTCCATTTTTCGGCTCGAAACCTCATTCGGCGTCGAGACATTGCCCGAAAACATGGACCTGTCCCCTTCAGCTCCCAGGCTCCGCGACGGCGGCCTGTCCCTGCCGCTGTCCATCATCTGGAACCGCGGCCCAGCGGCCGAAAGCGTGGTTGCCCGCATCACTCCCCCTTCTCACGTCGCCCCACAAGGTTAGAATATATGAAATTTAATTCGTGTAATTTGAATCGTTATTCGATCGGCCAGGTTAAGGGCGGATCATGAAGAGGAAAGCGGTCCATCCGCCGGCTCGACCGCACACCGCCCGGCGGGCGGCGGTCAATGATGCTCCCGCCTGGACCTTTCTGACCAACCATGCCCACGTGTTGCTGTGCATCTATCGCGATCCCGGGATGCGGTTGCGCGACGTGGCCCTTCGCGTCGGTATCACCGAGCGGATGGTGCAGAAGATCGTGGCCGAGTTGGCTGAAGCCGGCTACGTGGTGGTCGAGAAACGCGGACGCTGCAATCGCTACCAGGTGCAGCGGAATCGGCGCTTGCGTCACCCGCTGGAATCCCGCCATCCGGTAGGCCGGTTGCTCGAGTCGCTTTGCCCGGAAGCCTGAACAGGGGAGTCGCCATGCCAGCCGAATCCGAGCAGCCGCTCGCGGCCGCCGTCGCCCATTTGCAGCTTCGCTTGGATGAGACGATCCAGAAGATCGCCGGATCGGAGGGTCTGGTCGTGGTGGCCCGGGTCCGCGAGTTGGCCCGGGCGGCGCACGAGGGGCACGCAGAGGCCTCGGCAGAATTGAAGCGGACCGTGGCGGACCTGTCCGCCGACCAGCGTCGGCTGGTGGTCCGCGCTTTGGCCATTCTGCTCGATTTGATGAACGTGGCCGAGGATCGGGAACGATTTGATGAACGTGGCCGAGGATCGGGAACGATTTGATGAACGTGGCCGAGGATCGGGAACGCACCCGGATTCTGCGCGAGCGCGAGCGGGCTGCCCATCCTGCGCCGCGGGCCGAGTCAATCCGGGCCGCCGTGGCTCAGTGGGCTGCCGAAGGGCGGCCGGCCGACCAGGTGCAGGCCGTCCTCGACCGTCTGAACGTCGAACTGGTCGTCACCGCGCATCCCACCGAAGCCAAACGGCGCTCCATCCGCGGCAAGCTGCGACGGGTTCGCGAACTGCTGCACCATTTGGATCAATGCGACCTGCTGCCGCGAGAGGCCGCCGATCTGGAAGACCAACTGCGGGCGGAACTGACCAAGCTCTGGCAGACCGACTTCATCCGCCCCTGGCCGCCCACGGTCATCCAGGAAGTGCAGCGCGGCTTGAGCATCATACCCGTGTTGTGGGACGTCGTGCCCGGAATCCTGAAAGACCTGCGGGAAGCCCTCGGTGAATTCTATCCCGATCACGTCTTTCGCGTTCCTCCGCTGCTGCGTTTCGCCTCCTGGATCGGCGGCGACCGCGACGGCCATCCCGGTGTGACCGCGGAAGTGACGGAGCAGACCTTGATTTGGCTGCGGCGCGCTGCCATCGCCCAGCAGCGCGAGACTGTTTGCGAGCTGTTTGGTTCGCTGAGCCTCTCGGCCCGCCAGGCGCCGGTCTGCGGCGAGCTGCGCGAGGCGGTCGCGGCGGCCGTCCGCCAGTGGCCCGAGTTGGAGGAGCAACTGGCGGGAATCCCGCCCAATGAGGCCTACCGCCGTTGGCTGGGGGTCATCGATTGGCACCTGCATGCTACGGGACAACTCCGCCCCGGTGCAGTGTTGCCGCGGGGCGCCTACGCGTCGAGTGCCGAGTTCGCTGAGGCCGTCCGGCTCATCCAGCGGAGTCTGTCGGACGCCCACAGCGATCTGCTGGTACGCGGTGAAATCCAGCGCTGGCTGGACCAGATCGAAATCTTCGGCTTGCACTTGGCGCGGCTCGACGTTCGCCAGGACGCCCGGTACCTCGAGGCGGTGATCGCCGAGTTGTTTGCCCAGGCCGGCGTGGCTGT
Source organism: Thermoguttaceae bacterium (assembly GCA_040766885.1). Lineage (GTDB taxonomy): Bacteria > Planctomycetota > Planctomycetia > Pirellulales > Thermoguttaceae > JAXGPP01. Next base: position 312,907 of record JAXGPP010000009.1, on the reverse strand, counting down.
CGATTTCGCCGCCCTGCCCGAGTCCGAGCGGCAGCAACTGCTCCTGAATACCCTCGGAAAACCTCTCCATTGGGACGATTCGGCACTGTCGCCCGCGGCACGAGAAACGCTGGCGCTGATGGCCCTCTTGCGGCGCACCATGCGCCACTGCGGGGCGGAGACGTTGGGCGGCTACGTGATCAGCATGACCCGGACCGCCAGCGACGCACTCGCCGTCCTCTGGCTCTGGGAATGGTCCCGCTCGGTCGATGGCGGCCATCCGCGCGACCCTGAACTGCATCTGCCCATCATTCCTCTGTTTGAGACGATCGACTACCTCCGCGATGCCGCCACGTCGATGGCCGCGCTGCTCGATGTCCCCGCTTACCGTGCATACGTCGCTGCGCAAGGGGCTCGCCAGACGGTCATGATCGGTTACTCCGACAGCACCAAGGACGGCGGCTACCTGGCTGCATGTTGGGCCTTGTTCCACGCCCAGACGCAGATTCACGAGGTCGCTCGGCAGCGCGGAGTCACGGTCACCTTCTTTCACGGCCGGGGCGGCTCGCTCGGGCGTGGCGGCGGACCGACCGCCCGCGCCATTCTGTCCCTGCCGGCGGGCACTTTCGACGGCAGCCTGCGTTTGACGGAGCAAGGCGAAGTCCTCGCCGAGCGCTACGATGATCCCCGGATCGCCCATCGGCATCTGGAGCAGGTCACATGGTCGGTCCTGCTGGCCAGCACGCGGGAGCCCGCGCCCAATGTCGCGCGCTGGCGTCAGACGATGGAATGGCTGGCCGACCGCGCGTTCCAGGCCTACCGTCGCCTTACGCAGGAGCCCGGCTTCGTCGAATTCTTCCGCCAGGCCACGCCCATCGGCGAAATCGAACAACTCCCCATCGGCTCGCGGCCGGCGCGGCGCAAGGCGGGCGGATCGCTGACGGATTTGCGGGCCATTCCCTGGGTCTTTTCCTGGACGCAGATCCGCTGCCTGGTGCCGGCCTGGTACGGACTGGGCAGCGCCGTGGCCGAACTCCGCGCCGAATGGCCCGAGCGGTGGCGCGAGCTGGCGCACATGTATCGCGACTGGCCGTTCTTTCGCGCTTCCGTCGATAACGCCGTGCTGGCTCTGGCCAAGACCGATGTGGCCGTCGCCGGCGTTTACTTCCAACTGGCGGAGGATCCGGCTCTGGCAGAACGCTTCGCGACGCTGATCGTCAGCGAGTATCGCCGCTGCTGCGAAGCCGTGCTCGAGATGACCGGGCAGCCGCGGCTGTTGAACGACGTGCCGTGGCTGCAAGACTCTATCCGCCGCCGCAGCCCGTTGGTCGACGCGCTCAACCTGCTGCAAGTCGATCTGCTCACCCGGCTGCGAGCCTCCGCGGGCGAAGCCGCCCCGGGCGACGCCGCGGTGGAAGCCGACGAGTGGGCGCACCTCATACGGCTGACGATCCAGGGAGTCGCGGCGGGCATGCGGACCACGGGTTAGCTGTGGTAAATCAACTACTGTCGCCTTTCGCTCCGCGAAAGCAGCGAAACCCTGCGATGTTGCGGTAATCCGCTGGAGATGCAAATGGCAGAACAACCGCTGATTGGAATCATCATGGGCAGCAAGTCGGATTGGGATACGATGCGCCACGCGGCGGAAATCCTCGACGAGTTCAGCGTCCCGCATGAACGGCGCGTCGTATCCGCGCATCGCACACCCGAATGGATGTGCCAGTACGCTCGCACCGCCGAAGAGCGGGGCTTACGGGTGATCATCGCCGGCGCGGGTGGCGCGGCGCATCTGCCCGGAATGGTGGCGGCGCAGACGACGCTGCCCGTCCTCGGCGTCCCCGTCCAGAGCCGAGCGCTCAGCGGACTCGACTCGCTGTTGTCGATCGTGCAGATGCCCGGCGGCATCCCCGTCGGCACGCTGGCCATCGGCGAGGCCGGCGCCAAGAACGCCGGGTTGCTCGCCTTGCGCATTCTGGCCAACGAACGGCCGCCCCTGCGCGAGCGGTTGCGGGCGTATCACGATCACCAGCGTCAACAGGTTCTCCGCGAGTCCGAGCTATGAGCGCGTTCATTCCTCCCGGGGCCGTGATCGGCGTGCTGGGCAGCGGTCAGTTGGGCCGCATGTTCACGATTGCCGCCCGCCGCATGGGCTACCGGGTCCGCGTGCTGTCGCCCGACGATGATACGCCGGCGGGACAAGTGGCCGATGTCGAAATCCAGTCGCCCTACGGAGATCTCGATGCCGTGGCCGAGTTCGCCCAGGGCGTCGATGTGATCAGCTTTGAGTTTGAAAACGTGCCCGTCCTGGCGGCCGAGGTCGCTGCCCGCCACGCCCCGGTTCGCCCCGCCGGGCAGGTCCTCCACACGACTCAGAACCGGCTCCGCGAAAAGACATTCCTGCGCGATGCCGGCCTGCCGGTGACACCGTTCGCTGCAGTGCGGTCGGCGGCCGATCTCGACCGGGCGATCGCTTCGGTCGGCCTGCCGGCGGTGCTCAAGACCGCCTCCTGGGGCTACGACGGCAAAGGGCAGGTCCGCGTCGATTCTCACGACCAGGTTGCCGGTGCCTGGCAGTCGCTCAGCGGAGCGGAAGCCGTTCTGGAACGCTGGATCAACTTCGAGTCCGAACTCTCCGTCGTGGCGGTGCGCGGCGTGACCGGTGAACTGGCCTGCTTCGACCCGATAACCAACATCCATCGCCGCCATATCCTCGACCTGTCGCTGGCCCCGGCCCAGGTTCCGCCTCGGGCCGCCTCCGCGGCAATCGAGATCGCCCGTACCGTGATGACGAAACTCGATGTGGTGGGCGTGCTGTGCGTCGAGTTCTTCCTGACCGGCGACGGCGACTTGCTCATCAACGAACTGGCGCCCCGCCCGCACAACTCCGGGCACCTGACCATCGATGCCCATGTAGCCTGCCAGTTCGAGCAGCAGGTCCGCGCGGTCTGCGGTTTGCCGCTGGCTTCGACGGAGCAACTGCGGCCCGCCGCCATGGCCAATCTCCTCGGCGACCTCTGGGTGCCGGGACCGCCGCAATGGCATCGCGCGTGCGCATTGCCCGACGTAAAACTGCACCTCTACGGCAAACGCGAAGCCCGGCCGGGCCGCAAGATGGGCCACCTCACTGCCCTTGCCGACTCCGCCTCCCTTGCCGCCGCCCGCGTCTTGGAAGCGCGAACCCAATTGACCCACAGCCCCTCGCCATAGAAGCCCCGCCACCGACCGATCCCTTTCCCTCGTTCCCATGCTCTGCGTCGCTCCGCGTGGGAACGCACCATCCAGACGCTCCGCGTCCCCGTGCGCTACCGCCGTGCCGGCCACGCTCACCGCACAGTCGCCTTTCGCTCCGCGAAAGTGCCGCCCTGTTCCATTCCTCCTCGCGCTACTCGTGTGAACGCACCATCCAGACGCTCCGCGTCCCCGTCCCCGTGGACTGGTCCATTTTTCTGCCTTGTGGTGCAGGCGTCTCGCCTGCCCGGACCGCCTCATTTCCCTCGTTCCCACGCTCCGCGTGGAAACGCGCGACTCGGACGCTCCGCATCCCCGTCCCATTCAGCAGCGCCGACTACTCTCGCCACACACTGTCGCCTTTCGCTCCGCGAAAGTGCCGCTTTGTTCCATTCCTGCTCGCTCCCACGCTCCACATGTGAACGCACCATCCGTGCGCTCCGCATCTTCGTCCCATTCACCGCCCGCTGACATCTCCGCCGCTTCGCTCGTGGACCCGTCCATTTTTCGGCTGCCGCATCTTCCGGTCGCGTAGCGACCCATGATGGTAGCCGTGGGTTTCAACCCACGGTCAAGGTCCGCCCCCCCCATTTCCTTCGTCGCGTAGCGACGACTGGGCCGTTAGCAGTGGACGACCCGTTAGTTCAGCTCGGACCCTTCCGTTTCCTTCGGCTCAAGTGGCCGAGGCCCCTCGGCCGGGCGCGGAGCCTCGAGATGCAGGTGGGTAGCCGCCGTGCCGCTGCCGCGCACTTCGATGAGGCGGTCGGCGCGGGACTGCGTCAGATACGCGGTCAGGTCCACGCCGAGGCTCCCCAGCTCTCTCAGGTGTTCCAGTCGCTGTGCGTCGGCATGGCGCGCGATTTCGACGCGCACGGCCGACGCCAGCTCTTCTTCGCGGCGCAGCGATGCCTGCTGCGCTTCGCGGCGCTCGATCTGGGCCTGCTGACGTTTGGCGGCCATCTCCAGGTCGTGCTCGACCTCGAGCGTCTGCTCGTTCCGCCGTTTGCCGGCCCGCGCGAGCTGCGACTCGAGCTTGAAGTTCTCCAGTTCCTGGGCCTGTGTCTCCGTCGCTCGCTCCAGTTGCAGACGGGTGCGGGCCTCGATCGCCTGGTTATGCATCTGCTGGAGCGATTCGGCGGCCCCGTAGCCGCGGTAGACGACTTTGTTGATGCGGTAGCCGCATTGGGCCGCTCGGCTGGTCAGTTGCCGATAGGTTTCCAGCTCGTTGAGTTTGTCGGTGTTGCGCTTGAAGGATTCGAAGTCGTGCCGGACGGTGAACTCGACCACGTCGCTGGTGGCCGCGTTGACAAAGTCGCCGATCGGATCGTGGGTCGTGTCGAGCATCCGCTCGATGTCCGACAGCTCGAAGAAGATCATCAGCCGGATCATCAGCACGGCGTCGTCCGCCGTGCGGACATCGTGGACGTCGTGGTACATCTGGTCGGGCATCAGCCAGAGTTTCTGAAAGACCAGGCTGTTGGCCACCTTCTGCACACCCTGCGAACCACCCTGCGAGCCGTGCCACGAGAACGTATGCAGCCACTCGCCGGGCGCGGGGACGAACTGCGCCGGCCCGTACTCGATCCGCCGGGCGATCCGGCCGGTGGCTTCATCTTTGCTGTAGACGACCACCGCCTCCCTGGCGGCAATCTGCAGCGCGTCTTCCCTGGTGATGCTTCCGTGTTCGCGCGGGTCGAACCAGACCTCGACCGGTCCGGGCAGGTGCTGCTGGCGCCCGTCACGAAAGCGGATGATGAGAAACTCGCCCGGGTGCGCGACGTAGTGCTCCATCGGCTTGAACATGCTGCGGCCGCGCCAGACCCGCGCCGGTCCAACCAGGACGCGCATGGTGCCGTTTGATCGCCGCATGAGCACGCGCTGGCCTTCTTCGACCGTATAGAACAGCATGCCTCCACCTCCGGCCAGTTGAGCCGTGTTGTCGAGCCCTGAATTGTCGGTGTCTGCCGCGCGAGTACCGGCCGCCGGCCGCCGCCAATCGGGCGGTGCGCCGGCCCGTCGACGGACCAGCATGCCCGGCGCCCGCCGTGCCCGCGCCGGAGGTTCTGCCAAGGTTTCGCAGAAATCAACCGTCGCGTCGGTGTACTCCGCGAGCAGCGATTCAGCCTCCTCGCCGGGCGGCCCATAGTGGCGTTCAATCGCCTGCTCGATCGCGGCCTTGTCGGCGGCCACGAGACGCACGCCCTTGGCCAGCAGGAATTGCAGCTTGTCAGACAGGGCGAGGTCTCCGGCATCCTCGACGGCGAGCGTGAGCGTTTCGCCGTCGAAGGCCACGGGCATGGCGTAGTGTTCCCAGGCGACCGCTGCCGGCACGAGATCAACGACCTGCTGGGGAACACGGCGCCCGGCGAGGTTCCGGATCAGTTCTCTCTCGTGGTCGCGCGGGCCCGGCGACGCCCGCGATGGTCCGACCGCCGTATCGTGCAAAGCGCCCGTGTGAGCCAGGTACTTGTATTTCATGGCCGCGTCACTCGAAGGCCAACGTCCCGAACCTGGCGGGATCCGCTAAGGAACGTGAAAGCGCCGCCCGCATCCCCATTCCCCTCGTTCCCATGCTCCACGTACTCCTCACGCTCCGCCGTGAGGTTTCTTCGTAGCCGGTTCCGCGCGAGCCTCACGCGGAGCGCGAGGAGTACGATCGCGGCCCTCCTCGTCTTCACTCCCCCGTGACGAGCCCCGCCTGCCGCGTTGTATCGTCTCTGCCCGCGCTGGACCGCTCTCCCGACCCCCTCCAGAAACCCGGCAAAACCGGCCGCCTCCGGCCGGTTTCATTATTGACAAAATACATGTACTACAGTATACTTTAATCCGCCAGCGACGGACTTCCGTCGCGCCAGGGCCCGCCCGACACCCCGGGCGCTCGCCCCGTTCGTTCTTTCTCAATTCGTCACACTCGCCACGGCCTGCCTCGCGACCGGCCCGCGCTCGCTCCCTATCTGAAAGCACCACGCGAACGACCGCATCGCTCCTCTTCTGACTCCTAACTTCTAACTCCTCCTCTATCCCCCTCTGCGGACTTCAACACTGAGGTCAAAAGAGTGGATTCACTTGCGTCGAGCCGCCTGGCCAGAAGACCCTATCTGCCTTGCACTTGCCGCCGCGCCCCGCGACGTATCCAAGCGAAACACCCTCAAGGGCGTTTCGCTTGGGCGACTTTGAGAGCCCTCGTTGAACCCAGCGCCCATACCCGGCAGCGCGTTCCCGCTTCCCGCCACCCCCTCCAGAAACCCCAGAAAACCTTCCAACTCCGGCCGGTTTCAGCATTGACAAAGATACATATACACAAGTATACTATATCCCGGCTGCGACGCACCTCCGTCCGCCGGCACGCGCCCGCCCGACAACTCAGGCCCCGCCCGTGTTCGTTCTTTGACAATCAGACTCAATCCGCAACTCGCCTGGCCTCTGCCGGCCCGTTGCGCCGATTCCCTGCGCCCGCCGTCAGCTCGCCCGCCGACGAATTCGCGCAACCGCTGATGGCGAAAATCGCGCGAACTTCAACACGTACCTCACAGTACGTACGAAGTTGCGCTCACATGCCAAGTGCGAAACCCCTTCCCCGCTTGCACTTGCTGCCACGCCTCGCGACGCACGAAAATCAACAACGCGTTTGTTGTTGCGCCTCGTTGCAACAATGTTGCATCCTCGTCCGGCGGAACCCGCGAAAAGCTCGGCCGTCCTCTGCCGCCGGTGGTAATTGCAGGCGGCCGGCGATCTAGAGACAATAACCGGCACACTCGGCCGCCGTGGGGCGTCCGCAAGCGGTCCGCTGCCTCTTGCCTTCTTCCGGTACCATGTCAGACCCCAAGAAAGAAGTTGAACGCCTCCGCGAACTGATCCGCTACCACGACCGCAAATACTACGTCGAGGCGGCGCCGGAGATCAGCGATCTGGAGTACGACCGGCTCATCGATCAACTCAAGCAACTCGAGGCTCGCCACCCGGAACTGCTCGTCCCCGATAGCCCCACCCAGCGCGTGGGTGATCAACCGGTCGAGGGGCTGGTGCCGGTCCGCCATCAGGTGCCGATGCTCTCGATCGACAATACCTATAGCATAGAAGAACTCCGTGCGTACGGCGATCGGACCGCGAAGCTCCTCAAAGGCGAGCCGATCGAGTGGGTCGTCGAACTGAAGATCGACGGCGTGGCCATCTCCCTGCTTTATGAGAATGGCCTCCTCATCCGCGGCGTCACCCGGGGCAATGGCCAGGTGGGCGACGATGTCACTCACAACATCCGCACCATCAAGGATATCCCTCTGCGGCTGACCGCTAAGGACTTGCCGCCGGTGATGGAGGTCCGCGGCGAAGTCTACATGACCAATTCCGACCTCGTGCGCCTCAACGAGCAGCAGAAGAAAAAAGAGAAGCCCGCATTTGCCAACACTCGCAATGTCACCGCCGGAAGCATCCGTCAACTCGATCCCCGGGTGTGTGCCGAGCGGTCGCTGCGGTTCTTCGCACACGGCGTCGGCCAGATCGAGGGCCTCAAAGCCCAAACCCACATGGAGTTCCTGGAAGAACTCCGCGGCTACGGCATCCCGGCCACCCCCCACGTCGCCATGTTCGACTCGTTCGAGGCCGTCGTCGAGCACTGCGAAAAAGTCATTGCCAGGCTGCACGAACTGGATTTTGAGATCGACGGCCTGGTGGTCAAGGTCAACAACTTCGCCCAGCGCGAGCGGCTCGGCCGCACGTCGAAGAGCCCCCGCTGGGTGATCGCCTACAAGTTCGAGAAATTCGAGGGGCCAACCCGGATCAACGACATCCGCGTGCAAGTCGGCAAGATGGGCACCGTGACTCCGGTCGCCGATCTCGAACCGATTGAACTGGCCGGCACCGTCGTCAGCCGCGCGAGCCTCCATAATACCGATGAAATCGAGCGCAAGGATGTCCGCGTGGGGGATGTGGTGGTGGTGGAGAAGGCCGGCAAGGTCATCCCCCACGTCGTTCGCGTGGAGAAGCACGAACGCAAACAGCCGCTGCCGCGGTTCGTGTTTCCTGAAAACTGCCCGTCGTGCGACACGAAGCTCGTCCGCGATGAGGGTGGCGTCTACATCCGCTGTCCCAATCCGACCTGCCCGGCACAGCTCAAGGAACGCTTGCGCTACTACGCCAGCCGCAATGCCATGGACATCGAGGGGCTCGGCGACAAGCTTGTCGACCAACTCGTCGACCGGAAACTTGTCCGGACGTATGGCGACCTGTATCGGCTCACGCCTGAACAACTCCTGACACTGGAGCGGATGGGAAAGAGATCGTCTGATAAACTCCTCGCCGCCATCGAGGCCAGCAAGGACCGCGGCCTGGCGCGCATGCTCAACGCGCTGTCGATCCGGCACGTCGGCGCCCGCGTGGCTGCCGTCCTGGCCGATCGCTTCGGCTCGATCGACACGCTGCTGGAAGCCGATGTCGACACGCTCAGTTCAACCAACGAGATCGGCCCGATCATCGCCGCCAGCGTTCACCGCTACCTGCACAGCGATTACGGACAGGAGACCATCAACGATCTGCGCAGTGTGGGCGTGGTCGTGGAATCCGCCCGCCCCGCCGGCCCCGTCTCGCGGAAGCTCGAAGGGAAGACCCTCGTAGTGACTGGAACGCTGGAAAAGTACAGCCGCGATGAGATCGAAGAGCTGATTGCCCGGCATGGCGGCCGGGCGGCGTCGAGCGTCTCCAAGAAAACCGACTACCTGGTGGTTGGCGCCGACGCCGGCAGCAAGCTCGACAAAGCCCGCCAACTCGGGGTACCGATCCTCAGCGAAACCGAATTCGAAGCCCTGCTGGGAGAGGCGTAACACACCGGTCGCTTGTACGTCGATACTCCAGAGCTAGAATGCTGGCTGGGGGTGGCTCTTTTCCGTCACGCGCGGCCCGCGGCTGGCCCGCCCGCCGGCGCAATTCTGGAACAGGAGGAGAGTCATGTTTTCTCGCCTTACTTGTTGGGCCGCGCTGCTGGCGGCAATTCTCGCCGCCCCACCCGTCCTGGGGCGCCAACTTCAGCTTCCCTGGCCGACCGCCGCCGAGCTCAAGATCCTCAATGCGCTCGACTCCACCACCCAGATGGAGTTCATCGACTCGCCGCTCTCTGACGTCATCGAGTACCTCAAGGACATGCACGCCATCGAGATCCAACTCGACCAGCGGACGCTGGATGACGTGGGAATTGGAACCGACACGCCAATTACTCGATCCATCGCAGGCATCAAGCTGCGATCGGCGCTGCGCCTGTTGTTGGCAGACCTCGACATGACGTACATCGTGCGCGACGAAGTGCTCCTGATCACGACTCGAGAGTCCGCCCGCGCGCCGGAGAACATGATGGTCCGGCTCTACCCCGTCGCAGCGCTCGTGGGCGACGGCGAGGAGATGAAAACCGATCTCGCCCGGCTCGTCCAGGCGGTCACCGTGCTTCCCGGACCCTGGCGCGTGGCCGATGGTTGCGAGGTCGCGGCAGGTCCCAGCACCGCCCCCCGCCCGCCGATCATCGCCGACGACGGCACATCCGGCGCGATCGCTGTAGCCATGATCGCCGGCCAGCCCGTGCTGGTCGTCAGGCAGAGCTATGCCATGCACGAGCGCGTCCTTGAACTGCTGGAGTCACTCGGGACGCTCACCGATCCGGAGGTCACGGCCGCCCTGGCTGCCGAGGCCGAGGCGTCCCGGGCCGCCTTGCGGGCAATGCCCGCGAAGCCGCAGAGTCCGCCGTCGCCAGCGCCCCCGCCCCCAAACGCTGATCCCTTTGCTGCCCCGCCTGCCGAAGACGATCCCTTCGGGCCGCCGCCCGATGAGAAACCGGCCGCAAAGCCTCATGAGACGGGCGACGATCCCTTCGGCGCGGCCGACGGCACATGATCCCTGTCACGCGATGCGATTTTCACAAATAAGTAACTGAATAATGCTCATATTGCGCCGCAAGTAGGAGTTGACCGCCGGTAGCTGAGACTCTGTATCAAGAGCCGGACGCAGTTCCGTCCTACTCCCTGAAGGAGTCCTTGTGATATAAGTGGGCACTGGGTACATTTGCTCTTTTACGGCGTCCGGACTTGACGATGGCAAGTGACCCGCGAGCGGTTCACTCCCACACGCTTGGTTCGGGCGACGCCGCCGATGGGCAGAGCCGCGGCACAACCACCGCGATCTGATTTCCAGAGCGGGAAGGCCTGCCGACCAAGCGCAGCTCGCCGAGTCGCCCGCATTCACTTCCCGCTCAGGGCGCGTCGAACCCTGCCACTCGGACGTCCTTCCCCTGGACTCGCCTCACTTACTTTGACCGCCCAACCCGGTTTCCCGGCAAGGTCCGTCCGAACCGGCGGGCGATACATGAGTTCCGTGGTAGACTGTGGGACACATCCGATGTTCTCAACCGGGTATTCGGGCGCGATTCTCGCGCCGCTTCCCGATTAATCGCGGACTCAATAAGACACTCACTATTCGGACCTCACTTTCTACAGAGGAGACGACCTGTGGCTGAACGACGCTTCGTGACCGTCGACGGCAATGAAGCGACCGCCAATATTGCCCACCTCGTCAACGAGGTAATGGCCATCTATCCCATCACTCCTTCTTCGGGTTTGGGAGAGATGCCCGACGCTTGGGCGGCGGCCGGTCGAAAGAATGTTTTCGGCACAGTTCCCGACGTGGTGGAGCTTCAGAGCGAGGCCGGCGCCGCCGGTGCGGTGCACGGCTCGCTGCAAGCCGGTGCCCTGACGACGACCTTCACGGCGTCGCAGGGGCTGTTGCTGATGATCCCCAACATGTTCAAGATCGCCGGCGAACTGACGCCGACCGCGTTCCACGTCACCGCGCGTACCGTGGCCACTCATGCCCTGTCGATTTTCGGCGACCACGGCGACGTGATGACTTGCCGACCCACCGGCTGGGCTCTCTTCTGCTCCTCGTCGGTGCAGGAGGCCCAGGACTTCGCGCTCATCGCTCAGGCGGCGACGCTCGAGTCGCGGATCCCGTTCGTCCACTTCTTCGACGGTTTCCGCATCTCGCACGAGGTCAACAAGATCGAGCAACTCACCGAGGACGACTGCCGGGCGATGATGGACGAGAACCGCATCCGCGAGCACCGCGAGCGAGCGCTCTCCCCCGACGCACCGGTCCTCCGCGGCACCGCCCAGAACCCGGATGTTTTCTTCCAGGCCCGCGAGACCTGCAATAAGTTCTACGACGCCTGCGCCGGCATCGTCCAGCAGACGATGGACAAGTTCGCCGGGCTCGTCGGCCGCCAGTACCACCTGTTCGACTACTTCGGCGCTCCTGACGCCGAGCGCGTGATCATCATCATGGGCTCCGGGGCCGGCGTGGCCGAAGAGGCGATCGACAAGCTCGTCGACGATGGCGAAAAGGTAGGCATCGTCAAGGTCCGCCTGTTCCTGCCGTTCGACACCGACGCCTTCCTCAAGTCCTTGCCGAAATCGGTCAAGACGATCGCCGTCCTCGACCGCACCAAGGAACCGGGCGCGGTGGGCGAACCGCTCTACATGACCGTGGTTACCGCTCTGGTCGAGAAGTGGGCCGCGGTCTCCGGCGGCGCAGCCATGCCGAAGGTGATCGGCGGTCGATACGGCCTGTCTTCCAAGGAGTTCACCCCGGCCCAGGTCAAGGCTGTGTTCGACGAGTTGCTCAAGCCGGAGCCCAAGCTCCACTTCACCGTGGGCATCAAGGACGACGTTACCAACCTGAGCCTGGACTACGACCCCGATTTCTCCACCGAGAAGGACGATGTGCTGCGGGCTGTATTCTTCGGCCTCGGCAGCGACGGCACGGTGGGCGCCAACCGCAACTCGGTGAAGATCGTCGGCGAGTCTACCCCGCTCCACGCGCAGGGTTACTTCGTCTACGACTCGCGCAAAGCCGGTTCGGTGACGACCTCGCACCTGCGGTTCAGCCCGCGCCCGATCAAGGGATCCTATCTCGTGCACAAGGCCAACTTCGTGGCCTGCCACCAGTTCCAGTTCCTCGACCGGATCGACATGCTTTCGATGGCCATTGAAGGGGCCACACTACTGCTCAACAGTCCGTATCATGCCGACGAGGTGTGGGATCACCTGCCTATCGAGGTGCAGCAGGAGATCATCCGCAAGAAGCTCAAGTTGTTCGTGGTCGACGGCTACAAGGTCGCCCGCGAAGCGCAGATGGGCGTTCGCATCAACACTGTGATGCAGACCTGCTTCTTCAAGCTGGCCAACATCATTCCCGTCGAGCAGGCGATCGGCGAGATCAAGGGGGCCATCAAGAAGACCTATGGTAAGAAGGGGGGCGAAGCGATCGTCGAGCGGAACTATGCCGCGGTCGACGGCGCCCTGGCCAGCCTGCAGGAGGTCAAAGTGCCCGGCACGGCGACTTCCAAGACCCACGTCCTGCCGCCCGTGCCGGCCGACGCTCCGGAGTTCGTCAAGAACGTGCTGGCTGAGATGATCGCCAACCGCGGCGACGAACTGCCCGTGAGCGCGCTGCCCAACGACGGCACGTTCCCCACCGGGACGACCAAGTACGAGAAGCGGCGAATCGCCCAGGACATTCCCATCTGGGACGAGAAGATCTGCATCCAGTGCGGCCTCTGCTCGCTGGTTTGCCCGCACGCCACGATCCGCATGAAGGTCTACGATCCCAAGGAACTCAGCCGGGCGCCGAAGACCTGGAAGACGGCCGAATGGCGCGGCAAGGAGTATCCGGGCTGGAACTTCACCGTTCAGGTGGCGCCGGAAGACTGCACCGGCTGCAGCCTGTGCGTCGAAGTATGCCCCGCCAAGGACAAGAGCCAGCCCAAGCACAAGGCAATCAACATGCGTCCGCTCATGGAGCATGTCGATGTCGAGAAGGACAACTGGGAGTTCTACCTGAGCCTGCCCGAGGCCAATCGGCTGGAGGTCAAGGCCGACACAGTAAAGGGCTCGCAGCTTCTCGAACCACTGTTCGAGTTCCCTGGCGCGTGCGCCGGCTGCGGCGAGACGCCCTACATCAAGCTCATCACCCAGTTCTTCGGCGACCGGATGCTGATCGGCAACGCCACCGGATGCTCGTCTATTTATGGTGGCAACCTGCCATGCACGCCCTATACGGTCAATCGCGAGGGGCGCGGGCCGTCATGGTCGAACTCGCTGTTCGAGGACGCAGCGGAATTCGGCTTCGGCTTCCGGCTGGCGATCGACCAGCAGATCAAGTACGCCTCCGACCTCCTGAAGCGGCTGTCGTCCGATCTGGGGGATGAACTGGTTACGCGCCTACTGGGCAACAGGCAGGAGAGCGAAGACGAGATCTTCGAACAGCGCCGGCTGGTGGCCGACCTCAAGAAGAAGCTCGGCGGCATGAAGAAGAACGCCGACGCCGAGCGGCTGTTGGCCTCGGCCGACTACCTCACGCGGCGGAGCGTGTGGTCGTTCGGCGGCGACGGCTGGGCCTACGACATCGGTTTCGGCGGCCTCGACCACGTCATCGCCTCGGGCCGCGACATCAACCTGCTGGTGCTCGACAGCGAAGTCTATTCGAACACGGGCGGCCAGGCGTCGAAATCGACGCCGCGCGGTGCGGTGGCCAAGTTCGCCGCCGCCGGCAAGCCGGCCCGGAAGAAGGACCTCGGCCTGATCGCCATGAGCTACGGCAGCGTGTACGTGGGCCAGATCGCCTTCGGCGCCAACCCGTTGCACGCGATCAAGACGATCCGCGAGGCGGAGTCGTACCGCGGCCCATCGCTGATCATCGCCCTGTCGCACTGCATCGGCTGGGGCATCGACATGGTCAAAGCGCTCGACCTGCAGAAGGAGGCGGTGGCCTGCGGCTACTGGCCGTTGTACCACTATGATCCGCGCGACGCGCAGACCCCCTTCCACCTCGACAGCCGGGCGCCGAAGGGCAGTTTCCGCGAGTTCGCCATGAAGGCCGCCCGCTTCGCCATCCTCGCCCGCTCGAAGCCCGAAGAGCACGAGCGGCTGATGAAGCTCGGCGAAGAGGACATCATGGCTCGCTGGCAGCTGTACGAGCAGTTGGCCCAGTTCCAGCGCCTGCCCGCTCCCGGCAATGGCAACGGCAACGGCGCTAAGACGGAGACTTCGGACAAGGCGACCACCTGACGAGGTCAATCGCCCCGCTGCCGTGCCGATGCACGGCAGCGGTTGCCGCCATCCCCCGCGCCGGCGCGGGGCGTGGGCGGCGAGGTACAACTTATTGACACAAGCGAACCAGGAGATTGACCATGGCTGTGGACCTGAAGACCAAGTATCTCGGATTGGAATTGAAGAACCCGGTGGTGGTGGCCGCCAGCCCGCTGTCGGACAAGACCGCCAATCTCAAGCGCCTGGAAGAGGCCGGCGCGGCGGCCGTCGTGCTGCACTCGTTGTTCGAGGAGCAGATTGAACACGAGGCGATCGAACTCACCGAGGCCCAGGCCTACGGCGCTGAGTTCTACGCCGAGCACAGCAACTGGTACCCCGAACTTGACGACTACAAGCTTGGCCCCAAAGGCTACCTGGAGCACATCGAGGAGGTCAAAAAAGCACTCACGATCCCCGTGATCGCCAGTCTGAACGGGACTTCCAAGGGGGGATGGCTCCGTTACGCCAGGCTCATGCAGGAAGCTGGGGCCGACGCCATGGAATTGAATATTTACTTCGTCGCTGCCGACATGGACATGACGGCGGAAGACGTCGAACAGAAGTACCTCGACTTGGTCGGGGCGGTGAAACACGAACTGTCGATTCCCGTTGCCGTCAAGGTTGGCCCGTACTTCAGCTCGCCAGGCCATATGTGCAAGCGGATCGTCGACGCCGGCGCCAACGGGTTGGTGCTCTTCAACCGCTTCCTCCAACCCGACATCGACCTGGAGAGCCTCGAGATCTCCAACAAGATCGAGCTCAGCACGGCGGCCGAGATGCGCTTGCCGATGCGCTGGATCGCCATTCTCTACGGCCGGGTGAACGCATCGCTGGCCCTGACGAGCGGCATTCATTCGGCCACCGACATGCTCAAGGCGATCGCCGCCGGGGCCGATGTCGGCATGGTCGTCTCGGCCCTCTACCAGCAGGGCTTCGGCTTCATCGGCCAAGTGCTGCAGGGGATGCAGGAATGGCTCGAGGAGAAGGAGTATGTCTCGATTGAACAACTCCGCGGCGCGATGAGCCAGCAGAACTGCCCCGATCCGGCTGCCTTCGAACGCGGCAACTACATGAAGGCCCTGACCAGCTACACGGCGACCACCTCACCCCTTTCCGGTACTGCGGGCAACGTTGCCAACCGCACCGATCGGCCGCGGCCGTAGAATAGTCTGGTTGGACTGAAAACGCTGAGTACCTGGTGCCAGACGCCAGGTACTCAGCCGTCCTCAAGCTTTGCGATAGGGAATAGCAGCGGCCGAGTCCGGCTGGTGATATTGCGTACTCGGGATGAATCGCTGTGAAACGGTTTGAGCCGCCGCATCCGGCTCCGCAATGATCGCCATACGAACCAGTTCGGCGAGCGAGCGGGCGGCCATCTTCTTCATCAGCTTGGCACGGCGAACTTCGACGGCGCGCACGCTGATTTCCAGGCTTTCCGCGGCCGACTGGTTCGAATGCCCGGCGAGAAGCAGGCTGAGAACCGCTCGTTCGCCGCGCGTAAGCCGGGCCAGCCGCCGTCCGTTTCTTGCTCGGACGAACCGTTGCTGGCGATGCTCATCGTCCCAGGAGAACGCCTCGTCGACGGCCGCCGTCACGCGGCCGTTGTCGCAGGGCTTCTGCAGATAATTGAGCGCGCCCCATCGCATTGCCGCCACCACGGTTTCCACCTCGGTGGTCGGCGAGATGATGATCGCCGGCAGCACCACCCGGGCCTCTCGAAGCCGTTGGAGTGATTCGAGCACACACGGCCCCGCCGCGTCGATCAGCAGGCATCCGCGGAGGTCGAATGAGTACTCTGCGAGAAAGGCGTCGAGCGCAGCGTAGGTGCGCACCGGGTGCCGTGGAGCCAGGAGCTCGCCCAATGCTCGCCGGGACCGTGGATGCGAATCGACCACGCAGACAGTGGATGAATCCACGACAGCCCGTAAGCCTCCTTGATGCGAACGCGATGGTCGAGTTGCTGGAGCCGCCGATTCTAGCGTCCGCGAGGCGAATCGACCAGTCGTTTACCCGCTGGTAGGGGGTGTTTCGGCATCTCTGATTCGGTCGCCTTGACCTGTGGAGGGGAAACGGCTATCGTCCCGCCCCGACTGTCTTTTCCAGAGACTTATCTATGGGGTGGTGCGGGATTGCATTTTCCACTTCGCGCCGGCGGAGCCGGAAGCGATGCGCGCCGGGTGGCTAATGAAGGAGCACACGTCGTCATGAGGTCCCTGCTGGTACTTCCCTTGTGCTGTGCCCTGTTTCTTGGCGGTTGTTCGTGGTTCAACGGACTCCGCTCGATGCGGTCGCAAAGCCCCGACGAAGAACAGACTACCCCGATAACCCGGCTGGTGGGTGATCTTGCGGTGCCGTTCAACCTCCATCCGGTCCGTGTCGAGGGTATCGGGTTATTGACCGGTCTCCGCGGCACCGGTAGCGATCCGCGTCCCTCGCCGCAGCGCGCTGCGCTGGTTGCCGACATGCAGGCACGGGGGGTCGAAAGTCCAAACACCTTGCTCGCCTCGCGCAATACGACGATGGTTCTGGTCCGCGCGTACCTTCGCCCCGGAATTCAGGAGGGGGACCAGTTCGATGTCGAAGTCCGCGTGCCGACGCAGAGTGAGACGACGAGCATCCGCGGCGGCTACCTGCTCGAGACTCGGCTGCAAGAGTTCGCCGTGATGGAAGACGCCAAGATCCATAGCGGGCACCTGCTCGGCTGGGCTGAGGGGCCGGTGATGGTCGATCCGGCCGCCAGTCAGAAGAAGGATTCGGTCTTACTCGGCCGCGGCACTATCCTGGGAGGCGGGCGCTGCAAAAAGTCACGGCCCCTCGGGCTCGTCCTGACGCCGAGCGGGAAGTCGGTCCTCAATGCAGCGCGCATCGAGACGGCTGTGAACAAGCGATTTCACATGTTCCAACGGGGCCTGAAGCGTGGCGTGGCCGAGGCCCACACCGATCAGTATGTCGAACTGGCAGTCCACCCGAGGTATAAGGACAACATTCAACGCTACGTCCAGGTGGTTCGCGCGGTACCGCTCCGTGAAACGGAATCGGAGCTCATGGATCGGCTTGCTGTGCTGGAGAAACGGCTTCTCGATCCGATCACGTCGGCCAAGGCAGCGTTGGAACTGGAAGCGATCGGCAGCCAGGGGAACGAGGTGCTGCGCAAAGGGCTGCAATCCGCCGATTCGGAAGTCCGTTTCTACGCCGCAGAAGCGCTAGCCTATCTCGATCAGCCCGACGCCGTCGAAGTGCTGGCCCAGACAGCCCGCAACCAGCCGGCGTTCCGCGTCTTCGCACTTACCGCCTTGAGTGCCATGGACAACTTCTCTGCCTATGAAGAACTTCGCAACCTGCTCCACGTCCCCAGCGCCGAGACCCGTTACGGGGCCTTCCGCGCGCTGTGGGCCATGAATCCCAATGATTCCCTGGTGCTTGGCGAAGGCCTGGGAGGCGAGTTCAGCTATCACGTATTGAACACCCAGGGACCGCCGATGATCCATGTCACTCGGAGCCGCCGGCCGGAAGTCGTCCTGTTCGGACCGGACCAGCGCCTCGAGGGCGTAGTGGCGATCGAAGCCGGCAACCAGATAATGGTGACCAGCAACCGGCCAGGTGAAGTGGCCGTCAGCCGCTTTGCCGTGGGCGAGGCCGACCAGAAGCGGATCGTAAGCGACCGCATTGACGAGGTGATCCGTGCGATCGTGGAGCTGGGTGGCACGTACCCCGATGTGGTCCAGGCCCTGCAGGAGGCCAAAGCCGCTGGGGCCATCGCCGGTCGGTTTGAGGTCGATGCACTTCCACAGGCCGGCCGCACCTATCAGCGGGTGGCGGCTGCTGCTGCCGAGGCGGAGGGGGACGAAGGTTCCAAACCGGCCACCAGTCCGATGCCTGATCTGTTTGGCAAGGAAGAGGGGGGCGGCTCTTCCCAATCGGAGGGCATGGATGACGAGGTCGCCCAGATTGCCCCCGACTCCCTGGAAAGGCCGCGACCAATCAGGAACTTCTTTGCTAGAATGGCGGGACGCGACACTGAATGAACCGCCTTCCGAAGACGCCGTCTCAGGGACCGTTTCCCGTAGCGCTGCCGTTTGTCGCCCGGGGCGGCTCTGAGACCGCCTCTTAAAGACATTCCCCTCATTATGCTCAAGGCCCTGGAACTCGTCGGCTTCAAGAGCTTTGCCGACAAAACCCGATTCGAGTTCCCCCCGGGCGTCACCGTGGTTGTGGGTCCAAACGGCTCGGGCAAGTCGAACGTCGTCGACGCAATCAAGTGGGTGTTGGGCGAACAGAGCGTTAAGAGCCTCCGGGGCAAGGAGATGGCCGACGTCATCTTCAATGGCTCGGGAACGCGCCGGCCGATGAACGCGGCCGAAATCACCCTCACGCTCGAGAACTCCGCTGGAGTACTGCCCGTCGACACCCCTGAGGTGCACATCACCCGCCGGGTGTATCGCAGCGGCGAAGGGGAGTACCTGGTCAACCGCCAGCCGTGCCGGCTGCGCGACATCAAGGATCTTCTGGCTGGCACCGGCTTGGGGAGCCACGCCTACAGCGTCATCGAGCAGGGCAAGGTCGATGTCCTCCTGCAGTCCTCGCCACGTGAACGCCGGGTGATCTTCGAAGAGGCCGCCGGGATCAGCCGCTTCAAGGCGAAGAAGCTCGAAGCCCTGCGGCGGCTCGAACGAGTAGACCAGAACCTGCTGCGGCTATCGGACATCGTCGACGAGGTCGAGAATCGACTCCGCAGCCTTCGTGCCCAGGCGGGCAAAGCCCGCCGTTATCGCGAATATACCGAGCGGCTGCAGGAGTTGCGGACCCAGGTCGCCCTGGTCGACTGGCGGCGTCTGTCGGACCGGCTTAAGGAGTGTGAGGACGACTTAGCCGTACTCGCTGCGCAGCACGATGCCGCTTCGGCGGAAACGGGTGCGATTGAGATGCGGTTGGTGGAAGCCGAGGGCCGGATCGCGGAGGCCAACGAGGCAATTCAACATTCCGAATCCCGAAGCGCTGCCACCCGAACGAGAATTGCCGCACTCAGTTCGGCATCCGAGCACGAGCGGAAACGCGGCCAGGATCTCGATGAGGAAATCTCGCGGCATCGAGTGCAACTGGCAGCCATGAGTCATCGTGCGGGCGATCTGCTGCAGCAACTGCGGGAAACCGAAAAGGCGGTGGCGGCGGCCGATGAGCAGCACGTCCGGCTGGCCCGCAGCCTGGCTGAGGGAGAGCGCGGGCTGACGGAGATCAACGCTGAACTGGATCAGTTGCGGTCAGAAAACGAGCAGCGGCGGTCGGCGTACCTCGAGCAGATGCGGTCGGCGGCCGCGCTCGGCAACGAAACCAGTGCGCTGGAACGAGAACTCGCGGCGACATTGGCGATCCGGCGGCGCAGCCAGCAACGCCTTGAGGAACTCGATGCCCAGCTTCAGGCGGTAACCGCCGAGCGCGAATCGCTGCTTCGCACGCGCACCGATCTCGCACGCCGGGTTGACGAGCGATCGGCCTCGCTCGGCGCTGCCAGGGCCGACCTGGCCGGGCGTCGCCGTGGTCTGGCCGTCTGCGAAGCCGATCGGGCAAACTTGCACCAGCGGCGCAGCGGTCTGGCGGAGCGCGCAGCACTGCTGGAAGAACTCGAACGGCGATACGAAGGGGTCAGCGCGGGGGTGAAGGAGGTGTTGACCCAGTCGCGCGAGTCACCCGAGGGGCCTTTTCGCCAGGTTTGCGGCCTGCTTGCCGACCTGATTCAGGTGAGCATGGAGGCGGCAATGCTTGTCGAAGTGGCACTCGGTGAGCGGGCCCAGCACGTGGTCGTGGCGCCTGGCGGAGAGCTGCTCGAACACCTCAAGGGGCACCCCAATCAGTTCTCCGGCCGAGTCGGATTCGTCTGGCTCGAAGGCCACGTGTCCGATGCCGACGAGCCCCCTGCCGATCTCAGCGGGCGCCCGGGCGTGCTGGGCCGGGCAGACTGGTTTGTCCAGACCGATTCGACCTATGCCCCGCTCGTGTCGCGACTCCTTTGCCGCACGTGGTTTGTCGAGACCCTGGCTCATGCCTTGGCCTACGCCGGTTCGGTCGGACACGGCCTGAGCTTCGTGACGGCCACCGGCGAGCTGCTGGCGGCCGATGGCACTATTTCGGTGGGGCCTCGGCACACTGCGACGGGTTTGATCACCCGCCGTAGCGAACTCCGCTCTCTGAAGATCCAATTGGCTGAACTCGCCAGCCGAATCGTGGCAGTCAATGCCGAAATCGAGACTCTCGAACAACAAATCGCTATCGACGAACAGCACGCCGATGCCTTGGCCGCAGACCACCAGCGCGCGCTGGATGCGCTGGGCGAGCATGGCCATCGGATCACAGCGGCCGACGAGCGGCTCAGCCAGGTTGCCCGTCAGCGGGGTTCCCTGGACGACGAGGTCCGCGCCGCTGCCGAAAAGCACGACGCAGTTGAACAGCAGCTCGATGCAGCGCGCACGCGCCACGGATTGCTGGTCGCTTCGTTGGCCGACGTGGAGTCGTCCGTGAACGCCTTGGCACAACGGATCGAACGGATGGAAGGGGAACGGCTCGTTCGTCAGCGCGAGTCGACGGAGGCGAAGGTCGATCTGGCCAAGAGCGAGGAGCGATTGGAGAACCTCCGTGCTCGACTGCGGCAGTCCGAAGAGAGCCAGCAGGAGCGGATGCGAGCCATCGGCGACAGCCGTCAGCGATTGGCCGAGTGCATCCGGCGGTCCGAACAGTCGCACCGGACCATTCTCGATGCGGAGTCGGAGCTGGCCGACCTGTACCTTCAGAAAGAGGGACTTGCGCGCCAGTCCGCCGAGGCGATTGCGAGGCGCGACGCGCTGCACCGGGAGCGAGGCGAGCTGGCGGCCGACGTCCAGCGAATTCGTGGCAGGATGCGTAAGCTGGAGGACCGGATCCACGCGCAAGATCTGGCCGCCAACGAAATCCGGCACGAGCGGACCTCCCTTGCAGCACGGCTGCGCGAGGATTATGCGATCGAGTTGGCCGAATTGGAGCACGAGCCGACGCTTGAAGAACAGCATCAACGCGAGGCGGTTCAGCAGGAAATCGATGAGCTTCGGCGGAAAATCAACAGTCTGGGCAATGTGAATCTCGAGGCCTTGGAGGAGTTGGACCAGCACGAGGCCCGCTACCGAACTCTGGCTGAACAGTACAAGGATCTCTCCGAGGCAAAAAAGGCCCTGGAGAAGATCATCGAGAAGATCAATGCCGACAGCCGCCGTCTGTTCGTCGACACGCTGGAAACCGTCCGCGGCCACTTCCAGCAATTGTTCCGCGATCTGTTCGGCGGCGGGCAGGCCGATATCGTGCTCGAAGAGGGGATCGATATTCTGGAAACGGGCATTGAAATCGTCGCCCGGCCGCCGGGCAAGGAACCCCGGAGCATCTCACTCTTAAGCGGTGGCGAGAAGACGCTCACCTGCGTGGCGATGCTTTTGGCGATCTTTCGCAGCCGCCCCAGCCCCTTCTGCGTACTCGACGAGGTCGATGCCGCGCTGGATGAGGCCAACATTGACCGCTTCACCAAGGTCCTCCAGGATTTCCTCGCCTGGACTCAGTTCATCATCGTCACCCACTCCAAGAAGACGATGACGTGCGCGAACACCATCTACGGTGTAACGATGCAGGAATCGGGCATCTCGAAACAGGTTTCGGTTCGCTTTGAGGATGTGAGCGACGACGGAGAGATCCGTCTCCCGGCCGGTTCTGCCCCGGCCGCCGACGAAACGCAGGCGGCCTGAGCCGTTTTTCGCCCTTACAGTCCTCCCAGACGACACGGTCGGCACCGCCCGTACGACCGGAAGAAAGAGTCTAAAGTCATCCCCCGTTTTGAATCGAAATCTATCATCGGAAGCCCTATCCCGCAGACTGCAAGCTCAGGCTGCGACTGTGGGTGGGGATTTAGGGGGGACCATGCTTGAACTGCCACGCCTTTCGCGGGCGGCCTGCTGCGCAGCGGAACTGGCGTCGTGCTACCGGGTTGAGAGGGAGCAAACCGGATGCGCGATCCGCCGGATTCGACTCGTGGCAAACACTTGCCGCCCGCCGCTGCAACGATTTGGCGGGCTTTCTACGGGTTTCTCCACCGCGACGCTACCTCGGGTGATCCTTCCGGCGAGTCACGACATTACCGTTGGGTTGGTTGAAACACGCCTTCCCTATTTTACGGATTTTCGCTGACTTCCGGATGCCCCGGTAACCGATGTGAATACTACGGCGCGGGTCAGAGGGAGCTGAACCACTGCCAAATCGAAGCGAGATTACATCGGGCCCCGACCCAGATGCGTGTGACGGCTGACCGGCTCGACGCCGGAGTGATGGATCGAGCAGTTGTCACAAGCAAGGGGCCAAGCTTCGTCCGGATGGGCGTCGTCCGGCCGAGGCGGTGTGGAACCGAAGCGTGCGAGATATCGGAGAGCCTGCAATGAAGGTTTTCACTACTGGTCAGGTCGCCAAGATCTGTAAGGTGGCCCCACGAACCGTTAGCAAATGGTTCGATTCGGGTCGCCTGAAGGGATACCGCATCCCCGGATCTCAAGACCGACGGATTCCCCGCGAGTACTTGATCAAGTTCCTGAAAGAGCACGGCATGCCCCTTGGCGACCTCGAAGACGAGGCGATGGCCAAGGTGCTTATTGTCGCGCAGGACCAGGTGCTGGTCGAGAACATCAAGCGTGAACTGCCCGTGGAGCGGTCGTTCAAGGTCGCCGTGGCGGCCAGCGGCTTTGATGCCGGGATTCAAGCCGAAAGCTTCCATCCCGACTGCATCATCGTCGACTTCTCCATCGGCCGGACCGAAGCTCTGCAAATCTGTCAGAATCTGCGGCGCAACAACGAGTTCGCCGAGGTGATCCTGATTGCCCTGCTGCCGGACGACGGCAGCTCGATGAGCTTCGACCGATCGAGCATCAATGAGACATTCAAGAAGCCGTTCGACTCGGCGCTATTGGCCGAGCGTTTGCGGACCCTCATCGGTGCCAAGAAGGAGCTTGTTTGACCGCTGTTTTCCCCTGGGAAAGCCAATCCATCCGCCATCGCCGTTCGACTGACCCGTCGCGGCCAGACCCCCGCGACGGATAATTTCCCGGGCCGTTACATTATTACGCCGCTTGCGGCTTGGCACTCAAGGAAGGCCGGCGACTGCCGCCCTTCTCGAAGTGCTCAGCCGCAAGCGGCTTTCTCATTCTTTGCCGCCCCCGACTGTGGTGCCTCGTCGTTTTCTTCCTCCTGAGCCGGCCGTCGCTTCGCCGGATGTCCCGCGCCGGAATTCGCCTCAATCACCTCGACTGCGGCTTCGCAGCCACTCGGTTCCTGCCTGTAGTAGCAGTCGGCCGGAACTGGCCGCCTGTTGCCACAGCTTCCGCCAATACTGCTCGCTGTGGAATTGGCGCAGGCAGCGGAGGTACTTCACCCGTTGCGCCTCCGGAACGGCTTGCAGAATCGCGGGGATCAGCGCTTCCTCCACGTTGTAGATCCGTTCGGGTTTGAGGCATACGGGGATGACCTGCGCGGGCGTCAAAGCCAGATCCGCGGCGACGGTCTCGGCTGCATCGCGGATACTGCGCGCCTTGGGGCGGTCGGGTTCGGCGATGTTGTAGGGCGGGTTCCACTCCGCCAGCGGCCGCAACTGGTCAATGTGCGTCAGGGCCGCGACCGTCGGCGGCATCAGCCGGTCCGGTTCGCGCTGGAAAAACTCGCGCAGCTCGTCCAGCAATCGGCGGTCGGCGCCGCGCGCGGCCGATCGCGCTGAGCAGACTACCAGCAGCAAATCGCAGTTGAGAATCTCTCCACGCAATGGTTCAAACGGGTTCTCATCCATGTCTGCCAGTTCATAGCCGGCCGTATCGAGGATAATCGCGCGGGGCGTGCCCTCGCGATCCAGGATGTACGGCTCGATGAACCTGGTGCGAGGCACCACGTCCACCGCGGCGCGAGGCTCGCCGAACAAGGCGTTGATGAGGCTCGACTTGCCCGCCTTCACCTGGCCCAGCACGAGAATGC
This sequence comes from Thermoguttaceae bacterium, assembly GCA_040766885.1. Lineage (GTDB taxonomy): Bacteria > Planctomycetota > Planctomycetia > Pirellulales > Thermoguttaceae > JAXGPP01. The sequence continues at coordinate 288,563 of JAXGPP010000009.1, read as the reverse complement.
GGAGAGGTTCTTCGGCGAGCCGTTCGGCCTGTCGGACGGCGCGGTCCTTGTCTTCGCGCGATTGGCGGCTGTGGTAGGCATCGAAATCGACGTCATCGAGGACCAGGTGGCCGCTGTAGAGTTGGATTGCATAGAAACCCGCTTTGCGGACAGCGAAGCCGATTGCCCACCGCCGGACCTCTTCGATCGAGGCATCCATGAGCTTGCCTGCGGCCGCATCGCGCACCTCGCGGATCGTGGCGGCCAGCGGATTGACTACGAACGACCCCACGCGGTAAACCGCATACAGCGGCGTCCAATAGCCGGCCAGCCGCCGCAGTCGCTGGTAATCGTGCAGCGTGAGTACGTGCCCGGCCGGCACGCGATTGGAGAATGCCACCCGAAGGTCGCGGGCCACCAGTTCTACGATCCGCAGCACGTGCGGCACCGGCACTTCCAGCATGGCCCGTTTCGATCGCGGATGGAACTGCTGGGCGACCGCTTCGAGCACCTCGCGGACGATGGTCCAGACGCTTTCGGGACGGTCCAACGGCAGGTCTTCCTCCTGCATGCGGTTGGCGATCGCTTCGACCTGTTGCCAGGCGGCCCTTGCCAACGGCGGCCAGTCATCGTCCGGCTGGGCGGATAGCCGTGTGGGGGGGGCTTGCCTCTGCCTCAAACGTTGTGCCCACCACCAGCTCACGAAGGTCAGCACGGCAGCCACCGCTCCCCACTGCCAAAGCAGCTTCCGCTCGTAAAGCCAGACGGAGCCCGCCAGGTAAAGCAGTACGTACGGGCCGCTCATCAATGCCAGGATCAGGAGCCACCAAGTCTTGAGGTGTCTCATGCCCGATGTTCCTGGCCCCGGGCGATTTGTCCGACAAATCTCCCCAGTCGCTGCCGTCCTTCCTCGTACTGGGCCTGGTAAAGCTTGCGAAGCGCGGCCGCATCCGGCACATCGCCGTTTCGCACGTAGCTGAAGTAGGCGCACAGCGTGCACCCGAGCGCATAGGTGCTGGCCGCCGCAAACGCTGCGGCAACGACTGTTCCCAGGCCGGGAATGATTTTCAGCAACTCGCGAACGCCCATTCGGGCCAGAAAGCCGACTCCCAGCATGCTGGCGATCTCGCCAGCCCGCTGTGTCGTCATAGGTTGGCCGTAGATCCGGGCGACGCTGTGAAACAATTTGGCCTGCACGGCGGCCAATAGCGGAATGTCCAGCAGCGGCACCGGCAACCCGGCCGCCGCTCCCGCCACCGCGGCGTACGATAGAACGTGGGGATGGGCAGCGCGGAAGTAAACGTCGCGAAGCGGTCGCGCCTGCCCTTCGAGCATCGCCCGCAGCCCGAGTGGCAGCGCGTCTTCAATCGCCGTCCACAACGCGTCGAGGCCGTAGAGTTCCGGTAGAAATCCGTCGTCGGGAAGAGTGAAATCGACCGCGACGAAACGCGCTTCGTACTCGGCAAACCACTGTCGCTGAACCATGATCGAACGGGCCAGATCGATGGGCACGCTCGGCGGAAATGGCGTCTCGTTGTAAGGATACGGCAGAGTGTGTTGCGATTCGGCCGACGGGTAGCCTTCATGGAGACACGTTTGGACGACGATGATCGGCCAGTGCGGATGGGCGCGGTGGATCGACTCCAATGCGTCAAGCACCGCTCGCTGGGCGTGGTCCAGCGCCCGCATCACCACGATCAGGCAATGCGCCTGCTCCTGGAGCACGCGCATGTCCTCGCTCGGATCGTAGTCCACCTCGCCCAGTCCTCGCGTGTCGAAGAATTGGACGAAATGGCCGGCTTCGTCCGGAAAAGGGTAGAGCTGCGCGGTTCGCGTACAGGGGCGGAAACCGTTGCCGATCTCAGCCCGACTGCTACCTGTCAGCGCCCGCACCAGCGACGTCTTGCCCGACTGAGCCTTGCCCAGGAGCCAGAATACGGGCTCCGGCAACTCGCCGCGCAGTTGCGCGAGTCGTGCCTCGATTTCCGCATCGTCCACCGCGGGCGATCGCACGCGCCGCCAGAGACCGCTCCAGAAATTGCCTGCCGGTTTCTTCAACACGGTCTGCGCCCTAATCGGATGACCTAAGACCCAGTTCCTGTCGTTGGAGTTCTCGCTTCGTCGGTTGTTGCTGCCGCCACCCGGCGTCCGCAATGTCCGGGTAGAATTATGCTGCAACCGGCGCTCCCCCCACCGCATTATTCTCGCATGTTCGCCGCTTTCCCCCCAGCCCCGCTCGAATCGCTCTGATTGTCCAGGCGTCCCCCCTCCTGGGTGCGCAACGGCTGAGCGTGCCGGAAGCCCACCGATCGGACTGAATGCTCCCATGGACGGCCTCCGGGGGGGCGTCTCTTTATCGCGAAGGACGGCACAATTTCAGCACAACTTCACGACCAAGCCGGATATCGCCGATTACGTTTGGAAGCCAACGAGACCAAAGAGCACACCAAGACGGTGGGGAGCCTCCGCTCTATCGCTGTATAGATCCGCCGTTATTCCGCCCACAGGCAGCTCAAGTGGAGCTGCGGTCGCTCCTTGTCGCTCCCGGCAGCGTGAGATAAGATAGATCCCACAGTCCCCGATAGCTCAGTCGGTAGAGCAAGCGGCTGTTAACCGCTGGGTCCTAGGTTCGAGTCCTAGTCGGGGAGCTTTTCATTTTACGCAAGTTCTGATGCCACAACGGGTTAGCTGCCGGCGCCGAGTTCAGTCGAGCTCGGCGTTTTACGTTTCTTGCGTTGTGCGGCAAGGACTTACATCATTCTCCGCCCGGCGGCCGCGCTCTCTGTTTCGAAATCGAGATTTCGGGGTCCGAGCCAAACCATGATGGTTGCGTTCGCACCCCCGCTTTTTGATCTCGAACTCTCTGACTCTCTGCCCAGTGTCGGGAACGGGTGAACAGCCGCTCCCGCACTGCTTGGCAGCGTCAGCCAGGGAGAGAGGCCTTTATCACCCGTCTGACTACCGAGCCCTCGATCCGCCCGCTAGGATGGTCGGCAGTTGTCAGTCAGATGGGGCAGGGCAGACTGGGCGCCGTTGCCCGGCGCCCGCCAGCACCGTTGCCGCGGGCGCAACCCCACACCGAGGTAGCACGCATGGGACGCGAGATACCTCTTTCAGCATTAGGATCAGTGGCCGTGCTGTTCCCAGGCGACCTCCACGAGTTGGCGCTGTACCTGTGCGAAGCGTTTGACGGTCGAGATCGCGAGACCAACACCCGGCATTCTGACGTCCGAGTCGGGCCGTCGCGACCGACGGTTCACGGCCTGGAGGCTTACTACGCCCAGGCGACCCACGTCGACCTGCGTCGCGTCGAAGAGACGCTGGTCAAGGCGGGTTTCGATCTGGGGGCAACCATCAAGTTCAACGCGGCGGAATCGGCGCATCAAACCGACCGAAACCCCCGGAACTGATAGGATTACGGTATGCGAAAGAAGCGGCCAAATATCGCCCGGCTCGACCAGGTGAGGATTTCGCGCGATGACGAGCATGCGATAATCGAGTCTCGTGATTCCACGATCGCGACGACTCGTCTGCTGATCGGGCTCGAAGCCCACCAGATGGCTGATGACGAATTGGACCAGCCACCGAAGATCGCTGTTCGGGAACCGAAAAAGTGAACTTGTCGATGACGGCCGACGGTCGTGCTGGCGACACGTCTAGACTCAATGGGGGATAGTCTATGGCAGCCAAGAAGAAAGCCACCGCCCGCAAGCGGAAATCAACTCGCCAATCGCCGCAACAAGGTGGCGCCCGCTGCGGTCTGTGCGGGAAGACGAAGAGCCTTACGAAAACCGAGTGCTGCGGGTCATGGATATGCGACGACGAGCACAAGTACGTGATATTCTCCTACGCTCGGAACAGTTGCAGCCGGAATCACCGCCGCTACACGCTCTGCGGCTACCATCACGCCGAAGGCCACCGAGGTGACTGGAAGGACTGCCCGAAGTGCCGCAAGGCGTTTGAAACCGAGATGTACGTCTGGTACGGCACGAACGAATACAACTTCGAGAAGCTGCCCAACCCGCCTGAGTACGAGCCGACCCATTGCGACGATTGCGGCAAGGTAATCCGGCTCGGCACGGAAGGATACTCGACTCAAGGAGACAATTACTTGTGCGGGCGTTGCACGATGCGGAGAATGCGGGAAAGAAGTTGAATCTCGGCGTGATGGACCCGGCCATCGAGCAGACGAAGCATGCCGGTGATCCTTTCTGCGTGGTCTTGACCCCTTACAACCCTCCACATTCGCCTTTATACTCAAGGGAGATTTGCCGCGGTCGGGGATGGTGTCGGCCGTTCCGCGCCGCGATACGGCAGGCCTCGTTTAACAGTGTCTCGAAGCGGAATCGGTACTGATTCGTGCCGGCACGTTAGGCGACGGCGTACACGGATGGCACCGCATGGAGTTGGCATTCACCCCCTCGGGTCGAATAACGCTCGATCGATCCACCACCGATGCCGGTGAGCCCGAGTCGTCGTCAGATATCCACGCCGATCGGCACCTGCGGCGCGTGGCCGACGCCTTCGCGACCAGCCAAGGCGAGGGGCTGTTCCTCCTTGCGGCCGAAACGTTCGACGGCCCGCTGCCTGTCTCTTTCGCCTACTGGCGCGAGCTGGCCGGCAAATACCTGACCGCGCTCTGCCATACGCCCGAGTCCGCCGGCGCGGCAGTTGAGCCGATCGCTCCGCCCGATCTCGCCGAGCTGTCGGCATGGATCCAGAGCGCTCCGCCCATGCACGGCGCGGAGTATCTCAGCCCCGCTGCGCTCGTGGCCGTCTGGGAAAGCCTCGACACCTGGGTCCGTGGCGAGATCTCCAAATCAGGCGACGGCCTCGCCGGATTCCTCCGCCGCCGTGCCCCGCTCTGGCACCAGGTGGGCAGGGTGTGTTTCCATCTGGCCGAAAACCGCCGCGACGAGCATCATCCGTTCGCCTTTCTGGCCACCTATGCGCCCGCCATGGGCGGCACGTCGCGCGTGCAGTACCAGCCGCTCAGCCAGGCACTGCGGGAATCGGCCGGCGCGAAGAACAAGGCGGCCCTGGTGCGGCTGCTTTCGCCGGTGCACCGCGCGTCTCAGCAGAGCTCGCTCGTCCGGGAACTGGTCGAATCGGGCGACCTTTATCATCCGCTGGCCTGGACGCCGCGCGAGGCCTATCGGTTTCTCAAGGACATCCCGCTGCTCGAGGATAGCGGCATTCTCGTCCGCATGCCCGATTGGTGGAAGAAACGCCCCCGGCCTCGCGTTGGCGTCACCATCGGCCAGACGCGGCAGAAGAAGTTCGATGCCAGCGGCATGCTCGACTTCAAAGTCTCCGTCGCGCTGGGCGACGAGTCGCTCAGCGATGCCGAGTGGCGGCAACTGCTCGCCGCAGAAGACGGGCTGGTGCTGTTGCGCGGCCAGTGGATCGAGGTCGATCGCCAAAAACTCCAGGAGGCCCTCGATCACTGGAAGCAGGTGCAGCAGGAAGCCGGCGACGGGGTGTCGTTCATCGAGGGCATGCGGCTACTTGCGGGCGTGCCCGCCGACCTGGCTGCCGATGGCCCGGGCGGTGGCGATCAGGTGGCCGACAATCGCTCGTGGTCGTTTGTCGAGGCCGGCCAGTGGCTCGGCGATCTGTTGTCCTAGATGCGCAGCCCCGAAAACCTTGATCCGCTGGCTGCCGACCGCGACCTTGAAAGCCGACCTTGCGGCCTACCAGGAAACAGGCGTCTGCTGAGGGTTCCTCTCCGGCCTCGGAGTTGGGCGCGTGCCTGGCCCGACATGGGCCTCGGCAAGACGCTCCAGGTGCTGGCCCTGCTCCTGGCAAGGCCGGCAGAGGCGGACAAAGCCCTCGCTCCTGGTGTTGCCGGCCTCGCTGCTGGCCAACCGGGCGCGGCCGAGATGGCACGCTTCACCCCCGCCTGGCCGCGTTCGTCCATCCCTCTGAGATGTCCAAAGACGAGTTGGACCCAGCATGGCCGACCCAACGGCGGCACGCTCGGCGGCGTCGACGTCGTGGCGACGACCTACGGCATGCTGCTTCGCCAGTCGTGGACTCTGAAACGCCCGTGAAGCTCGTCGTCATCGACGAGGCACAGGCAATCAAGAACTGTCAGCCCGGCAGACGAAGGCGATCAAGCAGATCCAAGCCGGAGCGCGCGCATCGCCTTGGACCGGCACCCCGGTCGAGAACCGGCTCTCTCGGATCTCTGGTCGCTGTTCGACTTCCTCTGCCCTGGCTTGCTGGGATCGGCAGCCCGGTTCAAGCAGTTCGTCAAGCAGCTCGACCAGCGCGAAAACCATCGCTACGCCCCGCTCCGCGCCCTGGTGCAGCCCTACATTCTGCGGCGGCTGAAGACCGATCGGCGGATCATCGACGACCTGCCTGAAAAGATCGAGGTGCAGGCGTTCTGCGGCCTCAGCAAGCGGCAGGCGGCGCTCTACGCCAACATGGTCCAGGAACTGGCCGATCTGCTCAACAACGTCGAGGGCATGAAGCGGCGCGGCGCGGTGCTGGCTTACCTCATGCGTTTCAAGCAACTCTGCAACCATCCCAGCCACCTGTTGGGCGACGGCCGTTTCGCTCTGGAAGAAAGCGGCAAGTTCATCCGGCTCAGCGAGATCTGTGAGGAAATCGCCTCGCGGCAGGAGCGGGCTCTGGTGTTCACCCAGTTCCGCGAGATGACCGACCCGCTGGCCTCGCTGCTGGCCGGCGTGTTCGGCCGGCCGGGCCTCGTGCTCCACGGCGACACCGCGGTGAAGCGGCGGCAGGCCCTCGTCGACCAGTTCCAACGCGACGATGGCCCTCCGTTCTTCGTGCTCTCGCTCAAAGCGGGCGGCACGGGCTTGAATCTCACGGCTGCATCGCATGTAATCCACTTCGACCGCTGGTGGAATCCGGCCGTCGAGAACCAGGCGACCGACCGGGCTTTTCGCATCGGGCAGCGACGCAATGTGCTGGTGCACAAGTTCGTCTGCCGCGGCACCGTCGAAGAACGCATCGACGCCCTGATCGAAGAGAAACGCCAGTTGGCGAGCGACCTGCTCGAAGGGGGCGCCGAACGGCTGCTGACCGAAATGACTGACGCGGAGTTGATCCGCTTCGTTTCCCTCGACATCACTCGAACCAGTTTGTGAGGATTGCGATGGCACGCTATGGATACGGCGGATACTACGGCGGATGGGCGCCCTACGTATCGGTGGCCGAACGTCGCCGCAAGGCGCAAAGCGAGATGGCCAGGCTTCGCAAGAAGGGGGTCGACATCCAGCCCGTCACGATCGAGGGCCGCAAGATCGCCCGCAGCTTCTGGGGCGAGGCTTGGTGCAAACATCTCGAATCGTTCAGCGACTTCGCCAATCGCTTGCCCCGCGGGCAGCGATACGCCCGCAACGGCTCGGTGTGCCACCTTGCCGTCAGCAAGGGCCGGATTGAGGCCAAGGTGTCGGGGTCCGAACTCTACGACGTGGTGATCCAAATCAAGACGCTCGCGCCGGCCAAATGGAATTCGCTCAAGTCGCGCTGCGCCGGCCGGATCGGCTCGCTGCTCGAATTGCTCGAAGGACGTCTCTCCGACCAGGTGATGGAACAGGTCACCGACCGCAAGGAGGGGCTCTTTCCGCAGCCGGGCGAGATCTCGATGAAGTGCAGTTGTCCGGATTGGGCTACGATGTGCAAGCATGTCGCCGCGGTGCTCTACGGCGTCGGGGCGCGGCTCGACCACAAGCCCGAGATGCTCTTCCTCCTCCGCGGCGTCGACCATCAGGAGATCATCTCAGCCGACGCCGAGCAGGCGGTCACGGAAGCCACGTCGCGTGGCAAATCGAAGCGGCTCTCTGCCGGGGCACTGGCCGACGTCTTCGGCATCGAGATCAACACCCCAGATGCCGAGGCCGGTCCCGACCCGGCCCTGCCAGCCAGCGGCAGTGAACGAGCGACGGCGACCAAACCTGCCCGCTCTCGCACCAGGCGATCGGACACCGCAGCGGGGACGCCGCCCCGCGCGCGATCTCGCCCGACGAAGCCGAAAGCCGCTGCAAAACCGGCGGGAAAGCGAGTCAAGACAACTATCGCGATTGCGGAACCTGAATTGCCGGCGGAAGTGTCCGTCCCCCGCAGCTCCAAGAAACAGCGTGCAGCGACGTCCGCCAGGAAATCGCCTTCCCGCAACGGCAAGAAGAGGCAGAGTTTGAAAGACCGCTCGTAAGTCCTGCCGAGGCAGGCGCTTCAAGCAGCCGGGCCTCCTCCCTCAGTCTCGGAACAGCAGCGGCGCCAGTTCGCGCAAGCTTCGCCGCCAGCTCTGGAACTCGTGGGCCGTATCCTGCGAAACATAGAAGACGCTGTTGATACCGGCTTGTTTCAGCGCGTCGGCGTTCGCCTGTGGATTGCCTCCACGACCACCGCGGTTGTCACCGAGTTCACGGCTCCCGTAGCTGACGAATACGAGCTTGACTTTCTCCTTGAAACCGGGCGTGTTGTTGACATCGTCCAGGGAGATGCTCCCGCCGCTGAACAGCCCGATGTGCGAGAACTTGTCGAGGTTGGCCAGCGTGATCAGTCTCGTCTCCATTCCGCCCATGGAGAGGCCGGCCATGGCGCGATGAGGCTGGTCGGCAAGCGTGCGGAAATTGGTATCAATGTAGGGGATCAACTCGTCGACGAGAACCGTCTGGAATGGATCGATCCTGAAACTGGCCAGGCCGCCGAACCGGACTTCGTTGGTCATGCCATAGGTCATTACAATCAAAAACGGCCGGACCTTCCCTTCGGCGATCAGGTTGTCCATGATCAGGTTCGCCCGGCCCTGGTTGCTCCAGGCGGTTTCGTCCTCGCCCCAGCCGTGCTGCAGGTAGAGCACCGGGTATCGTTCGTCCAGGTTCTTGTCGTACTCGGGTGGCGTGTAGACAAAGGCACGGCGTTGCGTGTTGGTGCTCTTCGAGGGGAAGAGGATCTGTTGCACCCGTCCGTGAGGAACGTCCTTCAGCGCATAGAAGTCCTGATCGTGTGCCGGGATCTCAACGCCGCTTTCCCAACGAGTGGAACCGTAGAAGCTCAAGGTGCCGGGATCGTTGAAGGTCCCACCATCGATCGTAAGATGGTAGTAGTGAAAGCCTTCATCCAATGGCCGCGACGTCCCCACCCAGGCGCCGTCCTCGCCCTTGGTCCACTGCGTTCCGCGAATGCTCACGCCGACGCTCTGGGCCTGGGGAGCAACGATGCGGAATCGAACGCGACGCTCCGAGTTGACCTGGGGATACTCCTGGCCCGGCTGATTCAGCGACGAGGGCTGAAAATCCTCCACCACCGTCGCAGCCGCGACACCCGTATCGGTCGGTGCGGCGCTTGCGGCGGTCTCCGGAAGGGGCTGCGACCGGAAGACGCGCTGGGCGAAGTGGTAGAGGCTGTTCTTCCAGTGAACAGGATCATGGGCGCTGTCGTCGACGTGCCAGATGTGCGGGACGCCATTGTCCCGGAGATAGGCATGAACTCCCTGGCTGATGCGTATCAGGCCGTCCCTCTTTCCGCAAGAGAGCCAGAGCAGCTTGAGCCTGGCCTTCGCGACTGCGGCGTCGGGCACGAGTTCCTTAGCCGGCTTGGTGTTGGGGGCGGATGAGAAGCCGCCGACCCAGGCGAAGGTGTCGAGGTGCGCCAGTCCAAAGTTCAGTGACTGTCCGCCACCCATCGACAGCCCGGCAATCGCTCGCTGCTCCCGGTCCGCTTCGACGGAGTAGCGCGACTCGATCGCCGGGATAACGTCCTTCAACAAGTCCTCTTCGAACGCGGCAAAAGCGGGCGCCGATGCAAAGACATTGCCTTCGGCCCGGTCATTCTTCTGGGCTCGACCGTTGGGCATGACGATGATCATCGGCTCGGCCTGGCCGCTGGCAATCAGGTTGTCGAGGATGACGTTCGGCCTGGCCAGCCGCTGCCACTCCGTTTCATCGCCGCCAATGCCATGCAGGAGATAGAGCACCGGGTACTTCTTCTCTTTTGTGTAGCCCGGCGGTGTATAGACTTGCATCGTGCGGGTGGTCCCGACCGATTTGGAGTCGTAGGTCACCATCTCCAACTGGCCGTGCGGGATCCCTTCGCGTTCGGAATCGAATCCGGCGGGCGGGTCGGGAAACGCCGGCACGTCGTCTGGGTTGAGCTCGATGGGGCCGCCAAACCCGCGTGGCTCCTGGGCACGGCCCTCAGAAGCGGTGGCGCCGACGATCAGTAGCCCAGCGAGCAGGAGCAACAGCGAGTACTTCAATCGTGTCATCATGGGAGTTCTTCTCAGGGAACTATTGTCGGACAACCATGTGCGAAGTTGTTGGCTGTGATGCGCAGCAAACTCGGTAGTTCACCGTCGTTGCGGGGGACTGGTGCGATGCCGGCGCTATTGTGGCGCGGTTGGGGCAGCATTCGGAGACAGTACGGCGTCGACGATGGCTCTATAGGCCGGCTTTGGCTGGTTGTTGGAATCAAAGATCAGCGGGTGCTGCCCAAATCGCCAGGTGCGGCGGTCGCTGAGGCCCCAGAAAGTCACTCGCTCGATCGCGTCCCTGTGCTGGATCAAGATCGAGAACAATCTGGCATAGTCATCCGCCTGTGTTTTCAAATCTTGTGGCGAAGGGGGCGAGCCGCCGCCAAACCTGCGGCCTCCGAATCCACGACCGCCGAAAGCGGGGCCGAATTGACCGCCCGAGGCGCCGCGGATGGTCACGTCCAACTCGGTCACGCTGACCTCCAGTCCCAGTGAGGCGTAGTCGGAGATCGCTTTGTCCAGGGCGTCGTACGGGATGCGGCCCGTGCTCCAGTGGCCCTGGATTCCCACGCCGTGGACCGGCGCGCCCTCCTTGATCAAGCGTTTTAGGAGCACCATCGAACTCTCATGTTTGGGGCCGGCCTCGATGCCGTAGTCGTTGTAGTAGAGCTTGGCGTCCGGGTCGGCCTCGTGGGCAAACTTGAAGGCCAACGTCAGGAATTCCGGCCCCAGGGCCCGTAACCACGAGGAGTTACGGAGGTTCTCCGTTTGGGCCGTCTCGGCGTTGCCCCCATCGTTGATCGCTTCGTTGACGACATCCCAGCTCTGGATCTTTCCCTTGTAGCGGCCGACCAGCGTGCTGATGTGGTCCTTCATGCGCTCGGTGACTGCCGCCTTGTCGCCGTCGCGGAAGAACCAGTCATTGGTTTGGGCATGCCACACGAGCGTGTGGCCGTGGATGCCGACGTTGTTATCCGCACACCACTGCACCAGGGCGTCAGGCCGCTCGAACCTCCACGATTCCTGGCTGGGATGAACCAGGCCCGGCTTCATGCAGTTTTCCGGCGTCACGACATTGAAGTGTTCCTTCACGAGGCCCAGTTCCTCTTCGGAGTATCTGCCGGGCAGGTCTCCCGCCATGCCGATGAGAAAGTGATTCTCGTAGGCATCCTTGATCGTCGGGCGGTGCTGATCTGGCCGGCCGACGCGATCTCCATCCTCGGTGCTTGGCTGAGGACCGACCTCCTGTGCCAGCACACCCGGCACCATCGCCAGGAGTGCAACCGTGCAGCCTACGAGGTGTAACATCCAGCATTTCATGTCTTACTTCCGACGTAATCGGCCTGTGAGGAAACAATCCCAATGATAAACCCGCCGCCAAATGCTCGGTGCCTCACGCAATCTCCGGCACCACGTACGGGGCGCGGTAGTCGCGACGCGACAGGCGGTTGGCCTCCTCAGCGCGATCGCCAACAAACTCCTCGGCGCGGACGTCCATCGTCACCCAGGGACCGAGCGTGACGGGCGTTTTCGCCAGGTCGATGCCGTTGGCCGCCAAGTGGCGTTGGAATCGCTCTAGCGCGTCCGCCAGTACCGCATGGCCTGAAGCCGCTGCCCCCAACGCCTTCCCGGTCGATGCTTCGCCGAGGCGATAGGAGACATTGGCCATGTGACACAACGCGGCCGAGCGGTGCCCCTCCTGAATCTCGGCGTTCAGGTCGCCGATCTTCCGGCTCCGCACCGCTTCGATGAAGTTCTCCTGGTGGGCGCTCTCCTGCTTTTCACGGGGCCGGCGGTCGGCAAATGCCGTGATCTTCTGCCCGTCGCGGTCGAAGGCCGCCACCGTTCCGCCCCCCTCCATGAAATACCCGCCCTCACATTGCACGACGATACCCGTGGTCAGCGAACGGAACGTGTCCACCTTCTTCGACCCGGGCTTCTCCGGCAGGTTGCGCACCTCACACAGAATTGGCGCCGGTTCGCAGTCCAGCATGGCGATCTGCGTGTTGGCTGTCTCTCCATCGTCGTCGAAGGCAAACCGCCCGCCGAGGCTCATTGCTCGGCGCGGCAGGCCCGGATTGCCAAGAAACATGCGGCAGCGATCGAGGTAGTGCACGCCGTTGTTGCCGATCTCGCCGTTACCCGTCGGCCAGACCCAGTGCCAGTCGTAATGGAACACCTGTCGCATCAGCGGCGTCTTGGGAGCCGGGCCCAGCCACTGGTCGTAGTCCACCGAAGGCGGCACCGGTTGCGGTCCGGCCACCTTGCCGATCCCTTCCCGCCGCCGGTAGACGACGGCGTGGGCATATTGAATCTTGCCCAGTTGCCCGCTCCGTACGAACTCCACGGCCTGTGCGAGCGCATCCAGGGAGCGGGCTTGCGTGCCGACCTGCACGATCCGGTTGTGCTTCCGCGCGGCTGCCACCATCTGCTGGCCTTCCCAGATGTTGTAAGACGCCGGCTTCTCGACATACACGTCCTTTCCCGCCTGGCAGGCCCAGACCGTCGCCAAGGCGTGCCAGTGATTGGGAGTGGCGATGAACACCGCGTCGACATCATCGGCATCGAAGACTTGCCGCATGTCGGCGTACGGCTTGACCCGCTGGTTCCAGCCGGCAAACCGCTCCATTTCCCGGCCGAGGATCGCTTTGTCGATGTCGCACAGCGCGACGATCCGCACGCCGCCCACCTTGCGCAGCAGATCGATGAGCTGCCGGCCGCGGGCCCCAACCCCCGGACCGCCGAGTTCCCCCAGGCCGATCATCGCCACCCGGATGTCGCCGTTTGCGCCCACCGGCTGGTCTGCCGGCGCGGCTGTGCTGCGGCGGCGGGGTAAGCTCAACGCCACACCGCCGGCCAACGAGGTTCGCAGGAAATCTCTTCGGGTGAATCGAGACATCGGTCTCTCCTATTCAAGACAGCCAGCGGTTCCGATCGAGGTCGACGCGACCATTTTATGGATCTTCGGCCGGAGTGTGCAACGCGGGCGGGCGCCAAAAAGCCTGAAGTCGCCGGCACTTGCGAAAAATGCTCGCTCCCCCCAAGATTTCCTCTTGCGATTCAGGCCACGCATACTATACAGTAGTCCATACACGGGTATCCGCAGAGCCGCGCGCTTTCGCGCCGGTATCCTCAAGAGCCCGTCGCTGGGTCGCTCTCCAGACGAGCGCCCCTTCGACGGGCTCTTTTTGTTTGTACCAACTCGAACCGTAGAAACCGACACCGCGAGCCGCTCACCAATGTCCCAATCGCCTCAAGTGCAACACGTCCCTCAAAAGCATGGCTCGTTTACGTCGCGACCCGGCGTCACAACCCTATGCAGCGAGCCGTTCTGCGACGCGAGCCCGCGTCCAAGAAATTCAACACTAGCGAGGATTGTTGCGCATCAGCACCGGTGCGCCGCACGATGGAGCCGCGGCCCGCCTCTGTAACGTATAGACGTTTTACACTATGTCGTCAGATTCTCGAGACGTTGTTGCACACGTCTTCCCGCTGCGCTACAATCGCGCGTACTCGCTCACTTGAAGGAGCCAGACATGATCTGCATGCGTAGAGAGAATTGCGTCCTGCAAGCACAACAGCATCCCCTGCGCAGTCTGATGGGATGCTGCCTGGCCGTGATCGCGGCCGGCTTGCCCGGCCCGCTGGCCGCCGAATCGCCGGAGCTGATCGCGCCGTGGACGCCCGTGAGCGTGAAGGCGGATTCGTCGGGCGTCGCGGTTGGCGTGTGGGGCCGCTCGCACCGTTTTGCCAACCGCGCGCTGCCGGACTCGATCGTCGCCTTGGGTGAAGAACTCCTTGCCTCGCCCGTTCGGCTGGTTGGGCAGGTGAGCGGCAAGCCGATCGCGTGGAAGCGTGGTGGCAACTTCGTGTTTCATGCCGACTCGGCGCAGGCGGTAATCACCGGCTGGCAGTCGGGCGACGATCTGATCGTCAACACGACCACGCGGATCGAATTCGACGGCATGATGCGCGTCGACGCGGTCGTGCTGCCGCAGTACAAGACGACGCCCAAGCTCGAGCAACTGTGGCTCGAGGTGCCGCTGAAACGACAGCGCACCAGCCTCTTCCACTATTTCCCGGGCCGCTGGGGCAGCGCGAAGAATAGCGGCCAGTTGCCCGAAGCGGGTCTCGTTCTCCCCTTCAAGCCGTTCGTCTGGCTGGGACAGGAGGACGCTGGATTGGGCTGGTTCGCCGAGTCGGACGAGGGCTGGCAGCCAAACTCCGCCGACAGTGCCATCGAGATCATCATGGAAGATGACACCGTCTTGCTTCGCATGCGTCTCCTCGATTCGGCCGTGCGCCTGCCCGCCACGTTCACGTTCGGTTTCCAGGCAACCCCGGTGAAGCCGTGGCCCAAGGGTTTTCACGAGTGGCGGATCTGGCACGTGCCGGAACTGGGCGTCGGCTCGACACTGCCGGTTCCCAAGGAGTGGTGGCTCTGCCACCGCGCGTTCCCGGACCGCAACCCGACCGCCACACTCGACCGAGCGGCAAAGCTGGGCGTCAAGACCGCCGTATTCCACGAAGACTGGGCGCCGATCCAGAACTACCCGATGACGACACCCGAGGCGGAGTTCAAGGCCATCGTCGACGCCTGCCACGAGCGCGGAATGAAAGTGCTCGTCTATCACGGCTATGAGTTTTCGCCGCTGGCGCCGGAGTGGGCCGAGTTGCACGACGAAATACTGGTGAAGGATGCCGCCGGCCAGATCACTCCCGGCTGGTATCGCCATCCCGAACAGCGCGATTTCAAAGTCTGCTACAACAGCGTCTGGGCCGACCGGTTGGCCGACGGCATTGCCGAGGCGCGCGAGCGTTACGGCTACGACGGCCTGTATCTCGATGGCACGGTCGTGCCCTGGCCCTGCGCGAACGAGCGGCACGGGTGTGGCTACCGCGCCGGCGATGGCAGTCTCCGCCCCACCTACCCGATCTTCGGCGTGCGGCGCTTCATGCGCCGACTCTACGGCATGTTCCATCCGCAGGACGGCCTGATCAGCGCGCACCAGAGCACCTGCTGCGTGACGCCGACCCTGTCGCTGGCCGATGCGTACTGGGATGGCGAACAGTTTGCCGCTGGTGAATTGTCGGGCGATCCGCTGAAGAATCTGCCGCTGGACGCCTTTCGCGCTGAGTTCATGGGCCACAACCTCGGCGTGCCGTGCGAGTTCCTCGCCTACGAGCGGCCGCCGCAATGGACCTACGACCAGGCGCTGGCAGTCTCCCTATTGCACGACGTTCGGGTCCGCCCCTGCGGCCTGGCTGCCTTGGAAAAGGTCTCGCCCATCTGGGATGTCATGAGCCGCTTCGAAGTTGGCGAGGCCCAGTGGCATCCCTATTGGGAATCGCAGTCCATGGCGACCGCCCAGCCCGCCTCGGTGCGTGTGAGCTTGTACTCACATCCGGCCGCCGCCGGCCAGACGGGCCGCGTACTCGCGGTCGTTTCGAACCTGTCTGCCGACCAGGGGGTTACGGCGCAGGTCGTCTTGGACCTTGCGCGAATCGCCGTGGAGCCCAAGAACGCGAAGGATGCGTTGACCGGCGAGACGTTGACGTATTCCAACGGTCGGCTGACGGTCCCGTTGGAGCCGATGCGAATGCGGCTGGTGTGGGTGGAATAGCGGCCCTGGCAGTTACCTCGCATACCCGCATAGTCACGAAATGAGAATCAAAGGAGTATCACATGAAACTGGACTTCATACGCATCGGCGTCGCTCTGGCGATGTTGGTTGGCGGGGTTCTCGCCTCCCCAGTGCATAGTCAGACGCCCGGAGACCAGGATATCCTTCCCAACCCGCCCGAAGGAAAGGGCTGGCAACTGGTCTGGCACGACGAGTTCGACGGCACGCAGCTTGACGAAAGCAAGTGGATCTATCGCCAGGAGGGGCGGCGGCGCGACGGCTGGTGGAGTCGTGAAGCGGTCAGCCTGGATGGTGAAGGCCATCTGCGGATGAGCACCTTCAAAGACGGCGACAAGTACATCGACGCCTGCATCGCCACGCAAGGCAAGTTCGAGCATGCCTTCGGCTACTACGTGGCTCGCATTCAGCTCCACCAGCAACCCGGCCATTGGCCGGCCTTCTGGCTCACCTGCGACGGCGTCCGCAAGATCGGCGATGGCGGTCGCGACGGATCGGAGATCGACATCATGGAGAAGCCCTGGCTCGACGAGCGGCTCAATCATGCCATCCACTGGGACTATGGGCAGCCAAACAGCTCGGCGGGCATCCACGCGAAGGTGCCGGGCGTCATGGAGGGCTGGCACACGTTCAGCGTCCTCTGGACTCCCGAAGAGTACGTATTCTACGTCGACGGAAAGGAAACCTGGCGCACCACGGCTGGCGGAGTCTGCCAGGTGCCGGTCTACATCCTCATCAGCGATGAAATCGGCAAGTGGGCGGGCGACATCGCCGAGGCGAAACTGCCCGACAAGTTCCTCGTGGACTATGTTCGCGTGTATGACCTGGTTGAGAAGAAGTAAGCGGCGGAACAAAAACGGGTGCCTGGCCCCAGTCGGAAACGTAAGAGGATATTCTGATGAAATCACTCCTTGGTCTTGCGATCAGTACGTGGCTCCTGCTATCCGGCCGGGCGGTCGCAGCGGAACCGATTGTGTGGAACTTCGATCACCAGCGTGAGATCACCGGGACGAACAACCTGGTGCCGGGCCAGGTTGCCCATTCGCACGTGTCGGGCCAGACGGCCTGGGATCCGTACGTGTCGTTGCGCGTGCCCACCGACGGAATCGACGCCCGGCAGCACTCGTGGCTCACGGTGCGGCTGTACTCGTCCGAAGAGGCTGATCTGCTCGATATCTTCTATGAGAGTCCCGACAAGCGGTGGTGCCTCGGCGGCAAGCTGCCGATTGCCAAGGGCTGGGCCACCTACCGCATGGACCTCAACAAGAATCGTTGGCGTGAAACGACCGCCGGCGCCGAGTCGCGCCAGTGGGGCGGACCAAGCCGCCGCGTGAGCTCGTTGCGCATCGATCCGGGCAACCAGGCCGAGCGTTGGGTCGCGCTCGACTACGTGCGCCTGGAATCGCCCGGACCCGGTCTTGAGGAAGGCGTCACCGTTGAGCCGCTCGGCACGGCCAGGCTGACCGCGCTGCGCGTACCCCCCACCGCCCAGGCCGGCACCACGATTGAGGCGATAGCGACCCTCGATGTCGCGCCGGCCCCGGAGATGAAGACGGCCACGCTCTATCTGCGTCTGCGGCGGGGCAACACCTTTCTGCGCGTGATTGAAGAGCCGATCACGCTTGACCGGCCCCAGGTGGAGATTCGCGGTCGACTGCCCATCTCCGCCTATTGGTATCCGGGTCCGGCGACCGTCGAGGTGGGCTGCTACGAGTTGGATCTCGGGCCGCAGGCTGCTGCCGCCACCGCCACCGTTCAGATCGAAAGCGATCGCGTTGGACAGGTCGAGCCGCCCGTGGCCGAGCTTCGCCGCCTGGGAGGCGATGCGGCAATCTTCGTCAACGGCAAACCGTTAGCAGGATACGCCTACGTGGGGCACCTGAGCCAGGATGCCAGCTATCACCGCGAGGTGGCCCAGGCCGGAATCCATCTCTATGCCGACTGGGTCGGCCCGTCGCACGACGGCGACCTGGGCCATGTGGCCGCCGATCGCTACGACTATAGTGAGTTCGACCGCTATTTCGCGACAGTCCTCGATGCCGACCCCGAGGCCTGTTTCCTCCCGCACATCAGCGTGACCGGCGCACGATGGTGGCAGGAGGCGCATCCCGAGGAGATGTGCCAGTTTGCCGACGGGAGCAAAGGGCGGACGTCGTTCGCCTCGGAACTCTGGCGCCGCGAGATCGGCGAGGATCTGCGCCGGTTGATCGCCTATCTCCGGCGGGCCCCCTATGCCGACCGCATCCTGGGCTACATGTTCTACAACGGCTACACGGCCGAATGGCAGATGTGGGGCACTTGGCAGGAGTCGCGCGACGACTACAGCCAGCCGGCCTTGCGGGCGTTCCGCGCTTTTCTCGCCAAACGCTACCGGACCGATGCCGAGCTTCAGGCCGCATGGCGCGATCCGCAGGTGACGCTGGCTACCGTCGAGATGCCCGCTTGGGAGAAGCGGCGGCCGGGCGGCCCGCGAGTCCTTCGCGATCCGCAGACGGAACGCCAGGCGGTCGACTTCTACGAATTCATCTCCAACATGGACGCCGACGCCCTGCTCTACATCGCTCGCATCGTGCGCGAAGCGACCGAGGGAAAGGCCCTCGTAGGCACTTACTACGGGTATCTCACAGCGCACGGGATCAACCAGCAGGATTCGGGCCACCTGGCCGCCCGCCGCGTGTTCGACTCCCCCGACATCGATTTCCTGATGAGCCCACCCAACTACTGGTACCGCAAGCCGGGCGAGGCCTGCACTTTCATGTCGGCCACCGATTCTTTCCGCCTCCGTGGCAAGCTGTGGCTCGATGAATCGGATCACCGCACGCATCTGACCGATCCAAGTGCGGGCTACGGCCGCGCCGACAACATGCACGAAACGCTCGGAGTGTTCTGGCGGGAGTTCGCCGAGACGCTCACCAAGCGGGCCGCCGTGAGTTGGTTCGACATGAGCGGCGGCTGGTTCTCCGATCCCCAGATCCTCGCCACGCTGGGTCAGGGCCAGCGGATTGCGGCGGAAAGCCTGCCGCGGCGGCAGCCCTTCACCGCCGAGATCGGTGTGTTCGTCGATCCGCACAGTTTCTACTGGATGCGGCCCACCATGGCCAACGCCGCCCTGGACCTGCACCAGGTGGTCACCATGCCGCAGTCGGGCGCGCCATGGGACTTCTGTCTCGTGGACGATATCGCCGACCCCCGTCTGCCCGACTACAAGCTGTACGTGTTTCTCAATACCTTCTACGTCGATCCGGCCCGGCGCGAGGCGATCCACGCCCGGTTGGCCCGCAACGGCGCCACGGCGGTGTTTCTCTATGCTCCCGGCTATCTCGGCCCAGAGGGGGAGTCGCTGGCGAACATGCAGGCACTCACCGGGATCCGCATTGCCCGCGATGATGCTGAAGGCCATCCGCAGATCCTGCTCGAAGCAGCCGATCCGCTGGCCCAGGGTCTTCCGGCCGGGCAACCGCTGGGTGATCCGCGGCTCACGGTCTCGCCCGTCTTCTATGCCGACGACGCCGAGGCGCGGATTGCAGCCCGGTTGACCGAGAGCCGCCGCCCGGGCCTGGTCGTGAAAAAGGCCGCCGGCTGGACGAGCATCTACTCGTCGGCGATGCCCCTGGCGCCGGGCTTGATGCGGAACATCGCCCGCTCGGCCGGAGTTCACGTGTGGCTGGAGAGCGACGATGCGCTCTACACCGACGGCCAGTTCGCCGGGATCCACGCCGCTGCCGACAGCGTGAAGACGTTGCACCTTCCCGGTGAGTTCGATGTGTTTGAAGCCGTTTCCGGAAAGCGATTGGCCACCGGCGTCCGGGAAATCAGCGTTCCGATGAAGCGTGCCGAGACTGTCCTGTTACGGCTGGAGAAGAGAACGGGCAAGTGACACCCACTCGGATCGGAATGAGATGATCGCTGCGCTCCATCGATGATGTGGTGACACAGACACGTGAAAGGGCATGAATGATGAAGACGCTTGTCCGACTCGTGCTACTCGTTCTGGCCGCGATCGCGCCGATCCTGACGGCAACCGGCCGCGCCGAGACACGCCACGTCTGGGAGAAGGTGGAGATCACTCTCCAAAGTGAGCGGCAGTATGAGAACCCGTACACGGATGTAGAAGTCTGGGTGGATCTCAAGGGCCCGGGATTCAACAAACGCTGCTACGGCTTCTGGGACGGCCAGACCACCTACCGAGTTCGCGTTCTGGCGACGGCCCCCGGCCACTGGACATGGCGGAGCGGAGCGAGCGTTGCAGATGCCGGCCTTGCGGGTGTCGAGGGCCATTTCACGGCGGTGAAATGGACGCCGGCCGAACTTGACGAGAACCCCTGCCGGCGCGGCATGATAAAGCCCAGCGGCAATGGCCACGCCTTTGAGTATGCTGACGGCACCCCGTTCTTCCTGCTCGGCGACACCTGGTGGGCCACGCCCACATTCCGGTTTCGCTGGTACGAAGACGACACGCCGCGGCCGCTCGGACCGGAGGCGGGATTCAAGGACTTCGTGCGCCTGCGGCGGAACCAGCAGTTCAACTGCATTGCCATGATTGCCGCCTTTCCAAACTGGGCCAATGATGGCAAGCCCGCCCGGTGGGAGACCGGCGATCGGATGGTGCTGCGGGCAGCGTGGCCGCAAGCCGGAACCACCAGCGCCAAGGAAATGACCGACGAACAGGGGCGGCGGGCGTTTCATCTGCCGGGTCCCGTTCCCGGTTACGAGGATTACTTCCCCGATCTCAATCGCATCAATCCCGAGTACTTCTCTTCCCTCGACAAGAAGGTCGATTACCTGAACGCGCAGGGAATGGTTCCCTTCATCGAAGTCGCGCGCCGCGATATTGGCCAGGGCTGGAAACGATACTATCCGTGGCCCGATTCGTACACGCGGTACATCCAGTATATCTGGAGCCGTTACCAGGCGAACGTGTGCCTGTTCAGTCCGATCCATCTCGACACCCCCGCTCTGAGCATCGCCACGGAAGATTGGAACGCCGCGGCCAATCGGGTGATCGACCGCTACGGCCATCCTCCGTTCGGCACGCTGGCGGGAACCAATTCAAACCCCTCTTCGTTGCGAAACTGGGGCCACACCGACCGCGCCCGATGGCTCGGGTTTCACCAGATTGGCAACCGCCGCACCCATGACGTCTACGAGCACTTGACCGAGATCTTCCGGACGAAGCCGCCGGTGCCCGGCATCAACGGCGAACCTTACTACGACGGCATGGAGGACGCCGAACCCGGCTCGGAGAAAGCAGCCCGCTACTGCCGCTCGGCGATGTACGGCAGCGTGCTCTCCGGCGGCCTGGGCGGTCACATCTACGGTGCGGGCGGTTGGAAAGGGGGTATCTGGAGCGGTGAGGTTGAGGCGGATTCCGACTATCCAATCTGGAAAGCCATCCAGTGGTCTTCCGCCGACCAGATGCGTCATCTGAAGTCGTTCATTCTCGCCGAAGGCCGCCGGTATCAGGACCTGATCCCGGCGGTCGAACTTCTATCCCCCAGCCGATCGGGCGAAGCCAGATCGCTGAACGGTTGGGCCTATTGTGCGGCCACAGCGGACCGCGACTCGTTGTTGCTCTACTTCGAACAGGACTGCCCCAAGGCGACCCTGTCGGGCCTGCCTGCCGGACGCACTTATCAGGTTGAATGGTTCGACCCGCGGGAGGGCCGTTGGCTGGAAGAGTCGCGATCCACGGTCACGGTCGCTGCGAATGGCGACACTTCCCTGCCGCCATTTCCGGGTGGCAAGGCGAAGTCGGATACTGACTGGGCGTTGAAGTTGCGAAGCCATCCAAGCGACCCGTAAGAGTCGTGAATGGCCGCAATTTGTCGCTGAAGATCGGAGATACATGAATGAGAAGCTCACCAACTCTCTTGCGGCTGGCCATGGCTGCGATGCTCTCGTTGTCGGGCGCGTGGTGCGCGTCGGCTCGCGAAATCCACGTGGCAATTACCGGCATCGACTCCAATCGCGGCGGCCTTCAGGATCCCTATCGGACTATCGCCAAGGCGTCGGAAGTCGCTCAGCCCGGCGACACCATCACGATCCACGCGGGGACCTATCGCGAGTGGGTCAAGCCCGTGCGAGGCGGCGACGGAGAGGATCGTCGGATCACCTACCGCGCTGTGCCGGGTGAGGAGGCGATCATCAAGGGCTCGGAGAGAATCACTTCCTGGACCCCGGACGGAGGCGGTGTCTGGAAGGCGGAACTGCCGAACGAGTTTTTCGGGGACTACAATCCGTACGCTCTTGCCGTCTCGGGAGGCTGGCTGAACTACGGGCAGTGGCATCATCGCGGAGACGTGTACCTGAACGGTGAGGCCTTCTACGAGAGACAGACGGCGCAAGAGGTCGAGACGGCCGGACAGAGTTGGCACTGCGAAGTGAACGACAAGGTCACGATCCTCCGCGCCAACTTTGGCCAGGCCGATCCGAACACGGAACTGACCGAGATCAACGTTCGCGAGTGCCTTTTCATGCCGGAGACCACCGGCCTGCAATACATCACCATCGACGGGCTTCAGTTCGCCCACGCGGCAGCGAATTGGGCGCCCCCGGTGGTGGAACTGCAGACGGGCGCCGTCGGCACTCGGATGGGAAAGTACTGGATCATCGAGAATTGCACCGTCGCCAACGCCCGCTGTGTCGGCATCATCCTGGGACATGCTCCGGGCGTCGACTATCGCGACATCGACGCCTTCGGCGACCACATCGTCCGCAACAACGTGATTCGCCGCTGCGGGCAGGCAGGCATCGCCGGCCAGAAAGGCGCGACTCGCAGCCTCATTGCCGGGAATCTGATCGAAGACACCAACTACCGCCGGGAGTTCGGTGGTTGGGAGACTGCGGCGATCAAGTTCCACAACAGCGTGGATACGGTCATCAGCGGCAACCTCATCCGCGGCGTCTTTCACCAGCAGCAAGGCGCGTTCGGGATCTGGATCGACTTCGGCAACCAGGGCATCCGGATCACCCGCAATATCATCTACAATACGGAAGCGGCTACCCTGTTCCTGGAGATGAACCACGGGCCCACCCTCGTCGACAACAACGTGTTCATCGGACAGGAAGTCCGCAGCAACTCGGAAGCCACTGTCTTTGCTCACAACCTGTTCGTCGATTGTGGCTACGAGTACAGTCCGGATGTCAATCGCCGCTCCGAGTACTACGAGCCGCACACGACGCAGTACGCCGGAAGAAAGACCGGCACGGCACAGGACGACAAGTGGTTCAACAACATCTTTGTTCGCCGGGGGTTGGAGTCCGTCAAGCCGGCCGCCGGTTATGTGTCGGACCATAATGTCTTTCTGGAGGGGGCGGAGCCCAGCTCGTTTGGAGACAAGAACAGTGCGGTCGATGCCGCGGCTACGGGTCTCACCATCACCGATAACGTTCGGGTAACGACCATATCGTTCTCAATGCCTGAGGCGGCACTGCGCGTCCGCGGGCCTCTGGTGAATGCGAAGCTGGTTGGCGTCTTTCCAACTGTCGGACAAACGATTGAGGACCGAAACGGCCGTCCGCTTGCCGTTGATACCGACATCAACGAAAGAAAGTGGATTCACCCGCGTCCCGGTCCGCTGGCAGATCTCAAGCAGGGCGAGAACACGATAGCCTGGCCTCTGAAGCGATCCTAGAGAGATAGAAAGGTAGTCGATCCCAACACGACACAGCTATGCCTGCTCGTCAGGCTCGCCGTAATGGACTGCCAGCCACACGGTCGGCTCGTCGGGTGTCGTCCACTCGACGCGGTGCCTCCGCCGGGCGGGGATGTTTACAGAGTCGCCCGGTTTCATCTCGACCGTCTCGTCGTCGAAACGCAATCGCGCCGCCCCCTTCAGGACGAGCACCCACTCGTGCCGGTCCTGGTCGTACCAGAAGCCCTCGGGCGAGGCGTGCCCGCGGGACACGATCCGCTCGATGCGGACATCGCCGGCCTCGAGGAGGATCGTGGTGAGTTCCGCAGGCAAGTGCTGTGGCAGACCGGCGAACAAGTTTGGACGGTCGCTCACGCGAATTCCTCCTCAAAAAAAGCACCCAGTTGCTTTGGGCTGCAGAGTCTCTCATCCGGAATGTGCTGCTGCTCCGCCAGCCAGATGGCAGCGTGGCGAACGCAGTTCAGCGGAAACCGCCTGTTGCCGGGTCCGACAATCTGGGAGATCCGCCAGATCTCGCCGTCGGGAACGATTTCCATGGTCCCGCGCGGCATGCCCCACGTTCCTTCGATGTGGTAATACCAGGCTTTACCGCTCAGCACCTTCTCGTACTGGCCCGCCACGCAGTTTCGCATCTTCATCGACTCCGCCAGCAACTGGCGGCCGGTGCGCAAGGCGCTGACGAAACCCGGTTCATCACAGACAGGCGGTTTGCCGAAGTTCATCGCCAGTAGAGAATTCAAGTCTTCCGGGGCAACGTACTCCAATGCGGGATTGCGGTAACGGATTCTCCAGAAGTGTTCGAGCGACATGATTCGAATGGGCCGATCACTAACCTGACGAAAATAAGCGATCAGCCTGTTGACTTCCTTTGCCGTCGGCAATCGCTCGCCAGCGTAGTCGTGCCCCAATTGTTCAAGGAAGCGGTTGTCGAGGTGAGCCGCCATCTCCGGATCGGCCAACAGTTCGATTACATCGCCGGTGATTTGTTTCAGGTGGCTCAGCACGCGGCGTTCGCGGCGAAGCCTGCATAGATCTCGCAGAGTCTCCAGGCGACCGGCGGTGAGATGTCCGGCCACCACGCGGCGCAGGAAGCGGTCGTTGGGGAATCCCAGCGAACGCGCGAGGTTCCTCGCCGAGGCCGTCGCCATCTTATCGAGTGAAGCGGCGCATTGCCCTTCGTCGTCGCAGCGGCGGGCCTCGTCGATCGCGGCATAGACCAACGCGGGGTTATCTTGAAACCGCAGGATCGCCGGAGCCGACTGCAGGCACTGGAGAAACTGGAATTGCTCGCGGCAGGCACGAAACTGTGCAACCGTGCGGCACAGGATCTCGCCAGTCGCCCGGATGAACGCGGCGACGGCTGCCGACGACTTCAGATCGCGCTCACGGTGAAGCCGTGGAAGCCACCAGCCAGACTCGACAGCGGGATTCTCCGCGCATCGCGCCCACCGCAAAAGCCGGTGAAAACGAACCCTGGGCCGGCATGCCACCCAGGCCGCGGGGCATTGATCCAGGTCCAGTCGCTCCGCTGCGAGCGGGACGGCGAAAAGCCGCTGGACGCTCTGCCGGGAATGGATATGGAGAACCGCATCCCGATCGTGAAACACGGCGGTGAAACGCAAGCGAGAACTCGGCATGCTCATCCTCCCTGGAAGCAAGCCTGATCACACGAGTCTCAAGGTGAACGCTCAGTCTGTCGTCCGGGCATCGGCGAAGGAAGCAACAGCCGGCTCATCGACCGCCGAATAGCCTAGCGGCCGTCTTCCAGCGGATCTGCTCCTTGACGTCGTCCGGCACGTCGAGCACCTCCATCTTTACCAGTGCCGGGTCGGGAGAGTTCAACGGCATGCCGGTTCCGAAAACGACACGATCCGGCCCCAACTCGCTCACCAGACGACCGATCTCGTTGGCCAGCACCGCACTCAGCCGCGAGATTTCGACCACATAGTTCGCGGGAATGTCGGAAGATTTCCGCCCCAGCGGTGAATTGGCGAACCCTGCGCCATTGATCAACACAAAGCGGCCCGCGGGACACGACTCAATGAGGGGCACGAGTTCCGACGGCTGCAGATCGGGCACGTCGACCAGCCAACTCCGCTGACGATAGTCCTCCACCCGGAGCGGTATCGAAATCGTCATCCCATGCTGGGCAGCCCGCTGGACCAGTTCAAGGCAGCCAGGATCGGTCAGTTCATAATGATGCCATTTGGGGTAGAGTCGCAACCCTTGCATGCCGTGCTCCTCGCGGCAGCACTTGAAGTCGTCCTCCCAGCCGGCATAGAACGGATTGATGACCGCCAGGGGAATCAAGCGGTCGCGGTGGGGCCGGACCATCGCGGCCAGATCGTCGTTACCCGACTGGGGATTGCGGTACGTAATCGCCGCGGCACTGGAGACCACGGCCTGGTCGATCCCCTTGGCGTCCATCAGCTTGAGCAGCTCGTCCGGGTTGCTGTGCCGCAGCTTGCGGAAAGCGAAGGGACCGAGGTAAGCGTTGGTGTCGATGAGC
Organism: Thermoguttaceae bacterium; assembly: GCA_040766885.1. Taxonomy (GTDB): domain Bacteria; phylum Planctomycetota; class Planctomycetia; order Pirellulales; family Thermoguttaceae; genus JAXGPP01. The sequence continues at coordinate 262,550 of JAXGPP010000009.1, read as the reverse complement.
ATGACCGGCCTGATGCGGTTACCGCCACTCGAGTATCTTCTGCATGTTCAGCCCGAGGATCTTCTGCTTGTCGGCGGCGCTCAACTCGGCCGCGCGGATCTTGCCTACGCCGGCCGTCATGGACATGTCGCAGCCGAACAGGAGCCGATCCACACCGAGAACGCTCGCAGCCATGTCGACGATTCCGTCGTCAATCACGCTGCCGCTGGTGTCGAGGAACACGTTCCTGGCATGCCGCAGCGCCTTGATGGTCCATTCCCAATCGCCACCCCCTCCGACATGGGCGCAGATCAGGCGGGCCTCGGGATAGCGTGCCGCCAACTCGGCCAAATGGCCTCCGTCGGACATGTTCGGCTGCTCCGTGACGAAGTAGTGCGAGTGGCCGGCGTGATGCAGAATCGGCACGCGTAGCTCGATCGCCAGTTCCACGATCGGAAAGACGATCGGGTCGACGCAGCGATGCTCATTGTAGAGCTTGACGCCGATGAACCCGTGATCCAACACCGTGCGGCGGATCTCGTCGAGAGCCTCACGCGGGTGCCCGGGATTCACGTAGCAGTATCCGAGTACCCGGCCCGGAAACCGCTTTACGGCCTCAGCCGTCCACTTGTTGCACTCGCGGAAGCCGTCGGCCGTGGCCGGACGCCGCGGCGTGAGAATGGAACAGCAAAGCTGGTCGATGCCGAGCTTGTCCGCGGCGTTGATCAGCTTGCGATCATCCTCTTCCCAGCCGGGCGAACTGTGGTGCTTCAGGTGTGCGTGGCAGTCGATCACGGGACTGCGACCGACGGGCACATCGGCGACTTCTCCGGCCGGCTCATCCGCCGGCGCCTGAATCACGCTTGCGAGGATGGTACCTGCGGCGGTGGCTTGGAAGAAGCTGCGTCGTGTGAGAGGAGGCATGTCGCTGCTACTTTCCGCTGCGAATTGTATCCTCGACCCAGATGAAATCGTCCGTCACCGGATCAGTGTTCCGGTCGACAGGAAGAAGGCTGTCGAGCCTGCTCCGATCGCTACGGTGCTCCCATTCGGGTTGGATGTGGAGCCAGGCGTCGTCGATTTCGGGAGGTCTTTCCTCCTCGCGGGCAGCCGTATCGAACAGGTCAATCGCTTTCGGATCTCGCGGCGAGGTCTCGTAAAGGGGGGCCGAAATCATCAGGAATAACCAGCCAAAAAACGTCTCGACCGAGAAGAACAGAACGCAGAAAACCACAATCCCGATGGCGCTCATCTCGCATGCTCGATCGAGAATCGATCCGGATTTCATTGCGAGGCTCCTCGATTCGCTCTGTTGTTCGGCCAATGAAGCTGTGCAGCAGTCGCATCCTCGATTGCCAATCGCGTCGCCCCCACCGATACCTGGGACGCGGTGGAGACTATCGCAGTGAAAGTCAAAAGGTCCAGACCAACAAGACCTGCTTGACGTTTACATCGGCCTTCCTCGGTTTCACCTCAATCTGTTCGAGAACCAGCGTGTCGGGATCCAGACTCTGACGAATCTTCTCAATCTCGGCGTGGGACTGTGTTTCCAGATCGTTCAGACGCTCGCTGATCGCTTCCACGGTCTCTTCCGCTCTGCCGATATCGGCGCGCTGGCGAGACGCGCGAGTGGCGGCACGGGCGCTGGTGGCGGCGCGGTTCATCGTGGTGGTGCTGAGCATCTTGCGGCCCAGAAGCGCGCCAAGGATCGACGAACCGACGGACACGGCGGCTGACAACGTGCTCTCTTTGGCCTCGACGCGTTCCTTTTCAACTCGCTGTTCCGCTTTGCGCCGCTGCTCCTGGAGCGCGGCCAACTTGGGGGCGAACTTCTCGCGAAGCCGTTCCAGGGCCAGATCGCGCTGCTCCGACACTGACTGACGAATGCGGACGCGGAAATCGCCTTCGCTCTCGCCCGGACGCGATGTCTCCTTCAACAGCGCACACCGCCACAGTGCAAGCCTCTGCGTCCGATACACGTACGACTTCAAACCGGTAGACAACGACGTGTACGTCTTCGGTCGCGACAGTTCTGCCGGCAACTCGGCGAAAGCGGTCCCCTCGGCTGGTTCGGCTTCGAATTCGGGAGCCTCGGCGAGCGGTGTGGCTTGCTCCCAAACAGACTCATTCGAGCTCAAATCGTCTGCGGCAGCCAGCAGAGCCACGTCCTGCCAGGCGTCAACGCCCAGGCTGGCTTGTACGAAGTGGATCTGGGCCGTCCCGAAGATCGCCGGGCGGTAGGTGAGCGCCGTGCCGCTGGCCCGCTTCTCCCGCGAGACCAGGAACGACTCTGTCACCCCCGGCGGCAGGAGCGGACGCGCGCCGGCTGGTGAAACGGTTGTGGAGGGTTTCGAGACTGTCGGCGACGGAGTCGCCAGGGGGGAAGCTGGAACTGCGATCGGCGCCGGCGCGGTTTGCCTGCGGGCCTGCATGAGCAACGCGATCTGGTCGCGGGTGAGCGGACCGCGGAGATACGAAAGCACCCATCGAGTCTGAAACACGACCGGGCGGTCTTCGTGAACGTTGTTCATCAGGAACACGCGGTTGCCTAGTGATGACAGAATGGCTTCCGTCTGCTGACGGTCGAATGTCGCGCCGGCGCCCGCGGCAGCGGTCTGGAGCCCATCGAGCACGCGGGCTTTGTCGCGTTCTGTCTGCAGACGGCCCAGGAACCAGGTTCCGGCGTTCGCCAGGCCTTTATAGTCAAGATCGACCGGGTTCTGCGTCGCCAGCACCACGCCCAGGCCGAACGCCCGAGCCTGCTTGAGCAGTGTCAGCATGGGCGTCTTGGCGGGCGGATTCGCCGTCGGCGGAAAGTAGCCGAACACTTCGTCCATGTAAAGCAGGGCCCGCAGACTCGTCGTGCCCGACTGGCCCCGCATCCACGAAATCACTTCGTTCAGAAGGATGGTGACGAAGAACATCCGCTCGACGTCGCTGAGGTGGGCCAGCGACACAATCGACAGCCGGGGCTTACCCTCTGGCGTATACAACAGCCGCTGTACGTCGAGCGGTTCGCCCTGGGTCCACGCCGAGAACCCCGGTGAAGCGATGAGACTATTGAAGCTCATTGCCAGTTCGAAGCGATCCTTGGCCGGATAGCAGGTCTCCAGGTCCAGGATGCCGATCTTGTCGAACGGCGGGCTTTGGATCTCGCGAACCAAAGAGCCGAGATCAAGCTCCCGTCCCTCGCGCCAGGCACGGTCGAGGATCGTCGACAAGAGGATGTGCTCGCGGCTCCGCAGCGGATCAGCGTCGATGCCCAGCAGGCCCAGCAAGCCGGAAACAACCGCGGTAATCCGTGCGAGGAAGGCGTCGCCGTCGGCGACCACCGCGGCCGGGGGCGCCGACAGAGAACGCAGTACCGTCAGCGGCAAGCCGGCGCTGCTGCCGGGCGTATAGATCGCGATATCAACCGAATCACGAAAACGGGCGATTCTCGCCGGATCTTGCCCCCAGTCGGACAACCCCTTGCGATAGCGGTCGGCCACGCTCTGGGCATATTCGTCGGGCGATTTCCCGTTGCGGGCCGCCTCCGCCGGATCGATCCACGGGCGGAAGTCTGCGGCCCTCAACTCGGGAAAAGTGAGCATCAGATTGCCCAGGTCCCCCTTGGGGTCGATCGCGATTGCCGGAATCCCATCGATGGCCGCCTCTTCGAGCAGGGTCAGGCACAGGCCAGTCTTGCCGCTGCCGGTCATGCCGACGCACACAGCGTGGGTCGTCAGATCCTTGGCATCGTACAGAAGCAGATCTTCTCGGACCTGCTGGGCCGCGGGATCGTACTCCCGACCGAGGTAGAACACGCCGAGCTTTTCGAAATCCTGCATGGCAGTCACATCCACGCCCTTTCCCGATCCGTCTGGGAATTTGCCAGCCACCGACATTCCTGATAGTAGCAGGGCGACGCGTAGTTCTCCAGTTGCCTTCGTTGTTTCTTGCTCACGGCCAGCGACTTCCGGCACCGTAGAGGACTCTTCAATGTGGCTCGGCCAAAGATTGGGGGCGGGGGCGGCTGGCCGCTATACCTTCAGTCGCGCGGGAGCCTGTGAACCGAAGAGATGGCCATGGCTGGACTTGCCGCTTGTCTCCAAGGACTTGACCGCACCCCCGAGAGCAGCTAACACTACAGTTCCCCTTCACCCCACTTCGCTTCGATCGGCCGCGCGCCCTACACGGAACCGAGATGCTCAACCGCCGCGATGTACTCCGCTTAATGCCCGCATCGGCCCTCTGCTGGCTGGGGCATATTCCTTCCGCTCAGGCCCAGTCGACCCCGGCACTTGAGGCCCTGCCGCCGCTGGCTGGCCCGCCGGTAGTGCAACATCTCGGCTGCGACGGGTTTGCGGTCAGTTTTGCGGTTGGCGAATTGGCCACAGGCTGGGTTGAATGGGGGCTGTCGCCGGAATCGCTTGATCAGAGAGCCATCGCTGGCCGGGCCGGTCTGGTCGAGGCCAGCGAACGTGCCCTGGTCGTGCCCGTGTCGCTGGGCGAACGGGGCCAGCCGGGGCGAAGAATTCACTACCGTGTTGTCGCACAGAGTCTGAGCTATCGGTCCGCCTACGATCTGCTACGAGGCGAGCCGGTCTCTGGCACCACACAGTGCGTCACGCTTCCGGATGCCGCCGCGCCAGAGGTCCGTATTGCGGTAGTCAACGACACGCATGAGCATTTGCAGACGGTGGAGGCTCTTGCCGAACGAATCGAGGCGGTTCAGCCGGAGGCGCTCGTATGGAACGGCGATACGTGTGCCTCTGCGTTCGACGCGCCGGCGGATCCGTCGCGCGTGTTACTGAAGCCGCGATGGGCGATGAGCCGGCCACTGGTGTTTGTGCCCGGCAATCACGATGTGCGTGGAGCTTCCGCGCGCGCAGTCCGCGACTGCCTGGCCGCCGGCCCCGATCCCGCCCTGCCGTACAATGTCGCGCGTCGCATGGGACCTGTGGCTCTCCTGACCCTCGATACGGGCGAAGACAAGCCGGATGCTCATCCCGTGTTTGCGGGTACGGCGGCATACGAACCATACCGCGTTCGGCAAACGGCCTGGTTGCAGGAGAGTCTGCGGCGACCGGAGATCGCTTCGGCGCCATTCAAAGTTGCCTTCTGCCACATCCCATTGCGAGGCCTGCCGAACCAGAACGACGGTTTGAGTCTCGAAGGCTTTGCAGCCTGGTCGGGTAACGGGGCAAAGGCCTGGATGCCAGTGCTGCGTGAGGCCGGCGTCTCGCTGGTGGTGAGCGGTCATACGCATAAGTGGCGGGTGGATGAGCCGGGTGACGGCTATCCAATACAGGTCGTCGGTGGCGGGCCGCAGAACGCGACGCTCATTGTCCTGGATGCCGATCAGCAATCGCTTCGCGTGGTGATTCAAGACCTGTCGGGTGCTGAGCTTGCCCAGCGGCGGCTGAAACGGTCATGATCGGGCGTGCATGCGCGTCCCCGAGGCCGTTTGCGTACATTTTTCAGAAACGAGTTGCCGGAGTGCCATGAGATTATCTTGTTTGTTGTACGTTGGAGCCTCGATCCTCCTTCCTGCGGCTGTTTCGGCCGAGATTCTGATTTCCACCGGCCATAGTGCGGCTGGCTCAGGCTTCACGTTCGAGTCGGTGCCCGCACCCGCGACGAACGACGCGGCAAATGATGCACGCTTCTCGCTGACCGACGGGTCGCCCGATCGGAACGGCGGGAGCCTCGCCGTGCTGCATGACGGCCGCGTGCCCTCTGAAGAAGATCAACCGTCGGAGAACTTCTTCTTCCGGGCGGGCGCAAATGGAGGGCGGATCCAGATCGATCTGGGCCGCACGCTTCCGGTGAAGCGAATCGGCAGCTACTCCTGGCACACGAACACCCGCGCCCCGCAGGTCTATGTACTATTTGCGTCGGATGGGACTGCGCCCGGTTTTGATCCCGCGCCGCGGAAGGGTGTCGATCCGGCCGCATGCGGGTGGAATCGAATCGCCAGCGTCGATACGCGAACGCAGAACAGCGACGACGGGGGACAACACGGCGTGGCCATCACCGACCGCTCGGGAATCATCGGGACCTACCGTTATCTGCTGTTCGACATTTCCCAGACGGAGGGCCGCGATCCGTTTGGAAACACATTCTACAGCGAGATCGATGTGATTGACGCAGAGGGGCCTGCACCCACATTCATCGAGATCGAGAAATCTCAGCCGATCGTCATCTCCTTCGACGCGGAAGGTGGCAGATTCCGGTTCACGATTGATGTCACCCGTGCGCCGGACATGGCGGGCTGGTCTGAGGATAGACTGAAACCCGTGGTTCAGGAGTGGTACCCCCGACTGGTTGGAATGCTGCCGAGTGAAGGATACCAAGCGCCGGCCGAAATCAGGCTGCGATTCCGCGAAGACATGGGTGGTGTGCCCGCCTCGGCAGGCGGCGCGACCATCAATCTCAATGCTTCCTGGTTCCGCCGCGAACGCGCCCGGGAGGCGCTCGGCGCGGTAGTTCATGAGATGGTCCACGTGGTTCAAGGTTACTCGCGGCGAGGCACGCCGACGCCCGGTTGGCTTGTCGAAGGGATTGCCGACTACATCCGCTGGTTTCTGTACGAACCCGAGAAGAAGGGGGCCGAGATCACGAAACGCAGTTTTCCGACAGCGAATTTCGATTCCAGCTATCGCATTACCGGCAACTTTCTGGATTGGGTCACGCGCCGCTACGACGAAGAGATCGTGCCCAAGCTCAATGCCGCCGCACGCGAGGGGCGGTACAGCGAACAGCTCTGGCAGGATTGGACGGGGAAAACCTTGCAGGAACTGGGCAATGAGTGGAAGGGACATCACGCTGAGCGGCTTGGTGTCAGCGAAACGTCTGCCGACTCCAACGCTCAGTAACAGCTTGCTCGGGGCTCTCCGCTTCTGTTTTCTCAATCACCAGGGCCGGACGACGTGGACGTGACGACTAGCGAAGGTCGATCAGCCCTGGCCACCGTTTATCGCGACACGCTCCTGGGCGACGTTATTCCTTTCTGGTTGCGGCACGGTGTGGATCACGAGCACGGCGGGCTGCTGGCGGGACTCGACCGTGACGGCACGGTGATCGACACCGACAAGTCAATCTGGTTTCAGGGGCGCGGCGCGTGGATGTTTGCCACCCTCTATAACACGGTCGAGCCGGATCCACGATGGCTGGAGACGGCCCGCAGTGCCATCGAGTTCATGCGTCGCCACGCGATCGATCCGAACGGCAAGATGTTTTTCACCGTCACTCGTGATGGTCGTCCCCTGCGGATGCGGCGGTACGTGTACAGCGAGGCGTTTGCGGCCATTGCCAATGCGGCCTATGCGCGAGCCACCGGCGAGCGGCGGGCGGCTGATGATGCCTTGGCGTGTTTTGCGAATTACCTGGCATACTCGTTCGAGCCTGGCCGGATCGCGGCGAAGGTGTCGGTTGAGGCTCGCCCGATGGTGGGAATCGGGCCGCTGATGATCGGCATCGCCACCGCCCAGGAGATCCGTGAGAATCTCGGCGACGTGTCGATTTCCGGCCGTACGTGCACCGAGTGGATCGACTGGAGTATCCTTCAGATCAAACGGAACTTCCTAAAGCCGGAACACGAAGCTTTACTGGAAGTCGCCGGCCCGAATGGCGAGATCATCGATCATTTCGACGGGCGGACGCTCAATCCGGGACACGCTCTCGAAGCGGCCTGGTTCATCATGCATGAAGGGAAGGGGAGGGGAGACGATCGCCTCGTGCAACTCGGGATGACGATACTGGATTGGATGTGGAAGCGCGGCTGGGATGAGGAGTATGGCGGGCTGTTTTACTTTCGCGATCTGCGAGGCCTGCCGGTTCAGGAGTACTGGCATGATATGAAGTTCTGGTGGCCGCATTGCGAGGCGATTATTGCCACGCTCTTGGCCTGGACGCTGACTGGCGAAGAACGATACGCCCTTTGGCACCACCAAGTCCATGAATGGAGTTTCGGCCACTTCCCCGACAACGAACATGGAGAATGGTTCGGATATCTTCACCGCGACGGCCGCGTCTCGGTCCGGCTCAAGGGCAACATGTGGAAAGGGCCGTTCCACTTGCCGCGGATGCTGTGGTACTGCTGGCGATTACTGGAGCCGGACGGCTGCCTGGAGAGCAAGGGATGAATCGGACAGCCTTCATGTTTGCAGCCATCTTGCTTGGTTCGAGCGGTCATGCCGCGGAGTGGCGGCAGTTGCCGTCGCTGCCCGACAGAGAGGGCTTCGCGGGAATGCTGGCCGGAGTGAGCCACGGAGCGCTTGTCGCCGCCGGGGGCGCGAACTTCCCCGGCAAGAAACCGTGGGAGGGAGGAAAGAAAGTCTGGTACGACACGATCTATGTGCTCGATCAACCGAGAGGCCAGTGGATAGCCGCCGGGAGGCTGTCGCACGCGATCGGATACGGTGTATCGGTTACTCATCAGAATAGCGTAGTGTGTGTTGGAGGGAGTGATGCTGATCGGCACTATGCCGATGCGTTTCGGCTTCGATGGAAAGAAGGCAGGATTGACACACAGCCGCTTCCCTCCTTTCCCTGCCCGGTTGCCAATGCCTGCGGAGCCGTGGTCGGAGATACGTTGTACATCGCCGGCGGTCAGGCGAAGCCGGATGCGACTGAAACCCTGAATACGGCGTATCGCATCGATCTCGCCGCGGCAATGCCCGCCTGGCAGCGGATCGACGGCTGTCCGGGCGCCGGACGGATGCTGGCGGTGGCCGCCGCCTTCGACGGGGCGTTCTGGATTGTCGGCGGCGTCGACCTTGTTCCGTCGGGAGGCGGGGACGCCGTGCGGCGGTATCTCGCCGATGCCTGGCGTTACGATCCCGATGGGGGATGGAAACGCGTCGCCGACCTCCCCACTCCCGTTGCCGCCGCGCCTTCACCCGCTCCGACTGACGCGACCGGGTTCTACATCCTGGGCGGTGACGACGGTTCTCAAGTCGGACTACCACCCGGGCGCCATCGTGGTTTCAGCAACCGCGTGTTACGATACGACCGCCGGGTTGATAGATGGCTGGAGTCGGTTACCCTGCCCGCACCGCGGGTAACAGCGCCGCTGGCCGCTCGGGACGAATCATTTGTTATTGTGAGCGGCGAGGCCCGGCCGGGAATCCGCTCGCCAGAGGTGTGGGGCATGACGCCCGGAAATCAGGAGTAACCGAATCGTGTCGAATCCCTCCGCCTCTTCGCAGCTCACGCGGACCGCATGGCTGGTGGTCATGCTGCTCATGCCAGTGGCGCTGCTGAACTATCTCGACCGCCAGATGCTGGCGGCGATGAAGTACTCGGTGATGGAAGACATCCCGAGCATCGGCACCGAAGAGAACTGGGGGTTCATGCTCGGGCAGTTCAAGTGGGTGTATGCATTCCTCAGTCCGATCGGCGGCTACGTGGCGGACCGCTTCAGCCGGCGGTTGACGATCTGCGGGAGCCTGTTCGTCTGGTCGGCGGTGACTTGGTGGACCGGGCACGTGACCACCTATAACGATTTGCTCATGGCTCGTTCGCTGATGGGTATCAGCGAAGCGTTCTACATCCCCGCAGCGCTGGCTCTGATTGCCGACTACCACACCGGCCACACACGGTCACGGGCGGTTGGGCTGCATCAAATGGCGATTTACTGCGGTGTGATCATCGGCGGTTTCGGCGGCTATGTGGCCGACGCGCCGAATCTCGGCTGGCGGTTCGCGTTCGACGCCTGCGGGGTTTTCGGGATGCTCTATGCCCTCCCGCTGGTGTACTTCCTCCGCGATCCGCCGCGAGTGCTCGCAGTTGCCGCGGAAGCGAAGGCGTCGCCAATGCGGGCCGCAGTGCAATTGCTCACCAATTTTTCTTTCATCCTCCTGGTGCTGTATTTCACGCTTCCTGCATTGGCCGGCTGGGTCGTCCGCGATTGGATGCCGGCGATCCTCAAACAGGAGTTCAATATCGGCCAGGGAAAGGCCGGCGTTGCCGCCACGCTCTACTGGCAGGTTGCCGCCATCTTCGGCGCCATCTTCGGCGGTTGGCTGGCCGACCGCTGGATGCGGGTGAATTCCCGCGGACGGATATTCGTAAGCGCTCTGGGGATGAGCCTGATTGTGCCGGCGATTTTCGGCGTGGGCAATGCCGGCTCGCTTGCCGTAGCCGTGGCATTCCTTATCCTGTTCGGGGTCGGCTGGGGTTTCTTCGACTGCAACAACATGCCCATCCTGTGCCAGATCGTGCGGCCCGAACTTCGCGCTACCGGATACGGCATCATGAACCTCGTGAGCATCAGTTGCGGCGGTCTCGCCGATTGGGGATTTGGAACGCTCCGCGATCGCCAGGTGCCCCTGAACATGATCTTCGGGCTCTTCGCCGGCGCGGCGGTTGTCTCCATTGTACTGGTGCTGCTCATCCGACCCCGTAAGGAACTCCTGGATCAGGACTGACACCGATGAACGCAGAATTGAAGGGACTGGTTGCCGCGACTCATACTCCTTTTGATGCCGACGGCGCGCTGAACCTCACGGCGGTGGAGAAGCAGGCTGAACACCTGCTTCGCGTTGGGGTAGGGATAGCGTTTATCGGCGGGAGCACCGGCGAGAGCCATTCGCTCGGCGTCGCCGAGCGGCTCGCGCTCGCGGAACGATGGGCTGCCGTGGCCAAAGGATCGCCGCTTAAGGTCGTGGTGCATGTCGGTGCGAATTGTCTGGGCGACGCCCGCACACTCGCCGGTCAGGCTCAGCAGCTTGGCGCCGCCGCCGTTGCAGCGCTGGCCCCCAGTTACTTCAAGCCCCCGACACTCGACGTGCTCGTCCAATGTTGCCGAATGGTGGCGGCCGCCGCCCCGGCCTTGCCCTTCTATTTCTATGACATACCCGTGCTCACCGGCGTGCGTTTCTCGATGCCGGACTTCCTCGACGTTGCCTCGGAGCAGATTCCCACCCTGGCAGGTCTCAAGTTCACCAATCCCGACTTGATGGCCTATCAGCAGTGCCTGAGGAGCCACGACGGTCGTTTCGACGTCCCGTGGGGATGCGATGAGTATCTGCTGGCGGCCCTGGCTGTCGGCGGTCGGGGCGCGGTTGGCAGCAGCTACAATTTTGCCGCGCCGATTTATCTCCGCTTGATTGCCGCGTTCCAGAAAGGCGACCTCACTGCGGCCAGGGAAGAACAGTTCCGCTCCGTTCGCCTGATTCACCTGCTCGGCAAGTTCGGTTACATGGCAGCGGCGAAGGCCGTGATGGAAATGCTGGGCGTTCCCGTTGGCCCCCCACGATTGCCCAATGCTCCCTTGGCGCTCGGCCGGGAAAAGGAACTGCGTTCGGAATTGGAGCAAATCGGGTTTTTCGAGTGGCTCGGCAGGGGCTCGATGGGTTGAAACCCGTATGAACTGAGGCTGTGAATCCCCATGATAATGCACCGATACCGACCGACTGTACTGTTCATCGTTTCCATCCTCGCAGCCTGCACTGCGGTTTCGGCGGCTGAACGCCGAGTGCCGGAGATTCCTCCGCCTGGCGAGAGGATCCGGGTGATCATTGATTCCGATGCGGCCTGTGAAATCGACGATCTGTATGCGATTGCGCTCGCGGTGCTTGCTCAGGAGCGGTTCGAGATCGAAGGCTTTGTCGCCGCGCACTTCGGCGACGCCGGGGGGCCAGAGGGAGTGGAGAAGTCACTGGCAGCCATTCAGGCCGTGCTCGACCGGGCGGGAATGGCCGGCAGGTTTCCTGTCAAGCGAGGCTCGCACCCTTTGCGATACAGCGCGGTGCCTGAACCGTCCGAAGGAGTCGACTTCATCCTCCAGCGAGCTTCGGACAAGGTCGACGAACGGCCGCTATGGATCATCTCGCTCGGTGCCTGCACCAATGTCGCCTGCGCCTATCTGAAACGGCCCGAGATCGCCGATCGCGTCGTAGTCTTCTGGCACGGGCGGACCCAATGGCCCGACAAGGCGTGGAATTTCAACGCCTACAACGATCTGAAGGCGGTGCGGATTCTGTTCAGTTCAAACCTGCCGCTGATCCTGTTCGACACGGGTACCGAGCTATATTGCCCGATGGACGAGTCTGAGCGGGAGATCAAGCCGCTCGGTCGGCTGGGCGAGTACCTGCACGAGTTTCGCTACCGCAACACGTATTTCCAGTCGTCCAAGAAGGGTTTCTTCGACCTGGGGGACATCGCGGCAATCATTGATCCTTCGCTGGCCCAGAGCGAGGTGGTCCCCGCGCCGAGCGTCAACTGGGACATGCTCTACAATCACCGCCAGACTCACGGCCGCATGCTCCGCATCCACCAGATCGATCGCGATGGCACGTTCGCTCTCCTCTACACGCGACTTCGAGAGCATAACGCGGTAGAATCGCCCTCCGGCAGCGAGTAATCCTGCTACTGCGGCCTGCTGGACAAACGCTCCAATTGCTGCCGAACCTCCACGGGTGGAGTCCAGCCATGGCTGCGTTTCGTGTCGGGAACGTAGGCACATGTGACGATGAGCAAATCGGTCGCGGCTAACCTGTCGTCAGGCATACTGACTTCGATCTGGGTAAAGCCGTCGGCGAAATATCGACGACATGCGCCTGCGGCATCTTCAGCAACCACATGCCCGTTCAGCCGCAGATCGATGATCTGCGGATCGCGATAGGGCAGGCGAAGCTTGAGACAAAGGCCGTGCCTCGGAGGCGCGGTTGCGACGGGATGCTCGGGAGGCCGGGCGGCAGGTTCGGCTGCCAGTTTCACCTCGGGACCGGCCTCGAAGAATACCCGTATCGCTTCGGCGTCCATTTCCGACCGCGAGCGCAAAGCGTCGAGCAGCGCCATCTTGTCGCCCTGGATGAGTGCGCCTGCTTCCGGGGTGAGCGCCACCAGGTAGGTGTCGCGTCCATCCGTCTGCGGGTAGAGCATCGCTTGGGTGAATCGGCTTTGCGATTCCCAGAGTTCAACGCGGCTTCGGCGACGCTCGGCGGCGGTCACGCCGCAGGCCGAAATGAAGTGACCGCAGAATGACCGAATGTGGTTGACCGGGTATCCGGGTTGTCCCGGTGTGCCTTCGTTCCCCAGGTGCAACAGCCCTTGCAGCCGGCGCAACCCGCTCTCTTCCCATCCCACTTCCAGCGCGGCTAAGAGCGAGTGGTACTTCGCGTAGGCGTACTGAGCCGTGTAGAAATTGGGGCGGCCAAGCCAGAAACGATCGGCAATTGGCTGCAGCGCCGGCCCCCAGAATAACCTCTGGGCGTCGGCTTCAAAGCGGTCCGAGGGATATCCGGCCTGGACACCGGAATCGACCATCGCCTCGGTCACGCGCCAGTCCCAAGGGCGGAGGGCGTAATTGGAATATGCAGAGCCAGTCACCTCGAACATCGTCTGCCCCTGGTACATCGTCCGATCGCCAAGCTGTTCGACGGCAAACTCCTGAAGTCCGATGCCGTGGACATCGACGATCGCCTCAGGCTGGTAACGATCGACCACCGACAGGAATGCTGCAACCTCTGGCGCCTCGTTTAACCGCTTGTAGGTCAGGGTGGTAAAATCCCAGTTTTCGGGCCCGCCACCCGTGTAAGGGTCGATTCCGTGGACATTGCCAAAGCGATCGGTCTCGAAGTAGGCTTCGGGATTGACGATCGGCATGATGAGCATGATCTGTTTTCGGCGCACTTCGGCGGCCTCTGGATCCCTGCCCAACAACCATTCGACGAGATGGAGGATCGTCGAAGTACCCGACCGCTCTGGCCCGCCATGCAACGCCGTGACCAGGCAGACATGCTTGTCATCGTCCGGCACGGACCGGTCGGTAACTCCCAGAAGATGAATCCCGTATCCCTTGACCGACTGGCCGATCTGCTCGAGGGTAAGCCATTCGGGATGCTTGTCAGTCCAGAAGCGAAGCGTCTGTTCGTACTCCGTCTGCGTAATGCGATGAACGCGCTCGTTCCACGGGCGTGGCAATTGTTCCAGTCTGTGCCGTAGTTCCTCGACGCTTTGTGCACTGCTGGGGCGAGTGAACAGGATCACTGCCAGAAGGCACCCGAAAAGAAGCCCCGCGACAGAGCTTGCCTTGAAGAAATGCTGGCCACTCATGACGGTCTCCTGGCGAAGCAGTGAGAAGGGGCTCGGCATCAGTTCCGGAGAATCTGGCGGCGACTACTGTCGCCCCCCTGAAAGCACTGTGCTTGATTGTCATTGCTGGCGCATTCGCAACTCCGCACCGGAAAGATCAATTTCTCCAACGATCCTACCCCGTGGCGGGCCCACGCCATAGGGGGCCACTTTTTTTGACGTGCGTCCCGCGCGTGCTAGATTTTCATTCGATGTCGGAGACAAAGCGGTTGTGCGTCCAGAGCGAGCCATGCAAGAAGGCTGTCAGTCATTCGAACCGGGGCCCACGGCGGCCATCGAGCTGGAGACGCTCACGTCCAGATGCCTCGGGAATCTCGAGCTCGTGGAGCGCGTGCTCAACATATTCCAGCAGAGCGTTGAGAAGGACCTGGCCGATATCGAGCAGGGTCTGCTCGTGCTGGATTCCGCTGAAGTAGCCCGCGCCGCCCACCGTATCAAGGGTGCGGCGGGCAACGTCGCCGCGAACGGGCTGCACCGCGAAGCAGCCGCCATCGAAGCTTTCGCGCGCACGGAGCGAATGGAAGAGGTTCTTCCGTGTGCGGAACGGTTGCGGCAAGCTTGGCGGGATTTCTGCGCTGCGAGGCCCGCGTTGTTCGACACGGAGTGTTAACCATAACGGAGATGGCTGCTCGGCCGCGGTTCGCGGCAGCCAACAGCAATGGCCCTGCGTGTATTAGTTGCCGATGACGACGAAATCGCTGCGGAACTGCTTGCGAATTTCCTGCGATCGTCGGGTTACGATGTCACTCTGGCGAGGAATGGCCGGGAGGCCTTCCAGCTCGTGCGCACTGGCAAATACCGGCTGGTGATCTCGGACTGGGAGATGCCCGAGACCAGCGGGCCGGAGCTTTGCCGGCGAATCCGGCAGCGGAATCTCGGCTCCTACACTTATATCATCCTCCTTACTTCGCACGGCGGAACCCAGAAGCTCGTCGAAGGACTCAACGCCGGCGCCGACGACTTCATCACCAAGCCGTTCCACCCCGAGGAACTGCTCGTCCGCATCCGCGTGGGCGAACGCATTCTCTCGCTCGAAGGTCGGGACCTGGTGATCTTTTCGCTGGCCAAGCTGGCCGATTCGCGCGACCCGGAGACCGGGGTCCACCTGGAACGGGTTCGCGAGTACTGCCGTATCCTCGCTGAGCAACTCAGCGAGCACCCGAAGTATCAAGGGCGGATCGACGGCGACTACATTCAAACGATCTACCTCACCTGCCCCCTTCACGACATCGGGAAGGTGGGAGTGCCCGATGACATCCTGCTGAAACCCGGCCGACTGCTGCCCGAGGAATTCAACGTGATGAAGCGCCACACGGAGGTCGGCTATGCCACCCTCGACGCGGCGGTGCGCGTTCATCCCGAAGCCCGTTATCTGCGCATGGCGCGCGACATCGCCGGCTCGCATCATGAACGGTACGACGGCACTGGCTACCCGCGGGGGCTCGCCGGAGACGAAATCCCGCTCTGCGGCCGAATCGTGGCTGTTGCCGACGTTTACGACGCGTTGACGTCCAGACGCGTCTACAAGCCGGCCTACGGCCACGAGACGGCGCGGAGCATCATCATTGAAGGACGAGGTTCTCACTTCGATCCCGATGTCGTGGATGCCTTTCTTGCCCGCGAGGCCGACTTCCTCACCGTCCAGCAGCGGTTTACTTCCGATGACTTGCCGCCTGCCGACGAACCTGAGACGGACCGTATTATGGTCGCCGCGGGCGGCCCTGCGTTCTGAGGACCCGTGGCGGCCTTCATGCATCTGCGTTCGGCCCCTTTCGGCTCGGCGGCGGCGGCAAAGTCAGCTCATTTTGCGCAGATTCAGAGCGATCCACTGGCCGATCTTACGTTCCGTAGGGAAAGGCTCCGGAGCTGCAAAACCGGCGGACGATGAGACTATGGGCTCGTGTATACGGGACCAGAGGGCAGGATTCGCCGCAGCCTCTTCGCGGTTCGACAAGTCATTCGGCGCGCCGGCCGGGTGTACTCGGCGATCGATTCACTTCAGCTCCGGTAAAGGATGGCCTGATGAGACGGATGTGGATTGGGCTGGCTTCCCTGATCGCAGCGTGGCTGGCATGTCCTTTCGCTTTGGCCGATGGCGTGATGCGCGACGGCTTGGGAGCGCGTTCGGGCGGTCGCGGCGGAACAAACATCGCCTTCGCCGACAGCGGCACGATAATCCACGACAATCCGGCTGGAATGGCCAATGTAGCGGGATGTGGTCTGGCTGCCATTGATCTCGAGCTGGTCTCAACCGATCTCCAGTACGAGGATCCTTTCGCCGAGGCCAACGCCGACGACGATCCGATTCCCACGGCGCAAGCCGCCTACATCCGCAAGGCCGCCGACGGCAGGTTGTCGTACGGGATCGGCGTGTTCAATCCCGCCGGCTTCGGCGCCGAGTACGACATGCAGGGCCCGGCGATCCTGGGCGGCGTCCAGCGCTACAAGTCGCTGGGTATGCTGACCCGGGTGTTGCCCGCGGCGGCATACCGCGTCACCGATCGGCTGGCGGTGGGCGGGACTCTCGGGGTGGCGGTAAGCCATATCGAACTGGAAGGCCCTTACTACCTCCAGGCTCCCACTCTCTTCCAGGGTCAACCGACACTACTGGACCTGCAATCGACCGGCGCCGCCCCGAGCTGGTCGCTTGGACTTCAGTACCAGGTCACGCCTGCCACCACGCTCGGCTTGAGCTACCAGGAAGCGACCTCCTTCGATCTGCAAGGCTCGGCGCGGATCGAGCACCCCGTGCTTGGGGGCAGTTCGTTTGACGCCGAACTCGATGTTACCTGGCCGCGCTGGCTGGGCCTGGGAATCCGCCACGCGATATCCCAGCGCCACGTCGTCTCGGCCGATGTCATCTGGTTCGACTGGTCGGACGCGTTTGATCGCCTCGATCTGCGACTCACCAACCCCACTGATCCGCTGTATGATTTCCTGCTCGGCCGCACATTCAATGAGTATCTACCGCTCGACTGGGCCGACAGCACGTCGCTGCGGTTCGGCTACGAGCATCATCTTACGCCCTGCCACGTGCTGCGATGCGGATATGTCTATCATCGCAGCCCGATTCCCGAAACCTATCTTACACCCTATCTGCAAACGACGCTGGAACACAATTTCACGATCGGCTACGGCTGGCTTGGAAGAGCGTGGGACACGGACGTGTCGTACCAGTACTCGTTCGACCGCGAGCGCGCCGTGGGCGACAGCCTCCTGCTGGGTGGCGACTTCGACGACAGCCGCCACCACTCGCAGGTCCACATCGTCTCGGTTGGATTCACGCGGCGCTGGTAAGACCGGACCATCTCCGTCGCTCCGGCGTTTCGCGTTCCGTGTTGCCCGCGCCGGGCCTCATTTCAGAGGAACAGTTGCCTCGCGATGCATCATCGGGGCGGCCTGCGGCGTCTGATCTCCGTGCAGGGCGGGGGGGAGGCTCCTGGCCGGAGCCTGGACGCGGCTCACGAAGTTCATAATCGAACCCGTCTCGTCGCGATCCATCTCCATTCCGAGCACATCGAATCCCGCGCGCCGAAACAGCTCGCGGCAGTCTTCCTCGGTCCGCTGGAAGAAGTACCAATCGGTGAGCCACTGGTACTTTGTCTTATCATAACGCTCGCAGTCCTTGAGCGCCACGTAGAGCACGCCATCCTCGCTCAACGAGTTGCGCCATCCTTCAAACATGGCAATCAGATGCTTGTCGGGAATGTAATCGCAGAGCCCGATGCTGTAGAGGATGTCGCAGCGACCGAAGCGGCGGATGTTCTGCTCGGCAGATCGCATGCGAAGCGCGTTGTAGCAGGTGCACTCCATTCGTGGCAGTCCACGAACCCCGCCGATCACGCTGCTCTTAACATAATCGAGCGCCTCTGTATCGCTGTCGATCAGCCGAACGTGGATGCGGTCGCCATCGGCAAGGTCCACTCCGCCGGCGTACTCGCGGCAGGGGCCGCAGGCTACGTTCCATACCTCGACATTGCCGCGTCGCCGGGAAAACTCGCTGATCAGGAAACGGCGGGCCGCCTGCATTCGATTGACTACCGCCCGGCCGAGCGTCGTGTTGAGGAAGTAGATGTCGAGATAGCCTCCCAGGCCGACTGATTTCGGCTGACGGTCGTAGATCGCCGACAGCAGCGCGTGGTCGCCAGGATAACCGCGCGGCTTGACTTTGGCCCGGTGCATGAACCAGCTCCGATCGAACCACGGCGCGATCTCGCTTCGGAACCGGTTCTGTACTTCCTTGACGAGCGAGGTGTCTCCGTCAATCTCCCGCTCCAGCCGCTGACACGCGCGAAGCGTAGCGCAGATCGATTGGAGGAGATCGTCGAACAGCTCGTCTTTCGTCGCGATGGTGGATGGATCGATCTTCCTGTCGAGTTCCGCGAGCTTCTTCGTGAAGGCGGCCACGTCATAGGAGAAGAAACGGTCTACTTCGGCTCGCATCATTGCGCTCCCCGATGGTGAAACAAACTGGAACTCGAACTCCGCGCTCGATGGACTCGATGCGCGGCAGCCGTCCCCGATAGCACGAAAACGCGACAAGCAAACGATGGCAGCCTCTACCCGCATCTCCCATGAAAGGCGTACGGGCATGCTCCAAGCTCCGCGCGCGACCCGCGGTGCCGACGGTCCGGCATCACGGCTCGTGTTTCACCGACCGGATGGCTTCGTGCCAGCCGGATGCGCCCCGGCGCTGCCATGAATCTGTTTATCTCCGACTCTGGAAACGAAGTCAATCTTCTGCCGCCGAAAGAAGTAGAACAGCAGTCCGCGACTGACGGTTCGCGAAACCCGGCGATTGCGTTCCAGGACCACCGCAGCTGGGGAGCATAGGCGGCAAAAGCGTCGAAGTCGGCACGGCGAATTCTTATCATCCCTACAGTTTGACGCGCGTGGCAGGGCAGCGGTCCTACAGGATGCCCACCTGAAGCTAGACTTCGTTAAGCGCCTGCTTGCGCAGCGGCGCTGAGCTGAGCACGAAACCGGCAGACGGTTCGTGGCGCGTTCATTCGCTCCAAACCGCGCACAGCGACAGGCCGAGGTCTCAATTGCTCGACGAAGCAAGTCAGGATGATTCGCAGCCGCGATCCAGTGTCGCCGAACGCATCGCGCGCCACCTCGGTGGTCGGGTGCGTTTCGAGTCTGCCCTCAGGCGGACTCCCGGTGTAGAGACATGGCGTGGCGAACTGCTTCCTGAGCGCCAAGAGCTTGTCATTACACTTGTCGACACCGATGTGCTGTCAGCCACCGGACGGAAGCACCTCGAACGCGAAGCCGCCGTGCTTGCCGATGTCAACGGGGAGCGGCTTGCCCTCGTCGTCGAGGCCGGGATCGTCGATCGGACGTTCTATCTGCTGACGCGGTACATCCCCGGTGAAACGCTCAAGAGCCGCCTGTTGCGGGGGACGCTCGAGCTTCGCGAGACGCTCGCCCTCGGCTGCTGCATGCTCGAGGGCCTCAAGGAACTGCACCGGCACCATTTGCTCCACGGCAACCTGCGTCCGAGCAACGTGGTGCTGCCCGATGAGCCGTGGGTGTCCAGCGCCACGCTCATCGACTACGGCCCCACGGCCGTGGCGAAGCGGGATCGCCGCCAGCGCGAGCAGTCGATCGAAACGGCCATGTACTTCTCGCCCGAGCAAGCGGGCGCGCTTGACCACGAAGTGGGTGCGCCCGCCGATCTTTACGCCGCGGGACTCGTGCTCTTTGAATGCCTCGCCGGCCACGCGCCTTTCACCGGGCCGGACGTCGGCGGTATCCTGCTCAAGCACCTGTCCCACCCAGTGCCCGACCTGCGGAACATGGGCCTGGCTGTGCCCCGCGCGCTCGACGACCTCATTCAACGACTCCTACGGAAAGATCCGGCCGATCGCTACCAATCGGCAGAGGCCGTTCTCGCAGACCTGCAAGAGATTCTTGCGGCGACAACGTGCGGCGATTGCGATCCGGGACTGGTGATCGGATCTCATGACCGCCGCTCGACGCTGGCCGAACCGGCCTTCGTCGCCCGCAAAGACGAAATTGAGCGGCTGGAGGCGGAAATCGGCCGAACTCGTCGTGGCCAGGGCGGGGTGATCCTTCTGGAGGGTGAATCGGGCGGCGGGAAGTCGCGACTGCTCCAGGAATTGGCGCAGCGCGCCACGCGCGGGCGCCTGCGGGTGCTCCGCGGTCAAGGGGTCGAGGAAGTCCTGCAGCGGCCCTTCCGAATTCTCTCCGGAGTCGCCGCCGATCTTGCTGCCGCCGCCAGTGACGACCCCGAATTGGCTGTTCGGCTGCGTAGGCACTTGGCGCCGCACCGCGATGCGATTGTCAAAGCCCTTCCAGATCTCGCCCGGCTCCTCCAATGGCGAACCGCAGCGCCGGCGGCGCCCGAGGAGTTCGGCGAGGAGCGCACCCTGCGGGCATGCATGGCGCTGCTCGACGCGGTGGGTACGGAATACTCGGCGTGCCTGATTCTGTTGGATGACTGCCAGTGGGCCGACGATCTTACCTGCCGCCTGATTCAGCGTTGGCAAACACGACCTGCCAACTCGCGCCCGCCATCGCAGTATACGCTGCTGGTGGCGGCATTTCGTTCCGAAGAAGTTGCCGAGGGCCACGTGCTGCGGCAGTCACGCCCTTCGGCACATCTGCGTCTCAGCCCGTTCGGCCCGCAGGAGATCCTTCGGCTCGCCGAGTCGATGGCGGGTCCGCTCCCTGCCGACGCGGTCGAGCTTGTGAGCCGGTTGGCCGAAGGCAGCCCGTTTATGGCCTCGGCCGTGTTGCACGGAATGGTCGAGAGCCGCGCGCTGGTACCGGAATCGCATGGCTGGCGCGTCGAGCCCATGGCCATGGCCAGCTTGCAGTCATCGCGCCGCGCGGCCGGCCTCCTCAGCCGCCGCATCGAGTTGCTGCCGGCGCAGACAGCGGCCGTCCTTCGTGCCGGAGCGATTCTGGGCAAGGAGTTCAACGCGGAGGCGGCCGTCCGCCTGGCTCGCCAGTCGACTGACACAGCGGTCGAGGTGCTTGAGGAGGCCCGGCGCCGCCGGTTGGTCTGGATTGCGTCCGACGGAACCTGCACTTTCGTCCACGACAAGATCCGCAGTGCGATGCTCGAAGGGTTGAGTCCCGCCGACCGGCAGGACATGCATCGCCGCGCCGCCAGCGACCTGCAGAACAGCGCGCCACAATCGATCGCCGAACTCGCCTATCACTTTGACGCTGCGGGCGAGAGCACGCGGGCGCTTCCTTATGCCCTGCAGGCCGCGGAGCAGGCCCGAGCGGCCCACTTTCTCGAAGCGGCCGAGGATCAGTACCGCATCGCCGAACGTGGTGTTTCGCCGACTGACAGAGCGACGCGATACTGGATCGCCGAAGGCTTGGGCGACGTGCTTATGCTGCGCGGCCGCTACGATGAAGCGGCCAGCCGACTGGAGCAGGCTGCACCGCTTGCCGATGGCCGCTACGCCCAGGCCCGTATCCGTGGCAAGCTCGCCGAACTGGCATTCAAGCGCGGCGACATGAACGGGGCCGTGGGCGAGTATGAGGGGGCGCTGCGGCTGCTGGGCTGGTCGATCCCTAATTACACGTTGCTGGTACTTCTCCTGCTGCTTTGGGAAACGCTGGTCCAGGCGCTGCACACCGCCTTGCCGCGACTGTTTGCCCATCGCCGCCGCAGCGAGCCTCCCGACGCCGACCGCCTGGCGATGCGCCTGTTCAGCGGATTGGCCCACGGCTGCTGGTATGCACGGAGCAAGTCGTATTCGCTGTGGGCCCACCTCCGCGGGCTTAACCTGGCCGAGCGCTATCCGCCGACGCCCGAACTTGCCCACGCCTATTCGGAACACGCTCCGGCAATGACGCTGGTTCCGCTGTTCAACCGGGCGCTGGCCTATGCCGAAAGGTCTTTTGAGATCCGCCGCGCATTTGGCGACCTGTGGGGCCAGGGACAGTCGCTGCACTACCATGGAATAGTGCTCTATGCCAGCGGCCGTTTCGAGGAGTCCGTCGATTGCTGCCGCAAGGCGATCCGTCTTCTCGAGCGTATGGGCGACATCTGGCAGGTCCACATCGCCCGCTACCAGGTTGCCGCCTCGCTGTACCACCTGGGCGACCTTCGCGGCGCCGCGGCGGAGGCCGAGGCCAATTACAAGTCGGGCATCGAAGTGGGCGACGCACTGGCATCCGGCATCAACCTCGATATCTGGCTGCGGGCCGCCGGCAAAGCCGTTCCGCACGACATCGTGCAAAAGGAAGTGCGCCGCAAGCGGCCGGATGTGCAAGGAAAGGCCCAGGTGCTGCTCGCCGAGGGAATGCGTCTGCTGGAATGCGATGATGCCGTCGGCGCGGCAACCGTAATCGAACAGGCGGTGACAATCACCCATCGGGCGGGGGTCAAGAACGCCTACACAATCCCTTGCCTTGCCTGGCTGGCCACCGCTCGGCGGCGCCAGGCCGAGAGTCTGGCCCACTGCACCCCGCATCGGCGCCGCCAACTGCTGCGGCAGGCGCTTGCGGCGGCCCGCCAGGGCATGCGCGCCGCCCGGCTCTGCGCAAATGATTTGCCCCACGCGCTACGGGAGTACGGATTGGCGCTGGCGATGCTTGGCCGGGTGAATCGTGCCCGCCGGGCGTTCGAGCGCGGTCTCAACATCGCCATCCGGCAGAAGGCCCGTTATGAGTACGCGCAGACACTCCTGGCGCTTGGCCGAGTCGAACGCGAACTCGGCTGGCCGAGCGCTGAACAGCACATTGCCGAGGCCGAAACCGCGCTTAGCCGATTGTCGATTGCCACATCCCCGGCAGACTCTCTTGAGTCCGGCGCTGATAGTCCCCCTACGCTTTCGCTGGCCGACCGTTTCGACACGGTGATCGAGTCGGGGCGGAGGATTGCGGCCGCGTTGACCAGACCCGCCATCTACCGAGAGGTCGAGGCGGCCGCTGCCAAGCTATTGCGCGGCCAGCGCTGCGTGCTGCTGGAGATCCATGAGCAGGGTGGGCAAGCGAAATTCGTGCCGATTGATCCTGACGCCGATGGCGGATACAGCCGTCGACTGGTCCTGGAGGCCCTCCAGCGGCGACGTGCAACCTCGTACACCGAGACGGCCAGCGAAAACGACGATCGCTCGGCGATCTGCGTGCCCGTCTATTCGCGCGGCCGAGCCGTGGCTTGCCTGTTCGTCGCCCACCGCCAGGTGCGCGGCCTGTTCGGGCCGGAAGAGGAGCGGCTCGGCGACTTCGTTGCGACACTTGCCGGCGCGGCGTTGGAGAACGCCGAGGGCTTTGAGCAGTTGGAGCGCCTGAACGAGACGCTCGAAGAACGCGTGGCTGAGCGCACGGCCGCCGCCGAGGCCCGAGCAATGGAATTGGCCGATTCGAATCGCGAGCTGACGCGCGTCGCGCAGGAACTCCGGGAAACGGAAGAACAGCTCCGTGTAGCGGTCCAGGCGGCGGAGACAGCCAATCGGGCCAAGAGCCGTTTCCTTGCCACTATGAGCCACGAAATCCGCACGCCGATGAATGGCATCCTGGGGATGGTCGAGGTGGCTTTGAGTACTCCGATGACGCCCCAGCAGCGGAATCATCTGGCCATTATCCGGCAGTCGGCCGGCACGCTGTTGTCGCTGCTCAACGACATCCTCGATTTCTCCAAGATCGAGGCCGGCAAAATGGATATCGAGAGCATTTCCTTCGCACCGCGAAACGTGGCAGAAGATGCGGTCGGACTGCTCGGCGTATCGGCGTTTCAGAAAGGGCTCGACTTGATCTGCCGCGTCGCTCCCGAAGTCCCCGACGGGGTGATTGGCGACCCGCACCGGCTGCGCCAGATCATTGTCAACCTCATCGGAAACGCCATCAAGTTCACCGAACAAGGCGAAGTGCTGGTGAACGTCTGGCTGCAACGCGAGTCAGAGGGAAAGGTGGACATCCACTTCGCGGTCGTCGATTCGGGAATTGGCATTCCGGCCAGCAAACGGGACTGCATCTTCGAGGCCTTCCGCCAGACCGACAGTTCGATGACCCGCCGGTTTGGCGGAAGCGGATTGGGCCTGGCGATTTCATCACAACTCGTCAGCCTGATGGGCGGCCGAATATGGGTTGATACGGAAGAGGGTTGCGGCAGTACATTTCACTTTGTACTTCCGTTCACTCTTCCGGAAGGCTCGCGGCACGAACGGAAAACAGTCGCGCGTCGCGGCGAGGCAATCGTCTTCAGCACGAAGGAATCAAGCCGCCGGACCTATGCGGAGATGCTCGCCAGCTTGGGGCTGGAATCGACCGCTGCCGGCAGCCCCGGCGAATTCGCAGCCCGATGGGATGGATCACCAGCCGGGCGCACCAGAGTCGTGCTGATCGACGTGCATCCCTCCGAGGCGAGTTGTAGTGCGGTGATCGAGCAACTCTCCTATCCGCCGGACCGCCCCTGCCCGGCGGTAATTCTGTTGGTGCCGCCCCACCACGCTTTTGACGAACAGCCCCGGTTTCGGCACCGCCTGGTCAAGCCCCTTCGGGCAGCCGAGTTGGAAGAGGCGGTTAAGGCCGCACTTGGTGAGACTCTTGTTCCTGGGCAGTCGCCGACAGAGCCGGAAATCGTCAGCGCGCGTCCGCTCCGTATCCTGCTGGCCGAGGATGGGCCAGTCAATCAGGTTGTTGCAGTCGGGCTTCTGGAACCCAAGGGACACACAGTGACGGTGGTCGACAACGGCAAACAGGCAGTGGAGGCCGTCGCACGGGGAGACTTCGACGTGATCCTCATGGACCTGGAAATGCCGGAGATGGATGGTCTGGCGGCCACGGCAGCGATCCGCAGCACTGAGCGGGGGACTGGTAAGCGGGTGCCTATTGTTGCCATGACGGCGCACGCCGTTGAGGGTTTCCGCGAGATGTGCATGGCTGGCGGAATGGATGGCTATATTTCAAAGCCCATTCAGCCCGCCGAACTGAACCGCGCAATCGAAGCGGTTATACGACCAGTGGCGTTCCCCGCGCAAGAGGGGTTGTCGTTGCAGGCGGCCGCGTCGGATGCTACTCTGGTGGGATGATTTGTCTCACGTCGCGTCCGGTGTCTCGCTACGCGGGATGTGCAATCGTGGCCTGACACATCGCCCCTGAAGCCTCTCTACGGCCCCCGTGTGCGCATCCGCTGGCCTCGAGTTCCGGATGCCCAAGTCGTCGTTCTATCGTACCTACGGGACGTGGATCCTCTTCACCGCAGCCGCCTTGTTGCCGCTGATTGGCTGGGGCGCCTATCTTGCCGATCGCAGCAATTCCAATGATGTTCGCGACTGGCTCCCTGAGCACTACCCGGAGACTGCCCAATTCCAGTGGTTTCGCCACCACTTTGGCAACGAGGATTTTATCGTTGCCAGTTGGCCAGGTTGTACGCTTGATGATCCGCGATTGGACCGATTCGCTGCGGAACTCGGGCCTTACCTGCCGGGAGACGGTAAGCCGGGCTTGATCCGGCGGGTGGTTACCGGCCGATCGCTGCTGGAAGAACTGACCGGTGCGCCATTGAGCCTCGGTCGCGCCGAGGTGGTGCGCCGGCTTCGCGGCTCGCTGGTGGGTCCGGACGGCCTGCAGACCAGCGCGGTGGTCACGCTTACCGACCGGGGAAACGCCCACTTACGGCCGACGATCGCCGCGATTGAAGCTGCTGCCGTCAAGGCGGGCATCCCGGCTGGCGACATGCGGTTGGCCGGTACGCCGGTGATCAATGAAGCCATCAACAAGGCCAGCCAGGAATCGCTGGTGCGACTGGCGTTCCTGTCTGGCGCGATCGGTCTGGTGATCGCCTGGTGGTGTTTCCGCAGTTGGAAGTTCACGGTGATCATCTTTGCGGCCGGATTGTACAGTGGGGCGCTGAGCCTGGCAGTCGTGCCGGCGTCCGGCGTCGCCATGAACGCCATCATGGTTACCATGGTGCCGCTCGTGTACGTTTCGGTGATTTCCGGCGCCGTGCACCTGACGAACTACTACCTGGAAGCGATCCACGAACGAGGGACCGCCGGCGCCGCCGATCGCGCGGTGGCCCATGCCACGGTGCCCCTGGCCTTGGCGACCGGTACCACCGCGTTCGGCCTGCTGTCGTTGTGGTACAGCGATCTGGCTCCCATCCGCTTGTTCGGCGTGTTTTCGGCGATTGGGGTAGTGCTGGGCCTCGCGGTATTGTTTCTGTTTGTTCCGGCGGCATTGGCTGTCTGGTCGCCCCGCACCGCCTGGACGCGAGCGGCAGAAAGCGATCATGACCCGGGCGCGCTGCCCCCGTTCTGGCGGCGACTCGCCGAAACGGTCATTCAGCGGCACCGTTGGTTCTCCGTTGCCTGCCTGGCAATGCTCGCGTTGGGAGGCTTGGGCCTCTTTCGGATCGAGACGTCGATCCGCATTATGCGCCTCTTCTCGCAGAACAACGCGATTGTTCCCGCACTCGGCTGGTTGGAGCAGAATCTCGGCGCCACGGTTCCGGTAGAAGTTGTGGTGGCTTTTGACGACTCGCACCCGCAAAGCATGCTCCAACAGATGGCGCTGGTCGAGAAGATTCACGAGCGGGTTGAGCTTTTGCCCGGCGTGGGCGGGGTGCTCTCGGCGGCGACATTCGCGCCCTATACGCGGAACGGATTGGACGACGTCGGTTCGTTGCGGCGCTCGGTGATGAACACGCTGATCACCCGGCGTCAGGACGTCTATCTGCACAGCGGCTACCTCGCCCGCGGCGGCGGCGAGGACTTGTGGCGGCTCAGCGTCCGTGTCCGCGGAGTCGACGATCTGGACTATTCCGCCTTCGTCGAGAAACTCCGCTCGCAGATTGATCCGCTGCTCGCCGCTTCAGCCGGCGCCGATCGAGATCGAGCGCGGGCCGTATATACCGGCACTGTGCCCATTGTCTACAAGGCGCGGCGGTCGCTTCTGGACGGCATGATCTTCGGGTTGGGGACCGACGTGGCCCTGATTGTGGTAGGCATTGTGGTTGCGACTCGTCACTGGACCAGCGGGGTGCTCTTATTTCTGGTGAGCATGTTCCCAACCACGCTGGTTTTCGGCGCGATGGGCTGGCTGGGGATCGTCATCGATATCGGCAGCGTCATGACGCCCTGCGTGGCGGTCGGCGTCACGGTCGACGATGTAGTGCATTTCCTGCTCTGGTTCCGCCGCGGCACGCGGCGCGGCATGGACGTGCCACAGGCGGTGATGCTGGCCTATCGGGGCTGCGCCCGAGCCATGTATCAAAGCTGGGGGGTGATTGGGTTGGGGCTCTCGGCGTTCGCCTTGAGCACTTTTGTCCCTACCTTCCGTTTCGGCGCACTGATGCTTGCCCTGCTAACGGTCGGATTGGTGGGCAATCTGGTCTTTCTGCCCGCGCTGCTCGCCGGCCCGCTGGGGCGCGTGATGGCGGCGTTCTTTCGCCGCGGCTGGCATCGTCAGGCGACTCCCGTCGTGGCCCCGCCGCTGGCCGAGGCTGTCGAGCCGCGCGTCTGACGTGCCTGGCTCCGCGTCGAGCGGCTTTATCGTTCGCCGCGCGTCATCTCATAAAGGAAGACGCCCGCTGCCACGCCCAGATTGAGCGAATCCGTGCCCGGTTGCATGGGTATCGTCACATGGTGATCGCACAGCGCGGCCCATTCGGCATCCAGGCCCTCGAATTCGTTCCCGAACAACACCCCGGCGCTGGATGGCCAACGGAAAGCGTCGAGCCTTGTCGCATCGGAACTGATGACCGTGGCCACGAGTTCGACCCGCCATCGAGTCTTCAGCCGCCGCAGGTCGGCAGACAGGTCAGTGGAAATTACAAACGGAACGCGCAACACGCCACCCATCGAGAGCCGCAGCGCACGGCGCGAGAGTGGATCGCAACACTGCGGACCGAGAACCACCCCGTCGACGCCGAAACCGGCTGCCGTCCGGAAGATGAGCCCCAAGTTCTCGGGTTGCGTAATCTTCGGACCGATTACCAGCCGCAGCGCCGGCCGCCCAGCAGCCGGCGGCAGCATCTCATCGAGCGTGCCGCCCGGCCCGCGACGGCCGACGGCCAAGACGCCGCGGTGGAAATTAAATCCCACCACATCGAACAGCATTCGTTTGGTGCCGACAAACAGCGGCACGCGGTCGGCGACGACGCGCGAGAATTCGGCGGCGTATTCCTCTGCAACAAGAACCGACTCGGTTTCGAAGCGGCTGACCAATAGCCGTTCGACGAGCAACCGGCCTTCGGCAAGAAAGATGCTCTCGCCTCGCAGCGTACGGTCGCGCAGGTTTCGATACGCCGACACGCGCGGATCGTCGATCGAGTCGATCCGCTCCATGCCATCCCCGTGTCTGTGAATGCGCGCCGCCAGGTTCTATTCTTGCGCTACGTAGTCGATCACCAGCACCTTGTCGAGATGCGGGCGCATCAACTCGACGAATTCCTGGTGGGCAGGATGCGGCAGGTACGCGGCGCGCCCTTCAGCATCCTGGAACGTCACCACGAAGCAGTGCGTGAAGCCTTGGGAGAGATTTTCGACACTTACATCGGTGCCCCATTCGAAATCGACGATCTGCGGCACTTTCGATGGGAGCGATCGGAAGGAATCTTCAATCTTCTTGATGTCCTGCGCGCCCGTGCCGTCCTTGAACTTGAACAGCACGATGTGCCGCAGCTTGCCCAGATTAGGCTTGGCTTCACCCGGCTTCTGCGCCAGGCCCAGCCTTACCGCCCCGACCGCAATGGTCGCCACGACCAGACCGCCAAGGAGCCAGCGTTTCATACTCGCCTCCGCCAGGATCAACACTCGTCGGGAAAGGCCCATATACCCGAATTCTCGCCAACACCGCAGTATAGTTGGCCCTAACGCCGGATTCAAACCGCTGTCCGTTCGGTTCGAGGCCCTTCGCCGGCGAGCCGCCCCGTTCCCCTTCCCTCGGCCTCCGCGACAGCCTATATTCCTGTCTTGGTCATATCGAAGTTCTGGCTGATGTGAGGCGCGTTTTCCAGGTTTTTCGGGTGCGATTAGGTGTCCGGCGGGTGCATTCAACGCGGCCGGAACCCCAACGCTGCCTCGCTGTTACGCCGTCCACCAGGAGTGGTTTCATGTCGGACGCCGGCCCACTGAATCTGAGCGATTATATCCGCAGCATTCCCGATTTTCCCAAGGCGGGGATCCTGTTTCGCGACATCACGCCCCTGCTGGCCTCGCCGGCGGCGTTCCGGCAGGCGGTCTGCCAGATGGCCAACCGTTTTCGCACCGCACAGGTCGATGCGGTGGCAGCGGTCGAGGCACGAGGATTCCTCTTCGCCGCCCCTCTCGCCTTAGATTTGGGAGCGAAGCTGATCCCCATCCGCAAGAAAGGAAAACTTCCCTTCGAGACGATCTCGCACACTTACGACCTTGAGTACGGCACCGATACCCTGCAGATGCACGTCGACGCGATTTCGCCGGGCACACGGGTGCTGGTCGTCGACGATCTTCTGGCCACCGGAGGAACGGTGGAGGCATCCTGCCGGCTCGTCGAGAAGGCCGGCGGTCAGGTGGTCGGCTGCACGTTTCTGATCGAGCTGGTCGGGTTGGGTGGCGCCCAACGAGTCGGGCGTTTTCCGCAGTACGTCCTGATCCGCTACGACGAAGGCCCGGCGCAACCCCCAGCCATCGGCGGCGACGTCGCGGCGGAATAGTGCTTATCGCGTCCACCCGACAGAGAAGTTGAAATTGCGGATGTCGTCGGTGCCCTCGCGCATGATCGGCACGGCCAGGTCCAGTGCGATGGGCGCGGGTCCCATGGCCGGCACAGTGATGCGCAAGCCGAAACCGGGAGCCACGCGGAAGTTGTCGGTCCACTCGTCGATCTTGGGTTCGACCGTGCCACTGTCGACGAACACTACGCCGCGAATCATATCGTCGGCGGTGATGGGGAACATGTATTCGGCCGAGGCCAGGAGCTGGAATTCGCCGCCGACAAATACCCCCAGGCGGCTGGGCGATGCACCGCGGAAGTCGAAACCGCGGATCGTGGTGAATCCGCCGATGAAGAAGTGCTCGTAAATCGGCGTGTCATCACCACTCCAGCCCGCACGGCCGTTCAGCGCGAGCACGTGGCGCCCCGACCCGTCGGGCCGCTCATGGAGCGTGAAGTAACGCCGCACCTCGACGTCGGCCCGCGGATACTCGAACGTGCCGAACACCTGCTCGAATCCAAGCTCGATGTAGTATCCTTCCGTCGCCAGGAAAGAGCTATCACGTGTGTCGTACGCGAGCTGGCTGCGGACTCCCAGCAGCGTGTTATTGCCTAATACCTCGTTCAGTTCATCAAGATCGTTGCGGATTGGATCGGTCACTGTGATTTCGGCGCCGCGAAACGCCACTGAGCCCGACAGGTCGGGGGTGAACTGGTAGCCCAGCGCCACACGCCCGCCGGTGCGTTCCTCATCCCACTCGTAATAATTCCGCGTGAAGTAGAAGCCGCTCAGCCCCAGGCTGACGTTGGTGTCGAACAGATAGGGTTCTTCAAAGTTGATCGTATACCGCTGCACCCGTGTCCCCGGCACGGCCTCGACGCGGAATCGCTGACCCGCTCCCCGCCATGCCGTGCCGTTGCGGATATCGTACCAACTGCTTGGCCACCGCGTGATATCGAAGTTCTGCTCTTCCAGCACGATCGAACCGAGCACTCCGGCGTCAGAGTTCACTCCCACGCTGAGCATGAACCGCCCGGTCCGAGTTTCCTCCACGCGCGGGTTCAGCGGGATGTAGAGCGGCAGATTGTCTTCAGGGACAACATTGAACGGCTCGCCGTTGGGCGAAGGTTCGGTGTTGAGGTACTGGGCCGGGGCCACGGTCCCGGTCTGGTTTGGCGCGGCGGTTGCTGAAGACGGGGAAGTGGCGTAGGGATCGAAGGGGGCGGTTGACGCGACAGTCGAATTGGTTCCCGGGGCTGAAGCAGGAATCGGCGAGGCGCTGCGAGCCAAAGGAGGCAGTGAGCGTCCGGCGTCGGCGCTGTACTGGCCGCGAACGACCCATTGCGGTTCTCCGTCGACGTAGGTCAACTGCAACCGCATTCCCGGGTCGCGCCACTCTCCCGCGTCGGCTGGTGCCGGGGATTGTGCTTCGGTCGAGGTCCCATTTGGTACAGGGAGAGTAGGATCCTGCAGGGCGTGATCCAGCGCCATGGCCGATCGTTCCAGGCCAGTCCCGGACGGATGCGCTGGAGTTGACGCGGCAGCCGGCGCCCCGGTGGCGGTTCTGTCGACCGGTTGTCGATAGAGATTCGTCACCAAGGGTGTGGGATCGGGACTTTGGAATCGCGCGCGGCCGCTCTGTCCGGGCCCTTTGGCGACATTCTGAACCCCTTGGCCTTCGCCGTCGACATCATCCACTTCGGGTGCGCTGAGTACGATTTGCGGGACCTTGCCCTCCGCCGGATTCGCCTCGAACAACTGTGAGGCGCGCATCCGCCGCTCGCTCTCGCGCAACTTGCGGGTATCGACGATATCGCCCGGCCACACCGAGACGCGATTGAGTACCGTGCTCCACTGGGTATGGGGGTACTCGCCGGCAATATCCACGTCGATCCGCCCCGCGCGGTACCGCTCGCCCTCGGTAATCTTGTAGACCAGGTCGAGCTGGCCCGGCTCCTCATCAAAGCGCATGTCGGGATCAACGTCGGCGAACACATAGCCGATGCGCCCGTATTTCTCCCTCACCTTGGCGACGTCGAGAGCCATCTGGGTTTGGCTGAAATAGTCGCCGGGGTTGAGTTCCAGTCTGCCGTTCAGCTCATCGGTCGAGAACTTGCTGTTGCCGATGAACGCGATGTTGCGGACCGCATAGCGAGGCCCTTCGTCGATCACGAAGGTCAACGTCAGCCAGTTCTGTTCTTCGTTGAAGCTCAATTCGCGGCCAATTTTCGCGCGGAAGAAGCCCAGGCTGCGGTAATAGGCTGTCAGGCGGTTGATGTCTTCTTCGATCTCGTCGCGGTTGACTTCCCCTTTGAAGAACCACAGCATGCCCGGCTTGGAGCGGATTTGCGTTCGCAAGCGCGCATCGCTGGCAATGGTGTTGCCGACGAATCCTGTCCACAGAATTCGCTGCTTGTTGCCTTCGTTGATTAGGAAGACTACCCGGCGGTCTTCGGGCCGGTCTCCCTCGACCACCGCCACGCGGGCGCTCGAGAAGCCCTTGCTGTGGTAGTATTCCTCGAGTCGCCGCCGGGCCTCGGCCACGTCAAAAGGATCGGCCGGATCGCCGGCCTTGATCCCTGCTTCCGCGCTGAGCTTTTTCTTCTTGATCGCCTGATTGCCGACGTAGAAGACACCCGTGAGGAGCGGCCGCTCGATGACCTGGTAGATCACCACCCAGCCACCGTCGACTCGTTGCGATAGCGGCCGCACGGTGACAAACATACCGCTGGAGCTGAGCCGCCGCACGTCCTCTTCGATCAATTCGAGGCTGTAGGGCCGACCGGCGCGGCTCTTGATGTGCGGCAAGATCTTCTGCATCGGGATATGTCCGTGCCCCGCCACGCGGACCTGCACTACCGTGTCGTTCTCGGCAGGCGATTCCTGGATTGCGGCGGGTGACGTGGAGGGGGGGTAGGCACTGGCCGAGGGTGCCGCTTGCTGCGGAGCGACGAGTGCCGGCTGGACCGGTGTGGCGCCCAACGGAGCTTCCTCTGGCCATTGGCCGAAGGCGGACGAGGTTACCAGCACCATCAAGCCGAGCAATGCGGCGACGGGTGCGCTATCCGGCCAATTTCGCTCGCGTCGAACGCCGGCCATCGAGGCCCTTTCGTGCGGCAGGCAAAGACAATCGGTGTCCGCCGAAGGGTTAACACATGGCGCGACGGTTTTTGCCTTCATTTCCGGCTCCGCTGCGCCTTGGTCGTTTCCGAGGCGAACCTGGACAGAAGAGAAGTTGGATAAGCTAGGGGTTGCCGCAGTCTGATCTTTCAGGCGCAGTACCCCACCTCGGGCGAGAGGCGGAGTAGAAATACCTGAAGCTCCGCGCGGCGGCAAGAGCGATATGGCGGCGAAGCACCGACAGAGGGGTGGTTCGGCAGGAACGCACCAGTTGTCGCCCTACGCCTTGTCGGAATGGTAGATCTGGCCCCCGGCGGCGCGGAATTCGTCGGCCTTGGCCTGCATTCCTGCCGCCACCGCTTCGGCGGCCGCGACCCCCCGCTGGGCAGCGTATTCGCGGACTTCCTGCGTGATCTTCATGCTGCAGAATTGCGGGCCGCACATACTGCAGAAGTGCGATTTCTTGGCCCCCGGGGCCGGTAATGTCTCGTCGTGGAAGGCCCGCGCCCGTTCAGGGTCGAGCGAAAGATTGAACTGGTCCTCCCAGCGAAACTCGAAGCGCGCGCGCGACAGGGCGTCGTCCCAAGCCCGGGCGCCGGGATGGCCCTTGGCCAGATCGGCGGCGTGGGCGGCGATCTTGTAGGCGATCATCCCGTCCTTGACGTCTTCCCGGTTCGGCAGCCCGAGGTGTTCCTTGGGAGTTACGTAGCACAGCATAGCGGTGCCGTACCATCCGATCATCGCCGCGCCGATAGCGGAGGTAATGTGGTCGTAGCCGGGTGCGATGTCGGTCGTGAGCGGCCCAAGGGTATAGAACGGCGCTTCACCGCACACGGCCATCTGACGGTCAACGTTCTCCTTGATGAGGTGCATCGGGATGTGGCCTGGCCCTTCAATGATCACCTGGACATCGTACTCCCAGGCGATCTGGGTCAATTCACCAAGTGTGTCGAGCTCCGCGAACTGGGCTTCGTCGTTAGCGTCGGCGATGGAGCCCGGCCGCAGCCCATCGCCGAGTGAAATGGCCACATCGTACTTCTGCAACGTTTCGCATATCTCGCGGAAATGGGTATAGAGGAAGCTCTCGCGGTGGTGGGCGAGACACCAGCTTGCCATGATCGACCCGCCGCGCGAGACAATTCCGGTTACGCGGCGTGCGGTGAGGGGGATGTATCGCAAGAGCACGCCGGCGTGGATGGTGAAATAGTCGACCCCCTGCTCGGCCTGCTCGATGAGCGTTTCGAGGAACACATCGAAGTTCAACTCGTCGGCTTTGCCCCCGACTTTTTCCAGCGCCTGGTAGATCGGCACTGTGCCGATGGGTACGGGCGCGTTCCGCACGATCCATTCGCGCGTGGCATGAATGTCGCGCCCCGTGGAGAGATCCATCACGGTGTCGGCGCCCCAACGGCAGGCCCATTGCAGTTTTTCCACCTCCTCCTCGATCGACGAGCGCACGGCCGAATTGCCAATGTTGGCGTTGACCTTCACGAGGAAATTGCGGCCGATAATCATCGGCTCGCTTTCCGGGTGGTTGATGTTGGCCGGGATAATTGCCCGGCCGCGTGCCACCTCCTGGCGCACGAACTCGGGCTCGACGTTCTCGCGGAGAGCGACGAACTTCATTTCCGGCGTGATCATGCCTTGCCGGGCGTAGTGCAACTGGCTCACCGCCCTGGTGCCGCGGAGCACTTTAGGGCGGCGCATGGCGGGGGGCACCATGTTGAGTTCTGAGCCCTGGTAGTGCGGCTGGATCTCTTCTACGTCGCCACGCTCGATGATCCAGGACCGGCGGAGGCCGGGGATACCTTCACGCACCGAGCAACCCTGGGGGCCACTTGTGTCGTAGACATACAGGGGGGGCTGGCCATCGGAGAGGACGATCTTCCGGGCCGGGATCCGGAGGTCTCCGGTGTCCAGATAGACCTTCTCGGAGGCTGGTTCCGAAGGGGAGCCCTGCGGGTCGCTGGGGGAGGGCGATTCGGAAGCGGAGATCAAAGAATGGCTCACGTGACTTGTCACTTCCTACGCTGGCATTACCCAGATCAGGTTCGACGGGTGTTCTCTCAGCCTTGCGGCACCCCGTGGACAGGACAATGGTAGGAATTGGCCGCTGACAAGTACAGTGGCGGGTCGGCTATTTCTCGCCTGGAGGAGGATGTGGTCGCGGCAGACGCCTGTGCAGGCAGCGTCGCTAAATGATTGGCTGCCATCAGCTTCCGCCACGGCACCGACGGCTGATGGCTCAGTGGGCGAGCTGTGCCGATTGACAGCCCGCCCGTGTTCCCGCTACGATTTCGTGGAGCCCTCTCCAGCCCTTCGGTCGGGATGAGGCAGACCGGAATGAGACCGGATCTGTCCGGGCATCCCGGGCCGATGAACGGCCATGCGGGCGTTTAGCTCAGTTGGTTAGAGCGCCGCCCTTACAAGGCGGAGGTCACTGGTTCGAGCCCAGTAACGCCCACTTTTCTCTCCACGACACTATTGCACCGGCATATAGGCCGGATAGCCCGCATTCGGCGCGCATGGGTCGCATGCGGCGGGTGGGCAGACCGCGGTTGGTTCGCACGGATTGCCTACCACCGGCGGGCAGGCCTGCGGATACGCCTGCGGGTAGCCTTGCTGATAACTCGGTTGGACTCCGAAGCAGCAGATGCCGAGAGCGTCGCACTTCCATTGATCGATGGCGCGCATGGTCTCGCAGCCGGATACACCCATCAGCAGTCCTGCCGCCAACAAGAACCTCCACTTCCTCATTCTCATGCCTCCTGCGCACGGGCGATATGGTCTGTTGCGAAGCCTCTGGCAACCATACCCGGCGGTTCATGAGAGGCAAGCGAAACGAGGTTCAATCACGCCGTTTGCCGGCGGTCGGCGCGGTGCGACCGGTAAAAAGCGCAATGTTGGCGCAAGGGCAGGCGGGTCACGTGAGACGCGGACCCACGGTCAGATCGTCTGTCAGCGGTGCCGGCTCCTGGCCGTCGGCGAACTCGCGCCGGGCCGCCAGAATCTGGTCGAGACAAGTGAAAAAGGCGTCGACTACCGCGGGATCGAAGTGCGTTCCCCGCTTTTCCTGCAGGATGCTCAAGGCCTCTTCAACCGGCATTGCCGGTTTGTAGGGCCGTCTGCTGCACAGGGCGTCGAACACGTCGGCGATCGCCGTGATCCGTCCCTCGATGGGGATCGACTCGCCGGAGAGTCCTTCTGGATAGCCCGTGCCATCCCATTTCTCGTGATGGGTATAGGCGATACTTCCGGCAAGATGCAGTACCGGTGAGCTCGCCCGCGAGACGATCTCGGCCCCGGCAATGGCGTGCGAGACGAACGTGGTGGTCTCTTCGGGCGGGGTGATGCACATCTGTCGGCCAAACTCGGAGTGGCGGCGCATGATCGACATTTCCGCCTCGTCGAGCTTTCCCGGTTTGTGGAGGATTTCATCGGGAATGCCGAGTTTGCCGATGTCGTGCAAGGGGGCGGCCAGCCGGATTCGCTCCACGAGCACGCTGTCCAGACCCATTTGGCGGGCAATGATCTCGGCGATGATACCTACGCGGAGCACGTGATTGCCGGTTTCCGTGTCGCGATACTCACCCGCCTTGGCCAGGCACTCGACCACTTCCAAGTGAGCCTGCATGAGCTGGGTGGTCCGGATGGCGACTTCCAGTTCCAGTTCGCAGGCATGGCGTTTGATCTGGTCCTGGTGTGCCTTGATCCGCAGCACGTTTGTCAGGCGGGTTTTCAGTTCGACCGCATCGACCGGCTTGCCCAGGAATTCCGTCGCGCCGGCCTCGAGGGCCGCCAGCCGAGTATCGCGGTCGGTTGCAGCGGTGAGGATGATG
Source organism: Thermoguttaceae bacterium (assembly GCA_040766885.1). GTDB lineage: Bacteria > Planctomycetota > Planctomycetia > Pirellulales > Thermoguttaceae > JAXGPP01. Next base: position 225,899 of record JAXGPP010000009.1, on the reverse strand, counting down.
ACCGGCAGGTCGATGTAACGGTCGTCGGCCCGCAGTTGGCGCAGGATATCGAGGCCGCTGACGTGCGGCATCATGATGTCGAGCAGCACGACATCGGGTTGTGTGGACTCGATCAGGCCGATCGCCTCGGTCGGATCCGAGGTGGTGGAGAAGTTCTGAAACCCATCCAGCGCCAGGTGCCGGCGCACCACCTTGATGTTGATGGGCTCATCGTCGATGATCGCGATCCTCGCGCTCGACGCCGCATTGCCCGGAGTACAGCCCACGAAATCGCCTTCGAGCGATGGACCGGGCGAGCCGAGCACCGCTTGCAGACGCTGGACCACAGAGGTGGGGTCGTGGGTGGTGGATGCCGGTTCGACTTGTATTGTCATGTCGGGCATGTCTCCTCAGGAATTACCGATCATGGAGGCCGCTGCAAGCCAAGTCCTGCGTCAGGCCCAACGCGATGCGATCGGAAAGGCCGGCAATTTCAGCCAATACGCTCCGCGCCGCATCTTCTTGGTGCTCTCGTGCCGCCTTTTCCAGGGTGCCGCACGGCCCCGTCAACTCGGGGAATCCGGCGGTACCGCCTGCACCTTTGAGCCGATGCGCCAAGCGGGCCAGGTCGTCCCACGAACTGTGATTTAGTAAGCCGTGTATCTCTGCCACGTGTTCGCGCAGCGAGACGGCGAACTCCCGGACGATCTCCTGGAACTCGGGGTCGTCAATCGGCAGATCCGAGATCAGCGGTGCGGCGGGCCGCTCCGGGGCTTCCGACGCTGTCGCCGGACGGTCAATTGGTGCGCCGGCTCCTCCTCCGGCTGTCGCCAGAGTTTCCTGCACGCGGCGGAGCAGCAGGTCCTGGTCGATCGGCTTCGCCAGGTAGCCCGAACATCCCGCCGCCAGGCACTTCTCTTCGTCTCCCTGCATGGCGCTGGCGGTCAAAGCCAGGATCGGGACCTGCAGACCGGCGTCGCGCAGCTTCCGCGTTGCCGTATAGCCATCCATGACCGGCATCTGCATGTCCATTAGGATGATGTCAAAGCGGTTCTCTAGCGCGAGTTCCACGGCCACCTGGCCATTTTCCGCGGGGACGACCTCGGCGCCGGCACGCCGCAGCACGAGATCGATCAGCTTGCGATTGGTGATTCCGTCGTCGACCAGCAAGACACGGGCAGAGGGCAGTTGAATCGCGATGCCTTCCATCTTTGCCGAATGCGGGTGCAGGCGGTTAGGGACGTCATGGAGGAGCGGAACGCCCTGCAGCGAACCTGGATCGATTGTTGCCGTGAACGTGCTCCCTTTGCCGACGGCGCTCGCGACTGTCAGTGTGCCGCCCAGCGCGGTCGCGATGCGGCGGCTAATGGCCAATCCCAGCCCGGTTCCGCCGAATTGGCGTGTTACCGAGTTGTCGGCCTGGACGAACGCCTCGAAGATCGCATCGAGCTTGTCGGGCGGAATGCCGATCCCGGTGTCGCTGACCTCGAATGCCAGAAGCGTCCTTAATCCTTCATCGCGGCGGCGCACGATGATGCGGACCTCTCCGGCCGAGGTGAACTTGACGGCGTTCGACATCAGGTTCATCAGGAGCTGTTTGAGACGCACCGGATCGGTGTGGATGGTTTCGGGCAGGCCATCGGGCCACTCGCATCGCAAGGCGAGGCCCTTCTCTTCGGCTCGCACCCGCAGCAACGACACGACCCCGTCGAGGATCGCCAGCGGCGAACAGGGAATACACTCTACACTCATCCGCCCCGCTTCGATTTTGGACAGGTCGAGGATATCGTTGATCAGTTCCAGCAGATGACGCCCGCTGGAGTGGATTGTTTCGAGGAAGTCACGGCGTTCGTCTTCATCGCGATCGGCGTTGCGCAGGAGGAGTTCGGTGAAGCCGAGGATCGCATTCAGCGGCGTGCGGATTTCGTGGCTCATGTTCGCCAGGAACTCGCTCTTGGCCCGGTTGGCCGCTTCGGTGGCTTCGCACGCCTTCTGCATGGCCAGCCGCTCTTGCTCCTCGCGAATCCGCTTTTCCTGTTCCTCGATCGCCCGTGCGATGGCCCGCGTGTGGGCCGCCTTCAGTGTGTCTTCTTCCGCCGAATGTTGCCGCGCCGCAACTTCCAGCCGACGGGCCTGCTCGCCCAATTGCACCGCCTGCCACGCCAGATCGCCGGCCACCGCCAGGCTCGGGAGCAGTGTCACGAGTTGCGGCTCGAGGTCTGCCCGCCGCACGCAGCCCGCCAGCATTCCATCGGGTCCGACGCGGATGCCGAAGGCCAGGCATCCATGCCGGTTCGTTTCCCAGGCAAACCGGCAATGCGATTTCTCGGCGACCTCATCGCGAGCCTTCCTGGTCAGCGCGTGAACGGCTTCCAGCGAGTCGGGTGGATAGCAGTCCAGCGTGGCCCGCAATACTCCCCCGCCGTCGGCCAATTGCAGATGCAGCGGCTCCAGTGCAGCCAGCAGGTTAGCCAGACGTTCGAGGCTACCCGTCGGATCCTGCGGGATCGCCCCGTCGCTGAACCAGCTTTCGATTGACTGAATCAGTGAATCCACCGTTGCTGCCCTACATGGTTAGCAGATTCTGATTACGCTCGATCTCGTGATCGAGATCCTGGGCCAATACGATGATGTCCTCTTTGGTCAGCGACAGCGCTTCGATCACTGGCTTGGAAAATGCCACAAGATTCACGCCCACCGACGACATCCCTTTGAGCGTGCAGATGACGTTGGCCATTTCCACGCATTGCACCACTTCGCGATACTCCTCAGGAGCATTGCCCGAGGCGTGGTGGTGGCGGAGTGCGGCGACGCTGCTGTCGGGAAAACGCCAGCTCCGGCCGACAGCCTCGCCAATCGCCGTGTGGTCGAAGCCCAGTTGCTGCCGCTCCGCCCCGGTCAGGCTCGCCGCACCCGGAAGGGCCGCAATCGTCGCCAAGAAGTGCGCGTTAAGATACTCGTCCTCAAGGATGATCCCGATGTCGTGCAGAAGACCGGCCAGGAACATGTCCTCGAAGTTGTTGAGCCTCCGCCGCATTCCGATCAGCCGAGCGCAAATCCCGACCGCCACCAGGTGCTTCCACAACGCGACGCGGCTATAGGTGCCGATCGCCCCACTCTTCTTGAACAGATCGCTCACGGCGGCCGTCATCGCGACATTGCGGATCTGCTTCACGCCCAGGTACGCGATGGCGTGCTGGAGGTTGGTGATCTTGCTGCGCAGGGCGTAAGCCGAGGAGTTGACGCACTTAAGCACGCGCGCCGAGAGCGCCGGGTCGGCCTCCATCACCTGCTTGAGATCTTGCACGCTGGAGCGCGGGTCCTGCGCGATTTCCATCACGCGCAGGGCGACCTGGGGGAGCGTCGAGATGCTGTGGATGCGGCGCACGACCGAATCCAGGCTCGGAGGCCGTTGCAGCTCTCCGCCTGTACTCCAGGACACATCAACAGCGCTAGGCATGATTGCAGCCCCAATCGGGTCTGTTCTGGTTGGACATCAATGCATAGCTCCCACTTGACGGGCGGTCAAACGGGCTGTCAGGGTGGGCTGTTACCCGGCGGGCCCTTGCCGCGGGGGGGCGGAGAACGTCGGCGGCGGGCCGGAACGATTGACGAAACTGCCGATACCCCTTATCGTTAGGGGGCGACGGGCGGAGAGATCGACGATATTGGCAAGATCATGGGCACTCTATGAGCATTGACGACAACGGCGGGACCGACGTATCCACGATGCGCGGACGGAATTACCCGTCGATCCGGCAATTCACCGTTTTTCTGGAGAATCGTGTCGGTCAGCTCTTGGAAGTGGTGCGCCGGTTCGAGGGGAGTAGGGTTCGCATCGTTGCCCTTTCGATCGCCGATGCCACCGAGTGCGCCTTCGTGCGGCTGCTGCTCAGCCATCCGGAAGAAGGGCGCGAGATTCTGGAGCGCGCCGGGCTGGCGATCGTCGAAAGTGACCTGATCGGCGTAGAGCTACCCGAAGGCCCGCAGCCGCTCCTGCAACTCTGCATGGCGCTGCTCCAGGCCGAGGTGAACATCGTGCAGGCCTATCCACTGCTGGTTCGCCCTCGCGGCCGAGCGGCGGTGGCGCTGATGGTCGACAACATCGAGATGGGGCTGGAGACGCTGGCCAGCAAAGGCTTCGCGATGATCACCGAGGGCGATCTGACCGAAGAAGCGGAAGACTCGATCTGACGGCTCCACCCCGCGGGCCGGGCCGGCCCTCTCCCCACTTGCTTGACAGGTTCCCTTCTCCCAGGTAACTATAGGCTGCATGGCGATACTCGTTGTATGCCCCGGCTGTCGGAAGCGGTTCTCGGTCAGCGATCAATTCGCCGGCAAGAGCGGCGCATGCCCGAACTGCAAAGGCACCATCCGTGTGCCGGCCAAGGGGGAAGAAGTAAAGATCCACGGCCCCGAGGAGTTCGGTGGCAGTCGTGGAGCGACCGGGCAGCTCGTTCTCAAGCCGATTGCCAGGAGCGAGACTCGGTTCAGCGTCAAGGCGGCGGCCGCTGTCGCCGCTGTGGTCCTGGCCATAATCGTTGTGGCTTACCTGGGAAACCGGCGCGATCTCTTTTCCGGCAGCACGCTCCTGTCGTCGCTCGGCTTGCTCTTGATCTCGCCCCCGATCGTCGTTGCCGGCTACGCCGTCCTGCAGCATGGCGACGACCTCGAGCCATACCGCGGAAAGGCGCTGTACATCCGCGCCAGCATTTGCGCGGGGGCTTACTTCGTTCTGTGGGCATTGTGGGTGTTCTTTGCCCGGCAGTTGGTCGCCGATTCGGAAGGATTGTGGGTCTGGCTGCTCGTGGCTCCACCGTTCTTCGTGATCGGTGCGCTTGCCGCCTTGGCCGCCTTGGATCTCGATTTCGGCAGCGGCTTCTTTCACTACTGCTTCTATCTGATGGCTACCGTGGTGATCGCGCGAGTGGCTGGCCTGGCGTGGGTATGGGATGTCCCCCGACAGGAGACGGTCACCTTCTGAGAGATAGCTCACGACCTGCCGTCGGCAGCGTTCTAAACGCCTTTTACCGGGCTTGCCCGTATCCGCCGCACCCGGTAGTCTATCCATGTCAGTCAGCTATCATTGCTAGAGGGGCGGGGCGGCATCCGGTCGCGTCGCTTGTCGAAGGAGCGAGTCGCCAATGCCGATGCGAGTCATCCAGCCCCTGAAGAATCTCCGCCGCGTGTACTGTGCAGGGCCGCTGTTCAATCAGGCCGAACGCGGGGAGATGTGCCGCTTGGCAGCCATCCTTCAGGCGCACGGCTTCGAGACATTCCTGCCTCACGCCGACGGGATGGAGTTTGCCAACGTGCTGCCGGTGCTGGTCCGATGGGGATGGAAGCCCCAGGACGCAGGCCGCTTGCTGCATCAGGCGATATTCGCCATGGATACTTACCAGGTGATCCTTGGCTGCGGCTCGCTGGTGTTCAACTGCAATGGACGGATTCCCGATGAGGGGGCAGTCGCCGAGGCCACCATGGCTTGGATGCTCGGCAAGCCGATGGTCATTTACAAGGATGATGTGCGGAGTATGATTTCGGGTCGCGACAATCCGCTGGTTGTCGGCCAGACAGGGTTCGAGGTCGTGGACCGGATCGATCGCGTCGTCGCCGTGTTGGAGGCCAAGATCACCGCCGTGGCCAGCGAAACGGAGAGGGACGCTACCTGCCCGCCCCACTTGGAAGTCACGCTTCGTCGCGGGGAGGATCTTTCCGAGCGTCTGGCGGCGCTCGGCCCCGATCGGCCTTCGGAGCCGGTCGCCCGATTTGTTGTTGAGATCTTCGCTGTGGAGGGTTCCAGTCGAGGACCGCGCGACGGACACGATCTTTGCATGGGGGCCGACGGCGATGGCTGTGACACGCCCGCCGCTGTGCCGCCCGAGCACATCCGGAACCGGCTATGAGCGGCATTCTCGAGCTGCCGGAAGTTGTCGGGCTCGACGCCCGGCGGGGCTTGATCCGCATCCCACCCGAGCTCGACGTCCCGCTGACGCCACGAGTCCGGCAGCTCATCGACGCTCCCGAATTCCGGCGTCTGGCGAGAATCAGCCAGTTGGGGCTTGTGTCGCTGGTTTACCCCGCGGCCATCCACACGCGATTCGAGCATTCATTGGGTGTGTATCGGTTGGCGCTGCTGCTGCTCAAGCAGTTGGCGCACGACGAGCGATTCGCGCAAGCGGTGCGGCCAGAGGATGCCGAGCTGTTCATCGTGGCGGCCTTGCTCCACGATCTCGGCCATTGGCCGTTCTGTCATCCGATTGAAGACATTCACCTGCCGGGTGTGCCCTCGCATGAGCTGTTCGCCAACAGCTTCCTTCTCGAAGGCGACCTGGCCGACTCGCTTCGCCACGACTGGCACATCAACCCGCGCGACGTGGTGGCTTTGCTGAGCGAGAAGCCCCGCGACACGACGGCGAAGGTTCTCAAGAGCATGCTCTCCGGGCCGATCGACATCGACAAGATGGATTACCTCTTCCGCGACAGCCTGCACGCAGGAGTGCCTTACGGACGGCACTTCGATCAGCAGCGGCTCATCGGCAGCTTGTGCCTGAATCGGGATGGCGACGGGCTGGCGATTACCGACAAGGGCAAGACAGCGGCCGAACTGCTGGTCTTTGCCCGCTACGTAATGTTCAGCGAGGTTTACTGGCATCATGGGGTTCGCTCGGCGACGGCGATGTTGCAGCGGGCTTTTTTCCTGCTGCACGGCGTGCTCGATCTCGACACCCTGTTTCGCACGGCGGAATCGGAGATGGTTGTCGAACTGCGCCGCGCCGCCGGGGCGTCGCCGGCCGCCGAGTTGCTGGACGGCCTTTTCGGCCCCGTCCGCCGGCTCTATAAACGGCTGGCGCAATTCAGCTTTCTCGAAGACCCTGAGCTGTACCGCCGCGTGGCGCGGCGGCCGTATCCCTGGCTGGCCGCGTGCACCGAGCAGTTTTCCGCGATCGCCAGCACGGTTCTCGGACGAGTCGTTGCTCCTCATGAAATCCTCTTCGACGCGCCCCCTGTTGAGCGCGAGGTGCAGATCCGCGTGGACATCTTGTCCAGCAAGGAAGACCGCTATCGACCGTTCGCCGAAGTCTCACCGGTGGTCCGTACGCTGGCCACGGAGCAATTCGACGACTACGTAAAGCGGGTGCGCATCTTTGCTCATCCCCGGATAGCACTCGACTTGCGCCGGCGGACCGATCTGGCGGCCCTGGTCGCTCAGTCCGTTGACCGGATGGAGCGGGGTTGACGCGGCAAGGCCGGCTTGCAGCCTTCGACGCCGGGCTCGTTGTGGTGCAAGTACCGTCTTTCTTGCCCGCTGGCAGGACGCTATATTGAGGTGCGTCCGCCCTGGCCGACCTCGCGTACGCGGCCGGAGCGTTCTTCTGGGGAGAATGAATGCCTATTAGTCTTCTTTGTCCGGCTTGTCGGAAACGCCACGAGTTGCCGGCCGATTTCGCGGCCAAGAAGGTTCGCTGCGACTGCGGTGAGGCGATCGATGTGCGCGAGGCCCAGGCTCTGGCCGCGGCGGAGGAATCGATCGCGATCGCTGCCCCGGAACTGTCGCCTCCTCCCCCGCTTCCTACTTCGCCGCCATCTGAAGACCAGCTCGCCGACCTCGAGGCCGATTCCGAGGGCGACATCTATGCCCTGGCGGAACCCGCGCCGAGCCCGCCGCCTCCCGTGCCGCCTGTTCCCCCTCCGCCGCCCGTTACACGAGAGCGGCGCGAACGCGAGCGATCGCTTGACGCCCAGGACATCGCCGTACTTCGCGGGGACGATGAGACGCCGCCCTGGAAGGTGAAGCTTCTCGACCGCGAGTTCCAGCGAACTGCCGTGGGCATCGCCAGCCTGATCTACGGTCCACTAATGGTCGTAATTACGCTCGTGTGGGCCATCTTCCAAGGGATCGGATTCGGCACGCTGGTCGATATCGTGGCGGCAGTTTGCCTCGCGATCGGCGGCCGGATGATACTGAAACGCCAGCCCTTCGGGCCCGCCTGGGCTGGATTGAGCGCGATCATCCTTTGCTTCTTTGCAGTCGCCAGTCTTGTGATCAAGATCGCGGCGGCGCTGCTCAGCCTCAGCTTGCTTTGGTTCGTAGTGCTGGCCGTCTACCTTGTGGTCGTCTACAGCGTGCCGGTCGCGATTGCCGCCTGGTGTCTTCGCGAGGAGCAAGAACGGCAGCGCAAGGCCGAGGAATTCCAGGATTTCGACTGAAACGGCCTGTAGTTGGTGTTCGCCACGCCGAGCCAGTTCTTCGTTGGAGGGGGCCGTGCGCTGTCGTCCGTGGTGGCTGTGCTTGTGGTCGCTTGCCCCTGCGCATTGGGGCTGGCCGCACCCGCTGCCTGCTCGTTGGCAATGAGCGTTTGCTCGGCGAAGCCGGCTTCGACGTCGCTCCCTGGCAGGCGGCGATCGACGCGCTGCGCGTCCATGGTGGGCGATGGCATCAACGACGCGTCCGCCCTGGCAGCCGCCGACCTGGGCGTAGCGATCGGATCCGGCTCCGATGTGGCCGTCGAAATGGCCGACATTGTCCTCGTCCAGCAGGATTTGCACGCCCTTGTGCGGGCAATCATCCTCAGCCGGGCGACGCTGCGGACCATTCGGCAGAACCTCGGCTGGGCCTTCGGCTACAACATCCTCTTGCTTCCATTGGCCGCGGGTGTCCTCGTGCCGTGGTTCGGCATCCAGTTGCCCACGGCGGCGGCGATGGCTCTGAGCAGCGTTTCCGTTGTCACCAGCAGACTGCTTCTTCGTCGCCGGAAGCTCGACGGCTGAGGTTGACCGCCATGCCCTGGTTCGGTAGCCGTTGACAGCCGCAGCGCCTGCTTCTAGGCTAGCGCGAAGTTAAAGACAAGTTGAACTGCAGGTGAAATCATGAGTAGCGCGCGTGTGGCGATTGTAACGGGTGGCTCGCGCGGGATCGGACGAGGCATTTGCCTCGAACTCGGCCGGCTGGGCTACGCCGTGGTCGTGAACTACGCCACTCGGCCCGATGCCGCCGAAGAAGTGGCGGCGGCGATCCGCGCCGCCGGAAGCCGCGCCATTGCGGTGCGGGCGAATGTCGGCTCGCGCGACGACCGCGATGAGCTTGTCCGCCGCACGCTCGCGGATTTTGGCCGCATCGACGTTCTCGTCAACAACGCGGGCATCACGTCGCAGGGCCGCAAGGATTTGCTTGAAGCCACCGAGGATAGCTGGAAACTGGTGTTCGACACCAACCTCAAGGGGCCGTTCTTCCTCAGCCAGGCTGTGGCCAACGAGATGATCCGGTTGATCCGCAGCGGTTCCATGGAAGCCGCGAAGATCGTCATCATCTCGTCCGTTTCCGGATACGCCGTGTCGACAAACCGCGCCGATTACTGCATGACCAAGGCGGCCCTCGGCATGATGACAAAGCTCTTCGCACTGCGCTTGGCCGAAGAGAATATCGGTGTGTTCGAAATCTGTCCGGGTGTGATCGACAGTGATATGACCGCCCCGGTCAAAGAGAAGTACGACCGGCTTATCGCCGATGGGCTATGGCCCATCCGTCGCTGGGGCAAACCGGACGACGTCGCCCGTTCGGTGGCCGCCATCGTTGCCGACTACTTCCCGTTCAGCACTGGCGAACGATTCAACGTCGACGGCGGATTTCATATCCGGAGCCTGTAATCCGATCCCCTGTCTTTCTGGGGGGTGTGGGGCACGGCTGGCTTTTTCCTTGCCACGGAACTGGCAATTCTTGCCGGTCAGGTCAAGTCTGCCGGTTATTCCTAAAACTCCGGGCAGTGCGTTGCCGATCCTATTGACGCCTGCACCATCAACGCCTTCGGCGGAGCCGTGGCAAACCGGCCGCTCCGCCCCACTGTCGGCGATGGGGCTCAGTGGGGTATGCGATCCAGGACCAATGATCGGGGGAAGGTCGTGCGCTGGTATGAAGGACGGCACATAAGCAGTGCGGCGGGACTCCTGGTCGCCTGCCTGGCTGGTTGCTGCGGCCCCGGATGGGTCCTTCGCAGCGAGTATGCGCTGAGCGTCGGGCCAGCCGCCTGCATCGCGCCGGCCGCGGTAACCGCATCGTGCGATGTCCCCGCGGATGTTAGTCCTTCGGCGATACCCGCCGCATCGACTTCTTCTTGCGCCGGCGGAGTGCGGCACGCGCCGCGGGCTCGGTTCGCTCTATTTCCGAGACTCGGCTTGTTCCGCGGCGCCTACGCGCCCGACCAGAAGCAGCGATGGTTCTACCCGGTGCCGACATACACGACTCCGAATCTCGGTCCCGGACTGCCGGCGGTGGGTCCCGTGGAGGCGGTTCTGCAGAACCCCATGATGACCATGCCCGCGGCGCCCAGCAATGATTCGATCTCAGAGCCGCTTCCGGAGAGCATTCCCACGCCGTCGCCGAATGCAAATAGCAGCCACACCAAGCAGTCAAAACCGGGTGCCGCAGAATCCACCTGGGTTTTTTCACCCGCCATCCACAGTACTTCCGCGGGAAATTCCAGGAGCATCACCAATGCACCGTCGTCCGTGGGCTCTTCCAAGCCGAGCGAGCCCGGGGCGAGCGATTCCGCAGCGCCGAGATTGCCGAGCGCCGATGGCCGACAGCAAACGGGGTGGGGCGGGAGTGATGTCAAATAGCAGTCATGGATCGCGGCGAGGGCAGATGCTTCGTACCTTCCGGCAGCGAGGTCTATTGCCGCCGCTTCTCATCGAGTCGGCGGTGGACTGGGTAAGAGTGGTCGAATAGTACGGTCCCAGTCGCCAGACGGGAACAGCAGACGCGTCCTGCGATTCAACACGGAACTACCAGAACTACCGCTACGGGACGCAACGCAGTTTGACGAGTTTTCCTTGTTTGACGGGCGGATGGAGGTCTAGGCAGGCTGTGCCGGGCTAGAACCCCACCGGTCAAGGCATGTTCGAGGCGTGCCGATGATTCAATCGTGTCATGCGGACAGGTCGACCGGATCGGTTTTTTCGGTTTAACCGGGCCCGCGCGGTCGCCTCGAAGTTTCCTTAACCTGTTGCGACAGTCTTCTCATGGCCCACCGACCCGTCTGTCTGAAACCGACCCCGTGTCTGGCCCTCCTGGCGGTAGTGGCGCTGGCTACCTGCGCCGCCACGCTGGCACCAGTATCCGGATCGGAACTGAGAGAGACCCCCATCGTCCGTGCCGTGCAGCGTGCCCGTCCCTCGGTCGTGAGCATCCGTGGCGAGAAGACCCTCGCCGGCACCGCTGCCACCACTTCCGGCAAGAACGATGCCGGACGCCGAGTGAATGGGATGGGTACCGGTGTGGTGATCGACAGCCGGGGATATATCCTTACCAACCACCACGTCGTCGACGGCGTCCGCGAGATCCAGGTGACGCTTGACGACGGTCACCGCTATGTGGCGAGACTGGTCGAACGCGATTCGGAAACCGATCTGGCCGTGATTAAGATCGATTCCGCCGAGCCGCTCACGATGATTCCCGTGGGCAGCTCGGGCGACCTCATGCCGGGCGAAACGGTGGTGGCGGTCGGAAACGCTTATGGCTACGACCAGACGGTGACCTGGGGAATCATCAGCGCACTGCACCGCGCCGTTCAGGTCAGCGACGCTCAGTTCTACGAAGACCTGATTCAGACCGACGCCAGTATCAATCCCGGCAACTCCGGCGGGCCGCTGCTGAACATCGATGGCGACATGATCGGCATCAACGTCGCCGTCCGCGCCGGCGCCCAGGGAATCGGTTTCGCGATCCCCGTTGATAAGGCTCTGGCTGTGGCGACCAAGCTGCTGGCCGCCCACTGCGATCGCAGCGCATGGCATGGCGTTGTTCTTGTCGAGCCCACTTCCGCCAATCCTGGCGCAGTAGTCAAGGCGGTTGAACCCGCCAGCCCTGCCGCTGCGGCTGGCGTGCAACCGGGCGACGTGATCGCCGCGGTCGGCGATCAGCCGGTGGTTCGGGCAATCGATTTCTATCGCGGCTTTCTCGAGCAAGAACCTGGCGCTGATCTGGCGGTGACCGTCGAGCGCGGTGCGGAGAAGGTGTCGCTCGACCTGGCGTTGGCCGAACCGCAGATGGGCTCGCCAGCGGCGGGCGGAACGTACTGGGAACTGCTCGGACTGGAGCTCAAGACCATTCCCCCCGAACAGTTTCGCCAACAGTACGAGTCGAATTATCGCGGCGGACTGCTCGTGCTTGCAGTGCGGCCTGACGGTCCGGCATCGGCCCAGGGCATCCGCAAAGGAGACGTCCTGGTAGGCATGCACATCTGGGAGACAGTGTCGATCGACAACGTCGCTTACATCATCAATCGCCCGGACTTCGCCAGCTTCAACCCGGTGAAGTTCTACATCCTCCGCGGCAATCAGGCCCGCTTCGGCTACTTGCCCGTCTCCTCATCCAGGACCGTGCAGCGTTAGGACGGCTGCGGCGCCTCCGCGCTATTCCCCTGCCAGGCTCTCGGATGCGGCGGGTGCGCTCCATTGGCGGGTGGCACGACCGGGGACAGTTGGCATACAATTCCGCGTTCAGGGTCAGCACAATTTGCGGTGATGCGGTTCGATCGCATCCCGTCGAGCATGGCTACGGAACGATGGAAGCCGAACTGATTGCCCACCTGCGCAAACGAATAGGACCGCACCCGCTGGTGCGCCTCGGACTTGGTGATGATGCGGCCGTGCTCGACATGGTGGGGACGGACGAATGCGTGCTCACCGTCGATCTGCTTACCGAGGGAGTCGACTTCGAGCTAAAAAAGGTTGATCCTCGCCGCATCGGCCGCAAGGCTCTGGCGGTCAACCTCAGCGACCTGGCCGCGATGGCCAGCCGGCCGCTGGCCGGCGTTGTGGCTTTGGCCCTGCCGCGGCGCGGGGGTCTGGATCTGGCGGTGGAGCTTTACGAAGGCATGTTGCCGCTGGCCGAAGCGCACGGTCTGGCGATCGCCGGCGGCGACACGAATAGTTGGGACGGTCCCCTGGTGGTCAGCGTTACGCTCATCGGGCAGGTCACTCCGCGCGGGCCGCTCACCCGTCACGGGGCTCGGCCTGGAGACAGCGTGGTCGTTACCGGAGCCTTTGGAGGGAGCATTCTCGGGCGACAATTCGATTTTGAACCCCGAGTGCGCGAAGCGCTCGGCCTGGCCGAACGCTACGAGTTGCACGCCGGCATCGATGTGAGCGACGGTCTTTCACTTGACTTGTCGCGGCTCTGCAGCGAGAGCGGCTGCGGGGCGGTCATCGACGCTGCCCTCATTCCTGTGTCGCCCGATGCCGAGCGGCTCTCCGTTGCTTCCGCCGACGGGGCGACGGCCCTCGACCACGCCTTGGGCGACGGCGAGGACTTCGAACTGGTTCTGGCGGTGCCGCCCGCCGACGCGGAACGCATGATTGCCGAACAGCCGCTCGAGACCGCGCTGACCCGCATCGGCCGGTTCGTGCCGCAGCGAGGGTTGTGGCTGGCCGCGCCCGGCGGCCGTCAGATCCCGTTGACGCCGCGGGGATTTCAACACGACTTCGAATGATGGCAATTCCGATGGCAGAGTCAATCATCTTCGACGCCGTTGACGAAGCCGGCACCGAGGCTCTCGGCATGGCGCTGGCCGATATTCTGCCCAATGGTACGCTGGTCGCCCTGTGCGGCACGCTGGGCGCTGGCAAGACCCGGTTGGTGCAGGCCATCGCGGCGGCCAGCGGTTTCGATCGCCGCCACGTTGTCAGTCCGACATTCGTGCTCATCCAGGAGTATCCGGCGAGACGGCCCATCTATCACTTTGACGCCTACCGGCTTCGCGACGAGGATGAATTCCTCCAACTAGGGCCGGAGGAATACTTCGAAGGTTCCGGGCTGACGTTTGTCGAATGGGCCGACCGGGTCGAGCATTGCCTGCCCGCCGAGCGGATCCAAATCCGTATCGAGGTCACCGGGGATTCATCGCGGCGGTTCGAAATCGGCGCCATCGGACAGCGCTTCGGCACCGCGTTGGCCCTGCTCCAGTCGCGCCTTAACGCGCGATGATTGACCTCTACCCGTCAACGAACGCTTTGCCTGCGGCTCATGAACCCGTCGTCGTCCCAGCAGCCCCCAGATGCGGGCGATAAGATGAGAAGAACCTCTCGAGGAATTCCGGCTGCGCCGCGAAGTTGAAGTGCAGCAGGCTACCGACGAACTGGTGACTGCCCACCAGATCGTAGCGGTACTCGGGTTCGAGGGCCAGGCTGTCCAACGGTCCATGCGGCTCCAGTTCCCACGTAGAATTGTGGTAGCCGCGGAGTCTCGCGCCACGGTCACCGAGCCATGTCGACTGTGCCAGCGTGATTTCGACCGGTTGGGGCGAAATCGGCGCTGCCGTGAGCCGCGCCTTGGCGGGAACGAGCCCCACCATCCGCACATCGTCGCCTTCCGGTGTCTCCAGTTCCTGGCACAGGTAGGCCAGGCCGCCGCCCTCGGCGTAGATGCGGCGACCGCAGCGCAAATGCCCGCGGATTGCCGATTTGATGCAATGGTTCTCAGCCAGCGCGCCGGCATGCAACTCCGGATGGCCGCAACCGAAGTAGACAATGTCGGCCCCAGGCGGCAGATGTTCGTCGCGGAGCGGTGAGAAATCGACGATTGAAGCGCCCCGGGCCTCGAGCGAGTCGAGCGTGTCGGGGAAGTAGTAGTGGAACACCTCGTCGTACGCTACGGCGATCGTCAGCGGGCGCACCGGCTGGCGGCAGCGGCACTTGCTGGTCAAAGAAGTCGGCAGTCGGCAGCAGGCCAGTTCGGCCAGGCGGATGGGTCGCCAATGCCGCAGCAGATCGTCGCCCAGGCGCCGGCACAAGTCTTGAGGTGGACGGCTTCCCTTGGGCAAGCTGTCCAGTCGCGCCCGCAGCGCGGGCTGTCGATCAAGCGACCCCAGAACCGGAATGCCCCACAGCGATTCCAGCTCGGTAGTGAGCCGCGCGCGATGCGCGTCGCCGGTGACTCCGTCGAGCAGCAGCCCATCCACGTCGGGCCGTGCCGGCAGGCGACACGCTTCGAGTTGGGCGGCGTCGATCACCGCCAGACGCGGCAGATCGAGCCAGTGACAAAGTGTCTCAAGACTGCCCCCCATCCCGCAATGGACGGCCGGCGAAAACTGACCTTCCACCACTGCGAAGTCGGCTGCCTCGACGCCGCGACGAAAGGCGTCGCTGCACATCTCCGGCGACATGAGCCAGCTGTCCAGATGCCGTGGCGTCAACCCGGTCACAGCCGCTGCCCCGTCGTAGTCCGGAAAACAGGCCCGGGAAAGGAAGTTCTGCACCTGGATGCCGCTGCGGCGCAACGCCTCCATCAGCGCCCATACCACCGGCTGGGCATTGTAGCCCGGCTGGATCGTTCCGATGGCAACTCGCGGCAGTCCCGTCATTGGGGCTCAGGCAGGAAAAAGGATTGGCGACAGTCCGCAAACATTCTTAGGCGGCTTTTTGCCTAAGTCAAGCTCGCAAAAAGCCGCGTCCACCACACGTTTTGGGGTCCAATCAGACCGGTGGCGAGTGCAGAGCACTTTCTCGGAGATCTTGCGGGCGATGCGCGGCCTCACCGACGCCGCCCGCAGCGCTCCGGTCCTCTGTGGGTTCAACTGCTCTGGAGAGTCACCGTGCGACGCCCTTGACGCGTGACGATCTCCAGCGTAATGCCTTCGGCGAGCGACGAATTGGCTACCGCGGCGGCAAAATCAGCCACGCCCTTGATCGACTGTTTGCCCACGCCGACGATCAACATCCCGTCGCGGACTCCGGCACGGTAGGCAATTCCCCGCCGATCGGCGCGGGAGACTAATGCTCCCGTCTGGTTCTGATATCCAAGCGACTCGGCCATGTCGGGAGTCAGGTCCATGACCGCCAGGCCGAGTTCCGGCGACTGGAACTCGCCCATGCCCAGAACTTCGCCGGCCGCGCGGTCGAAGTCCTCTGGCATCGCTTCCAAAGCCACATCGACGTCGATCGGTTTGCCTTTTCGCACCACCTGTAACCGGTGCGTGGATCCAGGTTCAGTGCGTTCCACCATCTCCTGCAGTTCGGCCGCGTCGTGCAACGCCCGGTTGTCGAACGAAAGCACGATGTCCCCTTCCTCGAGACCGGCTTTAGCGGCTGGCGAACCGTCGAACACTTGCTGCACGGCAACGCCCTGCCCCGGACGAACGTTGAGTTCCTGGGCCAGGTCGCCAGTAATCTTCTGGATGCCCACGCCCAGATACGACCTCCGCACCTTCCCTGTCTTGAGCAATTGCGGCGTGACCCACTTGGCAAGATTGACCGGGATGGCGAAGCCGACGCCTTGGTAGCCGCCGCTGCCAGAGACGATCGCCGTATTGATGCCAACCACCTCGCCCTCGAGGTTCACCAGCGGTCCGCCCGAATTGCCCGGATTGATCGCGGCGTCGGTCTGTAAGAACGTGCCCCGGTTGAGTGCCCCCAGCGACCGGCCCTTCGCGCTGATGATGCCGGCACTGACCGTTTGTTCGAGTTCGAACGGACTGCCGACCGCCAGCACCCAGTCGCCAATCTCCAGTCCGTCTGAGTCGCCCAATACGGCCGCCGGCAGTGGCTCACCAGCCTCGATGCGCACTACGGCCAGGTCGGTCTTCTCATCCACCTTAATGTCTTTTGCCGGAAACTGCCGGCCGTCGTCCAACTGAACGGTGACTTCGCCCGCCTCCTGGACCACATGGTTGTTAGTGAGGATCACTCCCGATGGGTCGATGATCACGCCGCTTCCCAGTCCCGGTGCAGGCGAGAAAGGCACGTCGACGCCCGGCATGTCATCACGAAAGAAGTCCTCGAACGGCGTTCCGCGGAAGGGATTTCCGTCCCGCGACCGTTGGCGTTGTCGCGGCGCCTCGCCGCTGGTCTTGATCACCACGACCGTAGGAACCACTTTTTTGGCGGCGGCGCGAAACGCCCGCGAGAGCCCCCGGGCGTGCTCCAGGGCTTCGGCATCGTCTTGGGCCGATGCGGTAGGATACGTACTCAGGATCAACACGGCCGCCATCGACCAGGCGACTCGCCACGCCGGGGCATGTTTTGACGCTTCTCGCCGCATGAAACCCTCCTTCATTGCTCGGTTTCGTGACTGAAATGGTCGCCATAACGCCTGGCTGCCAGCTCATTCATCCGCCTTCGCCATCCCGCACCGAGTGTTGCGGCGCAGGCCTTCGACTGGAATTGTGCGCTGACTCCTGGCCTCGGGCAAGTGAAGACCTCTACCCCGAATGGTGCCTGAGCTCCCCCGGCAAGGTTGACAAAAACCGCGATCTCGGTTAGGGTTACGTAAATAGTGCGGGTTTGAGTGCTGGAGGTCAGAGGCTTTCGTATGGCGTCGGATGCCACGACAGATATTGATCGCGAGTTACAGGCCATCTTTGTAGTTTGTCAGGAGCGAATCGGCTATCGCTTCTTAGACGTCAATCTGCTTCGGTCCGCCTTGACTCACGCTTCCGGGGCGGAGCATCGTCTGGCGTCGAACGAGCGGCTCGAATTCCTTGGCGACGCCATCCTTGGCGCGATCGTCTGCGACCTGCTCTATCATCAGTTTCCCGACTATCTCGAGGGAGATCTGACCAAGCTCAAGTCGATCGTGGTCAGCCGGCAGACCTGTGCCCGAATCAGCGAAACGCTCGGCATGCAGGAGTGCCTGATCCTGGGGAAGGGAATGACCACGCACCCGGGAGTTCCGCCCTCGTTGATGGCCGATGTCTTCGAGTCGCTCATCGCGGCCATCTACATCGATGGCGGCGTGCAGGCCGCGCGGGAGTTTGTGGAAAGGCACGTCGGACCCGAGATCGAGTTGGCCGTGGGCGGCGAGTTGGGCGGCAATTACAAGTCGCTGCTGCAGCAACTGGCCCAGCGCGAGCAAGGTCTCACTCCCACCTATCACTTGCTCGATGAAAAGGGTCCGGACCACAGCAAGTGCTTCAAGATCTCCGCCCAGATCGGCTCCAGCCGCTACCCGCCGGCATGGGGCAGAAATAAGAAAGAAGCCGAGCAGCGAGCGGCTCGCAACGCCCTCAGCGAACTCAATAACGAAGAGCCTCCGTTCACATCGGACTGAGCCCCTTCCTGCCTGAGGGTGCATCGTCCGGCGCGTCTGCCGCGTGAGCTCTCCACAAGGATGTGTTCCATGCGTCATGCCGTGGTCTTGTTTTCAGGCGGACTCGACAGCATGCTGGCCGCCCGCATTCTGCAGCGGCAGGGGTTTGCAGTCGATGCCCTCAATATCCGCACCACGTTCGACTGCTGCAAGGTGCCGGCGGCGCAGACGGCGGTCGAGATGGGCATCCGCCTCACCGTTCTCTCGGTCGACGACGACTACATCGATCTGATCCGCCAACCGCGCTATGGTTACGGCAAGGGCATGAACCCGTGCATTGACTGCCGTATCCGCATGTGCGAGATGGCGAAGAAATTCATGGAACGAGTCGGCGCCTGCCTCGTGGCGACCGGCGAAGTCGTCGGACAGCGGCCGAAGAGCCAGAAGCGGCGCGATCTCGAAATCGTCGCGCGGGCTTCCGGTCTCGACGGGCGCCTGCTGCGGCCGTTGTCGGCGAAATTGCTTCCGCCGACGGTCGTCGAACGGGAAGGCCTCGTGGATCGTGAGAAGCTCTACGCATTCAGCGGTCGCAGCCGCGTCGAGCTCATCGCCCTGGCTCAGGAACTTGGCCTGCCGTCCGTTCCGCAGCCTTCCACCGGTTGCGCGCTCACCGAACTGACCTTCGCGCCGCGCGTTCGCGATCTGATCGCTCATCGGCCGACGGCGGCGAGTTGGGAATTCGAACTACTCAACGTCGGCCGTCATGTTCGCCTCAACGAACAGACGAAGATCGTCATCGGTCGCAATGCCAGCGAGAATGCGGTGCTCGAACTCGCCTATCGGCGTGCCGCGTCTTCCGCTGCGGCCTATTTGCACCCGGAGAACTTCCTCGGCCCGGACGCCATGATTTTCGGCCGTGTCGACGAGGCGGCGATCGACCGCACCGCGTCGTTGATCTTGCATTACACCCGGCGATTCGATCCCCAGAACGCGCAAGTGCGTCTCGATCATGCCGGCGCGCTGAGGATCATTGCGGCACGCGTCGACGAAACGGCCGATCAACTCCCGCGGCTTTGAGACGAAACACCGGGGCAACAGGCGCGCGCTGGAGCCGTACTCTGTATTGGTCCCTTCCAAGGAGGGGGTGCGGATGGTGGGGCTGCGTTGGCGGCCCTTGCGTAACACTCTATCCGGCCATGGCTTATGCAAGAAAACAGAAACGCCCGGCGCATTGTGCCGGGCGTCCCTTTCTCGTCGTAGCAGGTAGGGAAGGACTGAAGCAGTTGTGCGCTTCAGGGGTTGAGCCGGGTCGGCGTAACCTCCTTCCGGGTCGCGGGCGAAGACGCGCTAGACGGCGGCCTTCTTCTTGGTGCCCTTCTTCTTCTTCGCGGCCTTCTTGGCGCCCTTCTTAGCGACCTTCTTCTTCGCCGCCTTCTTCGCGACCTTCTTCTTCGTTGCCTTCTTCTTGGCCACCGTACGTCCTCCTCACATGAGTCTCGGGCGACTCCTCATCGAAGCTCGAGCTGGGATTCGATGCTTGAGAGGTCGGTCACCACAGAAACAGGTCAACAACCGTTACCGACATCTTGTTGCTCTCGCGGCCATGCACCGCAACAAGCTGTTGGCTCTCCTCGTTGGCTTCCTTCCTTCGCAAGGAGCCCTGGAACCTCGTGCCGCGAATTCTTTGGAGAGCGTTTCAGTGTCATGCAGCGTTTCGAACCGAACCGGGTCGTGCTGCACACTCTGACTCACACTCTCAAGGTCCCAGTTTTGCATTATCGTATCTATTTCCAAAAAACTTGCAAGTACATTTCTTGCACCGCGAGCAAAAAATCTCTTCGTTCACGCTTCGTTCAACGCAGCGCACATCGTTCATTGCATCGCGCGCTGCCAGCGCCGCGCATCGATCAACGTGCAGCGCGCGGGCTCATCAACACCGTGTCACTTCGACTCGATCGATCAGCATTCATGCAGCCGCGCGATTGCTCGCAACGAATGATGATGAACCCGCTGCAACGAAGCGAGGAAGCTGAAAATGAAACGCCCCTTCACGTCCATCAGTCAGCGTTTGCGGCGTGTCAATTTGCCCGTCGCAGTCTGCCGATCGCGTTTGAGCCGCTATTTGCAGCGTTTTCGTAAGCGCTTGATTCTCAATAACTTGGCGATTGCAGAATGCGACGTGACTTGCTTCGCGAAACGAATCGCGCCCTGCAATGCGATGGCCATTCGGCATCAGGCGCCCTCGCTTCGCGAAGCGCTCAAGCGACACGGCGCGTGCAATCCACTCTCAACCGCCGCCGAGCGTTTCTTCGCGTCCGCACACTGCGCGGAAGACGGAGTCGACAGTCGCGACGGAGCAAGTCCGTGCGTCTAAGTGATCGTTCCGCCGAGCGCGCGAAGTCGACATGGAAGAGACGTCGTCGATCGCTCGGCGAAGGCGTGCCGAAACAGGGAAAAAATTTTTTTGTCGCGCGACGATTTTCTTCGCCCGATGGACACTCGCGAGCGCCTTTCGGCGCGCTTTGAACTCTCGATCGACTTTCGACGACGCTTCGATGGAGCTTACGGCTGGTCTTCAACCGGTCATCGCCTGACGTTCGGTCGATGCGCGGTCGGGAGTGGCGCGCCGCCGATGCGTCGTTCATCAAGCGGAGACTTCTGCCGCGAGTGATCGGTCGCGGCGTCGCTGAGGAGCATCTTCGCCGATGCAATCCACGGCAATCGCTCAGCAAGCCGCGTTACCAGCGTTCATTGACTGATCGGAAGTCATTGCGCCACAACAGGAAGCGTTGGCAAGCCGGGCGAGAGACGCGACTCGGCAGCGATACTCGACGCAGCGGGCATCGCGGAGTCCGCTGCGCACATAGATATATGGAGACGGTCAGCACGCTGAGCGGGACCGGCATCCCTCGGCTACCAACCGGTTTTGGCCCATTGCGAAAGTGCAATCGCCGCCGGGTTGCTTGTCGAGACAGCGCCCACGGGGTAGCCTGCCCTGTGCGCACGCAGAAACGCGGTTTAAGAGGCTCGGAAAGCCCATTGCGCCCGATTCCGCATCGCCAAGTGACGGAATTTCGCCCTAAGACCCATCTCTACGGGGGAGTCGTGCCGTGTTGGCCGTCCTCGATGGGGCGGCGAAATCCGCAAATCGTTTTTCCTTACTGGATCGTCTTTGATCTCAGAAGATGAACCCGACCGACACAACACGCCCGACCGACTCGCGTGGTCCTCAGCAGTCGAGAGACGAGCGCCTGGAAGAAGCCTTCCTGCGCTGGCAGCACGAACTGCTGGGAATGCTGTTCTTCCTGGTGGGGCATCGCGAGGATGCCCGCGACGCGCTGCAGGAGGCCTTTTTCAAGTGTTGGCGTCGGCGCGACGGGCTCGATGAGGTTCAGAATCTGCGAGCCTGGATTTTCCAGGTGACCTTGAATGTCGGGCGCGACATGCGCGCCACTGCATGGCGGCGACGGCGCCGCCCCTTGGAGGACGAGGATGCCATGACCGTTGCCTCGCAAATCCAACCCGACGACGCCGCTTCGCGCGCCGAACAAGTCGCCTTGGTGCGTCGCGCGCTCGTTGATCTGCGTCCCGAGGAGCAGGCGGTGTTTCTCCTGAGACAGAACGGTCAGATGACCTATGAGGAGATTGCCGCCGCGATCCGGATTCCGCTGGGAACGGTGAAAACCCGGATGCGAATGGCGATCGGCAAGCTGAAAGCAGCTCTGGAACCCCGGCTGGAATAACTGCCATGCCCGTCGATTCGGAAACTCGACAACGCCTGTGGGAACTTCTCTACGACCTCCTGACGGAGGAAGAGGCCGCCAAGCTTCGCGCGCGGATCGAGAGCGATCCGGAGACCGCTCAGGCCGACGCCGAGGTGCACGAGCAAGCCAAGCTCATCGCCGAGGCGGCGCGCCTGGAGTTGCCGCCCCTGGATCTCCATCGGCCGAGCGATCTGTCGCCGCGGTCCACTCTCGCGGAAGACCGCTCGTCACGCGCGATGCCAAGTCCCGTAAGGGCTGGCCCGTCGGCATCGGGCGGGGTGTCCGGCTGGCTCGTCACTCTGGCCGCCGCCCTCCTCCTGGCGGTTTCGCTGGGCGGCTACTTCTACCACCGCCAACAGCTCTCTGATATCGCGGCCGATCATTTGCGGTTGCGAATGACCGGTCCCGCCAGGCTTCAGGCCGGGGCGGTCAATGAGTTTTCAATCGCCACCACCACCGTTACCGGAGAGCCGGTATCGGAGGCCGTTGAGTTCGCACTCCGCTCGGCCGACGAAATGCGACGGCTGCTTGCCAATCGCGAACATACCAACCAGGCTGGACTGCTCAATGTCAGCATCCCACCCGACATGGACCTCCCTTCCCGTGTGCTGTTGGAGGTCACGGCGCTGAGAAACGGGAAACGTCAGACGGTGGCCGCTCCCCTGACAGTCGATCCGGTCCGCTTTGTCACCCATCTTTCGCTCGACCGGCCGCTCTACAGGCCGGGCGACACGATCCGCTACCGGTCGCTTTCTCTCTCGCGGTTCGGCTTGGCGGCGGACCGCCCGCTTGCCGTCCAATTCGAGATCCACGATCCCTCGGGCGCCGTCGTGCCCGGCTCTGAATCTCAAGGCATCACCGATCGCGGCGTTGGCTCCGGCGAGTTCGTACTGCCCGAATCGGTCGCCGGCGGCCAATACACGCTCGTCGCGCGCAGTCTCGAAGACGCGTTTCCAGAAGAGCGGCACACGTTCTTCATCCGCAGCTACCGGCTGCCGCGGCTGAAGAAGGAGCTGGAGTTCACTCGCGACAGCTATACGGCGGGCGATCGGGTGGCGGCCGATCTCTCCGCCCAGCGTGCCGAAGGGGGCGCGGCCGCGGGTGCGGCGTTGCGGATCACGGCCACGGTCGATGGCCGTCAGGTCCACGAGGAAACGGCGACGACCTCCGCCAGCGGGAGTCACCGCATCGAATTTGCCCTGCCCGAACAGATCGAACGCGGCGATGGCCAGCTTGTTGTGGTGATCGATGACGGTGGAACGCAGGAAACGGTCGCTGAGACCATCCCGATCAATCTGGGCTCCATCGATGTGCGGTTTTACCCGGAGGGAGGCCAGTTGGTCCCCGGCCTGGAGAACCGTGTCTACTTCACCGCCCGCAACCCTCTCGGGAAACCGGTGGAACTTGGGGGAACCCTCGTCGACAGCGAAGGCTTCGAGGCGGCCGGCGTCGAGGCACAGCACGACGGGATGGGAGCGTTCAGTTTCGTTCCGCGCGGGGATTTGAGTTACCGGCTCAAGGTCGAAAAACCGTCGGGCGTGTCTGCCGAGATCGACCTGCCCTTTGCAGCCCCTCGCCGACCGGTAGTGCTGACGACGGGACGAGGCATTTTTGACCCGGGCCGGCCGCTGGAATTCAACATCCGCTCCGCCGAGCCCGGGCTGCCACTGGTGGCCGCTGCCTGGTGTCGCGGTGTGCTCGTGGGCCACCAACCCCTTGTTACCAGCACCGGAGCTAACGAGGTTTCCGTCCCGCTCGATCCGGAAGCCAACGGCGTGATCCGGCTCACCGTGTACGACTACGACGTTTCTCCCCCCGAACCGATTGCCGAGCGCCTGGTATGGCGCCGACCCGCTCGCCAGCTCAACGTTCGCGTCGATCCGCCTGGCAAGCCGTACAAACCGGGCGACGAGGTGCAACTCGAACTCCGCGTGGCGGATGAGAGCGGCAAACCGGCGGCGGCAATTCTGGGCGTGTCGGTGGTCGACGACGCCCTGGTCAGCCTGGCCGACGACGATACCGCCTCAATGGCCACGCATTTCCGTTTGACCAGCGAAGTGGAGAAGCCGGACGATCTGGAGAAGGCCGACTTCTATCTTTCCGACGATCCCAAGGCTGGTGTGGCGCTGGATCTGCTGCTTGGTACGCAGGGGTGGCGGCGATTCGCCGAAAAGACGCTCGACGAAATGCGCCGTGAGGGCCGGCAGGACGAGCAGCTTATCCGCCTTGCCGCGCTGGGTGGCGAGACGACTCCGCCCGCCATGTTCGACAACCTTGGGGAACTGCAGGAACGATACCGGCAGAGCCTGGCCGCCTACCGCACCGGCCGTACGCGCGGCCTGAACGTGTTGACCACCTTGAGTCTGTTCGGCGGAATGGCACTGCTGCTCCTAGTGGCGTTGTTGAGTGTGCTCAAGATCGTGTCCGGCGTCCGGCTGTGGATTCCGGCGATCAGTGCGTCGGCGGCCTGCCTGGTAATTGGCGTGGTGCTGATGGCTCCCGAACCACGGTCGCCCGCTAGCGCGGCCGGCGCGGTGGCCTTCGCACCCTTCCATCTGCCCCTTCCTGTCGATCAGGCCGCCGCTGAGGACAAGCTGAGTATTGAGGAGGCACTGGATGAGTATAAGTTCGCAAGAGACGGTGCGGCGCGGTACCTTAACTTCGACGACCGTGCCAAACAACGGCAACTCGAACGGTTGGGAGACGCCGATCGAGACGATTTTGTTGTCGCGGGGCGTCCACTTGACTTGGGGGCGGTGCAGGAACTCGGACTGGAGGCGGAGCTGGGACGGGAGGGACGAGCAAGACGTGTCGACAAGCTCGAACGGGCCTTCGGGCAACGTCCGGCCGCGGCACGTGCCCGAATGATGGGGGAACCGTCTGGCGGGGAGGAGCGGGGCGAGGAATCGCTATTATCGCAAGAGTCGTTGCGGTTCATTGTCCGCGAGTACGCCCATCAATACACGCCGGGCGAGCCGGGGGTGCGGAGCGATTTCACCGAGACGCTCTACTGGCATCCGATGCTTGTGACCGACGCGGGGGGCCGCGCCGAGGTCCGCTTTGACCTGTCCGACGCGGTGACCACGTTCCGCGTCTCGGCCGATGCGCACGGCGACGGCGGCAGAATCGGTTCCGGCCAGGGAGAGATCGTTTCGCGCATTCCTTTCAACCTGGAACCGAAGCTCCCCCTCGAGGTTACGGCCGGAGATCGCGTCGAGTTGCCCGTTGCGGTGGCCAACGACAGCGCGGATGACCTGCCGATTGAACTGTCGCTGGAAACGGGACCGCTTGTGCGTCTGGAGGGAGAACCGCTCCGCCGGCTGGAACTGGCGGCAGGCAAGCGGGGCCGGGAACACTTCACCCTCGATATTGTCGGCGAGCGCGGCGACGGCGAGTTGACCGTGCGCGGCCTTGGCGGGCGGCTCAGCGATGCGGTGCGCCGATCGCTCTCCGTGGTCCCTCCGGGTTTCCCTGCGAGCCATTCGTATAGCGGCACGCTCGAAGGGAAGCAGGAACTCGTGGTGAACCTGCCCGACGACTGGGTGCCGGGCTCGATGGAGGTGTCGCTCAATGTCTTCCCGTCGTCGCTGGCCGACATTCAGAAGGGTCTGGAAGGCATGCTGCGCGAGCCGACCGGCTGTTTCGAGCAGGCGTCGACGGCCAACTATCCGAACGTGCTTTCACTGGATTTTCTTGAAACCAACGGCATCGCTCAGCCGGAGATCACGCGGCGCTCGCGGGAACTTCTTGCGCAGGGTTACGCCCGGCTAACCGGCTACGAAAGCCCGACCAAGGGCTACGAATGGTTCGGCGGTGATCCGGGGCACGAGGCGTTGACCGCCTACGGGCTGATGCAGTTTCGCGATATGGCCCGGGTGTATGAGGTCGACCAGGCCATGATCGAACGCACCGCCGCGTGGTTGCTCGCCCGCCGCGATGGGCGTGGCGGTTACCAGCGCAACGCGAAGGCGCTCGACAGCTTCGGCTCCGCGCCGCAAGACATCACCGATGCCTACATCACGTGGGCGTTGTCGGAGTCGGGGCAGGAGGGGATCGAGACGGAGATCAAGCATGCGGTTGCCCAGGCGGCGAAGTCGGACGATCCGTATCACATCGCGCTGGCCGCTGCCGCCGCGCTCAATGGCAAGCAGGAGGCGGAGGGGCGGAAGCTGCTCGACAAGCTCAAGCAGTTGCAGGCCGAGGACGGCCGCCTGGAAGGCAAGAACGGTTCGATCACCCGGAGCGGCGGGTTGTCGCTCACCGTCGAGACCACGGCCCTGGCCGCGATTGGATGGATGAAGGCGCCCGAGTACGCCGGCCAGGTCCGCCGCGCGATTCAGTGGATCATCGACCACCGGGAGGGCTCCGGCAGCTTCGGCTCCACGCAGGCCACCATCCTGGCGCTCAAAGCAATCATCGAAGACGCCCGGTCAAGCCGTCGCGCGGTAACCGAGGGGGAATTGATCGTCACGCGCGAGGATACGGTCGTCCGTAAGCAGCAGATCATCGCCGGGCAGGTCGAGACGATTTCGATCGACGGACTGGAGGCGAAGCTCGAACCGGGCCAGAACCGTTTGGCGATCGAGTTGACCGGCGAGAACCGGATGCCGTACGTGCTCGACGTTGCCTATCGCAGCCAGCAGCCTGCCAGCGACGACGGCTGCCCGGTGCGGCTCTCGACCAACCTTGCCCAGGCGCGTGTCGTCGCGGGCCAGACCGTTGCCCTCACGGCCGAGGTGGAGAACATCATCGATGAGGGGCAGCCGATGACGGTGGCGATACTGGGGCTGCCGGCAGGGTTGGAAGTCCGGCCGGACCAGCTTGAAGACCTGAAGAAGGCACGAACGATCGACTATTACGAGACGAGAGCCCGAGAAGTGATCTGCTATTGGCGTTCGCTGGCGCCGAAGCAAAAGGTCGCCGTGAAACTCGATCTTGTGGCGGCCGTACCCGGCCGCTACACGGGCCCGGCCTCCCGGACCTATCTCTACTACACCGACGAGCAGAAGCAGTGGTCCCGTCCGCTGGAGGTCGAGATCACCCGTGAGTAAGAGCGGCGAGACGCGGAGCGTCGTGCGGCGATGCTGGCGTCTCGATCCCCGTTGAAATCATCGGCGATAGGGGCGACAATTCTCTTGCGGTGGCGATCGTGTACCCGCACGCTGGATCGGCAAGCAGGGTCAGGAGGACGCGGCGGTGGCTCCTTTCGCATTTATGGTTCTCGTCGTGGCAACACTTCCCGAGTCGGGCGACGCTGCGCCAGCCGTGGCGGCAGTTTCCGCAGCGGAATCGCCACGGCGAACGGGCGACGAATTGCGCGAGGCGACCGAGACGGCACTCCGCCGCTGGGGCCGGGTGGGCGCGGTCGAGGCCGATCAGGGCGCACGGGAACTGCTCGTGCTGTATGAGGGACTGCTTGCCGACCGCGAGTTGCCCGCCGTGCGGCGCGAGTCGCTGCGAGTTCGCGTGCGGTACCGCCTCGGTGAATTGGGCCGGCAGATCAGCCAACGGATCGCGATGGAAGAACGCGGCAACAAGCCACCCGCGGTCGCCCCTCCGGCGGGCCTTAACGTCAACGCTCAGCTTCTCCCGCAGCAGCAACGGGCCGGTCGCGGCGGCGCCGCTCCGATCCGCGCCGCGGGGGGCGGCCAGATGGCGAGGCCGGCAGGGCAAGCGGGCGATGGCGGCCAGGCACTGGTCGAACTGATCCAGAATGTGATTGCTCCTTCGACATGGGACGTGAACGGCGGCAACGGCAGCATCCGCTATTGGCGGCCGGGCCACGCGCTGGTTGTCCGCCAGACGGAACAGGTCCACGAGGACATCGGCGGTCTGCTCCGGCAATTGGAACGGGCGAACCGGTAGCCAGGCTATGCACGCCGAAATCCTTGCTATTGGCGACGAGATCACCAGCGGCCAGACCCTGGACACCAACTCCCAGTGGCTCAGCCAGCGCCTGGAGGAACTGGGCATCCGGGTGCTCTATCACACCACGGTGGGCGATGAACTGGAGCCGATCACCGAGGTCTTTCGAACCGCGATCGCGCGGGCCGACGTGATTGTGGCCACCGGCGGCCTGGGGCCCACGGCCGACGATCTTACGCGGGATGCATTGGCGCGAGTGCTCGATCGCGAACTGGTGCTCGACCAGGGCGCGCTGGAGCATATTCGATCGCTGTTTGCGAGCCGCCGCCGCGAGATGCCCGAGCGCAACCAGGTTCAGGCCCTGTTTCCCGCCGGCAGCCGCATGATCTTCAATCCGCACGGCACGGCACCCGGCATTTTCGCCGAAGCGCCGCGGCCGGGACGGGGGGCGGCGATGGTTTTCGCGCTGCCTGGCGTTCCTGCCGAGTTGAAAGAGATGTGGGGCACCGTCGCCGCGACGCTCAGCCAGGCGGGCGGAGGGACTCGCGTCGTCCGGCACCGCAAGATCAATTGCTTCGGCGCCGGCGAAAGCCACGTCGAAGCCATGCTGGGCGATCTCATCCGCCGCGGGCGCGATCCCCGAGTGGGCATCACCGCCAGCCAGGCTACGATCAGCCTGCGGATCACCGCCGAGGCGACGAGCGACGAAGAGTGCTGTGCGAAGATCGAGCCCACGGCCAAGCTGATCTACCAGTCGCTCGGCAGGCTGGTCTTCGGCGAAGGAGACGAATCGTTGCAGGAGGCGGTCGTTCGGCTTCTGGCCGAACGGCGATTGACGCTCGCCACCTCGGAATGGGGCACCGCGGGGCTGATCGCCGATTGGCTCGGCGCGGTTGCCGGTTCGGCCGCCTGGTATCGCGGCGGCGAAGTCATCAACGGCGCCGACTGTGCCCGGCTGGTGTGCGGCGAACCGGGCGATCACGAGACCGCACGGCAAATGGCCACGACCTGCCGGTTGCGGTTCGGAGCCGACTTGGGCCTGGCGATCGGGTGCTTTCCGAGCGCTGACTCGATTGCCCGCCAAGGCGATACCGTATCGATTGCCCTGGCGAGCGCTGCCGACGTCCGCCTGACGACGGTTCCCTACGCGGCCCATCCGGCACTGGTAAGAGTGCTGTGCGCGAAGCAGGCATTGAACCTGGTGCGTCTGGCGCTCGTTGAGGGAACCGTCTGAAAAGGCGACTCGCCCGGGGGGATTCTTGCTAAGACGGGGGCCGTACAGGTCGCGAAGCGAAACGCCCTTGAGGGTGTTTCGTTTCACGGTGATGCTACCCCCCGTTGATGCGCAACAATAAACGCGTTGTTCCGTTTGGCGCGTCGCGGGGCGTGGCGGCAAGTTCAAGGTAGGAAGGGGTTTCGCACCGACCGGGTGAACGTAACTTTGTACGTATTGTGAGGTACGTGTTGAAGTTGGCGAGAATCTCGCCCTCAGCGGTTGCACAAAATCGTCGTCCAGCGAGCTAGCGGCGGGCGCAGGGAATGAGCGCACGCGCCGGCCGAGGCCAAGCGAGTTGTGATTGGGTCAGATTGTCAATGAACGAACACGGGCTGGGCCCGATTTGGCGGGCCGGGCGCGCTGGCGGAGGGAGGTTCGTCGCCGCCGGGATTACTATACCTGTGTTCATGTATTTTTGTCAATAGTAAAAGCGGCCGCGGTTGGCGAGTTTTTCTGGGGTTTCTGGAGGGGGTGGGGGGCGATGGGGCGCGGCAAGCGGCGTCTTGGGAAGTTATTCGGCAGGCGGGGCCTGGCCGCCTCGGAGTGAAGACGGACCGAGAGAGGGTCACGAGAAGACCGAAGCAGAGGAGGGCCGCGATTGTACTCCTCACGCTCCGCGTGAGGCGCGCGCGGAACCGGCCACGAAGAAACCTCACGGCGGAGCGTGAGGAGTACGTTGCCGTCAGCGCGGGGCTGATCTCCGCGAGGTTGGCGTAGCGGCTGATGGTGCTGAACTGCCCGGGCGCATTATACGCGAAGCCGACGCGCTTTTCCGCCACGGCATTGCCGCCGGCTGCGTACTGGTCTACCCGGACGAACCGGTCGAGCTCATCGAACGTGTAGTCGTTGGTGGCGTTCACATCCGCTTTTCACGTCCGAGTCATTCGCTCTCGTCAACCTGGCTGAGTGCGCGTGCGCGGTCCAGATCCCTCTGTGACTCCTCGCGTTGCCCATTGGCGGCGTAGGCCATCGCCCGGATTTGCAGTGCCTTGAGGGAGTTCGCATCGAGCTCGAGGATCGACGTTGCGTCGGCGATCGCTTCGTCGGGCTGATCGGCCACCACGTAAGCTGCGCCGCGGGCGAGCCGCGCGATCTGGTTATTGGGATCGAGCCGCAGAGCGGTGGTCAAGTCGCGGATGGCAAGTTCGATGTCCGCTTGAGCAAAGTCGGCGGGCAACACACCCGTGGCGTTCTCCGAGGCCGGTCTGTCGCGTTGGATGCGAAGCTGGCCGCGGAGGACATAGTATTGCGCGTCGTCGGGGCGGAGGGCGATCGCGCGATCGAGGTCGGCCAGCGCCGCGTCCCAGCGCGACAGCTCGCAGAGTAGTCCCGCGCGATAGGCGAGCCAGTCGGCATGGCCGCCATCCAACGCGATCGCCTTGTCACAATCGGCCAGCGCGGCGTCGATCTTGGCGCGGGCCTTATGCAACTGGGCCAGATTTATTTGGGCTTCCGCGTTTCTTGGGTCGAGCGCCAGCGACTGCTCGGTGTCGGCCAGCGCGCCGTCGAGGTCGTGCAGCGCAAGACGCGCGCCGCCGCGGGCCTGGTACGCGCCGGCGTGGGCCGGATCGATGCGGATGGCCTCGGACAGATCCTCGATGGCCTTGCTGAATTCTCCAAGCCGATATCGCGCCACGCCGCGGTGATAGAAGGACGCCGCGTCGGTCGGGTCGAGGCGTATCGCCTCGTCCAGATCGGCGATCGCCGTAATCCAGTCCTGCAGCCGGCAGCGGGCGGCGCCGAGCTGGCGGAAGTCGAGTGCGGTCGCTAGACCGGCCTCCACCGCCTTCGTATAGAACTGCACCGCCAGGTCCGGGAACTTGTTCTCCAGGCACACGTTGCCCCACGATGCGGCCTTGGCGGCGAGGGCCCTGTCGTTCTCGATCGCCGCCAGTTGGTCCGCCGCCGCGCCGGGCAAATCGCCCTTCTTGAGTCTAGCCTGCGCCCGGTTGGCGAGGGCGCTTGCGTTACGGGGCCGAAGCTTTAGAAATCGTGTCAGGTCTGCGATGGCGGCGTCCCATTCGCCGGTCTGGAGGAAGCACTCGGCACGAAGACGGTAGGCGTAGCTCAACGATGGCTCAAGGGCCAGGCACCGATCGGCGCTGCGGACCGCTTCAGCGAACTCGTTCTTGGAAAAACAGGCCCGCGCACGTTCCAGGTGGCCCAGGGGATTGGCTGGTTGCAGCTTGATCGCCTTCTCCGCTGCAGCTTTTGCCTCGTCGAACTGAGTTGCGGAGAAGTGCACACGAGCCTGAGTCAGAAATCCCTCGATCCGCTCAGGCTTCAGTCGTGTTCCCGCAGCGCAGTCTGCCAGGGCGCGGCGGAAATCGCGTTTGGCATGAAAGGCTTGCGCCCGACCGATCAAGGCCTCGTACAATTCCGGATCGATGCGCAGGGCGTCGTTGAAGTCTTCCAGCGCCAAATCGACGCTATTGCTATCCAGATAGGCGCTCGCACGATTGACGTAAGCTTCCTTCAGATCTGGCTCAAGGCGGATGGCCTGTGACAAATCGTCGAGGGCCTGCTGCAACTTGCCTTGGTTGCTCAACGCCGTCCCGCGCGCCCAGTAGGCGCGTGCCGGTTGCTTGGCGAGTTGGATCGCCCGCGTGAAATCGGCGATCGCGCGGTCGAGATCGCCGGCCCTGCCATGAGCGACGCCGCGCTGGTATACAGCGTCGCTCGAGCCGGTATCGGCCTCCAGAGCCCGTGTAAACTCGCGGACGGCCGTCTCGTAGTCGGCCGCTTCGAGGGCCTTCATTCCGCGATCGAACGGCGTCTCGGCACTGAGAGTCACCGCGGGCAGCAAGACCGCGATGAGGATTGAAAAGTAACCCCACGGAGGGGTGCTGACTGACATAGCGAACTCCATTTCCAGGATTCGATGATCGGCCAGTCGATGCGTGTACTATTGCTGTTCAGTCTGATAACCCCTTCCCTTTCCCCTGAAGCCGAGCTCGCGTTGGCGGCCCTTTTTGCACCATCAACCTGACATTCAACAGGAGGCGATCTTAGTGTAACCCGATCAGGCGAGGACGACGAGCAGGACCGCGACTGTGACAAGAGCGAGGGCAGTCGGGACCGTCCAGGCCACGATGCGCCACCGGCGGCGGAAGACCGCCAGGGCCGAGACTATCAGGGCGCTAGTGCCTGCCACGCCGAGGATATCGCCGGCGATAGCCCGCGTGCGCGAAGCGGCTCCGACGTCGAACTGGCCTTCGGCGATGTAGTAGAGCATTACAGTGCCGTCGAGGACCAGGAGCACCAGCATGATCGAGGCGACAAGCATCACGAGGGCTCCAACGATGTCAACGATTGAATTCCTCCGCGCCGAAGGAGTACCCGGAGCTACGGGTGGGGCGTAAGGATTCGGAGCGTCGGTTTGCATGGCGTACTACGGGCGTGAAGGAGCGGCGGCCGAACGGCTGTCGAGGATTTGCCGGGCCCATTCAGGCCTGAGTGCCGTCGCTGAAATGGCGGTCGTTTCCAGGGCCTGCCGGGATCGGTAGAGCGCCAGGCAGGCACGCAGCCTCAGCAATACTCCCTCCTGGTCGTCCGGATTGAGTTTTGCTGCCTCGATGGCTTTGGTCTGCAACTCGACGGCGCTCTCGAAGTCGCCGAGGCGCGCGTGAGCCGCGGCCAGGTAGGCCGGGAACATCCATCCGACTTCGGCTCGGTCGGCGGGCGTCGGTTCGGAGTCGTCGAACAGTCGCAACGCCTCGGCAGCATGGCGCAGGGCGGCGCGACCATCAAGGTATGCCTCGTCGGGACAGGTCGCGTGAATCCATGCCAACAACGAATGGGCGGGGTAGTTGTCTTCCCGTTCGCGAAGCGCCAAGTGAAACTGCTCGATTGCCTCACGATACTTCCCCTGGCGGGCGAGTTCGGCGCCGCGGTCGAAAGCCGCGTTGGTCGCGTCGAGCCGCTTTGCGGCTTCCTTGCGGGCAAGTTCAATCCGCGCTTTCAGCGCCTCGATCTTCTGAGAGAATTGCGGATCGGAGGCTGGAAGGCTTTCGAGAGCCTGCTGCGCCCAATTCAGGCTTAGCTCTGCCGGAGAGGTGGCCGTGGTCTGCAGCGGCGTTCGTGACTCGTACAGGGCGCGGCAGGTCTGGAGGATCAGGTCCGTTCTTTCCAGCTTCTCGGCGTCCGCCTGTATTGCCTCGGTCTGCAAGCGGACCGCGCCGTCAAAATCGCGTGATTCCGCGTGGGCGGCGGCCAGGGACGCCAGCAAGGCCCAGTCGTTTCGGGCACGATCGGCCGGGTCGGGGTAGGCTATTTCAAACAACCGGACGGCTTCCGTGGCATGCTCCAGTGCCTGGGCGCCGTTTCGCCATTTTCTCTCCGGGCAGGTAGCGTAGATCCAAGCAAGAAATGCGTGGGCGGGGTAGTAATTGGGGTGCAACCGGACCGCATTCTCGAACTCGGTGACCGCTTCGTCATTTCTGCCTTCGCAGGCTGCCTTCTCTCCTCGATCATATGCCGCGTACGCCGCTTTGCGGTTCTTGATAGCCCTTTCCCGAGCGATGTCGGCCTGAACCTTGGTGTAGCCACCACAGCCGGCCTGGCCGAGAATGCTCAGCAGCAGGGCAGCCAACCAAACGCTGTGCGCGCGCATGTTGTATGTCCTGGTCGGAAGCTCCCTGGTTGCGTCTCAACCGTTGTTGCAGGAGTAGCTGCTCGTGACCACAAGCTGCGTCCCGGCGAGCTTGGCGTAGCGGCTGATGGTGCTGAACTGCTCGAGCGCATTATATGCGAAGCCGAGGCGTTCTTCCGCCACGGCATTGCCGCCGGTGGCAGGGGCAAGACGGATCCTTGTTTTGTTCTCACGATGGCACGCGAGATGAATCACGGATCAACGCGATAGAACTTGACTACGCCCCTCTTCGGCGGCTGTTGTCCGCGGACTGGTACCCCACGTTGGCGCCGACCGGCCACGATGACGATCGACGAGTCACTGCCGAAGACGACGCATTGATCGCGGCGGAGTCATTTATCGCCATCACCTCCTTGCGAGTGGCGATGTCATAGACTCGGTTCGATCGTTGCCGGCAATGACTACTGCCAGACGTCGGGCTCACCCCAGTTTCGGCTTGACTCCCGATCAGTCTCCTCAAGTAATCCCAGGTCATTGGCCCGCCTCAGGAACTCGCCGCGAGCGGCCCTGAGTTCGTCGGTCGCGATCTTGTGCTGTCGTTCCACCGTGGCCAGACATGCGAGTTCGTCGGAACGAAGCCCGCGATTACTGCGAATCGCGGCATAGAACGCCAAGCCGTCTTCGCAGATTTGAAGAATCCCCTCCTTGCACGCAACCTGCCAGGCCTCGTGTACCATGGGGCGATTTTCAACCAGAATGGCACAGAACTCAGTCGCAACGCTCTCAATGAGGTTGCGTGCGTCGCCAGGCAAGACCTTCAACGTGTCGCGGAGATTCTCAAGGCGCGCCACAGTTTCTCGTACGCATTCGCACTCGACCAAAGTCGATAGTATCCTCAGCAAGCCATCGACATCGTTCCTCATGCCCGCAAGTGTCTGTTCCGCTTCCATGGGAGTTCGTGCCCACTATCGCGGTTCTTGAACGAGGGTGTTCAACTGGCAAAGAGTATGACCGAAAGACAATTGAAACTCTGGCAGTACGTCGGTCTCTGGCGCGTTCCAGAGAGGCAGGGTGATGTCACTCATGAGCGATACCGGGAGTAAGAAATCGCTTCGACAGCCTCCGCACCGAGTGGGCGGGGCCTGTGTGGGGTCAACTCTTGACACTTGACAGATCATTCGGGGGACGGGGCGGCCGTTCGGGGCCACAGCGCTGCCAGCAAGAAGGAGATCGCGCCGGTGACGACGACGGGATAGAGGACGTGAAACCACTCCTCGGTCTGCCCGTGAAACATGTGCCGCAAAAAATAGTACGCCGACCAGCCAGCTTACAAGGCAGAACAGTGCGCAGGCGCTCGTCAACCGCAGCAGTTCCGGCCGCCGAGCCGGCGCCGTGAGGGCCGCCAGGAAGCAGCCCCAGATAATTGACCACACCGTCAGCAGCGAAAGGGTGATCAATTCCTCATCGGCGGATGCCGAGCCGTGCACCAGGTGCTTGAGGGTCTCGGTGTATTTCGAAACGGCACCAGGGTCGGGAAATATGCGAACCGGAGTTGCCAGAGCGATGAACGACACAACCCACACCGCCACGCTGCCCAAGAGCGCGGCGAGCACCATGCGGATCGTGGCCCAGGGCGAGCGTTGCGCTCGACCGAACGCTTCGGCCGGGGGCAAAAGGGTCGGGGCCCCGGTGGACGTCTCTTCTGGATTATCCATGGGGATCACTTCGGGCGGGTGACTCACCGAACCTCTTCGGGTGCCGGTTTGGATTCGCGTGTTATCGGTCTGTGCTGGGCTGGCTGAGTGCGCGTGCGCGGTCTAGGTCCCTCTGTGACTCCTCGCGTTGCCCCTTGGCGGCGTAGGCCATCGCCCGGATTTGCAGTGCCTTGAGGGAGTTCGGATCGAGCTCGAGGAGCGACGTTGCGTCGGCGATCGCTTCGTCGGGCCGGTCCGTAGCCACGTAAGCTGCGCCGCGGGCGAGCCGCGCGACCTGGTTATTGGGATCGAGCCGCAGAGCGGTGGTCAAGTCGCGGATGGCAAGTTCGATGTCCGCTTGAGCAAAGTCGGCGGGCAATACACCCGTGGCGTTCTCCGAGGCGGGTCTATCGCGCTGGATGCGAACCTGGCCGCGGAGGACATAGTATTGCGCGTCGTCGGGGCGGAGGGCGATCGCGCGATCGAGGTCGGCCAGCGCCGCGTCCCAGCGCGACAGCTCGCAGAGTAGTCCCGCGCGATAGGCGAGCCAGTCGGCATGGCCGCTATACAACGCAATCGCCTTGTCGCAACTGGCCAGCGCTGCGTCGATCTCCGCGCGGGCCTTATGCAACTGGGCCAGATTCATTTGGGCTTCCGCGTTTCTAGGGTCGAGCGCCAGCGACTGCTCGGTGTCGGCCAGCGCGCCGTCGAGGTCGTGCAGCGCAAGGCGCGCGCCGCCGCGGGCCTGGTATGCGCCGGCATGGGCCGGGTCGAGGCGGATGGCTTCGGACAGATCCTCGATGGCCTCGCTGAATTCCCCGAGCCGATATCGCGCCACGCCACGGTGATAGAAGGACGCCGCGTCGTTCGGATCGAGGCGGATCGCCTCGTCCAGATCGGCGATCGCCGTAATCCAGTCCTGCAATCGGCAGCGGGCGGCGCCGAGTTGGCGGTAGTCGCGTGCGGTGGCCAGCCCGGCCTCCACCGCCTTGGTGTAGAACCGCACCGCCAGGTCCGGAAACTTGTTCTCCAGGCAGACATTGCCCCACGACGCGGCCTTGGCGGCGAGGGTCTTGTCGTTCTCGATCGCCGTCAGTTGGTCCGCCGCCGCGCCGGGCAGATCGCCCGTCTTGAGTCGCGCCTGCGCCCGGTTGGCGTAGGCGCCCGCATCGCGCGGATGGAACTTGAGAAACCGCGTCAGGTCGGTGATGGCGGTGTCGCACTGTCCCGTCCGCAGAAAACACTCGGCGCGGATCCGGTAGGCATAGCTCAATGATGGTTCCAGCGCCAAGCAGCGATCGGCGCTGCGGATCGCTTCGTCAAATCGGCCCTGGGCGAAGTACGCGCGGGCGCGTTCCAGGTGCCCGAGCGGATTGGCCGGTTGCAGCGTGATCGCCTTCTCGGCCGCGGCCGCCGCTTCGTCGAACTGAGTTGCGGAGAAGTGCACACGAGCCTGGGTCAGGTGCCCTTCGATCTGATCGGGCTTCAGTTGGATTCCGGCGGCGCAATCCGCCAGCGCGCGGCCGTAATCGCGCTTGTCATGATAAGCTCTCGCGCGACCGATCAAGGCCTCGTACAGTTCGGGGTCGATCCGTAGCGCCTCGTTGAAGTCATCCAATGCTTGATCGACGCCGCCACAATCCAAATACAAGTTGCCGCGGTTAGAATAGGCTTCCTTCATGTCCGGTTGAATTCGAATGGCTTCCGAGTAGTCCTCCATGGCCTTCTGCAAGTTGCCTTGCTTGCGAAACGCCAATCCACGGGCCCAGTAGGCGCGGGCCGGCTGCTTGGCGAGTTGGATCGCCCGCGTGAAATCGGCGATCGCGCGGTCGAGATCGCCGGCCCTGCCTTGAGCCACGCCGCGCTGGTACGCGGCGTCGCTCGAGCCCGGGTCGGTCTCCAGGGCCCGCGTGAACTCGCGGACGGCGGTCTTGTAATCGGCCTTCTCCAGGGCCTGCATCCCGCGATCGAATGCCGTTTCATCGCCGGCACTCGCCACCGGAAGCATGACCGCGATAATAACCGAAACACAACTCGCAGCGGCATGACGCCTTCCTAACATGTTGAGCTCCGTTTATAATCCGCTATTCGCTGGCTACCAGTTGATTTCCAGCCCAAATCCCCACCGGACCTTGTCCCGCATTTCCTCAGCGCTCTCGATAAAATCGTCGAACCTTTCCGGCATTTCTTCCACTTGTCGCCACAATTCCTCCGCAGCCGCCTTAGGATTGCCCAGAACGGCCTTCAGTGCCGGCAGTTGAATCATCTCTCCATAGTCCGGCGGCTTAAGAGGAGCGAATTCGAACGAGAGATCATAGCCGAAGCCGGGTAGGTAGAAAGCGCCCTGTGCTTCGCCGACCGTCGTGTATGCCAGACGGAGGTTTTTCCAATCGATGTTGAAATCGTGCATTCCCGTGATCAGCACCTGGCCAGTGTCAATCGTGTAGTCGGGATCGCGAGGAGGCGAGTCTGTCTCGTCCTTTGTCACATATGCCTCAAGGCTCGGAATTAGGTAGATCCCCAACTCCTTCGCGATCTCCTTGACAAAATCCCTGGCGGTCTCCTCGAGCTTGTCAAGATGCTCCTTCATCTCATCGAACTGGATGTCAGGGTTCACGTCTTCGAATGGACCAGAGCCCATCGATGAGCCAGGGCCCTCCGGCGGGTCGAGAGGATCTTGAGAAGCGAGACCAGTAGGATCGGTCCAGGCCGCCGGGCCGTTCCCCACATACCGGTACAGATTCGCGTCCCCCGCCTCGAACCCGATCGGATCGGCGCTCAGCCACCGCCCGACGGCCGGATCGTACCAGCGGTTGAGGTTCCATTGGAGGCCGGCGGCGTCGTCAAATAGGCGGGCGGTGTAGGCGAAGAGGTGGTCCACGGCCGGGTTGGTCTCGCTCTGGAGTTCGCCGAAGGCGTCGTAGACGCGGTGGTTGGCCACGGTGGTGGCGTCGGTCTGGCTGTCGTACTGGGCCAGGTCGCGGACGGTGCCCAGGTTGTCGGCCAGGGGCCAGAGGACGCCGCCCGGCGTGCCGGGGCTGGCGACCTGTTCGTCGGCGAGGATCTGGTCTACGGCCGGACCCCAGAGATAGCGGTGCGCGAGATCGGCCGCTTCGCTGCCGTCGAACTCCAGGACGATCTGGTTTCCGTCGTGGATGTAGTTCGCGACGGTGGCCGCCGCCGGGCCGTCGCCGTCGGCATCCACCGTGCGCGTGACGAGGCGATTGTAGGGATCATAGGCGTAAGTGACGCGCTGGGTGGCGGGCTGGCCGACGCCGGCGCGCTCGACGACTTCGGTAAGACGGTTGCGATGGTCCCACGTGTAGTCGGTCACCGCGCCGGTGCCGATCGCCGTCCGCCGGATGCGGTTGCCTTCGGCGTCATAGGCATAGTTGTACGTGCCGTCGGACATGAGCCGGTTGCCCGTGCCGGTCACGTAACCCGTGTTGGTGCGGTTGCCGGAGGAATCGTAGGAGTAGGCCTCGTCGGTCTGGTAGTTGTAGTCGGCGCCGGTGAGCTGGTCGGTCACATCATGGGTGTAGTCGGCCGTGCCGTCCGTGAGTGAGACGAACTGGGTCACCCGGCCGGCGTCGTCGAACGTCCAGTCGTAATCGGCCAGCGTCACGAGGCCCTTGGCGTGCGTCAGGCCCGTGAGGCGATTGACGCTGTCGTAGGAGTAGCTGCTTGCGATCACAAGCTGCGTCCCCGCGAGGTTGGCGTAGCGGCTGATGGTGCTGAACTGCCCGGGCGCATTATACGCGAAGCCGACGCGCTTTTCCGCCACGGCATTGCCGCCGGCTGCGTACTGGTCTACCCGGACGAACCGGTCGAGCTCATCGAACGTGTAGTCGTTGGTGGCGGCGATGTCGGCGGTACTCCAACTGTCCTGTGCTTCATCCCACCTCTTCTTCACCTTCGGCTACGTAGCCGAGTCGCTTCGCCTCCGTGAAGTCCGCTTCCGCCTTATCCGCCTCGCCGACAGCTTGGTAGACTTGAGCGCGAAAATAGAACACGTGCGCGTTGGCTGGATCGTGGCGAAGGGCCTCATCCAGGTCGGCGATCGCCCGACCAAAATCGTCCGTTTGCCAGAAGCGGACGAAGCCACGGGCCGCATAGCTCTCGGCAGTCAAGTACTCGGAATCCATGCCGACCTCGGTCGCGCGCATGAAATCTGCAAGGGCCAGTTCCCAATCGTCCATCTTCAAGTAGCCATGGCCGCGGTAGAGGTAGTTACTCCCTACCGCGGGGTTGATCCGGATGGCCTCGGTGTAGTCGGAAATCGCTCTCGCGTAGTCGCCAGTACTCAAGAAGGCGTACCCTCGATTGGCGAACGGATTTGCAGCGCTGCGGTCCAAGTCGATCGCGCGTGTCAGGTCCGCGATCGCTTGATCCCAATCTCCTATCTTCATGAAAGCATGACCGCGATAGCGGTACGCCAGAGGCAATCGCTGTCCTGTCTTGATGGCCTCTGTGCACGCCTCGATTGCGGCTCTGAAATCGCCGCGTGCGGAGGCATCGATGCCGCGATCGAGCGAGTTCATATCACCTCCTGCCTGATAGCGTGGAGTGAGCGCGCTACGCAGCCTGTTGCACACTAGGATGCGGTTGCTGTGCCCCCGGCGGATGCGGCGGCCTGACGATGGGAGCATCTGGCGGTGGGTCGGGTGGCGGGATCCAATCTGGACGAAGCGGCGGCATCGAAGCGGCAGCAATCGAGCCCAAACAACTCCCGAGTGCACCCCCGCCGACGGCACCTATTGCTGAACCCCACTCGCCTCCACCGCCTCCATAGAAGCCGCCTACCAGGGATCCCATAACACCGCCGGCCAGGCCCCCAGCCATGCTGCCGACCGTTCCGCTACCAACCAGCCAGCCAGCGGCGATACCGGTACCGATGCCTGCCACTCCTCCGAGCAACGTGCCTGACACGCCCCATAAAGCTACAGAAGCGATGTACAACTCGGTGTCCATCGTGCTCGGATGGACGAGGTAGTGGGTGTATGTGTTGTCGGGCAAAATGCTCTCGAGAAACCCCAGAATCAACGTGCCATCGCCCGCTGGCCCTTGTCCGTTGACGGGCGCTGCCATGGCAGCTGTCCACTGCATGTACTCCGCGTATGTTTGCATGTGCTCCGCGTATGCCGCATCGGAGACCGGCGGCAACAGTTCCAGCCCGTCGGGATCGGTCCAGGCCGTCGGGCCGTTCCGCACGTACCGGTAGAGATTCCCATCCCCTGCCTCGAACCCGATCGGATCGCGGCTGAGCCAGCGGCCTGCGGCCGCATCATACCAGCGGTTGAGGTTCCACTGGAGGCCGGTGGCGTCGTCGAATAGGCGGGCGGTGTAGGCGAAGAGGTGGTCCACGGCCGGGTTGGTCTCGCTCTGGAGTTCGCCGAAGGCGTCGTAGACGCGGTGGTTGGCCACGGTGGTGGTGTCGGTCTGGCTGTCGTACTGGGCCAGATCGCGGACGGTCCCGAGATTGTCGGCCAGGGGCCAGAGGACCGTGCCCGGCGTGCCGGGGCTGGTGAGCTGTTCGTCGGCGAGGATCTGGTCGACCGCCGGACCCCAGAGATAACGGTGCGCGAGATCGGCCGCTTCGCTGCCGTCGAACTCCAGGACGATCTGGTTTCCGTCGTGAAGGTAGTTGGAGACGGAGGCTGCCACAGGGCCATCGCCGTCCGCGTCCAACGTCCGGGTGACGAGGCGATTGTAGGCGTCATAGGCGTAAGTGACGCGCTGGGTGGCGGAGGTTGGTCGCCGGGGTCTAGGATACCCGTGTTCATGTATTTTTGTCAA
Source organism: Thermoguttaceae bacterium (assembly GCA_040766885.1). GTDB lineage: Bacteria > Planctomycetota > Planctomycetia > Pirellulales > Thermoguttaceae > JAXGPP01. The sequence goes on along the minus strand of JAXGPP010000009.1, from coordinate 184,912 downwards.
TAGTAAAAGCGGCCGCGGTTGGCGAGTGTTTTTGGGGTTTCTGGAGGGGGTGGGGGCGATTGGGCGCGGCAAACGGCGTCTTGGGAAGTTATTCGGCAGGCGGGGCCTGGCCGCCTCGGAGTGAAGACGGACCGAGAGAGGGTCACGAGAAGACCGAAGGCGAGGAGGGCCGTGCTTGTACTCCTCACGCTCCGCGCGAGGCTCGCGCGGAACCAGCCACGAAGGAACCTCACGGCGGAGCGTGAGGAGTACGTTGCCGCCGGTGGCGTACTGGTCTACCCGGGCGATCCGGTCGAGTTCATCGAACGTGTAGTCGTTGGTGAAATCGTCGGTGGCGGCAATGTCGGCTGAAAGCCGCGTGCGGTTGCCGCTCGCATCATAGGTTAGCGTTGCGACTGGGCAATGACGCTGCGTATCGTCGGGCTGGGTTGTGGTGCTTTTCTAGCAGGGCCAAGATGGTGGTGCAATTGTTAGCTATCAGGCCCAGGATGGCCCTGCCATTGGCTCGGGCACTGCCACTTTTATTCAGGGCCAAGATGACCCTGCCACTTCAGACAGGGCCAAGATGACCCTGCCACTGATCTTCAGGGCCAGGATGGCCCTGCTGCGGGAGGAGGAGTGGTGGCGGAAAAGTCGACGCGGCCGGTATAGCCGCACCCCTGGCGGGTGTTCCGTGGGGGAATCGGCGCCTGATAACGGTTCAAACGGTCCAAAACCGATTAGACTCGGAACTTATGTACTGAAGGGCGCGTATAAGTCTTTGGTCGGCTATCGGTGTTCTCGTCTTTGACCCCCGCATTGGGCGGTTCCGAAGGTGATAGCCGTGTCCCTAAAATTGAGGACTTGCTGAGTCTTCTTCCGAAGCAGGAACTATGGCAATCCGTCCCCCCCGCCGCTTCCGTCCCATGTTCACGAAGCTCAACCGGAACCCTTCGGCCCGCCAATATCGCCGCACGTCGATCGAGTCGCTGGAAGAGCGGATGGTGCTCACAGCGGGGCTGAATCCGATCAGCGATGTCACGCTCCTTTCGGGGGCGCCGCTCCATGTTCCGCTCGACGGCGTTGGCGGCACGAGCGACACGCTGACCTACACGGTCAGCAGCACGAATCCGAATCTCACCGCGGAGGTGCTCACGGGCAATCGCAGCCTGCGAATGGTCGTCGAGAACTACGGCACGATGGTCTTCGAGCTTTTCGAAGACCGCGCGCCGAACACCACGTCGCGGATCATCTCGCTGGCCCAGACCGGTTTCTACAACGGCCTGACGTTCCACCGCGTCATCAAGGACTTCATGATTCAGGGGGGCGACCCCGACGGCGACGGCACGGGTGGCTCGGGAGTCACGTTCGACGATGAATTCCATCCCGACCTGCAGCACACCAGTTCCGGCCTGCTCTCGATGGCCAAGAGCAGCGACGACACGAACGACTCGCAGTTCTTCATCACCTCGGAGGCGACTCGCTGGCTGGATTACAATCACACGGTTTTCGGCAGGCTGGTCGAGGGGGATGCTGTCCGCGAGGCGATCGAGAACGTAGCCGTAGGCGGCTCGCAAGGCTCGACACCCGTGACGGAAGTGGTCATCGATTCGATGACCGTCTTCACCGACAATGAGAACGGCATGCTCATGCTGAAGGCGCCGGAAGGTTTCACGGGCGAGGCCGACGTGACCGTCACGGTGTCGGACGGCCAGGGAAACACGGCCCAGCGCACGTTCCATGTCTCGGTCAAGCCCGACGTCGCCGCCAGCCTGCCGGACGATGATCCCAACCGCACGGCGCTCGACGCCAATCCCTATCTTGCGCCGATCCAACCGGTATGGACGGTCGTCAACACGCCGATCAGTTTCAATCTCCAGGCAATCGACGTCGATGGAGGGGACAAGTTCTACTCGGTGTGGCCGATCAGCGGGTTCAACGCCTCGCGCAACGCGAATATCGACGTTAGCGTCGATGCCAACGGCCGGGTGACGGTGATACCCCGCAACGGCATCAGCGGCGTATTCGGCATCGCCGTGGCGGTGAACGACATGTCGGATATCGACGAGAGCCAGATCGCGCCGAACCAGATTTCCTCGAATTTCCCCTACGACCTGCAGTTCGTGCCGCTGGTGATCCAGCCGGGGCCGCCGAGCATCGCGCTGGCCGGTGTCGACCCGCAGCATCCGGTGACGAACAAGGATAACACCACCGGCAACCCGCTCAGCTTCGAGGTCACGGGCGTGATGCCGGGCGCCACCGTGGTAGTCTATGCTGACGGCCAGGAGGTCGGCCGGCAGGTCTCCCAGTTCAGTTCGGTCATTGTCCTCACCAACCAGCAGTCCGACCTGATCGACGGCGCGCACCAGATCACGGTCAGGCAGTACATCGATGACGTGTTGGCCAAGGTTGGCAATTACAGCGACCGAGTCGACCTGGAGAGCGTCGTGTCGGCCCCCATTCAGATTACGGTCGACACGCAGGCCCCGATCTTCGCCGGAACGCCGGTGACGGTCGCCGTGCCGGGCCGCGAGTACGTCTACGACGTCGATACCGACGAGAACGAGGACGGCAGCGTCACCTACCGGCTCGTGGAAGCGCCGTCCGGCCTGCTCATCGACAGCCTGACCGGCCGGATTACCTGGACGCCCACGGCGGAGCAGTCGGGCACGCGAAGCGTATCGGTCGAGGCGAAAGACCGTGCCGGCAATGCGAGCCTGCGGGAATACGATATCAGTGTGGTCGAGGCGCCGGTGCTCGAGCCGATTGGCAACCAGTCGGTCGACGAGCAGACCTTGCTGACGTTTACGGTTTCCGCCACCGGCGGCCTGGGGCCTTACAACTATAGTCTCGGATCCAGCGCCCCGGCGGGGGCGACGATCGACGAGACGACGGGCGAGTTCCGCTGGACGCCGACGGAAGTCCAGGGCCGTCCGCAGCCGCACAACGTCGAAATCCGCGTCACCGACAGCAACGGCGCGACGTCGTCTTCCACCGTGCAGATCACGGTCCGCGAGGTCAACCGCGACCCGATTATGCTGCCAATCGCCGACCAGACGGTCGATGAAGGACAACTCCTCGAGTTCCTCGCCGAAGTCTCCGATCCCGACCTGCCGGCGAACCAGTTGACGTTCTCGCTGGCCGAAGGCGCGCCGGCGGGCGCGAGCATCGATCCGAGCACGGGCCGGTTCACCTGGACTCCGGGCGAGAACCACGGAGGCGGCAGCTTCGCGATCACTATCCGCGTGGCGGATGAGGCGGGGGGACGCGCGTCGCGGACGTTCACCGTCAGCGTCCGCGAGACGTTCAGTGCGCCGGCGTTCGACGCGATCTCGGCGCAACTGGTGCAGCCCGGCGATACGCTCGACATCGATGTTCGTGCGCAGGATCCGGATATCCCGACGCGGCAGGTCCGCTACAGCCTCGAAACCGGGGCCCCTGCGGGTGCGACGATCGACGAAACCACGGGTCGGCTCACGTGGACCGTACCCGAAGACTTCCCCCGCGGCACGCTCATGCTGACGGTTCGCGCGACCGAAGTAGCGGAGGACGGGGGCGAGCCATTGAGCGCCACCCAGGATATTGAAGTTCGGGTGGGTGACCCGCTGGACCGGTTTGCGGTGGACTACGCGATGCTGTTCTCCGGCGCGACGCCCGGCGGGCTACTGGATCTGCCGGCGGATCCGGGCTTGGACTCGCTTGGCACATCGTCGGCGACGCAATCGGACGGGTTTACGGCGGAATTCACGCCGCCTGTCGATGACCTCGGCCTGTTCGGCACCGAATTCGGTGCCGAGTTCGGCGGAAATGGCGGCGGCGACGATCCACGATTGCGGTTCCGCAGTCCCGATGGCGATCCGCAGGATGAAGCCGCCGCGCCCGGGCAGCAGACCCGGCCGGCTGGCCAGCAACAACCGGTTACGGAAAGCCGGGCGCAGCGCGGCGAATCTCGCTCCACCAACCGGTCGACCGACGGCCAGTCGAACGAGGAGGAGATGGACGAAGAGTTGATCCAGGCGTTGGCGAGCCTGGCCGCCGCCGAAGCCGCTACTGTGCCGGCCGACGCGGCAGCCGAAGTCCCGCCGCCTCCCCAGGCCTGAGCGGCACTGGCCGTTGGGCCTCCGCCCGCACGCGGCCGCGAGGCCCGCTTTACAGGATGAACTTGCTCAGGTCTTCATCCTGGCTGATTTTTTCGAGACGCTGCCTGACGTAGGCGGCATTGATCACCACGCGGCCGCTCCCCATTTCCGGCGCCTCGAAGCTGAGTTCCTCGAGCAGCCGCTCCATGATCGTGTACAACCGCCGCGCGCCGATGTTCTGCGTCGTCTGGTTGACCTGGTAGGCGAAACTGGCCAGCACGTCGACGGCGTCGGGTTCGAACACAATATCGATTCCCTCGGTCTGCATGAGCGCCCGGTACTGCTTCGTCAGCGCGCCTTTCGGCTCCGTCAGGATGCGGACGAAGTCCGACTCCTTGAGGTCGCTCAGCTCCACGCGGATCGGGAATCGGCCCTGCAGTTCGGGCATCAGTTCGCTCGGCTTGGCGCGGTGAAACGCGCCGGCGGCGATGAACAGGATATGGTCGGTCTTCACATATCCGTAGCGGGTCTGCACTGTTGTACCTTCGACGATCGGCAGCAGGTCGCGCTGCACTCCCTGCCGCGAGACGTCGGCGCCGTGCGTGTATTCGCCGCCGACCACCTTGTCGATCTCGTCGATGAAAATCAACCCCATATCCTCGGCGAGTGCGATCGCTTCGGCGTGGACTTTGTCCTGGTTGATCAGTGCGTCGCATTCCTGCTCGAAGAGGACTTTGCGAGCCTCGCTCACGGTCATGTCGCGCCGCACCGACTGCTTGGGCATGATCTTCTCGAACATCCCTTGCAGGTCGAGGTCGATCTGCTCCATGCCGACGCCGGTGAGCATCATCGGCACGGCCTTCTTCTGCGTCGCCACCTCGACGTGCCGATGGTCGAGCTCGCCGGCGGCGAGCATTGCCCGCATCTTCTCCCGCGTCCGCTCGAAGCGCTCGCTCTCCGTCGCCTCGGTGTTGAAGGCCGGAGGCGGGGGGACGAGCAGGTCGAGAAGGCGTTCCTCCACGCTGCGGCGGGCCTCGGCTTCGACCTTCACCCGTTCCTGCTCGCGGACCAGCACGATGGCGTTCTCGACGAGTTCGCGAACCATGCTTTCGACGTCGCGCCCGACGTAGCCGACCTCGGTGTACTTGGTCGCTTCGACCTTCACAAAGGGGGCGCCGGTGAGCGTCGCCAGCCGGCGGGCGATTTCGGTCTTGCCAACGCCGGTCGGGCCGATCATGAGGATGTTCTTCGGCGCAACCTCGCCGCGCATATCTTCCCCCAGGCGCTGCCGGCGCCAGCGGTTGCGGATGGCGATCGCCACCGCCCGCTTGGCCTCGTCCTGGCCGACGATGTGGCGGTCGAGTTCAGCGACGATCTGTCGCGGGGTCAGGTCCGGCACGGCATCTCCTCCACCACAATCTGCTGATTGGTATAAATGTCGATCCCGGCGGCGATCTCGAGGGAGGTGCGGACGATCTCGGCGGCGTTGAGTGTCGAGTGCGCCACCAGGGCCCGCGCCGCTGCGACTGCGTAGTTTCCCCCCGAGCCGATGCCGAGCACGCCGTCGGTGGGCTGGATCACATCGCCGTTGCCCGTCAAGAGGAGCGTATGCCGATCGTCGACCACGGCCAGTAAGGCCTCCAACCGCCGCAGGGCGCGGTCGGTGCGCCACTCCTTGGCCAGTTCGGTGGCGGCCCGCGGCACGTTGCCGGGGAAATCCCGCAGCTTGGCCTCGAACCGCTCTACCAGTGCGAAGGCATCGGCCGCCGCGCCGGCGAAGCCCAGGATCACCTTACCGTCGGCCAGCCGGCGGATCTTGCTCGCATCGTGCTTGACGATCGAGTTGCCCACCGTCACCTGGCCATCGCCGCCCAGGGCCACGGTCCCCTGGTGCCGCACCGTCAAAATGGTTGTCGCACGAGTCTTCATTGCCTATCCTGAATCTGCCGGCCGGAAAGCCTGATGCAAGTATTGTCTCCGCTGCCCGGCCAATGTGCCAGTGGCCGTCATTCGGGTTGCCCGCCCTCCATGAGCGATTCTTGTTCCGTCGAGCCTCTTTCCGCGGGCCAGTGCGCCACGCTGGCCTGTCTGCTGGAGGTGGCGGCCCCCAAGGCGGGAAATGTCCACCGCGGCGCCGACTTTGAGGATCTTACGCTGCAGGACTTTCTGGCCAGCGCGGTGGCGATCGCGCCGGCCATGGATGCGGCGGCGGGCGGCATGCCGCTGGGACGCGCTGTGCTGGAGGCGATCGCGGCGACCCGGCAGGTGGTTGGGAGCAACACGAATCTCGGGACCGTGCTGCTTCTGGCACCGCTGGCCAAAGCCCGCCGCGACGCGCCGGTTCCGCTGGCCGTGGCCGAAGTGCTCGGTGAACTGAACGCCGCCGATGCGCGGGACGTGTATCAGGCGATCCGGCTGGCGAATCCCGGCGGAATGGGACGCGTCGAGCGGCACGACATTCACGGCGAGCCTCCGGCCGACCTTATTGCCGCCATGCGGCTGTCGGCCGAGCGCGACGCCGTCGCCCGGCAGTACGCCTGCAACTTCGAGGATGTGCTCGAACGCGTAGTGCCTTGGCTCCGCGAGACGGCGAGTCTGCGCCGGCCGCTTGCCGAACGTATCGTCTACCTCCAGTTGCAGTTGTTGGCAGTCATGCCCGACAGCCTGATCGCACGGAAATGCGGAACGGCCGTCGCCGCCCAAGCGTCGGCCCGCGCTCAGGCGGTGCTCCGCGAGGGACGTCCCGGGGATGAAGCCTATGAGCGGGCTCTGGCCGACTTCGACTTCTGGCTTCGCAGCGATGGTCACCGTCGGAATCCGGGTACGACGGCCGACCTGATTGCCGCCGCGCTCTACATCGGTCTATGCGAAGGCTGGCTGCTCCATTAACGGGAACTTGTGCCATGTCGGAACGCTATTCGGTGCGGCTGTCGAAAGACTATCTCGTCTTCAGCGCGGGCCACTTCATCACCTACGCGGGCGACGTGTGCGAGCGGCTTCACGGCCACAATTACCAGGTCGTCGCCGAAGTGCACGGCCCGCTCGACGAGAACCAGTACGTGGTCGATTTCATCGCCCTGCGCGACACGCTGAAAGCGATCATCGATGATCTCGACCATCGCATGCTGCTGCCCACGCGGCATCCGCTCATTCGCGTGGAGGCCGATGACCGAGAGGTGACGGCCCGCTTCGCCGATCGCCGCTGGGTCTTTCCGCGCGAAGACTGCGTGCTGCTGCCGATCGCCAACACAACCGCCGAGTTGCTTGCCCGGCACATCGCCGGCCAGCTCCGCGATGCGCTTGCCGCTCGCCTGGGCGCCGCGCCCGAGGTGGTCCGGGTGGAGGTCGACGAGACCTACGGCCAGTGGGCCGCCTGCGAGTTGCGCGATCCGTGAACGTCGTCGGTCGCCGGCCCCACCAATCGTGAAAGAACGGCGGGTTCCGCATGCTTCTCCCCGACCGGACCGGCCGGTTAATCCGCGCTCGTCGGCACAAGCGTTAATGCCAGACCCTCGCGCGAGGCAAGTGGCGTCCATCATGAGCGGCCCCCATTTGACCTGCATCAGCGCGGAGGTAACCTTCCGTATGCAACAGTTCGGCCGGGGTTTTGCACCCGACATGTCGCCGAATGGAGTAGCTGGCCCGGGATTTCGCCAATGCGCGCTGAGCACATCAACCCTTTCATCGCGGCGGTAAAGAATGCGTTTCGCACGATGCTCGACTGCGAGGCGCGGCGGGGCGACCTGGCCCTGAAACAGGATCGGCGTCCGCGCTACTACGTGAGCGGAGTGATCGGCCTTTCGGGCAGGGCGGTGGGAACCGTCGTGCTGAACTTCTCGGAGCAGGTGGCCCTGAAGGCCGCGTCAACGATGTTGATGACCGACTTGACCGTCCTCAACGAGGACGTGCTCGATGCCGTCGGTGAGTTGACCAATATGGTGGCCGGCGCCGCCAAGGCCGAACTGGAAGAATATGAACTGCAAGTGAGTCTGCCGAACGTGATTACGGGCGACGATCACGAGGTTCATTTCCCGTCGAATGTCGTTCCCCTGTCGATCTCGTTCGACACCGAGTGGGGCCCCTTTGCGCTCGAGGTGGGGCTCGCGCCCGTCGAAGCCCTGGTCGAAGCCTGAGCGACTGGCGGAAAGCTGGCGAACCCGCCGTTCAGGTGGGGTCGCTTGTTCGCCTGGCCACCGGGCCTTCTCTGGTCCGCCGTTCTGTTCAATCGGTTCAAGTCGGCTGGTTTTCGATGCCGATACCGCGCGAGCGCAGTGGTGGCAGACCGGGTCTTTCTGTGCGAATGCAGGAAGGTCAGGAAAGCTAGCGAGACCTGTTGCCCATAGAAACGCTGGTTGTCAAGCTACTCCGATGATCGCCGGCCCCGAGATCCGCAAAGCCGCCGTGTTGTTGATGAGCCTGCCCCGGGAGCAGGCCGCCGTGCTCATGGGCAAGCTCGACCCGAAGCAGGTCGAGGCGGTCTCGATTCAAATTGCCAAGCTGGGACTGGTTTCGGGCGAGGAGCAGAGCGAGGTTATCGGGGAGTTCACCCGCGTTAACCCGCACGCCCTCACCGGCAGTGTGGGCGGTCTGGAGGTGGCGAAGAGCTTGCTGGAGGAAGCGCTGGGCGCGAGCGCCGATGCGACCCTCGACAACGTCAAGCAGTCGATCCAGGCACTGCCGTTCAGTTTTTTGCAGAAGGTCGACAGTCAGAACCTGCTGACATTCATCACCGACGAGCATCCGCAGACGATTGCCCTGGTTCTGTCGCATTTGTCGCCGAAGCAATCGGCCGAGATCATGGGCAACCTGCCGCCCGAACGTCAACTTTCCGTGGTTCGCCGCATCGCCACGATGGGGCAGACAAGCCCCGAGATCATTCAGGAGGTGGAGCGGGCGCTCGAGCACCGCATGTCGAGCGTCATGAGCCAGCAGTTTGAAAAGGCGGGCGGAGTCGAGACGGCGGCGGCCATTCTCAACGTGATCGACCGCAGCACGGAAAAGAACCTGCTTGAGAATCTCGGCCAGGACGATCCGGAACTGGTAGAAGAAATTCGCCGCTTGATGTTCGTGTTCGACGATATCGTCAAGTTCTCGGATCGCGATATCCAGACGGTGCTGAAGAACGTGGAGAACTCGCAATGGGCCATGGCGCTGAAGGGCGCGCCGGGCGAGTTGCGCGACAAGATCCTCCGCAACATGTCGAAACGGGCGGCCGCCCTCCTGCAGGAAGAGATGGAATTTCTCGGCCCGGTGCGCCAATCGGCGGTGCAACAGGTACAGCAGCAGATCGTCGACATCATCCGGCGCCTCGAAGATGCCGGCGAGATCACGCGCAGCGCCGGCAACGAAGAAGAACAGTTCATCCAATAGGAACCGCGGTCTCCCGCCGCCGCCCCCCTCTCCGGTCATCGCGTTCGGCATTCCGCCGTCGGCGTTCTTCCTCGGTCTTGCCCCGTTTGATAGCATGGACGGATGAACGCGCCGGCCAGCCCTATGATGAAGCAGTACATGGAAGCCAAACGGGCATGTCCCGAGGCGATCCTGCTGTTTCGCATGGGCGATTTCTACGAACTCTTCCACGACGACGCGAAGACCGCGGCCCAGATCCTCCACCTGACGCTCACCAGCCGCGACAAGGGGGAGAACGCCGTGCCGATGGCCGGGTTTCCCCACCACCAATTGGAGAGTTACCTCGGCAAACTGATCGCCGCCGGCTATCGCGTCGCCGTCTGCGACCAAGTCGAGGATCCGAAGCTGGCCAAAGGGCTGGTGAAGCGCGAAGTAACCCGGGTGGTGACCGCCGGGACCGTGACCGACGACGCACTACTCGACCCGCGCGCCAGCAATTACCTGGCCGCCGTCAGCCAGGGTGACCCCGCGGGCGTGGCGTGGGCCGAGCTATCCACCGGAAGATTCGTTGCCGCCGCCTTTCCGGCGCGGCATCTGGCCGACCAGTTGGCGCGGCTCGGCCCGGCGGAGATTCTGCTGGCCGAATCGGCCGAGCCCTTGCCGCCGCACCTCAACGGCCAGACGCTCGTCACGCGGCGGCCCGACTGGGCATTCTCCCTCGCCACGGCCCGCGACGCGCTGCTCAAGCATTTCTCGACCAACACTCTGGAAGGCTTTGGCTTCAGCGATTCGGAGGCCGACTGCCGGGCGGTGCAGGCCGCCGGCGCCGCGCTTGATTACCTGAAGGAAACGCAGCGCAGTTCGCTCGAGCATATCGACCGGCTTGTGGCCTACCGCGCCGGTGAGAGCCTGGAGATCGATGAAGCGAGTTGGCGCAGCCTGGAGATCACCCGAACGATTCGCGACGGACGCCGCGAAGGCTCGCTGCTGGCGGTGCTCGACCGCACCATCACCGCGATGGGTTCCCGCCAGCTTGCCGAGTGGATGGCCCGTCCGCTGATGGATCCGGCGGCCATCGGGCGACGGTTGGACGCCGTCGCCGAATTTGTCGCCGATCCTTCGCTGGCCGGCGATGTCCGCGAGACGCTCCGCCGCGTGTACGATGTCGAACGCCTTCTTACCCGCGTGACAACCGGCAGGGCAACGCCGCGCGATCTGGCTTTCCTGGGACGCACATTGCGAGGCCTGCCGGGGCTCAAGGCGAGGCTTACCGCCCGCAAGAGCGAACTGCTCAACCAGTTGGAGGGCGAGATCGACCTCTGCCCCGATCTCCGCAGCAAGCTCGACGCCGCACTGGTCGATGAGTGCCCGCTGGTGAGCCGCGAAGGCGGTTTCGTGCGCGAGGGCTATCACGGTCCGCTCGATGCCCTGCGCGAACTGGCGCACGGCGGCAAGCAGTGGATCGCACGCTACCAGGCCGAGGAGGCCGAGCGGACCGGAATCGCCAATCTCAAGGTCGGCTTCAACCAGGTCTTCGGCTACTACATCGAAGTGACCCATGTGCACCGCGACAAGGTGCCCCAGTCGTACATCCGCAAGCAGACGATCAAGAATGCCGAGCGCTACATCACGCCCGAGCTGAAGGAGTACGAAGAGAAGGTTCTCACCGCCGACGAAAAGGCGAAGGAGCTGGAGTACGAGATCTTCCTCGAGCTTCGCGAGGCCGTGATCGCCGTGCGGCGGCGGCTGCAAACCACCGCGGCCGCGCTGGCGCGGCTCGATGTGCTCGCGGCGCTGGCGGAACTGGCCCGCGAGCGGAACTACTGCCGGCCCGAGGTAGTCGCCGAGCCGCTGATCAATATCGTCGATGGCCGCCACCCCGTGCTCGACATGGTTGAGCCCGAGGGCACGTTTGTCCCCAACGATACCCAGGCCGGCGGCACGCACGGATCGATCCTGCTCATCACCGGTCCCAACATGGCCGGCAAGAGCACCTACATCCGCCAAGTGGCCTTGCTGACGCTCATGGCCCAGATCGGCAGCTTCGTCCCCGCCCGCCAGGCGACGATCGGCATTGCCGACCGCATCTTCGCCCGCGTCGGCGCGAGCGACGAGTTGTCGCGCGGGCAGAGCACGTTCATGGTCGAAATGACCGAGACGGCCCGCATCCTCAACATGGCGAGCAAGCGCAGCCTCGTCATCCTCGACGAGATCGGCCGCGGCACCAGCACCTACGACGGCATGTCGCTCGCCTGGTCGGTGGTCGAATACCTCCACGATCACCTCGGCTGCCGTACCCTCTTCGCCACGCACTATCACGAGCTGACCGATCTGGAAAAATCGCTCGACAAGATCAAGAACCTGAATGTCGCCGTGCGCGAATGGCAGGACGAAGTCGTGTTCCTGCACAAGATCGTGGAAGGGGCGGCCGACAAGAGCTACGGCATCCATGTCGCGCGCCTGGCGGGCATTCCGCGCGAAGTAATCGGCCGGGCGAAGGACATCCTCGCGCAGCTCGAAGAAGAACATCTCGACACCGAAGGGCGAGCCAAGATCGCCCGCCACCCCGAACGCCGATCGGGGCACATTCAGCTCACCCTTTTCGGTCCGGCCGATCATCCGCTGTTGGACGAGATCCGTGAAGTCGATCTCGATAAGACGACGCCATTGGAAGCGATGCAACTGCTCGTCCGCTGGCAGGCCTCGCTCGCCGCCGAGAAGAAAAAGAAGCGTTGATTCCGCTTGGACTTGCCAGTCGCCGCGGGAACGGCCATTTTCGGAGAATTACCCTCGAGTCTCGCGCGACAATGCAGGTCCGCATTCTCGACGCCCTGCAAAGCCCCCGGCCACGCCCGCCATGCCCTTCACTCGCGCACGAGACTGCTGGTATCTCACCGGCCCCACCGCGGTCGGCAAGACGGAGATCGCGCTGGTCTTGGCCCGGCAACTCGGTGCCGAGATTGTCTCGCTCGACTCGATGGCCCTCTACCGCGGCATGGATATCGGCACCGCCAAGCCCTCTCCGCACGAGCGGACTCTCGTGCCGCACCACCTCATCGACATCATCGAACCCCACGAGGAGTTCAGCCTCGCCCAATACGTGGATGCGGCCGGCGCCGCCATCGACGAGATCCGCTCCCGCGGCCGGGATGTGTTGTTTGCCGGTGGCACGCCGCTCTATCTCAAGGCACTCTTGCGCGGCATCTTTTACGGGCCGCCAGCCGACGAGGCACTACGCGGCGAATTGGCAGCCGAGGCTCGCCGTCGCGAACCCGGCTGGCTCCATGGCCGACTCGCCGCGATCGATCCGGCCGCCGCCGCGCGGCTCCATCCCAACGACACCCGGCGACTGATCCGCGCGATCGAAGTCTATGAGAAGACCGGTCAGCCGATCAGCCAGTGGCAACAGCAGTTCGACGTCCGCCGCTCTGCCGACCAATGTCGCGTCTTCGTGCTCGAGCGACCGCGTGCAGAACTGCATGCCCGGATCGATCGGCGCGTCGAGCAGATGTTTGCCGCCGGGTTGGTCGACGAGGTCTGCCACCTCCTGTCGGGCCCGTTGCCGCTCAGCAAGACGGCGCGACAAGCGGTGGGCTACCGCGAGGTGATCGAACATCTCGAAGGACAGCGGGGCTTGCCCGAGACAGTCGAGCGTGTCCAGCAGCACACCCGGCAGTTCGCCCGGCGGCAGATGACCTGGTTCCGCAGCCTGAGCGAGTGCCGCCCGTTGCCCATCGCCGGCGACGTCAATGTCGCCGAAGTCGCTCGGCGGATTGTCGCCGCGGCCGGGTCTGGTTGACCATTGCGTCGAAGCTGAGCGAGTTGGAGCGGGGGCCGAAGTAACGGCGCGAACTGCTGCCCCAATGTCCGCCTTCCATGCCAACATCAAGTAGGTGAACCTTCGCGCTGGGGCAGTATCGTCGTAAAATAGGGGGTCCCCCGTACTCCATCAAGACCCGACCGACCGTTCCGGGCGGCGGCGTCCGCGACTCTAGCAAGGACACAACTTTGCTCCGCACCCATACTTGCGGCCAATTGACGGCTGCACATGTCGGCCAAAGCGTCACGCTCTGTGGCTGGGTAGATACGTATCGCGACCAGGGCGGGGTGTTGTTCATCGATCTCCGCGATCGCTATGGCAAGACCCAGGTGGTGTTCGCTCCGGAGGGGGGGCAGGAGGGACTCAACGCTGCCAAGCGTGTCCGAGCCGAGTATGTGGTCGCGGTAACCGGCACCATCGCCCGGCGGCCCGAGGGGACCACCAATCCCAAGCTTTCGACGGGCGAAATCGAGCTGCGGGCCGAACGCATGGAGATCCTCAATCGCAGCCTCACTCCACCCTTCCAGCCGAGCGCCAAGCAGAACGAGTTGCCCGGCGAAGACCTGCGGCTGAAGTATCGCTACCTCGATCTCCGCCGGCCCGACATGCAGAAGACCGTCGTGCTGCGTCACCGCATGGTCAAGGCGATGCGCGACTACTTCGACGAACACGACTTCATCGAAGTCGAAACGCCGATGCTCGGCCGGAGCACGCCGGAGGGCGCCCGCGACTACCTGGTGCCCAGCCGCATCCAGCACGGCAGTTTCTACGCCCTGCCGCAGTCGCCGCAGCTCTACAAGCAGATCCTCATGGTGGCTGGCTACGATCGCTACGTGCAGGTGGCCCGCTGCTTCCGCGATGAGGATCTCCGCGCCGATCGCCAGCCGGAGTTCACCCAGTTGGATCTGGAAATGTCGTTCGTCCAGGCCGACGACATCATGGCCATCATCGACGGCCTCATGGCCCGCATGGCGAAGCAGATTCTCGACATCGAGCTCAAGACGCCGCTGCCGCGCATGACCTACGACGAGGCCATGGAGCGCTACGGTCACGACGCCCCCGACCTCCGCTTCGGCATGGAACTGGTCGACGTCAGCGACCTGGCCGGGCAGAGCGAGTTCCGCGTCTTCCGCGGCGCGATCGATCGCGGCGGCAAGGTCCGCGGCATCAACGCCGTCGGCGGCGCCGAGAAGTACTCGCGCAAGGGGATCGACGAGCTCACCAGCTTCATCATGCAGGACTTCGGCGCCGCGGGGCTCGTCTGGTTCAAGGTCGAGGAAGGCCGCAAGCTCGCCTCGCCCATGGCCAAGAACTTCCACGAAGACCTGCTGGCGAAAATCGCCGAACGCATGCAGGCCGAGCCGGGCGACCTGCTGCTGTTTGTCGCCGATCAGTGGGAAGTGACCTGCCGCGCTCTCTACGGTTTGCGCAAGCGGCTCGGGCGGGAGCTGAGACTCTACGATCCGGCCGCGATGCACTTCTCCTGGGTCGTCGAATTCCCCATGTTCGCCTACGATCCCGAAGAAGGTGGCTGGACCTCCATGCACCACCCCTTCACCGCTCCGCGGCCCCAGGATCGCGAACTCCTGGCGACCGATCCGGGCAAGTGCCGCGCCCAGGCCTACGACCTCGTGCTCAACGGCTCGGAGGCTGGCGGCGGGACCATTCGTATCCACGACCAGGAGCTGCAGCAGCAGGTCTTCACCCTGCTGGGAATCGACGAGGAAACGGCCCGCGAGCGGTTCGGATTCCTGCTCGATGCCCTGCAGTACGGCGCTCCTCCCCACGGCGGTATCGCATTGGGCATCGACCGGCTGGTGATGCTCTTTGGCCGCCTGGAGAGCATCCGCGACTGCATCGCCTTCCCCAAGACCCAGCGTGCGACCGACCTTATGACCGGCGCACCCGGCGAAGTCGATGCACGGCAACTCAAGGAACTGGGGCTCAAGCCCCAGTCTTGACCGATGACGACAAACCAGTCCAGGAGGAGACGAGGTATGAAATCCGCTAGAGCTTGGATCCCCGCCCTGGCCGTCGCGGCGGCGCTCGGTCTGTCGGGTTGCCCCGCGACGGAAGATCCTCTCGATCCCGATACGAGCGTGCCGCAAGACAGCGGCCCGGCGACGGGCGATCATCCGGCCGCCGATCAGAGCCCCTCCGGCGATGCGGTGGCCGGTGAGGCCGACGTTCCTGCCCCCGTTGAGCCCCCTCCCCCCTCCATCCCCGAGGTCTTCCTCACCGAGGCTCAGAAGAACGCCAGTCTCGTCGCCGTCGGTGATACACTTCCCGAAGGTGAACTGCCGGCGTTGGAAGGTGATCCGCAGCCCGTCCGTAATCACTTCGGCGATTCGCTCACCGTGCTCTTCTTCTGGAAGCCGGGAGAATCGGCCACCGATCAACTTCGCGAAGTGGCCGCTCTCGAAGACCTGCAGAACGACGTCGCCGTGGCTTTCGCCGACCGCGGCGTTCAGGTCGTCGCCGTCAACGTCGGCGGTGAACCCGGGGCGGTGAAACAGCAGCTTGACGACGCCGGGGCGAAGTTCCCCGTTTTGCTCGACGGCGACGGCGCCTACTTCGCCAACATCGCCACCGACTTCTTGCCCCGAGTGTACCTGCTCGATGCGACCGGCAAGATCCTCTGGTTCGACCTGCAATGGTCGTCCACCGCCCGGCAGAGTCTCCTCCAGGGCATCGACGCCGCCCTGCGAGAGTCCGCCGATGCCGCACCGTCAGGCGAAGCAGCGAAGTAGTCGTACGAGAGCGCTCGGCACATCGTCTCCTTTCGCTCTGCGAGAGCCAGCGCACTCGCCAAGAAACGCACTGAGCACCAGGGCGACTGGTGCTCAGTGCCAAAACGGACGCGGTGGCTCTTACGCGACTTTGAAGCGGGAGACGAGGTCGCGGAGGACGGCAGCCTGGGCGCCGAGTTCCTCGCTCGAACTGGCCATCTCTTCGGCCCCGGCGGCGGCTTGCTCGGTGACCTGCGCCACCCCCTGGATCGCCTTCGACACCTCATCGGCGTTGGCGGCCTGCTCGAGTGTTGCCTGTGCGATCTCGGCGATCGTGCCGGCGGTCGCTTCGACACCGGAGATGATCTCCTTCAAGGCCTTACCCGTTTCGTCGCTGAGTTGGGCGCCCTCCTCCACCCGCTTGGTCGATTCCTTGATCAGCGTCGAGATCTCGCGGGCCGCCTGGTTCGATCGCTCGGCCAGTTTGCGGACCTCGTCGGCCACCACCGCGAAGCCCATGCCGTGCTCGCCGGCTCTCGCCGCTTCAATCGCCGCGTTCAAGGCCAGCAGGTTCGTCTGGCTGGCGATCTCGGAGATCACCTGGATGATCTCGCTGATCTGCTGCGAACTGGTGCGGATGAGCTCCATTGCCTCGATCGATTTCTGCACCGCCCGGCCACCCTGGTCGGCCAGCTCATTGGTCCGCTGGGCGAGCCGGTCGGCTTCACCCGAACGGCCCTTGACGCTGCCGATCGAACGCGCCAGTTCCTCGATCGAGGCCGTCATCTCCTCGACGCTCGAGCTCTGTGCCTGCGCGCCGGAGGCCAGGGTCTGCGAGCTCTCGGCGATCACGCGCGAACCCTCGTTGAACTGGCCCGCGCTCTCGGCCACCTGGCCGATCACCTGCGCCAAGTCCTGAAGCATCTTGCGGATGCCGCCGGCCAGTTCGTCCACGGGCTCATTCCCCTCCACGCGGACCTGCCGGGTGAGATCGCCCGCGGCCGCCGCGGCCACGACTTCCAACAGATGGTCCACCTTGCCGCGTAGAATCTCACCCTTCTTGCGATCTTCCTCGGCCTGCTGGCGATCGCGGGCGGCTTCCTCCTCCTGGCGTTTCCGTTCAGCTTCCATCCGCTGCCGCTCGCGCTCGGCCTCTTCCGTCTGGCGCCGTCGCTCCGCCTCGGCGGCGGCACGCTCCGTCTCGGCTCGCTCGCGCTGCGCTTCCTTCTCGCGCTCGCCTGCCTCGCGGATGTCCTTCATCGCCCGGTCTGTCGCCTCGGCGGCGGTGTCGATCGCCTCGGCCAGGTCCCCGACCTCGTCCGCGCGCCGAATTCCCAATCGCTGCGAGTAGTCTCCGGCGGCAATCTGCTTGGCCGCCTCGGCCGCCCGACGAAGCGGTTTCGCAAGAGCCGAATTGAGCCACACGGCGACGGCCAGGTAGATGGCCAATCCAAGGCATCCGCCCAGAATGCTTCCCATGATGGATGTGCTCGCGCCGGAGAGAATGGAATCCAGGGCCCCCACCATCTCGGCTCGCTGTCCTTCAACGAGTCCGCCCATCAGCTCGCCGAGTTGCTCGGCCACCGGGTCGAACTGCTCCATGAGCGTATTGCCGGCCTCCTGCCCCTTCTCGACATACGTCAGCGCCATCTGCTTGCCGAGATCGCAGTAAGCGTTGAACGTCCGCTCCAGCTCTTCCACGTTCGCCAGCAACTCCGTGGCGTTCTCCTCTTCCGCCATGCGGCGGAATTCGGCTAGTCCCGTGCGAAACAACCGTGACAGGTCAAGAAAAGAAGAAAACCAAGGCCCCCGAAGCGGGAACCTTGGTTGCGTTTGGGCAGTGGCGGGGACAGGATTCGAACCTGTGACCTCGAGGTTATGAGCCTCGCGAGCTACCGGACTGCTCCACCCCGCGTCATTTCTGGCCGCCGAACTCTCGCCCGCGGCCGTTCGGCTATTTTACCATTCATTTGGCGTGCGTCGAGGGTGACGCCACGGCGACGTCCTGTGAAACCGCTTGCTTGGCCCCCCGCCTGCTGTTAAACTCGTAAATCATGGCCTAATCTTTCTTTGCGTGAAATTCCCCGCGCGGCTCCGCGTTGCGGAACGGTTCCTTGCTTCCACTCTAACGGGTGACGGGAAGAGGCACGTCGATGGCGTCTTCGCAGCCACCTTCCGAACCTCCACCGCCCAAACCGTCGGTTCCCCCCTCGTCGGACGAGGGCAAGGAGGAGCAAGACCGCCTTGATGTGCCGGGCCTGCTGTTGGACAACGCGCCCCCCTGGCTCGTCAGCGCGCTGGTTCACATGCTGGGCCTCATCGTGCTGTCGCTCCTGTTGCTCCCCCGCCTGTCTTCGGAGGAGATCTCGCTGGTTGTCTCCCCGGTGTGGGCCGAGAAACTCGGTGAACAACTCGAGTGGGACACGCTTATGGGCGACGAGGCCGATCCGGCTGAAGAACCCATTGTCACGCCGACCGATTTGCCCGAGGTCCCCGATCCGATCGCCGTCCCGCTGCCGCTCGATGTGACCGATCCTGGTGCGGCCCTCTCCACGGATCTCAAGTCGCCTCAGATCGGCTTGGCTCTGCTCGGCCGCCAGGAGGGAATGAAGAAGTCGCTCTTGGCCGGCTACGGCGGTACGGCCGAGACTCAAGCCGCCGTCGAACTCGGCCTGGAGTGGCTGGCCAGACAACAGCAGAAAGACGGCTCGTGGAGCCTCGTCGGGCCCTATGCGAACGGAGCTACCGACGAGAACAGGGTCGCCGCCACCGCCATGGCGTTGCTGGCCTTCCAGGGCGACGGCAACACCCACCGCGGCGGCCGTTTCCAGACCAACGTCGCCCGCGGCTGGAACTGGCTCTACAAGAAGCAGGACGCCGACGGCAACTTCTACAGCGAAGGGCCGAATTACCACCGCTATTACACCAACGGTCAATGCGCCATCGCCATCTGCGAACTGTACGCGATGACCCAGGATAAGCAGTTCCGCGAACCTGCCGAACGCGTGATCGCCTTCCTGCTCAAGTCGCAGAGCCCGCTCGGGGGCTGGCGCTACAGCCCGGCCAGTGACAGCGATGTGTCGGTCACCGGGTGGATCGTCATGGCGCTGCAAAGCGCCCGCATGGGCGGCTTGAAAGTGCCCGACGACAACCTCAAGCGAATCGAACGCTTCCTGGATGGCGTCGCCCTCTCCGGCGGCTCACGCTACCCGTACCAGCGCGGCGAGGAACCGCGGCTGGCGATGACCGCCGAAGCCCTCCTCTGCCGGCAGTACCTCGGCTGGCAGCGCAGCGACCGCCGCCTGATCGAAGGGCTTGACTGGATCACCAAGGAAGAAAACCTGGTCGATTACGAGCGGAATCGCGACGTTTACTACTGGTACTACGCGGCCCAGGCCTGTCACCACATGGAGGGCCCGCACTGGAAACGCTGGAACGAGCGGATGCGCCAGGCCGTTCCCGAACACCAGGTCCGCACGGGTAAGGAAGCCGGAAGCTGGGACCCCATGAAACCCACCATGGACGAGTGGGGACCCAACGGCGGGCGCCTCTACGTCACCTGCCTGTCGATCTATCTGCTGGAAGTCTACTACCGCCACCTGCCGCTCTACTCGAGCCCGTTCGTCAATCCTCCGGCCGCCCAAGAAGAATAGCACCGGGCACTCGGTCTCCCTCGCGCCCCGCATTGAAGCTGATGGCTGATAGCTGAAAGCTTCCCTTCAAAACTCCCTTGGCCCGTTCTCCGGCAACGGCGTGGCGATCGGCTCTGGAGACGGCGGCACCTGAGCCGGCGGATTCGGCTCGATCGTTTCCACAGCCGGCGTCTCCTCGACGGGTGGCGGTAGTTGGCGAGGGTACACCGGCCGGTAGATGTAGCCACCATTGCCGTCCGGCACGATCTCGTGGCCCGCGGGTTGCTCCACGCGGTTTTGGCCGGGCACCCCGTAGATGTCACCCGGCAACGCGGGCCACGGCTCAAACACGCCCGGATACGGCCGGTAGGCCCCCAGCGGCGCTGCCCGCATCGCCCGAGTCGCAGGTGCCGGGTAGGCGTAGGCCGCATCGAGGCCCGGCGGGAAGTAAGGGCTTGGCCAACCGGCATGCCACTGCGCGAGCGAGTTCGACCAGAGCTGGCGGTCGAACGCCTGCCGCCGCTGCGCCTCCGCCTGCTCGTACGAATCCCAACCCGCCTGTGCCGAACTGTACGGCGCCGCAACCGGTCGAGCACCTTGCTCCTCGTAGCGGATCCCGTCGGCGGACAACGACGACTGGGCCGCCCATGCCAACAGGAGCGACCCGAGCACAAAACTCCGACCCTTCACGAGCACGTTCATGGCCCACTCGCAGAAAGCTGTCCCCATACCTCAGACTACCCTGCGCGGCCAGTCCGGGCAAGTTCCCTAAGCCAACGCCGGAGGCGCTTCATTGATCGTCCCGTTGGAAAGGCGATGGCTCGCCGCCGCCCGGCTGCGTGACCGCGTCCGGCTCCGCGATAGCCTTCAGCCCGTAGGGGGCGAAGTGGATCTGCTGGGCGAGGCTCTTGCCGAAGCCGCTGCCGCTGGCATTGGACACGGCCGTGCGAAAGCCCTCGTGCAGGATCCGCATATGCTCCGGGTTGCCCGTCAGTCGGGCCTCGTATGCCAGGGCCTCGACCGAGAGGATGAACCCGCCAGAGAATTTCGCCGACAGCGGGCAGGCGGTGTAACGAAACGTCTTGACGTCTTCTTGCCAGCACTCGCGGATCATCTGGTCGATCCCCACGCTGATCGCCCGCAGCACCTCCGGATCGCCGGTCATGCGGTGGTAGCGTGCGAGGCCGCAGAGGGTCAGGCCTTCCATGAAGGGCACATTGCCCGAACATCGCTGGTCGCGGTAGATCGTATCGCGCTGTGCGCGCGTACTTCCCTCGGGGTGCAGGCAGTGGTCGCTCGCCAGCCGCACGACCCAGCCCCGCTCCCAATCGATGGCCCCCTTGAGCACCTTCCATTCCTCTTCGACCGCCTTGAGGTACTTGGGATCCAGGGTGGCTTCGTAGGCGGCCATGAGCAGGATCATCGGCCAGCCGAGCGTGCGGATGTGGGTACCGTGCGAGGTGGGACAGTGGCGGGCCATGGCATCGGCGATCGCCAGGCTGACGTCCCGGGCGCGGTTGTCGCCGGTCAGGTAGTAGTAGTCCAGATCGCCGGCCACCCAAACGTGTCCGAAGTTCGTGCTGTAGCCCTGCTGGTAGGCGCGCTCGACCGGCAATTCGTCGGTGTCGAAGTAGCCGCCGGTGTGACCGCAGCAGTGCAGCCACATCTGGCCGACCGACGATTTCTTGAGGTGCGGGTTCGTGGCGTGAACCACATCGACGTCGATGTGGTGCCGCGCCGCCTGCTCGGCGCGGTGGAAGAATCGCCGGTCGCCCGTGCGGAGGTACTGCAGGAACAGGCCGTGGGCCAGGTCGTACTCGAGGTTGCCCCAATTGACCTCGCGTTCGCCGAACCAGTCGCCGTAGTTGAGCAGCCCGTACTCGCGTTCCGCATCGCGCCGTCGCAGGTGGCCCTCCAGGGCGCGGTCGAGCCAAGCGTCGTAGCCCTCATACCTGGCCGGATCGGCCGGCGGAAAGTCGCCCGCGGCCTGGATCGTACAGACATGCTCCGGCTCGCAGACCGCCAGGAGCGGTTCCTCCTTGGCGCGGACGACGTCGGCGAGCCGCTGCCGGTCCGGCTTCCCGGCGAACGGCCAGGCCCAGATCTCGTGCGTCCGCGCCACGCCGGTCTTGAACGTGTAGACGCCATCGCGCAGATAGTAGTACAGCTTGACCTCTTCCCTGAGCGGGTGGCCGTCGTAGCGCCCGTCGTCGAAGGCCGGGCAGATACCGACCGTCAGCCGGCCGGGCTCCACAGTCATGCCCTTGGGCCAGTTCTGCCAGAACTCGCGCACCCCGACGGCGACGCCGCAGCGGCCGTTGCTGATGGCCGCCCAGCCCTGCGACCGGGCTCCGGCCGGCTGGCCGTCGAGTTCATAGCGGTTCTCCTCGGCCTGGAAGAGTCGAGTCTGTTTCGCCGGCTGGCCGTCCAATACGTTCTCGCCGCTCGGGTCGGCGTCGGCCAGCGCAACGCGCAGATCGAGACTGTCCAGTGCCGTCATCACGCGGTCCTGACAGTCGTTGATGAACGTGTAGTGGACCCGCACGGCCGGCTGCCCGCGGAAGGCGTGGACGCGGACGATGTAGCGAAACAGCTTGCCCTCGGCGGAACCGTGTTCGCCGTCGAAGCGCACGCAGGCGCGGAGCGGTCCGGACTCTTCAACCACGGCCGTCGCCGGGCTCGCATCGGCGCGGAATACTCCGCCGTCGGGTGTAGCAAGCTCGATGCCCGCGCCTTCGGCGGCGGTCACACGCTCGTCGTCGGAGAGTTGCCCATCCCCGTCGAGATCGAGCCGCACGTGGTCGAGGAGGCGGAAGGCATCGGTCGCGAAGACATATTCCGCTGGCCCGGTGTTGACTGTCACGCGGCCCTCGCGCGACTGAACCCGCACCGGCCGCTCGACCTCGCCGCGGCGGATGCCGGGGCCGAACCGCAGCCGGTACTGCTGCTTCTCGTGTGGAACCAGGCTGGCCTGGAAGTCGAGCAGCAGCCAGCGGATCGAGCCGTCGGCCCAGCGGGCGAGAGTGCGCGTCTGCAGCGGCACCTCGGACCCGTCGGCGGCCACGAGCGCGGCGGTCTCGGCATCCGTCAGCGCGCCCTGGGCCAGGGGAATGCCGGAGGTTACCGGCCAGGCTTCCCGCCGCACGCCCGACGGCTCTTCGACCGTCAGCCGCACTTCCGCGGCGTGGAGAGAGACTGCCAATCCGAAGACTGCTGGAACAACGAGCCAGAGACGCATGATGTGTCCTCCCCGGGAGTGCTATGCCAGACCTCGCTCGGCCCACTGCCGGCGGGCCTCGTAGGCGACGATCCCCACGCTTACCGAGAGATTGAGGCTGCGGACCTGCGGCCGCGTGGGGATCCGCAGCGTCCTTTCCGTGTGGCTCGCCAGGAGCGAACGCGGCAACCCGGCCGATTCGCTGCCGAAGACGAGCACGTCGCCCGGCTCGAACCGGGCCTCCGTATACAGCCGCGGCGCCGTCTTCGAGAACAACCAGAAACGCTTGTCCCCAAGCCGCTCGGCGACGGCCCCCCATTCGTCGGCCACCTCCCAATCGAGGTGCGGCCAGTAGTCCAACCCGGCCCGCCGCATGTGGCGGTCGTCGAGCCGGAACCCCAGCGGCCGCACCAGCCACAGCTTCGCCCCCAGCGCCACGCAGGTCCGTCCCACCGCCCCCGCGTTGTAATGGATCTCCGGCTGGTGAAGCACGATGTGCAAGACAGGCTCGCTCATGGCCGGCAATGATCCTTGCGACCTACTGCTTGGAGGAGGCGGGGGACCGGAATACACCGATTATCGGTTCTGTCGTTGATTGCGGAACCCTGCGGACGATTTCGACCGCGAAGCGCAACGCCTTCGCGAGCGCTCGATTTTCTTCGTCGCAAGGCGTGGCGGCAAGTGCACGGGAGGCAGGAGTTTCGCGCCGCGAGGTCGGAGCCAAATCGACCCGTGGTTTGAGGTACGCGCTGAAGTCCGCCGCCGGGCCGCGGCGTTGCCGTCAGCAGCGGGAAAAGACGCGGAGGCGGGAAACGATCGCCGCCGGGTGCGCCGGTGGTGGTGTGGAGGGCGCGAAGCGAAACGCCTTGGACGGTGTTTCGGTTGGCTTCGGCGTGAAGGAAGGCCGCAAGTGCAAGGCAGCTACTCGGCGGCGACCCCCTGCTCGGGCACCGTGAAGCTGATCTCGCCCGCCGTCCTCTCCAGGTCGAAGAACAGCCCGCCGCTCTCGGCTGGCTGTACCCCGACGCTGTACACGGTCACGCCCCGGGCACTCGGCTTCATTCTCATCGGCCGGCCGTCAAACGGGTCGCGGGGCACCGTACTGAGGAGCTCCGGCACCAGCTCGTCGAGCTTTTCCGGAAAACGCCCGTGCCTGGCCTGATAACGGTAGAGCGCCAGCCCCAGTCGCACCGCCTCGCGCCGCGCATCGCCTCGCGCCGCGCCCGCCGCCAGCTCGCCCAGCGGCGGCATGAGTGTCGACGTCAGGACGCCACCCGGCCGGTCTCGTACTTGCTCGTCGTACTCCTGCATGCGGTCTTTCGCCTGCCAGTACGGTTCGCCCGCAATGTTGTCGAGCTCGGCCGAGAGCCGCATGTGGGCGGCCAGATCGTCGCCCAAGAGATAAACGCGGTACGGAAAAGCCGTCCTCGCGTGGTCTGATATTTCATCCCCGTGCCCGCGGAGCACGTCGATCAGGTCGCCGAACGCGTACTGTCCTTCGCCCACTTGTGCAAACGTCGCCAGCCGGCACGCCTCCTCGCCGCGCAGCACGCGTTTCAGAAGCGCGCGATAGGTCGCCTCGCCCTCCAGCCACTCTGTCGGCAATTCCTCGGCGCGAAGTCGACCGGTAGCCAGACATACCTCCAGGGCTTCGACGGCCAGTCGATCCACCGTCATGGCCACGAACATCGGCACGGCGAGAAAATCGCTGCGCAGGTGCTCGGCCATGCCCAACAGGGCCGTAATGTCGTCGATGGCACGCCGACCATCCCCGTCCGACACGCGGCAAATCGCATCCAGCGCCAACAGCCGCGCGCCGTCGCGCATCGGCACCAGCTCGGGCAGCCGCATGAAGAGGCTCGGCCGGCCGTAATCGCGGTCGAAGTAGCAGCCGGGCCTCGCCGCCGCTTGCCGCATCAGGCGCAGGGCCCCGGAGTGCTGCTCCAAGACGCGCCGCAGGCGGGGATCGTCGGCGTCAAACGCGGCCTTGCCCGATTCCCGCCAGCGTGTCCACTTGTCATTCCAACTCTCTTGCCACGCTTCGTCGGCCAGCAGGGCCCGTAGCTCCGCATCTCGATTCATCGACTCGAACGCTTGTTCATACAAGAGCGCCGCATTTTCGCGATCGGCGATGCGGGGCGGAGCGGCTGCCAGCGCGAGTGCCCCCGCCTCGATCCGCAGTGCCGCGAGCTGCTGGCGCACGGCCAGATCCAGGTTCCAGTAGGTCATGGCGTGCAGCGCCGCGGCAACGCCGAGCGCCAAGGCCAGCTTGCCGCGCGGCCAGGCCGCGGCCGCAGGCCGGCCATCGCCGCGCCGCAATCCGCTGAACCCCAGCCACACCGCCCCCGCGACAAAGGCGGCGGTCAAGAGCAGCGTCGAGGCGAACCACCGATCCGACATGCCCGAAAATTGCAGCCAACCGGCCACCACGGTCAATGCCGTGAAGACGAGCGTCAGCCCGAGCGTCACCACGAGAAACGCCCCCAGCCGCAGCCATCGCCGCTCGAATCGGCCTACGCAGGCGAGCAACGTCGCGACCAACAGTAACGCTACGGCCAGCCCTTCAATCCAGAGCAAGGCGTATCCCATGCGTTCTCTCCTCAATAAGTTGCTCGCATCCACTCATCGCGTCGAACTGCCTCAATGCCACTGCCCGACGGCCGCGGACACGCCACCACGCCGGCGCCGGCGCGCAGGAGCACGGCCTGCCGCATGGCTTCGCGCGGTGGCAGTTCGGGCACCAGCCGGCGGATCTCGTTGGCAGTCGTCTCGATTGATTCCGCTCCATCGGCCAGCCTCAGGCCGCAATCCGTGGCCTGGCTGGCGCACAGCGAAAGGTTGAGCCATACCAGCGCGCTGACCGCCACCGCCGCGGCAAACGCCCACCGCGCGCCGGCGCGCTGGCGGTGCAATTCAGCGCGCACGCGATGCACGAACCGCAGCTTCTCGCCGGCCGTCGGCTGCGGGCGCGGCCGGGCGGCCAGTTGCTGTTCCAGCCGCAAGAGCTCCGGCGGCAAGGAGGAGTTCTCGATCATTTCGGCGGCTCCAGTGTGGTCCGCAGTCTTTCCAGCGCATAGCGATAACGACTGGCGGCCGTGTTCATGCTCACGCCGAGCACCGCGCCGATCTCGGCGAAGGTCAGCTCGCCATCGATCTTCAGCGCAATGACCTCGCGCTGTTCGGCCGGCAGGGCCGCGAGCGCCCGTTCAAGCCGTTCGTGGCACGGCTGCCCCGGACCCTGAAGGTCATCGGCCGCGGGCGCGGTGCCGGCCGCGTCTTCAAGCAAGGCGTGCTCCTTTGCCCGCCGTGCCGCCGCGCGGCCTGCCGCGCGACGCAACGCCGTGAACAGGTATGCGGTCAGGTCCCGCACGTCGAGCAACTTGTGCCGCGATCGCAGCATGGCCATAAACACTTCCTGGACTGCGTCTTCCGCGTCCTGGCGCGACCCCAGCATTCCGATGGCGGTCCGCTGCAAACGGCCGCCAAACAGGTCATACAACTCGGCATAGGCGCGCTCGTCACCGGCAGCCAGGCCGATGATCAACGGGTCGATGCCGAGACGTCCCATTCACTGCTCCATGTAGAAGTAGAGCGCAGGCTAGTGCCGGATTGGTCTAAGAATCCGCCCCTTTTTTCGCAGAACGGCCGGCGGCGGGCCATGCCCCGCCCGGCGTCGAGTCGGCCAAATTACTGAACGCACCTGGTGAGCCGCTTGCGTTGTCGCGCAGCCCCGCCGGGCAAGGCTCTGAACTGCTCGAAATGGCGTCTGCTCGACGGGCGTGCGAGGCCGTTGGGCCGATCCCGCCCGAAGTCCGACGACCGCCCGCGCCGCGTGTAAGTCGGGCTCATCCGACCCCCTCTACATACCCGCCAAAAACCTGAAAAACGTGCCTGTTGGCCTATTGTACAATAGTCCACTATATGGTATGATAACGGGCAATCGAGTGGCTGCTCGCCGACAACCGGGCGGCCCAGTCGTTCATTGACAATTCGAGTACGCCTTGAAAAGGAGTCTGATGTCTAGCAGGTGCAAGTCCTGTCCGGCAAGGGTCGTTCCAGCCGGTAGCAACCGTGGGGGCGGTGGAGGTGACAAAGCCGTCTGAGTCTGCGGTGTAGAAGGTCGCTTTTGGCGACTCGGCAACGTGGCAGGCCGAAACGTGAGTGAACGCTGAGCAGGCCTCGAAACGAAAGATGCGGAAGCCGACCGGCCTCGAATTCCGGGAAGGCCGCCGCCGTGGGGGAAGCAGAACGACAAGAGCACCCCACGGTTCCGCCGGGGTAGTGGCGTCGGCATGTCACGAACGGACATCGGATTCAACAAGGGAAGTCTCGCCGGTGGGAGAGATCCCAACTGGACGCCCGCGAGGGACAGGCCGGGCCGGTGGAGATGGCGGAGAGGCTCGTAGTACCGTGGAAGCCGGGTAATACCGGGGGAGGGAAGGGGCCTTAGTTCATGGATAACGCAAGAAGGAGCAAGGGACCGATGACGATTGGCGAAGAGCCTACGAACGTGGAAAAGGTTCAGAAGCTTCGGGAGGCGTTGCACGCGAAAGCGAAGGAGTCGCCCAAGTTCCGCTTTTATTCGCTGTACGACAAGGTTTGCCGCGAAGATGTGCTCTGGGTTGCGTTCTGGCGATGCCGTTTCAATGATGGCGCGCCGGGCGTGGATGAGCAGACGTTTTCGTGGATCTTGGACTACGGAGTCAAGCGGTGGTTGGACGAACTGGCGGACGAACTTCGGACCAAGAAGTATCATCCGCAGGCAGTCCGGCGGGTCTACATCCCCAAGCCGGATGGAAAGCAGCGGCCCCTGGGGATTCCCACGATCAAGGATCGCGTCGTTCAGACCGCGGTGCTTCTGATCCTGGAGTCCATCTTTGAGGTCGATCTGCAACCAGAGCAGTATGCCTACCGGGCGGACCGCAGCGCCCTGGACGCCGTGAAGGAAGTCCATCGCTGGGTTTGCTACGGACATACGCAGGTGGTGGACGCGGACTTGAGCGGGTACTTCGACACGATTCCGCATGCGGAATTGATGCAGTGCCTCGCACGCCGCATCAGCGACAAGGGCCTGTTGCATCTGCTGAAGATGTGGCTGGTGGCACCGGTCGAAGAGACGGATGAGCGGGGGCATACGCAGCGGACGACTCGCGGCAAGGACACGGGACGAGGAACCCCGCAAGGGGCTCCGATTTCACCGCTGCTCAGTAACCTCTACATGCGGAGGTTCGTACTGGGCTGGAAACTCCTGGGACACGAGCAAGCTCTGCGGGCCAAAATCGTCAACTATGCGGACGACTTTGTGATCCTGTGTCGCGGCACGGCGGAGAAAGCCATGACGGTGATGCGGAACATGATGGCGCAGCTGAAATTGACGGTGAACGAGTCCAAAACGCGGCTCTGTCATCTGCCGGCGGAAAGGTTCGACTTTCTGGGGTATACGATTGGTCCCGCGTGGTCTTGGAACCGGCGACGGATGGTGCTTAGCACCCGTCCGTCGAAGAAGGCGGTGAAACGCCTGCAAGCCAAGATCAGCGAGACGACCCATCGGAGCCAACTGCTGCTGGACGAAGCGACGGTGGTCAAGCGGTTAAACCGCATGTTGACGGGCTGGGCCAACTACTTTGGCCAAGGGCCAGTCAGCGCAGCGTACCGCAACATCGACCTGCACGTTCGCCAGCAGCTCCGCCGGTGGCTGGTGGACAAGCACAAGGGGAAGGGACGCGGTATTGATCGATACCCCGACTCGTACCTCTACCGGGAGTTGGGCTTGGTCCAACTAACGGCGGTGCGGACCCGGTATCTCCGTGGGCGAAACGTGTGAACCCATGTCCGAGAGCCGGATGCGGGAAATCCGCCCGTCCGGTTCGATGAGCGGGAAGTGGAAACGGAGCATGGTGTGGCTAGTGAGGCACTGGCAGACGAAAGGGCCAGCAATGGATAGGCTGCACCTAAACCACCGCGCCACTTCTCGACTCTACCTCACCCCAGCCTCCGGGCTCGGACTCTGCGCTTCCACTTCTACACCCCTCTGGGAACTTCAACACTGAAGCCAAAAGGGTGGAAAGACTTGCGCTTAGTCCGGCGGTGCGAAAGCCCTTTACGCCTTGCACTTGCGGCCACCCTTCGCGTCGAAGCCAACCGAAACACCATCAAAGGGCGTTTCGCTTGGCGCCCTCCACACCGCGACCGTGCTGCCATGCGCGCATCTCGGCGGCGATTGTCTCCCCCTCGCTTGTTGTACTCTCAGTCGATCGCGCCGTCGCAAAGCCGCTGCACACCGGTCGTCAACCGCTTCTTTACGCCGGTCGCCGCTTCCATTACCATGATTCGTCCGGCCACGGAGACCGTCTCATTCTTTCGGCCCGGTTCCGCGAGGAAACCCATGTCCGACGAACGAAAAGCCCGCTACACGGAAGCCCTCCAGTTCGCCGAGCGGCAGGTCGCCGCGACCGCCGAGCGGCACCCGGACTTCTTTCCCATCTACACGCGCCACGGCAAGTGGCACCACGAGGGGGAGCTGTGGACCGATTGGACGGGCGGCTTTTTTGCCGGCATGATGTGGAAATTTCACCAGCGGACCGGGGACCCGAAGAGGCGCGAGCGGGCCGAGCACTATTCGCGACTCCTCGAGCATCGGCAGCACGACCGCAATGTCCACGACCTGGGCTTCATCTTCCTCAACACGTACCTCCCCTGGTACCAGTTGACCGGCGACGAATCGATCCACCAGGTAGTACTCCAGGCGGGGCGCACGCTCGCCATGCGGTTCATGGAGAAGGGGCAGTACCTGCGGTCGTTCGTCGCGCCGGAGTCGCTCTTCATCGACATCATGATGAACGTCCCCTTGATCTTCTATACCGCCAATGTCACCGGTGATAAGAAGTTGTTTGAGACCGCCGCGGCCCATTGCCGCACTACCCGCGATACGATCGTGCGGCCCGACGGCTCGACGGCCCATGAAGGGATCTTCGACCTGGAAACCGGGGAAGTCCTGCGGCAGACGACCCACCAGGGACTCCGCGGCGATAGCGCGTGGGCCCGCGGACTGGCATGGTCGCTCTACGGCTACACCAAGGTGCACGCCCTGACCGGGAGCCCTGAGTTCCTCGAGGTGGCCGAGCGGAACGCCGCCTACTGGCTGGCGAACCTCCCGGAAGACAAGGTTCCCTACTGGGACTTCCATGCCGACCTGGCGCAGCCCGCCCCATGGGGCCGCCAGAAGGAGACCTCCGCCGGCGCGATCGCCGCCAGCGGCCTCCTGGACCTCGCCCGGCAGACGCCCTCGGAGGAGCACGCGCTGGCCTATCACAATACGGCCCTGGTGATGCTCGACGCCCTCTGCGACCCCGAATACCTCGCCGTCGACACGCCCGGTTGGGAAGGCATCCTCAAGCACGGCGTCTATCACACGAAGAAGAACCTCGGCGTCGACGAATCGGTCATGTGGGGCGAGTTCTTCTTCGTCGAGGCGCTCACCAAAGTCGTCATGGAGGGGAAATAGCGGAGAACAACCTGCCGAAGGTCGCGCCCGCTCGGGATGGCTTGCCCCCTCGGCGCGCCTCATCCTTTCGGATCGTGCAGGTATTTCATCACGTGGACGTTGGCGATCGTGACGAGACCTTCGCCGACCATGGCTCCCAGTGTCTCCAGCAGCGGGTCGATGCGCTCGGCGATGTCCACGATTTCGATTCGCACCGGCAGGTTCTCCGCCAGTTCCAGCAGCCGAGTTGTGTGGATCTGGCCGCTTCCCCCATAGCCCTCCACGCAACGCGTGACCGTCGCCCCCGCAATGCCGTGCTCCTTGCAGCTCTGCACGATCGCCGAATAGAGCGGTTGGCCGTGATACTGATCCGTGCTGTTGACGTAGATCGTCACCATCCGGGCGTCTGTCTCGATCTTCATCCGAACCCTCCTACTGCCTCGGCAGCACGAGCCCCATTAGCCCCACGGCCAGCACGATCCCCAAGAAACCCGCGATCACACTCCCGAAGACGTTCGCCGTGGCATACCAGAGACTGCCGTCGCGCACCAGCTTGTAGGTCTCCCATTCAAATGTTGAAAACGTCGTGAACCCGCCGCAAAAACCCGTGCCGATGAGCAGATACAGTCCCTGATACGAAGGCGGCAGCCTTTCCAAGATGACAACGGCCGACACTCCCAGGATGAACGAGCCAGCCACGTTGACCGCAAACGTTCCTATCGGCAACCCGTGTGCCCACGGCATCTCGTTGAGCCATTTGCTCAGGCTGTAACGAAGCAGTGTGCCCGCCACGCCACCCGCTGCAAGAGCTACGAATTTGTTGGTGAGAAGAGCGTACACCCAGCTTCCATTCATACCCAGCCTCGCCTCCGGTCGGAATTCCAGCACCGTGCTTCACGATCGTCACAGTGTAATGGCATGTCTATGTGGCGCGGTTCCAGTGACGCGTCGCGGCCAGCGAAACAAGGTCCACCGCGGCCGCTCCCAGCCGGCCGCTGTTGACCGTAACGTGGTACTCCAACGGGTTGGTCCAATCGGCCCCAAAACAGCTTTCATAGAAACTCCGTCGCCGGGCGTCGCTCTCGTCGACGAGTCGCCGGGCGACGCTCTCGCGGACCCATCGGTACTCCATGATCCGGCGCAAACGGACGGGCATGGTCGCAATGAGGCGAACATGAAACACCCGTCGATTATCCCGCAAGAAGCAGTTTCCCGCCCGGCCCATGAGGATTACGTTGCCCTGCTCAGCGAGTTGCCTGAAGATCTGCTCCAGGGCTTCGATGTAACGCTGGTAGATACTCCCCGGACGAAACCGCTGGAAGATCCCGGCCGGCCGTTCGTCGATCTTCTCGATCTCCGCCTCCGATACGCCCAGTCGAACCGCTTGCTGCTCGATGAGCTCGCGGTCGTAGACCTGCATCGACAGTCGCTCCGCCAGTGTCGCTGCGAATTGGGTCTCGCCCGCCCCCAGCTCGCGCGAGAGCGTCAATACGCGGTGCGGGGCGGTCTCGCCTGCCTCGGAAGGAGTCGGCCGAACGAAGTCTGCAACGACGGACGCGATATCCTCCAGCGCCACGCGCCCCGTATTGACCACCAGGTCATATTGATCCGGCCGCGCTGCGACATCGCCAAAAAAATACTGCGTGAACAGTTCGCGGCTGCGATCCATTTCCAGGCACCGCGCCTGGGCCTGACCCGGCGACCACCCCTCGCGTCCGGCCATCCGCTCCGCCCGCCAGGTCCGGGGCGCCACGAGACGCAAATGGAACACGTCCGGCATGTCCCCCAGCAGGTGCCGCGCGCCCCGGCCCACCAGCACCACGTCGCCTTGTTGAACCGCCTGCCGTGCGGCTTCCGTCAAACCGTGAAGGTATTTCTGGTGGGGCGGATGGAGGCGGAATCGATCGGCGATGCTCGCGGCCTTCTCATCCAACCGGTCCAACTCCGTGTCGGGCACATGCTCGATCTGGGCAGCCCGGTGGAGCAACTCCCGGTCGAGCACCTGCCAACCCAGAACCTCGCCAAGGCTCTCGGCCAACTCGCTCCCGCCGGCCCCGTACTCGCGGGTGATCGTGATGGCTTTCATGTAATGGGCTCCCGGCACGTTCAGGAGACTATCCCTTACCACGGAGGGAGAACTTTCAAGGCAGGAGTCATTACCAGCCGGCGCGTCTGTACAGTCTTGTGTTGGTGCCGACCCCGTCGCACTTCTGCCAGACACCGACGCCTATCGTCCGAACACGGCCGCCTTGCCCAACTCGGCCTCAATTTCCAGCAGACGGTTGTACTTGGCGATCCGCTCGCTGCGGCAGGCCGAGCCGGTCTTGATCTGGCCGCCGCCCATCGCCACGGCGAAATCGGCGAGGAACGCGTCTTCCGTCTCACCGGAGCGGTGCGAAACCACGTATCCCCAGCCGGCCTTCTGGCACATCTGGATCGCCTCGATAGTCTCTGTAACCGAACCGATCTGGTTGAGCTTGATGAGCACCGCGTTGGAACTCTTCTCGGCAATGCCCCGGGCGATGAACTTCGTGTTGGTGACGAAAATGTCGTCGCCCACGATCTGGATCTTGTCTCCCAGCGCGGCGGTATGTGCCCTGAACCCCTCCCAATCGTTCTCTGCCAGACCGTCTTCGATGGATACGATATGGTACTTGTCGACCCAAGTCTTATAGAGATCGGTCATCTGGGCGCTGGTCTTCTTCCCTTGGCCCGACATGGCCAGGTTGTAGGCGCCGTCCTCGTAGAACGAACTGGCGGCCGGGTCGAGGGCGATGGCGATGTCCTTGCCCGGCACGTAGCCCGCTGCCTCGATGGCCTCGAGAATGACTTCGCAGGCTTCCTCGTTGCTCTTGAGATTGGGAGCGAAGCCTCCCTCGTCTCCAACGCTGGTCGCATACTTGCGATCGTGCAGAATCTTCTTCAGGGCATGGAAAGTCTCGGCCCCGTACCGCAGCGCTTCGGCGAAGCTCGGCGCACCGATCGGCATCACCATGAATTCCTGGAAGTCGACGCTGTTGTCGGCATGTTTGCCGCCGTTGAGGATGTTCATCATCGGCACCGGCAAACGCACCGCCCCGGTTCCGCCCAGGTACGCGTAGAGCGGCAATTCGGCCGCGGCGGCCGCCGCCCGGGCCACCGCCATCGACACGCCCAGGATCGCGTTGGCTCCCAGCTTGCTCTTGGTCGGCGTGCCGTCCAGATCGATCATCAGCCGATCGATTTCAGCCTGGCGTGCCGCGTCCAGGCCAAGCAGCTTGGAGGCGATCGTGTTGTTGACATTGGCGACGGCCTTGAGCACTCCCTTGCCGCCGTATCGCTTCTTATCGCCGTCGCGGAGTTCCAGGGCCTCGTTCTCGCCGGTAGACGCCCCGGACGGCACGCATGCCGACATGGCGATACCATTGTCGAGCGTCACCAGAACCTTCACCGTCGGATTTCCGCGCGAGTCCAGAATTTCCAGCGCCCGCACACTCGCGATCTTTCGAGCCATTGCGTCCACCTCCTGTTGTTGACTTCTGCGCGCACAAAAAAAGCTCTCGGAGGAGCGTTCCTCGCGGGAGCTTTGTTCCCTGGCCATGGGACTCCACCGAGCGAGGCATCGCTCCGGTAGGAGTCATCAGCCGTTTCCGGCGGTTTGTTGCAGGGGAACCCCATCCCCATTGCCGACAGTGTACAGCGACGGCGGCGTCTGTCAATCGGTTCGCTGGGCTCTCGACTCCGTCACAGGTCGTCCTGAGCAGGGAGGGGAAGCAGCAACTCGGAGACGACTCCGGCGCTCTTCTGGTCGCTCGTGACTGCCCCCGCCAGGTCGCCGCGGACCCTCTCCAGTTCGCTCTCCCACGGCCCCTGTGCATGCAAGGGGCGGCTCGATTCCGCGATGCCGCTCCACCGCACCGGACGCATATCGGGCAGTCTGATTCCGTCGGCCAATGCCTGCTCGGTCGCGTCAAGGGGAAGCAGCCAGGGGCGAGACTCCGGATCGAGCGGCCAGATGCTCCAGTAGTCGGTGAACCCCCCGTGGTAGCTCTCCTCGCTGCTAACGCTCAGGCTATTCCAGGCACTCTCGACACTCGCGACGCCAGACTGTTCGAGCATCGGAGCGGAAGGCACCCCTAGCAGAACGCTGCGTTTGACTTGCAGGCCAAGCTGAAGGGGATGAGTGGTCATGGCGCTCTGGGTAAGCCGGCAGAGGCCATCGAGCATGATGGCGGTGATGTGATCCAACTCGATCCGCACGCGTTGGTCCGGCGGAGGTTCCGTTTCGCCCCCTCTGCCGCGGACAAAGGCCTCTGAAATGGCTACCAGACCGTTCTGCCATTTCACATAGACCGGCTGCGGCCGCACGACACACAGGAAGTCGGCCTCTCCCCGGACCACACAATTCGACAGACCGATCGACACGGGTGGAGCCGAGTCGCGGCCGCCGGCAAGCATTTCGGAACCGGGGACGGAGTCGAGTCGGATGAAGCTCACTTCGCGATGGTAGGCCTTCCGCCGAGGGGATGCATTGCGTATCGTGAGCCAGCATCGATCCAGATCGAGCAACTCGCCGCTGCGCACTTCAAACAGCGACCAGTTGTCGGCAGGCACCTCGGGGGCTAGTTCCAGTTCTACCCCCACGCCCTGCATCGTCAGTCGGCCGCCAACCAGCCGGAATATGCTTCGTGAATACTCAACGGGATCGCCTGCCTTCGGCTGGAAAACGAGTTGCGGCAGATAGCCTTCGGCCGCGCGAACCGTCAATTGGCGACCGGCCAGCTCGATGGGAGTCTTTTCCTCGTTCACGCCATTGAAGCGAAGCTCGATCAGATCGCCGGAGATCGCCACGCGGCATGCCGCGCCCAAGCTCCGAAACCCGTCGGAAGTCTGGCTAAAAGGATCGACCACCAAAACGCGACCCGAAGTCGGCGTCGCACTTGATGGCTTGGCCGCGCTGCCATTACCGCTAGGGGGAGCAACCGCACGACTGTCGAAAGCCAGCGTCTCGGGGAGGACGGAAAGGCTCAATGACTCCGACTGGGGCCAACTGAGGCCGGCCGTGGCAATTGGGGGCGACAAGCCTCCCTTCAGTCCAGCCGGTCCCAGATAACCTCCGAAAGCCTGACCCGCCGCTCTGATAACAGTGTCCTCTGTCGATCCACCTTCCGGCGCGACCGTTCCAGGCGGCGTTTCGGCAATGCGATCTATATCGGGTGACACCGGCGGCGAGCGCGGTACCAGTTCGTCAGGTGGCACGCCGGGCAGGGTCGGCGGCACATCGTCTGCGATCGTGGCAAAGCTTCTGCCCGCACCACCAGCCGACTCTGACGGCACGGGGGGCATGTTCGGTTCGGAGGTCGGCGAAGCCGGTGACCAGACGAAGTGCAGCAGGAGAACGATCGACACCAACGCCGCCACGGGCGCAATCCAGGGCAGGTGCCGCTCGGCCAATGAGGCCTGCGGCTCACGCGGGACGGTCCATGTGATTCGACCGATGCCGGCGGGGAGCAAACCGATGCGGTTGGCCAAGGCTTGCAGCGCCAAGATCAGTTCCGCACAGTTCTGAAATCGCCGTCGCGGGTCCTTCGCCATCATCTTGCGGAGCACCCGGGAGACATCGTCGGGCAACTCCGGGCGCATACTCCGAATGTCTGGCGGTTCGTCGCCCTGATGCTGCAAGAGCTTCTGCAAGACGGTGCCATCGGCAAACGGCGGCCGACCGGCCAGCATATAGAATAGCGTGCAGCCGAGCGAGTAGATATCGCTCCGGTTGTCGGCCAACCGCGGATCGCGGGCCTGTTCCGGCGAGATGTAGTCGAAGGTACCCAGCGTCACTCCGCTGGCGGTGAGGTCGCTGCCCGATTCCTCGCCTCGCTGCACGCGAGCTAGCCCCAGGTCGATCAACTTGGTGCGGCCGTCGGCCATCACGAGCACGTTCGACGGCTTGACGTCGCGATGCACGACATTCCGCTCGGCGGCGTGGCTCAGTGCCTCGGCGATCTGGATCGTGTAGCTGATCGCCTCGGGCAATGGCAGAGGGCCGCGCTGTTCGACCAGATTGCGGAGGTTGTGCCCTTCGATGAACTCGAAGGCGATAAATGGCAGCCCCTTATCCTCGCCGGAGTAGAATACCTCGGCCACGCCATAATGGCTGAGGCGGGCCGACGAGCGAGCTTCGTTCTCGAACCGCAGTACCGTGTCCCGATCGGCAGCCTGTTCCGGTGACAGGACCTTGAGGGCTACCACGCGTCCAAGTCGCGTGTCGGTTGCGCGATATACCCGACCCATTCCCCCGCCGCCGATCTTCTCGTGCAGCTCGAAATGGCCCAAACGGGCCCCCGGGCTGATTGAATCGGCCACAATCTCGACCCCCTCGATCGCCGCAGGTGCGGCAGGGATAGGAGGCCGGTTGCTGATCACCGTGGGCGGATCGCTCGATGCGCGGTCCGCAAGCCGTTGCCGAATGCTGCTGGAGGCGGCGGACGACTCAACCGGCTCGGTCGACAGATCGACCGCGGGAGGCATTTCCGGCTGATTGCCCACCTTCGTATCACTCATGATTCTCTTGCCTTCCAGCCATCCCGGCTGGACGTGGCCCATCGTGGGAAATTCGTCCTTAACGCCCGGCACGCCGAACGCCACTCGGCCGAAGGGGGCGACCGCCCGTGGAGAAAAGAAGGGTCTGAGCTGCCAGACTTTCCTATTGTAAACGGAAGAGCCGCGACCGTCAAATCGCGCATTTGAACCACATTTTCCATATAACTCATGTTTCCCATACTAACGATACTTCCCAAAAGGAGTGGCAAGAGCGATACAGATCGGCACCCCCATCATTCATCATTTGCCACCCTCCCTTATAATGCCGGGCTGGCGCAGGGGATCATCGTGGTCGTTTGCAGCGACAACTTACAACCACTTTCAACAGGACTCGCTTATGACAAACACTTCCCATCGGCGCGACTTTCTCCGGACGGCTGGTGTTCTGGCGGCCGGGATCGGTCTTGGCGTGCCCCGTGTTTTGCGGGCAGCCGAACAACTCTCGGCGGGGGCACCACACGCCGAAAAGCTGGGCTGGAGGCTCGGATGTCAGGCTTATAGTTTCCGACTGTTCACGTTCTATGAGGCCATTGAGAAGACCGGATCGCTTGGACTGCGATGTATCGAGATGTATCCGGGCCAGTCTCTCAGCAAAGAAAAGCCCGATGTGAAGACTGGCGAGTCGATGTCGCCCGGCGCACGCAAGGAAACGCTCGCCCGACTCGACGACGCGGGGGTCAAGCTGGCCTGCTTCGGTGTAACCGGGCTGAGCAAGGATGAAGCCGCCAGTCGGCGGACGTTCGAGTTCGCTAAAGACATGGGTATCGAGACGATCGTCTCAGAACCTCCCGCCGATGCCTTCGATGTACTCAGCAAACTGTGCGATGAATATGGCATCAACGTGGCCCTGCACAATCATCCTAAACCGAGCGCCTACTGGAATCCCGGCACGGTACTGGAACGGGTAGAAGGTCGCAGCAAGCGTATTGGCGCTTGTGCCGACACCGGTCACTGGCTCCGTTCAGGGATAAACCCGCTCGAGGCGATCAAGAAGCTCGAGGGACGGATCGTGTCGTTCCATTTCAAAGACCTGAACAAGGCGGAGCCAGGGGCTCACGACGTGCCGTGGGGATCCGGCGTGGCCGACATCGATGCAATCCTCGCCGAGGTTCACCGTCAGGGCTTCAAGGGGGTATTCTCGATTGAATACGAACACAATTGGGAAAATAGCCTGCCGGAAATCGCCGAGTCGGTAAAGTACTTCGACAAAGTTGCTTCGCAGTGGGCATAGCCGCGCAAGCCGGGCGATGCTCGGGGGCTAGCTGACCGCAGTTGGACCGGAAAGCTCCACAGACGTGGAGCTTTTCGCATTTCTTGCGACGAATAAATTGACTGGACACTTGGTAAATGTGAATGGACTTTTAAATTCATGCAGTGACAGCACTTACGGCACTGCATTCACCTGCCCAATAAACTGGCACCGCCGATCCAGTTCCTTCGTGACACGTCAAGAGGCTCAGGACAAACTGGAGATCCACCATGAAGGGTCGTGATTTTTAGTATGCTATCATATGTGTACACAACTAGAAAGTGTTATGTACGGGCGGTCGCCTCACCCGTTGTCTGCTAAGGAAGCCGCAGATTGCTCGGTTTGTGGGCACTTGTGGTGGATTTCGGGCAGTAATGATTGCCGTTGATCACGCCGGCGAGCGCTCGCTGGCCTAAGGAAACAGCAATCGACTGCGGGAAGGGACCCATCCATGAGCGAGACAGGGAGTCGGATCACGGCAGAGAAGCGTAATGAAGTGCGCAGGGTCGCCCAACACCTATATGCGAAAAGCCCCGACTGGGTGACCTTCTTCCGCGAGGTCCTCGGGGTGACCGGCGTGATACGCCGAACCTTCCCGTCCAAGGATGTGCTCGACGAATTTGAGCGTTCGGAGACCTATGCCGAGATCCTCCAGTTGCTAACCCGACTCCGGGAGAAGCAGATTACCGCCGAGGACCAGCAAGAGCCCACCCGAGTGATCACCGTTCGGCTCCCGAGGAGCCTGCACGAAGCCCTTCGGGTTGAGGCCCATGAGCATCGCACCAGCATGAACAAGCTCTGCATCTCGAAACTGCTGCAGTTCATCGATCATGAATATGTGCCCGCGGAACGGTGATGGCGCCGACTGCTCGCCACGGGGAGAGGGCTCTGCAAACGCACGTTACCTCAGTGTGCCAGCGGGCATTCGCCGGAGAAAAAGAGGGGCGGGAGCGGACCTGTAAGCCGGGTTCTGTTCCCGCTTGCGCGGGCGATGACCATTTCTCTGGGGCACCGATTACTCGACGCCTCAAGCAGTCTACCCGGAAGTGATAACGGGCCGGATCAACCCGCGCGAAACCGGCCGAAGTATTAACCTCGGCCAACTCGCTCCTTCCTGCTCGACCTTGCTCCGGGTGGGGTTTGCCTAGCCAAGCCGGTCACCCGGCCTGCTGGTGAGCTCTTACCTCACCGTTTCACCCTTTCCCAGCAAGGTTTCCCCTGTTGGGTGGTTTGCTTTCTGTTGCACTTTCCCTGGCCTCGCGGCCGGTGGGCGTTACCCATCACCCTATCCTGCGGAGCCCGGACTTTCCTCCGGACGGAAACCGAGGAATCGCATTGACTCCCTGGCTTCCGACCGGCGGTCATCCGTTCCACTCCCGTCCCTCTACAGATTGTACGCTTGCGAGTTCAAACCGTTCAATCAGCGGCTCACGTCGCTTCGTAAAGCCTTCCCTGCCAGGTATTACGGCTAGCGAGCTCGTCACCGACCGCTTGGCGCACGCCTGCCTTGTCAAGGCACCACTGGGGTGCCACGAGGTACTCGGGCGGAGCGTCGCCGCCGATCCGGTCGATCACGCAGTGTGGCGGCAGTCGCTCCAGAACATCGGCCACGGCGTGGGCGTATTCAATCAGCGTTGGGAGCGTGACCTCGCCCGCGCTGACCCAACGGGCCAAGGGCGTGCCGCGCACAGCGTAAAGGTTGTGAAGCTTGACGGCGTCGACACCCAGGCGGGCCATTTCGCATGCGGTTGCGATCATATCCTCGCGGCTTTCACCCGGGATACCCAGGATCAGATGCACGCCAGCGTGCAGCCCCCGTGCGCGAGTTCTTTTCCAAGCGTCAACAAAAGCGTCGTAGTGGTGACCTCGGTTCATCCAGTCAAGCGAGCGGTCGTGGATTGTCTGCACGCCATACTCGACCGAAAGCCACACCCTCTGCGACAACTCGGTCAGCAGATCCAGCACCTCATCGGCGACGCAGTCGGGCCGAGTGCCGATCACCAAGCCTGCTACTTTGGGGTGGGCAATCGCCTCAAGGTAAAGTTCCCGAAGTTGGGGAACGGGAGCATAGGTGTTCGTAGCTGGCTGGAAATAGGCCAGGAAGCGGCCGACCTTGTTCCGTCGCCCGATTCGCGCGATCCCCTCGTCGATCTGCTCGGTAATCGAACGCTTGCGAAGCCGCCGACTCGGGCTGAAGCTCTTGATATTGCAGAAGACGCACCCCCCCGTGGCGACAGTGCCATCGACGTTGGGGCAACTGAAGTGGCCATCCACGCTGACCTTCCAAACCCGCTGGCCGAACTGGCGACGAAGATAGTGGCCGAGGCTAAAATAGCGTAGTCCCGCCTCTCGCCAGTCGAAGCTGGGCGGGTGGGCTGGCCGGATGTTAGTTGACGCCAATGAGCGACCTCGTTAGATTAAGATTCGAATCAAATCCCCTGCTTTGGGGTGCTGATTATTGAGTCCCAGGTGGATTGGCAAGCAAGGGCAAGCTGGACAAACCCGGCTTCCCGGTGACACGTTGGGTGTGTTCCACAATCGACCCCGGAACCAATAGACGCCAATAGAGACGGACAAAATGTTTGGAGAGATGATCCCTGTCGGCGGCGGCGATCCGATTCCTTTTCTCAAGAAATCGTTGCTGGTTGGCCGTCGTGAGAGTTGTGATATTGTACTTCGTTTCTCCAATGTGTCGGCTCACCACTGCCAGCTCATTCTCGACGGCGGCTATTGGTACGTCAAAGATCTGAAGAGCCGCAACGGCATTAAGGTTAATGGCGTGCGTGTGCAACAGAAGCGGATTGATCCGGGTGACGAGTTGTCGGTTGCCAAGCACCGGTACGAGGTCAAGTATTCGCCGCACGAACAGGGTGCGGTGGGCCCGCCGCCGCCGGAAACGGAAGCCGGGATCTTCGACAACGTGTTCGGCAAGTCGTTGCTGGAGCGTGCCGGGCTGGAACGCCAATCCAAGAAGGAGGATGAACGGGGCGGACGTTTCGACGGGCTCGATTGACTGTACGCGGCCGCTTGGGCCGGATGAACAGCCCGTGTCAGACGGCCTCGTCGCGTATGGCCAAGGAGCGAAAGAGAAAGATCCGCGCCGAGTTCCGCAAGAACCGCACGCCACGCACTCGCCAGACCGACTGGACGCAGAAGTACGTCCGGGACGATATTCCCGAAGATAAGCACACCCAGCAAGAGCGGATCGGCAAGACCGAGTCGAGCCGCCACCGTACGGTTATGGGAAGCCAGACCGGTTCCGCCGACGAGCCGGGTATGGGCGTCCAACTCGACGTCGACCATTCGATTTGCCTGCGCGGCCGGGTGCTAAGCGTGCACGGGCTCACCTGTGCGGTACAGGCCGACGACGGAACCCTTTACCAGTGCGCCGTCCGTCGCCTCCTCAAGACGCTCGCTACCGACCAGCGGCACGTGGTGGTCGCCGGCGATCGCGTGGTCTTCCGTCCGGTCGTCGGCAAGGACGTCGACGCGGGAGTGCTTCACGAGGGCATTATCGAGCGCGTCGAGCCACGACGGGGCACGCTCTGCCGCGCCAGCCGCGGGCGGCTGCAGGTGCTCGTCGCCAACGTTGATCAGGTGCTCATCGTCACCAGCGCCGCCGAACCCCGGCTCAAGCCGAACCTCATCGACCGGGTACTTGTCAGTGCAGAGAAGGGCCGGCTACGCCCGATCATCTGCATCAATAAGATCGACCTGGTCGATCCGGCCTCGCTTGAACCGCTGGTGGGCGTGTATGGCCAGATGGGCTACCACGTTCTTCTGCTGAGCGCGACCACCGGGCAAGGCGTCGACCGTCTGCGGCGTCTGCTGGTGAACCAGGCAACTGTTGTAGCCGGGCAGAGCGGCGTCGGCAAATCGTCGTTGCTGAACGCCCTGGACGACACGCTGCAATTGAAAGTGGGTGAAATCAGCGCGGAAACGGAAAAGGGAAAACATACCACCACCACCGCGCGACTACTGCCGCTGCGCTTCGGCGGCTACGTGGTCGACACTCCCGGCATCCGCCAGTTCCAACTCTGGGACGTCGTGCCCGAGGAGGTTGCCGGCTACTACCGAGACCTGCGGTGCTATGTGAACCATTGCCGGTTTCCCGACTGCACCCATACCCATGAAGACGACTGCGCGGTGAAGAACGCGGTTGCCGACGGGCGGATTGATGCCCGGCGATACGAAAGCTACTGCCACCTGCACGCCGGCGAAATGGCCTGAGACAAATGCCGCGAAACCGACCGTGGAGTGACGAACGATCGGGGGGGCGCCAGCGTAGTATTAACGTACGATCCTTGAACACTAGAGGGCTGCAAAATCGTGTATGAACTGAGCCGTGCCGACAGCCGGCCCAATGAGGCGGCTGTTCTGGTTGGCGTCTTGCTGCCGGACCGGACTTCGGAAATCGAGCCGCTTGAGGAGCTGAAGGGGTTGGCCCAAACGGCGGGGTGCCGCCTGGTGGGGCAGATTACACAGCGGCGTGAAGCTCCCGATGCCGCGACTTATCTCGGCCGCGGCAAAGTCGACGAGCTCAAGGGCCTCAGCAAGCAGGGCGGCGCCGAGGTGGTCATCTTCGACAACGACCTCTCTCCCGCCCAATCCCGCAACCTCGAACAGGCCATAAACCTCAAGGTCATCGACCGCACGCAGCTCATTCTCGATATCTTCGCCGGGCGCGCCCAGACGCACGAGGCCCGGCTGGCCGTCGAGCTCGCGCAACTGGAATACTCCATGCCGCGCCTGAAGCGGATGTGGACCCACCTCTCGCGACAGAAGCGTGGCGTGGGCACCCGCGGGCCGGGCGAAAAGCAGTTGGAAGTCGACCGCCGCCTCGTGGAGAAGCGGGTCCGCGACCTGCGCTCCGAGTTGGAAGTGGTTCATCGCCGCCGCGAGCGCGAAGTCGCCGCCCGTCGCGATGCCTGCACCGTATCGCTCGTAGGCTACACCAACGCCGGCAAGAGCACGCTCATGAACGCCCTGACCGGCGCCGGCGTGTTCGTGCAGGATGCGCTGTTTGCCACGCTCGATACGCGTACTCGGCGCTGGCAGTTGCCCGCCTGGGGACCGGTGCTGCTCAGCGACACCGTCGGCTTCATTCGCGATTTGCCCCACCATCTCATCGCCAGCTTCAAGGCCACGCTCGAGGAAGCACGCCAGGCCGACCTGCTGTTGCACGTCGCCGACGCCAGCAATCCGGCGGTTTACGAGCAGATCAGCGCGGTCTACCGGGTGCTCGAAGAACTCGACATCCACGCCAAGGATGTAGTGCTCGCCCTCAATAAGATCGATGCGCTCGACAACCGTGCCCGGCTCGAAGGGTTGCTGAACCGCTATCCGAATGCGGTTCCCGTAAGCGCGCGTTCCGGCCAGGGCCTGCTCGAACTGGCCAACGCGGTCAGCGACGCCTTGAGCCGCGGCTTCGTCGACGTCGACGTCGAAACCGGCGTGGAGAACGGCCGGATCCTGGCCTACCTGGCCGCTCACGGCGAGGTGCTGTCGAAGAAATACTACGAGTCGCGCGTGGTAATCCATTGCCGTATCGCCGAGCGGCACTTGAGCCAACTCGAAGACAATGGTACGGTGGTCCGCCGCCGGGCACCCATCGCGCTGGCAGCCGGTTGAGCGACAGGGGACTCCGCAAGGCTCTCGAAGCCGTCGGCGCGGCGCATCCGCCGGCGGCTTTTCCGCTTTCAAGGCACGGCTCATGGCAAAACGCAACATCCAAGATAGCCGCGTGCTTGTTACCGGAGCGTCCAGCGGAATTGGCCGCGAACTCGCCCGAGAACTGGCCCGGCAGGGGGCGGCGGTGGTTGTTACCGCCCGCCGTGAGGACCGCCTCAGGCAATTGGCCGA
Organism: Thermoguttaceae bacterium; assembly: GCA_040766885.1. Classification (GTDB taxonomy): domain Bacteria; phylum Planctomycetota; class Planctomycetia; order Pirellulales; family Thermoguttaceae; genus JAXGPP01. Next base: position 140,934 of record JAXGPP010000009.1, on the reverse strand, counting down.
GGAACTCACCGCCGCCGGCGGACAAGTCGTGGCGGTCGCCGGCGACATTACCGAACCAGCCGTTCGCCAGGCGGCGATCGACGCCGCGCAGTCGCGTTTCGGCGGCCTCGACATCCTAGTCAACAACGCCGGCATCTACGCCCTCGGCCGCTTCGAAGTCGCCGACCCGGAACGGATCCGTCGCGTCATGGAGGTCAATTTTTTTGCCCTGGTCGAAATGACTCGCTTGTCGCTTCCGTTGCTCAAGGCCGGGCGGCGACCGATGGTGGTAAATATCGGCTCGATCGTCGGCCACCGCGGCATCCCGCATTGCAGCGAGTACTCGGCCAGCAAGTTCGCCGTTCACGGTTTCACCGAGGCCCTGCGCGCGGAACTGGCCCAGCACCGCGTCGACGTACTCCTCGTCGCACCTGGCACCACCGAGACCGAACTCTTCGATTCGGCCCTGGAACGGAAGACCGAGCCGCCCTGGCCGACGCACAGACCGATTTCTCCGGCCGCCGTTGCCCGGCAGATCGTCCGCGCGATCCGGCGCGGCAGCCACGAAATCATTCCCTACGGTTGGGGAAAAGTGATGGTCTGGCTCAACCGCCTGTCGCCACGCTTCATGGACCGCGTCATGGCCCGCTACGGGTAGTCGAGCGACGTCGCTGCCACTCGTTGCCGGACGCCGATCGCGGGACCAGCAACCGCGTTTCACGGGTCTGAGCGGCCACCGCTTTGTTGCAGCCGTCGCCTCCCGCCGGTAGAATCGGCCCCGTGCATCATGTCGCGCTGCTCAGAGACGAGCCCGCTGCGGGCCCGTACGTCCGGCGCCCCAGTCCCCGCCTCAGACTCGTTATCATCAAGGCAAGCCTCCAGCGATCGGATTATTGCTCCAGAACACCGGGAGATTCTCACATGAGCGGACTCACAAGAAGAGACTTCATCATCGGGTCGGCCGCCGGCACGGCGGTTCTGGGCAGCCGGGGTCTGATTGTACCGGCGGCCGTGGCCGCACAACAGCCGGCCGAAATGACGATTGCACGCTGGAGCGGGCAGCAGAACCTCTCTCCACAGCAGTTGAAGCAAGCGGCCACCAAGCTTACCGAGCAGGCAATTGCCGGCCTGGGAGGGCTGCAGCGATTCGTCAAGCGGGGCGACGTCGTCTGGGTCAAGCCGAACATCGGCTGGGATCGCACGCCAGAACAGGCGGCCAACACCAATCCCGATGTCGTGGCCACGATCGTGAAGCTCTGCTTCGACGCCGGCGCCAAGGCAGTCAAGGTCGGCGACAATCCCTGCGACATCGCCGCCAAGACGTACGTCTCCAGCGGTATCGCCGCAGCCGTCAAGCCGCTCGGCGCCGAGGTCCTGTTCCTCGACAAGACCCGCTTCAAGGAAACGGCGATCAAGGGCGAGAAGGTCAAGAGCATTCCCATTTTTCCCGCCATCATCGAGTGCGATCTGGTGATCAATGTCCCGATTGTCAAGCATCACCGGCTTGCCACTTCGACGCTGTGCATGAAGAACTACATGGGCGTCATCGAGAAACGCAACGTGTTTCACCAGGACATGCCGATCTGCATTGCCGACCTCACCCGGTTCATGCGCCCCCGCATCTGCATTCTCGACGGCATACGCATCTTGAAGAACAACGGACCGAAGGGCGGCAACCTGGCCGATGTGGAAACCAAGCTCGCGCTGGCTGCCGGCACCGACATCGTCGCCTTGGACGCGTGGGGGGCCGAGCTGATGGGCAACAAGCCGAGCGACATCGGCGCCATCGTCAAAGGCCAGGAGGTAGGGTTGGGCCGGATTGACTACCGATCGATCGCGAAGGAGATCGCCGTCTCATGAGCCGGCGCCGCTTCGTGCCCAGCGCCGCATCGGTGCGGAAGCTGGTGCAGATCGCCTTCCTTGCGCTGTTTATTGTGCTGATCCTGCTGGCTCGCTTCCAGCCGGGGAGTCAGGCCCTCGGCGCGCCGGTGAGGTTTTTCTTCCTCATCGACCCGTTGATCCTCCTGGCAACCTGGCTTGCCGCGCACTCGGTACCGCTGGTGGCGCTTTGGGCGCTGGTAGTGATCGGCCTGACAATGATTCTCGGCCGCGTCTTCTGCGGCTGGGTCTGCCCGATGGGTACGATCCATGCCATTGCGGGCCGTCTGTTTCGCCGCCGCGGCGACCGCCATCGCCGCGAACACTGGTCGCGCTGGCAGTTGACCAAGTATTATCTCCTTGCGGGCTTGCTGGCCGGCGCGGTGTTCGGGCTTCACTGGGTAAGCATCTTCGACCCGATCGTCTGGCTCACGCGCACGACGGCGACTGCCCTCTTGCCGGCCACTCAGTGGGCCGTCGAGGAGGGATCGACGGCGATCTATCAATCCGATCCGGGGATCGGTTCATTCCGGCTCGCCGCGGTCAGCGAGCCAGTTTACGCATACCTTCGCGACCACGTGTTCGCGGTGCCCAAGCAGACGTTTCTCGGCGGCGCGCTGATTCTCGCTCTGTTTGTCGCGGCCGTGCTCGCCAACGCCTGGCGGCACCGATTCTGGTGCCGCTACCTCTGCCCGCTGGGTGCGCTGCTGGGCCTCTTCGCGTGGCGTCCGCTGGTGCGACGAAAGCTCCAGGCGGACGGGTGCAATCACTGCGACCTGTGCGGGACAGCCTGCCACGGCGCGGCGTCCGCGGCCCCGGGCGACGGGTGGAAGGCCGCCGAGTGCTTTGGTTGCATGAATTGCACGCCGTCGTGCCGGCGCGAGAGCCTGCGCTTCGGCCTCGTTCTGCCGTGGCGACGCGATGCCGGTGAAGAGAAGGTCGATTTATCGAAACGGGCCCTGCTGGGGGCCGCGGTCGGGGGTGTGACGCTGCTGGGTGCGATGCGATTGGCGCCGCAGGGACGCGGGAGGTTGTTCCATGCCGACTTGATTCGGCCGCCCGGCTCCCTGCCGGAGCCCGATTTTCTCCATCGCTGCACCGCCTGCGGCCTGTGCATGAAGGTCTGCCCGACCGGAGGTCTCCAGCCCGCTCTCACGGAGGCGGGGCTGGAGGGACTATGGACCCCGCGATTGGTCCCGCGGATCGGCTACTGCGACTACAACTGCGTTCTCTGCGGCCAGGCCTGTCCGACCGGGGCGATCAAGCCGCTCACCGAGGAGCGGAAACATGCCATCAAGATCGGCCTGGCGTCGTTCGACGTCACGCGTTGCATCCCCTATGCCTACGGTCGGGACTGCATGGTCTGCGAGGAACACTGCCCGGTTCCCGACAAGGCCATCTATTGCCTCGACGTCGAGGTCCGCGACCGCAACGGCGAGACGCGGGTGATCAAGCGGCCGTTCGTCGATCCCGAAAAGTGCACGGGTTGCGGCGTCTGCGAGAGTGTCTGCCCGTTCAAAGACCGCCCCGGTATCCGCGTGACCAGCGCCAACGAAACCCGCAATCCCGACAACCAACCGATCCTTCCGGGGATTGGCGGCGACGATCCGTACGCCTGAGCGCCCACGGTTGTGCCGCGCACGGCACCCGACGGTCGCGGCGTGCGCGAGCCGCCGTTATCATGCGTGTTTTGTTCGGGTGGCGGACGGGCTGCGGAAATCACAGCCGATGAAATCATTGTCTCGACAACTCCTGCTCTTCGCTGCCATCGCGTTCGCTGCTCTATGCTGCGGCTGCCAGGGACGGGTTGAGTATCCAACAGGCCCGATCGTGCTCGTCTGCCCGTGGTCTGCAGGCGGCGGCACGGACCAGACTTCGCGGCAGGTCGCGCGGCTGTTGGAACAGCAGCTTGGCGTGCCGGTCAACGTGGTGAATGCCACCGGCGGCGCCGGGGTGACCGGCCACACGCGCGGGGCCCTGGCTCGGCCCGACGGGTATACGATCACGATGGTCACGGTGGAGATCAACATGCTCCACTGGCGAGGTTTGACCAATATCTCGTACCGCGATTTCGATCCGGTGGGAATGCTCAACCGCGACGCCACCGCGGTCTTCGTTCGCCAGGATGCTCCCTGGGAGAATCTCGGCGAACTTGAGACGCACATTCGAGATAACCCCGGACGGACTAAAGCGTCGGGGACGGCCCAGGGGGGAAGCTGGCATCTTGGATTCGCCGGCTGGCTTGACCGGCAAGGGATCGATCCGGCAGCCGCCATCTGGGTATCGATCAACGGTTCCGCGCCTTCGCTTCAGGAACTGATTGCCGGCGGGGTGGATGTTGCCTGCTGCAGCCTGCCCGAGTCGCAGTCGCTGCTCGACGCGGGCCGCATTCGCTGCCTGGGGGTGATGGCGGACGAACGGGTGGCGCAGTACCCGGATGTGCCCACGTTCAAGGAGCAGGGAGTCGACTGGGCCTTTTCCGCCTGGCGCGGCATCTGTCTTCCCCGCGGTTGCCCGGCCGAGGTCCGCAGCCGGCTGGCGGCGGCCCTCGAGAAGGTGGCTCGGAGCGACGAGTTCCGCCGCTACATGGGCAGTGCCGGTTTCGATGTCACGTGGCAACCGCCCGAACAGTTTGCCGACACGATGGCTGAAGTCGACCGGCAACTCGGGAAGTTGCTCACCAGCGACGCGATGCGGTCGATGCGCGACTCGCGCTTTGGCCCGATGTTCTTTCCGAATGTCCTGTTCGTCCTCGGAGGCGCGGTCTTCCTCGGCCTGTTGGCGACCGGGCAACTGCGCCGCCCCGCCGAAACCGAGTCGCTTTCCTGGCGCGACGCGGGCCGGTTGGCGGAGGTGGCGGTTTGCGTCATGGCTTACATCGTCTTTGCGGAGACGGCCGGCTTCCTGATCACGGCGGGGCTGTTGCTCGTGTTTCTCCTGTTGCGCCTCGGCAATCGCTGGCCGGTGAGCATTGCCGCCAGCGCGATCGTTGTGACTGTCGCCTACCAGTTGTTTGCCGTGGGTCTGCGGGTGCCCCTGCCCCGGGGCTGGTGGGGTTGGTGACATGAGCGAATCTCTGTTGCAGGCGTTTTGGGGTGTTCTGGGCAATCCACAGGTATTGCTGATCATCGTCACGGCCGCCGTGTACGGCATCTTCATGGGGGCCGTTCCAGGGTTGACGGCCACGATGGCTGTTGCTTTGCTCGTGCCGGTGACTTTTTTTCTTGATCCGATTTCGGCGCTGGCGGCCGTGGTGACGGTGGAGGCATGCGCGATCTTCGCCGGCGACATCCCCAATGCGCTATTGCGGATTCCCGGCACGCCGGCCTCGGCCGCGTACGCCGACGACGCGTACGCTCTCACCCGGTCCGGACGTTCGGCGGAAGTTCTTGGAATCAGCCTCACGTTTTCCGTGGCGGGCGGCGTGGTCGGGACGGTCATTCTCGCGCTGTTTGCGCCGCAGTTGGCCAGTATCACCACCTGGTTCACCGTGGCCGAGTATTTCTGGCTCTATCTGCTCGGATTGAGCTGCGCGGTGATCGTCTCGCGCGGATCGATGCTGAAAGCGGCTTTCGCCCTGATCATCGGACTGCTCCTGTCGACGGTCGGCCTCAGCGCGGTTCACACGCAGGCCCGCTTCACGTTCGGCCAGGCCGAGTTGTTTCAGGGGATCAATTTCATTCCGGCCATGATCGGGCTGTTTGGGGTCTCCGAAGTCTTTCGCAACATCGTGGGCTATGACGCCGCGCCGCAATCGGCTGGCAACCAAGCCGGCGCGACGATCTCGCCGCCGCGCTCCGCAGGCCGGTGGCTGGCCGACTCGGTGCACTCGGTGTTCGGCGCGAGTCTTCCCTTCTTGTGGATCCGCAAGTGGCACGCGATCCGCTCGGCGGTGATCGGATCGCTCATCGGCATGCTGCCGGGCGCGGGGGCCGACATCGCGGCTTGGGTGTCGCTGGCGGTGTCGAAGCGGTTTTCCAGTACACCCGAGGAATACGGCACGGGTTCGATGGATGGCGTCTCCGACGCAAGCACTGCAAACAACTCCGCCCTGGCCGGGGCGTGGGTTCCGGCGCTGGTTTTCGGCATCCCGGGCGATTCCGTCACGGCGATCGTCATGGGGGTGCTGCTGATGAAGAACATCAAACCTGGTCCCGAGATATTCGAGAAGCAGGCGGTCCTGGTCTACAGCATCTTCCTGATCTTCTTGCTGGCCAACGTCGTTCTCATCGGCGTGGGTTTTCTTGCCGTCAAGGCGGGCGGCTACGTCGTCAGGATTCCCCGGCGGATCCTCCTGCCGGTGATCCTGCTCTTCTGCGTGATCGGTTCCTACGCGATCAACGGCAGCAATTTCGACATTGGCGTGATGCTGGTGATGGGCGGCTTTGGTTTTGCTTTGGAACGGCGGCAGATTCCGCTCGGGCCGGTGGTGCTCGGCATCATCCTGGGGGGGCCCTTGGAAGAGCGGTTCATCCAGACGCTGTCGAGTTCGGCAAGCGCGTGGGAGGCGTTCTTCTCGCGTCCGATGGCGGCCGCTTTGGGCATCACTGCTATCCTCGTGTGGCTTGCGCCGGTGGTCGTTTCGCTGTTGTCGGGACGTTGGCGGCTGGGCCGCACCAAGTAAATGCCACTACCACGCTACCCGGGGGCTGCGAAAATGGTGGCGTCCAATCGCGGATGCAACATTGTCGCATTGAATCGCAACAATAAACGCGTTGTTGATTTTCGTGCGTCGCGAGGCGTGGCGGCAAGTGCAAGCGGGGAAGGGGGTTCGCACTTGGCGTGTGAGCGTAACTTTGTACATACTGTGAGGTACGTGTTGAAGTTCGCGCGACTTTCGCCATCAGCGGCAGCACGAATTCGCCCGCGGGCGAGTTGACGGCGGGCGCAGGGAATGGGCGCAAGGGGCCGGAGGCCAGGCGAATTGTGTGTGGTTTGAATTGTGAAAGAGCGAACACGCGCGGGGCCTGAGTTGACGGGCGGGCGCGTGCTGGCGGACGGAGGAGCGTCGCAGCCGGGCCATAGTATACTTGCGTATATGTAACTTTGTCAATCGCCAAACCGCCGGAGTTAGGCAGTTTTCTTGGGGTTTCTGGAGGGGGTAGCGGAGAGCGGGAACGCGCTGCGGGGCATGGGCGCAGGGTTCAACGAGAGCTCTCAAGGCCCAAGCGAAACGCCCTTGAGAGTGTTTCGTTTCGTTACGTCGCGAGACGCGGCGGCAAGTGCAAGAAAGGAAGGGTTTTCGGTCTACGCGGCTCGACGCAAGTGAATCCACCCTTTTGGCTTCAGTGTTGAAGTTCGTAGAGGGGGGTGGGGGAGAAGTCAGGAGTTAGAAGTTAGGAGTTGGAAGTTGGAAGGAAGCAGAGAGAATCAAGGTGGTTGATTGTCTGGTGCTTTGAAGAAAGGGAGTTAGCGCGGGCCAGTCGTGAGGCAGGCCGTGGGGAGTGTGACGAATTGAGAAAGAACGAACAGGGAGAGCGCTCGAGGTGTCGGGCGGGCCCCGGCGCGACGGAGGTTCGTCACCGGCGGACTATAGCATACATGCGTTCATGTATTTGTGTCAATGGTGAAACTGGCCAGAATTGGATCGTTTTCTGGGTTTCTGGAGGGGGCGGGGGGAGCGGCGAGGGGGTTTCACGCGGAGGCGCGGAGGGAGAGAGCTTGCGGGGGTATGGGCGAGGCAGAATAGGGCGGTACGTATCTTGGAGTGGACCTGACACCTTGTGGACCTTCGATAAGGAGTGAGAGATGAAGATCAAGACAATCGCGTTGTCGTTGTTCTCGATGCTGGTTACATTTCCCACCTTCGCCCAGAACGCTCCGAAGTGCCCGCTGGGAGACGGTTGGAAGTACGTGGCGGAATTCAGCGACGAATTCGAGGGCGCGGCGCTCGACGGGAACAAGTGGTGGGACTTCAACCCGTCGTGGATTGGCCGCCGGCCGGGGCTGTTCTGCCGGGATAACGTCGCAGTCAAGGACGGGTGTCTGCAGATTTCCGCGACCCGCATGCCGGAATACCTGGAGACCGTCGAGAATCACGTACGCGGGTTCAAGACGTTCGCCACGGGGATCGTCAAGAGCAAGAAGCGTATCAAGTACGGGTACTTCGAAGCGCGGTGCAAGGCCATGGATTCCGGAGCGACGAGCGCGTTCTGGCTCTATGACCCGCTCGATCCGCCGGAAAAATATCGTCCGGGTTCCTATTCCGAGGAAATCGATATCTTCGAGATCTTCGGCAGGCACGCCAAGCTCGAGCGCACCTATTTCATGACGTATCACCGGCAAGAAACGCCGTACGTTGAGGCGACGGTGCGGATCAACAACAAGGCGGTCGGGACGACGTGGATTGCGCCGCATAATTTCGTGGACGACTTCCACGTGTACGCCCTCGAGTGGACCGAGGACGCCATGGTCTGGTACGTCGATGGGGTCGAACGCTGGCGGCAGGAGAATGCGAACCACAAGACCGCGTTACATATCATGTTCGATTCGGAGATCATGGAGAGCTGGGGCGGGCTGCCCGATTTGAAAGACTTGCCCAGCACGTTCTACATCGACTACGTGCGCGTCTGGCAGAAATAAGGGGGCTCACCTTGGGCACTGCGGAGGTCAATCGAACGACCACACGATGAACTGCCGGTGAACCAACCGTGGCGCGGTGAAGGTGGCGAATGGCATGAAGTCAAGCCGCAAGCCCTGTCGTCGGCTGGGGCGCTGCATGCGCCGCGCCAACCCGCTCCAGGGCCATGCATTGTCGCGCTCCACCAGCCGGGCACGGAGCGGGTTGGCTTCGACGTAGCGGCAGAAGGTAAGGGAGTACTCGTCCTGGGCCACCGGGGAACTCTTGAAGCGGCCTCTATTCCGCGCCCCCCGCGACGTCGATATCAGTGATGTCCCTTTTTCCCCGACCTTCGCCGGAGGCGAGATCATGATCGGTAAAGAAGAGAACGCGGAGCGGGCAAGACCGAAGCGGCGGTGGTTCCAGTACAGCCTCGGCACGTTGCTGCTGGTGATGACGATCTTCGGGCTGTGGCTGGGGATGTGGGCGGACCGTGCGCGGAAGCAGCGCCAAGCGGTCGCCGCGCTCAAAGAGTTCGGCGACATCCATTACCGGTACATGGAGCAGGGAAAGAACCAGCCGCCGGGTCCGGCGGGTTTGCGGGGTTTCCTGGGCGTCGACTACTTCGACCACGTGACGGCCGCGTACCTTTACCAACCCGGCTTGTCGGACGCCCACCTTGAGCCGTTGTCGGGGTTGAGCCGTCTGGAGACGCTGGCAATCGAGGGCGATATCAGCGGCGCGGGGCTGGAACATCTGAAGCGCCTCGGGTGGCTGAAAAGGCTGGACCTGTGCAGTACGCGGATCACGGACGACGACCTGGCGGCGCTCGAGCCACTGAGCGGGCTCAAGGAACTACGGATTTGGGGCACGATTTCCGCGGCAGGGATGCGGCATCTGACATGCTTGAAGCAATTGCGAAGGTTGGAGTACATGCGATTTCCTCCGGGAGTGGAGAAGTACAGGGCCGTGTTGGCCCTCGAAGCCCCGTCGGTAGTGGAGTTCCGCGACGTTCCCCTAACGGTCGTGCTGGAATACCTGAGCGATTACCACGGCATTCAATTCACGCTCGAGGCGTCAGGGAAGGAGGACGCGCCGGTGACCGCCTCGGCCCAGAACGAGCCGCTCGGCGAGGTGCTGACGTCGATACTCACCGCTCATGAACTCGACTGGACGATCGGGCCGACGGGTCTGATCATTACCAGCAAAGACGCACTGGCAGAGCAGCGGGCGGCGATTGCCGCGCTGCGGGAGGCCGTCCCGGGTCTGAAGGCGGTTTACGTGGAGAGCGGCGACACGGAATCGCCGCCCGCTCGTTGACACGCAAACGTGGAATCGTGATCGCGCCGGGAACCACGGCGGCGCGGGCCTCGGAGAGCCGGCGTCAACACGCTCGGGAACAACAGGGGCGCTGCATCGGGTTTTCTGGACAGTCTGAGTGCTTATTGAACTTCAGATTGATAGTGCAACGAGGGCGACCAACGGAAGTCCGGCTTCAGGGAAAACGGCTTGAAGGAGTTGTGTGATCAACCTGAACACCAATAGTGTACGGGCAGTCCAGGGTGAGGGGAAGAGCGGCCCGCGAGACCCATACCAAGGGTCTCGCGCGGACGCGGTAGCGCCCTCACGGCTGGGGTTCAGGTTGGTTCTTCCCATGCGCGACTTCACGGTGTGTTTCCTTTCCGCCGCCGTGGCGGCGGCGAAAGCCCCGCGACATCGACTGGTTCCGCGGGTTGAAGCGGCACGGGTACCATCGGCCGGTCGCTACGCGACGGAGGGCAATACGAAGAAAGGGGCGAGGGGGCGGCACGTTGTCCGTGGGTTGAAACCCACGGCTACCATCATGGGGTCGCTACGCGACCGGAAGCCGTTAGGGGGTGAAAGCGCTGGAGCGGCGATGAAGGGGACGGGGACGCGGAGCGTCCAGATCGTGCGTTGCCACACGGAGCGTCACGGAGCGTGGGAACGAGTGAGTGGAGGGGGTGGCGGAGAGAGCGGGAGGGATCGGAAGGTCAGCTGGTTTTCGAGTCAGGCGGCCTGATTTCGGACCGCAGAGGCCGCTGTGCGGAGCGTTCGCATGGGATGCAGCCACAGGGGGGCAGGGCCAGGGGCGCTTGCGCCGGCAGGAGGCCGCGCCTGTCGGAATCGGGCGGTCGTGTTCACTCTTGCTTGCGATGGGGGTGGACCGGAGCGGTGCCGTGCGGCGTCGTGGGACTGCTCTACGGCACGATAGCCGGGGGCACCGGACCCAGGTCGCCGGCGTCTCTGCCCCCCTGTTTCTGGCAGACCTGCTCTTCCTGATCCATTGGCAGTACCGACCGGAGATTCAGGCGGGTTGCCGAGTACTGGCAAGCGATTCAAGAAGTGCTGTCTCGAGATGGGCTGTCTCTGACGGCGTGAACCGGGACCACTACTGTCAGAGTGTGAGCAGTTGCTCTTGGAGTGTGAGCAAGTCCCTGCCGGTTCGCAAAGCCGGGAGGGACTCTGCTTTCCACGATCATACCATCGCCCGGATCTCTTCGGCTGCTGACAAGGCTTCCCTGGCGGCGTTGACGTTGCCACATGCTTTGATCAGGACGAAGGCCGCCTTGATTTGGGGGACTCCCACACCATGCGCTATTCCGACCTTCTTCGCGGCGCGCCCCTTCGCCTTGCGCTTGCTCTTGATGTTGGCGACGTAGCCCGTTGTGATCGGAATGCCTTGCTTGGTGATCGCCTCAGCAATTTCCGGTGACTTGGCTTTAGGATGCTTTCTCCAGTAATCGAGTACCGCTCTGGTCTTGTTGACACCTTGCTTCTTTGCCATTGTCTTCTCCTCAATTGTTATATCGCTTCCAATTTGTACACAGTCACACTATCCTACAGGGTGATGAAAAGGTGTCAAGTGCTGCCGGAAGAGGTCATCGGACATTGTGTTGATATGAGTCGATGAAAGAGAGGATACAAATGCCCCGTTGCACTGTGATGCTGCCGCTGATCTTTGGTATCACATGCTGTGCTTGTATGTACAAGGTAGTAAGGAGGGGCGGGGTGGCCCTGGTGATGATGCTCTGTTACTCAGGCGTGCCATTGTACGCGGCGCTGCCGCGGCTGCACGTCGAAGGCAACAAGATCAAGGATCCTCGCGGCCATGCGGTCGTGCTCCGGGGAATATCGCTGATTGACCTGGGCTATACGGAGTGGCGGTATGGCGGGGTCACGCGAATGATCGACCGGATCACCGACGCGAACGATCGCCAAGGCAACTCACCCGGCTGGTACCCGAGGATCGTGCGTCTGCCGATCTGCCCGCCCGACGCCGGCACCGGCGCGCCACTGCGGTGGACACCCGGCGACGACAGTTTCTACACGAACCTGCTGCGGCCGGTGGTGGACTACTGTGCGAAGAAGAACCTCTATGTGATCCTCGACTGGCACTATGTCAGCGACACGGGGCCCAAAGTGGCCCAGACCAGCGAGTTCTGGCGCTACATCGCGCCGCGATTCGCCAACGACCGCCATGTCTTCTTCGAGCTTTTCAACGAGCCGATGAATAATGCGGGGAGCGAGCGCGAGCGGTGGTTGAGCGTCCGGGCGGACATGCAGACGTGGGTCGATATCGTGCGGGCGCACGCCCCCGACAACCTGATCCTTGTCGGCGGGGCGCGGTGGTGTCAGATCCTGGCTCCGATCGCGACCGATCCCGTCGCGGGGAGCAATATCGTCTACGTGGCCCATTACTACCCCTTGCATTGGCTTGGGGACGACAAGCGAGCATGGGTCGCGAATCAACTCGAGACGTGCGCCGCGGTTCATCCGGTCCTGATGACGGAATGGGGCTTCACGACGACCGAAGAGAAGCTGCTCAACGGGACCATCAGCAACTACGGCCAGCCGTTGATGGACCTGGTGGAGAAGCTGGGGATCGGCAATACCGCGTGGTGCGCCAGTTCGGAGTGGGGCCCCCCGATGTTCCGGAGAGACTGGACGCTGCGGTGCGGCGAGGGCGAAATGGGGGGCTTCGTCAAGGACACGCTCTATGAGAAGAAGGACGAGGGGCAGCCGCAAGAGCGGCGCTGAAGGGGACAGGTCCATGTTTTCGGGCAACGTCTCGATGCCGAATGCGGTTTCGAGCCGAAAAATGGACCAGTCCCCGGGTAGGCACGGCGATGCGAGCGTCCGGGTCGTGCGTTCCCACGCGGAGCATGGGAACGAGGGGAACTACCGGCCGAGGGGCGTACGACTGAATCGTATTCCGTCCGGGACGGATTATGAATCCGTCCTACAGGCGAGAGGCAGAGACTTTCTATGACCAAGTTCGGCCACCGAGGGGCATGGCGGAGGAAAAAGATGATTCGAGCCAGCGTAGCGGCGTGGTGTGCGATCATGATAGCCTTTGGCCTCCCGGCCGCTGCGGGTGATTTGCGTCAACCGCTTCAGTACGCCCCGGCGCCGGTCGACAACCGGCTGAAGGGGCTCGTGCCGTATCAAGGCGACGTGCGGGACCGGTTTCCGCACAGCCTGGAGTTCAACTACTTGCCGTACTCGGGACTCGTGAAGGGATACGACAAGTTCGACTGGCGCCCGCTGGAGAAGATGCTCGAGGACATCGCCGGCCGCGGGCATCAGGCCGTGTTCCGCATCTTCCTTGAATACCCGGGCAAGAAGGGCGTCATCCCGGAGTTCCTGATCAGGGACGGCTTGAAGGTTCACGGGTATCTCAACACGAACACCCAGCCGCTGAGGCCGGCCCAGGTGGAAACCCCGGACTACGAAGATAAGAACCTGCGGCGGTCGCTCAAGCGTTTCATCGCCGCCCTCGGCGAGAAGTACGACGGCGACCCGCGGATCGGGTTCATCACCGCTGGGCTGCTGGGCACCTGGGGCGAGTGGCACACCCATCCCAGGAGCGAGTTGTTTGCCAGCAAGGAAGTGCAACGGGAGGTGATGGACGCCTACGAAGGGGCGTTCAAGGTCACTCCCGTGCTGCTGCGGTACCCGGCCGGCGACGACGACGGCCGCAAGGCAAAGAACGCCGACCGCGGTTTCGGCTACCACGACGACTCGTTCGCTTGGGCCACGCTCGACACGGGCAGGAAGGGAGACGAGTGGTTCTACATGACGGCGCTTCGGGCCGCCGGGCCGGAGGCTGAGGCCAAGTGGAAAACGCGCCCGATCGGCGGGGAGATCCGCCCGGAGGCGTGGGGATGGGTGTTCGACGAGAGGCCAGAGAACAACCGCATCCAGGACTTCCGGCAGTGCGTGGAGGCGACGCACGCAACCTGGCTGATGGACAGCGGCATGTTCAGAAAGAAGCCGACGGCCGACCGCATCAAGCGGGCCGAGCAGGAAGTGCGGCGGATGGGGTACGAGTTCCATGCGCCGGCGGTGACCATCGGTGAACTGGAGGGGGGCAAGCTATGCGTGAGCCTGGAGGTCGAGAACCGCGGGGTGGCCCCGTTCTACTACGAATGGAAGCCGGAATGGGGGGTGCTGGCCAACGGCCAGGTGGTGCAGGCATTCGCCGCTTCGGGCAAGTTGACGGGATTGCTTCCCGACGACAAACCGCGCGTGTGGACCGATCTACTGGACCTCGGCGGAGTGAAGGCGGGCACATACACGCTGGCCGTACGCGTGCCGAACCCGATGAAGGGCGGCAAGCCGATGCGATTCGCCAATGCCAACCAGGACGCCGTGCGCGGCTGGCTCGCGCTCGGCGACATCCGGATTCCGTAAGGAAGTCCGAGAAGCCGTCCGGGAGCTAAGAGGCTGGCGGCCGCTGCTTAAGCCGAACCAGGCGGTTCGCGCATCGTCTCAGGGAAGTTCCTTGAGCAGGATGTCCTTGAACTGGACCTTCATCGGAGCGCCAGAGCGGAGTTGGAGGGCGAGGATGCCGGAAGGATCGAATTCCTTGGCGTCGTTGTCAATGAATTCGGCCGACACCTGGCCGTTGATCTTGAGGATCATGTGGTGGCCGCGAGCGATGATGTGGTGATCATTCCACTCGCCCGGCTTCCTCAGGCTGACGGTCTCGCCAAGCGGGGTGCAGGTGCGATTGCCGTCGGCGTCGACGACCGTCTTGTGGCCGTTGGGCACCATCAGCGGTTCGCGGCCCGTGTATTCGTCGGCCAGCGCGCCGCACCAGGGGCCGCCGGGAAGGATGTCGGCCTGGTAGCCGATACCCGTGCCGTCGGGACCGATCTTGCTGCGGAACTGGATGCCTGAATTCCCCTGGTTGTTGGCGAGGCGGAACCTGGCTTTCAGCTCGAAGTTGGCCACATCGCCTCCCTGCCAGACGAGGAACTGGTTCGAGGTGCACGGATTCGCCTCGGTCGATTCCGCCGTGATGGCGCCCTCCTGGACCGACCAGTAGCTCATGTCCGGGGCCTTCCAGCCCTCGAGCGACTCGCCGTCGAACAGCGACCGGAACCCATCATCCTCGGCCGCGACGAGGGGGCTGGAGAGGATGAGGGAGAAGAGCAATGCGGAGGCAATTCGTTTCATCGAGACAGCCCTGCACGAACAAGAGTGTCAGCGGGTCAACTCAGCGATGCAGATCCCCGAGTCTGAAATCTTCGAGGGAGAGTTTCAACTTGGGCTCGGAGAGCCTTCGTACCGTCCCTGAGGAGTATTCAATACCGGCAAGATCGCCGCGTCAATCAAAATCGGTCAAATCTGGCAGAACGTGACGACGGAGTTCCGTGGCCGCTGGAAGGGACTACGGAACTGGCAGACGGGGATATACTGCTCATTGCCGAAAAATCGCTATGTCCGCTTGCAGTGCTTCATGTGAGCTCCTCCAAGAGGATGATTTGGAAAAAGATCGCTTCGCCGTCCTCCCAGGCCAGGAAAATGGCCCGCGATGTCTCGTCGTGGAATGCGTCGGGGTACATGGCGATCTTGGGCGCCGAGACGATCGTCCGTTTCAAATACCACGACTGCATCCCGTCGCTGGACACCCACATCTCCAGCGGCGTGCGGTAGGCATAAAGGTTCGATCGCGTGTCGGTGAAGTCCTTCTCGGCCGGATTGTGAAACAGGACGATCCGTTTGTCAGGAAGGTTGATCAGACGTGGCTTGCTGCCCGGGTTGGGGATGTCGGTCGGGTAGGCGCTGGACCAGGTGCGCCCGCCGTCGGAGGAGTCGCTGCGCCACAAGCGATTGGTGGTGTCCGCGCGGATCAGCATGGCCAGCTTGCCGTCGGGCAACTCGGCGATGGCGTTCTCGAAGAATGGCACGCTGGGCGTTGCCCCGTCGGGCGTTCGATGGCAGATGCGACCGTACCGAGTGAATGCGGTGAAATCATCGTTGGGTTCCATCACGCCGACGTAGTGGACGTTCCGCCGAGCGGGCTCGCCGCCGACATTCCGCAAATCGGCCGCGCGCGACGGCCGCCACGGATCGGACATGTCGAGCGGTTCCTGCCAGGCGATGGGCAACAGCACGCGGCCGTCGCGCAGGTGAGTGCCGTGGCGCACATCGATGGCATCGATAGCGGCCTGAGGATTAGGCGCGTGCCAGCCTGGAAGGATTTCCCGATCGTTGCCAAACGTACGGCCATCGGCCCCGGTGCTCATCAAGCGATTGGTCATGTCGCGAAAGCCAATGCTCTTGGTGAACCAGAAGAGGTGGGCTCGGTTCTTGTGGACAAACATTGACGGCGCCCAGCAGCCCTGATTCGGCCGGCTGGCCAGGATTTCCACGTCGGACCAGGTTTTGCCATCGTCGCCGCTGCGGATGGCGGCCACCACGTTCTTTGGGTGCCCGTCGTGATCGCCGCCGGTGAAGAAGACGCAACACAGAGAACCGTCGGGCAGCCGCCGCAGCAGCGGCTCGCGGAGCCACTTGTATGTCTGATTGACGCGGAAGATCTGCCGCACTGGATTCCGCATCGGCCAGCCGGAGTAGTCCTCTTGCTTGATATCTTTCGGGCAGCGCACGGCGCGGTGCGGCGGGGCCTCGGCGGCGGGCAGCTCCGACCGCGGTGCCAGCAGCAGCACGATGAGGAGTCTGAAGGCGTTCTTCAAGTTTGTAAGCCCTTTCCTTTGGTTTTATTGGTATTCATGTTGATAACGCAACACCTTCAGCCGTCTTTCCCCTGAAGCCGGGCTCCCGTTGGTCGCCCTCGTTGCACTCTGAACCTGAAGTTCAATGGATTCAGGTTGGAGGTAACACGGCTGAGTCGCGACCGGATCGCCCCGCGCATCGCGCTCGGCACCCCGGAAGTCGCGAGTGGCTTAGCGTCAACGCATCCCTCAGAAGTACGGCAGGGTCGTGTTTTTTGCTACGGCGCAAGTCTATACGCACGAGGGTCTTCCGCCATGGCGCGACGTTCGAAGGTTTCTGGCGTCCCGTTAAGGCGTTGCGACTGGCGGAGCCGGGCGTGCTGCGAACCTGGTCGCGGGCATCGCCGCTCGACGACTGGCGGACCGGGCCTCCGGTCCGCTACACTAACGGGGACTACCGGCAGATACCAATACCTTTTGAAGAGATTTGAGGAGGACTCGATTCCATGGCACGTTATTCACGCCGCCGCTTCCTGGAAGATTCACTTCTGACGGCCGCCGCTGCCGTGACGGCCGGCAGTGCCACGCGGGTGTTTGGGCAGGGGGCCGAGAGCAAGAGCCCGAACGAGAAGCTGGCTGTGGCCGTGGTTGGCGCCGGCGGACGCGGCGGGGACCACATCCGGGCGATGCTCGGCCG
Organism: Thermoguttaceae bacterium; assembly: GCA_040766885.1. Taxonomy (GTDB): domain Bacteria; phylum Planctomycetota; class Planctomycetia; order Pirellulales; family Thermoguttaceae; genus JAXGPP01. The sequence goes on along the minus strand of JAXGPP010000009.1, from coordinate 123,836 downwards.
CTCCGATGTCGAGATCACCTACATCGTCGATGCCGATGAAGCGCACGGCCAGAAGCAATGCGAGAACATCGGCAAGAAGCAGAGCCGCACGCCGAAATTCGTCCGCGACATGCGCGAGGCATTCGACGACCCGGCACTGGATATCGTGACCACGGCCACGCCGAACCACTGGCACGCGCTGGTATCGATCTGGGCGATGCAGGCCGGCAAAGACATGTACGTTGAGAAGCCGGTGAGCCACAACGTGAGCGAAGGCCGCCGGATGTTTGAGACGGCCCGCAAGCACAACCGCATCTGCCAGACCGGCACCCAGTGCCGCTCGATGAAGGGCTCGATCGACGCCATCGAGTACATCAAGGCGGGCAAGATCGGCGAGGTGAAGCTGGCCCGCGGCCTGTGCTACAAGCGGCGCAAGTCGATCGGCCCCAAGGGCGAGTATGAAGTGCCCAAGTCGGTCGACTACGATCTGTGGTCCGGCCCGGCGCCGATCCTGCCGCTCACCCGGCCGCAGTTCCACTACGACTGGCACTGGCAGCGTCCCTACGGCAACGGCGACCAGGGCAACCAGGGCCCGCACCAGATGGACATCTGCCGCTGGGGCCTGGGGATGGACCGTGTCGCGGACTCGGTGATTTCGTACGGCGGCCGCCTTGGCTATGAAGACGCCGGCGACACGGCCAACACGCAGGTCTCGGTCTACGAGTTCAAGCCTGAAGGCAAGACGATCGTGTTCGAGGTCCGCGGCCTGGAGACGCCGGATCTCAAGGGCGCCAAAGTGGGCGTGATCTTCTACGGCAGCGAAGGATATGTCGTCCTCAGCGACTATAGGGCCGGCGCGGCCTTCGACATGGATGGCAAGTTGATCGAGAAGTTCCAGGGTGGCGAGGGCGATGCCCACTACGAGAACTTCATCCAGGCGGTCCGCAGCCGCAACTATGAGGACCTCAACGCCGACATCCTCCAGGGGCACCTGTCGTGCGCGCTGAGCCATCTCGGCAATATGTCCTACTACCTCGGCGAACAGGCTTCGGTGGACGACATCCGCGCCGCGTTGGGCAAGCTCGAGACGAATGAAGATCCAGCCGAGACGCTCGATCGCACTGTCGAGCATCTCAAGGCGAACGGCGTCGATCTGGCGAAGACGCCGCTCGTGCTTGGCCCGCAACTGGCGGTCGACTCGAAGACCGAAACGGTGACCAACAACGAGGCGGCGGTTCCGATGCTCACCCGTGAGTACCGCGCTCCGTTCATCGTGCCGGCCTCGGGCGAGGTTTGAGACGAAGCGGACAGCGGTAGTCCGTTTGGGCCGCCGATTGCTGCAAGCCAGCCACACGGGCTCCTCTCCCGACACGGGTGAGGAGCCCGTTTCGTCTCTGGCGAACAGACTTTCGCGATGTCCATCGACACGAGCCCGGCAGCGATCGAACTTGCCGGCACGCCACCCGGCCGGGTAGTATAATGGTGGGAGAAATGTGATGAAGGGACCCGGATCGCACGAGGTTTCTCTGATGGCTGCGACGGCTGAAATCGCGGTTGTGCCGCCGATGGAGTTCGGCGACCGGCTCACGCGCGAGGAGTTCGAGCGGCGATGGAAACGCATGCCGCACGTCAAGAAGGCGGAGCTCATCGAGGGAGTCGTCTATATGCCCACCGCGGTACGATACCGGGACCACGGCCGCCAGCACACGATTCTGAATCACTGGCTGCACTCCTATGAGTTGGCTACGCGGGGAGTGGAAGCAGCCGACAACAGCAGCGTCAGGCTGGACAACGACAACGAACCGCAGCCCGATCTCTTGTTGCGTCTCGACCACGGGCTGGGTGGCCAGTCGTGGGAAGACGCGGAAGGATACCTCAACGGCGCGCCGGAACTGGTCGTTGAGATCGCCGCCAGCAGCGCTTCCTACGATCTCCACCAGAAGCTGCACGCCTATCGCCGGCACGGCGTGCGGGAATACGTCGTGTGGCGCGTCTATGAAAGCGCCATTGACTGGTTCGTGCTCTACGACGGCAACTACCGGCGGCTGGAGGCGGACGCTGAGGGGTTGTTGAAGAGCACTGTCTTTGCCGGGCTCTGGCTCGATACCCGTGCGCTATTGGCCGGAGATCTTGCCGCCGCCGTGGCCGCCGCCAACCGCGGCCTGGCGACGCCGGAACATGCCGCCTTTATCGAGTCGCTGGAAGCGAAGCGGGGGGCAGGGAAGCGACCGCCGACGTGAACAACTTCTGAATTGTCGCTTGCGAAAGGCGACAGTTGTTGATTCGCCGATGGTTACCTGCCCGATCCACGCGACACCAGACGCAGGCCGCGGCCGCGATACAGGACCTTCAGGTCGCCTGCGGTCCATTGCTCCTTGCCGACATCCGGGTCGGCCATCTCCACGCGATCATTGGGGAGGAACTCGAACAGGAGGACGCTGTGCATCGTGCCGCGCGTCCAACTGTATTGACGCTCGTAGATCGGGTCGAACTCGCCAATAGGCGGAAGGCCAACGGTGATGATCAGGCAGTCGGGCGTGTAGCGGCGCAGGTCCTCCACTGAGCCTGAGAAGACTTCGACATCATATTCTGAGCCGGCAGTTTTCCGCTTCAGCCCCCGGTACAGCCCCTGCCACGTGGTCCCTCGCCGGGTGAAGCATAAGCCGGCCATCTCCTGTTCCCCCGCCGTGATTCCGTGCTCTGCGAGCACTGTCGCCGCGCAGGCCGCTGTGCACGTGAAGGGCGTCGTTTGCCGACAAATCCCACTGTCGTCCCAGCGGTTGGCGCAGATGGGCGGCTCCCCAAGCAGCGGCTGAACCGCGGCGAATACACCCACGACCCCCAGTGCGACGACGGGCCAGCGTCTGCGAAACCATCCGCCCGATGAATGGCGCCATGCCAGCCCCGCGATGATCGCCGTGGCGGGCGGAAACCAGTTACCCAGAACAATCAGGTTGGAGAAGGGCAGATAGCGGGCCAGCAGGATGCTATCGCGCAGGAATACCGCGTAGAGTGCGGTGACTATCACGCTGGCAAGCAAGAAGAGGATTCCCTGCCGCCCGGAAGTCCGGCGAGGAAAACGAGCGGCGAGGATAAAGGCCCCGAGACTCGCGACGAGCAGGAACGCCAGTCCGACGTAAATATCGAACATACGCTGCCCCGGCTTGCGCCATCAATCCGCCAGCGGCGTGAGCTCGACTTTGCGGACGTGAATCACGCCCCCTTCGGACTGCAGGGCAATCTTGCCCGCCACGACATCCACGTCGGTAGCTTCGTTGACCTGCTGGCCATTGACCTTCACACTCAGCGTGCCGCCCTTGAGCGTGATCTCGTAGGTGTTCCACTGGCCGGCCGGTTTCTCGGCGTTCTTCATGGCGCTGACGCCAACGAGCGTTCCGGCAAGCTCGTGGTTCTCGACGCGCCTCATGCGGGATTCGTCGCCGGAGAGCTTGAAGCCCTGGAAACCGTAGACGTCGCCGGCGTTGCCGTGTTTGAGCTGGGCCTCGACACACTTGGGTAGCGCCTTGGGTTCGCCGGTGATCCGCATCAGCACGCCGCTATTGCCCGGCTCCTCAGGCCAGCGCCACTCGACAACGAGCTTGAAGCTGGTGAAATCCTGCTTTGTCGCCAGGTAGCCCATCGGCTCTCCCTTGCAGACGAGCACGCCGTCTTTGACGCTCCAGACGTCTTCCATCTTCACGCCGGGTTCGACGAGAAACGCCTCCCAGCCGTCGAGATTCTGGCCGTTGAACAGTTCCTTGGCCTTGCCCTGCTCGGCGGCGGTCGCGGCGCCAACCAGCAGCCCCAGGGCCAACACGGTGGTCAATTGCATGATGCTGCGCATGGTGTCTCTCCGGCGTGCTTCTGAACGTCGTTTACAGTGTCGCGTACCATTGTCGCAACCGGGATTGCCGAAGTCCAGCGACCTCCCCGACCGGTTCGCCGCGACACGGCTCCGGATAATGAGCGATACGGAAGCCCCGACGGGCCCGTCGGCGGGTCATTCGGGGTGTTCGAACACCATCTTCTGGACATCGACTCCTTCGATGGTCGCCAGCTTGTCGAACAGTTCGTGGCACCTGGCTTCGTCGCCGAACATTTCGAGAATGATCAGGCCGCGGGGCGAACAGAACTTCTCGTCGACGTGGTGCAGCCCGATCCGCGTCTTGATGTGGCAGCCGTACTCGGTCAGGAGTTCCTGGACCGTGGGGGCCTTCTGGTAGCGGTCGGTGATATGGACGCCGAAAATGAGATGGTTGTCTTCCATGGTTCGCGACATTCAAGGAGGATGGAGGGGGCTCTCGACAGTGGCCCGCATTAGACCGCGACCGCCGCCCTGCGACAAGCGGGGGCGTGAGTGCCCACGGACAGGGGAGGGGAAGGGTATACTGGCAGTCTGTGAACATCGAACTGCTGTCTTCCGGAAGACGCCATGCATTCCGCTACTGACCGCTACTATGCGGCTGCCTGCCAGATCGACCTGCCGTGTCCAGTTGACCGGAGCGAGATTCCGGAACGGGTGAAGAAGATGCTCGCCATGGTGGATTACGCCGTGACGGGCTATGAACCCTACTTCGACGTGCGACTGGTGGTGTTTCCCGAGTTTGCCCATGCAGTCCCGATCTATGCGTCGGTCGACGAACTGCTTGACAGGCTGGCGGTGCCGATTCCCAACGAGCATACGGACCGGTATCAGGCCAAAGCACGCGAGTTGGGCATCTACATTCAGACCGGAACATTCCTGGAAAGCGATTCCCGGTGGCCGGGACACGTGTTCAACACGACCTGCCTGATCGGCCCGGATGGGGTCCTTTCGAAGTATCGCAAGGTCAACCCTTGGATTCCGTGGGAACTCCATACCAGCCCGCACGACCTGGCGGACTATGACGAGCCACTGTTTCCCGTCGCTGAGACCGAGATCGGTCGCCTGGGCGCAGCGATCTGCTACGACTGGGTTTTTCCGGAGGCGATCCGCCAACTGGCGATGGCGGGGGCGGAAGTGCTGATCCGAGTCTCCGCCTACATGGACCCTTGGGGGACGGCGACGCCCACGGACTGGTGGACGCTCGTCAACCGCACGCGTGCGCTGGAAAACATGGCTTTCGTGGTCGCTTCAAATCAGGCGGCGCAACTCGGCAACTATCCGCCCTTCAGTTGGCCGGGTGGCAGCATGATTGTCGACTACGACGGCCGCATCCTTGCCCAGGCCGATCCCGGACCGGGTGAGAAGATCGTGGTGGGGCCGATCGACCTGGCGGCGCTACGGGCCGAGCGCGAGCGCCGTCGTGGCCATCAGTTGCTGGCCCACCTCCGAACGGAAGCCTATCCGGCGTATCGGCATTCAGTGTATCCAGCCGTGCATGGCGGGGGTCAACCGCCGACCAGCGAAGCGGTCGAGTCGGCCATCCGCCGCGGACGCGAGAATTTCGCCAGGATCAGGAATTCCGGCCATGGCTGACGAACCGATTCTCTGCCGGTTGATGACGGTGATCGACCAACGCAAGGCGGACCGGCCCGCCGGATCGTACACCGCACGGCTTCTCAATTCGGGTATCGAGGCGGTTTCGGCCAAGATTCGCGAGGAGGCCGAGGAATTGATCGAAGCGGCGGCAAACGGCGCGGCAGGAAAGGGCCACGTCGTGCACGAAGCCGCCGATCTGGCCTACCACATCCTCGTGCTCCTGGCGGCTTGCGACACCAACCTTGCGGCAGTCGAGGCGGAACTGGCGCGGCGGTTCGGTGTCTCCGGACTCGAAGAGAAGGAGTCGCGAGGGGTGTGAGGGCTGTGCGCGGCTCTCGTCATTGCGAGGCGACGAACACCTGCTGTCCGCGAAACCAGGTGGCAACCACCGGAAGGTCGCCCGTAAGGAGCAGATCGTACGGGTCGGCCGTGGCGGCGTCAGGAATGGCGACCACGGCCAGATCGGCGTAGACCCCCGGCTGAAGTCGGCCGACGTTGCGAAGTCCCAGGGCCTTCGCCCCTGCCAGGGTGCCCAGTTGCAGGATCGTAGCTAGCGGGAGTGTTGGATAGCGACTGGCAACGAAGCGCATTTCGGCCAGAAGGCTGAGATCGGGATTCGACGCCCGGCTGTCGGTCCCCAAGGCCACAGTCACGCCCATGGCGAGCATCTTTTCGAGCGGATAGCGCTGGTGGCCGAAGAAGGCGTGTGTTCGCGGACAGTAGACGACGGCCATGTTTTCCGAGCGTGCCGCCAGAAAGGCGATCTCTTCGTCGTCGAGGTAGTTGCCGTGAATCACGAGGGTCCGACCGGCGGGCGCTAATTCTCGCAGGAAGTCGAGCGGCTTCGTCGCCGGCCGATCGTGCGAGCAGACAGGGGCCTGTCGTTGCCGCAGGAAGTCGGCCAACGATCCCGTGTCCGAGGCGAGCAATTCGATTTCCTCGCGTGATTCAGCAAGGTGCATCGCCAGCGGAATCCGGCTGTGGTGCGACATCGACACGGCACGCTGCAATACCGCTTCCAAGACAGTGTAGGGCGCGTGCGGGCTCAGGCCAGGCCGCCACCGGCCGGGTGTTCCGGCAAGCGTCGCGTGGAACTCGGCGGCGGCCAGCGTCGGCTCCATTCGATCGGCAGCGGGCGCAAGCAGTTCCAGGAAGACGACTGCTTCGAGCGTAGCGCGGTCGAAGGGGTCGGCGGGCCAGCCGGGTTGAGCGATCTCGCCCAGCGCGGTGGTGCCCGAGCGCGTACACTCGGCCAGGCCGCGGCGGATTACATGCTCGACCGAGACGGTGCGCGCATGCCGGAACTCGATCACCCGTTGGATCCACTCGGTGAACCCAATTTCCGGCCAGCCGAGCACGTGGTGAAGATCACTGAATTCGAGATGCGTATGGCAATTCACCAGTCCCGGCAGAATCGCCACGGTGCCCAAGTCGCGAATCTCGCAGCCTGCCGGCGGTTCGCCGACGGCGACAACGCGGTCGCCCTCAATCACCACTGCTGCATCGCTCAGCGGCGAAGCGGTCACGGGGAACACGCGGCGGGCCTTGAGCGCTAGCGGCATGGCGTCATCTTCCTGACGTGCGGGTCACGCCGCGTGGGCCAGCGACTCGTGCTGCTGCTCTTCGTGAGACCGGGAATACGGTAGGCGCAGGAACCACCAGAGAATCATGAATGAAGCCACGCCGCTCGCGGCGACGATGGGCCAGTGGAATTTCATGCCGGAGGTGTCGTGCGGATCGAGGAGCATCGCCAGTGCCGGCCACCGTTCGACCAACTCGGGCGTCACTCGGCCCATAGCGAGCCCTAGTGTATTGTGCAGCATGTGGAACAACATTCCCGGCCAGATGCTTCCCGTCTGCACGGCGATCAGGCCGAGCACCAGGCCAACCACCCCGGCGATCATCCACTGCTGAAGGACCGCGTGGCTCAGGCCAAAGAAGAGCGCGCTATAGAAGATGGCGCGCCACTTGTAGCCGAGATGGCGAAAGCCCGAGAGGATGAAGCCGCGGAAGGCCAACTCCTCGCATATCGCCGGTATAAGGGCGAAGAGGACGGCGACCTGCCAGAAACCCGGCGCGCCCTCGAGCAGGCCGGACAGAGCCTTCTCCACCTCGGGATTGACCGGGTACAGCTTCAGCACAGCGGTGTTGAGCACGGCGACCAGTGGATGAATGGCAACCGCGAGCAGCCCGGCGCCGATGATCGCCAATGGCGGCGGGCGCCGCAGCAATAGCGTCTGGCGCGGGCTGCTAGTGAGCATGATGGTCATCAGGAGCACCGGCGTGAGGATGATCGCCAACTGGCTGACGACCACCACTATGGCCGTTCCGCGAAATCCCTGGATCGGAGGCAGGGTCGAGCTGAGGAAGAACCTCACCAGCAGGATCAGCAGTCCGCAGAACACCGCGCCGGCGACTGTGGGCGTCGGCCCCCGGTCCTGCAGCACGTGCCGCATCCACAAGACGAAATCGATCCGCTCGCTTTCGCGGAACAGCACCGATTCGGAATTGAATTGCTCGACCGCCCAGCGGATGGAGAACAGGCAGCAGGCCAGCGTCACAAAGATCACCGGGGGCAGGAACTGCAGCGCTTGCCAGTGGTTGCCCTCCAGGAGTGAGCGGAGCACCAGGACCACCCCCGTTACCGGGATCAGACTGTTGCCCAGATTCAATTCAACCGAAGAGGCCATCGGCAACACGACCAGCGGCATCGTCACCAGCAGCAGGGGCATCAGATAGTACTGCCCTTCCTTGGTGCTCCGCGCGAAAGCGGCCAGCGCAAGGCAGAGCGCACTGAACAGCGCCGCCACCGGCACCAGGGCGATTGCCAGCCAGAGCACGGCCGTGAGCGGCGGCGGGCCCCCCATCGCTGGAATGCGGAACACCAGCAGCATGCCCGTCAGGCCCATGCTCAGCAGGTTCAACGCCGCAGTGATCATGCTGAACAGCATGATCGTCATCAGCTTGCCGAGCACGATTTCCGTCCGCTCGGCCGGGCTCGAGAGCAGTGTTTCCAGCGTGCCCCGCTCCTTCTCGCCGGCGCAGAGATCGACGGCGGGGTAGAAGGCGCCGGTCATCGCCCACAGCAGCAACAGCACCGGCAACAGCTTTGCCCACATGGCGGCCCCGCGACGTCCCACTTCCTGGGCCACGTCGGCCGACTCGACATCGAACGGGCGGGCGGCCTTGGTCGGCACTCCGCCGGCCGTCAAGTTCACCTTGCCCACCTCGTCGGTCCACGCCCGCAGCACGCTTGCCACGCGGGCAAACGCAAGCTGCGACTTCTCCGTAGCCGTCGAGTAGAGGATCTCCGGGCTGGGGACCTGCGGCTCCAATTCCGATGTGCCTCCCGTCGCGGTGTCGCGATCGGGTTGACGCTCCTTGATTTCCTGGCGGAATGCCAGCAGGCGGTCGGCAAACCCGCGGGGGAAGTAGACCGCGGCGTCGTATTCGCGCTCCTGCACCGCGCGGCGGGCCGCTTCCGGTTGAGAGGAGTCGTTGGCGGTGAAAGTGAGGGTCAGCAACTGGCGCTGCGCAGGCCGCTCGAACAACCGCACCGTAAACCGCCCGTCGTCGAACAGCTTCGGCAATCCCTCGAGCTCTTCAGCGCCGACGATCAGCACGCTCGTCGGCTGCTCGCGCATGAACTGGGCGATCTGATAGAAGCTCATTCCCAGCAGAGGATAAAGCAGGATCGGCAGCACTGCGATCATGAACAGCGTGCGCCGGTCGCGCAACTGATCGCGAATCTCCCGTCCGAGAATGAGCTTGACGTTGGACCAGTTCATGGGGTGTATGGCGCGTTAGAGCGGAGTCTCCGGCCGCTCAGGCACGGATGTTGTCAGCCTCTGCCGGACGGCTCTCGTCGTGACGCGAAATGAGCTGGAAAAACAGTTCTTCAAGATCCTGTTCGCCGTGGCGCTCGCGGAGTTCGTCGAGCGAGCCTTCGGCCAGCAACCGGCCGCGATGTAAAATGGCGATGCGGTCGCAGAGCTTCTCCGCCTCGCGCATGATATGGGTGGAGAACAGTATGCACTTGCCGTGCTCGCGAAGTTCGGCCACGGTTTTCAGCAGCGCCCTGGCTACGAGCACGTCGAGCCCCGAGGTGGCCTCGTCGAAGATCAACACCGGCGGGTCGTGGACGATCGACCGGGCAATGGACACCTTTTGCTTCATGCCCGTCGACATCTTGGCCCCGAGCACGTCGCGGATGTCCTGCATTTTGAGCCGCGTGAACAGCTCTTCCATTCGTGGCTGGAGTTGCTCGCGCGGAATGCCGTGGAGGAGTCCGAAGTACTCGACCATCTCCCAGGCGGTCATGCGGTCGTAGACCGCCGTGTTGGCCGACATGAACCCGATCACCCGGCGCACTTCGGACGATTGTCGAACGCAGTCGTAGCCGTTGATCGTGGCCGATCCGGCGGTGGGCTGGAGCACCGTGCTGAGAATCCGCAGCGCTGTGGTCTTCCCGGCTCCGTTGGGTCCCAGCAGGCCGTAGATCTGCCCCGGGTGAGCGTCGAAACTGAGATCGTCCAGCGCCACGAATCGTCCGCGCCGCAGATCCGCATAGTGCTTCGTCAGTCCATGAACGTGGATCATGGGCGCCCGCGCCGGCCCGGTTGTCGATGGATTCAGCCCGCTCCACGGTTGGGGGAGGCCACAATGTTAGCTTACCTTATGGATGGCCCTTCACTGAGTACTGCGGCGGTTCGTCCGTCAGCTCATACCGCACATTCCTCCGCCGAGGGACGAAGCCGGCTGAGACGATGGCATGGCGGATTGCGGCCTCGTCTGCGCGAAAGCTCGTGCCGGCCGCGGCCACTACGTTTTCCTCGATCATCACGCTACCCATGTCGTTGGCGCCAAACCGCAACGACATCTGGCCGACTTTCAGGCCCTGGGTAACCCACGAAGCCTGGACATTGGGAAAATTATCGAGGTACAGCCGCGATACGGCCAGCATCTTCAAATACTCGGCCGAGCCGAGCTTTCTAATCTCGGACAATTCGGTATTGCCGGGCTGAAACGTCCAGCAGATAAAGGCGGTAAAACCGGCGGTCTCGTCCTGAAGCGAACGGAGTCGCTCGAGATGCTCGATCCGCTCGGCGGGTGTCTCGAGATGGCCGAACATCATCGTCGCCGAGCCGCGTCCCCCCAGCCTATGCCAGCGGCGGCACACGTCGAGCCACCCGTCGGCAGAGACCTTGCAGCGGCTCACCGCGCGGCGGACGCGGTCGACGAGTATCTCGGCGCCGCCGCCCGGCAGGCTTCCCAGGCCAGCCTCGCGCAAACGGTTGAGCACCGTATCGACGGTCAGCCCCGACACCTGACTGATATGGTGAATCTCCGATGGACTGAAACCATGCACGTTGACTGCCGGGTAGCGGGCTCGAATGTCGCGAACCAGGCTTTCGTACCAGGCGAGCGGCAATTCGGGGTGCATGCCGCCTTGCAGCAGGATCTGATCGCCGCCAAGGGCGAGCGTCTCTTCGATCTTGCGATACAGTTCTTCGCGGCTGAGGATATAGCCGGCTGAGTCACCCGGTTTGCGCGAGAACGCGCAGAACCGGCAGCCGCCGACGCAGATATTGGTGTAGTTGATGTTCCGATCGACGTTATACGTGCGGTATGGCTCGGGGTGCAGCCGCTCGGTCACACGATCGGCCGCTTCAGCCACGACCGGAAGGTCGGCCGAGACGAGCAATTCGAGCGCCTCGGAGAAGGCGAGTCTCCGGCCGTGCGCCACCTCGTCCAGAAGTCTCTCAGTCGCAGAAGGCAAGCTGGGCTCCCGGCGCGACATGCCGATGGCGTGTCGCCATCTTGAAAAACAACTCCAGTCCCTCCCGCTCGCGCGGTCCGAGATGGAACCGCAAATGGTCGCGGAGGTATGCCAGGCACTCCGACTCGGGCAGGTTCAGTTCGGCGGAGGCGCCGCGAGCGATCTCCTCGAACCGCTGCAGGCCATCGTCGCGAGCGGTCGCCAACAGGCTCCCGTACTCTTGCGAATCAAGGTTGGGGCGCGCGATCCAGAGCGCAAAGACGAAGGGCAGGCCGGTCCATCGCGACCATTCCTCGCCCAGATCCCAGACGAATGCGAAGCTGCCCTCGCGGTACTGCATTGCCCGGTCGCCGATCAACAGCACGGCGTCGGCGCCTGAGTCGTCGATTGAGTCGCCGATGGGGAGCGATTCGAGATCCGGACGGAGGCGGTATCGTTCGCAGAGGATGATCTGCGCAAGCGCGGCACTGGTCCGCGATCCCTCGTCGAGCGCCAGCCTTCGCACGCGCTCGACTGGGACTCGGCCGAGGAGCTTGACGCTTTTCACCCGGCCTTCGCAGGCCACGCACGCGTCGGAGACGATCTGCCTCTCGGGGTGCCGGAAGTACTCGATTGAGGGGATGAGGGCCACGTCGAGCCGACCCGCCGTCAGGCCGTCGGCCAGGCGGCTGGGGAGATCGACGGTGATCTCGGCCGTCGGGGCAAGTCGGGGAAGGGCTTCAACGAGCGGTCGCGAATTGAGATAGCTGACAGCGCCGATCCGAATCCGGTTCGATTCGGCGGCGTGGGGCGGTATCGGCACGGCGGGCTCCTTCATAGCGCAATCAATTATATCCCCCGTCGCCAGGGGGTGAAAGTCGGGCGATCGGTCCACCCGTTCAGGGGTTTCAGCCGGAGGCCACGATCGCGGCGTTTGACCCGTTCAGCAGGGAAGCTAGATTTGCGAGGGAGCGGTCTGGCCGCCTCTCGGATGCTTCCTGTCAGGCCCTGGGTGCTGCTCATGACGGTCAATTCGCAACAGGATTTGCTCGCACGTTTGGCCGGCAAGATCGGAGCTTTGGATGGAAGCGACACGCTGTCGCTCCTAGCGGCCACCGAGCCCGATCACGACGCACCGCCAGATGATAAGAAGGCGGGCAAACTCGACGCGCTTCTCGACCGGATCAACAAACTTGCGGCCGGTGGTGTCGCTGCCGCGGAACAAGAGGCTTCCGCAATCACGGCGGAGGATGGCGGGCCGTTCGTGCCGCTGGAACCGTCGTCGTTCCGCGAGGCATGCCTCACCGATTCCGAGGTCGAGGCGCTGGCGCTCAAGTACCTGCTTGCCCGAGGCGATGTGTCGGGGCGCGACGTCGCCGACCAGGTCAAATTGCCTTTTGTGCTCATCGACGAGTTGCTGCGGCGGATGAAGAACGACCAGTTGGTCGTCCACAAGCATGCGGCGGCGATGAACGACTTCCAGTACCAGTTGACGGATCTTGGCCGTGAACGTGCCCAACGATACGCCGCCCACTCGACCTACTTCGGTTCAGCGCCCGTTTCGCTGGCCGATTACATCGCCGCAGTGAAGGCCCAGTCGCTCACCCATCAGAAGCCCACCACGAACGACTTGCACCAGGCATTCGACGGCCTGCTGCTCAATCGCCACATGCTCGACCGTCTCGGACCGGCCATGAATTCAGGCCGTGGCATGTTCCTGTACGGCTCGCCCGGTAACGGCAAGACGAGCATCGCAGAGCGGATCACCCGGGCATTCGGCAAACAGATCTGGATCCCGCGGGCGATCGGAGTGGACGGGGAGATTATCCGGCTGTTCGATCCGGTGAACCACGACGAGGTGCCGCTTGAAGGTCCGGAGGGGCTGCTCGACCAGCGCAAGATCGACAAACGCTGGGTGCAGATCAAGCGGCCAACGATCATCGCCGGCGGCGAGTTGACGATGTCGGCGCTCGAAGTGACGTTCAACACGGCGACGGGCATCTGCGAGGCGCCGCTGCAGATGAAAAGCAACTGCGGGACGCTGGTGATTGACGACTTCGGCCGCCAGCGGATGAGCACCGCCGACCTGTTGAACCGCTGGATCGTGCCGCTGGAAAAGCGCTACGATTTCCTCAATCTACCGAACGGCAAGAAGATCGAAGTCCCCTTCGACCAATTGATCATCTTCTCGACCAACCTCGAACCGCGGCAACTGGTGGACGAGGCGTTCTTGCGGCGTATTCCCTACAAGATCGAGGTGATCGACCCGACCGAGGAGGAGTTCCGCGATCTGTTCAAGATGATGGCCCCGCAGCTTGGGTTCGACTACCAGGCGGAAGCGGTCGACCACGTGATCGGCAAGCACTACCGCCAGAACGGTCGTCCGTTCCGTTTCTGCCAGCCGCGCGACCTGCTCTTGCAGGTTCGCAATTACTGCATCTACCACCGCCGCCCGCTGGAGCTCACGCCCGAATTCTTCGACCTGGCGGTGGAGAACTACTTCGCGGTGATGTGAGGACAAGCAGATCGACTTTGGTGATCTGCGCCCGGAAGTGAGTAAGGGTCTGCCGCGCCGGATGCTCCCGGCAGTCGTTTTGGCATGGCTGGGCGTGGATGCCAGGCTTCATCGGCAGGGCCTTGGTGGCCGGCTGCTGGCACAAGCACTGCGGGACTGTTGCGAGGCCGGGGCAACCTTTCCATTCATAGCCGTGATCCTCGATTGCACTGGCGAGGAGTCCAGGGCGTTCTACAAGCACTGGGGTTTCAATGAACTGCCCGGTCATCCGTATCGGCTATTTCTCAGCGCGGCGCGCCTCACCGCGATTGTCGAGCAGGATTGAAGCTATTGGTCCCCCAGTTCCAGCCCTCGCGCCATCTCGCGATTGGCGAGATACCATTCGACGGATCGGCGGAGGCCCTCTTCGACATTCACCGCAGGAGACCAGCCGAGCGTCTGCCGGGCTTTGCTGATGTCGGCCCAGGTCGCGGGAACGTCGGCCGGGTGGGCGGGGCGGTACTGGATGATCGGGGCTTTGCCCAATAGCGCGGCGATCTTGTCGACAATATCCGAGAGTCTCACGGGCCGATCGCCCCCTAGGTTCATCACTTCGTAGCCCAGCGGAGCGAGCCCGGCGACGGTGCCGCGGGCGATGTCGTCGACGAACGTGAAGTCGCGCTCCTGGCTGCCGTCGCCGAAGACGGTGATCGGCTCGCCTTCGGCGATGCGGCGGACGAAGCGGAAAACGCTCATGTCGGGGCGGCCGGCCGGCCCGTAGACGGTGAAATAGCGGAACACCGTCACGTCCAGGCCATGCAGGTGGTGGTAGGTGTAGGCGATCGCCTCCGCGGCCTTTTTGGAGGCCGCGTAAGGGGACAGCGGCCGGTTGGTGTCGGTGTCTTCGCGGTAGGGAACCGGATTGTGGCCGCCGTACAGGCTGGAGGTGGAGGCGAGCACGAACTTCTTGACTTCGTGGCGGCGGCAAAGATCGAGCAGATTTAGGGTGCCGTCGGCATTGGCCTGGAAGTAGATCCAGGGGTTCGCCACGCTCGGCCGCACGCCGGCCCGTGCGGCGAGGTTGAGCACCGCCGAGAATTCTTCGCCGGCGAAGAGCCGCTCCAAAGCCTCGCGATCGGTGATGTCGAGCGCATGAAACGAAAAGCCGGGCCGCGGCTCGAGGCGGGCCAGCCGCCACTGCTTGAGCCGCGGATCGTAGGCGTCGTTCAGATTGTCGACGCCCACCACTTCATGGCCGGCGTCGAGCAGCAGCTCGACCACCTTCGACGCGATGAAGCCGGCGCAGCCGGTGACGAGGTGGCGTTGCGGCATGGAGCGATGTCCCTCCTGGTGACGGGATATGAATCAAGCCTTGCGGATCTTCTCGCGCCCCGCGGTTACATTCTTTGTGGCGTTTCGCGTATCAACGACCAGCCGAGAATGGCGGACGATCTCGTCATAATCGTAGGCGGAGTGATCGGTCGCGATGAGCACGCAATCGTACTCGGCAAGCGTTTCCGGCTTCAATTCGACGCTCGTCATGTCGGGGACGTGATGATGCCGCATTTCGGGCAACTGCGGGATGTGCGGATCGTTGTAACTCAGTTGCGCTCCGCCGGCCAGCAGCAGCTCCATGAGCGTAAACGAAGGGCTTTCGCGCGGGTCGTCCACGTCCTTCTTGTAGGCCACTCCCAGGACGAGAACCTTGCTGCCGTTGAGCGCTTTGCGGTGTTCGTTGAGGGCCTCGACCACCCGCTGGACGACATGCTGCGGCATGCTGGTATTGATCTCACCCGCCAATTCAATGAACCGGGTGGTCATGCCGTGCTTGCGGGCGACCCAGGTAAGGTAGAACGGGTCGATGGGTATGCAGTGTCCGCCCAGTCCGGGCCCCGGATAGAACGCCTGGTAGCCGAAGGGCTTGGTCTTGGCGGCGTCGATCACCTCCCAGACATCCATCCCCAACCGCTCGCAGAGGAGCTTCAGCTCGTTGACCAACGCAATATTGACGGCCCGGTAGGTGTTTTCGAGGATCTTGCAGGCCTCGGCTACCTCGCAGCTTGAAACGGGCACCACCCGGACCACCGCCGCGCCATAGAGTTGCTGGGCGAGCTCGCTGCTCTTGGGCTCGATTCCGCCGACAACCTTGGGAATGCGATCGGCGGAAAAATCGGGGTTGCCCGGGTCTTCCCGCTCGGGGCTGAAGGCGAGGAAGAAATCGTCGCCAACTTTCAAGCCGGTGGCCGAAAGGATCGGCAGCATGACGTCGCGGGTGGTGCCCGGATAGGTCGTGCTCTCGAGGATCACAAGTTGCCCCTTCCGGAGCGTGGCGGCGATATGGCGAGTTGTCCCTTCGACGTAAGTGAGGTCCGGATCGCGGCTTTCACTGAGCGGCGTGGGAACGCAGATCAAGAGGGCATCGGCCTCAGCCAGGCGGTTCATATCGGCCGTGGGTTCGAACCTCCCTTTGCTCACGCATTCGGAGATCCACTGGGACGAAATATGGCCGATGTAGCTTTCGCCTTTAAGGAGCCGATCGACTTTTGTCTGGTCGACGTCGAAGCCGATAGTCCGGTAGCCGGCGGCGATGAAGGCCCGGATGAGGGGCAAGCCCACGTACCCCAACCCAACGACGCCGATGCGGGCCGACTTGTCGGCAATGGCCTTTTTCAAGGCAGAGTGGCTCATGATGCACTTTCTTGGAAACGAATGCGAATGCCGAGGGGGGAGAGAAGTTTTTGGGCGCCAAGCGATCGAATTCCGGGTTCAGCCGATCATCGCTAGCGAGACCGTTGCTTACCAGCGGACGAGGCCAAGGCTGGCGCAAAACCGAATACTGTACCATAGGCAGGCCCACCCCTCCAAGGCAATGAGCGAATACCGCTCTCCGCGGCGGCCATTGTCGGGGGGCGTTCCGCAGGTGACGGTCGCGACGGATGTGCCGACCGGGGCGCGGCCAAGGCGGCTGCGACGGTGCGTCCGGCGGCCCTCTCTCCCCCCGCAGCGTGACCTATGATTGACTTGGTAGCACTCGCACACCGTGCGGCTGGCACGGGGGGGTTGCTCTGGTAAAACGCGGGGCGTGCGCGGCTTGCGGGAGGATCGATTCGTGCAGCTTTTCAGTCGCCGAAAGAACCTCGACCTTCAGAGCTTCATGATGAAGCTCATCAACAACAACAATGAAGGGCTCCAGACGATGCTCGAGGGCCCGCGTGTGGAGGGTCGCGTGCGGCTGACGGTCGTCGCCCTCATTATTCCGGTGGAGGGGAAGCAGCCCAAGACCGAGCAGGCCTTTGCCGCCGTCACCCGTGAATTCTCGACGCGCGGGGTCTCGATCGTGCTGAATGAGCCTCGCGGGCTGGACGACGTAATCCTCGGCTTCCGGGTTGACCGGGAGCTTCAGTTTGTCCGTGCCAAGGCGAAGCACCTCAACCCAATGGGAGCGGGCTTCTATCATATCGGCATGCAGATGACCGAAATGCTCTCGCCGGCCGAGTACCCCGAGTTGGAGGCGCTGGCCCTGTAGCCGCGCAGGATACAGGCTTCGGCAATCGCTACAGCACGCGCATGAAGGCCACCAGGTCCTGCTTCTCCTGCTCGCTCAGCTTGGTGCCGAGGATGAGGTTGAAGAACTCGACGGTGTCCTCGAGCGTCAGCAACCGGCCATCGTGCAGGTAGGGGGGGGAATCTTTGATTCCCCGCAGCGGGAACGACTTGATCGGTCCCTCGCGATCAGCCACGCGGCCCTCGATCAGCCGCTTCTCGAAAAACTGCGCCACACGCAGGTCGTGCATCGTCCCGTCGGTATAGTGCGGTGCCGGATGGCAGACGCCGCACTTGGCCTTGCCGAAGAAGACCTCCTGCCCGCGCAGTTCCGCCTCGGTGGCCTTATCCGGATCGAGCATGCCGAACAGGTCGAGCTTCGGCGCCGGTGGGAAGTCGAGCAGTTCCTGGAACTCGGCCATGTTGTGGACCTGGTGCCCGCGTTCCAGGATGTTGATCCCCTTCTTGAGCCCGATCACCGGGTCGCCATCGAAGTAGGCCGCGCGCTGTTCGAATTCGGTGAAGTCTTCCACGGTCCGCAGGGCCCGCTGGCTGCCGAACAGCCGCTGGATGTTGACGCCCCGCAGCGACGGCGTGTCGATGCGGCGGCGGAATTCCTGCGGGCGGATGTCGCCCACCAGGTGGAACGCGGCGTTTGTGTGGCCGTTGGCATGGCAATCGAGGCAGGTCACACCCAGACTGGCCCGCTCGCTGCGGCGGTCGTTGGTGGCATTGAACTGTTGCTGCGGAAAGGGCGTGACCAACAGCCGCAATCCGTCGAGCTGCTTGGGCGTGAGGATGCCATCGAACAACTGGAAGAAGTTGCCGATGGTTACCAGTTGGCCCTGGGACACATCGCCCAGATCGGGTCGCGTCGTCAAGTAGATCGGCGGCGGGAAGGCGGGCAGAAGATGTTCCGGCAGAGCGTAATCCAGGTCGAAGCGGGTCAGGTCGCGCCCCTCTTGCTTCTTGACCTCGTCGATGTGCATCTTGGGAAAAACCATGCCGCCCTCGGGATGGTTTACGTGGGGCAGCGGCAGAAAGCCCGGCGGGAAAAGGTCCTTCTCGCGAATCTCTTCCGGGCTCAGCGCGGCCAGGGCCTCCCAGCTCTCGACGCCCTCAGGCAGCTTCACCCGAATGCCTTCCTGGATCGGCTTGTCGCGGTCGGAGAAGGTCACATCCTTGGCCGGGCGATTGCTGAGGTCGTAGCGATCTTCGAGCAGGCGGCGATGACGCTCCATCACCTCCGGCTTCTGCTGGACCATGCGATCGAAGATCGCCTCGAAATCCTCGGGGACATGGACAGGCAGGTAGCTCGATTCGCTCCGCAGGCGCACGACGTCGCCTTCGGCCGGGGGCGTTCGCTCACTTTCTCCGGTGACCACAGGCCGGTCCCGTTTGCTTCCTGCCTTTTCTTCGTTCTGCTGTGCCTGCACGCGGTGGCACCCGAGAACGGCGAGGCCTAAGGCGAGACCGAGCGGTATCCAGCCGTGTCTCAAAGCGGCTCGACTCATGATCATCTCTCCAGATGGTGACGAAATGGACCAAGTGGCCGGGCCATTGAAGAGACGGGGCCTCGGCGGAGCCACCGGGTCAAGGAGCAGAAACCATTTGCTGCATTCTATTCGCGTGCCGCCCAGCGGGAGCTGTGACTTTTCGTCGTAGTTCCGCCGGGTACCGCATTCATCGCGTGCCCTCCTGGCGGAGAATGTGCGAAGAAGGCCGATCTGGCGGCTAGGTTGCGGAGCGCGTTGGCTAAACGTCCGAAGGACGAGTTTGTCGAACTCGTGGTTGAGGCCTCACTTGAAGAACTGGTGGAGTCGACCCGCCTGACCATCTCGGACGCTACCGACTTCGACGAGCGGCAGATCAACTACAATTTCGACTACGACTCAGAAGCCTACGATGAGGTAAAACGCAACTTCGGCCGTCTGATCAAGCTTGGGCACTTGCGGCGGGCGATGGAGTTGTCGCTGGAACTGATGAAGCAGGGGAGCCACCAGGTCGAGATGAGCGACGAAGGGCTGATGACAGGCGAGATCGAGGAGTGTCTCCAGGTGGTCATCAGCTCCCTCAGGAAGTGCGACTTGCCCGTCGGCGAGGTTATTGCCTGGTGCAAGGCCATGCTCCAGAGCGACCGCGTTGGCTTCATTTGCGACGATGAGCTTCGCGCACTCCAGAAGCGTGCGGAATCAGCGCGGTCGAAATAGCGCGCCGCCGCGTTCCCTTCGTTGGGTGGGCGAAACGCTGAAAGTCTCTCCCTTCTTTGGCGGGAGGTTATGGCTCGCGCTCGTTTCATCCTTCTCCGCTGACATTTGCCACCGATGTCTTGTGACCGGGCGGCCTAAGCTGCGGAGGCTGCGGCGGCGATCGGGGGCAATTCTCTTTCCGGCAGGGGGGCGCGCTTTCGAGTGGGAAAGATGGTCCCCCATGAAAACATCACCAGCAATACTGATAAATTGTTGACATGACCATCCGGCTATGTTGAAGTAGTTCGAGTGTGCTGGGTGCCATTAAAGTCATAATGGGGGGTTGTTGATCTCCCAGAAACGTTGCTCGAATTTTATTGAGTTACACGATGGTCGCAATTAGAATCGAGCGCGCGAACGTTGAGATAGAGGCACTCAGTCTGAAGGAGACACGATGACCATTTTTCGAGTGATTACCACCAGCGTCGTGGTGGTAATGTGCGTTGTAGCCGTTCAAACGGGGCAGGGGGCATTGATCACTGTAGTCAACTCGAACTTCGAGACGGATCCAGATCCAAACGCGGATTATGCGGGCGGCAACTACATCACCGGGGCTCCATACGGCTGGATGGCGAGCGGGACGGGGACGTTTGGCCGCTACGATCCCAGCCAAACTCACTACCTCGACGGTCTGATTCTGAACGGATCGAGCAGCGGTGGTGAAATCGGAACGATGGACGGGCCGGTGGTGGCTTTCTTCTCCAATGTACCGGGGGCAGCGCTCAGCCAGGCGCTGGCCGAAACGCTGCAGTTGGGACGGGAGTACACGCTGACGGTTGCCGTTGGGTACCGCGATAACCGGACATTTGCCGGCTACTCAATTGCGTTGCTCGCCGGGACGACGACGCTCGCGAACCTCGAGTCCTCTGTAGAACCGACTCGGGGGACGTTCACTGACATCAGCCTGACCTACATTCCGACGAGCGCGGATCCGATTGGATCGCGGCTGGGTATTCGCATCGGCGCTCTTAATGGGGGTGCGGTGGATTTCGACAACGTTCGACTCGATGTCGCTGCCGTGCCGGAACCGAGCACGCTCGCCATGTTCCTCGGTCTGGGGGGCATGGGGCTGGTGGCTATGATCCGGCGCCGCAGCGTCTCCAGGCGTGCCCAGGTCGGCTGAGCACCGAAGCGGGGCCCTCGCCGGCGGATCCTTCATAGACTGATCCACAATTCGAAGCGTGAGCGAGGCAACGATTTTGCCTCGCTCACGCTTTGGGTTTTTGAGGGGGTGAGGCGCTAGGGTGAGGTCTCGTTCTGGGTTGGCCAGAAGCCGTTGTGTTCAAGGAATTGGACCACGCGGCGAGTGGTGACCTGGAGATCGGGCGGGCGATTGAACCAGCTATGTCCTTTCCCCTCGGCAGTGAAGAGCTCCACTTTGACGCCCTCGGCTGAGAGCGCATCGCGGAAGGCGACTGCTTGCCGGTAGGGAACGGTCGTGTCCTGGTCGCCATGCAGGATGAGTGTGGGCGGGACGTTGGCCGAAACATGGGTAATCGGCGACCAGCGTGCCAGGGCGGCCGCGCCAGGAAGTCTGTCGCCAGAACGTTTCCGCCGTTCGGCCGCCTTGCCTAGTTCACGCAGGTCGAGTGCCGGGTTGAACAGGATGAGCAGATCGGCGCGGCTCGACGTCTGGAGGTTCGGACCCTGGCCTTCAAACTCGCCCGGCGTCAATCCGACCATCGCCGCGAGATGTCCACCCGCTGAACCGCCGCCGACGGCAATGCGGTCGGGATCGACGCCGTACTTCTCGGCGTTGGCGCGGAAGAATCTTACGGCGGCCTTGGCGTCCTCGATGCAAGCCGGGAACGGGGCCTCGCCCGTCAACCGGTAGCGGACCGAGGCACAAACTACCCCATTGCTCGCCAGACTCTCGGACTGCGGCCGGAACTGGGACGGTTTGCCGCCGCTAAAGCCTCCGCCATGGAGCCAGACGACCGCCGGGCGGTTCTTCTTGCCGTCCTGGGGCAGGTACAGGTCGAGAGTGAGGCTCAGGCCGTCGACTTGCTGGTACCCTACCCGGTCGGTGGCCACCTTGACGGGGCCGGGTGTCTGGCCCGCTGCCACCTGCAGCGAGGCCAATGAGAGCAGTACGGTCAGACCGGCGGCGGTTTGCCGGGCGGCAAGGAGGGGTCGGCACATGGAAGCGGCACTCTGGTGAAGATTGGCGGTCGGGAAACGCGACCGTTCAGAATAGTCTGACGGGCTGCCCGTTGCCAAGCGTATCATGGCTGGCAAGAATAGCGGGACTCAACCCAGCCACTGGAGCCGACACCGTGAAGAATCTGCTTTCGCGTCGTGAGTTGATCGTTCAGAGCGGGCTTTGCCTGGCGGCGACAGCCGCCGCGACTGCTGCGACGTGCGGCGTCGAACCGCCAGCCGAAGCGGCCGCGCGGGAGCCGTTCGGCTACTCGCTCAACCTGGCCACCGTCATGGGGCACAAGCTTTCCCTAATGGAGGAGATCGAGCTTGCCGCCGAGGCCGGATGGAAAGGAGTTGAGCCCTGGGTGCGGAACATCGAGAAGTACCAGGCTGAAGGCGGATCGCTCGCGGACATCAAGAAGCGGGCGGCTGACCTGGGGCTGGAGGTGGTCAGCGCGATCGGTTTCGCCGCCTGGGCCGTCGACGATGACGCCGAGCGAGCCGCCGGGTTGGAGCAGTTCCGCCGCGACATGGATCTCGTGCGGCAGATCGGCGGCACGCGAATCGCCGCGTCTCCGGCGGGGATCAATCGAGTCGCCGGCGTCGATTTGCTCCGGGTGGGCGAGCGCTACCGCAAGGTGCTCGAGTTGGGGCGCGAGATGGGCATCGTCCCGCAATTGGAGATCTGGGGATCGTCGCAGTCGTTGAGCCGCGTCGGTGAGGCCGCCATGGTGGCCGCCGCGGCCGATCATCCGGACGCCTGTCTATTGCTGGACGTTTACCACATTTTCCGCGGCGGATCGGGTTTTGAGAGCCTGCGGTTGTTGAACGGCGCGGCGATGCATGCTTTCCACGTCAACGACTACCCGGCCGACCCGCCGCGAGAGCAGCTCAACGACGGCCATCGCGTCTACCCTGGCGACGGCATCGCGCCATACGACCAGATTTTGCGGACGCTCTACGATACGGGTTTCCGCGGAATGCTGTCGCTGGAGGTGTTCAATCGCGACTACTGGGCGCAGGATCCGCTGACAGTGGCGCGGACGGGGCTGGAGAAGTGCCGCGCGGTGGTCCAGCGCGCCATGGCCTGATAAAAAGCCGCGGCCTGTTCGCGGCCCCGCGGTTGAGCGAGCGCTGGGCAATCAGGCGCGCGGCGCCACCAGTTCCTGGTTTTCTTCGGAGACAGGAGCTTCGTTGTCGCCATCGTCCAGGCCTCCACGTCCGCGGGCGAAGGAAAGGATGGCTTCGACAACCAGCCAGGCGGCCATGATCAGCACGGCGACGGAGACGGCGAACAGCGACGTTTTGCCGTCGGACCAGAACTTGCCGAGGCTCAGGATCATCGCCCACGACGACATGGCCAACATCAGGATCATGGGGACGAGCGTGTAGACGACCGGCCGGCCCAGCTTGTAGAGGAAGACGCTGACGATCAGCAGCGTCAGCCCGGCCAGCAACTGGTTGGATGAGCCGAAGAGGGTCCACAGGGTCTT
The DNA here is from genome assembly GCA_040766885.1 of Thermoguttaceae bacterium. GTDB lineage: Bacteria > Planctomycetota > Planctomycetia > Pirellulales > Thermoguttaceae > JAXGPP01. The sequence continues at coordinate 100,717 of JAXGPP010000009.1, read as the reverse complement.
GCCTGCCGGCACCAGGGCGAAGAAGGCGATGCCCACCACTGCCACGCCGGAGGCGAAGTAGCGGTTGGCGAGGAAATCGAGCTTCAGCGACCGGCACACTTCCTCGACGTTGAATCGCAGGAGCCGCGTGGCGGAGTCGAGCGTGGTCAGGGCGAAGGCGACGACCGTAACCGCCAGAAGGGTGCGACCGTGGGCGATGGGAATGCCGAGGTGGTTGAGGAAGTTGGCGCCGCCGCGGATCATCGCGCTGAGTTGCACGGCGAGCCCGCCCCCTTGAATGCCGCTCCACGAGGAGTAGATGCCGCCGGCCTGCCATTGTGAGGCGTTGAGTCCAGCCACGCAGGCGACGATCACCAGGATGGCCAGTGCCGCCTCGACGAGCATGGCGCCATAGCCGATCGGCATGGCGTCGGTCTCGCGATTGAGTTGCTTGACGGTCGTGCCGCTGGAGACGAGCGAATGGAACCCGCTCACCGCGCCGCAGGCGATGGTCACGAACAGGAAGGGGAAGATCGGCGGGGCGCCGGGCACGGTGCGAACCATCTCGGCTTCGATATGATTCTCTGGCGCGCCGACGATGCCGGCGATCGTGAGGCCGATAATCATAGTGGTCAGGGCGAAATAGAGCTGGAAGCTGTTGATGTAGTCGCGCGGCTGCAGGAGGAGCCACACCGGCAGGACCGAAGCCACGAAGGCATAGCCCAACAGCACGGCAATCCACGCGTGGTAGGCCTTCCACACGGCGGTGCCCGAGACCTTCTGGGAACCGATTTGTTCGGCGGCGGCCGTGTCACCTGCGACCTGGAGATAGCGGATCGCCTCGACGGCGCCATAGGGGCGGTGGAGGAGCAGGCCCTCTTCGCCCGGCCCGGCTTTCGGCGCTGCGTCCAGAGCGGCACGCGTTTCGGGCGTCGCAAACCACTCGTAGGTCATGACCGGCTGCTCGACTCCCCAGAGAATCAACCCGGCGAAGGCGGCCAGTGCCACCACAGTGGTGGCTGCCAGCGGGGTCTTGAAGCGGTAGACCGAGATGCCGAAGACGACCGCTACCGCCATCAGCCCGAGCGAAGGGATGATCGCGTCGGGGTTGTAGTTCACAAACAGGTCCGCGATGGTATTGCAGAAGGCCCCCATCGCGACCGACATGAGAAAGAAGATGATCAGCAGCGCCAGCAGCCTGGCCCGCGGCCCCATGATGTGCTGACATACTTCGCCGATCGATTTGCCCTTGTAACGGAGACTGACTCGCAGCGCGCCAAGGTCGTGAACCGCGCCGATGAATATCGATCCGAAGATCACCCACAGCACGGCCGGCAGCCAACCCCAAACTACGGCGATCGCCGGGCCGAGAATCGGTCCGAGGCCGGCGATCGAGGCGAAATGGTGGCCGAAAAGAATGGGGATGCGCGTGGGCACATAGTCGATGCCATCCTGCAATTCATGCGATGGCGTCGTGCGGTTGGGATCGAACTGGAAGATTCGGCGCCCGAGGAATCGCCCGTAGGTGAAGTAGGCGACGAGTAAAAGGGCGAACGAGACCAAAGCGATCAGCGCGGCGTTGTCGAACATACGAGTGTTCTGCAAGAGAACTGGTTTAGACCCAGAATATAGCCAGTAGAAACCCCCGCCATCGTGCCGTCAACTGCAACTCCGAGAGCCCGGACGGCGGGCTCCGGCGACGGAGCGTCCGGCTTGGACGACGGCGGCGTAAACCAATATAATGACTCCTTTGTCAAGTATGATCCGCAGACGGCTGCGGATCTGTCGAGCATGAGAACGGTACCAGGAGGTTCACCCGTGGCGGAGAAGGTCATCATTATCGGCAGCGGACCGGCCGCTTGGACGGCGGCGATTTACGCCTCGCGGGCGGCCCTGGAACCCCTTGTCTTCGAGGGAGCAATTACCGAGGAGAATCGGCTTGCGGGGACGCTCCCGTTAGGCCAGTTGGCCCTGACGACCGAGGTTGAGAATTATCCGGGTTTCCCGGCAGGCAACCTCGAAGCGTACCTCGACAGCGCCATCCAGCCGGACCGTCGCGTTATGATGCCGCCTCACGCAAAGGAGGGGGTCAGCGGCCCGGAGCTGATGGAGTTGCTGCGGCAGCAAGCGGTGAATTTCGGCACCCGGATTGTCACCGATGACATTGTCGACGTCGATTTTTCCCGCCAGCCATTCCAGTTGACGGCATTGGAAGGGAAGCGGTACGAAGCGCATGCGGTGATTGTCGCCACGGGGGCGCGGGCCAACTATCTCGGGCTGCCGTCGGAGGAGCGGTTCAAGAATCGCGGCGTCAGCGCGTGCGCGGTTTGCGATGGGGCGCTGCCGAGGTTTCGAAACCATCCGCTGGCGGTGATCGGCGGCGGCGACTCAGCGGTGGAAGAGGCTGACTATCTGACGAAGTTCGCCAGCAAGGTTTACCTGGTCCACCGGCGCGACGAGCTGCGGGCGTCGAAGATCATGGCGGAACGCGCGTTGAACCATCCGAAGATCGAGATCCTCTGGAACCGGGTGGTCGACGAGGTGCTGGGCGACGACGCGCGGGGCGTTACGGGCGTGCGGCTGAAGAGCACAATTGGCGAGTCGCCGCTGGAGGTGGAGATCACCGGTTTCTTCCTCGGCATCGGGCACACCCCGAACACGTCGTTTCTCAAGGGTCAGCTCGAGCTTACCGAGAAAAAGTACATCAAGCTGACCGCCGCAATGCGCACTTACACCAGCGTGGAAGGGGTATTTGCCGCAGGCGATGTCGCCGACGACTGGTACCGCCAGGCGATCACCGCGGCAGGCACCGGCTGCATGGCCGCGATCGACGCCGAGCGCTGGCTGGCCGCCAGGGGCCACTAATTCACCGCTGACAGACCCTAACTCCTATCGCCACACCGCTCATGAGAACATCCGTCGCCCAGGCACGCCGCGAGGAATCGGTCGGAAAAGAAGTTGTCCTGGAGGGCTGGCTCCGCACGCGGCGCGACTCCAAGGCCGGGTTCAGCTTCCTGGAACTCAACGACGGTTCGTCGCAGGGCAACATCCAGATCATCGCGCCGGCGTCGCTGGAGAATTACGAGTCGGAGGTGAAGAAGCTCTCGGCGGGGTGCAGCGTGAGCGTTGCCGGGACCGTCAAGGCTTCGCCCGCGCAGGGCCAGGCCACGGAGGTGGAGGCGTCGCGGATCACGGTGCACGGCTGGGCCGATCCGGAGAGCTATCCGCTGCAGAAGAAGCGGCATTCGTTCGAGTTTCTGCGGACGATCGCCCACTTGCGGCCGCGGACGAACACATTTGGGGCGATTGCTCGGCTGCGGAACTGCGTGTCGTACTCGATCCACCAGTTCTTCCAGGAAGAGGGCTTCCTGTACATCCACACGCCGATCATCACCACCAGCGACTGCGAGGGGGCCGGGGCGATGTTCCAGGTCACGACGCTCGACCTGAACAAGCTCCCCAATCGCGAGGATCGCATCGACTACACGCTCGACTTTTTCGATCGCCCGTCGTATCTCACGGTGAGCGGACAGCTCGAGGGGGAGACGATGGCCTGCGCGCTAGGCAAGATCTACACGTTCGGTCCGACGTTCCGCGCCGAGAACTCGAATACCACGCGGCACCTCGCCGAGTTCTGGATGGTCGAACCGGAGATGGCGTTCTTCGAGCTCGCCGACAACATGGACCTGGCGGAGAGGTTCCTGAAGCGGATTTTCCGCGACGCGCTGGATCGCTGCGGCGAGGACATGGAGTTTTTCAATCAGCGGATCGACAACACGGTGATTGCGACGCTGGAGTCGATCGTCGACAGCCGTTTCGTCCGCCTGCCGTATACCGAGGCGGTCGATATTCTCGTCCGCTCGGGCGAGACGTTCGAGTTTCCGGTGGAGTGGGGGAAGGACCTGCAGGCCGAGCACGAACGCTATCTGACGGAGAAGCATTTCAAGCAGCCCGTGATCCTGTTCGACTATCCGCGAACGATCAAGCCGTTTTACATGCGGGTGAACGACGACGGCCGCACGGTGCGGGCGATGGACGTGCTCGTGCCCAAGGTGGGCGAGATCATCGGCGGCAGCCAGCGCGAAGAGCGGCTCGACGTGCTCCGCGACCGCATGGCCGAACAGGACCTGCGGGCCGATGATTACTGGTGGTATCTCGACCTGCGGCGATACGGCACGGTGCCGCACGCGGGGTTTGGCCTGGGGTTGGAGCGGGCGATCCAATTCATTACCGGCATGGCCAATATTCGGGACGTCATTCCCTTCCCCCGTACGCCGGGGAGCGCCGATTTCTGAGGGTTTGGCGAGGCGTGCGGGCTGCTGACGTGTGGCAAGAAGGGTCGAGGCGGGCGTGGAGCCGGGAACAAAGAGGCTAGTTGCCGGCAGTGCGTGCCGAGCTCTAAGTGGTTGATGAAGAAGGGGCTTACGGCCGATCGCCGAGTGCCGGATATTGGCCTTTACCGAATTGCCCTTTGCGGGCAGAATACCGCCTCAGGAGTGAGCTTTTCTGGTCCGCCGAGCGCTCGCTCGCGCTGGTCGGCTCGCGAGGGATTGCAGCCGGCCGGGTTATGGAGAACCGTTAGCCAGCAAGGAGTGCTGAACGTGAGGAAATCCCATCTCGTGGCCGTCATGGCGGCGTGTCTGGTATTGGTCGCGAGCGTTGCGGCGAGCGTGACCGCCCAGCAGCCCGCAGGGCAAGCGGCTTACACCCGTCCGGCTCAAGGGGTCGCGCTGTTGGACCTGAGCCGAGTCTTGAAGGAGCATCCCCGCTTCCAGCAAGAGATGACGGCGCTGAAGGCTCAGGTTCAGCAGGCCGAAACCAGCATGAAGCAGAAACGCGACGAACTGCGCTCGCAGGCTGAGCTGTTGAAGTCGTATCAAACGGGCAGCCTCGACTACAAACGGCTCGAAGAGCAGATCACGACCCAGTCGGCTCAGCTTCAGGCCGACGTCCAGCTCTCGCGCAAGGACTTCCTCGAGAAGGAAGCGAAGGCCTATCACGCCGCTTACCAGGAAGTGCAGCAGATCGTCAACTGGCTGGCGGGTCAGTATGGCTACGTAGCCGTGCTCCGTTACAACGGCGAGGCGGTGGACGCCAACGATCCGGAGAGCATTCTCCGCGACATCAACAAGCCGGTGATCTGGCACAACCAGGGAGTGGACATCACCCAGTTGGTGCTTCAGCAGCTCAACGCCCGCAACACGAGCGCGACTCGGACTCAGCCCGGCGTTCCGCAGCAGCCGCAGCGCGGCCCGACCTCGGGCGGAATTCCGCTGCAGCGCTGAGCACCGGCCGTCTTCAGCCGCGGCCTTGCTCCGACAGGATGTCGGGCAGGCCGCGGAGTTCCGTCTTCCATACGTCACGGATGACCTGCACCTGTTGATGGAAACGATACGAAAACAGCGCACGCTTGCCGCGGCGGCCGTGGTCGAAGGATTCGGCTACTGGAGCGGGGAGGATGTGCGGGTAGAATTCCGCCCCGCCAGGGCGGGCACGGGAGTGGTTTTCGTCCGCAGCGATCTCGAGGGCTGTCCGCGGGTAGAGGCCAAGGTGGCCAACCGGTTCGACATCCCGCGGCGCACCAGCTTAAGGAGCGGCGTCGCACGGGTGGAGATGATCGAACACATCATGGCGGCGCTGGCCGGCCTGGGCGTCGACAACTGCGAGATCTGGACCAACCGGCCGGAAATGCCCGGCTGCGACGGATCGAGCGAGCCGTTTGTCGCCGCACTGGACGAGGTGGGAGTGGTCATCCAGGACGCCCCACGGCGCCGGCGCGTCGTCCGCCACCCGGTGCGCCTGGGCGATGACAAGTGCTGGGTGGAGGCCTGGCCGACGACCGGGGACCGCGCGTTCCTTCGCTACCAGCTCGACTACGGCGAGGGACCGATCGGCAAGCAGACCTTCGAGATCGCGCTGGGGCCCGACGCTTTTCGACGCGAACTGGCCCCCTGCCGCACCTTCATGTTGAAGGACGAAGCGGCCTGGCTGCGGGCCCAGGGCCTGGGATTGCGGCCCACGTGCCGCGATCTGCTGGTGTTCGACGCCGACGGGCCGATCGACAATCGGCTGCGTTTTGAAGACGAGTGCGTCCGCCACAAGCTGCTCGACATGGTGGGCGACCTGGCCCTGGCCGGTTGTGAACTGGTGGGCCGGTTCATCGCTTATCGCAGCGGTCACCGGCTCAATGCAGAACTCGTCAAGACACTGCTCGACCAATCGGAAAACGGAGAAGGCTTGAGGCGCTGCGCGTAACAACCAGGTACTGAGCACGACGCTCGTTCGGGACGGCGCGGTCCCGAAACGACCTCGAAGAGTACTGGGTTGACTGACATTTCCAACCCGGGTTTGCCGTGTCAAGGGATCAGGAAAAGGCCAGGTACCCTTTCCTCCCGGCCCGGTCCGAAAGTAGTCCAGGAGCCCTGCGATGGCCAGCTACATCGCCGACAACGTCTCGATTGATCCGCGGGCCCAACTTGATGACGACGTGGAGATCGGCCCGTTCTGCGTCATCGGCCCCGACGTCCGCATCGGCCGCGGCACGCGGCTGGAGAACAGCGTGACCCTGATGGGGCACGTGGAGCTGGGCCAGTTCAACCATCTCTATCCGGGCGTTGTCATCGGCGGCGAACCGCAGGACATCAGCTACCGCGGAGCGCCTACCCGGGTGGTGATCGGAGACCACAACATCATCCGTGAATGCGTGACCATCAACCGCGGCACGGAGAAGGATGCCGGAGTGACCACGGTCGGCAACCAGAACTTTCTCATGGCCTGCTCGCACGTGGCCCACGACTGCTGGCTGGGCGACCACATCATTCTGACCAACGGCACGCTGCTGGGCGGGCATGTTTACGTGCACGATTTCGCCATCCTCTCCGGCGGAGTGGCGGTGCACCATTTCGCCACGGTCGGGTCGTACAGTTTCGTGGCCGGCATGAGCTGCGTCCGGCACGACGTGCCTCCTTACATGCTTTGCGAGGGGCATCCCGCACGGCCGCGATGCGTGAACGTAGTCGGCCTGAAGCGGAACGGCTTTCCGCAGGACGCGATCGACGCGCTCTCGGAGGCGCATCGACTGCTCTACCGGGCGAAGGTGGGCCTGGACAACGCGCGCGAGATTCTTCGCAATGGCAACATGCTGCTGCCCGACGTGAATCACCTGCTGAACTTCGTTGAAGAGCAGCAGCAAGGCCGGCACGGACGAGGTCGCGAGCGGAGGAAGGCGGCGTGAGCAAGCTGCGTATTGCGGTGGTGGGGGCCGGCCGGCTGGGCGGATTCCACGCACAGAAACTGGCGCGGTTCGAGAATGTGGAGCTGGTGGCGGTGGCGGATCCCGCGGCCGACCAGCGCGAGCGCGTGGCGGCGGAATGCCGCTGCGAAGCGGTGGCCGACTACCGGCAGCTACTGGGGCGAGTCGAGGCGGCGGTGATCGCCGCTCCTACGCGGCTGCATCACGCCCTGGGCCTCGACTTTCTCCGCGCCGGCGTGCACGTACTCATGGAAAAGCCGCTGGCGGTGACCGCGGCGGAGGGCGATGATCTGGTCGCCGAAGCGCGGCGTCAGGGGCTGGTCCTCCAGGTTGGCCATGTCGAACGGTTCAATCCGGCCTTTGGCGCGGTGGTGCCGTATGTGCGCGCGCCGAAATACATCGAGGCGGTGCGTTCCAGCGGTTTCACCTTCCGCTCGACCGACGTCGGGGTGGTGCTCGACCTGATGATCCACGACCTCGACCTCGTGCTCTCGATCGTCCGCAGCCCGATCCGGCGGATCGATGCGATGGGCCTCTCGCTCCTCGGCGGGCATGAAGATGTCGCCAACGCGCGGCTGGAGTTCCGGTCGGGATGCGTGGCGGTGCTGAGCGCATGCCGCGTGAGCCACACGCCCGAGCGGCGGATGAGCCTCTGGTCGCCGCGGGGATTCGGCACCGTCGACTTCGCCACGCGCACCGTGAGCATGATCCGGCCGAGCGATGCGATTCTCCAGCGCCGCTTCGACATCGGCACGCTGACGCCGGATGAGGTGGAGCACTACAGGGCGCATCTTCTGGAAGAGCATTTTCCGCGCGAAGACCGCCAGTTCGAGGCGGTGGATGCGTTGACGCTCGAACTGGAGGACTTCGTCGAGAGCATCCATGCGGGACGCCTCCCGCAAGTGACGGGCGAACAGGGCCGCGACGCCGTCGCCGCGGCCGAGCGGATTCTCGCGGCGATCGCCACCCACGCCTGGGAAGACTCGGCGAGCGGTGCGGTCGGTCCTCTCGCCACGCCTCGGCCAAGCATCATACCGGCCCCTCACTGGCAATTCGCGAGGCAATCGGCCGATGCCCGGCGTCAAGCCAGTTGAGCGTGGCAGCCAGGAAACGACTGCGCTGATCGCCTTCGCGCCGCTTTCGCTAGCCGCGGTGATTCCCGGATGAAGTTCGCGTACTTCGCACCCCGAGTAAGAACGCATTTGACGCGCCTGCTGGCGCTTGCGCTCCTTCTGGCCCTCATCGTGAGTGCGGAGGGCTGGCGCGACGTCGCGCCGATGGTCGAGTGCCTGTTGTCGCTTTCGGGCTGGATTCTCGTCGGCGCCGGCATGTCGGGCCGCATCTGGTGCGGCAGCTACATCAGTGGGCGAAAGAACAACGATCTCGTCGCCGATGGGCCCTACTCGATTTCGCGCAATCCGCTCTACTTCTTCAGCTTCATCGCCGGCCTGGGTGTGATGATGGTCAGCGAGACCCTGTTGCTGCCGCTGTTGTTCAGCCTTCTGTTCTGGGCGTACTATCCGAGGGTGATTGCGCGCGAGGAAGTGAATCTGCGCCGCCTTCACGGCGCGGCGTTCGACGCCTACTGCGCGCGTGTTCCGCGGTTCTGGCCAAAATTCAGCCTCTACTCGGAACCGCTCAACTACTCCGTTTCGGCCGCCCGTTTCCGCCGCAACCTCGCGGATGTGGCGCTGTTCGTGATGGCCGGAGGCCTCGTCGAGTTCATCGAAGGCATGCACACCTCCGGGTACCTGCCGACGCTGATACACATCTACTGAAGCGCCGGGTCCAGGTCAGCCGGCGGGATTATCCCGGTGCACGGTATCGGGCGAGAAGGCCGGCAGGCAAACGGCGACATACTCGGCTCCTTGCGGTGATGGGCTGGAGTATTGCACCCATTCACCCGCCGGCACGATGACCGCCTGGCCTGCTTCGACGTCCAATTCGCGGTCGGCGAGCTTGACGCGCAGGACGCCGCGGAGAACCAGGGTGTACTCGTCGAACTCGGGCGTCTGTCCGGGCTCCTGCCAACCCGGCGGACTGTTCATCCGCGCAAGGCTCACGGCTGCGGTGCCGGAGTTGACCCGGCCGATAAACTCCTCAATCAATTTCGGCGGCTGCCCAGCCGCCTCGATAACCGTCGGTTTGTGGATGTGGATAGCCATCACGACACGGCAAGAGGCAGGAGTGATCCACGGTATGCACGAAAGGCCGGGTAGACTTTGCTGTCGATCGGTGGCGTTGTTGCCGCGGAAGAAGATCAACGCGGCCGGAGGGCGACACGCCGAATAGCACGCGCAGCACTAGAAGGCGGCGAGCGCGTCTGCCTCGTCCTCGCGGATGTCGAATAATCGGTTGAGCCGGGTAATGACGAAGACCTCGTAAATCTCCGGTCGAATGTTGCAGAGCTTGAGCTTGCCGCCGCGATTGTGGACCTTCCTCTCGAGGGTCATCAACTTGCCCAGGGCAGCGCTGGACAGAAAATCGACTGCGGCAAAGTTGAGCACGACCTTGCGCCGATTCTCAACCTCGACCAGGTTAAACAACTCCTGGCCGAGTTCCTGGATGCCGAGATCCTCGACGATCTTATGGTCCTTGAAATGCACGACCGTAACGTCGCGGACTTCGTTGATCTCCAGTCGCCGCGAAGCCACCATCGGCCTGTTCCTGTAGTGAGGTGCTGCCTGCTGCTATAATACCCCCACCCGATCGGGTAAGTCAAGCCGCACTCCAGCGCGCTGGGAACGCGATTCCGGCCTGGCCTCGACATTCGAGCGAAACGGTTTTCCGTCGCTCGCCGCCGGTTACCTGGCCTGACGGGACGGCCGGCAGCGCCGCCATTGCGGGGCCCGACAGTGTCGGGGATGAATCGCGCCGGCGGACGCGGCCTATCGGGAGGGCGGTGGGGTTCGTGCGGCCTGTGCGGTGCCGGCGGTGTGGGTGCTGCTGAAGAGGACCGCGCGTTCGACGAGCAGGTAGTTCGCGCCGTGATATTCGGTGACCGATCCGGAGACGCGCCACACCGACTGCTTGTCCCCTTCGCCGAGGACGCGGGCGATTCGCTCCAGATTCAGGTTCTCGAGCAATATGAACCGCCGGTTGCCTTCGCTGGCGACGAAGACCATCCGCTGGCCGTTGAGCTGAAACTGGCCCGATTCGTCGACAAGGCGCGTTCCCTCGCGCAGGCACAGCGCGCCCATCTCGGACGATGCTTCGGCGGGAGCAGCGACCGGTTGTGCCGACGAGGCAGTGGACTGGGCGAGGGCGACGGCGGCCAGCAGACCGAGCGCGGTTGCGGCGCAGGTGTATGGCTTGACGATTCCTGCAACGCAAATCAGAGCATTCCTGACAGTCGTCGGCATTGGCGAGGGCGTTACTCAGAAGCAGGGAATACAACAGTCCTTTTTCCTCAGTCGGTCGAGCCGCCGGACGACCTGACGGAAATGGCGACGGCCGCAATCGTCGGGGCAATCGCGACAAGCCGCACGACCGACGTCCTGGCGCGATCGGGCCGGCGGGCAGACTTGTTGCCGAAACGCCACGCCGTTGCGTTGGCGCATCATTGTGCGGGATTTCCGGCCGTTTGGGCGCTTATCGCGGTAGACGAAAGTCATTGGGACATCGAGGAATACGCAACGGCGGTTCGCTGGCTGAACGCCGGGCACGGCGTTTGCCCAACAGCACGCGTGTTCGATCGATGTTCGCCACCGCTTATTGCCGAGACTGCTATGACCGCTCCGCTGGCCGCCGCGACACTGCTGCTGGTGCTGTCAGGCGCGCGGGACGCATCCAATGCGGCCGTAAAGCAACCGCGCGTCGCGGTGGCCGAGGGGGGACTTGCGACCGTGGAACTCGAGGGCGGACGCCGTTTTACCGGGCAGCTCGACCCGTTGACCGATCCGTCGCGACTGTGGATGCGTTTCAGCCGACCCGGCATTCTCGTCCGGCGCGGAATCGATTGGTCTGAAGTCGCCTCGGTGGAACTGCAGGGAGAGCGGTACTCGGCGGCGGAGTTGTTGCCCCTGGTCGACGAGATCCGCCGGGAAGATGCGGTGGCGTCGTTGGTGCGGGGAGGGCTCGCGTGGCCGGAAGGGATCGCGCGACCTGCGGCAGTCAGGCCGGAAACTCCGCCAGTTCAATCGATTGTGGCCGACGTAGAGGCACGCAGTTGGGACGCGGATGCAGAAGTGGACGGCCTGTCGATTGCCCTCCGGCCGCTGGCGGCCGACGGCACGGTCAGGTCAGTTCGCGGCACTCTGACCGTCGAGCTATTCGCTGCCCGGGCCCGGGCAGCGCCATCATCGGGACGGGCGCAGCTTATCGGACGTTGGACGCGCGCGGTCGACGGTGAAGACTTCGGGTGGCGGGGAGCACAATACCGGCTTGAGTATCAGGGGGTCGAACCCGAGCGCGATTTGACGTGGGCGCCGTACGGTCTGGTCCGCGTGGTGCTGAGCGTGCCGGGCGAAGGGACGTTCGCGACTGAGGCCGCCGACGTGCGGATTCGACCTTCCAGTGCGTTTCGCGACCGCCTGCAGATCGCCACCGGCCGCCGTACGCCGTGACTGGGGGCAGGGCGGGGCAGGGGAGGGGATGGGAGGGCAGGCCTGTCCGCGGGTCGCACCGTCTGGCTACGTGCCAGGTTTCTTCATCGCCAGGCTGTGAAGGATCAGCACGGCTCCGATCGACGAGAGCGCCCAGCCAAGCGACTCGGGCGGTCGCACGGTCTTCGGCGGGATGGAGGTGTCGGTGCCGGCAAGGGCATCCATCGTGCTTGTGACGGCGACGACGGGGTGGTCGGTCCGTTGGGCAAGAAACTTGGTGAACTCGGAGGTGAGAACGACCGAGTCGATCATCCGGAACTGGATGCCCAGAAACAGCAGCACCAGGCCGGCGAGCAAGTAATGATTGCGGTTGAATTCCATGCGAGTGGTGCCTGCCTGAAGAGTGCGCCGTCAAGCCTCGTTCCGCATCTCGTCTCCGGCGTGGGCCGCACTTGCTTTCTCTGCCTCGTTGCCAGATTGGCGGGAGCCGGGACTCCAACCAAGTAGATCGAGTCGCAGCTAGCGGCGACTTCATCAGACGTTCAACAGTGCCGGATATGCGGTAGCGCCTGTGACGGCGGAGCCGTTTATGGCAGAGGATCCGGCCAGGGCAGGCGGCCGACGGCGCCGACCGGAACGATCTTGCGGGGAGAGCGGAAGCCTTGTTGCCGCATATTATATTTGCTTAGGTGAATTGGCGGCGGCCGACCTGCCGAGGCCGGCGTGGTGGCTCGGCGCGGCGCAGGGACTGAAGGATTTCGCAACCATGTCAAAGCGCATTCTGATCGTGGACGACTCGCTGCTCATGCGACGGATGATCGCCGATTGCCTGACAGGCGCCGGTTTGGAGGTTGTCGCGGAGGCATCGAGCGGCGAGGAGGCTGTCGCGAGTTTCCGCGAGCACCGTCCGGATGCGGTGACGCTCGACATCGTGATGCCCGGCATGGGCGGCCTGAGCGCTTTGGAGCAGATTCTCTCGATCGACCGTCAGGCGAAGGTGGTTGTGGTCAGCGCGCTGAATCAGACCCGGCTGATCACCGAGGCAATTCGCAAAGGGGCCAGCGAATTCATCGTCAAGCCGTTCATGCCCGACCAACTGCTGGAAACGCTGGGCGTGTGTCTCGCCGCCGACGCGAACTGACCGGCCGAACCGGCGTCGGCCCCGGCGAATGGCGGCCTGATCGCCGCATGCGGTAGAATGGGCGACGGAAGGCCTGGCCATGCTGTTCGGATCGTCACCGACACCATTGGACTTCGACCGCATCACCGATCGCATCGTGGTCGGATCATGCCCCTTCACGCCGGCCGACCTTGACCGGCTGAAGCAGGAGTGCGGTGTTACCGCCGTCTTCTCACTGCAGACCGATGCGGACCGCACCAGCCGCCGCATCGACCAGCGGGCGTTGGACACTCGTTGCCGGGCACTGGGGCTGGCGCAGGGCGGCGTGGCGGTGCGGGACTTCGACTCCGAGGACCTGCGGCGGCAACTCGTCGACTGCGTCGCGGCACTCGAAAGGCTTCTCTCCGCCGGGCACAACGTCTACGTCCACTGCAATTCGGGGATCGGCCGATCTCCGAGCGTGGTGCTGGCGTACCTTCACTGGGTCGAGGGCTGGCCGTGGGATCGCGCCGTAGACCATGTGCGGCAGTGCCGCGCGTGCTGCCCGAATCAGGAGGTGATCCGGGCGGCACGCGATGACTGGCAACGGCGCGCTGCGGCGAACCCCGGCGAGGCGGAGTCCGGCGACGGCGACTGATGGCCCGCTGCGGCTATTGCCGGCGGGGACAGCATGGGCAGGCAGGCCTGCCGCGGAGAGCAGTCTACAGGATCACGACGTCTTCGAAGCGTTTCACCACGACGTCGGCATCGACGTCTCCCAGTGCGTCCCGACCGCTGCCGCCGCTGGCTTCTGCCTCTTCGCCAAACAGGATGAACGTCAAGGCGAGCAGCGTGTCGTTATGTTTGCCCAGGTCGAGTTCAAACTCCTCGGTAAAAGCCAGGTCGACCAATGCGGCCCAATCGCTGCCGCTGCCGGTCTCGATCTCGATCTCCCGCGCGCCCAACGACGGGAGGAACCCTTGGCCAACTTCCGGCGGAGCCAGGATTGCGGGAAGCGCTTCGACCACTTCGTCGGGCAGCCCCAATCCGGCAAAGTCGGCGAAGTCCAGCACTTGTTCGACCAGGCCTACCAGCGGAATCGCCGCGTTGACCGTGTCATTGCCGTCACCCGTGGACAATTCGAATTCGTCGCTAACCAGCAGACCCTGGAGTCCGACCGAGTCGTCGCCACTGTCGGTTTCAATGTCGGCATCGTCGCCAACTTCGACCGCACTGACCGCCACGAAATCGCTGTGTTTGCCGGATTTAATCTGCAAATCGCCCGCAATGAACGACTGAGCCACGACGATTCCATCGAGACCCGCCTTGGTGGAGATTTTGACGTTGCCACCAACCTCGGCGGTTCCGAGCCCAACACCGTCATTGCCTGAGCCCGTGTCGATCGACACGTTTCCCTCGACGAAGACCGTGGTCGGCAACTCGCCGGTGAACTGTTCGGTGCCGAAGTCATTCTGCTCCTCGCCCTCGTCGACCGGCAGCGAACTCACGACGACAAGATCCGAATCGTTGCCGGTGTCGATGCTCAGTCGGCCGAGGTCCACCAGGTCGACGCTGACCGTATCATCTCCCGAACCGGTCTTGATCTTCAGTTCCTTTTTCACGAAGAGAAGGCTCTCGCCCCCGGCGACCACCACCAGATCAGCATGATTGCCGGTGTCGATCTTCAGGTCGTCCCCGAACCAATTCGCTCCGAAAGGACCCTCGCCGGTTACGAAGACCTCATCGAAGCCGTCGCCGGTGTCGATTTCGGTATCGCGAGCGACGGACACACCCTCCAGCATCACGCTATCGTCGCCCGAACCCATCTTGATCTTGAGATCCCTGGGAAAATCGGACTCTGCCAGTTGCTCTCCATTTCCATCCTCTTCCTGAGAAATCGCCAGCAAGCCGTTGCCGATATAGAGGTTGTCATCACCGCCGCGGAGATCGATCTTCACATCGCGGTATACCTCGCCGGGGTTAGTGGTAAGCTGGCCCTCGACCTCGCCGTTGAGCATCGTGCCGTTTTCGCCGACGACGGAGTAGACGCCGGGTTCCAGCACAAAAATGGCCACCGAATCATCAGCCGAGGTTCCTCGAATGATGAGGTTGCCGTCGTTGACCCAGGCGGTGATCGACAGAAGGCGGCGGTCTTCGAGAGATTCGAAACGTAGTCGGGAGTGTTTCAAGGGTCGATTAGGCCTGTACATGGCTGCATCCCTACCTGCGAAGGTTCGTTGAACACCGGAACACAACGGACAAACAGAAGTGCCTCGCTCAGCGCCGCGGATTATTGGTGTTCAGGTTGATGACGCAACTTCCTTCAAGCCCCTTTCCCCTGAAGCCGGGCTCCCGTTGGTACCCTCGTTGCAGTATCAATCTGAAGCTCAGTAGAGAGTTGCGGCAGGGCCTGACCGGCGCGTGCCGCGATGGAATAATCCCGAGAAAACATTAGCGCGGCGCGTGCGATGGACAAGTGCAAGAACAAAGTCGGGGCTGGCAACGGCCCTTGCCCCGCGAGCGGATCTGCCGCAAAATAGGTTATCCGGCATCCACCGCAAGGTGTAGGCGGGGTTGGAGTTTGCGGCGTTATCATTCCCGCAAGTTTTCGCCTTCGGCAGAGGATCAGCCCGGCCTGGCAAATTGGCGAGACTGGTGGAGTGGCAAATGGCGACCGATCGTGCAATGCTTCCCGCGCGTGCGTTCCTGCGGATGTGTCGCCGCAACATGCGCCGGCCGAAGGTTGCCGACTCGATGGGAGCCGATCTTACCGGCTCCGAGTTGCTACTGAGGACGCTGATTCTGCGACGGCTGTTGCTGCGGGATGTGTTGACCTTCGACGAGCGGAACGTCGGGGTGCTCCTGCCGCCCTCGGTACCAGGGGTGGTGACAAACGCTGCTTTGACGGTGGACCGCCGCGTGGCGGTGAATCTCAACTACACGGTCACCAGCGAAGTAATGAACTCCTGTGTCGCGCAGGCGAAAATTCGCCATGTCATTACGAGCCGCCGATTCCTCGAGCGATTCGACTTCCATTTGGATGCCGAGCTGGTATTTCTTGAGGATTTCAAAGACCGGGCAACGTGGCGCGACAAGGCGGCGGCAGCCTTCGATGCCTGGTTGACGCCGGTCGCGGCATTGGAACGGCGTTTTCGTCTGGGCGAAATTGGGCCCGGCGACCTGATGACGATCATCTTCACATCCGGATCAACCGGCTGGCCGAAGGGAGTGATGCTTTCTCAGGAGAACATCCGCTCCAACGTAGACGCGTTCGAGAAGGCCTTGAGCGTGACGCCGGACGACGTGCTCGTCGGAGTCCTTCCGTTTTTTCACTCTTTCGGCTATACGACGACCATGTGGTCGGCGCTGATGCTTGACGCCAAAGGTGTTTATCACTTCAGCCCCCTGGAGCCGCGTCCCATCGGCAAGTTGTGCCGCGAGCAGCGCGGCACGATTTTCGTCGCGACGCCGACGTTTCTGCGATCCTACGTGCGCCGCTGCGAACCGGAAGACTTCAACAGCATCGATGTGGTTATCACCGGCGCCGAGCGCTTGCCTCCGGACGTGGCGGACGCGTTTGAGCAGAAGTTTGGCGTGCGGCCGTATCAGGGTTACGGTACGACCGAACTGTCGCCGGTGGTTTCGGTGAACATTCCTCCCAGCCGCACTCCGCCCGGAGCAGGGACAGTCCGCAAGGAGGGCACCGTCGGCAAGCCGGTGCCGGGTGTGTCGGTTAAGACCGTCGATTTGGAGACCGGGCGCGATCTTGGGACCGATCAGTCCGGAATGCTGCTGGTGAAGGGCCCCAACGTGATGCAGGGCTACCTCGATCAGCCGGAAATGACGGCCGAAGTCATCCGCGAGGGCTGGTATGTTACGGGCGATGTCGCGGCGATCGACGCCGAGGGGTTCATTCGGATCACGGGGCGCGAGAGCCGGTTCTCGAAGATCGCCGGCGAAATGGTGCCGCATATCCGTATCGAGGAGGCGTTGACCGAGGTGCTTGCGCTCGATGGAGAGTCGCAGTCGGTGGTGGTCACGGCCATTCCGGACCTGCGGAAGGGGGAGCGGCTGGTGGTGCTGCACACCGGCCTGGGCAAGCCGACGGAGCAGGTATGCCGCGATCTGGCAACCGCCGGATTGCCGCCGATCTGGATTCCCTCACCCGACAGCTTCTGCCAGATCAATGAGATTCCGTTGTTGGGGACGGGCAAACTCGATCTGAAGCGTGTCCGGGAATTGGCGTTAGAGCGCGTACCGGTTCGGACAGTCTGAGGCTCAAGTCGAGTGGACGGCAATCGCGGCCGCAAGGGGCCGGAATGTGCGATCCGACGAGCGTCTAGAGACCGCACACAATCGTCGAACCAATCGGCCCGGCCGATCGTTCAGCGGGTTTGCAGGGCGCCCGGCTGCTGGGCCACAATCGGCGGGGAGTCTTCAGCGATCGAACCGGCCAGAACCGGCTGGGGTTCAGAGGCGATCCGGCCGGCGATCTCCATGAACTGTTGCCGGATTGCCGGATCGATGCTCGTCAATCGCTCGGCAAGACGCTGCATGCCCGGCGGGTTCACTTCGGCCGTACGCGACAGGCTTCCGGCGAACGCCGCCGTTTGAACGAAGTTGAGGTCTGCGATCCGTCCGACGACCGGTTGAACGGCCTTGGTGAGCAGTTCGACGCCGCCGTGATCGATCTGGATGAAGGCGTCCAGCCGGCACGTCACGTAGCGATCGCCGTGCGGTTGCGTGATGTATCCGCTCTTGAGGACCAGCAGCGTCCGGCCTTGCGCCGGCTTGGCGAACAGCGGGCTGCTGCAAGAGCCTTCGACATAGACGATATGCATGTCGGAGCTTGAGTACAGGTATTCCATGCGTCCCGTCGAGCCGGCGCCGTCGTCGACGTCGTACTGGCGGGGAGCGGTCTGCCGCATCCGCATCTGGCTCAGTTGCAGCGTCTCCCAGATGTTGACCATCACATCGGGATGTTCAACCAGGAAGAGATACATGTCGTGATGGCAGGGAATGACGCGAACGGGCATGCGCCGGAATAGGCTCACATTGCTCGTCACGCGATCGATCGTGTTCCGGGATTCGGGCGACAGTTTCTCGAATGGAATCGAGCGCAGGGCGTCGTCTTGCGCTGCCCGACTGCTGCTGGATCGCAGGTCGAGAGGCTCGGCGCCCGCGCAGCGTGCTGCTCCGCCAACCGGCGGCAGCAGAATCGCCAGGACGAGGATTCCTGCCCACGAAAAGCTCGGCGGCTGCGTGACCAGCGCGCAGCAGCGTCGAATGGCTTCCATTGTCCCCCCTTTCTGCGAACCCTACCTGACGCGTGCCCGTGGGCTGCGGAGGTGCACGGGCCGATTATGCCGGTGCTTCTGATTCTTCGGCTGGCGCAGGCCCTGCCGGACAGTCAAAATCTGTGGCGCGGAAGGGGGGTGGAGGGGGTAGAGAATCTGGCGGACCTGGGTGTCTGCCGACTTCCTTATTCCCACATGGCGTCGGCCATGCCGACGGCCAGGGGGGCAAACAGAATGAGCGGGGCCCATGCGGCCAGAGCAGGGCTCACGAGAAGACTCGAGCCCAGATGCTGAAAGCCAATGACCACCGCCATGAACAGCGCTACGACTATCGTGCATAGGCCGATGGCGATAAACACGTTGCGGCTCTCACGGGTGAGCACCAGCGGCAGACCAAGAAACAACAGCGTGAAGTCCAGAAACGGCTGTACGAGGCGTGAGTGAATGGCCACGCGGACGTTGGCGCCAAAGTCGAGACTCGGGTTGCGCAAACCGGCAATCAGTTCAGGCGTGGAGGCGAATTCGCGCCAACCGCGATTGCCGGTCAACTGCTCGAAAGTCACCTCACTCGCCACAAAGCACTGGTTTGGCTGGAGCCAATCCGGAGCGTCGTGTGGCGTGACGATAACCGGTTGACCATCGAGCGAGAGCGATGGCCGGGTGGGCAGGTCAGTGGGCTTGGTGACGCCCACCAACAGGTAACCGGAGGGGCGGTTGCCCTCGGCCGGCAGGAAGAGGGCTTCTTCGGCCACGATTTGCCTGCCGTGCTTGTCCAGGGCAGGGGGCAGAAGGAAGTTGGGCTGGGTGATCCGCTTGCGGTCGGAGAAAGTGTGCTTGCCACGGAGCAGGATGTCGGTCTTGCGATCGTACCGGGGTTGCATCTGCTGGGCGACATCGCCCACAAGATCCTGTGGACGCTGCGACAACTGCTCGCGAAAACGGGGCATGATGAACTCGCGATTGAGCGCCGCCAGCATGAACAGCGCCACCGCCGCCCAGATCACCGGTCGCACCACGCGGACCCGCGACAACCCGGCCGACATCAGGGCCGTCATCTCGTTGTGCCGCTGGATCCAAGTCACTGTAAACATGGCCGAAACAAGCACGAGGAATCCGGCGGTGCGGTCAAAGAACAGCACCGACTGGTAGGCGTAATGGGTGAGCATGAGGGCTAGCACCCCCCCTTGCTTCTCGCCGGAACGCAGGAATTCCTCCAGATTCGTGAAAGCGTCGAATACGATATAGAGCCCGGTCAGACTCATATAGCAAATCACGAACGTCTGCAGGAATTGACGGAGCAGGTAGCGATCGACAATCCACATATGAACACCTGACGAATTGGAGCCGACGTGCGGGAACTGCCCCCGAAAGACTCGGAGGGTCCTCCCCGGAGCGCCGCGAGGCGGTATGATACGGCTCCAGGGCGATTTGCGGCAACATCGGTGTCGTTCTGCGATGGCAGGGAAATGCGGCATGGGGACAGGATCGCCGGTCGTCGGGGTGCAAGGGGTGGTGGGGCGGATAGGGCTTTTGGCCAAGTCTTGTCTAGATTCCCTAAACGACCTGATCTTCCCGCCCCGATGCGCCTTTTGCTCCGATGACTTGGCCAGCTCACACAACGGTCTGTTCCTCTGTGAAGGATGTCAACAGACTCTGGCCATTGAAGGCCGTTCGTTCTGCCCGAGGTGTGGGGCCACGGTTGCAGAGGGGAGCGAGTGCCGTCAATGCCGAACGGCTCGCCTGCAGTTCGAATTTGTGGTGCCGCTCGGCTCGTACGTGGGGGAGCTTCGCGATGCGGTGTTGCGCATGAAGCGGCCCACGGGTGAGATGCTGGCGGCGAACATCGGGCGGTTGTTTTGCCTGCACTGCGGGGGACTGCTCCGCGAAAGACGGCCTGACGTCGTTGTGCCGGTCCCGATGCACTGGACGCGGCGGCTGGCCCGCGGAGCGAACAGTCCGGACATCGTGGCGGAGATGATCGGGGACTGTGTGGGCGTGCCCGTGCTATCACGCGGTCTTGTCAGAACGCGAGCCACGTTGCCGCAGAAGGATCTCCCGCCGAAGAGTCGCGTCGCCAATGTGCGGGGCGCGTTTCGTGCTTGTCAGCAGGAGCGGTTGAAGGGGGCGAGCGTGCTTCTGGTTGACGACATCGTGACCACGGGAGCGACGTGCAATGAAGCCGCCCGGATCCTGCGTGCCGCAGGCGCTTCGCGTGTGGGTGTCGCCGTGATCGCCCGGGCGGAGCGGGCAGATTAACAGTGGCGATTGTCCGAACTGCCCGACTGGTACAATCAATGCGGATGCGCCTCGCTGGTTTCAGGCGGGCTTCCTCAACGCGTCACGAGTGAACAGGACTGGCAGGTTGAGCATGGCTTCGGGGGTTCAAATTCGACTGGGAACTCGGGCCAGCGCTTTGGCCCGGTGGCAGGCGGACTGGGTCCTGGCCCGCCTGCAGGAACTGGGCGCTCGAGTCACCCTGGTACCGATTTCCACAAGCGGCGATCGAGACCAGCAGTTGCCGGTCGATCAGATTGGCGGGCAGGGGGTGTTTACCAAGGAGATCCAGCGAGCTTTGCTCGACGACCGCATCGACCTGGCGGTGCACAGCCTGAAGGATCTTCCCACCGCCGCGGTAGAAGGCTTGTGTCTGGCGGCGGTGCCCAGTCGGGCACCCGCAGGCGATGTTTTGGTTAGCCGCCGTTATCCCCGACTCAGCGAACTGCCTGAGGGGGCCGTCGTGGGGACCGGGAGTCTGCGGCGGCAGAGCCAGTTGCTGCATTACCGGGCGGATCTCAATGTGCAGGAGATCCGGGGCAATGTCGATACGCGCCTTCGCAAACTGGACGAAGGGCAGTTCGAGGCCATTGTGCTGGCGGAGGCCGGCTTGCGGCGGTTGGGCCTGGCAGACCGGATCACCGAACTCGTGCCTCCATCCATCTTGCTGCCGGCGGTGGGGCAGGGGGCGCTCGGGCTGGAAACCCGGGCGGACGATCAGGCAACCCGCGCGGCGGTGGAGCCTCTCGACCACGCCGAGACGCATGCGGCGGTGGTTGCCGAACGGGCGATGCTGGCGGCGCTTCATGGCGGATGCATGGCTCCCATTGCGGCCTGGGCCCGGGTCGAGGAGGGCATCCTCCACATCACCGGTCGGGTACTGCGTCGCGACGGTTCCGAGAAGCTCGAAGCCAACCATCTCGGCCCGGTGGCCGATGCGGTCTCGATCGGCCGCGAACTGGCCGACGAACTCATCGCCCGAGGGGCGACGAGACTGATCGATGCCGCGCGGTCGCGCGAGTAGCGGCCCTATCGGCAGAAGCGGCGCCCGGTTCCGGCAGGATTTGCCGATGGCTCGTGTCTCGCCGTTGCGGGATCTGCTGCCGGCTTGCCGCCGCTCGATGGCGTAAATCCTTTCTGCGGCAGCATCTTCCGCTGGCAATTGCGATTTGTCATCGTTTGCCGCTCGGTATCGGCACAGCGCTTGCTAACAGGGCGACGGACCAAGGCTGCCTGGTGCGTCGTGCTCGCCGTGAGGATTCCGTCGAAACGAGCGCGACCAGATCGCAGGGGCGGCTTGTGGCAAGGATGGACTGCCGATGCCGTACGGACTTTATCTTTCCGCCGAAGGTGCCCACGCTCAGAGCAAGCGGCTGGAGACGATCGCCAACAATCTGGCGAACATCAATACCGTGGGCTTCAAGCGTCAGCTCGCCGTCTTCCAGGCCCGCCATGCCGAGGAGATTGAGCGGGGCGGCGACGTGCCCGGCTCAGGATCGATCAACGATCTCGGCGGCGGGGTTGAAGTCCGCGAGACGAAGACCGACTTCTCCGCGGGCCCGCTGAAATGGACGGGAGTGCCTACCGACATGGCGCTGGAAGGCGAGGGCTTCTTCGTGGTCCGAAAGGACAACGAGGACTTCCTCACCCGGGCCGGCAACTTCCGGTTGACCGAGAGCGGTGAACTGATTACGCCGCAAGGCTATAGCGTGATCAATGAGGACGGCGAGCCGGTGATCATCGATGCTGCCAACGGTTCTTGGGAGCTGCTGCCATGGGGCGCCATTCGGCAGCCGGGGGGCGCTCAGACACTCGCGGTCGTCCGGCCCCAGTCGCTGGGAGATCTCGTGCAGCTTGGCGAGAACCTGTTCCGACCGCTGGCCGATACCGAAGCGCTGCCTGCGGCCGAACGGCGCGTGGCGGGCGGGTATCTCGAACTGGCGGGCGTGCAGCCGACAAGCGAAATGGTGGAAATGATCGAGGCCTCACGGGCTGTTGAAGCCAACCTCAATATGATGCAGACCCAGGATCAGATGCTTGCCGGACTGGTTAGCCGGCTGCTGAGGACTTCATAGTGAGGGTGCAGGGGAGTCGAGGGCAGTGAAACGGGTACCGGTGGCTCACACCGCTCGTAGAAATCGGAGACCGTTTCAGAACCAGACTGTACGCCTCGCCGGGTGAAATCGGCAACCGGTTCTGAAACCACGACTTAAGGAAGCAGTCAATCATGAGTGTCCAAACGCTCTACTCGGCGGCCACCGGCATGACGGCCATGGAGACCAAGCTGGACGTCATCGCCAACAATCTGGCCAACATCGAGACCACCGGCTTCAAACGGGGCCGCGCGAATTTCGAGGATCTGTTCTACCACTACGAGAAGATGCCCGGCGCGCCGGATGCGACCGGTCAGTTCTCGCCCACCGGCATTGCCATCGGCATGGGCAGCCGTGTGACCAGCATCCAGACCGAGTTTCGCCAGGGAGCCTTTCAGCAGACAGGCAATGAACTGGACGTCGCTATCGAAGGACCGGGTTTCTTTCAGGTGAGCGACCCGTCGGGAGAGATCTACTACACGCGTTCCGGCAACTTCTCGATCAACGCTGAGGGATTGCTGGTGATGAGTTCGGCCAACACGGGGCGGCCGTTGGAGCCGCCAATCACGATCCCGCCGGACGCCACGGCGGTGGTGATCAGCGCCCAGGGGCAAGTCGCGGTCCGCCAGCCCGGAAACTCCCAATTGTCCAACGTGGGCGACATCGAGCTGGCGACATTCATCAACAGTGAGGGCCTGTTTAAGCTGGGAGAGAATCTGTACGCCGAGACCGATTCCTCCGGCACGCCGACGACCGGTGTGCCCGGCCAGGATGGCCTGGGCGTGGTTCGCCAGGGGGCCTTGGAGGCATCAAACGTGGAACCGGTTCGCGAGCTGATCGATCTGATCACCACGCAACGGGCGTTTGAACTCAACTCGCAGGCCGTGCAGGTCGGCGACGAGATCATGCAATTGGTGGCGAGGCTGAAGCGAACCTGATCGCGGACCACGTCGATCATTGGGTGGACGGGCAGGGGACTGTGTGGCGCATGGAGGTGCGAGCGTGTGGCACGGATGCAAAATGGGGATTCGTTGGGTTGCGTTCACCATCGCGACGTCGATTGGAGTCTGCGCCGGCGCGGCGGAGATCTGCTTGCGGGCGGAATGCACTGCGACCCACACCGTGGTGAGGCTCGGCGACATTGCCGACGTGCTGGCCAGCCAGCCGGATCAGGCCCGCAGCCTTGCCGAAGTCGAACTCTTTCCTCTGCCGCCACCCGGCGAACAGCGGTTCGTCCGCGCCCGCGAGATTCAGGACATACTCTGGCTGCGCGGTGTCAACCTCGTGGAACATCAGCTTTCCGGGGCAAGCCAGTCTGTCGTACTTGGCCCGCAGCCGGCCAGCGGACGCATCAAGGTGGAAGCACCCGTCGTCCGGGAGACGTCTTCTCCGGGCATCGTTGTCGCGGCCCGGCCGCTCCCCGCCGGCACGGTGCTTGGCACGGGCGACGTTCGCCTGGAACAGGGCGGCTCGGTAGCTGGGCTGTCGGCGGGGACGCGTGCGATCGACGAAGTACTGGGCAGGGAGACGATCAAGCCGGTTGCCGCCGGAAAAGCCATCGAGGTGAGTGCGCTGCGGACACCGGTCGTCGTGAGACGCGGTGAGATTGTCACGGTCTGTGCGCATGCCAGCGGCATCCGGGTGGAAACCAAAGCCAAGGCGGTCAAGGACGGCGGAATGGGGGATCTCGTCGACCTCGAATCGCTGGGCGACCGGCGGTGCTATCTGGCCCGGGTCGTCGGCCCGCAGCGAGCAGTCGTCGTGGCCGATGTGGCCCGAATGGATCAGGTACCATTTGATCGAGTGGTCGGGCCAGGCACTGCACCGATTGTTGAGCGCGAAAGGAGCCGCTGATGGCGCGGAGTGGTGGGCGTGGAATGGCGTGGTGGGTTCTTGGCGCGGCGCTCGTGGCGTTTTGCGCGGGGGCTGTCGAGGCGCGGGCACAGAGTTCGAGCATGTTCGGCCAGCCGGCGCAACGTTCGCCCTTGACATTGAACCAGTTCTCGTGGACGTACCAGGCGGTCGAGGAGCCGCCGGTGATCAAGATACACGACCTGGTGACGGTGATCGTCGACGAGGCATCGCAAGTGACCAGCGAGGGCGAGATGGACCGGCGCAAGAAAGCCCACGGCAAGTGGGCGCTCACCGACTGGATCAGCCTGCACAATTACATGCTGCGTCCCGACAAGCAAGGCGGCGGCGATCCAACAATCGCCGGCGAAATGGACACGAAGTATCAGGCGGAAGCGGAGCTGGAAACGCGCGACGCCATGAAGTTTCGTATCGCCTGCCACGTCGTCGACATCCGTCCCAACGGCAGCCTGGTGCTCGAGGGGCATCGCAGCATCCGCAACAACCAGGAGGTCTGGGAGATGTCGCTCAGCGGCGTGGTGCGCCCGGAGGATTTGATGCCCGACAACACGGTCGAGAGCGAGAACATCGCCGAGTTGCGGATCGACAAGCGTGAGGCGGGGCATGTCCGCGACGGCTACAACCGCGGATGGATGCAGACACTTCTCGACGAATACCAGCCGTTCTGACCAGGCCGATGCGGCCGACCAGAAATGGATGAAAGGGAAAGGCAGCGCGTCGTGAGACTACGATCGGCTTGGCTTCTGAACCTGCTCGCCGCGGCCCTTGTGACATGGGGCGGCGCGGCGGAAGCGATCACACCTGTGAAGAGCATCTGCCGCGTTAAAGGGCAGGAAGAAAACACGCTCCACGGACTGGGAGTCGTGATGGGGTTGAGCGGCACCGGTGACGGCGCCAACTTCCTGCCGACGATTCGCAGCCTCGCTACGGCCATGGAACTGATGGGGAGTCCGATCGGTCCCGGCGGGGTGAAGGAGATCAAGGACGCCAAGAATGTGGCCCTGGTGATGGTCACGGCGACGATTCCGGCCGCCGGTGCACGGCAGGGCGACAAGATCGATTGCGTGGTGAGTTCGGTCGGATCGGCCAAGAGCCTCGCCGGAGGGCGTCTGTTCTTCACGCCGCTTCTGGGACCGGATCCGCAAAGCCGCCGCGTCTTCGCACTTGCCCAAGGTGCGATCACCATCGACGACGGAAACCAGACCACGGGGCGCGTGCACGGCGGCTGCCGCCTGGAAGAAGACTTCTTCAACCTGTTTGCCAAGGACGGCAAGGTCACGCTGGTGCTTGATGAGAACCACGCCGATTTCCAGGTCGCTCAGGACATAGCCGAGCTGATCAACAGCGAAACCAGTCTTCAGTCGGGCGGGGTAGCACTGGCCAAGGCTCTCGATCAAGTGAACATCGAGGTGCAGGTGCCGCAGCAGTATCGCGACCATCTGGTGGAATTCGTCTCGCAGATCATGGAGCTGCCGATGCTCGATCCGCAGACGGCGCCCCGCGTGGTGATCAACGAGCGGACCGGGAGCATTGTCATCGGCGGCGATGTGGAGATCGGCCCGGTGGTGGTCACGCACAAGAATATCGTTATTGAGGCCGGACAAGGCGCACCCGCCGCGGGCGGGTTCGTGGCCGTCGATCCGAGCCAGCCGGAAAACCCGAAGCTCAAGGCGCTGGTGGCGAATCTCAATGCGCTGCAGGTGCCCAAAGAGGACATCGTCGACATCATCAAGGGGCTGGCGAAGAACGGCAAGCTGTACGCCCGGCTGGTGGTCGAGTAGGACTCAGGAGCGGAATCCCCATGAATTCACGAATCGAGGCCGCTGGAATCGGTTCACAAGCTCGTGCGGCCATGTCGCACTCGCTGCCGGCCACGCCGATGGGAAAGGACGACGCCGAACTCCGCCAGGTCTTCAAGTCGTTTGTCGGCGAGACGTTCTTTGGCGAGATGCTCAAGGCAATGCGAAAGACGCAAGGCAAACCGGCCTATTTCCACGGCGGCCGGGCGGAGGAGATTTTCCAGCAGCAGCTCGATCAGGTCCTTTCAGAGAAGCTTGCCGAATCGAGCAGCGACAGCCTCAGCGGCCCCATGTATGAGCTGTTTGCGCTGGAGAGAAAATGAACCGCGGCCAGCGACCATTCCGCTGCCGCAGGCAAGAGACAACACGTTCATCCCCCTTTTCATCCTGTCTGTGCCCCAATCATGCCAAGCTCTTGGGACGTCGAATTGGCCGAGTTCCTGACCGACCTCTCGGTGGTTCAAAGCCAGTCGCTCGAAATGCTGTCCAAGAAACGGGAACTGCTGGTGTCTGCCGACGTGGAAGGCCTGGCGGCCCTGGCAGGCCAGGAAGAACAGATCATCGAGCGGCTGCAGGAGTGCCTCGATCGGCGCCGCAGTCTGCTCGAGCGCGCCGCCGCGGAAGGGCTGCCCGACGACAGCCTCAAGTCGTTGGCCACGGCGCTGCCGGGCCATCAGGCGGGCGATGCGCCGGAGCGGATCCGCGAGGCGTCGGCCCGCGCGCGGCTCTTGCAGCACCATAGCCTCACAAACTGGGTGCTCGTACAGCGCACGATGATACATCTTTCGCAGATGTTAGAGATTATCGCGACCGGTGGACGTTTGAAGCCGACATATTCCAAAGAAGAAGACGCTCATGCCTGCGGCGCGTTGGTAGATCATGTGGTGTAGATAATCCAGGCGGGATAGCGTCTCTGCGAGAGACAGGCAATGTCGGTTTACGGCTCAATCCGATTGGCGGCCAATACCCTACGGGCGAATCAGATCGCCATGCAGGTGGTCGGGCAGAATCTGGCCAACGCCAACACGGAAGGCTACATCCGAGAAGAGGTCGTGCTTTCGCCGGCGCCGACGCAACGGTTGGGCGGGCTGTTGTTGGGCATGGGGGTCGAGGTCGAGGCCGTCATTCAGAAGATCGACAACTTTCTTGAAGAACGCCTCCGCGGATCGGTCAGCGAGCGGTCGAGCAACAGCGTCAAGGAAGATGCCTATCTTCAGTTGGAGACCATGATCAATGAGCTGGGCGAGACCGACTTGAGTACGCGGCTCAACGATTTCTTCTCCGCCGTCTCGGAGGTTCTCAACCAGCCCGAGAGTGTGTCGGTGCGGAACCTGGCGGTGCTCGAAGCCGCGACGCTGGCGAATGATATGAATCGGTTGTCGGAACGGGTGCAGAGTCTCCGGTCCGATCTCAACGATCGCGTCACAGCCATGGCAGACCGGATCAACCGGCTGATCGAGGAGATCCGCACTCTCAATGTCCGCATCACCCAGACCGAAGGAGGCGACATATCGAAGAGCGATGCGGTCGGCTTGCGCGACCAGCGTCTCAAAGCCCTGGAGAACCTGGCTGAACTCATCGAAACCCGCGTTACGGAACAGACGAGCGGCTCGGTCGTCGTCTACGCCGGGGGCGATTTTCTGGTATACGACGGAGTGTCACGGCCAGTGGAAGTCGTGCTCGACAACGACCGCGGCCTGACAATTGCCGATCTGCAGATCTCCGAGACCGACAGTGTATTGGCCACCGCGGGCGGGGAACTCCGCGGCCTGACTGCCGCACGCGATGAGATCCTCGGAGGCTTCCTCGATCGGCTTGACGATTTCGCCCAGACGCTGATCTTCGAGTTCAACAAGATCTATTCGAGCGGGCAAGGCTTGCAGGGCTTCGAACAGCTTACCAGTGAGTTCAGCGTCGACGATATCGACTTGCCGCTCACCCGGGCGGGACTGAGATTCACTCCCACGAACGGTTCATTCGAAGTGCTCGTCCGCAGCAAGTCGACGGGCTTGACCGAGACCAACGAAGTCCTGGTCGATTTGAACGGCTTGGGGAGGGATCTGACGCTGGACGGGCTCGCCCAGAAGCTGGAGGCCATCGACGGGATTCATGCGCGGACCACCTCCTACGGCAATCTGGAGATCTGGGCGGAGTCGGAAGACCAGGAGTTCTCCTTTGCCGAAGACACAAGTGGGGTTTTATCAAGCCTGGGAGTGAATACGTTCTTCAGCGGTTGGTCGGCGCGCAGCATGGGAGTCAACCAGACGGTGAAAGACAACCCCGCGCTCTTCGCCGCCAGCCAGGGCGGCATCGGTGCCGACACAAAGAACGCGGTCGTGCTGGCTCAGTTCTATGATTATCCGCTGGAGTCGAAGGGGCGGACGACTCTGGAGATCCTCTACGACCGTTTGATGGGCGAGACCACCCAGGGATCGACCGTGGCCCGGGCCATGGCCGAAGGAGCGAGAATCTTCGAGCAGACGCTCCGCGGCCAGAAGCTTGCCACCAGCGGCGTCGCGGTCGACGAGGAGACCATCCGCCTGATGGCCTACCAGCGGTCGTTTCAGGCCTCGGCGCGCTATATCAAGGTTCTGGAGGAACTGCTGGCGACGATCGTCAGCCTGTAACAAGCTCCGATTGCGAAACCGCTTTTCGACTGTTCGTCCATGACTTCCATTATCGGCATTCCCACGACCCGGGTAAGCGACTCGTTCGTTCGCAGCCGGCTGATGGCCCAGGTGCAGTTCGATCAGCGCGAGCTATTCCGGCTGGAAACGCAGCTCAGCACGGGGCGGCGGTTCGAGATGCCGAGCGACGAACCGGTCGCCGCGCTGCGGATCATGAGCCTGCAGCGTCTGCTGGAGCGGAAGGAGCAGGTGCAAACCAACCTGCACACCAACCAGGCGTTCATGACCTCGACCGACACCGCCCTGTCGCGGACCTCGGGATTGCTGGCCGAAGCGAGGGGCACGGCGCTGTCGGTGATGGGGAGCACGGCCTCCGACGAGCAGCGCCGCACGGCCGCGCAGCAGATCAGCCAGACGCTGCTGAATCTCATCGACACGGGCAATCAGAAGTTCCGCGGCCGGTACCTGTTCTCCGGCAGCATCACCGATCAGATGCCGTTTGAAGTCGACTCGCGGGGCAACGTGGTGTATCGCGGCAACGATGCCGGCCTGGAGAGCTACGCCGACGTCGATCTTCTCTTTCAGAGCAATCTGACGGGCGTCGAGGTGTTCGGTGCCTGGTCGGATCCGGTGGGAGGGAACGATCTCAGGCCGGTGATCACCAACCAAACCCGGCTGGCCAGTCTCAACGGCGGCATGGGCATTCCGCGCGGAAGCATACTCATTTCCGACGGCACGACCACGAAAACGATCGATCTCAGCCAGGCCGAGACGCTGGAAGACGTGGCGCTTGCAATCCGCGCCAACCCGCCCGACGGAAAGGAAGCGATCGTCGAGATCACCGCGACCGGGCTGACCATCCGGTTGCAGCCGCCCACGGGCAACCTCATGATCCTGGAGAATCCCGGCGGAAATACGGCGCAGGAGTTGGGCATCCTCGCCGTGAGTGGAGTGGGCGGCGGCACGGTCATCGGCAGCGATCTCAATCCCGTGCTTCTATCCACCACGCGACTGGATGATCTGCTGGGCGCACGCGCGCGGGCCTGCGTCCATCTCGCGGGCTCCGACAATGACCTGGTCATTGAAGCCAACGCCAACGGCAGCGCGCTGAATGGCATGACCGTGGAGCTTGTCGACGACCCGGCGATTCCCGTGGACGGCGAATACGCTGAAATGGTGGGCAGCACGATCCGCGTGCACATTCGTGAGGGAAACACGCGGGCGTGGCGGGTCCGCGACGAGATCAACGAACTGGGGCTGGATTTCACCGCGCGCCTCGATCCGCTCGACGAGCAGGCCGAAGGCCAGGGAATCGTGACGATCACCAATCCGCCTTTGCCCACAATGAGCGGGGGTGTCGATGGTGACTTCGACCGCAGCGGGATCCAGATTGTCAACGGCGGGCAGACGTTCACGATCATGTTTGGCACCGCGAGTACAGTTGAAGATGTGCTGAACGCCATCAACGGGGCGAAGGCCGGCGTGCTGGCCTCGCTCGACCCCGACCGCAACGGCATCGAAATTCGATCGCGGATCAGCGGGGCAGACTTCGCCATCGGGGAAAACGGCGGCCAAACGGCCACTCAGCTCGGATTGCGGACGTTCGATGCCGCGACGGCTTTGAGCACCACGAATTTCGGCTACGGGGTGCCGGACGTTGGCGACGGCCATGCCGTGGATTTCACCATTACCCGGGCCGACGGCACGGTGATGAGCATCAATGTGACCGGCGCGAAGACGATTGGAGACGTGATCGCGACGATCAATGCGGCCAATGGAACTCATCCCCAGCCGCTCGTCGCGCAGGTGGCCGAGTACGGCAACGGCATCGAGCTGGTCGATCCCCTCGGCGATTTCACGATCACGCGGGTGGCCGAGAGCCTGGCGGCGGTGGACCTGGGCCTGATGGATCGAAGCGAGACCGAATACGAGCGCGTGATCACCGGCGGACACCTGGTGGCTCGCGACACGGCGGTGCGAGAAACCGAGGGATTGTTCACCGCGCTGCTGCGTCTGAAGAACGGTCTGATCAACAACGACTTGAAAGAGATCGAGCGGGCGGTGGGGCTGCTCGACGACAGCATGCTCGACCTGAATTTCGCCCGCGCCGATCTCGGTGCGCGGCAGCAGGGACTCGACGTGCTGAAGGAACGCCTCGACGGCGAGGAAATCGAGCTGCGTTCGGTCCTTTCGCAGGACTACGATGTGGACATTGCCGAGGTGATCTCGAACCTCACCGGACGACAGGTGGCCATGGAAGCGGCGATGCGGGCCACCGGGATGATCTTTCAGATGACGCTGCTTAATTTCCTGTAACAGGCGGCGCGTTCCATCTTCCGCCGCGCCCATCGTCTCCCAAGCTTGACGTGTAATCCAATAAGTCCGGATCTTCCGGATGAGGAGCGCCGCCCGCCGCACAGGGACGGCCATTCGGTCTGAAGCCTCGCCACTTTTCCTGGCTCACCCCATTTGACACGGCCGATACACCCTATGTGCGCCACCGTGTTCTCAGGGCCCCCGATTGAAGTCTGTGTTGGAAACGAATGCGGCTCCCGCGCAACGGAGTCGAATCGACGGCACGGAACGTCGCCAGAGCATTGGTTTTCCGCCAGACACCAAGAGAAGGCTTGACGATGAACATTAACACCACGCGTTTCGGTCCTGTGGGGATCGAGCCGGACGATGTTGTCCACTTCGCGGAGGGACTGCTCGGATTGCCGACGTGCAAGGAGTGGGTCCTGCTGGCCGATGCCGAGAGCGACGCCCTGGCTTGGATGCAGAGCGTCGATCGGCCCGAGATCGCCTTCGCGGTGGTGAGCCCGCGGCGCTTCGTGCCGCACTACCAGATTCGTGTGGCCCAGCGTGAACTGGAACCGCTCGAGTTTGACTGCCTAAGCGAAGCGCAGGTGTTGGTGATTCTGGGTAAGTCGGAGAATGGAGTGACGTTGAACCTCAAGGCGCCGCTGGTGCTCAACCTGGAGAACCGTCTGGGCCGCCAGGTGATCACCAATGGTGAGCTGCCTGTCCAGTATGAATTAGGGACGGGTTGCGCTGCGTTGAGGAAGAGCGCTTAAGCGAAGCGCTGCCTAGGGAGACATTGACTTTAGTGAGGGTATCGCAGTCAAGGATGGCTGCGCCCCCCGGAAACCACCCAGCGCCGCGGGCGATCGGCCCGCCAGGCCCAGTAGGCCCGCCGCGCATGACATACGGTTCGGCTTCGGGAACCGACTGGCCAGAAACAGAATAAGGAGCCGCGCGATGCTTGTGTTGTCCCGCCAACGCGACGAAAGCATCATCATCGGCGACAACATCGTCGTGACGATCGTAGATATTCGTGGAGACAAGGTCCGTCTGGGCATCGAGGCCCCTACCGAGATTCCCGTCCACCGCCGCGAGGTGTACGAGGCGATCCAGCGTGAGAACCTCCGTTCCAGCCGGCTGGAGCCCAAAGACACGCGCGGATTGAAGCTCGGATCTGCGGCGGAATCGGGCGGCAAGTCAGCTTCCTGACGGGCCTGCGCGGCAAGTTGTAGCGGTCATATCGATTCTAGAGGCCCCGCCATGTCGAAGTAGCGACTGGCGGGGCCTTTTGTTTTGACTGATCCGCATGTCATGCCGAGAACGAACATGAGCAGCCGACAGTTAGATTGAGACCTGCGCGAATGAATTGCCTAAAGCCCGCAGTTTCCCAATCCGATACTGCTCCGTAGGCGAGGTCCCGCCGGGGGGCCTTGCGCGGTGAAAGTCGGAACGCGATCGCCCGACCGCCACCGCGACAAGCGCTCTCGAGTCAGGACGGAGCCTAGCGTGAACACCAGACTTTCGTGCTGCGACCCGCGCCTGAGATACCTCGTGTACCAGGGCGGCCAGCGGACAGGCTGATTCGGAAAGACCGTCGACTCCCGTACTCCGAACAGACTCAGGCTACGTCCTCACAAGCTGAGAAAAGGTATCTGAAATGACGCGAATCAACACCAACGTCAGTTCGTTGACTGCCCAGAAGACTTTGGCGAGCTCGAATGCCCAGTTGCAGACCGCTCTCACCCGGTTGAGCACCGGCTTGCGGATCAACTCCGGCAAGGACGATCCGGCCGGTTTGATCGCCAGCGAAGTGCTCCGCAGCGACATTATCAGCACGGAGAAGGCGATCACCAACACGCAGCGTGCCAATCAGATGATCGCCACGGCCGACAGCGCGTTGGGCCAGGTGTCGACGCTGTTGAACGACATCCGCGGCCTGGTGACCGAGGCGGCCAACCAGGGCGTGCTGAGCGACGACCAGATCGCGGCCAACCAGTTGCAGATCGACTCGGCGCTGGAAGCCATCAACCGGATCTCCCAGACGACCTCGTTCCAGGGCAAGAAGCTCCTCGACGGCAGCCTGGACTTCGTGAGCACGGCGGGCCAGGTGTCGTCGATCGAAGACATCTCGATCGAGCAGGCTAACCTCGGCGCCGCGGGCCAGATCGACGTCAACGTGAATATCGCGGCCGCCGCCACCAAGGCCACGATCACCAGTTCCTCGGGCGAAGCCCAGGCGGAAGCGGTGCTTAAGTTCGCGCCGCACGTGGACCTCGTCCTCAACACCGATGACGGCGGCGGCAACGCCGGCACCTACTCGATTACTGTCAAATCAACTTCACTCGGCTCGCAGCACGAGGGCGTTACGGTTGAGTTCGTCGACAACGATACGGCAGCGCCCACCGCAACCTACGACGCCGAGAACAAGAAGATTACGGTTACCTACGACGAAGACGCTTCTGAAGCCGCGGCTGTTCTTGCTGCCCTCGACGGTCTCGACGAATTCGAGGCTTTCGAGACACCGGGCGCGACAAACACCGCTGAACCGCTCAGCGATCCCGCTGCGACGATCAACGGCACGGGTATTACCCTGGCCGCCGACACAGTCACCATTACCGCCGAAGAGGCCGGCATCGACTTCAACGACGTTGAGGTTGTCGTGGAGACGGCCACCGGTATCGGCGACCCCACCGCGAGCTACTCGGCCGAGAACAAGAAGCTCACGATCACCATCGACGATACTGATGCTACTGACATCGCCGACATCGTGACGGCCATCGGTGGTCTCAGCGAATTCTCGGCCGCGGGAACCGGGGACGTGTACGGCTCGTACGCCTTGGACTCGCTGGCCGTTGCCAACACCGGCAGCACCGGCTACATGAACTCGGCGTTTTCGGCGGCTACCAATGCCACCGCCTCGCTCGACCTCGCTGCCTCCGCAGGGCTGTCGCTCAACGTCCAAGGTGGCGGTACTCACTTAGTCGACATCAAGGCGACTACTTTGGGTTCGACCATGGCCGACGTTACGATCCAGTTCCAGCACACCGCTGGCCTGGCAGGCAGCGAGCGCGCCGAATATGACGAGCAGAACAAGACGCTGACCGTTTACTACGAGGGAGGCGCAGCCAAGTCGGACCTGGCCGACATCATCTCTGCCATCGACGATCTCGACGGCTGGGAGGCCTACGACCGCACCGGCAGCGCCAGCGGAGTAAGGATCACGGACACGCAGGCGTCAGCCACGACCAAGATCGATTCGCTGGAAATTCAATCCGTCCTTCCCGGCGCCGACTTCAACAACATGGAGATCGTATTTGCCAAGGAGGACGGGCTCACCGCGGCGAATACCAAAGCCGCGTACGACGCGACGGCCAATAAGCTGACCATCACCATGGATAGCTCGGCCGCGACCTCGATGCTGCAAATCGCCACCGCGGTCAATAATCTGCAAGGTTTCAGCGCCGCGATCCACAACAACAGCGATTCGCTCGTCTACGCCGACGGCGCCGATGCAACGGCGGCTGCCAACACCGGTACCACTGGCGGCAACGTTCTGTCGGACGAATTGGTGGTCGAGATCGGCGGCACTGACGGGGCCGAGGTGTTCAAGTTCGAGCAGGGGGCTTCGATCAACGACGTGGTCGCTGCCATCAACCTGCTCTCCGACTCCACCGGTGTGTCGGCCAGCCAGGCGCATGGTGCAATGAGCATCACGTCGACCCAGTACGGGTCCAATGCCTTGGCCTTCGCCACCGTACATAGCGAA
The DNA here is from genome assembly GCA_040766885.1 of Thermoguttaceae bacterium. Classification (GTDB taxonomy): domain Bacteria; phylum Planctomycetota; class Planctomycetia; order Pirellulales; family Thermoguttaceae; genus JAXGPP01. Next base: position 65,814 of record JAXGPP010000009.1, on the reverse strand, counting down.
GGGGCGGCGGGTTCCTTCAAGACGTCGATCAGCAGCGCTCGGGTTAACGGCACCGACATCCAGGCCACGGTCAACGGCGTGACCGCCAACGCCAACGGCAACCAGTTCTCGATCAACACGTCGTCACTCGACCTGTCGATCACCCTGACCGCCGGATCGACCGCGAACTTCGAGTTCTCGATCACCGGCGGCGGCGGCCTGTTCCAACTCGGTCCCGACGTGGTCAGCAACCAGCAGGCCCGCCTCGGCATCCAGAGCGTGAACACCGCTTCGCTCCGCGGCAAGACCGGGCGGCTGTACGAACTGAAGTCGGGTGAATCGGCCTCGCTGGCCAACAATCCGACCAAGGCGGCCGCCATCGTCGACGAGGTGCTCAACAAGGTGACCTCACTCCGCGGTCGACTGGGTGCCTTCCAGAAGACGACCCTGGACACGAACATGGCCACCCTGAGCGATACGCTCGAGGCCTTGACCGACGCCCAGAGTTCGATCCGCGACGCCGACTTCGCCAAGGAAACCGCCAACCTGACGCGGGCCCAGATCCTCGTCCAGTCGGGTACCGCGGTGCTCGGCATCGCCAATCAGACCCCGCAGAACGTGCTGTCACTGCTGCGTGGGTAAACTAGATAGTTCTGTTAGCAAATCACCGGTCCGTCCTGGGAACCAGGGCGGACCGGTTCGTTTTTGCGGGTCGAGAAAACCAGGCAAAAGAACTGGATTTTGCCGCCGCTAGCTGACGATTCTATGCCGAAAGGGCGAGTTCCCTCCTCACTTTCTTCGTTGTCGCGCGATGGGACGTATCCAATCCGATGTCGGTCTGATCACGGGGATTCCGATCGCCGACACTGTCAAGAAACTGATGCAGATCGCCGCGCGGCCGCACGACCTGCTCAAGGCACGCACCGAAACACTGGAAAAAGAGCAGGTCGCGCTTACCGAGTTGACCGCGCTGCTGGTTGCCTTTCAGTACACGACCGACAAGCTGGCCACTGATAGCATTTACGACCAGCGGAAAGTTACCAGCAGCGACGAGACCGCCCTGGCGGCCACAATCACTGGCCAGCCCGCGAAGGCTTCCTACCAGTTCACCCCGCTGCGGATGGCCCAGAGTCAGCAGTTGCTCAGCTCGGGGTTCGCTTCGTCCGCTGGGGCAATCGGAGCAGGAACATTTCGCTTCCGTTTTGGTGACCACGTCGAGCGGGCCATGTCGCTGGAGATGCTGTCCGGCGGCGAGGGTTTCGCCCAGGGCCGGATCCGCATTACCGACCGTAGTGGCGCCTCGGCGGAAATCGATCTCACGACCGCTCAGAACATCGACGATGTGCTGGCGGCAATCAACGGCAATACGACGATCAACGTGACCGCCGAGGCAGCGGGCGATGCAATCCGGTTGACCGACAATACCGGCCAGACCTCGGCGAATCTCAAGGTCATGGAACTGGGAGGCACAACCGCCGCGTCACTTGGGCTGGCAGGGATCGACGCGGCCGCGTCCACGGCGACCGGCCAGGACATCGTGCGGCTCGGCACGAACATCCAGCTCAGCGCGCTGAACGACGGGGCTGGCGTATCGGTGAACCGCGTATTGGCCGACATCCGTGTGCAACTGAACGATTCGACGACCGTCGACATCGACCTTTCCCCCATTGCCTCCGGCGGGACCGAAGTCGACGCCGAGGTCACCCTGGGCGACGTGATCGAACGGATCAACGCGGCGGCACCCGGAAAGCTGCAAGCGGAGATCGACCCTGGTGGCGACCGATTGGTGATCAAGGATCTGAGCATTCCGGCGGGAGGCACTTTTTCGCTCACCGCTCTGAATGGCTCGCAGGCCCTTGCCGACCTGGGGCTCGACACGGCGGCCGGCGCGGACCAGGTCACGGGGCGCCGGCTGATGGGCGGCCTGAAGACCGTGCTCCTTTCCAGCCTCGACGGTGGCCGGGGACTGGGAACATTGGGCGACCTGCGAATCACCGACCGCAGCGGCCTCTCATCGACAGTCCATCTTGCCGGCATGGAGACACTCCAGCAGGTGGTCGATGAAATCAATCGGCAAGCCGGTCTCGATGGAGTCGGGATCACCGCCCGGATCAGCCAGGCCCGTACTGGCATCGAACTCGTCGACACGACCGGGGCCGCGACGAGTAATCTGATCGTGGCCAACGCCGACGCCACGAACACCGCCGACAAGCTGGGCATTGCGATCGACGAAGCGGCAACCTCGGTCCACAGCGACCTGCACCTGCAAGTCGTTTCCGAAGCGACGAAACTCTCGAGCCTCAATGGTGGGGCCGGCGTGGCACGCCAATCGTTCACCATCGTCGATAGCGGCGGCAAACGGACCACGATCAGCCTGGCGGGCGACGATATCGAGACCGTTGGCGACGTGATCCGCAAGATCAACTCGATGAGCAGCGAGATCGAGGCCGGGATCAACGAGTCGGGCGACGGGATCCGGCTGAGAAAAGTGTCTGCCGGTGGAGGCAGTTTCCAGATTGTCGAAGGCGGTTCCACGACAGCGTCCGATCTGCGTTTGGCCGGAACTTCCTCGCTGGTGGAAATCGACGGAGAAATGGTCCAGGCCATCGACGGCACGACGACGGTCAGCGTGTCGCTGGAGGCCGACGACACGCTGAACGATCTCGTCACGAAGATCAATGACTTGGGAGCCGGCGTCACCGCGTCGACGTTCTACGACGGCTCCGGGCTGCCCTACCGCCTTGCCCTGGTCAGCAACCGGGCGGGAAGTGCCGGCAGCCTCGTGTTCGATACCTCTGACGTAGCATTCAGTCTCCAGGAAACAGCGAAGGCCCAGGACGCTCTGATCAGCATGGGACCGGCCGGCTCCGCCTCGAGCGTGCTCGTCAGGTCGACGTCGAATACGTTCAGCAACGTCATCGACGGCATGCGCCTGGAAATCAAACAGGCATCGGATGCTCCGGTAACGATTGCCGTCTCCGGCACCGACACGAACCTGGTCGCGACGGTCAAGACCATGGTCGAGAACTACAACAAGTTCCGCACCAAGCTGAAGGAATTGACTGCCTATGATGCAGTCAACGAGAAGCCAGCCGTCCTTACGGGCGATTCAACCGCCTTGCGGCTGGATACGGAGCTGAGCTATCTGTTCAGCGGCCGGTTCATGATCTCGGGGACGCCGGCGTCGATGGAGGGACTTGGGATCCATCTCAAAGACGACGGGACGCTGGAGTTCGACCAGGACGCCTTCTCGTCGGAGTTCGCCGCCGATCCGGCCGGGACGAAGGCCTTCTTTACGACCGAGACCACGGGCTTCTCGTCCAAGTTCCATAGGCTCTTGGAGGAACTGGCGGGGGAGCAGAATTCGCTCCTCACGTCGCGGCTGGCGGCGCTCGATGAAAAGATTACGCACAACGAAGAACGCATGGCGTCGATGAGCGCCCGGCTGGTCAAGGAACAGGATCGGATGCTCGCGGAGTTCTATCGCCTGGAAACGGCGATTGCCAAGATGCAGCGAGATCTCAGCCTGCTTCAATCAATACAGGTTCTCGAGCCAATGACCAGCAGTAGTTCTTCCTGAGTCCCATTCCCAGACACGCCGAATTGAGGGAGCAAACGTGTTGACTGCTGTGCCCGCGAACTATCTGGAGACGGAAGTCCTGACCGCCACGCCCCAAAAACTGCAACTGATGCTCGTCGAAGCGGCCATCCGCTTCATTGAGCGCGGCAGGGAGTGCTGGAACGACGGCGATGCGGAACACGCCTGCGAAGCGTTCATTAGGGCGCAGGAAATCGTTACCGGAATCCTGGGAGGGCTCAACCGCGAGTTGAACCCCGAACTCGCGCGAACCATGTCCGGGTATTACGTATTCGTGTTCCGCAGCCTGGCCGAAGCCAACATCCAGTACGACCAGAAGAAGATCGAGGCTGCCCTCGAAGTGCTCCACGTCGAGCGGGAAACCTGGCAGCAGGTTTGCGACATGCTGCAAGGCGCGACCTCGGAAGAGGTGGTCGAACCGACGCTCGCAGAGCCAGAGGCGTCCTCTTTTCTGACGCTCGACCTCGACTGCCTGCCTGCCGAGGGCCTGGGAAGCTTCTCGATCGAGGCGTGAGTCTCCTCGCCGGTCCGACTGTGGAATTTCCAACCCGGGGGTTGCGGCTCCCGGGTTTTTCGCGCGCAATGGAGGGTTTGGCTGCCCGGCCGCCGCGGCAGCCTTTCCGACCGCCTTTCCCCGGAGGACTTGTCCGGTGAACGATTCCCGCCGCCTGATCCGCGTCGGCCACAGCCCGGATGCCGACGATGCCTTCATGTTCTTCGCCTTGGCCAAGGACAAGATCGACACGGGCCCCTACCGCTTTGAGCACAAACTCGTCGATATCGAGACCCTCAATCGCCGGGCGTTCTCTGGAGACCTGGAGCTGACGGCGGTCAGCATCCACGCCTATGCCTACGTATGCGGGCGGTATGTCCTCTGCCCGTGCGGGGCGAGCATGGGAGATCGTTACGGTCCGATGGTTGTCGCCCGCGAGAAGATGACGGTCGACTCGTTGCGCGACCGGGTGATCGCCGTACCCGGCCGGCTGACCTCGGCCTATCTGGCCCTCGGCCTGGCGATCGGTCGCGAGTTCCGGCACGTCGTCGTTCCCTTCGATCGAATTCTGGAAGCGGTCGTTGCGGGAGACTATGAAGGACAGGCCGTCGATGCGGGGCTGATCATCCACGAAGGACAGCTCACCTATGGCGAGCATCGGCTGGAACTGGTCCTCGATACCGGTCAATGGTGGTACGAGCAGACCGGACTGCCGCTGCCGCTCGGGGCCAATGTGTTGCGCAAGGACCTGGGGCCGGAGACCATCGCCGATGTAAACCGGCTGCTGAAAGCCAGTATCCAATACGGCCTGGAGCACCGCGCCGACGCGCTCGACTACGCACTGAGCTTCGGTCGTGGGTTGGACCGCGCGAAGGCCGACGAGTTCGTCGGTATGTACGTCAACGACTGGACGCTCGACTTCGGTCCGCGCGGCCGGCAAGCGGTGACGGAGTTCCTTGCCCGCGGGCACGCGGCCGGGATCATCCCGCATCTTGTCCAGCCGGAATTCGTAGACTGACCGATAATCCGACCAGCGCCGCGCCGCGACGGTATCAGCCGAAATACTCCGGTTCGTTGCCCGGCTTCCACTTGATATTGCAGCCGAGGCTGGGCTTCTGGGGCTCGGGAACCGGGGCGCCGGCGAGCACGGCGTCCAAGGCGCGGCGGAGATCCTGGCCGGTAACGGGTGTGCCGCTCTGCGGCCGGCTGTCGTCCATTTGGCCGCGGTAGACCAGTCTCCACTGGCTGTCGAAGAGGAAGAAGTCGGGCGTGCAGGCCGCGCGATAGGCCTTCGCTACCTGCTGCGTTTCGTCGAAGAGATATGGAAACGTGTAGCCGCGCTGACGAACCTCATCGGCCATCTTGGCGGGCGAATCGTCGGGGTGGGTCGCCGTGTCGTTGGAGTTGATTCCCACCACCGCCACACCGCGCTGCTGATAGTCCTTCGCGAGCTTCGCGAGCCCGTCTGCCACGTGCTGCACGTAGGGGCAGTGATTGCACATGAAGATGACCAGTAGCGCCGGCGAATCCTTGAAATCAGCCAGCGATACGGTGCGGCCGGCGGTGTCGGAAAGCGAGAAATCGGGGGCAATAGTTCCCAAGGGGAGCATGGTGCTGGCGGTTCGAACCATCGGTGATCCCTCCTTTGTGCTGGTTGACCGAAACCATTATACGGCCAGGGGCCCAGCATGGCAGGGACGCTCCGAGGCGCGGGCTGCAATGCAGCGCATAATGTCGCCGTGTGGGCTGGAAGGCGCTTCTGCCGTGCGGGCCGCCGCTGCGAGGGCAGCCGCGACACTCACCGGATGCCATCTCGGCGAGTGCTTCAATCTGGGGCCAGCCGGAACAGAAGCCGGGCATTAGCCGAGGTTTCGGCGGCAAGTTGCTCCAGCGGCACGCCGCGAAGTACGGCTAGCGCCGAGGCCGTATGGATGATATTGGCCGGCTCGTTCCGTTTCTCCTTGCCGCGGAGCGGGTGCGGCACGAGGTAGGGACTGTCGGTCTCAATGAGCAATCGATCGGACGGAACCGCGGTCGCCACATGGCGAAGCGTCGCAAACTTCTTGTTGCTATAGGTTGCCGCCCCGGAGAAGCTCAGATACAGGCCAAGATCCAGGCATTCCCGCGCGAAGTCGCCGTCGCCGCTGAACGAGTGCATCACGCCGCGAATCGGGCCGCGCGACGTCGCCTCTCGCAGCATGGGGAGCATGTCCCCTTCGGCCTCGCGGCAGTGAATGACCACGGGCAGGTCTCGCGCCTGGGCCAGCCGAAGGTGGCGGTCAAAATAGTCCTGTTGCAGGTCAAACGGTGTGAAGTCCCAGTGCCGGTCCAGGCCCGTCTCGCCCAAGGCGACAACCTGCGGTTCTGCCGCCAAGGCCGCCACTAGTCGCCAGTCGTCTCTTGCCGCTTCGGCCGCATAGTTGGGCTGGATCCCCACGGCAGCCCAAACCCCAGGATGCTGGCGGGCCAACTGCACGCATGCGGCGCTCGACGCCGCCGAAATCGCCGGGCAGACGAATGCCACGACGCCAGCACCGCGGGCCCGTTGGATGACGGCGTCCCGATCCGCTGCGAATTCCTCGGCGTCGAGATGGGTGTGCGTGTCGATGAACATGCTTTGTCCGGCGGCCAGCGACACGCCGCCCGTCGATCACGGCTGGTGATTCATCAAACCTTCCAGTGTGGCGGCGTGCTCGCGGAACGCCTTGAGCGCGTCCCTCGCCAGCGACTGCGCCAACGGGGCCTCACGAAGCCGCTCGACACAACACTCGATCTGAGCCATGTCGCGGCCCGCGTGCTCCAGCACGCAGCGCACAATGAAATCGGTCGAAACGTCATGCAACGAGGTGAATTCCAGCGGAAACTGTCTCGTTTCCGGTCTTCCGCCGCGTTCGGCAATCGCCCCGGCGATCCGCTCGGCCAGCACCCGATGATCGGCGGCAATCGCATCCAGCGCGCCCAATACCGCTTCCGAACCCGGCCGGACCCAGAGCGGCGCCGCCGTAAGATAGACGGGCAGCGACCGGTACACGGTGCCCAGGAGGCGGTTCAGTACGTCGACGACTTCGGAGCGTTTCATGGTATCAATACAGCAGCAGTCGTGCCGCCTGACCGGCCCAAACGATCAGACCGTCCCACCACACACCGAGCACGACCAGCGGCAGCGAGACCAGCAGGCAGTAGGCCCCCGGCACCGACGCCAGGCTGATCCGGGGCAGGCCGCGCTCGGGTTCAGGCGAGAGCGTCATGACTTTTAACACCCGCAGATAGTAGAACAGGCTCAGCACCGTGTTTGCAGCCCCGATGAACAGCAGCACCAGGAGATATCCCCCGGAGGTCACGCGGTAGGCGTCGAAGAGTGCGGCAAAAATCGTGAACTTGGCCGCGAAACCAGCCAGCGGCGGCATGCCGATCAGGCTGAAAAAGATCACGCCGGCGCAGACCACCAAGCCAGGACTGCGGCGGACCAACCCCGCGTAGTCGTCAATCTGTTCCGACCCCACCGTGTTTCGCAGGAAGGCGGCCAGCGCGAAAGCCCCTAGGTTCATGAACAGATACACGCCCAGGTAGAAAGCCAGCGAAGCGACCGCGTCGCGCGCTCGTGCGGTGTCGTCTCCGGCGAGTGCGACGGCCGCGGCCACCGGCATCATCATGTAGCCCGCGTGGGCGATGGTCGAGTAGGCCAGTAGCCGCTTGATGTTGGTTTGCCCGTACGCCGCCAGGTTACCAAAGGTGCAGGTGATGGCAGACAGAAGCACGACGAGCCCGACGATGAATCGCCGTGCGTCGGCCAACGAGTCGCTGTCCAGCGTCCCTCGCGATGCGACCATGGACAACGGCCCCGCCGGCTCCTGATCCGTTTCGGACGAGACCAGCGCAATCGGTTCCGGCAGGCCGGTGGGGACGGTTGGCTCGACGTGGCCGAAACCGATTGCCAAACGCACAAGCAGAGCCAGTGCGGCGGCCTTCGAGGCCACCGAGAGGAATGCGGCGACTTCGGCGGTGGCCCCTTCAAACACGTCGGGCGTCCAGAAATGGAACGGTACGGCCGAAATTTTGAATGCCAGTCCGACCATCACCATCAGCCCGCCGAGCACGAGGACGGTATCCCGCTCGCGGCTGCCCGATTCGAATATGTCGGCCAGTTGGGCGGCCATGGTCGGCAGGTGGGCCGAGCCAAGGGCGCCGACCAGCAGGCTGATGCCGTAGAGCATGATTCCCGCCGCTCCCGCTCCGAAGACGGCAAACTTCAGTGCCGCTTCGCTGCTGCGGCGGCGCGAGCGGAGCATGCCCGCAAGCACGTAGCCGGGCACACTCGCCATCTCGAAGCCGAGGAAGACCGTCAGCATGTGATTGGCCGAAACCATCAGGCACATGCCGAGCGTCGCTCCCAGGATGAGCACGTAGAACTCGGCGGCATCCTCGCGGCGGGGCATGCCCGACGCTTGGGTCAATGTCGTGAACAGCAGCGCAAAGAACAGCAGCAGCCCGCGCATGTAGACCGCAAAGGGATCGAATACCAGCATGCCGGTAAAGATCGGTGTCGGCCGGGACATCACCCCGGGTTGGAGATAGGCCCAGGGAGCGGCGAAGTACAGGGCCGCGGCCAGCCCAACTATCGTCACATAGAACGAGCCGCTCTTCCAACGCCGTAGGAGCATGCTCGCCAGCAGCAGTGCAACGATCGTCGCCGCCAGCGTCAACTCCGGGCGGAAAAGCCGGAGCGAGTGGCCGAACGTGTCGTCGAGGACGTATTGAACGAGTTCGTAGAAGTTCACGGCGACGGGGCTTCCTCATCCAGGGCAAACGTCGGCAGGGGAGCGGTTGCTGCCGTCTCGAGCGTTCCGGCGGTCCGCTGATCCTCCATCCAGACCGCCAGCCGATCCACCGTCCGGTTTACGCTGGGAGCCATGTAGTTGAGCAACGCCTGCGGATACACGCCGAGCACGATGGCCAGGGCCAATAGCGGCGCGGCGATGCCAAACTCGCGGCGCGTCAGCGGCGTGAGCGCCTCGCCATGGGGACCGCGATATTCAGGGCCCAGGTACACTCGCTGCAACGTCCAGAGGATGTATCCGGCGGTGAGAATTACCACCGACGCGGCGACCGCCGCCAGCACCGTGTTGTAGTTCCAGACCGACAGGACCACGAACACTTCACCGATGAAACCGCACAGCCCCGGCAGTCCCAGGCCCGCGAAGAAGATGCCGATTGCCAGGGCGCTGTAGACCGGCATGCGGCCGAACAGGCCGCCGAACTTGTCCAGGTCGCGGTGGTGCACCCGTTCGTAAACCACGCCCACGAGAAAGAACATGCCCGGCGAGCTGATGCCGTGGGCGATCATCTGGAACATCGCGCCGTTCATGCCCCATTTCCAGTAGTCGGCGGTCATGATCCCGCCGCTGCCGATCGTCCACACACCGATTCCCAGCACCACGTAGCCCATGTGGCTCACCGAGCTGTAGGCGACCAGCCGTTTGAAGTCTTTCTGAGCCAGTGCGGCGAAGGCTCCGCAGAGCATGCTCACCAAGCCCAGGCCCACGACCAGCCAGGCCAACTCGTAGGCCGCAGCGGGACAGATTGGGTAGCAGATGCGGATGATGCCGTAGCCGCCCATCTTCAGCAGCACCCCCGCCAGGATCATCGAGATCGGCGTTGGTGCCTCGACATGCGCATCGGGCAGCCACGTGTGCACCGGCACCGACGGCACTTTGATCAGGAAGCCGAACAGCAGCAGCAGGAACGCCCACCACTGGATCGATCGTCCCCAGATCTGGCCATCAAAAGGCGATTCGGGCAACTGCCCCATTTCGGCCAAGGCGAGCAGATTGAAGGTGTGCACCGGCGGCTCGGCGGTCTGGGCGTCGAGAATCGCGGCCGCGTGAAGGTGCGACGCCTCCAATTGCTGGGGGCTTAGCTGGGTCAGGTCGCTGTTGAAGTACAGCATCAGGATGGCCACCAGCATCAGCACGCTGCCGACCAGCGTGAACAGGAAGAACTTGATCGCCGCGTACTCGCGCCGCGGCCCGCCCCAGACGCCGATGAGGAAGTACATCGGCAGGAGCATCACTTCCCAGAACACGTAGAACAGGAAGAAGTCGAGCGCCATGAAGACGCCCAGCATCCCCGTCTCCAGCAGCAGGAACAGGATCGTGTAGGCCTTCACGTGCTTGTCGATCGACCAGCTCGCCCACATGGCGAGCATGCTGATGAACGATGTCAGCACGACCAGCGGCAGGCTGATGCCGTCGATCCCCAGCGCGTAGTAGATGTTGAACGACGGGATCCAGGGGAGGCTGAACGCCTGCTGCATCTCTCCCAGGCCGATGACAAACCGCGACGTTTCGCTCATCGGCTGGTCGCCGGACGGGAAGGCAACCCAGGCTGTGAGCAGAAACACCAGCACGGTGACGAGGAAGGCGGTCCGCTTGAGCAATTCCTCCTGTCGCCGGGGCAGGAAGGCGATTGCCAACGCTCCCAGGGCCGGCAGGAAGATGATCAGGCTGAGGATGATTTCAGGGCGGGAGAAGGTCATGACCGGTGCTTCACTCAAATGCCGAAGGACGAAAACTCAAGAATCAAACTGCCTGCGGATCGCGCTACCATCCCCAGTACAGGCTTATCAGAACAAACAAAGCCACCGTGCCGACGGCGAGAAACATCACGTACTGGCGGAGCCGGCCCGTCTGAACCGAACGCAGCCGCACGCCGGCCGCATGGGTCGCCCGGGCGATAAGGTTCACGGTTCCGTCGACGAACACCCGGTCGAAGAGGTCGTCCACCAGTGACACCCCTCGCATCAACCGCGCCGAACCATCCACCACTGCATCGATACCGCGGCGGTCGAACTCGGCTACCATCCTTGAGACCGCCAATACGGGCATTACCAGCCCATAGTGGTACATCTGGTCGAAGAACCACTTGTTCCACAGCCAGTAGTGGATCGGCAGGAACCTCCGCCGCGCCGTCTCTGGGTTGAGCAGCCGCAGGCCGTAGTAGGCCATTGCCACCAGGAACCCCACCAGGGCCACCGTGAAGGCGATGATCGACACCAGGTGGTGCAGGTGCGGCTCGTGCGACAGGCTCTCCGCCGGAATCGCGAGCGTCGGCCACCAGGCTCCTCCGGGTAAGCCCTCGATCGTGCCCAGCGGCCGGGCCTGCTCCAGGAGCGTCGGCAAGCCGAGTTGAATTCCAGGGATCGTCCAGCCCGCGATCACCGCCATCACCGCCAGGATCACGAGCGGAATGGTCATGACGCGGGGCGATTCGTGGGCATGGGCGTAGATATGCTCATCGCGCGGCTGGCCGGCGAAGGTCAGGAACCACAGCCGGAACATGTAAAAGGCAGTGATCGCCGCCCCGCCTGCCGCGACGAAGAACAGCCAGCCCACGGCCGGCACGTGGCTGCGAAACGAAAATGCCTGGGCCAGGATCGCGTCTTTCGAGTAGTACCCGCTCAAGCCAATCAGGAGGGGCACGCCGGCCCCGGAAATCGCCAGGCAGCCGATGAGCATCGTGGTGGCCGTCCAGGGCATCTTCTTCCGCAGCCCGCCCATGAGCGGCATTTCGTTGGTGCCCGTGGCGTGGATCACCGATCCCGAGCAGAGGAACAAGAGCGACTTGAAAAACGCGTGCGTCAGCAAGTGGAACAACCCCGCCACCCAGCCGCCCAGGCCCAACGCCAGCATCATGTAGCCGAGCTGGCTGACGGTCGAGTAGGCCAACACCCGTTTGATGTCGGTGGCGGTGATGGCGATCGTCGCCGCGATAAAGAGCGTGATCGCCCCCACGACCGCGATGACGATCAGCACTTCGGCGGTGAAGATCGGGTAAGCCCGGCCTACCAGATAGACGCCCGCGGCGACCATCGTTGCCGCATGAATCAGCGCGCTGACCGGTGTCGGACCCTCCATGGCGTCGGGCAACCACACATGCAGCGGGAACTGCGCGCTCTTCCCCACGCAGCCGCAGAAGATGCCTAATCCCGCGATCACCAGCAGTCCATAACCGTAGCCCTGAGTGCGCCAACTGGGCAACGCCGCCTGCACTCGGGCTTCGGCCGCCTCGGCGTTGGGTGTGGTGCGATAGATCTCCTCGGCCTGCTCGCGGGCGGCCAGCCGGACCATGCCATCAGGTACGACCAGTTCGTGGCTCGGCCCAGGACGCACCTGGGCGAAGATCTCGTCGAAGGCGAACGTCCCGAGGCCGCCCCACAGGGCCATCAGTCCGATGATGAAACCGAAGTCCCCTACCCGGTTGACGATGAACGCCTTGTTGGCCGCGTTCGACGCACTCTGCCGCTCGTGGTAGAAGCCGATGAGGAAGTAGGAACAGATTCCCACCAGTTCCCAGAAGGCGAAGACCATGAACACGTTGCCGGCGATCACCAGGCCCAGCATGCTGAAGCAGAACAGCGACAGGTACTGGAAGAAGCGGTGAAAGCGGCCCCGTCGCTTGAGCGGCTGGCCTGTGGACATGAGCACGAGCGCATCGGTCACATCGTGCAATTCCTCGTGCATGTAGCCCATCGAGTAGACGTGGATGCACGAGGCCACCAGCGTCACCATGAAGAACATGGCCAGAGTCAAAGCATCGATATGGTAGCCGATCGAAAGCCGCATCGACCCCAGTTGAGCCAGCGTGTACCAGTCGCCCGTGATCGGTGCGACTTCCGACATGCTGTGCGCGGCGTGTTCACCGTGTGCCGCGGCCTCGACCGGGTGTTGCGAAAGCCACAGCCCGAGCGCGACGGTCGACAGGATGAAACCGCTCGCGATCGCTCCCGTGGCTATCCACGCCGCCCCTCGCCCATGGTGGCCCAACCGCGGGCCGACCAGCACGATCAGCGCAAAGGAGGCCAGCGGCAGGAGCCAGGCCAATCCCAGTAACAGCGGCAGGATTTCGGCGAGATCCATTAGCCTTTCAACTCGTCGGCTTTGTCCACGTCGATCGTGGCGTGGCTGTTGTAGTAACTCAAGGCGATGGCCAGCGCCACCGCCGCCTCGGCCGCCGCCAGCACGATCACAAACAGGGCGATCAACTGTCCGTCCAGGCCGATTCCGCTCGCGCCTCCGCGAAGGTATTCGCTGCCGAAGGCCACGAAGTTGACGTTCGCTCCGTTGAGCACCAGCTCAATTCCCATCAGCACGCCCAGCACGTTCCGCTTTGTCGCCATGCAGACCACGCCGGTGACGAACAGGATCGCGCCCACCACGAGGTAGTGCTCGAGTCCAACGGGTTCAGTTAGCAACGACATGGCAGGGAAGCTTGATAACGAATGACAAAGGCAGAACGGGTTACTCGGATTCCTGGTCCAGTTCGTCCGATTTCCATTTCCGCGCGCGGGCGAGGTAGGCGGCGCCGATCAGGACCACAAGCAGGTGGACGGAGACGATTTCAAACGCCAGCAGATAACCGGACATACCGGCCGCCAGGCGTGGATTGGGTTCATCGAGCCGGTCAACGCGGACGCCCATCAGGCCCAGGCCCAGCGGGGCGGACGTGGCCGGCATGGCCGCTTGCGGAGCTGCAGTCGGTGCCGCCTGCGTCCACTGGCGAACACTCGAAATACCAATCAGCAGCACGGCCAAGAGAGCGAGCCCCGTCGCTCCGCCGAGGATCCACTGGCCGCGAGGCAAACGCATCGCGACGAATGGGCCTTGGGCGGTGAGCATCACTCCGAATACCAGCAATACCAGCGTGCCCCCGACATAGATCATCAACTGTAGCGCGCCGACGAAATCGGCTCCCGCCAGGAAGAACAGCCCGGAGACTGCTCCCAGCGAGATGATCAGGTAAAAGGCCATCCGCACGATATTGCTCGACACGACCACCGCCAGGGCGAAGGTGCAGGCGACCAGTGCGGAGAGGAGGAAGAAGAACGAGTGCCAGTTGATCATTGCCGGCCTCCCTCGTCGGCGACCGTCACCATCGCCGTTCCGGTTGCTGCTCCGCCCGGCGACCAGAGCGCCCGCACAAGCCCTCCGGGCAGGGCGTAGGCCCAGAGGACCGCCCCCACAAACATCGCCGCGGCCAGGGGAATGCAGTACTTGAGACAGATCGTCATCACCTGGTCGATCCTGAGCCGCGGCAGCGTCCAGCGCAGCCACATCATGAACACCACGCCCAGGAAGCCTTTCACCAGTATGTTGGCCGCGCCGAGCAGGTTGCCGAACCAGGCGGCGACCGCGCCGTTGTCGGGGGTCAGGCCCAGCCACTGGCCGACGGGTACCGGGCCGTTCCAGCCGCCGAAGAAAAGCACTGCGGCCAGCAGGCTCACGGCGCTCATCGACGCATACTCGGCCATGAAAAATACGCTCCAGCGAAAGCCCGAGTACTCGGTGAGGAAACCGGCCGTCAGCTCGCTCTCCGCTTCGGCCAGGTCGAACGGCGCCCGGTTGACGCTCGCCACCGCGCAGGTCACGTAGATCCAGAAGGTGATGAAGGTGAACGGGTCGTGGAAAATCAGCCAGTTCGTAAACCAGCCGGATTGCAGGTTGCCGATCTCCACCAGGTCCATCGTGCCGGCCACCACCACCGGAATCACGACGCACAGTCCGAGCGGCACCTCGTAGCTCACTACCTGGGCCGCTTCGCGCATCGCGCCGAACAGCGACCACTTCGATCCCGAGGCGTAGCCGCCGAGAATCACGCCGAACACTTCCAGGCCGGCGACGGCGAGAATGAAGAACACCGCCGCATTCAACCGCAGGGCCACCCAATCGTCGGCGAACGGTATCGCAATGAACAGGCAGAACGACGCGCAAAAGCTGATGTACGGCGCCAAGCGGAACAGCAGGCTGTCGGCCGCCCGCGGGATCAGGTCTTCCTTGCCCAGAAGCTTCAGGCCGTCAGCCGGCGATTGGAGCCAGCCGAACCGGCCGCCGACCCGCGTGGGGCCGAGCCGGTCCTGGATCCGCCCCGAGACCTTGCGCTCGAGCCAGGTGAACCCGGCCGCCGCCACCAGCACGATCGTGAGGATGATGGCGCACTCGATCACCGCGGCCGCCGTGAAGGCGATCGGTTCGGGCAGGCCGAAGTAGAGAAACCAGTTTTCCATTAGTCGCGTCTTGCTGCCTAACGTCAGCGATCTTGCTCGTTCACCGATCGATCTCGCCCAGCACGATATCCAGCGATCCGACAATCGCCGGCACGTCGGCGATCAGGCATCCTCGGCACAGTTCCGAAACCACCGAGAGATTGCAGAAGCTGCTGCTGCGTGCCCGGACTCGCCAGGGGACCGCCGTGCCGTCGCCGATCACCATGAATCCCATCTGCCCCTTGGGCGCCTCGGTTTCCAGGTAGGCCTCGCCCACCGGCAGTTTCTGCGAGTGCTTGATCGGCTCCCCGGTGCCCGGCGGGCAGCGAAGGTATTTCTCCGTCGCCTGGCGGATGATTCGCATCGACTGCACGCACTCGATCATCCGCACGTAGAACCGATGCCAGCTATCGCCCAGCACAGCCTCGGGCGGAACCGCGGGGTATTCCTGGTCCTGCGGGTAGCGGCCGTCGACCTGGGCGATGATCTCGAAGTCGTAATCGGCATACATCCGCGTGTAGATCGGTTCGCCGTCACGCCGCAGATCCCACTTCACCCCGCTGCCGCGAAGCACGGGACCGGTGCAGCCAAAGTCAACCGCCTGGTCGGCAGGCAGGATTCCCACGCCGGCGGTCCGCTTGATGAACAGCGCGTTGCTGGTCAGCACGGCATGCAGTTCGGCGATCACCGGCTCAAACTGCTTGAGGAATTCCTCGCACCGCTCGAGCCATCTGCTGGGCAGATCGGCCATCAATCCGCCCACGGTGATGTAGCTGTAGGTCAGCCGGGCGCCGCAGGCCAGTTCAAACAGGTCCAGGATCTTCTCGCGCTCTCGAAAACAGTACAGAAACGGCGTGAAGCTCCCCAGGTCCAGCCCGTAGGTCCCCGCCGCCACGAGATGGCTCGCGATGCGGCCCAGTTCGCACATGATCGCCCGCACGTGCCTCGCCCTTTCGGGCACTTCCAGGCCAAGCAGCTTCTCGACCGCCAGCGCCCAGCCGAGATTCATGTTCATCCCGGCGAGGTAATCCATCCGGTCGGTGTACGGAATCCACTGGCGGGGCGCGAGATTCTCGCCAATCTTCTCCGCGCAGCGGTGCAGGTAACCGATATGCGGCCGCACCTCGGTAACCACCTCGCCGTCGGTTCGCAGCGCCAACCGCAGCACTCCGTGGGTGCTGGGGTGCTGCGGCCCCATGTTGACGAGCATCTCGTCGGTGGCGACGTCGAATTCGACCAGTTCGGGATCAACGCGCTCCAGCGCCATCGTACTACCTCACCCTGATCCCGTGGTATTCCTGCGGCGTCTGGTAATCCTTCCGCAATGGATGCCCTTCCCAGTCCTCCGGACAGAGGATCCGCCGCAGGTCGGGGTGGCCGGTGAAGAATACGCCCGACAGGTCGTAGACCTCGCGCTCGTGCCAGTCGGCCGTGCTCCAGATGCCCGATACGCTCGGCACTTCGGGCAGTTGACCGGGCACGTCGTTCTTCCATCGCGGCAGCACCACTCGGATCACGAGTTGATGCCGGTGGACCAGGCTCGACAGGTGATAGAGCACCTCCATGTGCGGTTGCCACTCGGCCTTGAGTCCCTTCTTGGCTTCGGCCATCGAATAGTCGACGCCGCTGACGCATTGCAGCAGGTTGAATCGCAGATCCGGCTCGTCCCGCAAAAAGCGGCAGATGTCGATCAGCCGCTCCGGCGCCACCTGAATGGACGGATCGATCGCCTCGGCATTGCTGCCGACGATGTCTGCGCCGAACTGCTGCTCAAGCCGCTCAAGGATGGACACAAACGTCATGGCCGGCTCTTTCATGGTTCCACCACGGCGGCCGCGACCGCCTCGGCCCGCGCGGCGGCCTGCCCTGGACGTTCCCCGACGGCTCGCACCCAGTCCAGATCTCCACGGAACCAGACGTACGCGAAGCCGACCATCAGCACGGCGAAAAACACGCCGATGTCGATCATCGCGGTCAGCGCCAATCGCGAAGCGGTGGCCTCGATGGTTCGAGCGTTCTCCACGGCCCCGCCGCGGGGGTCGGGAATCGTCGGCTCCCGAACGCCCAGGTCGCGAAGGCGCTTTTCGACGGGCGGGCTCAGTTGCGCCGGTTCCGCTGGAGCGACGACCGCAACCTTGGCGACGTTCGGATCCTTCAACTGGGCCGCATTGCCGAAGACCACTGCCCAGGGGAAGAAGAACGCCACTTCGACATCGAACACGATGAATACCAGGGCGATTACGTAGAACCGCAGGTCAAACTGAACGAAGCTCGATCCTACCGATGGTTCGCCGCATTCGTAGGTATCGAGCTTCTCGGGCGACGGCAGCTTCGCCCGCAGAAACCAGCCGATCGCCAGCGCTGCGAAGATGAACAGGAATCCTACCGTGGCGAACAGCACCAGGTAGGCGACGATGGCGGTCGTTCCCATGGCGAGGCGCCGGACGCGTTACAGGAGGGACGGGAAGGGGGGCCGAAAATCGTCAATTGTAGAAGACGACCGGCCAATTGCAACCCACCGCATTGCGCCTTCGCCGATCAGGCAATCGTGCCAGGCGCGCCCGTACCGCTCTCGGGTACTCAGTTGCCTTCTGACACGGGCGGCTCGTCGCTACCCTCGCTGAGACTTGCGGCGGTAAGAGGCTGTCGCCCGCGGAAGCCGGCGTCCAATTCATGCCAGTAAAGAACTTCGGGCTCTCCCAGCTTCCAGCAGAGATAAGCCGGGCGGTCGTCGATCATCGTTGGAAAATCAACCAGTCCTTCGGTCGCGCTTTTCGGCTCGACCCCCAGTTGGAGCAGTTCGCCCACATACTCCTGCAACCGTTGTGTATCGCGCTCGAGATCCGACTCGACTTGCGCAAGCTCCTCGCCGTATGCGTCAGATGTTTCCTGCCGTCCGCGGCCCCCCACAATGGCCGCCAATCGCTCTCGCCGTTCGACGACATCGCACGCCAGTTCGACGAGGTCGCGCACGATCGCGCGCACCAGGGGGAGGGCTGCATTGGCCTGGTCGACAGTAAACGACTTGCGGATCTTCTCTGCTTTGGTTCGCATTGCGGTTATTCGGGCGGCGTCGTGGGCAAAACGGAAGCCGACATCGCGTCTAGTTGGGGCCCTCGTGAACCGGCCCGGTAATGAGCTTCGATTGGGCGACCACCGTCGGATTGAGCGTCGCCCGCCCCCAGGCGACCTCCAGCGGCAGTCGGGAAAAGTCGACGATACAGCCGTCGCGGCTGTAGCAGCTCAGGTCATGGGTGGAGCCCATGAAAATGCAGTCTACCGGGCACGACTCGGTGCACAGCGCGCAGAACATGCATTTCGTGTAGTCGATGGTGAACGACGTCACCCGGAATCCCTTCCGGCCCTCGGCCCGCGCCTTGCCGATGTAGATGCAGTTCACCGGGCAGTCGCGGGCGCATCGCTCGCAGGCGATGCACGTCGTCAGATCGAAGCGGTGAAAACCCCGGTAACGCGGGGCGACCTCCAGCGGCAGTTCCGGATACTCGTATCGCTCTGTGAACGTCTTGCGGTTCGGATCGTAGGTGCGGATCCAGTACCGGATGGTCACCCACATCGCGTGGATGACGGTCGTCACGGCGACGATGATATTGCGAAACCACTCCAGGAAGCCGTTGGCGGGCTTCAAGGATGCGTGACTCATTGCCATGTCCTGATCGTCAAGCGATGCGCCGCCGGCGCACCGCGGTCATTTTTTCTTGCCAGCGTCGGCCGAAATCGGCCCTCCTTCCGAAATTATAAGAACTACCCCTGGCACCACAAGCGATTTGTGCGGACGGTCACGTGCCGGGGCTCTCTCCGAAAAAACATGGCGCCGCTGCGGCCGGAATCGCACCCTGACTGGCTCAGGCCACCTGGAACCGCCGCCTGGTGGGACTTTGTAAGTATGATCGTCTGAATGACTTAAAGCGAAATCCCGGCCGCCGATCGATCCGGAGGTACTTGCGCGGCGGTTGGTTGTTCCCGCAGGGGCTGGAAGGGCACCCGGTTGAAGCGGTTCTGCCGAACATACGAATTTTGTGCCAAAGACGGCCGAAATGAGCCGGCAACTGGCCTTTCGGCCCTGTCTTTGCTTGACTGCGCTGTTGTGGCGTCGTATGCTGAATCAAAGGCGGTTCCGGTGCGCACTCCTGCAAGTGACCATGCCGGATGCTTTGATGGAGCCCAGAAAGCAGTGCATTGAGGCCGACCAACGGGAGGCCAACACAGCCGTGAAGTAGTGCGGCACAGCGTTGTGTTGCTTTGCTGAACATTGATAGGCATCCCGGGCAGCAGGGCGAAGGAACAATAGGATGTTGGTGCTATCCCGCAAGAAGAACGAGAGTATTGTCATCAATGATGACATTACGATCGTGGTGGTCGAGATCCGAGGGGACAAAGTCCGCCTGGGGGTCGAGGCGCCGAAGGAAGTGCCGGTTCACCGGCGCGAAGTGTTTGATGCGATCCGCCGCAACGAGGCCGCTGCCGCCAAGGACAAGCCGGCAGGCGAAGCGGAACCTACCTGATTCGCCTCCCCATTGGCCTCCCCGGCCCCTCTCGCATTTCCGAATTCCTCCGCCCTCGCTGGAGCAAGGCGAGGGTATTTTTTAATGGACTGCGGTCAGCCTGTCCAAATGGGGCGGCGAACGGCCATTTCTTGAACGCGGTGAAAGACCAGTCCCAGGTGGCGTCCTCTAGTGGGGTGGACGGCGGCCCCTTGACGCACCTCTATGAATAGAAGTATACAAGCGGTCTCCGGCAGTTGCGCCGGACGTTGCGGCCCCGTCGTCTAGCCAGGTCTAGGACACAGGCCTTTCACGCCTGCAACACGGGTTCGAATCCCGTCGGGGTCACTCCTTCGATATCGAACGGTCAGTTATGAATGCTGCGCGGGAAGTGGACTCTCTGGCCGAGGTCGCACAACCGTCTCCCTCCCGCGACTACGATGCACTCTTGCTCGTGTCTTTCGGCGGGCCGGAAGGACCGGAAGACGTCATCCCTTTTCTCGAAAACGTGCTCCGCGGGCGCAATGTGCCGCGCGAGCGCATGCTGGAGGTCGCCGAGCATTACGAGCTGTTCGGTGGCGTGAGCCCGATCAATGCACAGAATCGGGCATTGTTGGCGGCGCTGGTGGCCGAACTGAATTCGCACGGTCCGCCCTTGGCCGTGTACTGGGGAAACCGCAACTGGCACCCCCTGCTCCCCGACACGCTCCAGCAGATGGCCGACGACGGAATCCGCCGGGCGTTGGCCTTCGTCACCTCGGCATTCGCCTCCTATTCCGGTTGTCGGCAGTACCGCGAAGACCTCGAAAAAGCCCGGCTGGCAGTTGGCCCCGACGCTCCGGAAATTCACAAACTGCGGTTGTTCTATAACCATCCGGGTTTCATCGAGCCGATGGCCGAGCGCGTGGCCGCGGCGTTGGCCCAACTCGACGAGTCGCGCCGCAGCGAAGCTCGAATCATCTACACGGCGCACAGCCTGCCGGAGGCGATGGCTCGCAACTGCGCCTACGAAGCCCAGATCCGCGAAGCCGCCCGGCTGGTCTCCGATCGGCTCCGGTGGTCTCATTGGGAAGTGGCCTACCAGAGCCGCAGCGGTCCGCCGGCGCAGCCGTGGCTTGAGCCCGACGTCGCCCGGCGGTTGCGTGAACTGGCTGAAGCCGGCCAGACCGGACCGGTCGTCCTGGTCCCGATCGGCTTCCTCTCCGAGCACATGGAGGTCATCTACGACCTGGATGTCGAGGCGGCGGAACTCTGCCGGCAGCTTGGAATCGAAATGGTCCGCTCCGCCGTCGTCGGCACTCATCCGCGGTTCGTTCAAATGATCCGTGAACTGGTCGAGGAGCGACTCGCCCCCGAACCTGCTCGACTCGCGCTGGGCGATTTCGGTCCCAGCCACGATTTCTGCCCCGTCGATTGCTGTCTCCCCGGCTCGGGCTCTAAGCCGTAAGTTCTTGCCGGATCTCGCTTTCAGTCGCTTGAATGTTAACCGCTTGACTGTTGATTGCATTGTGATATCATAAGGATATCCAACGGGGCAAGCATCGTGGAGAGACTGCTATGAGCCGCGAAAAGCAAGTTCGAGTTCCCTCGGGGTGGGCCATGCTGCCGGTGACCATTCTTGTCTTTCTGGCAGGGCTGGGGCTGTTTGCCCTCTTTGTTTACCGGTTTACCGTTACCGAGCAGTACAACGCGACACTGGGATGGTTCGAGTGGTCGCTGTTTGTCGGCAGTCTGATCGTGCTCGGCCTGAGCGTGTTCAGTTGCTGGGGCTACTTCACGCTTCAGCCGAACGAAGCCCGCGTGCTGGTGCTGTTCGGAGCCTATCGTGGCACGGTTCGCGATAGCGGTTGGCATTGGACCAATCCGCTCAACACCAAACTGCTCGTGTCGCTTCGCCTGCGAAACCTGGAAGGCGACAAACTCAAGGTGAACGACAAACGCGGCAACCCGGTGGAGATCGCCACCATCGTAATCTGGCGGGTTGAAGACACCGCGCAGGCGAGTTTCGATGTCCAGGCGTACGCTGAGTTTGTCAGCATCCAGAATGAGTCGGCGCTGCGGCACGTCGCCAGCCTGTATGCCTACGACCACGGCGAAGGAACCGAGACGACGCTGCGCAGCGGCATGGAAGAAGTTGCCAAAGCGCTGCAAGAGGAATTGCAGCAGCGCGTGACCAAGGCGGGATTGGTGATCGAGGACGCCCGCCTGACGCACCTGGCGTACGCCCCCGAGATCGCCGGTGTAATGCTGCGGCGCCAGCAGGCCGAGGCGATCATCGACGCCCGGCAGAAGATCGTGCACGGGGCGGTGACGATGGTTCAGATGGCCCTGAAAGACCTCACGGAGAACAATGTTCTGGAACTCGACGAGGAGCGCAAGGCGACGATGGTGAGCAATCTGCTGGTGGTCCTCTGCGGCGAGCGCGAGGCGCAGCCCGTAATCAATGCCGGCACGCTCTACGCCTGAGCAGGCAGGACGAGGTAATGAAGCAACGCAAAGCCTTCTTGCTGCGAATCAAGCCCGAGTTGTACGAGGCTCTCGAAGCCTGGGCGCAACAGGAGTTCCGCAGCGTCAACGCGCAGATCGAGTATCTGCTCAAGGAGGCAGTGCGAAAGCAGGGGCGGTTCGCTCCCGGCCCGTCGCCGGTGGCCGATGAGGACGTCTCGGAAGATCAGGCGACCTGAGGAGATCTGCTTCGATGACCAGCCGCATGGTAGCTTCTTTCCTGCTGGCGATCGCGCTTGTGGCGGCGACCGCCCAGGGCTTCTACTACTATCCCTTGCTGCCCGACCGGGTGGCCTCTCACTTTGGGCCGTCCGGCGAGGCCGATGACTGGATGTCGCGGGGAGGGTTCATGGCCGTGTATGCCGGAACCCTCGGCTTCACGGCGGCGACGATGATCGTCCTGGCGGCGCTCATGCCGCGGCTGCCGATGAGCCTGCTCAACGTGCCGCACAAGCCCTACTGGTCGGCGCCGGAGCACCACCCGCGTTTGATGCGGCTCATGACCTCATTCCTGCTCTGGATGGGAGCGGGCACGGTGCTCTTTCTGGCGGCGATCATGCAACGCGTTTTCGCGGCCAACCTGACGCCGCAACCGCGGCTGGGAGCCGAAATCTGGTGGATGCTCGGCGCGTATGGCTGCTTCGTGGCTGTCTTGCTCGTGCCGCTCATGTGGGTGCTCTACACGGCGCCGCGGCGAGCGGACGGATGAGTCGCCCCACTTGAGAGCGCCTCGAGATCCAACGCATTGGAACGCCCGCCCCGCATACGCTACAGTAAACCTGTTGATTGTTGACCCATGAGAGAAGGCGTGCCATGGAACTCCGCCCGCTCGGCGACACCGACATCCGCGTCTCCTCGATTTCGCTCGGGTGCTGGCCGATGGCCGGCGTGACGAGTCCGGGGGCCAACGACCAGGACAGCATTGCGGCCATCCGCGCCTGCTTCGAACTGGGCATCAATCACCTCGACACGGCCCATGTCTACGGGCGAAAGGGAGAAAGCGAGCGATTGATCGCCGCGGCGCTAGGCGGCCGCCGCGATGAAATGGTCATTGCCACCAAGGCCGGACTCTGCTGGAACGAGGCGGGGAAGATCGTCAACGACGGCCGTCCCGAGTCGCTGCGGCGTCAGTGTGAAGAAAGCCTCGCCCGCCTCAACACCGACCACGTAGAACTTCTGTATCTCCACTCGCCCGATCCCCGGGTGCCGCTGTCCGAATCGGCAGGCGAACTGAAGAAACTCATGGAGCAGGGCAAGACGCGAACCGTGGGTGTGTCGAACGTGAGCCTGGCCCAGCTTCAGGAGTTCGCCGCGGTCTGCCCGATCGCCGCTTATCAGCCGCCCTACAACATGCTCCAGCGGCATATCGAAGCCGACACGCTGCCGTGGTGCCGCCGGCACGGCGTCGCGGTAATGGTCTACTGGCCGCTGTTCAAAGGTCTGCTCGCCGGAAAGCTGGCAAGAGATCACGTTTTTGCGGAGAACGACAACCGGAGAAAGTATGCCGCTTTCAACGGCGATGAGTGGCAGCGGAACCAGGACTTTCTCGACCGGCTCCGCCAGATCGCACGCGATGCGGGTGTAACGGTTGCCGCGCTGGTGGTCCATTGGACGATCTCTCAGCCGGGAATCACCTCGGCGCTCTGCGGTGCGAAGCGGCCCGACCAGATTCGCGAGACGGCCGCCGCGGACAGTGTTCGTCTTCGCCCCGAACATCTGGCGCGGATCGAGCAGGCATTGGCCGAGCGGGGAACACCGGTACGCGAACGGACGTACTGAGAACATCGATCCATCCGCGGCAGAATCGCTCGGGCGTCCTCGGCGCTCAACGGCTTGCTGCCGGTCGATCGACTGGCGATTGCCCCGCTAAAGTTTCGCTGATCCGTGTTGCCCAACGCGGTTCGCCTCGATTGACTGACCGGAAGCGGCGCCGGCGCTTGCTCTGTCTCCGCGGCGGTGTATGGTTGCTAGACCGCCCATTGGCTCCACGGAAGCGAGGAGAATCGAGGCCATGCCCAGGATTGCGGCGGCGATGGCAACGCTGTTGACCGTGTCGTTCTGTATCGGTTTCAACACCATCCGATACCCGGTGGTCCGGCATATGCTGGCCGGCGCGAGTGCTCCTCGGTCGGTCGGCACGAGTGAGACGGCCGGCGCGGCGCCGGCCGTGGCTTCGGCTGCGCGAGTGCGCCATGCCGCACCGCCATCAATCGACGGGCAACTTCCCCCCGCTGATCAAACGGTGTCGACAGGATCCGCCACTCGGCGGCTAGGTGACGCCGATCCCATTCCAGCCCCGGAATGGCTCCAGGCAAAAGCCACGCCCGGTTCGGTGAGGGCATCCATCGCCGGATCGGCTGAGGCAAGTCTGGCTCGCCGCAGCGACTCCCCCGCCGATCAGGCTGCCCACCAGGATGAACCGGGTGCATGGGCCCGGCTGCCCGAGCAGCGGGCCGAACCTCCGGCGGCTACTGCCGATGCCCCACAGGGGCCGAAAGCAACCGAGGCCGACGAGCCTCCTTCAGCGCAGATCGTGGCGACGGAGCCTTCGGCGGCCTACGATCCGGTGGCGCCGCGCGCCGTGATCGCCGCCGTGTCGCCCATCTACGCCTCGCAGAAGGATGGTGCCGTGGATGACGGCCTGGTGCCGGTCACGATCCCGGCGGGCGAGACTTCTCAGGAGCCAGTCAAGCCCCGTCGTGACCCCTCACGAGTCCATCGCCTGCCCGCCGTGGATACTGCCCTCGACGTCGTGACGCAGGCTCCCCCCGGCCCGTCGCTGCCGATCTATCCGCAGACGCAAGGCTGAGCGGAACCGCTCGTGAGCCAGCGCTAGGCTCGATCCGCTTGTTCTGCATTCCCGCGCATGATGTTTATGAATCTTGTCGCACTGATCGGCCGCTCCGCGACGAGCTTTCCATCGTTGAGGATGCTGAACATGCCATACGGAGTCGGAAGTTCCCTCGACGCCTTGGCGCTGCGGATTCGAACCACGTTCGGCTCAAGTCCCAGCGTCCTTGACGCCTCCGCGATCTCCTCCACCCATTTTGGAACCATCGGGCACTGATCGGCCGCCAGGATCGTAAGGCCCTTTCTGTACCTCTTCGGCAGTCGCTCTCTTTCGACGATGAAACGAGGATCAGGGGCAGTCTTCTTGAGTTTCTTGGCGAGCAGTTCATAGGGCGGGATGCGGTCCACCGGGACAAAACCCGCCTTGATGAACAGATCACTCCCCGCCATGAAGCTGTCGGAACTGGTCACCACGGCGACCCCTTGGCACTTGCTCTTCTTCGTGTCCTCCAGGCAGCTTTCCAGGAGGAGCTTTCCCAGCCCTTTCCCTTTGTGTTTGCCGTTGACCATCAGGCAATGGATGACCAGGTAACCCTCCGCTTCGACCGGTCTCCACGCCTGGTTGCCCACGGCGCACTCGATCATCCCGATATCGCCGAATGTCCGTGAGCGGAGCACCTTGAACTTCAGCCCTTCCGCATAACGTTCCTTGAGCCACTCTGATTTGCGGCGATGCCCCTCGCTCCGCCCGGCCTTGTAGCCGCAGAAGCCGCAACGACCGATGTTCTCCGCATTGGTGTCAACGATTTCGTACTCGCTCATCGTGTTGTTCCAACGGACTGTGGAACGTCTGCAGTGACCCGGCAGCGACAAAAGGTCGTCCTATGCAAAATCGCCCGATTTCGCCGCTTCGGTTCACCGCATGGTCATGCATGCGATGCGGCCAGGTACTTTCTACCCCCAGCCTTGCCCCTCCGCCGCGAATTCTAACCCAGCGGTGGGCGGGCACGCAACACGCAGCCGCAGGGGCTTCTGCATCCGCTCTTCCTCTTCGTGTTTTCGCTCTTTCGTGCTTTCGTGATTCTCAGGTGCAAAGCCAGGCCATCTTCGCTCGGGCGACTTCCGCGAGCGTCTGCCAGACCGGATGCCCCCTACCGCTCTTCCAGCCCCCTCCAGAATCTTCGACAGACTGGCCCAATGGCCTCCTGACAAGGAATACGGAACTAATGTATACTATACACCCGGAGCGGTGCTCCCGCTGTTGCTCTTTTCCAATTCGACTCACTCACCACGACCTGCCTCGGGTTGGCCGGCGCTCGTTCGCGGCACCCCTCTGCGAACCGAAACACTTTAGCCATTAGGGTGGAAGCACTTGCGTCGAGACGCACAGCCTAAGTTCCTGTCCAGCTTGATCTTGCGTCCGCGCCAAGCGACGCAAGAAAATAAAAATCCGCAAAGGCGTTTCGCTTGCCATACTCTGGTACGCCTTCTGAGCTAGCTTCGCATTCGCCGTCGGCCTGTCTCAGGCGACAGCCGACTCGGATGGTGTAGCCGATGGGGCGGCTTGCTGCTGGAGCACCTGTCGGACGCTCACCAGGGCCTTTTGCGCTTCGAGGCAGATAGCGCGGAAGACTTCGGGGCGGGAGACGCTCGAGAGCCGCAGCACTTCCTTGCCCTCGTGGTGGAAAACCAAATCCCCCGAGCGGTGCCACGCTTGGCCCGGCAGGACTTCGATGCCGATCGAATCGAACTCGTCGAGCCCGATCGCCTGCTCATCGGTCGCCTGAAGCCCGCGCTGGACGGTGATCCGGCGATTCGTGAGCCGGTAGCGCCGCATGAGAAACGGCATGAAGAGCCAGCCGAAAGCGGCGAGGCTTATAGGGATTGTGGCCACGGCCAGCAGGTTGCCGAGCGTGAAGATGCCCCAGCCGAGCCGGATTGAGGCCAGCCGCCCGACGAGCCGCCCAGCGGCCAGCGAGCCCATGGTAGGATAGACCACCATGGAGGTAACTTCCGCCATTTCGGGTGGGGCTACGCCAGCGATCGGAGCATTCATCGGTCAACGTCCGCAGTAGAAGGCTAAACCCTTTATCATAAGCAACCCGGCGTGACGTGTCAGGGGGATCAGTGGCCTTGTTGGACCGGGTGAAGAAGGAAGAGGAACTCAGGATGCGAAACAGTGTTGTATATCCCATGGGCAGGTGCAGAGCGGTAAAGCCAAATTCTCAAGAGATCTACAGAATTGCGTCGTCCCGCATGTATCGGGCCAGTTGAGGACCGGAGGATTTTCCGAAAACTGAGCGGCGATAAGACTGGAACCGACGTTCGCTGGAATGAAATCGGACGGGTTGCGACCCGATCCTCCCCCCCGGCACCAGAATGGTCTTTCGCGGCAGGAGAAACCCTATGGGAGCGTCTCAAAACAGCCTCACCGGCGCCGCACGGCCGGGCGGTTCGGGATTTGCCAGAGGTTTCGCCAGCGGCGCGATGACGATCCGAGCCGGCCTGCTGGTGAGCGCGGTGCTCTGGTTTCTCTGCAGCGGGACCGTTGCGGCCCAACCGCCGGATGGACCTGCTCGTGAGGGCAGCGGCCCGGCGGCCCGGCGTGCGGACGGCCCGGGGGAAGATCGGGCAGGGCAGCCCTCGGCAGGCGCACCGATGATGCTGATGGCGCTATTCGATACCGACCGCGACGGCGAGCTGTCGGCCGAGGAGATGACCGGCGCCGAGGCGGCGCTCAAGCGACTCGACCGGAACGGTGACGGCAAGCTTACTCGCGAAGAGCTGCGACCGCTCCTGCCCGTTCAGCCCCGCGGCGCGCCAGACGGCCAAGGTTCTGGCCGACCGGGGCTTGGCGCTCCCGGCCAGCCCGGTGGTCCGGGGCGGGGCAGACCCGCGGGCGGACCGGCGGGGTTCGGAAGTGGTCTGATCTGGCTTCTGGACGCGGACGCCCTCCATCGGGAATTGAAGCTGACGGATGAGCAACGGGAGCAGTTCAGGAAGATTTCGGAGAAGTTCCGGCAGCCGTTCCGCGAGCGGGCTCCCGAGGTGCCGGGGGCCGATCGAGACCAGATCGAGCAATCGCGCGGGCAAGCCATCGAACGCGCGCAGGAGGTTGAGAAGCAGGTGGCTGCCGTTCTCGAACCGGACCAACTTCGTCGGCTGAAGCAGATCGAGCTGCAGCAGCAAGCGAAGTTTTCCGGTCCCACGGTTCTCTTGCAGCCCGCGGTTGCCGACGCCCTCCAACTCACGGCAGATCAGCGCCGAGAGCTGGGGCTGGCGAGCGAAATGAATACGCGGCGCAACGAGTCGTTCCAACAGCTTCGGGGCCTGAGTCCCGAGGAACGTGGCGCAAAGACGGTCCATAGCCGCGGCGAGATGGAGCGACTGGCCAGCGAGATCCTCCAGAAGGCAACTGCGCTGCTCACGCCCGACCAGAAAGACAGACTGCAGCAGGTGATGGGCGAGCCATTCGAGCTTGTACGTGGGCCGCCGGCACCGCCTCGCAGCGATCGTCCCCGACCGCAGGGCCGAGCCCCCGCATCCAGCGGCGAAGAGCAATCGGAACGACCGCGTAGCCCGGCTAGCGAAGAGAAACCGCAGAAAGCAGATCCTGGGAGGGCAAGCTCGCCTCATCCAGAGGCAGGGAGCAGCCGGCTGGGCGTGGGATTCCTGATCGGCAAGGGAACGGAAGAGCTGATCCCGCTGCTCTCCCGAGAGAAAGACTTCTTGGAGATGATGCTGGGGCCAGAGAAGGTTCAGTACATCCGCGAACTGAAACCGCCGGCCAGGGCGATGTGCATTTCCGAGAACTTGGAGGGCGTGGCCAGGGCGGTCAAGATTCTCCGGGAAGCGAACGTCGAGCCCGAGCGGGTCTATATCGCCTACAACCCGGAGCCTCGCCCACCCGGAGCCAAGCAGTGCACGCCTCGCGAAGAGCTGGACGACTATCTCGCTAGCGTCAAAAAGGCTCGCGAGTTAGTCAAAGACTACGGAGCCCCATTGATCATGGGGCCCGGGTTGATCGAGATGGCCAAACGCGAGCATTTGTACCCCGAGATGGCCAGGCACTGCGACATCTGGATGATCCAGACGCAGAGGCTCCAGTTCAATCTCGAAACGCAAGAGGCGACCTCCAACGAGCACTACCGCAAGGAGGTCGCGCGAATCGTCGGGCTCTTGCGGCAACGCAATCCCAATATTCAGGTATTCGTGCAGATCATCCCCCTGAAGGCGACTTCCGAGAGGAGAGAGGTATTTACCGCCGAGCGGTTGGCCTCGTACCTGCTGGCGGTCGAGGACCTCGTCGACGCGGCGAAGATCTACGGCGGCGACACGGAGCTGATCGCAGAAGTAATCGAGCGTCTGCGGAAAGGGCGGCCCCAGCAACCGGTCGATCCCGGTGAAACGGATGGCGAGGTTTCGAAGCGGACCGAGATGATCGAGATGCGCGACGGCGTCCGTCTGGCGACCGACCTGTATCTGCCCGCGAACGCCTCCCAAGGCGATGAGCAGCACGGCATTCCGGTGGTCCTGGTCCGAACGCCTTACAATAAGGACCAAGAGCATCGGGGCGTGGTGCATTGGAGAGAATTCCTTCTCGACAACGGCTACGCATTTGCCGTGCAGGACATGCGTGGATTCTACGCGTCGGCGACCGGCGACCGGAGGGGCCCCGGCCAGCATGACGGCTACGATACGATTGAGTGGCTAGCCGAGCAGCCGTGGTGCAACGGGAAGGTCGGGATGATGGGCTATTCGCATCTCGGCGCCGCGCAGTACGAGGCTGCGGTGACGCAGCCTCCGCACCTGGCCTGCGCCATTCCCGCGCAAGCTCCGGGCAACTACTACACCGATGCCCTCTACCCGCCGAAATTCCGCAAGGCCGATTGGGAAACGATCCTTCGCGGTATTTTCAGCTCAAAGGCCGACGTGCTGTTGAACACGCGAATTCGCCGGCAGGGGGAGTCGGCGATTGACCAGTTCAATGTTCCCATGATGCATAGCGCCGGCTGGTACGATTTCTTCAAGGAAGGCGCGATCGAGATGTTCCAGGCCGTGCAGCACCAGGGAGGGCCTGCGGCGCGCGGCATGCAGAAGCTGGTGATCGGCCCCTGGGGCCACGGCGTAATGCAGGAAGAGAGCCTGGGCCAGCCGCTGGAACTTCCCGGCGGACTGGCCTATCCAGCCAATGCGAGGCTCGACTGGGAGCAGGAGGTCTGGCTGCCGTGGTTTGATTACTGGTTGAAGGGCGAGCCGACAGGCGTGATGGACCGCCCGGCCGTGAGATACTACCTGATGGGGGACGTCGATGATCCCGACGCGCCGGGCAACCGGTGGATCGAGGCCGACGAGTTCCCTCCGAAATCGGAGCCCCTGCGTTACTATGTCCACTCCGACCACACGCTCAGCACCGAAGCGCCCTCCGCGGAAAGTGGTTCCCTCCAGTATCAGTACGATCCCAAGGATCCCGTGCCGACCGTCGGCCGATTTCACGCCCGGCTGCCCGTCAGCGGGCCGTACGATCAGCGAGAGGCCGAGTCGCGCGCCGACGTCCTGGTCTTCACCACGCCGCCGCTTGCGGAACCTCTCGAAATCGTCGGACAGGTTCAGGCCAGACTGTGGGCATCGTCCGACCGCAAGGACACTGATTTCACGGTCAAGCTCACCGACGTCTACCCGGACGGCCGCTCGATGATTTTTCTCGATGGCATCGTCAAGGGGCGATATCGCAACGGCTTCCAGGAAGAGGAATTTTTGGAACCTGGCAAGGTGGTGGAGTTGGATATCGACCTGGGGTACATCGCGATCGTCTTGGCGCCGGGGCACCGTCTGCGGGTGGCCATTTCCAGCAGCAACTTCGATCGATGGGATATCAATCCCAACACAGGCGAACCCTATGGCACGCATGCGGTGACGCAATCCCTGTTGGCCGAGCGGCTCCGGGTTGATTCTTTCCAGGAAGAACCGGAATACTCCGACAGCCTCGTCGCGACCAACACCGTGTTCATGGATGCGAACCGTCCGAGCTACGTCCTGCTCCCGATCCCGGTCGAGACAACCACCGCTCCGACCGCGCGGCAGGCGAGTTCGCTCGACGCCACCGCCCCGGTCGCCGGAACGGCTCCCGAGGTCAATGGCCGTGTTACCACGATCAGGAACTTGTCCTACGGCAAGAGAACCTCGCAGTAGCGAGAAGAAGTTGCCAATGCCCCGATGGGGCCGATAACGGCCCATCCGCCCCTCCATGGGCACGGAGTCACGAGGCCACTCGTACTCCGCGGAGGTTGGCGAGTTCCCGGATTGCCAATTCATGGCGATTCGCGGCTGCCTCCATCAGCCAGCGGTTTCTCTCCCCGACGTCCTCGCACTCGACGGCGAGGGCATACATGGCGGGAACGTAACCCTCTCCAGCGGCTTTGCTTAGCCAGCATTGTCGCTCCAGGGGGTCAGGGCACTCCATCGCCAGATCATGCATGGCTGGTACATGCCCCGCGCAGGCGGCCCTGGTGAGCCAGCGAAGTCTCATCTCGAGTGATTCGCTCTCCAGCCCGAATTGGTACATCGCCGCGATTTCCCCCTCCTCGGCGGCCTCCTTCAGCCAGTGTCGGCGCTCGGTCGTGTCATTGCACTCCAGCGAATAACGGAACATGGCGGGTGGGTAGCCCTTTTCGGCTGCCAACCGGAGCCAATAGACCCTCTCATCATGATCACACAGTAACGCCCATTCGTGCATCGCCCGCACCGAGCCTGCCCGGGCTGCGGCCTTTAGTTGTGATTCCTGTTTGCCTTTCATGCTGGCTTCCCTCCCGCTTGCTTTCCTTGATTCGTCGCCGTCTCCCCGGACTGCTCACAGGTCTCCTGATGACGTACCGTCACGCCTGGCGGCGCGTCGATCCTGAGCCTCACGTGGCGGCCATCAAGCTTGAGCACCATGACGACAATATCGTCGCCGATGACGATGCTCTCCTTTCGTTTCCGGCTCATCACCAACATCAGCCACTCCCCCCTGCCGTGCCGCAATCTTTACCAGAGACCTTCGCCAGGCACCTCGCCGGTTAGTCCCCAACTGCCCAGCGGCTTGTGGACAGTTGCTCAGACGACATCGATCTCGTTGATCAGCCGCTTGATCCCTTGCACCTTGGCAACGGCTTCCTGGGCCAGTTGCTTGTGATAGAAACTTGCGAGGCGTCCTTTGAGAACGAGCGTGCCTTGGCGACACTCGCACACGATCCTTCGCAGAGCTCGATAAGGGCTGTTTCGCAAGCACTCCTTCGCCGTTTCTTCAATCTGCAGGAAGTGGGCAGGAGAATTGCTGAACGCAGGCGCATACATCGGCGCACCCTCCATGAACGAGACGAGAATAGCCCTTCGAAGGAAAACCTTCGCGGGTGAAGTATGCACGGTCAGACATCGGCCTCAGGCCGACTCGCCAGATTTGGCTGTCGTAGATCAGGGACTATCCCGGCACTCCCCCGGAGTCCGAAGCGACAACGCCTCGCATCAGGATTGTGCCAGAGACCTTCGGACTCACCCCCCAAAAAATGAGCCACTCCAATCTTCCTGGCTCGCCCTCGAGCCACGACACCGCCAGCCAAAGCGAAGAATAAGTCTGAAAAGACAGAGATGAGAACGCGTTGACTTTGCGCTAACCCGCAAAGTCATCACTAATCTAACACGACGACTGGGGAGATCAATACTCCGGTCACAAAATTCTTTGGAATTTTGGTATGGCCAAATCCCGGCATCAGCCATTTGGGGAAGCAGGTGTAGAAACGCATGTGCGTTGCGAACCTCTCCAACAAACGCCATCTTCCACGGTGGCTCATATCTTAAATTGTTTTCCGACAATGGCTTACCGGATTTCTTATAGCGACTTGAGCCACTCCTCCGTTATATTGCCGTTCATCCGCCGCCTGGGGCAGTGTCTGGCTCTTCCGAAGCGGTTCGCCGTGCGTGGCTTGACGCCGGGACTGTGTGGGCGATGGCGGCGCGATAGCTCTTCTTGAAAGGGGGAAGTCATGTCTGGACAAGGGTGGCGGAGGGGCGTAAGCGCCTGGGCGCGATGGCCGGCGGCGTGCATTGCGGCAGTGATGGTCGCCGTTCTTGTGTGGCCGGCGATTTTGCCGGCTGAGGAGGCGTTCTATTTCGTGCCGCTGGATGAATTGCAGTTCACTGAGGGTGAATTGCCGGCCGCGGGGCCTTCGCCCGATTGGCGCTGGCAGTGGCGGAGGACGCCGGCGCCTTATGCCGTGGTCGAGGGAGGTGTGGAGGCGTATCTCCGAGGATGGTCTCCGGTGGGCCGGCGAACCGAAACCGCTTCGTCCGGAGCAGTCGTTGACGGTGAAGCGGTTCAAGATAGCGCCGGCGAGGTCGGATTGGCGATTCGCTCGCCGCAGCGGCTGGGCGAGTTGCGGGGACTCCTGTGCCTGTCAGGGAGCGAAGGCAAGGAGTTGACGAAGGTGCGGTTCACGGCCGTTGCAAAGGCCGGCGCGGGGCAAGCCAGACGCCGATTCTACGAGGCCAAGATCGCGCACTATGAGGCATTGCTGGCACGCGACCTGCCCGGAGCGGCGTGGTTCCGGCATCAGGTACGGGTGGCTCAAGCTGCCTTGGGACGTGAGACGGCCGGCGTGACGCCGGAGCCCCAGGCACGTCCCGAACGCGAGGGCGAAGTGGCCAGGACATTTGCCCTCTTCACCGGCGGACGGGCGGTGAGCGAGAACCTGCAACTCGACCGGGCGATCGAGCTTCGCGGCGAGGGGGCGGCGGAAGTCGATATCGATTCGTTGGAAGGGATCACCATCCAGGAGATCAACTGGCAGCCGCTCGTAAAGGACCTCAAGATCGACCCGGATCCATTGGCAAAGTATATCCCGGCCGATCAGCACGTGGTGTTCTTCCCCAGTGTGCTGAAAGCGATTCAAGTAGCCGACCTGGTCCGCGAGCAGGGGACGCTGGTGACCGGGCTCCTGGAACCACGGTCGCAGGATGCGCGGACGCTGGAACGCTACGAGGCGCAGCTTGGTCTGCCGCTGGATGAGCTTGCAAGGCTGCTCGGGCCGCCACTTGTCCGCAGCGTTGCACTGACCGGGTCCGACCCGTACTTCCGCACGGGCACGGATGTGGCGCTGCTCATCGAGTCGCCGCAGCCCGCAGTGCTTGCCAAGTTGTTGGGGGCTCGGGCACAGGCCGCGCGCATCGCCGGCGGGGCGGTGCCACGCGAGGGCCGGATCGTTGAGCGCGGCAATACGGTGATCGTCAGCAACTCAGAGTATCAGTTGGAGCGTCTCGAGGCCGTCAAACGGGGCGAGATGAAGTCGATCGGCGATTTGCCCGAATACACGTTCTTCCGTCATCGGTATCCGCGGAGCGAGGAGGAGTCGGCGTTCGTATTTCTGAGCGATGCCACGATTCGCCGCTGGTGCGGTCCGCGGTGGCGGATCGGCACGTCGCGCCGCGCTCGGCAGGCGGCCGTGCTGGCGGAGGTCCAAGCGTCGTCGATCGACGCGCTCGTCGACGGGAAGACCAGGCCGCGTCCAGTGTCGGCCGATCCTCCGCTTGCGAGCACAGAATCGTTCATTCTGGAGAGGGTGGGCGTGGTGGGATCGCAGACGGGAAGCCTCGAATTCATGACGCCGATCGCCGAGATGCCGCTCAAGAAGGTCACCCGCGCCGAGGCCGATGCCTACGGCCAGTGGCGCGACCGCTACCAGCGGAACTGGCGGTGGGCGTTTGATCCGATCGGCGTCCGGGTGAGTGTGGCGGAGGGAAAGCTGGCGGCAGATGTGACGGTGATGCCTTTGATTTGGGGGAGCGAATACCGGCAGTTCGTCGAGCTGTCGCGCGGGGCGAAGATTGCGCCCGACGCCGGTGACCCGCATGGCGCGCCGGCGCACGTGATCGCGGCGATCAACCGCGATTCGGCCCAATTTCGCCAAGCCAACAGTCTCGTCGAGGGCATGGGGCTGCGGGCCGCGCTCGGCTGGGTCGGCGACACGGTGGCGCTGTATGCCGATGACGATCCGTTCTGGAATGAGCTGGAGACCGTATCGGCCGAGGACCGCGAACCGCATCTCCGCAAGAATCTCGGACGGCTACCCGTCGCCTTCCGCGCCGATGTGGCCAGCGGCATCAAGTTGACGGCATTTCTGGCCAGCCTGCGAACCTTTGCGGCCCAGGCCGCGCCCGAGATGCTGACCTGGGAGACGCTCAAGCATCGCGACGTGCCGTACGTAAAGGTCTCGCCGACGGAACGGGCGCGAAGCAACGTCGACGAGTTCGAGAACGTCGCGATGTACTATGCGGCTTCAGGCAAATCGCTCGTAGTCTCGCTCAACGAGGACGTTGTCAAGCGAGCGATCGAGCGGGAGTTGGACCGCGGCGATGCCGGGGGTGAGGAAATTGAATCGCCCGCCGCCGACCCGTGGCTGGGGGAGAGTCTGTCGCTCGCCGTGGATCGGCGGATTGTCTTGCCGCTTGCACACCTCGGGCGGGACGAGTACCAGCGATTGATGCAAAGCCGGGCGTGGGGCAATCTGCCGGTTCTCAACGAGTGGCGGCGATGCTATCCGGACCAGGATCCGCTGGCCGTACACGAGCGCGTCTGGCGCGAGCGGCTGGTATGTCCGGGCGGCGGGCGCTATGTATGGAACGAAACCTGGCAGACGATGGAGTCGACAGTCTACGGGCATCCGGGCGAGCCGAAGGCCGGCCCCGCCATGCCGCCGGTGCTCAATGAATACTCGAACGCAGACTTCGGGCTCACATTTGAGGAGCAAGGCCTGCGCGCGAGAGTCGAACTGCGCAACGAGAAGGCAGAGTGACGGGCGAGGCACAAGAGCACATCCCGAGTGAACATTCTTCGGAATAGTCCTGCAACTTCACGAAGCTGG
Organism: Thermoguttaceae bacterium; assembly: GCA_040766885.1. Taxonomy (GTDB): domain Bacteria; phylum Planctomycetota; class Planctomycetia; order Pirellulales; family Thermoguttaceae; genus JAXGPP01. The sequence goes on along the minus strand of JAXGPP010000009.1, from coordinate 30,014 downwards.
ATCACGGGGCCGGATCGCTCGACGATGCTAGCCATGGAAGATGCGTGCATGATGGATCAAGGACAGCCCGGATGTTGCGGCCCCCCGCCCCCATTGTATGCGTCCGAGTTCGCCTGGCGGAAGGCTCACGCTCAAGAAACGGCTCAGGCCCGGTGAATCACCGGGCCTGAGGTTTATACAAATGGCAGTCTTCCGCAAGGCGCCTCTTTCGCTTAGATCTGCTCCACAATTTGAAGCCCTTTTGGTTCGGCTCGTGAGGGCCGAAGGGCTTGAGCGTTATCCTTTAGAAAGGAGGTGATCCAGCCGCAGGTTCCCCTACGGCTACCTTGTTACGACTTAGTCCCAATCGCGGAGTTTCGGTTCGGCGGCTAGCTCCCGAAGGTTGCGTGACCGACTTCGCCGACCCCCCACTTTCGTGGCTTGACGGGCGGTGTGTACAAGGCTCAGGAACACATTCACCGCGGTATGCTGACCCGCGATTACTAGCGATTCCAGCTTCATGCAGGCGAGTTGCAGCCTGCAATCCGAACTGAGCGATGTTTTTTGGGATTTGCTTGCTCTCACGAGCTTGCGTCCCTTTGTACATCGCATTGTAGGACGTGTGCAGCCCTGATCATAAAGGCCATGAGGACTTGACGTCATCCCCGCCTTCCTCCGGTTTAACACCGGCAGTCTCCCTAGAGTCCCCGACATGACTCGCTGGCAACTAGGGACAAGGGTTTCGCTCGTTAAGGGACTTAACCCGACATCTCACGACACGAGCTGACGACAGCCATGCAGCACCTGTGCAAGGGCTCTCCGAAAAGCACTCCCACCTTTCGGCGGGATTCCCAAGCATGTCAAGACCAGGATAAGGTTCTTCGCGTAGCCTCGAATTGAGCCACATCCTCCACCGCTTGTGTGAGCCCCCGTCAATTCCTTTGAGTTTCAGCCTTGCGACCATACTCCCCAGGCGGAGCACTTAACACTTTCGCTACGGCCGAGGGGATGTGGAGGTCCCCTCAACCTAGTGCTCATCGTTTACGGCTAGGACTACCGGGGTATCTAATCCCGTTCGCTACCCTAGCTTTCGTTCCTCAGCGTCAGTTAAGACCCAGTGAGCCGCTTTCGCCACCGGTGTTCCTGATGATATCAACGCATTTCACCGCTCCACCGCAAGTTCCGCGCACCTCTGTCTTCCTCAAGCTCAGTAGTTTTGGGCGACCCTCCTCGGTTAAGCCGAGGGCTTTCACACCCAACTTTCTGAGCCGCCTACGCACCCTTTAAGCCCAGTAATTCCGAGTAACGTTTGGACGGTTCGTCTTACCGCGGCTGCTGGCACGAACTTAGCCCGTCCTTCCTCTGAGGCTAGGTCAAACGCGAGGGAGAACCCCCGCGCATTTCCTCCCCTCCGACAGCGGTTTACAACCCGAAGGCCTTCATCCCGCACGCGGCGTCGCTCGGTCAGGCTTGCGCCCATTGCCGAAGATTCTCGACTGCAGCCACCCGTAGGTGTCTGGGCAGTGTCTCAGTCCCAGTGAGCGAGGTCATGCTCTCACACCTCGTACCCATCGTGGCCTTGGTGAGCCGTTACCTCACCAACAAGCTAATAGGACGCGGACTCATCCCCAGGCGGAATCACACCTTTGGTCCGGAGACGTTATTCGGTATTAACCGCAGTTTCCCGCGGCTGTCCCGATCCCGGGGGTAGATAATCCACGCGTTACTCTCCCTTTCGCCGCTCGTGTGCCCCTTGCGGGGCCTTACCGCACGACTTGCATGCCTAATCCACGCCGCCAACGTTCACTCTGAGCCAGGATCAAACCCTTCAATTGAACTGTCTTATGGAACCACGCCTGACACGCCGCTCAACAAACCAGAGGTCTGAAGATTGGCAGCCGAGCGCAGATGCTAGCTCGTGAAGAGTTTGTCTGGCTGTCTTGCCGGTCAAAGCAAGACAACAAAACAAATACAGTTCCAGGCTGAAAAAGGAACCGTTACGGAAGATCTGCCAAATTGTCAAAGATCATTGGGCCGCTTGGCCCTCGGTCGATTTTTTGTGCGACCGAACTCGATTGTATTGTCTTTTCGGCGACCGTCAACCAGGGCTCCAGATTTTTTCTGACCTGGAACCGGGCATTACGCCCGCCTGCCCCGGCAAGTTCGTCGGTGGTCCGCTTCACTTAGGTCGCCGACGACGTTGGTTAATATACTGTTTACGTTTGCGGTGGGAAGGGGTTCGTTGCGAAATCCAGAAACCCGGAGCCAACCGTGTTCTGTCTGGGCGGGCAGCGCAAGCACTTTCGTCGGCACCTGCATCTATCGGGGGGTTAAATGGTCGTCGAGAGGGTCCGAAGGCCCAACGGCTCCCGAGTAGCGAACGCTTCTCCATACTCCGTACCGATTGTGAAGCCCCAAACCGACGCCTGGTCACGAAGCCGCTCGATAATGCTCATCGTGCCTTGCGGCCGACCTTGCACGAGCTGGCTGTGGTAGCACTCCAAAGCCGCTCGCTTCCTCTCCCAGTGCCCGCTGATATCGACAATGAAAGCAGGCTGAGGGATGTGGCGCAAATGAAAGCAGAAGTAGTAGAACAGGCGGGGCGGGTAGTACGGTTCACCCGGCATCTGGGTCTTGGTGAGCTTCGACCAGAAGCGGGCGGCCTCGGTCAGTTCGGTCGCTGCCAAGTGGTCGGGGTGTGCGTCCTCCCAATAGGGGGCGAATATCCAGCGGGGCCGGGTCTCGCGGAATACGCCAGCCAGCTTTGCACGGGCCTCGAGAGTTGGCTCGAGGCTGCGGTTGGGAAGGCCCAGGTTCTGCCGCCAGTCGAGTGCCAGCACTTCGGTGGCCGCGGCCGTCTCTCGAGCACGGATTTCCGGGCTGCCGAACGGAGTTGGTTCGCCGCTGGTAAGATCGACGACGCCGACCTTAAGGCCTTCATCGTGGAATTTGAAGATGGAGCCGCCCATTGCGAGTTCGGCGTCATCGGGATGGGGGGCCACGACCAGGACGTCGAGCATTTTGTCTAACTCCGGTTGAAAATTCCCGGCAAATGGTCTGGACGCGCGGAGCCTAATCGAGGACACTCCCGCCCGAAACTACGGCCACACCGCGGTGGATCGTCCGTCTTTGTTGTCGTTTCCGCCTCCGTTGCGTCCAGCGCGGCGCGTGGCCCGTGCAGGCACCGATAGTATGTTTCGCTCTCTGCTCATGCTCGTCAAGAATTCGCCGATCGGCAGCGGGGCATGTTGTGCAGTAATCGCGCTCAGCCTGGGGCTGGCCGGGTGCCAAGGGACCAACTTGCGCGGCGAGCCGTTTCCCCAGGACGATCTGGGGCAACTCTCCGGTCGACTGCGCGCGACGGACCCCGAGTTTCGGCCGCAGACCTGGAGCAACCAGGCGAGGGAAATCGAACGCAACCTCAGCGGCGATGTTCGCCACAATTCTATATTCGGCCCTTGAGCGACTGGGCCCGACCTGTACCTGGCGAATCACGGTCGTGGCGTTGGCTGCCGCGTTCGTTCTCGTTGTATTGTCCTGCGGCATTGCCGCTCCGTGGCCGGGCGATACACTCAGGGGATGAAAGAAACCTCGGAATCCCTGTTGGAGCGCGTCGTACGCCATGCCCGGCAGACGGCGGTGCTGGAATCGATCAACTCGGTGCTCGGTTGGGACGAGCGAACGATGATGCCGACCAAGGCGGGCGATTTCCGCGCGGAACAAATGACTTTGGTCGCCGGGCTCATCCACGAGCGGTGGACGAACAGGGAGTTCGGCGAGTGGATCGGCCACCTGGCCGAGAGTCCGCTGGCCGCCGATCCGCACACCGACGCGGGTACGACAATCCGTCGTCTCAAACGGCAACACGACAAACGAGTCAAGCTGCCGCAGAAACTTGTCGAGGAGTTGACTCACGCGGCCGTGGTCGGTCAGCAGGTGTGGCAGAGAGCGCGGAACGACGACGATTTCTCGGCTTTCCGGCCGGCGCTGGAGCGGATCGTGGGATTGAAGCAGCAGCAGGCCGACGCGCTTGGCTACGCGGCCTGCCGCTATGACGCGTTGCTCGATGAATTCGAACCGGAGGAAAAGACGGCCGACGTGGCCGCCGTATTGGCGCGGCTGCGCGATGCCCTGGTGCCGCTGGTGGGCGAGATCCGGGCGAGCGGCCGCCAACCCGACAGGGCAATTCTACAGAGAAGCTACCCGGTGGATCGGCAGGAGGCTTTCAGCCGCGAGGCGGCGGCGCGGATCGGGTTTGACTACCGCCGCGGTCGGCTCGATGTCACCACGCATCCTTTTTGCAGCGGGCTGGGCCCGAACGACTGCCGCATCACGACGCGCTACAACGAACACGCGCCGACGATGGCCTTTTTCGGCATCCTGCACGAGGCGGGGCACGGGATCTATGAGCAGGGGTTGCGGGGAGACCAGTATGGACTGCCGCCGGGCGAGGCGGTGTCGCTTGGCATTCACGAGTCGCAGTCACGACTTTGGGAGAATTTCGTCGGCCGCAGCCGCGCGTTCTGGGAGTTCTTCTATCCGAAGGCGCGGGCGGTGTTTCCCGCGGCGCTCGGCGACGTGCTGTTGGACGACTTCTACGGGGCGGTGAACGATGTGCAGCCTTCGCTGGTCCGCGTGGAGGCGGACGAGGCGACGTACAACCTGCACATCCTGATCCGCTTTGAACTGGAGCAATCGTTGCTCGAGGGCGATCTGCCTGTCGGCGATCTGCCCGGAGCGTGGAATGCGAAATACGCCGAGTACCTGGGGATCGAGCCGCCGGACCACCGCCTGGGTGTGCTCCAGGACATTCACTGGAGCGGCGGGGCGATTGGCTATTTCCCCACCTATTCCCTGGGGAATCTCTACGCGGCCCAGTTCTTTGCCCAGGCAGACTCCGACCAGGGCGGGCTTGCCGGGTTGTTTGCCCGCGGCGAGTTTGCTCCACTTCGCGATTGGCTCGGCGAGAAGATCCACCGCCAGGGTCAGCGATACACGGCGGCCGAGCTTGTCCAGCGGGTGACCGGCCGGCCGCTCGGGCATGAATCGCTCGTCGAGCACCTGCGGGCAAAACTGGCCCCGCTTTACGGCTTGGCCTAGAGTAGGGAGGGGAAGGGCCTGGCGACCCGGCGAACGGCTATTAGCGTCCGGCGGCCGATGTTAGACTGGTGGAGTATCGTGTAGGGGGTGCTCCCGTCGTGCCAGCGGGTGGGAATCACGCCGCGCGAGTTCGCAGACTGGCTGGAAGCGTGCTCTGCGAGTGGATTGGCAGGCAGGAAGCTCGCCACGAAAGGCCTCATGTCAAAGAGAACCGGGAGAGGGCGTGCATGGCGCTTCTGAATTGCCCACGATGCGGCGAGGCGGTGTTGCTGTCGGACGAAGAGGTGTTGGGAGCAGTCGTCCGTTGCTCCCGCTGCCAAAGCGTGTTTTCACCCGGCGAAGGCAAGGCCCACTCGGCAGCGGACGGCGCAACCGCAGCGATGCAGCCGGAATCACCGCCGGGAAGCCTGCCGGCGGGACCGCCGACGCTCGCCGAGGAAGTGCGGTCGGTTCTCATCGAGGCCGATGTGCTTGGCTCCCGGGCCGACGCGCTCCGCGAGCGCCTGACACAGACCGCTGCGGATGCCGACGCGCTGGGAGCCGATGCGGAGACGCTCGGCACCGAAGCCGAACGGCTTGCAGCGCAGGCGGCCGGCCTCGACGCGCGGATCGATTCGCTGTCGCGCCTGTTGCGATCGCGATTTCGTGCGCTGGAGGTCGTTGCCGCGGCACTCACCGAGGCCGCCGCGTGGCTGGAATCGCCGACCGTTGCGGGTGGGGCGGAAGCAGCCTTGGGCGACGGTGCTGGAGCTACGGTCACAGCGGAGCAGGATACTGACTCGCTGGCATCCACACTGCCCGATGATAGAGAGGATAGAAGGGAGGCCGTCCAGGAATCCGTCGCTTCCGTGGCCACCGAGCCAATCTCGGAAGCGGAATCCGAGCCGCCTGCCGGCGAGGCGGCCACCGAAGGGGACGCTGCTTCAGTCGCGGAACAGACGGAGGACGATGACGATCTGCTGGAAGTGGCCGACGAACCCGTGCGATTGGAGTATCCGACCGGGGATGAGTCGGAAGATCTGTCTGAAGTCGCCGAAGCGGAAGAACAGGCGGAAACCGCGGCGGAAAAGCAGCCAGAGCCGAGTGCGGCCGAACGGCGCGCGAAGTATAGCGAGAAAGCGGCTGCACTGCGCTCGTTGGCGGCGGCGCTTGTGCCGCCCGCTGCGTCGGAGGCGGACGACGAGCCGAACGAGTATGGCGTGGCAGCGGGGGCCGACGAAGCCTTCGACGCCGATGCGTTTCGGTTCGGGCGACGATCCGAGGGCGAGGCTCCCGCGACAGGGGCGATCAGGACGCGGCCTTCGACGAGGAAACGCGAGAAGAGCGTGCTCGGCGAGCTGCTGGGCGTGGTGCTGGGCGGTGCGACAGGCCTGCTGATCGCCTACTACGGGTTGAACTACTTCGGCGGAGCGCGGTTCGATTTTGCCGAGATCTACTTGCCCGGCGTCCCCCACACCTATGAACACAAGCCCGATTGGTGGCCGGGAGGATCGGCGTCGACGGACGAGGCCGTACCGGACGGCGAGGCCGGGGCTTCCGCCGTGCCAAGCTCATCACGCTTCGCCGGCCGCTGATACATCAGGCGACGGCGCAAGTTCGGACTACCACACCATGGCGGTGCCGAGGAAGGGGCCGTGGTAGATTACCTTGCCGTCGTCAACCAGCCCGGCCGGGCCGAGTGTGAGAATATTGATGTCTTCTTCAAAATTCTCGGCGGCCAGGGCAAGCCCTTCGATCCACAGGCCACGATAACCAAGGCGGGTCATCAGGTTGGGCGTAATGTAATAGGTGAAGGCAAGCGACAGTTCGCCTGCGAAGGCCGTCACCAGGTCGTCGCGATCGCCGGCGAACTCGGTGGAGATGCCCAGTTCGTCGGTCGCGGTATAGAGGGTGGTCTGCCTGGCATCGTTGCCGCACAGCGCAGCCGACATTCGCAGATTGACCCACCACCTGGGCTCGACATGAAATTCGAACAGCGCGCCAAGCTGAACGCCGAGCAGCCGATTGTCGGTGCTGACATCGACCGCATTGGCGTTGGGCAGGTCCGATTCGGTGTAGTAGTTGAAGTCTTCGCCGATATCAATATAGCGGATGCCGTAAAACAGCGAGCCTTGCATGGGGATGGGCGGCATTTCGAGCCGCTGACGGATGTTGATCTCCACGCTGGTAAATGACGACGCCTCGCGGATCACCGCCAGGTTGTTGTAGTCGAGCCCGTCGACCGCCGGATTGCCGAAGTCGGTGAATGGCGAGAACAGGTTGCCGAATCCGCCGACATCATTTGCCGTGTTGTCGCGGACCGCCAGGCTCTCGGCCCAGTCGTCGGCCACAAGCACGGTCGTCTCCAAGCCGTAGCGCGGGCCAAACATCCGTCCCAGCAGAAGCCGACCCCCAGGACGGAAGCCGTATTCCAGATCGCCGGTGCTGAGAGCGAAGACGGGGTCGCCATCGTCGGGCCCAAGCGTAGCGAATGCGCGGTCGCTGTCAGGGTCGCGCATCAGCGCGATTGCGTCGGCCTCGATATACCAGAAGGGGGCTTCCGGGCAGCCGTACGTCTTCGGCTCGCAGGGGACGCACGGCTCGGGATGCACCTTACGCTCCAGGAAAACCGTGGTTCCACAGTCGCAACCTGATGGTGTTGCACAGGGGAAATCGAGCCCCGGAGGAATGTTGCTGCAGGGCGAACCGGGACCGCAGGCTGCAGGGCCGGGAGGACCGGCCAGCGGCGGCTGGGCAGCAGTCCACGAGCCAAGAACCAGGAACAGTCCAAGAGACAGCGCGATCGATCGGCTTGTGCTTTGCATGCCGAAGCGGCCTCCCTGCCGCGGCGGGACAATTTTCCGGGTTCGCCGATCGTGCACCGACCGGTTATCGCTGGAGAGATGCCGCGTGTCGCGCAACGAGCGCCACACAGTCTTCCCGCGACTGTCCATTGTTTCGGCATTTGGCGGGCGCCGGCATGATCCTTTAAGCCGACAGAAACGGCAGGATCGAGCAGGTTTCCCTAGCTTATCAAAACCACGAGCACGTAAATCCGCCGTCAACGCTCACGTAGGCGCCCGTGATGAAGCTGCCGGCAACCGGCGAGAGCAAGAGCAGGGCGGCACCCACTAGTTCGTCGGGGGTGCCAAACCGCTTCATGGGCGTGCCGCGCATGATATTGTCGATCCGGTCCTGGTCGAGCAGCTTGCGATTCTGCTCGGCGGGAAAAAAGCCGGGGCAGATGCAGTTCACGCGGATGCCTTGGGGGGCGAGATCCTGAGCGATGTTGCGGCTGAGGTTGAGAACCCCCGCCTTGGAGGCCGAATAGGCGAACACCCGTGACAGCGGCAGCAGGCTGGTGACGCTGCCAACGTTGAGGATGGAGCCGCCGCCGGCCTCGACCATATGTTTGCCGTAGACTTGGCAAGCCAGGAAGATCGCCTTGAGATTGATGCCCATCACGCGATCCCAGGCGGCTTCGTCGGCCTCGAGGAACGTGCTACCGGCGTTCACGCCGGCGGAGTTCACAAGAATCTCAACGCGGCCCTTGATCTTGAGCGCCTCGGCCAACGAGGCTTCGATCGCCTGCCGCGAGGTGACGTTCACCAGGGCATAGCTCGCCTTTCCGCCGAGGCCCTGCAGCTTCTCGACGCGGGCCTGGCAGCCCTCGGCGGTGAGATCGGCGACAACGACATGCGCGCCGGCCTGGACAAGGCCGGCGCAGATCGCGCCGCCCAGTTCACCGGCGCCGCCGATGACGACGGCCACCTGGCCGTCGAGGCCGAATAGACTATGCAGGTATTCCGAGCTTTTCATGTCGGTACTCCGAGTGTTCGAGCTGAGATCGTGGTCAGCTTGATCGATTGGTTCCGCGGTTGATTGTGCAACAGCCCCCAGCTCTCTCGACCAGAAAGCCGGTCGTTACACTCGCCCGCTTTGCACATGCACGCTGAGAATCACTAATCCTGGGGCGGCTTTCGCTCGCGGAGCCAATCGGTGTGGAAGGGGCCCTGCCCGGGTTTGTCAACGCGGTGGTATGTGTGGGCGCCGAAGTAATCGCGCTGCGCCTGAAGGAGATTTGCAGGAAGGCGCTCGGCCCGATAGCCGTCGTAGTAGGCCAGGGCCGTCATGAATGCGGGCACCGGGATGCCCAGTTCGGCGGCCGTGCAGACGACCTTGCGCCAAGCGGCCTGGGCCTTGTCCACCGCTTCGCGGAAGTACGGGGCCAGGAGCAGATTCTCGAGGTTGGCGTCCTCGTCGAATGCCTCCTTGATCCGTTCCAGGAACACCGCGCGGATAATGCACCCACCGCGCCACAACAAGGCGATGGAACCGAAATCGAGGGGCCAGTCGTGCTCCTTGGCCGCGGCCTGCATCTGAACGAAGCCTTGGGCGTAGCTGCAGATCTTAGAGGCATAGAGCGCCTGCCGGACATCCTCGGTGAACTGCCTGCGGTCGCCCTGATACTTGCCCACCGGACCCTTGAGGCTCTTGCTGGCGCGGACGCGCGCGTCCTTGATCGCCGAGAGGCTGCGGGCGTAGACGGCCTCGGTGACCAGGGTGCTGGGCACACCGAGGTCCAAAGCCAACTGGCTCATCCACTTCCCCGTTCCTTTGGCGCCGGCCGTATCGAGCACCAGATCGACCAGTTCGGTTCCCGTCTCCGGATCCTGGACGCTGAAGATGTCGCGAGTGATCTCAATCAGGTAGCTGTTGAGCTCGCCGCGGTACCAGTCGGCGAAGACGTCGTAGAGTTCGGGATTCGAGAGGCCCAGGGCATTTTTGAGCATCCAGTAGGCTTCGCAGATGAGCTGCATGTCGCCGTATTCGATGCCGTTGTGGACCATCTTCACGTAATGGCCGGCGCCGCGCGGGCCGACCCATTCGCAGCAGGGGATGTCGCCCTTCGGGCCGACCTTGGCGGCGATGGCCTGGAAAATGGGTTTCACCAGCGGCCAGGCCTTGGGGCTGCCGCCGGGCATCATGCTGGGACCCTTGAGCGCCCCTTCTTCGCCGCCGGAGACCCCGGTGCCGATATAGAGCAGCCCTTTCGATTCGACATAAGCGGTTCGCCGCTCGGTGTCGGCGAAGTGGGTGTTGCCGCCGTCGATGATCACGTCGCCCGGCGAGAGCAGCGGGATGAGCTTCTCGATGAATTCGTCGACCGCGGCGCCGGCCTTGACCATCAACATGACCTTGCGCGGGGCGGCGAGATTGGCGACGAGGTCTTCGAGGCTGTGGGCGCCGAAGAACTGCTTGCCCTTGCCGCGGCCGGCGATGAAGTCGTCGACCTTGCTCACGGTACGGTTATAGACGGCGACGCTATATCCCCGGCTCTCGATGTTGAGCACCAGGTTCTCGCCCATCACCGCCAATCCGATCAAACCGATATCGCACTTCTCAGCCATGTTGTGGAGTCCTGTCAGCGTCGTCAAACGCGGGCCCGCGCGAGCCTCGCCGTTCGCGGAGCCATCGGCGAAACGGGTGGGCGCCGGCGGCGAGGCCCAGGCGCGCGTGAGCCGGCGCGGAGAAAGACGAACATTCTAACGCTCATGCGGCGTGGCGGCAATCGGCGGCGGGGGAGTGGTGTGAGAGGGGGGCGGTGAATGGGCAAAGATGAAGGCCACGGCTGGGCAACCGGGCGGCAGAAGGAGAGGCAATCCCCGCAACGGGCGCGGCTGTTTTCGGTGGCTTCGGCGCGCCGGCGCGGGGGTGGTCGGACCGGGAGCGGGTGAGCGGCAGGGAGGGAAGGCTGAACGGCTGACAGGCGGGAAGAAGCTGGTCAGCCCGGCCTGCGGACCTTTTCCAGCGGCGCACCCTGCTCCAGGTGTATAAGGTATTCGGGGAAGGGCATGGCGGCAGGCAGGAGAAGAAGGTGGCATCGGCCGCGAGACTCAATCATTTCCGCGCCCGAGAGTTCGCACTTCTCCTTGAGGTACCAGGGGCGATAGCCACGCCCGTTTGCTCACCTGCTGAGAGTGACCTACACTTCCTTCGGACGCCGGTTCCCTCACTCATCCTGGCTCGGCGTCCGCGGAGGACGACGCGCGGTTCTCGCGCCGTTCCACCTCGAAAGACCGGGGCAGTATTGCCGGTTCTTTCGGAAAAACCAGCCGAATCCGAAGCCCGCAGCCGAGACGAGCCATCGTGTCTGTAGATGTCGCCACTCCAGTCATCGCATGGGACTGCATGCGCGAGTCCCTGCACGGCACGACGGCCGTCCATGAAGAGCTTGATCAGTTCTTTCACGGCGTGTTCGGTCACCTCGACGAAATGACTGCGGAGCTGATCCGCCGGCAAGAAGCCTGGGTTGCCGAGCGGGCCGGGATCCGGTCGCAGCTTGAGCAGCGTGGCCGGAAGGTGGACGAACTGACCGAAGAGCTCGCACGCGGGCATGCCGAACTTACGGAGGCACGCCACGAAATCGAGCAGCAGCGGGCCGCGATGGCGGCATTGCAGGCACAGCGGCAGAGCACAGCCGATCAAGACCTTTCGGGGCAATGGGAGCAGCAGCGGGCACAACTGCAACAAGAACGGACGGAACTGGAGAACGAGTTGGAGGCCGTGCGCAACCGGGCCGCCGAACTGGCCGAGGCGCTTGCCGAGCAGAAGCGCGAAATGAGCGACCAGCAAACGGCCTGGGCCGAGGAACTGAGGCGCATGCGGCGGCTGATGGAGACGCTTGTCGAGCGGCAATCAGTGAGTGCCAGCGCGGCTCCGCCTCCGCCGACCGAGAAGCCCGCCGCCGTCGAACCTGCCAGTCCATCCGGCGACCCGGCGCTCGACTCGGTGATGGCGCAGTTCGAGATGTTGCAGCGCGACGTGGCGAGAAGAAGAAAGAGAGTTGCCGGTGTGTCGTAGGCCTGGAGCGAAAAGGAATAACACATCCCAGCGGAACGAGTCATGATACGCGGACCTGGCTTCATCTGGCGGCTTCTGGCGGTTGTCTCGGTAGCTGGCATAGGGCTCAGCGGCTGGCTGCAGAACGGGGCCTTGGCGGCGGCAAGCACGGCGGGGCTGATTTACGTGCTGTGGCGCGCCTTCAATGGTTCAGTTCCTCCCGCCGTCACCGTTGCGCCCAAGCGTTCGGGCGAGTCTCTCGCGCCGGTGCGTCGAGTCCCGCGAGAGGCAGGCAATATCGAAGACCTGGTCGAGGAGATGCTTGCCCAAGGGAGATATGCCATCCTCCTGCGGCCGCAAGTTGCGAAAGGGCTGACCGAGGCGCAGTATGCGCGGGCTCGCCAGACCCTGGAAGAAGCGATGGGCCTGGTGCCCGATGGGGAAGTGGCCCTCGGGGCGATCGACGAAGCCCTGGCTGACGGGCGTTTGAGCGACGAAGAGCTTCTGGCAGCCCGTGCGCGGGTGGTTCGCGTGGACCATTTCTTCCTCGACCGCTATCCGATCACCAATCGCCAGTTCTTTGAATTCGTGGCCGCCGGCGGGTACGAGCAGATCGCGCTTTGGGATGAAAGCATCTGGCCCGCCGTCCTGCAGTTTGTCGATCGAACCAACATGCCGGGTCCGGCTTACTGGCTAGACGGCAGCTTCGAGCCGGGCAAGGATGACCACCCCGTGGTCGGCGTGAGCTGGTACGAGGCGGCCGCCTACGCGCGTTGGGTCGGCAAGCGATTGCCCAGCGACGCCGAGTGGGTGAAAGCCGGGAGCTGGCCGGTGCAACTTTCGGCGACCAAGCGAATTCAGCGGCGCTATCCGTGGGGCGACAATATGGACCGCAAGCGGACAAATATGTGGGGCACGGGTGGGGGAGGAACGTCGGCGGTCACCGCGTTTCCCGACGGCGTCAGCGTCGGGGGCATCTACGATTTGATCGGCAATGTCTGGGAGTGGACTCGCGGCGACTTCCGCGGCTTCGGCGAAGACGACCTTGTGCTCGATGTGCCCATGAAGAGTGTTCGCGGCGGCGCGTTTGACTAGTACTTCGACAACCAGGCAACCTGCCATTTTCAGAGCGGCGAGAACCCGATCGCGCGCAAGCCGAACATCGGCTTCCGGTGTGCACTGGGCGTGTGCGACCTGCTGCTGAACTGGATGCCGCCCGCGACCGAAGACGCCGACGCCAAGACCGAAGACGAGTCACTGGAGGAGGTTGTGGTATGACGAAAGGCGTGATCGTTCCGCTGGAATCGTACCGGTTGGTGGAATATGCCGTACCGGTTCCATGCTATATCTGCCAGTCCGAGAACACCTACGACTGCGAGTTCTGCCGCAACTGCTCCGCGCCGATGGCTCTGGCCCACCAGGCCAACAGCGAGAAAATCCACCCGCGGATGGTAGCCGCGCTCGGCGCCAGCGGAGCGGGCAAGACGGTCTACCTGGGCATGCTCATGGACATGCTGTCCCGGCAGACGAGTCGGTTGCAGCTCCTCGCCCGAGGCGCGTTCTCGATCAATCTGCAGCAGATGACCGTCGCTGCCCTGGCTCGCAATCAGTTTCCCGAGAAGACGCCCAGCGAGCCCGACCGCTGGAACTGGGTCCACTGCCAGATCCGCCGATCCAACCGCAAGCAGATCAGCGAGCTGATCGTGCCCGACATGGCCGGTGAGGCGGTGCTCCAGGAAGTCGATCACCCGCACACGTTCCGGGTGATCGGCTCGTTCCTGAAGAAATGCCTGGGAGCGATGATCCTGGTCGACGCGACCCGCGTGGTCGATCATACCCGGAGCCAGGACTACTTCACCATGAAGCTTCTCAGCTACCTCAGCGAGCTGGATGAGCAGGATGGTAAGCATCCCTGGCACAGCAAGCCGGTGGCAGTAGTGTTTACCAAGGCCGATCAGTGTCCGGCCTGCCTCTCCGACCCCGAGTCGTATGCCCGCGAGCATGCCGCGGGCCTCTATCAACAGTGCCAGGAACGTTTCGCCCGGCACAAGTTCTTCGCTGCTTCGGTGGCCGGCGCCTGTGCTTGGCGCGAGAGTCTGACGCAGGGCCGCACCCTGGTCCCGCTGCGGATCGAACCGCATGGCGTGGTCGAGCCGTTCGAGTGGCTCTTCGACCACCTCAAAGGCTAGCCCGCGGCCCATCCGACCCTGAATTGACGAATTCTCCGATGAGCGATCTGATCGAACAGGCTATCTTCACCTCAGCAGATGCGGACGGGCGGGCGGGCTACCAGGTGGTGGCCCGCAGCGGTGGCGTCTGCGACCCTGATGCTCGCGAACTGGCTGTGTGGGGCCCCTCCCACGATGCGCTGCTGCAATCGGCGCCCAACGCGGCGAGCTTCAACTTCCACCCGCTTCCCAGCGGAGACTATTGCCTCAGCCGAACCACGCCCGCAGGATGGGAGTACAGCGGCCGCGGCGCGATTCGAATCTATACCCAGTGCCTGATCGTGCCGCCTGAAGTGTTGTTGCGTTTCGCTAATAATCCCTTCGCCCTGCTCCGTGCCGCGATGGCCGGCGGCATGCTCCGGGTACATCCCCATGTCCCCCGCGAATTGCCTGCGCTGCGGCTGCCCGGCAAGGCATCGCTCGTCGACGCACAACTGCTCACACGGTTGGCCGCCAATCCAGGCCCGCGTTGGATGTCGAACCTCGTGGAAACCGCCCTGGATTCGGTGAGCGTGGCGCTGGCCGGAGGTCCGCCTGCCGAACACCTCATCGCCGGCTTGATCAACTGCCTGCCTTTGGCCTGCCGAACCGAGTTCTCGTTTTCAACCGGCTTGAGATTCAGCTCTCAACGGCCCTTCCGGGTGGTTGCCCTGTCGAGCGACATGCAAGAGCAGCGTCGCGTCGAGCGGACCTATGGCATGACCGTACTGCGGGTAAACGAGGGGGTGGAGCCTGATCCGGGCGCGATGGGAAGCTGGTCGCGGCTGATTGCCCGAGTGCTTCGCTCCGGACGCATCAATTTCCTTTCCGAGCGGCTGGCGGCTTTGCAGCTCGGCGCCGACCTCGAAGACCTTCCACTGCGCGGACTGCAATTGCTCGAAGATTTCGACACGGAAACCGTGACGTGCTCAACGCCGAGCGCGATAGAACCGCCGGATGAAGCCGTGCCGGACTTCGTCCCGACCGCTCCGTCCGTCCGGGCGGCGGCAAATGATCCGGCCCTCGCGGTGGCCTGCGAGTGTCTGCCCGAAGCACCGTCGAAAGTCCTCGAGCCCGATAGCCCGGAAGTGTTGGCGAAGCTGGAGGAACTGGACGATCTGGTCTATGAGAGCATGGGGGGTGGAGACACGGCCATCGAACGATTGCAGATGGTGTGGCCCAAGCTTCGTGAGGAGTTGGGCGACGAGCTGCTGGCCGAAAGCCGCGAACAGTATCTCCGCTACGCCCTTTCCATCTGGGAACAGTGCGCCGCTCCCGAAGGCGCCCGCTCCTCCGCCCGCACCGCCCGAGCGCTGGACGTCCTCTGCCTGCTGTTCGACGAAGTTCCCTGAGGCGGCCGCTTCCACCCGTGGCGTGGGGCTTTGATCGGCAGCGGTTTCGTCTGCCTGATCCGATTCGCTATAATTTCGGTGCCGGCATCCGGCGTTCCCTCCGCGGGGCGGTAATCGGCCGGCAATGCCGCGAGACCACCACAGATCTTCTCAAGGACTCCTACCATGCATCGCATCACTCGGCGCAGTGTTCTGGCAGGCGGACTGGCGGCAGCGGGATGCGTGGTTACCGGATTTGGGTCGAGCGGTGCGGCTTCGGTTTCTGCAGACAATGGCACCGATCGCTCCGGCTCCGCGCCCGAGTCTCCCGTGGCGATCTGCCGCTGCCCAAACTACCAGCCGGCCGAACTCCGCCGAGCGCTGGAGCACTCCTTCGACCTGATCGGTGGAATCAAGCCGCTCGTCGAGAACAAGACGGTCACCATCAAGATCAACCTCACGGGCATGGAGTGGAAGCCGGTGTTCGGTTTGCCCGCCCAGGAAACCTACCAGACGCAACCGGATAGCTTGGCCGCGCTTTGCGCGATCCTCGCCGACTGCGGCGCACGTCGGATGGTGGTGGTCGAGAACCTGTACTGGGAGAAGCCCTTCGAGCAAGTGCTGATCGAGAATGGCTGGGACGTAAAGGGAATCGTCGCCGCCGGCGGGCATCGCGTGACGTTCGAAGACACCCGCAATCGCGGCAAGTTCCCCGGCTACAGCCGCATATCCGTGCCATGGGGCGGCTTCATCTATCCCGGTTTCGAGGTCAACCAGCGCTTCGAGAAGACCGATGTGCTGATCTCGATGAACAAGCTCAAGCAGCACGCCACGGCGGGGATCACCGGGGTGATCAAGAACTGCTTCGGCAATACGCCGAGCTCGATCTATGGCGATGACGGGCCCGGCGAGCACGCCCTGAAACACCGGGCGGCCATGTTCCACAGCGGGCGCAAGCAGCCACCCGCCGGCGCGCCGGCCGAACTGGCGCACGGACTGGAGAACAAAGGCTCGATCCGCGTGCCGCGGATAACGGCCGACATCTACGGCGCTCGGCCAGCCGACCTGGGAATCATCGACGGGATTCGCACAATCAGCGGCGGCGAAGGCCATTGGAACGGCGGAATCGCGCTCAAGGAACCGAAGTTGCTTCTGGTGGGCCGCAATGGCGTCTCGACCGACGCGGTGGCCACCGCCGTAATGGGCTTCGATCCACAGGCGGCGCACGGCGCCAAGCCTTTCCAGGGCGACAATCATCTCCAGCTTCTCGCTTCCGTTGGCGTCGGGACGAACGACCTCAGCCGCATCGAGGTCCGCGGCGTGCCGCTTCGCGAAGCCGTCCACCCCTTCGACGCCTGACTGGCGCCGCACAGTTGGCGAATAATCCTCGGCCGGACCTCTCGGCACCCCGGCGGGTTTCTGTAACGCCCTCGACCCCTCTTCTGGCGTAGTATCGACTCGTTGCTGCGACGAAACTGACGTGGTCGGTAGGCAGCGGCCTGGGTATACTCCGCGCCCCATCTTGCTGATCTTCAGGCTAGGACCGGCGGCGGCGCTTTGCTCGTCTATCCGCTGTTTCCCTCGAAGACAGGCCGATCACCCTTCGCAGCAATGTAGCCGGAAACGATGGCGAAAACCGTGGCAATAAGGTCCGTGCTTCAGGCCAACGCGATAAAGCCCGGCGTGTGGCTTGCGCTGCTCATGGTCGCGATCGCGGTGTGGTTCTGCGCGTCGGGGCAGGCTCAAGTAGTCCGCCTCCATGACAGCGGGACTTACGACATGGTGAGCCGCATGCCACCGCGCGAGATGCTCTCCAGCGTCTTGACGCTCGGGTATCCGCTGTTGCTGAGGGCGGTGCGCTTGGTGTCACCGGACTACACGCTGCTTCCCTGGGTGCACCTGGGGATGCATTTGCTTGCCTGCCTGTTGCTCCATAGCGGCCTGCGCAAGTTCGGGGCCTCGCCGTGGCAGGCGGCAGCCGCCTGCGCTGCATTTCTGGCTACCGCGGTGAGCCATCCATCGGCCGAATACCTGCTCACCGACTTTCCCGCCCGGGCCGTCGCCGTTTGGGCGATCGCCTTTCTGCTGCGGATCGCGGCGGAACCGTGGCGGATCGCCGATTGGGTCGGCCTGACGGTGTCAGTCGCCCTGTGCTATCACCTCCGGCCGGCCTACCTGTTCATGATCCCGCTCGTGCCACTCCTTGGTGTGGCGCTTATGCGAATCCGCAACGGCCGGGAAGGACTCCCCTGCCGCTGGAAAGCCAATGGCGCGGCACTGGCGGGCATCACCGCCCTCCCCTTTCTGGGCTTCTGCATCCTGCGTCTGGCTGTGGTGGGACATTTCGGACTGGTCTCGTTCGGCGGATTGAACATTGTAGGGGTGGCGGCTGAGATGCTCGACGAGAAGCTCATCGAAACGCGTATCCCGGCGCATCTTCGCCCGCTCGCCCATGAGATCGTCGTCCGCCGCGCGGAACGCGGCATGGAGAATGCCTTCACATCGCGGGGTGTCGACATTCTGCGGTGGGACGAAAACTATAACCAAAGCGTGTGGAAGGTCGCCTACCCGGCGGCCGTGGATCGCTACGGCGCGGACCACGTGACGATCAACCGCGAGCTCACCGACCTTTCGCGCGCGGTGATTCGCGCAAGGCCCGTCCATTACCTGCATTTTCTCGCGGCGAACTACCGCGAGGGAGTAGGGCGGTTGCTCAGCCGCGGCGCGGTCCTCCAGGCATGTACGGCGCTGCTCGTGGTGCTGTTCGCCGTCCGCCTCGGCCTGGTTCCCGCCGGCGCCGAGACCGATGCCTCAACGGGTCGCCGGACGGCCCGCGACGCCCTGGTGCTGACCGCGGTGGCCTTTGCCCTGACCAAGCTGCTTCTGGTGTCGCTGGTGGAAATGACGATTACCCGTTACGTGCTGGCCGCGGGCATGCTGCTCCCTTCGGCGGTCGCGCTCTTGGCCTATGATCAGGCCGCGGCGACCGTCGCCGGTCTCCGCTCGCTGCGGGCTGCGCCCGATGACGGCGAGCGTTGCCGGGAGAATAGCTCCCTGAGAGGCTTCACGCTGCGTCGGTTCGATCCGGAGCCCGGCATCTGGGCCGGCGCTCGCCGCAAGACGCCGTAGGCCGCCATCGATGAGAGTCTGATTCAGCCTGTTTCCCCTGTTCCGAACCAACGTCGCCCTGACATGCCGCCCCTGAAACTCGTCTGCTCGGAGGAACCTGCCCGGCTTGGGCCGGAGGACCTGACGATCGTCATTCCGGCGTTCAACGAGGAGCCGGGAATCGGCCGCACGCTCGACATGATCCGCGCCGAACCGCGACTCGCCGGGGCGAGCATCGTGGTTGTCGACGACGGATCGACGGATCGCACCGCCGAGATTGCCCGGCAGCATGGGGCGGTGGTGCTGCGAAACCCGCGCAACATGGGCTACGGGGCGTCGCTCAAGCGGGCGATCCGCGCCGCCGACACCGAACTGGTCGCATGGTTCGACGCCGACGGCCAGCACGATCCCGCCGACCTGGCCGACATGTTCGCGCGGCTGGAGGCCGAGGATGCCGACGCGGTGTTCGGCGCCCGCACGGGGGCCAGCCACATTGTCTGGAGCCGCCTGATCGGCAAACGGGTGTTGCAGTTTGCCGCCAATAGCGCGGCGGGCCGCCGCATACCCGACATCAACTGCGGGCTCCGTGTCTTCCGCCGCGGACTGTTGTTGGAATACCTGCACCTGCTGCCCAACGGCTTTTCGGCATCGACGACAACCACGCTCATCTACCTCAAACGCGATCACCGGCTGCTGTTTCATCCCGTGGTTGCGGCGGAGCGGATGGGGCGCAGTTCCGTGCGCCAATTCCGCGACGGGATGCGGGCGCTGCACACGATTACCCGGGTCACGGTGCTATTCAACGCCCTGCGGACGTTTGGCTTGGCGGCGGCGATGCTCATCGCCTTCGGGCTGCTTTACGGTTTTGGCATCGCCCTGGCCAATGGCCTCGGATTTCCCGTTCTCGCTGCCCTGGCGGTGATTCTGGGAGTGCAACTCCTGGCTCTGGGAATCGTTTGCGATCAGGTCACGGCAATGCGGCTGGAACAGATCGACACGGCGCGATGGCATCGCCAGCACGCCGAGGATGCGGCAGAGGAAGCGGAAGATGTGCGGCATCGCCGGGCTGCTTGATTATCGACGCGTCGGCTACCAGGTCGAACCCGGCACCTTCGACCGCATGGTTGACAGTCTGTCCCATCGCGGCCCGGATGGCCGCGGCGTCTGGCACGATGGTCCGATCTGGCTGGGGCATCGGCGGCTGGCGATTCTCGACCCGACTCCGGCCGGGGCACAGCCGATGATTCACCCCTCGGGGCTCTTTGCCATCACGTTCAACGGAGAGATCTACAACTATCGCGAACTCCGTGCCGACCTGAAACGCCGCGGCCACGTCCTTCGCACCGATTGCGACACCGAGGTCCTCCTGGCCGCCTATGCGCAGTGGGGCACCGGGGCGGCAACTCGTCTGAACGGCATCTTCGCCTTCGCCTTATGGGACATCGCGCGCCAGCGACTGTGGCTCGTTCGCGACCGCCTGGGGGTGAAGCCGCTGTTCTATAGCACGGCCGGCGGGGTCCTGCGTTTTGCCAGCGAGCCGAAGGCGATCCTCGCCGATCCGCGTTTCGCGCGGCGCCCCTGTCGGCAGGGAATCTACGCCTTCCTCACGTTCGGCTACGTCCCCGCTCCGTGGACTGGTTTCGAGGGCCTCGAACAGTTGCCTCCGGCGCACGAAGCGGTCGTGGAAGGCGGCCAGATGCGACTCCGCCGCTACTGGTCGCTTTCGATGCAGGAGACTCCCTGCGACTACGAGGCCGCGCTCGATGAGTTTGAGCAGCGTTTCCAGCAGGCTGTGTCCCGGCAGATGGTCAGCCACGTGCCGCTCGGCGGCTTTCTCTCCGGCGGAATTGACTCAGCCGCCGTCGTTCACGGCATGGCCCGGTCGCACTCGGGCCCGGTCCGCTCGTACTCGGTCCGGTTCAGCGAGCGATCGTACGATGAGTCGACCGACGCCCGCGTGGCTGCCGGACTCATCGGTAGCGAGCATACGGAGATTGGCGTTTCGCTCGACATGGGCGAGACCCTCGAGCGCGTCGTCGACTACTGCGAGGATCCTTTTGCCGATTCCTCAGCGCTGGCGGTCTATCACCTGTGTCGCGCGGCCCGCGAGCACGTCACGGTGGCACTGGCGGGCGACGGCGCCGACGAGATGCTGGCCGGCTATCCGACCTACCGGGCCACCAGCCTGGCCGCCCGCTATCGCTGTATACCGGCGGTCCTGCGACGGATCGTTGGCTGGGGTGTGCGGCGACTGCCGGCATCGGATCGCCGCTACAGCCTGCACCAGTTCGCCAGCCGCTTTGTGGCCGGCGCCGAAGAACCGGAAGGACGCGATTTCGCTTCCTGGCGGGTCCACCTGTCGCGTGCCGACAAGCAGTCCGTCTGCCGCGAGGATTTTCTCGGCGATCAAGACGACCCCATCGAGTGGTACGCCGAACAGTACCACGCGGCTCCGGGTGCCGCGACCCCGTTGAAGCGAATGCTTCATGCCGACCTGGCTTTCTATCTGCCCAGCGATATGCTGGTCAAAGTCGACCGCATGAGCATGGCCCACGGCCTGGAAGTCCGCGTTCCGTTCCTGGACCATGAATTGGTCGAGTATTGCGCGTCTCTGCCCGACGACTTCCTCCTTGCACCGCATGGGAGTTGCCGCGGCAAGCGGATCTTGCGCGACATGCTTCGCCGCCGACTTGCCCCCGTCGTCGCCTCGCGGCCGAAACGCGGATTCAATGTGCCGATCGAGAAGGCCATGCGGGGCGCGCTGTTCGATCGCCTGCTGGAGGCGGTCCGGCGGCCCGGCTTCCGCCACGAAGGACCATTCGAAACCGCCCGCCTGCTCGACTTCGCCGAGCGTCATCGACGCCGTGAAATCGACGCCGGGCACGCGCTCTACAGCGCGCTGGTGCTCGCCCTGTGGTGGTCCAGGTGGTTCGGTCAGGGGTCGACCGGGCACAGAATCCCCGCGCCGCATTGGCTCCAGGCCCGCCAGGGGAGCGGAAGGGCCAGTGCCGCTTGAAGAGCCGTCTTGACGCCGCCCCGCCCTACGGCTAAGAGTCCCCTCGTGACGCCTGTCACACAAACGCAGTCCAATCATGGGGCCGATAAGGCGGTGGCCGCTGTGGAAAACTGCAATTCCAGGACCTGACCTGAGGGGCCTCAAGATGGCTGGCTCGTTGCATACAGTGTTCCGCAAGATCCGTCAAAGTGTTGCCCGGGTTGACAAGAGGGCACGCCTGTTTGATGAGGCGGAGTGGGCGCTGTACGAACAGGTGCGCGAGTACACGATGACTTCGCCGGAGCGGGTCTGCGCACTCGCCAAGGCAGTCGAATACGTGGTTCGGAATGACATTGAGGGCGCGATCGTCGAGTGCGGAGTATGGCGCGGCGGAAGTATGATGGCCGTGGCCTACTCGCTGCTGGCGATCGGTTGTACCCGCTACGACCTTTACCTGTTCGACACCTTTTCTGGAATGGTCGAACCGTCTCGCAAAGACGGCAACGCAGCAGGCGAGAAATGGAAGCGGAAGGCGAATGACAAGGAAGGGTGGTGCTTCGCTACCCTCGACGATGTGCGGGCGAATCTGGCGGCGACAGGCTATCCCAGTTCTCGGATCCATTTCGTCGAGGGCCGAGTGGAGGATACGATCCCGGCCAGCGCACCCAGCTCAATCAGTCTGCTCCGCTTGGACACCGACTGGTACGAGTCGACCCGGCACGATCTTGAGCACCTCTACCCGCGCCTGACGCCGGGGGGCGTGCTCGTGATCGACGATTATGGAAGCTGGCCCGGTTGCCGCAAGGCGGTGGATGAGTTCTTTGGGGGGGCCCGGAAGCCGCTGCTGCTCAATCGTATCGACCGCGGTGGCCGAATCGCAATCAAGCCCCATGGTGACGCCGCGACGACTCCGCTTCGTACTAACAACGAGTGCGCCTGTGCTGACTGAGGCGACTCTCGTCCGCTGAAGATCGCGGGCTTTTGCGGGGGCGGGGGAACGTACCTGTCTGGCGATGGCAAAAATCATCTACTGTTGCGTTCGAAACCCGTCTGCTGTAACGCTGCTTGAGCCGAGAATCCAGCGAGCATGCCGCGCTCTGAGTCCGGACAACATTGCCAGGCCGGCCACGCAGATATTCGAGAAAGGTGGACTTCTCTGGGCGATCTGTGGTCCGATCTCGAGCGTGCCTTGCCATGAGGCGTCGGTCTTGCTTGGCAGTCTCTATGAGTCGGCCCCGATGACATGGTGGTTGCCGAAATCCCCATTGCCCGACGGCACCTACGCGCTTTTCAGAGCGAATGACGACCTGGTCGAAGTCGCGACCGACACTGTGGGGACTCGTTCTGTCTGGTACTATCTGGACGGCGAGCTGTTTCTGGCGGCGACGTCGCAACGGGCGATCACGATGATCCGCGGCGTCTTCGAGCCTAATCCGGCGGTTGTCCCCTGGATCCTCTCAAGCGGCAGCCTCGGCCCGGAACAGGGTTGGTGCAAAGGCGTCTGCCGCCTGGCGCCTGATAGTGTTGCGACGCTGGATCGCCGCAATTGGACGCTGACTGTCCGGAGGGAACCGGTGGCCTTCGAGCCCGCGCCACCGTCGCCGGATGCCGAGCAATCGCTCCTTGACGCAATGGAAGACACCATCGCCGCGGCAGACATGGATCCGCGCCGCTGGGTGGTGCCGCTTTCCGGCGGTTACGACAGCCGGGCCCTGCTGCTGCTTATGCACCGGAGGCTTGCCTCGGAGGCGCGGTCCGGAAGTCCACAAGCATCTCGCGTGCTGAACACGATCACCTGGGGTGCGGCGTCGGTCGAGTCGCAACGGGGAAACGATGCTCACATCGCACGAAGGCTCGCCGATCGATTTAGGACCGATCACCGCTACTTCGTCGTCGACGCCTCGCCGGAACCGGCGGAACGAATTCTCGACAGGTTCATCCGCAACGGAGAAGGATGTATCGATCACCTGGCGGGCTACCTGGATGGGTTCGTTGTCTGGCGGCAACTGCACGACGAGGGTGTGGGGGGCGTCATACGGGGTGATGAAGGATTCGGCTGGGTCAGTAGGAAGACGGCCGACGAGGTCCGCAAAGGCGTCGGGCTCCGCCTGTGCGCCGATTTTGCTGACTTCGCGCTGCTCGAGCGCGAACACCTGGTTTGGCAGCAACTGCCGCCGCACCTCGAACAACGCCCCGGTGAAACGAATGCCACTTGGCGCGACAGGCTTTATCACCAATTCCGGATACCGGCGATTCTCTCCGCATTGTCCGACCTGAAGCTGGGCTACATCGAACAGTCGTGCCCCCTGCTTTCGAGGCGAGTGGTCCACGCTGTCCGCCGGCTTGGCGACGACGACCGCACGAACAAGAAAGCATTCCGACGCATCGTCCGGCGGTTGTGCCCGTCGGTCCCGATCGCCAGCAAGCCCGCAGTCAAAGCACCGCGGCGCTTCTTGAGCAGCCGGCAGTATGCGGAAGTGCTCCTGGACAGTCTGGCCGGCAGTGATGTCAAAGGGCTCTTTCCTGCGACATTCACACAGCCTCTTCGCGAACGTCTTGGCCGGCGTCGCGGCACCGGGCATTTCCGCTGGATCGCGGAAAAGGTACGCCGATCCCCCCGTCGCAGCCTCCCTCACATCGACCCCGCCATTCTGGCCTTTCGAGTGCATATCGTGGCTCAAGTGTACGCGATGCTGAACCACGACGCCCATCGATTTTCCGGCTTGCCCAAGACAGCGGATCGCGGGCGGGCAGCGTAGGCGTCGGAAATGACGCGAGTTCAGCGGCTGTGGCCGAACTGCCGCGTTGCCTCTGTACGGTACAGGCTTTGCACCGCTGCGACGTACTGTACCTCAATTCGTACATCACTCACGCTTCACGCACGGAGCAGCCAGCATGAGCCAGATGACGACCTTCCCGGGCGGCTGAGAAGGACGCCGCGCTCGCTTCAGTCTCCTGTCTTAGTTCACGCCGAAGCGGTTCAGTGTCTCCAAGATGCGGTCGACGTGCAGGAAAGAACCTGTCCTCAGCCTTCGTCAAGGGACTTGTGGCGCACGTGCCGGTTCAGGTCGGCCAACTCCGGGTGGGCGGTGAAGATCGCGAGCACGTCTTGCCACGGCGCCGCATCGTCGCCATCGAATCGATCGAAAAGCGCGCGGAGCAGCGCCAGATCATCGACCGTGTCGACGGTCCAACGGTGCCCGCTGCAGTCGGCTTGGTCGTGCGTCACCGAGAGCAAACGGAACAGTTCGGGATGCCGGTAGAGATAGGGCGTGACATGCACGCGCTCATAAGGCTCGCGGGCTTCGCGCGACGAACGCTCGAGTGCCGCGGCGGCTACCGCCTCGGTATCAAGGCCGCGGGGAAAGGTGCGATGGAGCGTATTGGCGGCGTAATCGGGCCGTTCGGCCAGAAACCGCTCGACCACCCGGTCGATCTCTTGCGGATCGATGAGCGGGCAGTCGGCGGTAACGCGAACGACGAGATCGGCGTGGAAAGCGGCGGCAGCCTGGCAGAACCGATCGAGGACGTCGTCCTCCGATCCACGGAACCAGTTGACATCGAGCCGCTGGCACTCACCGATAATCGGATCATCTTCGGGTTTGGCTGTGGTCGCCACCACGACGCGGTCAACTCGCTTGGCGCGACACGTGCGGCGAACCACCCGGGCCAGAACAGTCCTCCCGGCAAGATCCGAGAGGACTTTACCCGGCAGCCGCGTGCTGCCCATCCGGGCCTGGATGAGCGCCACGACATTCATTGGAGTGTCCTAGCCGTTGGTACCCGGTGTTGTGCGATAAGCGGTGTTGGAGCCGGCGGAAGCCGGAGTCGCGTGGGGGGCCGGCTGCGGAATCTGGGCTGGGCGCTTCGCGTTAGGAGCCTGCACCGCGCCCGAGATAAACGATTCGACAGTCTCGACCGTCTGGCCGCCGATGAGCTTCTGGCACTTCCAACCGCTTTCGGTCTGCCGATAGAGGATCAATTGCGGAATGGGGCCGCCGGCAGTCAGTTGCTGACCAAGCTGTTGCTCCTGGTCGAGGTTCACCATCGCGAACGCCACCTTGCGGAGAATGCCGCGCTGGCGGACCTGGCTGATCACGCTGTTCTTCATCATGACACAGGCCGGGCACCAATCAGCTCCAACCATGACGACGATTGGTTGGCCGGTTTGCTGATTCTGTCGATGGGCCTCCGCATAGGTCTCGTTGCCGGTGGCCAAGATGGAGGCCTGCAGAACGGCAGCTAGGGTCAGACTGGTCACGGTAGTCTCCTGTCCGTTTGGGGGTGAAAATAACCGAAGAACCCTCAGGCGGGCTTTTGCCTGCGCCGGCCAAATCGGGCTCCAATCGCACTCCATCCGGAGTTGGCGCCAGAGCCTGACGCAAGCTGGGGGCTACGAAGAAGGGCTTGTTGATTCGCCATTGCTCGTCGTGATCGGTTTTGGCGTCCCATGCTCTCCTTGCACGTTCCCTGACGAACCACACGCGTAGCCAAGCAGTATCTTTCCTGGCACTCGCTCAGGAATTCCCCTAGTCTAGCCGTGAGAATCCGGTCTGCAAGGGACAAGCGGAGAATCCGCGGGAAATATTCCGGTTGCGTAGACCTTTCTAGCTGTTTCGCTCCCCCCGCGTGTATTCCCCCCGGCAGCCTCGGCGGCGCATTCGTTCAAAAGCGCCGATCCAAAGTCGCAAGTGCCGGTATCATAGAAACTTCCGCTCTGGAGCGATTGAGTTCGACGGGCATCTGCCGATATAATCACCAGTCTGTGGCGGACCCGGCACCTGAGGTTCGCCGGGGGGAGTGCGTCGATTCGAACGCTTTGAAGCGGGAGCGGACACTGCATACCGCAACATGATTGCTCACTTCTCCCGTAGTTCCACGAAGGGGGAGGGTGGGACGGTCGCCCTCCATGTGGGCGTTTGCTCTTGAGACAATACCGCGGATGAAGCTTCGCCTTGGAGTCGCCGGTCTGGGAGAAGCCTGGGAAAGAAGGCACCGGACGGCGCTGCGCGCGCTGGCCGATCGGTTCGAAGTCAAGGCGATCTACGACCAGGTGCGGCAACGGGCGGAACTGGCGGCCGCCGAATTCAGTGCCGCCGCGGTGGATGGGTATCACGCGCTCACCGCGCGGGAAGACATCGACGCCATCCTCGTGTCGTCGTCGCAATGGTCGGGACCTCTGCCCGTGTTGGCTGCATGCCGTGCCGGCAAGTCGGTCTATTTCGGCAGCGGTGTGGACATGGAATTGTCCGTTGCGGAAGGGGTGAAAAGTCGAGTGGCTCAGACGGGTGTCGCCTTCATGGTCGAGTTCCCGCGACGGCAGGCGCCGGCCACGTTGCGCCTTAAGGAACTGATCGCCACGCGCCTGGGGATGCCGCGCCTGCTGTTCTGCCATCGGCGATTGCCGATCGTCGAGTCGTCCAACCATCTACGCGATGGCAGCCAGCCGACCACGCGGCAGGAACTGGTGGAACTGGTTGATTGGTGCCGGTACGTGGTCGGCAAAGCTCCGCAATGGGTGACCGGTGTGACTCATCACGGCGGCGGATCGGGCAGCCAGATCGAATACCGCATGATGAGCCTCGACTTCTCCGACAGCCGCCCTGGAACCGGCCCCATCGCACAACTGAGTTGCGGGCGCTACGTACCCGGTCGTTGGAGCGAGGCCGTGAGCTACCGTCCCGTGGCCGCGATGCAAATTTCGTGCGAACATGGCATCGCCTTCATCGACCTGCCGGCCACGCTGGTCTGGTTCGACGAAGCCGGGCGGCACCACGAGTCGCTGGAAAGCGAGCGGCCGGTCGGTGAGCAACTGCTGATGCAGTTCTTTCGTGCGGTGACCAGCCTCGTGACCAAGACCTGCGACTTGGAGGATGCCTGCCAATCGCTGCGCATCGTCGAGCAAGCGGAGGCAAGTGCTGTTGACGGGCGGCGGATCGCGCTGGACTGATCACTAATCGAATTGTCGACGCACATCGACCCATAGGGGCGTTTTCCCATCGCGGATCGGAAACCCGAGCCGCTTGTCGACCAGGTGGTTGACCAACGGCGCGCCGTGCTGCCAGCGGCGGAGGTTCTCGCAGAACATCCCCGTCATGTCGTCGATCCGTGATTTCGACTGGCCGCCGACGTGCGGCGTGATGATCACATTCGGCAAGTTCCAGAGCTCGCTGTCTGGCGGCAGCGGCTCGATGTTGGTCACGTCCATCACCGCTCCGGCCAGATGCCCGGAGCGGATGGCGTCGGCCAGAGCTTCGTCGACCACCAGCGGGCCCCGCGCCATATTGGCCAGCAGCGAGCCGGGCTTCATTCGTCCGAGCCGGGCGGCGTCGAATAGCCCCCGCGTCATCGCATTCAGCGGCAGCGACAGCACGACAATGTCGGATTCGGCGAGCAGCCGATCGAGGCAGTCGGCAGGCCACAGCGCCGAGACATAATCCGGTTTCTCCATGGGAAACATGTCGGTCGCCAGGATCCGCGTCTTGAAGATGCGAAGGATCTCGGCCAGACGGCGCCCCACGCCTCCGAAGCCGACGATGCCCACGGTGGCATGGGTCAAGTCGCGCGTCGGACGCCGAACAAACTCTCTCTGTTGCTGCGCCCGGAAGAAGACCGGCAGGCTGCGGCACCAACCGGTGAGCAGGGCAATGGTGTGCTCGGCGACCTGATCGGCCAGCACGCCGGAGGCACTGGTGACAATCACGTCCGACTCGATGACCGCAGGCACCAGGCAGTGATCCATACCGGCGGCGGAGGACTGGATCCACCGGAGCCGGCCCTGTCGGACCACGCCGTCCCAATCGACGGGCACTTTCGCGTGTCCGCAAAATACATCGGCATCGAACAGTTCTTGGGCCACCCGTTCCTGGCCGGCGTCGACGATCTCGGCTCCCGGAATCGCCGCGGCGATCTGTTGGCAATGGCGTTCTTCGACCGGATAGCAGAGGACGATGCGCATGAGACCATTCGCGAAACGGGCGGTGACTGGGACGACCAGCCCTGATTGGCGGGCTTGAAGGATCCTCCATTGTGCATCATTCGCGCTGGACAACAAGGCACGTCCGGGGACGCCGGGGCACCGGGAAGTATGGCTAATCGAGCTGGCGGTCGGAGGTAGACCCCCTTTGGGTAGGAGTGAGGGTTCCGCAATCGGCGGCAGTGGCATGAGGCCACCGCCGCAGGCGGCGCCGTCGGATTCGGACTCGGCGACAGGAATTATGTGTGCCGCAAACAAGATTCTGTGTCGGCGCTAGTGGTGGAGTTTTTCACTACTGGTTACAATGCTCTTCAGTGGCCGTTTCATGGCCGCATGCCGGACCGGAACAGACCAGACGGCGGGCGGTTGCTTGAGATAGTGCCTGTTGATTTTCGTTGCCCGGCGGTTGTCCCACCTGGTGTGCGGTCGACCACGTCATGAGAACGGTTTCATCCCCATTCGTTGCGTCGAAATGATCGCTGCCAACGAAGGGGTTATGGGCCGCGGACGTGCCCGCCCTTGACCGCGATTGCCTTCGCCCACTTTAAGACGCTCTGATCGTGCGAGAGGAGGGTCCCCTGAACCACCACCGATTTAGCATTGGCCTGGCGGCCGTGGTGATGCTGGTCGCCTTGCGGGTCAGCATTGGCTGGCACTTCCTGTACGAGGGAGTGTGGAAGATCGCCAATGCCGACAAATTCTCGGCCGAGCCATTCCTGAGCCAGGCGAAGGGACCGGCATCGCCGCTGTTCTACGCCATGCTCCCGGACTTCGAGGGGCGCCAGCGGTTGGCGGTCGTCGAGGTTGACGGCAAGCGGGCCGTCAGCGGCCAGGCGTATCTCGACGCCTGGGAGGATCTCAAGGAGCGGGTCGCCGACAAGTACGAGTTGACCGAGCCACAGAAGAAGCAGGCCCAGGCCGAGTACGAGCGTTACGCGCAGTCGCTTCAGGACTACCTGGCCGAGAACGGCGACGCGATCGTGGCGCATTTCGATAGTCTGGACCGATTCAAAGCGCAGTCGGACGCGGGCAACAACGGGGCCTCGTTCCAGCAGCAGCGCGATTGGGATCAGCATCAGGATTACCGTCGCGAGGTCGGCTCGTGGCTCAACGAGTTGGACGGCATGGGAGACGACTACCAACTCGCCCTCTGGAATATTCTGGACGACGAGCAGAAGGCGGTGGGCGATCTGCCCGTCCGCGTCACGCGGATGGACCTGATGGACTTCGCCGTGACCTACGGCTTGTCGGCGATCGGCCTGTGCCTGGTGATCGGCCTGTGCACGCGATTGGCCGCCCTGGGCGGAGCGGCGTTCTTGGTGTCGGTGCTGCTCACGCAGCCCCCCTGGCCGACGATCTACCCACCCGCACCGGAGGTGGTTGGACACGCTTTGATCGTGGACAAGAATTTTGTGGAGATGGTGGCCTTGTTGGCCCTGGCGACGACGGCCGTGGGACGCTGGGCGGGCCTGGACTTCTTCCTCTACCACTGGATC
>JAXGPP010000008.1:0-437658 GCA_040766885.1 Thermoguttaceae bacterium | reverse complement strand
GTGTCCGGACTCCGCGCTCGGGCTGCGGCCGTCGGCGGCCGCGCCGTCGTCGACAGCGCACCCGGGCACGGAACACGGATCACTGTCGAGTTTCCATGCGACGGCGCGTCTTCCGAGCGTTCGTGGTGACGGGCCGTGGCGATGCGAATTGTCAACGCGGCTGTCCTGGATGACCTCCGCGCCGGATTCGGACTGCGGCTGAACCTGGGCAGCGGCCCGCGAAACCGCGACGGCTTCTACAATCTCGACGTTGCCGCGCTGGACAACGTCGACATCGTCGCCGACCTGAATCGGCCGCTTGACGCCCTGCCGGACGATTGCGCGATCGAAGTGGTTAGCCGGCACACGCTGGAGCACATCGAGAACCTCGTGCCGCTCTTGGCCGAGTTGCACCGCATCGTCCGCCGCGACGGCCGGATCGCCGTCACCGTGCCGCACTTTTCCAATCCCTACGCCTGGTCTGATCCGACGCACGTGCGCCAGTTCGGCCTGTTCAGCATGTACTATTTCTGCGATCCGGAGGATCAACCTCGCCGCCGGGTGCCAACGCACTATGCACCCACCCGCTTCTTTGTCGACCGCGTGCGCATCAACTTCTTCCGCCACGGTGCGATCGATGCCGTGCTGGGGCGTCTAGTCCGGGCGGCGGTCAACCTGAGTTTCGCCACTCAGCACGCCTATGAACGGCGCTTCTGCTGGCTCTGGCCGGCGGAAGAGATCACCTACGTGATGCGCCCCAAGAAATGACACGAGCCAGACGCTGTCTTCCCATGGGCAGGCGTCGCGTTCCAGAATGACGGACACACGGCTCCAGCGAACCGGCGTCGCCGAGTTCGTGTCTTCACTTGCGATCGCAGTACGGCGTCCTGCCCGCCGCACTTCCCTCCAGGGAAGGGCATAGCGATCGCTTGGGAGCCAAGAATCCACCGTGTGGTGCGAATAGCACTTCCAGTAGACGACTGCGAGTTTGCGAACGGAACCAACACCGATTGCGGGTGGGAGTCTCTCATGTACCACGCCGACGCTTCTTTCGCTCCACGCGGGGGCGCGGCAGATCCTGCGTTCCCCACGCCGGATTTCGATGGCATCAAGGTGGGTGGACGTTCACACTCCGCGGGATATCGTTACCACTGTGGTGCAAACCGGGCAGTATGGCTGCCCGGACGCCGCATTGTAGTGTTCTTCCGTGCGGGGGGGCGCCTCCTGGGCATCAAGGACGTGACGGAAGAAGCCGCAGAGCAGGCTGCTTGAACGTGAGCGTCCGGGGGCCGGGCCGGCCCATCATCTATCCGGTGCACCACGCGCCTCCCCATCGCTGCCCCATTTCATCCGCCGCGGCGGACCGGCGACAAAAAAGCGCACGGGCAGTTGTTGCCCGCCTTGCCTGAGTTATGATGGCATGGCATGGCAGCCGTGCGTCGCCGCCCCGGCAGAGGGCGATCGACCCGCGGTTTCCCGTTTGATCTTCGTGGGCGTTTTCGGTATCCGGTTGGAATGATCGCTGCCGCAATGGTTTTCGCCCGCAGTTCCGGCCCCGCTGCGCAGGGACTTCATTTCCAACACCAACCTCAATGGGAGTTGCAGTCATGGTGCGAATCGGATGGGTTGTGACGGCGGCGATAATCGCCGGCGTGGTCGCGTCTGGCAGCGCGCTTGCGCAGGACAAGCCGGCGGCGGAGAAACCGGCGGCGGAGAAGCAGGCGGCCGAAAATCCGGCGGCGAAAGCGGCCGCGGAGCAGTTCAAGAAGTTGGATACCGATGGCAACGGTCAGTTGACGGTCGATGAATTCAAGGGGCGACGCCGCAAGGCGGAGGCGGTTGCGATGGCCGAAGAGGTGTTCAAGTTGCTCGACAAAGACGGCAACGGCACGCTCAACCTCCAGGAGTTCACTGACAAGCCGGCGGAGGCCCGCTTCAAGATGATGGACAGCGACGGCGACGGCGTTTTGACGTTGGAGGAGATGAAGGGAAGGCAGCAGAAACCCGAAGCGATTGAACGGACCGAGAAGAACTTCAATCGGATGGACACGAACGGCGACAAGAAGATCAGCCTGCAGGAATTCGTCGACGGCCAGGTGAAGGCGAAGAAGCCCGGCAAGGGCAAAGGCAAAGCGAAGAAGGCCGAATAGCGGGCAACTGCCTTCTGTTCGCCCATCGAAAACGGGGAAGCGGCGTCCAGCCGTTTCCCCGCTCTTCTGTTCCACTAACTTTCCTTTCCTGAGCGGGCCCGCTGCGCCCACTGGAGCGCCATTCGTGCGATTTCAAACGCCGCTTGCGGCCGGCCGATCCGGGTGGCGTTTTGCCGCAACTGAGCGAGCCGGGCGGGGTCGCGTAGAAGCTCGCCGAGCTTGAATCCGAGCGTGGCGAGGTTATTCGCCTTGATGGCCGCTCCATTCTCAAGCAGGAAATCGCTGTTGCGGCTCTCCTGGCCGGGGATTGGGTTGATCACCACCATCGCCGTGCCGCGGGCAAGTGCCTCGGAGCTGGTCAGCCCGCCGGGCTTCGACAACACGACGTCGGCCGCGGTCATCAGTTCGTCGATCTCGGTGGTGAACGCGAATACCTTCACGCGGTGGCGGTCAGGCGGAGCAATCGCTTCGAGACGACTCTTCAGTTCCTCGTTCCGCCCGGCGACCACGGCGATCTCCAGTGGCGTCTCGATCCGGAGCAGTTCGTCGAGAATCTGCTCCACCGGCCCGACTCCAAAGCCGCCCGCCAGTTGCAGGAGCACCGGACGGTCGCCGACCAGCCCCTGCCGGGCGAGGCACGCCGCGCGGTCTTTGGCGGTCGCAAATGCCGGATGGATCGGGATGCCCGTGACCGTGATATCAGCCTCGGGCACCCCCCAGCGCGCCAGGTTTGCCGCCCCTTCGGCGGTCGCGGTGAAGTAGTGATCGCAGGGCTGGTTGATCCACAGCCGGTGCGTCTCGAAATCGGTCGTCGCGGTGAACTGGGGCGTGGCGATCCGATCCTCGCGACGCAGCACGGCGATCATTTCCGCCGGCAGGAAGTGCGTGTTGACGATCACGTCCCACGGTTCTTCCTCGAGCACGCGGACGAACGACCGCAGATTGATCCTTTCGACGAGCAGCCGGAGCTGATCCCGTTTGCGGTGTGGCGAGGGCTCGCGATCCATGAGGTCGTAGAAATAGCCGAGCACGTACGGGGCCTTGTTGACCAGGTCGAGGTACGCGCGGCAGTACACCTTGCGGAATGCGGCGGTGGTGTGCTCCATGACGTCGAGGTTCTTCACCGTCGCCGCCGGGTCGAGTTCGCGAAGCGCCAATTCGACGGCCTGAGCCGCGCGGAGATGTCCCGCGCCAACCGAGGCGGAGAGCACGAGGATGCGAGGGGGCATATCATTCTCCGGGAGGTTATTCGAGTGGAGTCTGTGTATTGTTGACAAAAGCCGTGGTGTGGTCAGCCAACAGACGGGCCAGCAGATGAAAAACAATGATCCACGGCAGCTGGGCTCCGCCGGGGGCGGCAGATGCGGCGGAGGGGGCCAGCCCTCGACTCGCGGGCTGCGAGTAGCCTACCGCGCCGCCGCCAATCGCGGAAGCAGCGTCTCTTGACCACTGCCGTGGGCTATTCTTGTGTAGGCACTCGAGGGCTCGATCGATGACCGAAACCCATCCCACTGTTCTTTGTGACAAGGCCGCCCGCGGCAGCGCAGGGGTGTGTCTGGCCTTGCTCGTGACGATGGCGGCTACCGGTCTGGCGGACGAGAAGTTGCCGGTGGATTCACTCATGGGCACGGGCGTCCTGATCGACGGAATCCACGCGAATGACCTGACGACCGTGGGGCTGCGATCCGACGTTTACGCGTACCATGAGACGGCCGGTTATCAACGGCCGTTCGAGTACCTCCGCGCCCAGGGCATACGCTACGACCGCGTCACGGAAGGGGTGCTCGATGTCGAGCGGCTGGCCGGCTACCGGATGCTGTTTGTCAACCTCGTGTCGGCGGAGCGGCCTCCGCTGCTGGTGTCCGAGATCGCGGCCATCCGGTCGTTCATCGCCCGGGGCGGATCGATGCTCGTGATCACGGACCAC
The DNA here is from genome assembly GCA_040766885.1 of Thermoguttaceae bacterium. Taxonomy (GTDB): domain Bacteria; phylum Planctomycetota; class Planctomycetia; order Pirellulales; family Thermoguttaceae; genus JAXGPP01. Next base: position 433,602 of record JAXGPP010000008.1, on the reverse strand, counting down.
ACCAACTGCTACTATCACGCCTGGCGGCTCAAGCCGCTGCTGACAGAATTGGGCATCGAGTCGTATACCGACACGGCCTGCGACCAGCCGCCCCATACGCTCGCCAAAGGTCCCGGCTGGATCACTGTTACCCGGTTTGATCCGCACCCGGTGACCGAGGGCCTGCGGCGAATCGCGCTGCAGACGGGCGGGCCGGTGGACTCGCGTTGGGCCGTGGCATGGTCCAGCGACCAGTCCTGGGCCGATGCCTGGATCAGCGGGCCTTTCGGCGAGGAGAACGCCCCCGGTTTCTACGGCAACTTCGTCGCCGATGCCGACGAGCCCGCCGGCCCGCTGGGCATCGTTCTGGCCAAGGAGTTCGAGCGCGGCCGGATCGTCATCGTCGGCGATCAGAACCTCTTTGGCGAGAGCTTTCTGCACTATGCCGACAACTACCGGCTCTGGCTCAATATTGTGGCGTGGCTGTTGCACGACGAACGCCTCCGCGATGCCTCTGCCTATCGGCAATGGCGCCGGCCGCGAATCGTGCTCCATGAACCGGCCGATGACCCTGTCTTCGGCAATTGCGAACCGCAGGGACTCTACAACAGTCTCGTTCTCTTGAGCCGGCACTACTGGACATTCGCCAGCGACGACCTGTCGGCGCCTGCCGACCTGGTGGTCTTCGCCTTCAACGAACAGAAGGTCGAAACCAGCGTGGCTCAAGCGGCTGCGCGACACCTTCGGGACGGAAAGAACATCCTCATTCTGAACGCGGAACGCCAACTCCTCTGGGATGAGAACGGGGCGATCGGCCAGATCCTGGATCAAGCCGCGGCCGAACGGTCCACGCCGCGCGAGACGCCCGGAAAACTCATTCTCGATCTGCCGGGTGGCGGTTCCATCCACGTGCTGGGGCCGGACGGCGTGCTCGACAACGGCGTGCTCCCCCCGCCGACTTCCGCCCCCAGCGAAGACCAGCAGCGTCAGGCCCAGATGCTCCTGGACGCCGTCCGGGTCGCGCTTCCATCGGCTGATTGAGCGGGCGAAAGCTTCGCGGAACTGGCCGAATCCCGCTCGGCGTCTATGATTCCCCCGATCCGCTTTTCGCGTCCTGGGAGTCTCTTGCGATGTCCAATCGGCCAGACAGGTTCCATGTATCGGGTATCGGCGCAATCGCGGTGGCGCTGGCAAGCTTCGTTGGAGGATCCGGCGAGGCTGCCGATCCGCCCGTACGCTTCGAGCCCCAGACGATTGATGCCGATGTTGCGATTGGTTATGGACTGGCTGTCGGGGACGTCGATGGGGATGGCGGGCCCGACATCCTCCTGGCCGACAAGTCGCGCATCGTCTGGTATCGCAATGGCGACTGGAAAAAGTCGGTCATCGCCGAGAACCTTACCGTTCGCGACAATGTGTGCATCGCCGCCCGGGACCTCGACGGCGACAATCGCGTTGAGATCGCCGTCGGCGCCAACTGGAATCCAGGCGAGACCGCCGATCTCGAGGCGAGCGGCGCGGTCTTCCACATGGTCCGACCCGACGACCCACACCAGCCCTGGCGCCCGGTCCGGCTACCCCACGAGCCTACCGTGCACCGGATGCGATGGGTCCGCGATGGAAAGGGAGAGTACCGGCTTGTGGTTGTCCCGCTTCATGGCCGCGGGAATAACGAGGGCCAAGGGGCAGGCGTTCGGACACTGGCCTACGATATCCCGCTTGACGACCCCGCCCGCACAACCACCTCGTTGATCGACGACTCGCTGCACGTCACCCACAACCTTGATGTGTTCCAGTGGGACCGCGACTCCGATGAGGAAGTCGCGATCGGCGCACGCGAGGGAATCAGCCTCTTGAACCGCTCGGCAACCGGCTGGGAAAAACGCTTGATTGGCTCCGGAGAACATGGCGGCGTGAGCGAAGTCCGGTTCGGTCGACTGCATGGCCTTCACTTCTTCGCCACGATCGAACCGCTGCATGGCAACACGCTCGCCATCTACCTGCCGCAGAGCGACGGCGCGACCTACCGCCGCATCGCGATCACTGAAGATCTCAAGGAAGGCCATGCCCTGGCGTGCGCCGACCTGCTCGGCCTTGGCTCCGACCAGATTGTCGTTGGCTGGCGTCGGCCGAACGCGGATGGCAAGGTGGGAATCAGGCTATTCCAGCCGAGCGACGATTCGGGTGAGCGATGGGCATCTCAAACCGTCGATGACAATGCGATGGCCTGCGAAGACCTGCAAGTGGCCGACCTCGACGGCGATTCCCGCCTCGACATCATCGCCAGCGGCCGCTCGACACACAACCTGGTGATCTATTGGAATCGCGCGCCGTAACAGTGTCCGATCGCCGAGCCTGGCATCATCGGCCGGCAGGCGGCCTGTCGAGTTGCATGAGGAAGCATTTCTCCTGGCCGACAGACTGTCCCCAGTTATCGGCCCAGACCACTCGTGCGCCGTCATTGCTGATCGTGGCGTGCGTCTCTTCCCAGTAGGTGCCCGTCGTGTTGTGCAGTTTGGCCAGGTAAAAGGCTTCGGGATGCCGGGCATCCAACCGAACAAGGATCAGGCTGCGGTCCAGCCAATTCCGCGCTTCCGTGCCGGGCTCGATGTACGTTGAAACGACGCACCAGCCCGGGCAGTTGCACGAGATGTGAACGCCGCTGTTGAAACCGACCGGTGAATCCGAGGCATAGAAAAGGCGAACCAGCGGTATGCGGTTCGTCCCTTCGCAGCCCTCGTTTCCGTCCGTGATGGCCTTTGTTGAGCCGCTCAAAGGAAGCATGTCGATGTAATCGGTCCGCGAGTTCTGTACCACGAACACCTCACGGCCGTCGGCGTCGAGGCCGACATCGCCGTGACCACCCGCGGCGTCGATTTGATGGAACTCGGTGAGCAGCGGGTTGGAAATCTGCTGTCCGACGATCTGGCCGCCGTTGTCCGGTTCGCCACCGAGAAGAACCCAGTTGCCCAGGGGCGACATTCCCACCCAATCGACTTCCCGTCCGCCCGGCGGCAGCGCGTGCAGGCCCAGGGCCCGATCCTGCCGCCGATCCCAGACAAACACGTAACGCGGGTTGTAATCGTCCTTGCTTCCTTGCAGCATCAAGGCCCAGTAACGGTTGTCGCGCGATGACTCCCCTTCGCCCTTGGTGGTGATCCGGTAGAGGTCGGGTTCGGACCGGAGCAGGGGGCCGATTCGCGGATCGAGCGCAAAATCCTTGACCGTCGTGGTCTCACCAGTCGTTACGTCGAAAGTCACGATGCGGAACTCACGTAATCCCCACAGCAGATTCGCGTTGTACGGATCCCACCGCGGCTCCTCAAAATCGACGGTGCGAACGAAGTTGCCTGCATCGTCGAATGGGAGCGGATAGGTGCGGTATACGCGGAATTCGCCCGCCGACGGAACGAGCAGCATGATCAGCGACTGGTCCTTGTTAAACGGGTCGAAGCGCGCGTATTCGTGCCGGATGCCCGGCTGGCGCGTGACGCGAGTCAGTTGCGTGCCGAAACGGGAGTCGACAGAAGGTACCCCCGGCAATGGCACCGGTTGCGGCAACAGCCGCAGGGGCGGATTCTCGCCCGAGAGCGGATCGGGAACCCTCATCAGCCGCAAATCATTCTGGGCCATGACCGCCGAGCACGAAGCGGCAATCACGGCGCAAACGAGCGACGCGATCGCAGCGCGCTCAAAACACCCGACCGGGACCATCAGAGAAATCCTCCCAGTGAAGCCGGATGAGCATGTGTGTGGGGCAAGACCACCCCTTGGAGCGCACCGCATCCCAGGCACTTCCCGTTAATGGCCAAGCCGACCCGGGAGCCGACATGCCCCAAGAAACACCGACAGGGTGTGTCTCGCTGCCGAGGCACACCCTGTCGTACTTACCCGTGCCCTTGCCGCCGGGTTACTTGCCGTCGGGCGAAATGTGGTCGCTCACCGCCGCCCCTTCCTTTTGGACGCCGGCCAAGTTGGCCAGCGTCTCAGGAATCTCCACACCGCCGATGTCCTTCATCACCTGCATCATTGGAGGCAGGGTGCGGGCCATGTTGTGCAGCCAGTTGGCCGTGGCGGTGGTCCCGTTCTGGCCATTGCCTTCCCACACGACCACCTTATCGAACTTGATGTTCGAGATCGCCTTGGCCGAGGCCTCGACCAGGTTATCGAAGTGTTCGAGCATAAGCATCTTGAACGCTTCCTCGGCGCCGCCGCAGGCGTCGATGATTTGCCGCAGACCTTCGCCCTTCCTGGCGAGGATCTCGTACTGGCCGCGGGCCTCGGCTTCCAGTTTGGCGAAGATCGCCTTCGCCTCGCCTTCGGCCTCCAGTCGCCGGCGCTCGGCGACGGCCTCGGCATCGACGATCACGCGGGCCTTCTCGGCCTTGGCCGGGGCTTCCAGTTCCGCGCGCCGCTTGGCCTCGATCTCCTCGGCTTCGGCCAGTGCCGCCTTGGCCATGGCGCGGTGCTGGGCTTCAAGCACGGCGGCCTGCGCCACGCGCTGCCGGGTCTCGCCGACCTGGTAGGCTTCGGCCTGCTTGACCTGAAGTTCCGCTTGCGAGGCGGCGATGGCCGCCTTGGACGTGTTTTCGCCTTCGACCGCGCGGGCGTTGGCCTCGGCCAGCTTGATCCGCATCTCGCGTTCGGCGTCCTTCACCGACGCCTCGCGTTCGAACGCGGCCCGCTGCTCGCCGACCTGCTGCTCTTTGTCCATGGTGGCGATCGAAATCGCCTGATCGCGGGCTGCCTCGCGAACGCCGACCGCTTTAATCTTGGTATTGCCCGCCACCTGCACGGCCTTCTCGCGTTCGGCTTCGGCGACGCGAATCTCGCCCATCTTCTCGTTGTCGGCCACGTCGCCGCGGGCCTTCTGGATAGCCTGCGAAGCGGCTTTCTGGCCGATGGCTTCGATGTAGCCCGACTCGTCGGTAATGTCGGTGATATTGACGTTGATCAGCACCAGGCCAATCTTCTTCAATTCAGGCTCGAGCGAACTCTGGATCGCTTCCAGGAACTTGTCGCGGTCGCGGTTGATGTCCTCGATGAGCATCGAGGCAATCACTTGGCGCAACTGGCCGAAGATGATGTCCTCGGCCTGCTTCTTGATCTCCTGGTTGCCCAGGCCCAAGAGGCGGATGGCCGCATTCTGCATCAACTCGGGCGTGGTGCCGATGGCCACGGTGAACACGCTCGGCACGTTGACGCGGATGTTCTCCATCGACAGCGCGCCGCGGAGCGGGATCTCGATCTGCATCGGCTCCAGGCTCAACCAGCCGTAGTCTTGCAGCAACGGGATCACCAGCCTCGCGCCGCCGTGCACACACGTGGCCGCTTCGCCACGCCCGGACCGACCATAGATCACCAGGATGCGGTTGCTCGGGCAACGTTTATACTGCCGGCTGATCAGGCCGAAGACGGTGACGGTCATCATCGCCACCAGGATCACGCCGACCACGATCCACATGACGGCACCGCCAAGCTCAAGCTCTTGTGCGAAGAGGGGACTAAGCATTTTCGATCCTTTCCGGCTCCAAGGCCGGCTCAACTTCGACCGTATCGGGTGAAACCACGTCGACTACGACAACTTTAGCTCCCGTGGGGATCGCGTCGCCCGCCGTGACCGCGGTGTACTCCATAGTCCGATTCTGCAGATTGATCTGGATCTTCCCGCTGCCCTGGTTGTAACCTGGCACGCGAAGGTAGACGGCGCCCAGCTTCCCCACTGCCCCCTGCACGCGAGCCGTGCCTTCGGCCTGCAAGAGCCACAGGCTTCGCATCACCCAGTAAACACCGTACATCGCGCCGAAGCCGGCGGTCACTGCAATCACTACAGTCCAGGGAGCTGACAGTCCCGCGCCTTGCGAGGCCAAGCCGCCGATGCCGAAGAAGGCCAGCGCCGCGACCACGGTGCGAAACGAGATCATCCCCAGCAAATGGCTGGAGGCGTGGCTGGTGGCATTGGCGTGCGCTTCATAGGCCGCGCCGCCATCGGGGTGCAGCCCGGAGCCGTCGACATCGGTATGGCCAGAGAAATCCGCGCCGCCGTGACCTCCCATGTCGCCATGGAGCATGTCGCCGCCCCCGCCGTCGTGCACTTCCAGATCGCCTCCCAAGCCGATTGCCGTGAGAACGAACTGGCACACCAGGATGGTGCCGCCTAGTGCGGCACAGACGAGAAACAGGACGGTGAGCGTGGTCATGCGCAATTCTCCGATTAGGGCCGCGATCGTGGCCAGCGACCGAGAGGTGTGACAGCATGGACACGCCGCAGACCGGGCGAACATCCGCCGGGGCAAATCCGGCGAAGACTCTCAGTTTGAAGAGCTATTCGCCCCTTGACTGCCGATCTTGCCGGCATCCGGCCGCCCCGCTTGGCAATAACAGTATACTGCGGTGTTCCACCCGGTTTGTCAAACGACGATAGTACGGAAGAGGGGGTTAGTTGAGGCGTTGCGTACCGCGAAAGCAAGCGACGAGATGAAACTCCAATTACCAGGATGCCACTCGTCGGCTCTATGACCGGGCGGGCTGTGGTCTGGTCACTGGTCACTCCCTTGCCGAATGGGCCTGGCCGATTGGTTCAGGTGCGAATTGATCCAGCCTTCCAATTCTGCCCAATCTACGGGGGGGATATCACAAAGATCCGGGCGCAATTTCGAGGCGCCCTTGATATAGACGTGGACAATTTCCTCCGGGCTGCGGTCGGTGTTCCAGAGGATGAGCACCCGGATGCAGTGACGCAGGGAGCCGGGCACATCCATCTCGTGGCCGCACATGAGGGCTACGTTCATCCAGCCCAATTGGCGGGCAGCCAAGGCGGGAAACTCGGCATCCAGGTCGAAAGTGGTGGTAAAAATCGCGCTGCCCACATCCTCCGGTTGGATGTCATTCTGCCGAATCAACAGTGCGAGCAGTTCCCGCGTCGCCTTGAGGATCGCTTCGCCCGTGTTGTCGTCGGCGGTTGTCGCCCCCCGGATTCCACGGCACGGCATCATCTTCTCCTGCTGGCAGTCGATACCTCGATCGAATAACCACCAGTGTATGACACCGATCCGCGGAATCCCAGGGCCGCCTTACACTCGTAAGACGGCCAATGGCCAACCGCATCGCACGTTGGATCGTTCGCGATCGGCGCGGCCGGTTTCAGGCCGGCGGTGGCGCCACTTCGACGGGAGTAGCGCCGGCCGCTTCCGGTTTGACCTTCACCTCGACCCGCTTGGGCGGCGTCGACACCGTCTTCCTGATTCGGACCAGAAGCACACCGCCGGAATACTCGGCGTCGACTCCGTCCGGATCAGCCGATTCAGGCAACGGCACGCTGCGCCGGAACGTTCCGTAACGGCTTTCCGTCTGATAGAAGTCCTTGGCCTGCTCGACGGGCGGTTTCTTCTCGCCGGCCAGCACCAATTGCCCGCCTGAGACGGTCACCTGGATGTCGCTGGGTGACATGCCGGGCACCTCGGCTCGAACGATGACTTCCTGCTCGTTCTCGCCGACATCGATGGGCGGCGACCATCCGCGGTCGCCGAACGGCCACTCGAAGCCGGCCACCGGTTCGCGAACGTAGGTCTCCAACAGGCGGTCCATCTCGGCGCGCAGCGCCGCCAAGGGGGACATCTCGCCTTGGGCTCCTGTGCGCTGTTTGCCTCGCCACGGAATTCCGCTCATGTTCCCTCTCCTTGTGCAAATCGCGCTACTCGGCTCGTACGGAAATTTTTCTCGGCCGCAATGCCTCGGCCTTGGGCAGGTGCAGCGTCAATACGCCATCGCCATATTCGGCACTGATCCTGGTGGCGTCGATCTTCTCGCTCACGCGGAACGTGCGGAGATAGTCGCCGACACCATACTCCCGCAACAGGTACTCGGCCCCCGACTGCTGCCGCGGGGGAACGCGGGCATGGATCGTCAGGTCGCCGTCCTCGAAATCGATATCGATCAGATCGCCGGCCGTGCCGGGAATGTCGGCCAGAACCAGCAATTCATCCTCGCGTTCCACGATGTCGACATTGGGACGGTAGATGTTCCCGCCTCGGGTGTATTCCGCCCCTTGTGCTTCAGGGGCCTCTGGTTTGGTGATGGGGGTTTCGTCAGCCATGGATGGACCTCGTGTGGCAAGTCAGTTTATGGAATGAACCCTACCGAACGGATCGCTAACCACTAACCTGAATCTTGCGCGGCCGCGCGGCCTGAGCTTTGGGAAGCGTTACGGTAAGCACCCCGTTGCGAAGTTCGGCCGAGATGTGATCGGCGTCCACCTCCGTCGGCAGCCGCAAGATCCGCGAGAACTCTCCCACCGGCCGCTCGCGGCGGTGATAGGTCACATTCTCATCCGCCGTATCGACCCGCGCGATGCGGAGTGTGACCTCGTTGCCGACGACCGAAATATCCAGTTGGTCGGCCTTGATGCCCGGCACCTCGACCTCGAGATGCAGGGAATCCGCCGTCTCCCACATGTTGACGGCCGGCTGATTGCGGGCGGGAAACGGCCAACCGCTTTCCGAAGCGGCCTGGAGGACGTCGGACATCAAGCGGTCCATTTCGCGCCGAAAGTCTTGGAGCGGATGTCGGAAGCCAGGGGTACGCGGTACCATGCGCAGATCCTCCTTCGTGCGAAGAAACATCGGCAGAAGCCGGGACTTCATCGGCCGCTAGGCCACACGGCAGCTTTATGCAAAGCACATACCGTCTTGAGGTGAAGCGGTAACCTGCATGGGCGAAAGAATTTAGGCACTCGCAGGCGAACCCCCCTTAATCCAGGACTGCCATTCTGGCAGCGATCGAGCTTGAATGATGGGACGAATGTAAGCCATTAGTGGCGTTGACTTTAAACCTGCCGGGCGGTTATTCTGTGGGCCGGTTGTGACAACCGAGTTGGAAAACTATACTGGATAGCTTAATTGGGCGGCGGACGCCCCTGGTAGGGCCGCCCTGGGGGATGGTGTCAGGTTTGCCATGCGATTCTCGCTCATAGACCGGATTGATGAGCTTGAGCCAGGGGTGAAGCTCACCGCGGTCAAAGCGCTGTCGATGGCCGAGGAATACCTGGCCGACCACTTCCCCGGATTTCCCGTGATGCCGGGCGTGCTGATGCTCGAGGCGATGACCCAGGCTGCGGCCTGGCTGGTCCGCGCCAGCGAGGATTTCGAGCACAGCATGGTAGTGCTCAAGGAAGCCCGCAACGTCAAGTATGGCCAGTTTGTCGAACCGGGCCAGACGCTCAGCGTCACCGCCGAGATGGTCAGTCAGACGGAACGCGAGACGGTCGTCAAGACGCGCGGAATGGTGGGCGACCGATCCACAGTCAGCGCGCGGTTGGTGCTTGAGCGATATAACCTGACGGAGGCCCATCCGGAGCAGGCGGCAGCCGACGCGATTGTCCGCCACCAGATGCGCGAGATGTTCGCCCTGCTCTGGCAGCCCGGCAGCGGGGCTCTGGCCAACGGGGAGGCAACGCGGCGGTCACCGGTCTGAGACGACGGGCGGCTCGAGCGCGAATCTCGTAGTGCGGACCGTTTCCGCCGTACGCGATATCAAACACAATACAAACCGAGAAACAGCGACACGGCCGATGCGACTCGAAGGAAAGATAGCCCTGGTAACCGGCGGCAGCCGAGGCATCGGCCGCGCCTGCGTGGTCGAGCTTGCCGCAGAGGGGGCTGAGGTGCTGTTTCTCTACAACAGCAACCGTGAAGTTGCCGAAGCGTTGGCGGCCGAACTTCAGGCCCAGGGGCGCACGGTCCGCGCCGAGCAGGCCGACGTCCGCGATCCGCAGCGGGCGCAAGAGATCGTCGATCAGCTCGTCGAGACCCGCAACCGGCTCGACGTGCTGGTGAATTCGGCGGGGATCGTGCAGGACGGGTTGTTGGGTTCCATGACCGCGGCGCAATGGCGAGACGTGCTGGAGACCAACCTCTTCGGAACGTACAACTACTGCCGCGCGGCTGTGCAGCAGATGATGTATCAGCGGAGCGGGGCGGTGGTGAACCTTTCCAGCACTGCCTCCGAGTTCGCATCGCGGGGCCAGGTGAACTACGCGGCCAGCAAGGGTGGTATCGATGGCCTCACCCGGGCCATGGCCAAGGAGCTGGCGCCGCGCAAGGTGCGAGTGAACGCCGTGGCCCCTGGCATGATTGAAACCGACATGAGCAAGGCGGTTCGCGGGCTGGCTGGCGACAAGATCAAGGAAGTCATCCCCATGAAACGGATCGGGCAGGCGGAGGAGATCGCCCGCGTGGTGGCCTTCCTGGCCAGCGACGATTCGAGCTACATGACCGGCCAGGTGCTGCGCGTGGATGGCGGGCTGAGTCTGGGTGGATACTGATCGTGGAAGATTGGTCGCGCCGCAAGTCGATGTGCCGGCGCAACGGAATTACTACACATTGCGGCTTGGAGGTTGAGCGACATGCCGACAAAGGACGAGATCTTTGAAAAGATCCGCAATGCCCTGGTCGAAGCCCTGGGCGTGGACGAGGACGAAGTGACCCCCGAGGCCACGCTGGTCGGCGACCTGGGCGCCGAGTCCATCGATTTCCTCGATATCGTGTTCCGCCTGGAGAAGGCCTTCGACATCAAGATCCCACGCGGCGAGCTGTTTCCCGAGGACGTGCTCACCAACGCCGAATACATCCAGGACGGAAAGGTTACCGACGCCGGACTGGCTGAATTGCGCCGCCGTATGCCGTTCGCCAATCTAGACGACTTCGCCAAGAACCCGGTCGTCCAGGACTTCGGCAACGTGCTGACGGTGGCCGATATGTGCCGCTTTGTCGAAACCAAGGTCGAAGTGACCGGGTGAAGCGCGCCGGCGCGTCTCACCCGGAGGCCGTCATTGCGGGCGCGATCCCGGGCCAGCCCAGGATCGCGCGGCGTCGTCGTTCGCCCGACAGGCTTCAGGTAACGAACAATCGCCATGCGCTGGTATTGGATCGACCGATTCATTGAGTTCGAGAGCGGGCGGCGGGCCCGGGCGATCAAAAACGTTTCCCTCGCCGAGGATCACCTGCACGACCATTTTCCCGGTTACCCGGTGATGCCGAATTCCCTGATCATCGAGGGACTGGCGCAGACGGGCGGGCTACTGGTTTGCGAGCACAACCACCTGCGGGAGAAGGTCGTGCTCGCGAAGGTGCCCCGCGCCCGGTTCTACCTTGAAGCCAGGCCGGGCGATACGCTCGTCTACACCACGACGGTCGACTACATCCATAAGGATGGCGCGATGGTTACCGCCACCAGCCATCGCGGCGCTGAGCTGCAGGCCGAAATGGAGATCGTTTTCGCCCATCTCAACAGCGGTTATCAGGCGAAGACGCTGTTCGATCCGCGGATGCTGCTGCACATGATGCGGATCCTGAGGGTGTTTGAGGTGGGAATCGCGGCCGATGGCTCGCCACTGAGGGAGCCCGATGTGGACGAAGGCGGCGTGGGCAATTCGTCCGCGCTCGGCAGGAACCAATAGCTTAACGGACTGGGTAGCGATGAGAAGACGGGTTGTAGTCACCGGCGTCGGCTGCGTCACGCCCATGGGCGCCGAGGTGGAGCAGGTCTGGAAGCGGCTGCTCAAGGGCGAGTCGGGCGTCGGCTACATCAGCCTGTTCGATGCCAGCAACTTTCCCACGAAGATCTCGGCCGAAGTGCGCGACTGGGACGTCTCCGACGTTGGAGAAGACCCCGAGGACTGGAAATTCCAGGGTCGCCACACCCGGTTTGCCGTCGGCGCGGCCAAGAAGGCGGTCGCGGATTCCGGGATTCTCGACCGGCCGCTCGACCCCACGCGGTTTGGCGTCTACACCGGCAGCGGCGAGGGCCAGCAGGACTTCGACAGCTTCACCCAGATGATGGTCGCCGCGCTGGAGGATGGCACGCTCGACATCGCCAAGTTCACTAAGAAGGGGCTCGAGATCCTCCATCCCACCATCGAGTTGGAGCAGGAACCGAACATGCCGGCGGGTCACCTGGCGAGCCTGTTCGGCGCCCAGGGGCCGAATCTCAACTGCCTGACCGCCTGCGCGGCCAGCAGCCAGGCCGTCGGCGAAGCGTCGGAATTGATTCGCCGGGGTGAGGCCGACGTGATGCTGGCCGGCGGCACCCATACAATGATCCACCCCTTCGGCGTCAGCGGGTTCGTGCTTCTCACCGCGCTGAGTACCTCCAACGATCCGCCGGAGAAGGCATCGCGGCCCTTCGACCGGCTCCGCGACGGGTTCGTGCTCGGAGAAGGGGCGGGAATGCTCATGCTCGAGGAATTGGAGCATGCCCGGACCCGCGGCGCGAAGATCTACGGCGAGCTTACCGGCTACGGATCGACGGCCGACGCCTACCGCATCACCGACACGCATCCCGAGGGACGCGGCGCAATCAGTTGCATGAAGATGGCTCTGCGCGACGCGGGACGGAATCCGGAGGACGTCCATTACGTCAACGCCCACGGCACGAGCACCGCGGTGAACGATCGCGTCGAGACTCTCGCCATCAAGCAGACTTTCAACGACTACGCCCGGAAGCTGCCCGTCTCGAGCACGAAGAGCATGATGGGCCACCTGATCGCCGCCGCCGGAGCGACCGAGCTGATCATCTGCCTGCTGGCGATCCGCGACAACGTCCTCCCGCCGACGATCAACTACGAGAATCCCGATCCCGAATGCGATCTGGATTACGTGCCGAACCAGGCCCGCGAAGCCCGTTGCGACGTTGCCCTGTCGAACAGTTTCGGCTTCGGCGGCCAGAACATTTCGCTGATCGTGGAACGGTTCTCAGGCGAGTAGGCACATGACACGCGAAGAGATCTTCAAACTGACCGCCCTCACGGCGTGCGCGGGCTGAGCGTCGAAGCTGGCGCCCGCGGCCCTGGCGCAGGTCCTGCGTCCCCTACAGTCGATGTTTCCGCCGGGCGAGCACCCCGATCTGCTCGTCGGGCTCGGGGAGCCGGACGACGCCGCAGTCTATCGACTCGATGCCCAGCAGGCGCTGGTCGTCACGGCCGATTTCTTTACGCCGATCGTCGACAATTCCTACGATTTCGGCGCCATCGCCGCCGCCAACTCCCTGAGCGACGTCTACGCGACCGGCGGCCGGCCGATCCTGGCTTTGAACCTCGCGGCCCTGCCCAACGATCTGCCGGAGCACGTCACCGGCGGGATCTTCCGCGGCGCCGCCGAGAAGGTCCGGCAGGCGGGGGCGGTGATCGCCGGCGGCCACAGCGCTCAGGATCGCGAGCCGAAGTTCGGACTGGTGGTCATCGGGCTGGCTCATCCCGACCGCCTGCTGACCAAGGGCGGCGCCCGGCCCGGCGATGCGCTGGTGCTCACCAAGCCGCTCGGCACCGGCACGATCACCACGGCGGCGAAGCTGCAGCAGGCCGAGGCGGCCCACGTGGCCGAGGCCGTCGAATGGATGATGCGGCTGAACGGCGCCGCCAGCGAGGCGACTTTGGCGGTCGGGGGGCGCAGCGCCACCGACGTCACAGGATTCGGCCTCCTGGGGCACGCCAGCGAAATGGCCCGCGCGAGCGGCGTGACGCTGCAACTGGATTGCGATGCGATCCCGCTGATGACGGGCGCCCGCCAGTATGCCGACCAGGCCGTCTTCCCGGGCGGTTCGCGAGACAACCGCCGACACTTCGGCGGCGGAACCGCTTTTGGCCCCGGTGTGAGCGAGCCGGAGCAGATGCTTCTGTTCGACGCACAGACAAGTGGAGGCCTGCTCATCGCCTTGCCCAGCGAGAGCATCGATTCGTTCACCGCCGAAATGTCGCGCCGCAACGAATCCTGGTGGCGGATCGGCGAGGTTCTTCCGCGCGGCGAACACGACCTTGTCGTTGTCCGGGAGTGAAGGGAGTGTTTCCGGCAACTCTGCCGGGCTTGTCAACGAGTGCGCGGCGTCACCGCTCCTCCGCGTCTTCCACCGCCTCGGCAACCAGCTGGCGGGCCGCGTCCGGCAGCTCGAGGTGCCTGGCCGCGTCACGCCCCCGGGCCGACATCTTGCCCCACGTCTTGCGGAGGATGCGCAGCAAGGTCGCGCGATCGTGCTGTTGGGAGAAGCCGGCCAGGTAGTGCTCCAGGAAGACGAGACAGATCACGTCCTCCAGAATCTGCATCTCCGGATCGGTCTTGAGCCCCTTCTTGCGCAGCAGCTCCTGCACGCGGGCCACGATCGGCTCGTCGTAGCCGACGCGCCGCAGGATCTCGCCGGCTGTTTCCGCGTGGAACTCATAGAGCCGCTGCCGCCAGCGGTGATAGCCCTGGCGATCGCGAGGATAGCTGTCGCGGGGTATTTCCCATCGCCGGATGTGTTGCGACCGCGCCGCCAGCCGCAACGCCTCCGAAGGGTCCGACTCCAGGTGCTCCAGCCACCACGTCATCCGCTGGCCGTAGAACAACTGCTCCGGAAATTCCTGGCCGTGATAGCGCACGTGGTTGCGATCGCCGGCATTGGCGGAGTCGAAAGCAGCGATCGCCGCATCGAAGCGCGCCGAATCGGAAATCATGCGGGTCCCAGGCTGCGGATTACTTTGATCAGTTCCGTGGTCGGACCGCTCTTGCTGATATAGGCCACGGCCCCCGCCTCGTACATCCTCTCGGTGAGACTGGGATCGTCGTGCATGGAAAGACCAATGACGCGCACTTCCGCATGACGAGCCGTAATCATGCGCGTGGCCTCGATGCCGTTGACCCGCGGCATGGTAATGTCCATTAGCACGACATCGGGTTGGGTGATTAAAGCGAGTTCCACGGCTTCCTGGCCATCGGCCGCCTCGCCGACCAGCTCGAGATCCGGCTCTTCCTGCAACACGCCCGCCAGACCGTCGCGGAGGATCTCGTGATCATCGGCCAGAAGCACGCGGATCCGCCGCGTGCCTTCGGTGGGTTTGGGCTTCGTCGTGCGGCGTTTCATTGCTGGTGTATCGTCGGCGGCGGTGAGAGCGGCGGCCGCCGGGGTCTGGCGCATGACGACCAGGCGGACTTGCGTCCCCTGGCCCGCAACGGTCTCGACCTCCATCCTTCCACCCAGCAGTTCGACCCGTTCGCGGATGCTGAACAGCCCAAAGCCGCGATTGGCCCCCTGGCCGTCGATCTTGGCGGAGTCAAATCCGACACCGCGGTCACGAATGGTCAGGCATACCGAGTCCGGCCCATCGCATTGCAGCTCGATTTCCGCCCGTTCGGCCTTGGCATGCTTCACCACGTTGAATAGCAGCTCGCGCGCCCCTTGAAACAGCAGCAGGCGGATGGTCTCGTCGAGCGGCTCCACGTCATCGCATGCCCGCACGTCGACGCGCAGCGAATGCTGTTCCTCCATCCTCCGGGCGAGCCATTCCACGGCGGCCACCAGGCCGCCGTCGTAGAGCACGGGGGGGCAGAGTTCAACGGTCAGCGATCGGGATTCAGTGAGGCACTGGCCCACCAGGTGATCGATCTGGCCGAGCGACGCCTGGAGCTTGGGCTCGGTGATGCGGCGCGCCAGCGAGCCCATTTTCATCCTCGCCGCCACGAGCAATTGCTGGAGGTGGTCGTGGAGCACTTGTGCCAGGCGGCGGCGCTCGCGCTGCTCGGCCTGCGTCAGTTCGGCCGCCAGGGCACGCAGTTGCTCCGACCGCCGCTCGGCCAGCGCGGTCCGCTCGGCGACCCGCCGCTCCAGGTCTTCGTTAAGGGCGCGAAGTTCCTCTTCGGCCCGCTTGCGATCGGTGACGTCGCGAAGGTAGACCGTAAGCCGCTCCGGATTGGGATAGGCGTGGGCCTCGTACCAGCAGCCCGGCGCGATTTTCGAAACCGCCTCGAAATGCACTGTCCGCTGCTCGGCCATCGCACGATGGTACTGCCGGTAGAACTCGCTACCGACCGCCGACGGAAACAGCTCCCAGAACACCGCGCCCAGCAGTTCCTGGCGCGGCTTGCCGAATACTCTCTCAGCGGCCGGATTGATTTCCTGGAACCGCCATTGGCGATCGAGCGCAAAGAACGCATCGGTGATGCTGGTCAGTATCTCTTGCACCTCGCGCTGAGAGGCGGCGACCGCACGCTGCGCCGCCCGTAGCGGGGTCACATCGACGAGCGAGATTACGAAACCTTCGATCGTGCCCGAATCGCCGCGGTGCAGAGGCGCGGCATTCAGCAGAAGGTCGCGGTTCTGGACCGGGCCCTTCAGGCAGACTTCGCACCCGGCGACCGTTTGGCCCTGGTAGAGCGGCGCCAGCGAAACTGGCTTGCCTGGGCGCTCGCCGGTTTCGCAGCCTCCAACCGCCTCTTCGAGCGCAAACGCGGCGTGAAAGGGCTGCCAAAGTGGGTTCGCACCGCACAACTGCCGCGCCGCTTCGTTGGCCCGGATGATCGTGCCCGTGCGGTCGCAGACGATCATCGGGTCTACCGCCTGCTCAAGTACCGACCGCGTCAAGGCCTCGCTGTCCACGAGTTGTTCGTGGCGCTTCTGTTCGGTCAAGTCAGTCACCACCAGGCAGATGGCCGCCTCGCCACCGGGAAGCGGGTTGGCCGTCACGTAAGCCGGCACCTCCCCCCCATCGTCGGCCGCCAGCACAAGCTCGGCCTGGTAACGGCCGCTGCCCGCCTTTTTGAGCAGGGCCTGGAGTTCGTTGCGCTTGCCGGATGCAGCAAACTCGGCCAATGTGCGGCCGCGAAGGCGTTCCACCGGCAGCCGCAGAATCTCGGCCATCCGGCGGTTGCAGTGATAAATCGTCCCCTCGGCGCTCAGCGTGAGCGCGCCTTGCTGCATTTCCTCGACGAACACACGGTACGGCCGGTCGGCGTCGTGAAGCAGAAAGACCTGGTCACCGGCCGGGCCATCCACGACTAACCCGTCCACCGCGCCGGCGCGGATCGCCGCAATCAGCTCTTCCGCCTCGACCAACCGCTGCCGGACGTCGTCGAGCTCGCGCTGAAGGCTCGCGTTGGTGGTGGCCTCGTTCGTCATGCCTCATCCGTCGGATGCGAACCGGGTATCTTCTCCAGCCCCAACCCGGCGAGCACCCGCTCGCTGTCCGACAGGTCGCCGATCAGCCGCCGCAGCGGCGGCGGTAATTCCTTGACCAGCGTCGGCGCCGCGATAACGTCCTGCTCGCGGGCCATCTCGGGGTGCTGATGGATGTCGAGCACTTCCAGGTCATAGCGGCCGGGGAGCCACTCCTCGCAGATCGCCTTGAGGTTGGAAATCGCCCGGATCGACCGTGCGGTCATCCCCGTGACGAACAACCGCAACCGGTAGCGGTCGCCATCGCGGTGGGCCAGGATCGCTTCGAAGTCGCAACTCTTATCGAGTGGTTTGCGGCTATGCTCGTCGGAATCGGTGCTCGGCTCGTCGGTCATAAACCGCCTTCTTTCATGCACGGTGGGGGCGGAGATCGAGGCCGACCAGCGCGCGCTCCGCATTGGATAAGTCGCCGATAATCTTCCGCACCGGCTCGGGCAACTTGCGAACCAGCGTGGGCACGGCCAGGATCTGATCGCCTCGCGCCAATTGCGGATGCTCCAGCAGGTCGACGACCTCGATATGGTAGCGGCCTGCCAGGTGCTCCTCGCAGATCCGCTTCAGGTTCATGAAGGCCGTGACGCACTTGGGCGTCTGACCCGCCACATAGAGCCGCAAGTCCCAGTGCTCCTGGCCCAGGACTGCCGGTCCTCCCAGCTCTTCGAACGGTGCGGTGCGTGTCGAGTCACTCATTGATCACCTCTTCTTTCGTGCCACGATCAGCGCTCGCATCACCGTTGCCGCCATCCGCTTGGCGAAACGCCGCCATCGCCTGGCGACCAGCCTCCTTCTGTTTGCGGTGCGCCTGACGCTCTGCCTCCGCCTGGGCAAACTCCTCTTCCTGGGCCTCGAGCTCAGCCTGCATATCGGCAATCTGCGACTCGATCACCTGTCTCTTGCGACTCAGTTCGCGTCTCCGCCGCTCCATCTCCTCGCACTCTTGTTGCTCTGCCAGGCGGCCGCGGGTCTCCTGCGCCAGCCGTGCCGATCCGGTGAGCACGCCCTCCGGGCCGGTGTACACGTCGACCAGTTCGATGCCTCGTTCGGTCAGCAAGAACTCGCGAACCTGGCGGGAATGCGACATGCCCCGCGACTTGAGCACGTACAGAACGCGGTTCCGCTCGCCGTTGGTTTCCAGCATCTTGAGCAGCAGCCAGGTATCCATCAGGCTCGAGACGCCCACCTCGGTGCTCTCGATCGCCTCGCCCCCCGCCATCAAGCTGGTGAACATCGCGGTGATCTGCCGGGCCTTGAAAAAGTCGATGATCCGCAGCAGCATCGAGTTCACTTCCCGCGTGCTGCCGGCCGAGGTGAAATTGGTTATCGGATCGATGACCACTACCCGGGGTTGGTACCGCTCGACCTCGCGATGGATCTGCGCCAGGTGCATCTCCAGGCCGTGCAGCGTCGGCCGGGAGGCATGGAACCTGAGCCGCCCCGCATCGATATGCGGCTGGAGATCGATCCCGATCGACCGCATGTTCCGTACCAACTGGCTGGCCGATTCCTCGAAGGCGAAGTACAGGCACTGCTCGCCGCGGCGGCAGGTCTCGGCGGCGAAGTGCGCCCCAAGGCTTGTCTTGCCGGTGCCCGCCGTGCCGGAGACCAGGACACTGCTTCCCCGGTAGAACCCTTCGCCTCCCAGCATCGTGTCCAGCCGCGACACGCCGGTTGGGATTCGCTCTTCGGAAGCCGCGTGCGTCAGGCCTAGCGACGTGATCGGAACTACCGAAATCCCGTCTTCGTCGATAAGGAACGGGTACTCATTCGTCCCATGCGTGGACCCGCGGTACTTCACCACGCGGAGCCGCCGCGTGGAGATATTCTCGTTGACGCGATGGTCCAGGAGAATCACACAATCGGAGACATATTCTTCCAACCCGTGGCGCGTCAGGGCGCCGTCGCCCCGCTCGCCGGTGATGACCGCCGTGACACCCCGGTCCTTGAGCCAGCGGAAGAGCCGCCGCAGTTCGGCCCGCAGGATCGCCGTGTTGGAAAAGCCGCTGAACAGCGATTCCAACGTGTCGAGCACGATCCGCTTGGCGCCTACCGTGTCGATCGCCAGGCCGAGTCGGATGAAAAGCCCTTCCAGGTCATATTCGCCCGTCTCCTCGATCTCGCTCCGCTCGACGCGGACGTGATCCACCAGGAGCTTGTCTTGGGCGACCAGCGCGTTGAGGTCGAAGCCCAGCGAGCGAACGTTGCTGGCCAGTTCCTCGGCCGTTTCCTCGAAGGCGACAAAGGCTCCCGGCTCGCCATAATCGAGGATGCCGCGGAGCAGGAATTCCATCGCCAGGAGCGTCTTGCCGCAACCGGCCGCCCCGCAGACGAGTGTCGGCCGCCCCCGCGGCAGCCCGCCATCGGTAATCTCATCGAACCCCCGAATGCCTGTCGGGCACTTCGGCAGTGCTTGCGCCCGGGGATCGGCCCTTTCCGCCCTCGTCGTCATTGCATCGCCTCCCGCAGTAACAATACGGCTCTGCCATTCTGGCTCCTGAGGGCATAAATCGCAATGGTCCGGCTGCCGGTAGTCAACACAGCTAGGACGCCTCGTCGGGGCTCGTTTCCGCAGCATTCGCCGCATACACGCGATTTGGCGTTCAATTGACCCCACCTGAACGGAGAATAGAATAAGGAAACCCCCGATGGCGCGCCTGTGCTGCTTCGACTCCTGGTATTATTCACCGTCGTCCCTTTTCTGGAGCTGGTCCTGCTGCTCTGGATCGGCGGCAACACGAGTTGGTGGGTTCCCCTAGTGATCGTGATCGGTACCGGGTTCACCGGGGCATGGTTGGCCCGGCGGGAAGGGCTGCGGTGTTGGAGGAGGATCAAGGCGGAGACCACACGCGGCGAATTGCCGGCGGATTCGCTGTTTGACGGCGTTATGGTGTTGCTGGCGAGTGTCCTGCTCGTCACTCCCGGAGTGATCACCGACGCGGCAGCGCTTCTGCTGTTGGTGCCGGCGATCCGTCGGCGCATTCGCCGCTATGTTGCCCGGCGGGTAGCCTCGAAGCTGATCGTGCGCGCCGTCCCGCGAACAGCGCCCTATCGGTCCGAAGACGATATTATTGATATTGAGTAGGTCTGCGTCCCAATTGCCGGCAGGCCATGTTGTACCCAGAAGGTTCCAATTCGCCACATTCACGCCCGTTTGAAATAGCATGAGCACTCTGGCCGATCACGCGGCATCTGCTTCCCATTTGCGCGAGTACAAGTCCCTGGAGGACGGCGTGCTGACGGCACGCATCAAGGCAGTCAAGCAACGGATGGGACAGCGGCTGCTGATCCTCGGCCACCACTACCAGCGCGACGAGGTGATCGCGCTGTCGGATCTCCGCGGAGACAGTTACCAGCTCAGCGCCTTGGCGGCCGCCAACGAGGAGTGCCGCGCGATCGCCTTCTGCGGCGTGCACTTCATGGCCGAGACTGCCGACATTCTCGCCAACCGGCCACAACGGTTGGCCTCGCGCGGAGGCGAGCGGGTGACGGTTGTCCTGCCTGATCTGAGTGCCGGGTGCTCCATGGCGGACATGGCCGAGATCGAACAGGTCGAGGACTGCTGGCGGCAACTGGGCGAAGTGATCGATGCCGATGACGTCATGCCTGTCACTTACGTCAACTCGGCGGCCAGCCTGAAGGCATTCTGCGGGCAGCACGGCGGGATTGTCTGCACCTCGGCCAACGCCCGGGCGGTGCTGGAGTGGTCGTTTGCGCGCCGGCGTCGCGTGCTGTTCTTCCCCGACCAGCACCTGGGCCGCAATACGGCCCTCGGACTGGGCATCGGGGTCGATGAAATGCCCGTATGGGATCCGCATCAGGAAAAACTTGGCGGCAACTCCCCTGCGGCGATTCAGTCCAGCCGTGTGGTCTTGTGGCGCGGGCACTGCAGTGTTCACCAGATGTTCCGCCCGGAACACGTCGACCAGTTCCGCGCGAAGTATCCGGGGATCAGGATTCTGGTTCACCCCGAATGCACGATGGAGGTTGTGGGAAAAGCCGACGTCATCGGCTCAACCGGCAGGATCATCGCCGCCGTTCGCGAGGCCCCGCCGGGTACACAGTGGGCTATCGGCACCGAACTTCACCTGGTGAACCGGCTCAAGCACGAACACCCGGAACAGGAAATCCATTTCCTGTCGCCGCTGGTCTGCATGTGCGCGACGATGTACCGCATCGACTTGGCGCATCTCTGCTGGGCGCTGGAGAGCCTGGAGGCCGGCACTCCAGTCAACGTGATCCGCGTCGACGACCAGACTGCGTCGGACGCGTTGGTGGCGCTCGAGCGCATGCTTGAGGTGAAATAGACGGCGTTTGCAGTGTCGTCCGCGAAGCGTCTTGAGCCGTTGCCCGGGGACTCGCCACCTACGTTTTCAGGGGTTCAATCTGCGCAAAAAGATAAAAGATAGGCGCGTTTGACGCGGGGGACGGGTCACATGCACTCGCATGTTGTCGGGGTCGTGCCACACCTAAGAGGGCATAACCCAGCCGTAACCGATCTCGTCCACAAGCGCCAAACGCGCCGACAAATCCACTAAAGCAGGGTTAAACGTGCGACTCCTCAATACAAGGCCAAAATGAAGGAGCCAAACCGGGCTTCGAGACGAGGTGATCAGCCACGCCCGCGTTGCCGGCCACCGGCTCGCGCCGGATTTGTCGCCGAGAGCTGCGTGCATGCTCCGCCAGCGTCGGCGGACGAGAAGGCACCCGGTACGATTGCCGAGTGCCTAAAAAAGCGGACAGGAACGGGCGAACCTCATTACCATGATGAGCACCCTCGTTTATTCCAGCCGTGCCAGGATATTGAGTCACTTCGCCGCAGAACCCATCAGAGGGAAGCCGAATGGCTGGCACTCAGATGTGGCCGGGCGACTTTAACCCTGGCAACGACTTCATTCTAACGCCGAACGAATCGATGGCAAGCGCAAAAATAAGCGATTTTTCGCCGGTTCCGCCGGGCCAAAACGGCCTTTGGAAGTCGGCTCTGGCGAGGCCGAATGCGCTTGCACGTGTCACGCGGCAACCCGCCCGCCAACCGCCTTCCGCTGCCACCGCCGGACGACTTGCGTCGCACCTGCATCGCCTGTTGGGCGCGTGTTGCGGCAGCCTGGGAGCCCGTGGGCTCGACCAGGCTGGGCCGGCAATCTTGCATCGGGCGGACGAAGCCGTACACCCGCACGACAGCCGGCGGAAAGCGGTTGGTACTTGTGAACGACTCGTGGCTCCTGGCGTTGGGATTGGGTTGGCGACCACCGTCGTCAGGGGCATCCGGCCATTCTTGACCGGACGCCCGCTACCCAGGCCCGGAGCGGAAACGTCTCCTTGGCGACATCGTCGCCCGCAGAACGCGGGCCGAGCACGTGCACCGCATCGCTGGTTCCTTTCACCAAACGTCGGCTAATAAAGAAGACACGCCGTCACGCTTTCGAATTCGGGCTTTCGTGCGTCGTTGTCCTCCGGCAAGTGGATATACACGACGCAGACGCAAAGTCAAAGAACGCTTTTCGGATTTCTTTGTCGCTTGCACGCCTCGCAGCGCTAAGTGCCGGAATCGAAGCGGCTTGCGACTTGAGAAAAACTTTGCATCGCGTCACGGCCCGACCGGGCGCAGGATTTCACCAGCAGACAAGCTTTCCGAAACCGGGCGAAACGGACCGGCAAGACGATCGAGTCGCGCACGTCGACCGCCGTGAGAGCGAAGTATCGACTCGCTACGGATTCGCGGAGGGGAGATGATAGAACCCCAATCCGAGGATCACGTACACGCCCAACAGCATGACGCCTTCCATCCAGTGGGTCTCGCCGTCCTGGCATACCAAGGCCAACACGCCCACCGCCAGGATCACCGTGACCATCTCCAGAACGGTGAAATGCAGGTCGAGCGGCTGGTCGTTCATCAACAGGCTGGCGAAGACGAGCACCGGGGCGACAAACAGGGCGATCTGGATGCCGCTGCCGACGGCGATGTTCACGGCCAAATCCATCTTGTCCTTCATTGCCACCAGGACTGCGGTCGAGTGCTCGGCCGCGTTGCCGATCACCGCCACCACGATTACGCCGACGAACACGGCGTTCATACTCAGGGCGTGCCCGGCATGTTCCACTGAGCCGACCAGCAATTCGCTCATCCACGCCACTCCGGCCGTCGAAATGACCAGCATGGTGATCGAAGTGGTGCGGCTCCACTCAGGCTGGTGATGGGCGCCGGTCGTCGGCAGGCTCTCCTGAGGACCGGCGAAGAGATGCTGGTGCGTACGCAACGAGAACACCAGGCTGAGCAGGTAGATGAAGGCCAGGATGCCGGCGATCTCCTCGCTCAGGTGGACAAGGCTCGCTTGGTCGACCGTGGCCACTCCGGCATCCTCGGGTCCAGCTTCCGCCTGCGACGCGGCGGGCGCGGTCTTTTCAATCTGGTCGAGGTTGAACCGCGACTGATAGAAGAACATCGTGGGCATCAACAGCCCGATCGCCGCCAGGGCCAGCAGGGTCGCTCCCATGCTGGCCGCAGTGCGATTGAACTGCTGGCGGTCGAATTTGAGCCCGCCCAGCAGAATCGACAGGCCGAGCACCAACAGGACGTTGCCGATGATCGAACCCGTGATCGAAGCCTTCACGAGCGGATACATCGCCGGCCCCTTCGAGATCGCGATCAGGGCGATAATCAGCTCGGCGGCATTGCCGAACGTGGCGTTGAGCAGGCCGCCGACCGCCGCGCCGAGCGTCTCGGCGAGATTCTCGGTGGCCCTCCCCATCAATCCGGCCAAGGGAATGATCGCCACCGCCGAGGCGATGAAGACCCACAGCTCGCCGACATGCGCCAGTTCCAATCCAACCGCCAACGGGATCGCGGCCAGCAGCCACATGAGCGGCTGGCCGACGAGCGAGCGCAGGGCGTCAGGCAGACCGGCCGGGGCGGGGTGCGAGGAGGCGCCAGGGTGTTGGTTCATGCCGACAAGTATCGCACGAACCGGCTGCCAGACAAGCCGTGCTACAGCCTGAGCGATTTGGCAGTGACGAAAGTGATCCCGCCCACGACCAGCCCCGCGATGATCGCCATTATGGCTACGCCGGTGAATCGCCCGGCCAGCGGCCCGGTCAGCAGGGCACTGCCAAAGACGAAGGCCACCACGGTGATGTTGAATGCGATCAGCGCGAACATGCCGTACCGTTTCATCTGCTCCTGCGCCGAGAGGGCCGGGCCGGCGGGCTCGACGGTGGCGGCGGGCGCTGCTGCCGCCGGCGCCGCCGTGGCCTTGCCGATCACGGGAGCGGCCACAATCGGCGCGTCTTTGCCGTAATACCTGGTGATCGCGTCGTTGATCCGCGACGGCGTGCAGAGAATAGACCGTACCGGCATGCCCATCCGCAGACGGAGTTCCTCCTCCACATCAGGCACGACCGGATTGGGCGAAGCGACCAGCAGTTGCCCGCGATCGACCATGACCGGCACGAATGAATGCTGCCGTGCCAGGGGCGCCGGGACGGCCGGCACGAGACTCTCATCGACGCCGATATCTTCCAACTCCAGATAGGGCAGGCCCACCGACTCCGCGTAGGCGAGCCAGACGGTTTCCGGCGTGGCGAGTTTCTGCTGCAGGATTGCGTCGCGGGTATCGAGCCCCACGGCATTCGCGAAGTTGCGAGCTTTGGCCAGTTGCTCCTGGGTGAGCGCCTTGTTGGCCAGCAGAATCTCTTCCAAGGTCCGGCGGCGTCCCTCCTCGGCCTGCTGCCGGCCGAGGCTGGCGTCGTACTCCCGCTTCCGCTGCTGGTCGGTGAGTCCGAGCATTGCTCGGGCCAGTTCGTTGAGCAACTGCTGCGACTCGGTGGCGAACTCGCCCGTGGAGAACTTCCGCACGTGCGCGTTCATCTTGCGGTAGTGTTCGCGGATCTTCTCGACATTGTCCTCGAACTGCTTCAGCCGCAGGATCTGGTAATAGTTCAGCGGCCGGGCCGATTCCTTGATGCCGAGCCAATCGCGGTAGACGTCGATCTGCTGTTTGGGCATGGGTCGTTCACTACTCCACGTGGTACTCCGAGGCCAGCTTGCCGTAGGCGTCGACCTGCTCCTCGGTGAGCCGGCCGCGGCGCTCAATGGAGATCCGTGCTTCTTTGCCGCCCGTCTTGTCGCGGGCCTTGACGGTAATCCGCCCCGAGGCGTCAAACGCATAGGTAACTTCAATCAACGAACCGCGCGGCAGGTCGCCCGGCAACTCCGTGATGCGGCACTTGCCCAGCAGCGAGCAGGCGGCCGGATCGGGAGCGTCTCCCTCCAGGACCTGCACGCTGACGCGCTCCTGATTGTCTCGAGTGGTCTTGAACACCTGGCTGGCCTGCACGGGAAGCCGCGTGTTCCGCGGGATCATGACGTGGTTGATCAGCTTGCCCGACTTGGGATTCACCGCCGCCACTCCCAGGCCGTGCGAATTGACGTTCTCCTGCCTGATATTGCCGAGCAGTTTGCGGACTTTCTCCGACATCCCGCTGGCGTCGCCGCGGTGCTTCACCTCCAGGATCGCGGCGTGGATTGCCGCTCCCTGGGCGACGGAAGTGTATGGCGAGAGACCCGTGTACGGCTCGATGCCCGTCACCTGCTTGATCATCCGCCGCACCGGCGGCATCAGCGTCGAGCCGCCGACGAGCACAATGGCGTCGAGCTGCTGGGGCTTGAGGCCGGCCTGGTCGATCACCAGGTGCGTGGTGTCCGCCGTCCGCTGCAGCAGGTCGGCGGTGAGGTTCTCGAATTGTTCGGCGGTGATCTTCACGGTGGTCGCCCTGCCGCCATGGCGGCAGGTGATCGTGGTCTCCGGCTTCTCCGTGAGCTCCATCTTGGCCAGATCGCAGTCGTTACGGAGCATCTGCACGGTCTGCGCCGACTCGCGCGGATCGGCGCCGTGCCGGGATTTGAACTCGTCGGCAACGTAGTCCAGCAAGCGATCGTTCCAATCGACGCCGCCCAATTGAACGTCGCCATCGGTGGCCAGCACCTGGAAGTGGGTCGGCGTGTACTGGACCACGGTTACGTCGAACGTGCCGCCGCCCAGGTCGTAAATCAACACCCGCTTCGGGTTGTCTTCGCTCCCCACGCCCAACTCTCCCTTGTGCCAGGCGTAGGTCAACGTGGCCGCGGTTGGCTCGTTGATGATGTCGACGACGTTGACGCCGGCGATCCGCCCCGCGTCCTGGGTGGCCTTGCGGCGGGCGTCGTTGAAGTAGTAGGGCACGGTGATCACCGCGTTGCCGATGGTGCCGATCCGCTTCTCCCCGTCCTGGCGGAGCTTCTTGAGGATCAGCGCTGAGAAGAACTCCGGGGTGATCTCGCGGCCGTCGAACGTCCGCTGGAACTCAATCGAGCCCATGTAGCGCTTCACCCGTTCGACCACATTCTCAGGGTCTTCCATCGCGGCCCGCATGCGGTTGGGGCCCACGACCACGTGCCCATTGGCGGCCAGCAGGATCACGCTGGCGGTCTCGACATCGCCATCGTCGTTGGGCAGAGCCACGGGTTGCCCATCGTCGTTCACCTGAGCCACCGTCGAATAGGTCGTACCCAGGTCGATCCCCACTGTCTGGCCGTCTTTGAAAAACATCGTCACCTCTCCCTCGATGGCTCGTGCGTCGATCGGTGTTCGCCTGGGATATGGACCCCGAAGCTACAGTGCCGGTCTGCAATGGAAGGCGGGGCCGTGCAACCGCTTCCAGTGCTGTCTTCAACAAGGCGCACCGGCAATTTCGGTCCTTCACCCGGTCCCGGATTGATTGCAGAACGAAGACAACTGAGACGGGCCCGATCTTCCGGCCGATACCGACCGCAGTGCTCGGCAATTAACCACGGAATCAATAGGCTAATCGGGGCCGATCGTGCGCGTCAAGGAGCTTATCGGGTAGCCGGCTGGGCTGGCGCCGAAAGCGGCGAGGTGGAGCATGCCGCAGGGGATCGTCCTGCCAGACAGATCTCCCGGCATGGCCCGGCGAAGTGCGTCGCCACGGGGAATGTCCCGACCCCAGACTATTCCTCGATCACTTTCTTGACCAACTGCACGAAATGCGGCGTCTTCCGTGATTCGGAGAGCTCGGCGGCTTTCTGGTCGGCTTCTTTTCGCTGGCTGTACTCGAACATCACCACCGGAGTCATCGACTGGCTGAAGACGCCCCAGAATGCCTTCAGCCGGACCTCCTTGACCACCTTGGTGCGAGGCTTTCGCTTGGCTGGCGCCTTCTTGGCCACCGGGCTTGCCTTTGCCGCCGCGGCCCCCTTCTGCTCGGCGGCTTCGTTGACTGCCCGCAACTCCTTGCGATTGACGATTCGGTTACGAGCCATGCAAACCCCTCGGAGTAATGGTTTTGCCGTCGGGCGCCCAGGCGTCTCCCCACGGAAGAATGAGCGAAAACTGTTGTTCCGCCGAACCTTAATCATAATTTATTCGCCTTTGTTCTGCCAGACGCGAGCTGGCCGCCAACACCCCGTCACGGAACGGTTGGGTGGGGACGTGCCGACTTGCGGGTGGTGCCTGAAGCGATACAATAAAGAGGGCACAGCCCCTTGGCTGAGCCGCACGCACTTGGAGAGGTGGCTGAGTGGTCGAAAGCGCGGGTTTGCTAAACCCGTGACCTCCTCAAAGGGGTCCGCAGGTTCGAATCCTGTCCTCTCCGCTGATGATTTTCGTAAGGCTTGGTAAACGGTCGTAAGTTTCAGTACAACCCCTTGTTTCGCAAGGGGTTGTTTCGTTTTCTTGCGAAGCCTTACCACAGGTTACGACGGGCAATGTTCCGCTCGGGGTGACGTTTGCGGACGGGTACGGCAGCGCCGGCAGCAGCGCGCTGCCGGACAACGCTTGGGCGAAGTGCTCATCCGTTGTCTGGAGGTAGTGTTTCAAAGCGATCGCCGGGGTGTTGCCCAGCCAAGCCGTGACCACCTGGACGGGATAAGCCTGGACCAGTTCCGTTTCGCGGGAGGATCGCAGGTTGTGGAACAGCCGGGGCCAGGGGGTCAGCCCGGCCCGCCGGATGATCTTCTCAAAGCTGGTGCGGAGGTTGCAGTTCCTCCAGCCGGCCTTGCCTTGGGACGATTGCCGGAACCGTTCGTTGACGACGTACACGGATCCGTCAGGAGCCGCGTCGAAAGCATCCTGGAGGATCGACCGCAGTTCGGGGAACAGGGGAATGACCCGCGTATCCTTGCCCGGGTGATGCTCGGTTTTGGGGCTCGTCACGGTCAGCCGGCCGCGGGCCGCGTCCACGTCCTGCCAGCGGAGCGACAGGACTTCGCTCGGGCACCGCAGCCCGCCGTAACGGGCAAGGGCGACGATCAGCCGCCAATCCAGGGACGGGCAGGCTTCCAGTAGCTTCGCCGTGTCGTCCCGGCTGATGAACCGCTGCCGGCCCGAATCCGTCGCCGCCTTCGATCGCACTTCGGCAAACGGGTTCTCGGTGATCAGCTTGTGTTTCATCGCCGCGCGGAAGAATTGCCGGGCGAATTGCAGCCGCTTGGAAACCGTGGTCGGGGCTAGTCCTTGGGCCACCAAGTACAACCGGAAGCCTTCCGCATCGCCGGGAGTGATCGTCCGCAGCGCCCGGCCTTCGCTGAAATGCTCTTTGAGGTTTCGCTCGACTTGCGACCAAACTTCCCGGGTTGCCGGCTTCACGTCGATCCGGCTTGTCAGGTACTCGGCAAGGAAGCCCCCCAGGGTCGCCGACGATCGCCGGGCAATCAAGCCAGCGCTCGCCAGTTTGTCAGTCATCACGTCGTCCAGCGTGGTCAGCCAAGCCGCCGTTTCCCGGTCTGGAGCGCAGCCCGTGATTGCCGACGCCAGGAGGGATTCGACTTTCAGCCGGACGGTTTCCGCCTGCCGCTGAGAAACCTTGCCAAGCGAAAGCGTCTTGCGGGCGCCGTCGGGCCCGTAGAATTGCACGCTTCGGCGGCCGTTGCGTCCCAGAATGCTCGCCATCGTGTCACCTGCCTTTCTGCCGCCGGCTCACCAGTTCCAACTTAAGGTACTCGCCCAGCCGATCCATGACGCGGTTCGACAGGCCGCGCTCGCCGCTCATAAATCGGCTCAACACGTCCTGCCCGATACCCGTCGCCTTGCAGATCGCGTAGCGAGTTTCCCCGGCATCGAGGATCGCTTGCCGCAGTTGCTCGGTGAGTAGTCGCGGTTTTTTGCTCATCGACATTATCCTATCCGTTACTTGTCCAATTGTCAACCGCAGGGGGAATCGTCCGTTTCAGACCGTCGCAATCACCCCGCCGAATCCGCCAACGTCTCTCGCCCAGAGGATTGGAGGGTCCGGCCAGAGCGACGAAACCTCGGGATTCCACGTTTGCCCGTCCGCGGCCAGCGGTAGCAAGATCGTCGGGGCATCGGCGGGAGGATCGTCGGTCGGCTCGGCGCCAATCGCGTACACTAGCTTGGGTTCCTCGGTGGACAGCCAGACGGCCAGCCGTTTGCCGGCCGCGTCCACCGCACCGCTGAACCAGCCGGCCCGAAACTCCATCCGAAATTCGATCCACTCGTCACCACGCCGCAGATAGGCGTACAGCAACTCCGGCCAGCCAATGGACGCCCACTTCGGGCGGATCGGCCAGCCGGGCTGCCCCGGCCCATCGCCGCGTTCCCACGCGGCAAAGTAGCTCGGCTTCGTGCGGCATAGCTCCCGGTGATGCGCGGTCTTCCAGACCCCATGTCGCTGGCACCAAAACCGCTCACCCTCCGGTGGAACCGGACAATCACGACAACGGCCCATGTTCATTCGGTAATCTCCACGGCTAGACGAGGCTCTCGGTCGTCCCCCTCGTGATCCTCTTGGCAACAGTTGTTGGCAAAACCGCCCGAAACGCCCTCTTCCAACAGGTCGGGGAAAACGATTCGCAGGGGGTCACAGGTACTCGCCGCGCAGGCCCAGGCGGAATCGCTGGTCTGGTCTTGCGTGAATGCCCCGTTGCACTCATTGGCGAAGTACATCGTATGAAGCGTCGCGCCGGGGGCGACAATCGCTTGCAGGATGAAACTCTGGACCCCGGCTTCGGCGCAGAACAGACGCAAGAAGAACCCGGTGTTGAAGTGGCATTGGAAGATTGGCGAATCCCAAAACTCAAAGAAGCTTGACCCCGGTGTCGGCGGCTCGGGGTCGGTGTGGTAGGTCATTGGATACGAGCCGTCGAGCCGGCTACAGAACAGCTTGTTGGTCAGCGTCAGCGTCAGGTTTTTCGGCAACCGCCGCTGGGTGATACCATCGTCGCACTGGCATTCGGCGTTGTCGGACGGCCCGCAATCCTCGCCGCATGTCGCACAGCGGATCGTGATGTCGAGATCCTGCAAAGGGTCGTAAGGATCCCGCACGATATGCCAACTCACGTCGAGGTTGCGCAACTCACAGGGCGGGGGGAGCTTCTGCCACTCGCCCGCAATGGTGCCCGG
The DNA here is from genome assembly GCA_040766885.1 of Thermoguttaceae bacterium. GTDB lineage: Bacteria > Planctomycetota > Planctomycetia > Pirellulales > Thermoguttaceae > JAXGPP01. The sequence goes on along the minus strand of JAXGPP010000008.1, from coordinate 403,237 downwards.
GCTATCGAGCGGGGAGGCAGCCAGGAGAGGGCGGCTTGCCGTGAGAATCGGGCCGTCGTAAGCGATCATGACAGCCTCGCCGTTGACCACGCCATCGGCTTCGCTGGTCGTCAGGATGACTTGCAGCGTCCCACTCAAGATGTCGAACGCGCCCAGGAGGGCCCAAGGTGCCGCGTCGGCAGCCGTGGCGACAAGATCGCTCGGCGCCAATCGCTGGTTGACCCGGACCACGCCAAGGCGCTCGCGGCCGTCGATGATCGCAAACGGCGCATTGGTGGCATACGCCGGATCGGGCAGCCAGGTTGCGTAGACTCGCCACCGGCCGGGCTGAAGATCAGTAAACCGCCAGGGCTGGTACTGTCTCGGGCCCGTCGATCGCATGGGCGGGTTAAGGACCGAAACCATGCGCCGGCCGTCTTTCGAGGTTTGAATTACTGGTTCATTCAACATAGGGTTCCTCACGGTCTGGAATCAAAGCCTTGCGCAGACAACGCAAGTCGGACTGGATCGCCCCGTACATGGCCCGCGGCCCCTCTGGTCCCCGGAGGATGTCAGCCCGCAGCCATGCCAGGAATCGCCGCCGGTCAATCACCACGGTTCCCGGACGCAGCCGGAGCCGCTCGGGGAGATCGTCAGGGGTGAGAAGCAACGCCCAGTCAGCCAGCGCCGCCGGCCACTGCGGGGCAGGTCGCCCGCCGCCGGCCGCCGGAATGGGCAGGGATAGCCGGGGCGGATCGCTCGGGGCGGGCGGGAGAATCGGGGCGGAAACCGCCGCCACGGGCTCGATTTTCGCCGGCTCGGGGGCAGTTGCCGGACCGGCAGGCAGCCACGGGGGCGGCCAGTTGGTCCGCAGTGGTCCGCGGTCCACTCTTCTCTTTACACACATATGTTCGCGGGAATTTTATTTCTTACTACCAAAGTTGCCATATAGATAAGTGGTCCGCGGACCATCGCGGACCAATGCCTATCCAGCCACCAGCCCGATGCCCTCATAGGCTCTGTACCGCGCGTCGCCGTCGCGCGGCCGAGTACCTTCCAAACCTGGTACCGCTGCCAGCAGATCGCGGCCGAACGTCTGAACCGTTCCCGGCTCCCGCCGCCCGTTAGCCTCGCACCACCGCCGCCACGCTGCATAGAGGTCATCGGTGGGCACGCGGTAGCCGGGCGAGACGATGCAGCGGTCCCGCACGAAAGCTGAAATTGGGGAAGCCAAGTCGGCCAGATCGCCGGCCAGTTGCCTCGCACTCGCCGGCTCAATCAAGTGGTCCCGCTCCCGCAGTCGTTGCCAGCCGGCAATCGCCCACAACAAAATGCCGGGCAACTCGGCAAGCAGTTTGTCGGTTAGCTCCCGATCCTCACGCCCGTAAAAACTCTCCGTAAACCGGAGAATGATCATTCGCCCCGCCAGCGCCCCGCTCCCATCGGACAATCGGGGAAGCTCGTTGCTGAGAATCATCAACCGAGAATCGAGTTTGCAGGTCACCGACTCCCGATTTTTGCGGTCTACCGTAAGCGCATCCTCGCCCGAAATAGACAGCAGCCGTTCGGTGACAATCGATTGGTCCGTGCGATGTCCCAGCCGTGCGTCACTAATCACCGCCAACGATTTGCCCAGCAGGGGCTCAAGCCCGAAGTTGCCGCCGAGAGACGCCAGGGTCGGACCGCATACGTTCTCGGGGCCAATCATTGCCCGCAGCACACGGCTAATAGTTCCCTTGCCGCATCGCGTGGGGCCAATGAGTAGGCAGACCTTTTGGAAGCTGGTATCAGGGGTCAAGCAAAGCCCGAACCAATCTTGCAGCGTTTCTATGCTCTCGGGGTCACGGCCCCATAGTTGGTCGAGGAACCCTAGCCAAGCCGCCGGCTCCGGGGCGTCGATGCGAAACTCGTAATCGACAGCGCAGGTCGTGAATAACCGCGGGGTGGCAAACCGGATGTAGTCATCCCCGCCGGCCGTCAACGTAGGTAGGTGAATCACCCCGTTCTTGGCCACAAGCACATCCCCCGGCCTCCAACCCTCGGGCGGATCGCCGCCGATCCATGCCGGGGGCACAACGCGATGGGACAGCCGAGCCTTCGCCTTCAGCGCATCGAGTACGTTGGTTGTCGTCCCGGTGGTGATTTTGTAGTAGGACTTATCCAGATGTTCAATCACAATACCCCGAACCTCGGAAGCCGGCATTTCGCGGTAAGCGCCGGCCTGCCAATACCACCAGTCGCCGCGCCAAAATCGCAGCTTGGGCACACCATCCCGTGTAGTCTTGGCCAATAGGTCGCTTGCCGACAACACCGCGTCACAGCTGCTTGCCGGTTCCTTTGCCCGCCCGCCCTCCACCGGCTCGGGGTCTTCCGCCGCGTCCAGCAGGGCCCGCAATTCGCCGGCCGGATCCAAACCGCGGGCTCGGCACGATACCAAAAAATCGTCCAGGCCCATCTTGGTCTGTTTGCCGTCGGCGCCAGGCTCGCCGGCCGGTAGTCGCACCACGCGAACCACCGCCCCACGGTTCACCAACTGCGCGGCCAGCCGGCTTACCGCGTCCGCTACCTCGGGCTTCAAGCCGTCGCCGTCATTGTCAAAAACGATGTATACCAGCCGGCCGCGCCACGCAATTTGCTCCAGCGCGGCCAGTAGCGTTTCCCGCTTCTTCGGCTTCCAGCCGAACACACCCACCAGCCCGATGCACGGGAAACCATTTCGCACCGCTGCCAGGGCCTTCAACTCGCCCTCGGTAATAAGCAACTCGCGTTGCGGGTCGGGCAGAACCGGATGCACGCCCGGCGGGATGTAGACTTCGTTGGGCCGGCCGCGCGGGCTCTCGTACTTGACGGGCTTCCCGCCGCTGGTCCGGGGATGATCAGGGCGAAGCCGACAATAGCCGTTCTGCCCGGCCGCATCCCGGTAAGGGATCACTAGCGCCGGCAGGCATCGCGGGGAGAATCGCGGGACGCCCAGCATGGCGGAAGCCCTCGGGGCCTCCGTTTCGGAGCGAATGCCCGCCGCCCGTACGATTTCCGCGGTCAGGTCAGACCCTAGTAGTTTCGTCCAATGATGCGGGAGAATATCGGCGGGCCGATCATCGGCCAGCAGTGTCTCATTATTTGCCATTGCGCCGCCCTCCGCTGGTTTTGATCGCGTCCGAAATTCGCTCAGCCGCGCGGTCGATCGCGTCGGCCAGAATCGCCGCCCCCATCAAAAGCGCAGCGTCGGTGGAAAGGAGCCGTCTAATTTCCCGCTCGTCGCACTCGCGCGCCGTGGCATGGGCTGACTGGATGATCGCCGTTAGCTTACCGCTCATCGCTGTTTCCTTTCGCGCCATCAATCCACCGCTCAAGATCGGATACCGCGTAGAGCACCCGCGCACCGATGCGGACGCAGGGGACCGGACCGCGCGGGGCAGTCGCCGACCATAGCGATTTCTCGCAAATGGATAGGGCTTTCGCCGCTTCGCGCGCCGAAAGCAGGAGCTTGATTGTGTGGGTGGGGTCAGCTTGCATCGGCCGCCCCCTGCCGCCTTTCGGCGCGCTCTCGCAATGCTGACTCCACGGCCGGCAGGTCGAACAACACCGGCCGCTGGCCCGCTCGCAGACAGGGAATCCAACCGCGTCGATGCCACGCGTGTACGGTGGGCACCGTCACGCGCAGTCGCGCGGCCAGTTCCTTCGCGGTCAACATGTCACTCATAAGCACCTCCAGACAACGGGTCGCAAATGTCTGGAGGTAACTTACGGCGCGCGGCGGTGGGCAGACGTGGGCGAAAAGGTGGGGAAAAGGTGGGCAGACGTGGGGACTGGTCGAGGCTCGCCGCCTACTTGATGCGATAGCCGCCGCTGTAGTTTGTGACTGGGAAGACCAGCACGGCTTCCCAGTCGGTATCGCTGTCGGCCAGCCGCTTCATAGTCTTCACGGAATCGCCGTGCCCGCTCGCTTTGACTAGTTCATCTCCTGTCAGGCCGTTTTCGCCGGCCTCAACAAGTGCCAACACGAGATCGTACCGCGCTCTAGTCAGGCGGCGTTTCTTCTTGCCGTTGACAATCGGCGAATCATTCAGCCCGTACAGTTTCACGCATACACTCGCGGCCACCGGGGATGCTTCTTTGGATGCCACGGGCGCCGTCTCCTTCGTCTTTTTGCCCGGCCGAGATGCCCGCCAAGCCTCCTCCGCTTCCTGCAAGCACTCAGCTTCGAGCCGCTCCGCGTCCTTCTGGTCGATCGGCCCGAGACCGCCGCTCAATCGGAGGGGAGACTTCGGGCCCAGCAGGAAATCGAGGGTTGCCCGATCCTTTGTGGCAGCCAACATGGTCACGGCCCTGATCGTTTCAAACGCAAGCTCGCAGACAACCTCATGCGCGCAGAGTGCCGAGAATCCCAATCCGCTGCAAACAGCATTGCGAGTTTGAACAAACTCCTCCCGGAGGTTCAGTTGCGAGACGCCGGGCAGGTCTCGCCAATCGGGCGTATCGCGGGGGTCGATCGGTTCCCCGTCCCGCACTGGCGGGCACAGCCATGACTCAAGGTGACGCAAGAGAGCCTTAAGTTCATCTCTCGCCCGGGAGTAGTCAGCCGGCCGACTGCCCTCGATTGTGTTCCGCCATTCCTGGACGGTCGCAAGCAATTCCTTCGCCGCAAGGTAGGCGAATCGGTACAGGGCCGTGCCGTCCTCGGTGAAGATCGGGCTTTGATCCACTCGCATGGGAGAGTTGCCTTTCTTTCAATGCCGGCCAGCCAGCGCGAAGCGAAAGGCAAGATACTTCGCGCCGGCCGGGCCAGCCCGCCGCGGGGAGCTACCACCGCGGGGTTGTTTGATCGTCGTAGCCTATCCCCTTGCCCGTCCGATCGTCAACGCTGGCCCCAGGAGCGTCCCGCCGGCTACCATGGCCCAGCAGCCGCCCCCTCGGGCCCGATCGCGTCTGACGATGCGTCAGGCCCCTTCAACGTGATCCCCGGCTTCACTGCCCGCCGGGGCCTCGTCGTCGCTCCACTCCAAGCCGTCAGCGTCACAAAACTCCAAAACCTTTGTGACTGTGTATTTGACTCTCACCCTCCGCACGAATGCCCGTTCCAAATCACCATATTCCCGATACATCTGATTCAGCCTCTCGGCGAAGCGGACGGCACGGCCTTTTGAATCACGCAGCGACTTCACCTCGTTCCGCACCACCACGGCGAAAGTTTCGTACTCTTCCGTTGTCGTTACAGGCTGCATCGTTTTGGCCTTTCCATTGCCTCTGGGTTGTGATTGGGTTGTAAACAGGTTGCCTATCTTCACGGTTTTTGGGGTAAAAAAAATCCCCTCAGTCAAGGTAGATGATACAGGCTTGCGATTGGGGGGCTGCCGGGGGCGGGGTTGCCTGCCCGTAGGGCAAGGGGCGTTGTCGCTTCGGTTGTGCGTTAGCGGTCGTGCCCTTGCTGCCGGGTGCTGTTCCTTACCGTGAGACTCACCCCCTTACGTCCCCTTGCGATGCCTTACTTCCGCTTGCCTCTCGCACTAGTCGCAGCACCGCCTGCCGGATGCTCAAGGGCAGCCCCGCCCACGCCGCTATCACCTCGCCCAGTTCGTCGTCTACGGTGGGGATTGGTGCGTCGATAGCAGCGCCGGCAGCAGCGCCCGGCTTGCCGCTATCCTGTAAATTGCTTGGCTGCATGTCGTTACGGCAAGCGATTCGAGTCCTGTCCTCTCCGCTGATGATCTGGCAGGGATCAGCGACAACTCGCAGGAATCAGCACAAGCCCTTGTAAATCCAAGGGCTTGCGTCGTTTCTTGCGGTTGCTCTCGAATGGCCGCGGAAGGTCGCTGCACCGCCTTTTGCACCGCTTGTGCACCGGATTCTGAGCTTTGGCGAAGTCGGCCAACCGGGCCTCGCGGTAGTGGCGGAGCAGATCGGACGTCATGCGCACCACTGCTGCGGCATCGGATCGGCTCTGAGCGGCCTTGGCAGCAGGACTGCGACCAACGGAAGCGACCGCGGGTCGAGGTTCCCCCATTCGAGCCGCCAGCGAGCCCGCTGCACTTCGCGGAGAACGGCGGTGGCGCCGGGCAGCGCCCGGTCCGGGAGGCGACCCGATCGATCTCGGCAGCCGGCGGATGGTACTTTGTACCATCGAAGCGAAACAATATGCGTGGGTGTTTCGGTTGACTTGGGCGAGGGGCGTCGCGGTAAGTGCTTGCGGAAAAGGGTTTTCGCACCTGGGACGCGGACGTAAGTTTTCTGCCACCTTTGGGTCGAGTGTTGAAGTCTCTAGAGGTGTGCGCGGTTCTAGACGGCTGTAAAGGGTTGCGGGGAGGGGAGTTGTAACCGGCAGGGATGGCAGCGGGAGACGCGTGCCGGGTGCAGGCAAGAGGTGAAGTGGACATGGGTGAGTCGCTCCGTGAATCGTAGGTGTTTTCATCTCGGGGTGAATTATTGGGGGCCGGGCGCGCAGGTTGAGCGCGGGCCCGGCGAGGGGCTCTTCAGATGCCGGCGCGCGTGTGTCGCGACCCCGGCGCTCGTAAGTATACGGATATACATGATGCGTGGCCTAAATGTCAACAGGAAATCCTCGGGCATTTCGGGAGAGGATTCAGGCGGCGAGCGATGGTTTGCAGTGTCGGAGTGCCACGGTGAAAACGCCTGCGCCGCATCCGGCCTGCGGCTGGGCGGTGGTGTACGGTCACAAGCCGGTGCAGTGCCGCGCCTGGCCGGTCAAGTACCGGGGCGGCTTGCGATTCACGCGGGGCGCGGCAATCCGGCCGAGGGCGAGTGGGCCTGGGCCGAGTTGGCACGCCTGGGCGTGAAGGTTCCCGACGACGTCCCACGATCGGCGATCGTCGGAACGGTGGAGCTGGTCGACTGCGTCCGTAAGGGCTCCGGCGAGTTGTGGCCCGACGAGCGGCTGGCCCATCCGCTGGCCAGCGGCCCAGTGTGCTGGCTCCTGGAAGACGCGCAAGCGCTCGACGAGCTGGTGTCGATGCCGGGCCGGCAAGGGATTTGGGAGGCAGCGTTCTGACCAGGCAGCCCGTCTGTCGACGTTGACCAGATCGTTAAACACCCCAACGCTACTTGCGTGCGCCAGCGTATCGTTGCAGCGAGCAGGGGTGAGCCGAACGATGCGGCTAAGCTGCCGGGGCCGCCCGCAAGAACGTTGAATTTCGGAAACCAGGATGGCGGCCCGGGTCAGCTTCAGCCGCTGGTTGTGTTCGGAAGTCAAATGTGCTGATAGATGACCCGCAACTTTGTGCCAAGGATTTTCTCGAACTCGCGCTTGTATTTGTCGGATAGTTTGCCAATGTTGGGATTCATTGCATCGAGCGCGAAGCGGCCGAAGCCCTGTGGCCATTCATAAACAAGTGCATGCAATGTTGATTCCTTGCCGCAGCACGGGGTGGCATAGGACGCCAGCTTAAAGCCGTCGGCGTAATCCTCATCCATTCGGTCTTGCCACCAATCGACCGGAATCTCCGCGCCGCATGATGGACAGCAAATGCGCTCCAAGTTCGCACCGCAATCGAAGAACTCGACTTTCTCAGAAACCTTGATCTCGATTTCGTCCGCATCAGGAGCAATCTCGGCCAGACGATCACGCGCCCTGCGCTGTTTCGCCGCGTCGGGAACGAATCGCGGATCATCCGGCACGAGCGCGATCCAGTTGTCGGACATGCTGACGCTTCCTCGGGCACATAACTGTGTAATTCTGCCGCCGGCGGCGAACCGTGGTCATTCTTTATCGCGGCGATTCCGGCAACATATCGCACCCATACCACGGCCCGCATTCTCACTCTGAAATCCCCACCAGTCAAGTAGTTGCGCCCCGTCGCCCAAGGTGGGCCAGCGTGCTATGCGGTGCGTAGAACACGCAGCCCACCTGTGACCTCACTACCCGTCGGAAGGCCTCCTGTACTTGGCGGGGTGTTCTGCCGCCGGACCGAGCGGCAGAACACTCCCAGGACTTCTCGTCCGTGCCCGCACAAGTCACGGCTACGATAACAGTTGCGGAGCAACGCCCCACGGGGCCGGCGTGCTATGCCGCCCAACGCGGCGGCAGAACACGCCCGGGGCTCTCTTGACGGGCTATTACACCGGTGTAAGACACTCGGGGGATCACGAACGGGGATGGCAGTACGTCTACCTGGAGAACGCGAACCATGCGGAAGTAGACTTCCCCGTCACGGCGGCGGCCTTCGCGACGGCCTGGCGCAAGGTTCTGTTCCTCTTGCCCAAGCGGACTGGCGGCGAGTTGGAGGTCGATTCTGAAAGCCTCCGCGGCGAGTTGGTCGCGGCGGTTCCTGCATGTCTACGGCGGAGCCGAGGACATGGCACGCGGCGCGTTCTCGGCTCGGCGGTGTAGGCTGTCGCCCCTGATGGGGCTTGGGAAGAAAACGTCTTTCGGGGCCGGGGTCCCACGGCTTACGCCGTGGGCTATTGGCTGCCGCCGCGTGCGCGGCTGGGAGAGGGATGAGCGGAGGCGGGCAAGGCCGATGGGGATGGGTGGCGGCGTGCGCTCCGCTGCACACCCGGCTAATCATGCAGTTGCCGCTAAGCGGCAGTATTCAGCCCTATCGGGGACGACAAAGGTGGCAGCCGCCGGAGTTGAATGTTTTGGGGGGAGAGTGGAGGGTCGTCTTGGACACCCGGCTGTTTCATGGCAGCCGGAACTGAGGGAGATCTGTTTCGGCCCTTCATGCCGTCCCTGGCGGAAAGGACTAGACTACGCGGAGACATTTCCGGCAATTCTTGCTGCAAGAGACGCATGGGAAGAGCACTGGCTTCGCCAGTGGCACCAGATCATACTAGGATAAAGTTCCCTGGAACGGTTTCGATCTTCGCGGACGTGTTTCCGGCAATTCTTGGCTGCAAGAGACGCACGTGAAGAGCACTGGCTTCGCCAGTGTCACCCGATCATACTAGGAGAAAGCCCCCTGGAACGGTTTCGCTCCTCGCGGACGCGTTGTTGCCAGTTCTTGGCTGCAAGAGACGGACGGGAAGAGCACTGGCTGCGCCAGTGCCACCGGGCCGAGGGCCGAAAAAGGTGACCGAGTTGGTTCCTGCATGCGTGTCAGCGGCTATGCCACAGGGGCCGGCTTCCAGGCGGTCAACACACCCGTCTCGTGGGTTTGCTGCCACTGGCGCCACTGGTCGGTGGTGCGGACGCCGTCGTCAATGACCGCGCGGTAGAGATCGATGGAAAGGAATCCTGGCAACTCGCCCGCCGCCCGGGCTTCCTTCAGGGTCAGAATCGCCATGCGGGTTTCCGGCGTCAGGGCCTGCTGCATCGGCCCGACAAAGTGCTCACCGCGAGGAAGCGGATAATCCTCGGGCGCGGACCACATGTCGATCTTCCACTCCGCGCCATCGTCGCCGCGACACTTCAGTTGCCAATACAGGGCCTGGTCGGGAGTGTTCAGGGCGTTGAGGAACAAGGCGGACGTGACGCGGGCGTTCAGCGCGCATTCGCGGAGAACCTCAAACCCGTGTTCAATCTTGAGCTCGGGGCAGTAGACTTCCATGTCGATATCGGGGGCGACCGCCAGATCGAACGACAACGCGCCTACCAGGACCGGCCGGCCGAATTGCCGCCATCGACTCATCAGGTCCAGGTCTCGCAGAATGGCCTCGGCCGTCTGCCGACGATGCTGTGCCCGTTGAATCACGTTGACCGAATCGTCCATCATTCCTCCCGGCAACCCCTGGGGCTGCAACGGTCTCCTTGCCGTAACGGCTCACGGCACGTCCCGTCACGCAAACTGGCCTGCGACCTTGCACTGGTACTGAACGAGCGGAGCTTGAGAGTCCACCATGCGCTCGATCGTGAAGCCGGCGCGAGTGAGCAAGCCTTCCATGATCCAATCCAGCGTGCTGTATTCCCGTGCAATATGGCCGATCGCCCCGTCACGCATGGATTGGGGCACGGCGTCGATAAAGGCTTCGAATTGCGAGCACGGATCGCCGTGCTGCGTCGAGAAGACCACGTCGCACAAGAGAAACAGGCCTCCAGGCTTCAAGGCGCGGTGGATGTTGCCGAGTGCCGCGGCCTTCCACAGGTCGGGCAGATGGTGCAGCACGGCGACCGAGACGGCCGCATCGAACGTGGCCGGCGCGGCGGTGAAGGTGAGAAACCCGGCGTGGCAGAATTCGATGCCGGCCAGTCGGTCGGCCTTCGCGCGATCTGCGGCGTATCGCAGCATGGCCGGCGAGACGTCCAGGGCCGTGACGCGATAACCGGCGCGTGCCGCCGCGCGGGCAAAATGCCCCGTCCCGGTACCGATCTCCAGAATGTGCGATCCGGCAGGCAAAGAGAGTCGATCGAGAATAGCGGCATCCTCGGCCGGCAGATTGCGGAATTCTCCCATCCGCTGCTCGTAGCGCTCGACTTCCGCGACATCCGCATAGTCGGTGCCGACCTGCTGAATCTCGTTCCATTGCCATGCAGGCCACTGGTGTACTTGACTGGTTTCACGCGTTTCCATCACGTCCTTCCACGATGACTGCCCTGGCCTTCAAGTTCAGAATGCTCCCGCACTCACGTTGATTCCTCCGACTCGTAGTAGACGTGCTCGATGCCTTCATGGTTCACATGATTGTCCGCCGATGGGGCTCGACTACCGCTCCAACTCGATCCGGCTGCCGGCGATACGTTCGACCGCCTCGCGGGAGAGGGGCGCCGGGTGCAGTTGGCCGGCGGCCCACGTTTCCATCGTGCTGGTCCAATGTGGATCGTTGGGCCGATCCGAATGACCGGGCGGCAGCAGGCTGAGCGCTCGGTCAACATCGTCCAGCGGCACATACTGCGTGTAGGACTGCGCCGCCTGCGAGCGGATCGTTCCGCCGTCCACGCACTCCAGCGCCGGCATGGCGACATCGTGGGCCGGGGCGAGCGAGCCGAATCCGTCAAGGCTGCCGAAATACTCCAGACGACGCTGGCCAACCTGCCGGCGAGCCGTTTCGTCCCACGCCGCCGGGTCGGCGCCAAACTTCGCCTGGGCCGATCTCCATGCGCCCGACAGGCAGAGGTCGATGAAGGCTGCCTCTTCGGCCGTGATTTCGGACTTCGGGTCGCGAGCTTGCCGGTCTTCCAGGTTGCGCAGGAACCGCACGAGCCCCGATTCTCCGCCGCCGTAGCGTTCGGCCAGAGGCGTGGTCACGAAGCGGAACATCGTGGGGATCTCGCCGGCCAATGCCGCACCGGGCTGGTTCAGATCGGATCGTGCTCCCGCCGCATGCCATGCCTCCAGGCGTTCCAGCGCTTTGGCGGCATCGGGCGACAGACGGCGGTCGGACTGGCCGCGGAGCGCAAGACCCATTTGAACGAGGTGCCGCCGTGCCGGATTGACGCAGTCGAAATGGATGTCGAGAACCTCTTCCGGCGTGAACGACTCGCGTGCCGACAGGCGCTCGTAGAGCCGCCACGAGCGGACCGTATGCCCCATGCTGCCGGTGCTTAGTCCCAGCGTTACCGGATAGAACGAGCCGATCGCACGATGATTGGCGCTGGCGATCCAGCCGCGGCCCGGGTTGACAACGTGCGGCAGGAGATCGTGCGGCACGAAGCTCCGCCACGCACTCTCGGAAGTGCTGCCGTCGGTCGTCGCCGTGCCGGCCTCGCGATCCAGGGGCGAGCGAACGGGTATCGCGGCAAGGAGCCAGTAACCGATGTTGCCCTCGCGGTCGCCGAATACCAGATTCAGACTGGGGAACTGCCAGGCGGCGATGGCCCGGGTGAAGTCGTCGAGACTCTGGGCTCGCATCATGCCAAGCGCAGCCTGGATCGTCTCGCGGTCGGTCTGGCAGACAGGCACGCGGCGCAGGGCTACTTCGGGATCGCCGAGCGCGGCGAAGGCGAACGGCGTGACAACCGGGCCGAAGACCGTCTCGCGGATCGCCAGCTCAACCGGCCGGCCATCCTTAACTTGAATCGTCTCGCGGATCACTTCCATCGGCTGCCACTGCCCGTCGAGCAGGTACTGGTTTGGGTGGTCGGCATCGGTCGTGAGCCGGAAGAGGTCGGCCTGGTCGGCTCCGAGTGCCGTGGCGCCCCAGGCGAAGTGGCGACTGAAACCGATGAGCAGCGCAGGCGAGCCGGGCACGCCCACGCCGCGGGCGTTGAACGTCTTGCCGCAAACATGGAACTCGTGAAACAGCGAAGGCGCCCAGACCGTGGTCTGCGGATCGCTCACCAGCACGGCAGAACCGGTGCTCGTCTTTGCCTTGCCCACGACCCAGGCGTGGCTGAACCGCGGCCCCGCCGACCGGGCCGCGGCATCTTGGGAGCCAGCTTGTCGGGAGAAGGCATTGACCCGGTCGAGCCACTCGTCGGACACGTCGGCGCGCTGGACAACCGCGGCCTCGTCGTCGTACCAGGTAGGCAGCGGCTTTGGTGGGGCCACTGCTCCGCGCCCCCCGGGCCCGCCGCGAGCCGCGGCAGCCGGCTGTTGCCGGTTGCGGTACTGGATCAACTCCCGGGTGCCGTCGGTGGCGAAGAACTGTCCCAGGTGCCACCAGCTTGCGATGCAGTCGGCCGGCGTCCAGGGTTCCGGCTCCAAGTCCATGATCTCGAACATCGGGTGCAGCGCGTCGCGATGCTCTTCGATGTAGCGATTGACGCCGTCGGAATACGCGGAGAGCATCGCCCGGGTGTCGGCGTCGAGCCGCTCCGCAACCACTTTGGCGGCACGATAGAAACCGAACGTTCGCATCATGCGGTCATGTTCAACAGGCGAATCCTCCCGCCCCGCGGGCCGGTCTCCCAGGATCTCTGCCAGCCGTCCTTGAATGATCCGCAGGTTGTAGTACATCTGGAACGACCGCTCTTCGGCCGCCGCGTAGCCCAAGCCGTACATCGCCCCGGCGTCGGTCTCGGCAGACACGTGCGGGATGCCCCAGCGGTCGCGGATCACTTCGACCTTGCCCTCCGGATCGGCTGCCGCGGCCAGAACCAGCGGCCTATCGCAGAGAGCGACAGACATTACGGCGACGATAGTCAACACTCGCCAATGCATTGGGTTTCTCCGGATGCTCATGTCAGCGTCAGCCAGTCCAAGCCGGCTTTCTTCACGGCGTAGCCGAACTCGCGGAGATGGCTGCCGTAGGCCACCATCCAGTGGAAGCCGCGGATCTCTTCAGCCAGCCGCTGCCAGTCTCCCTTGATCCGCATATCGAGCTGGGTGCGGCAGATGGGAAAGAAGGGGGTGTCGATGATCTCCCCTTCGAAGCCCAGCCAGCGGCGGCCGGAGAAATCGGCATCGATCACCGTGATTGCCTGCCCTTTGCGCATCTCGACCTTCGTGGCCGCGCCGAAGTCCGACTCGTAGTGCGTCAGCACACGAACCGGCTCGAGCGTCTTGCCGTCCATCCGCCGCGGCGCCGTGCAGTGAGAAACAGTGAGCACGCCGCGGTGGGGCATCGATGGATTGCAGAGAAAGACCGGCTTGTCGCATACGTGGTGCATAAGCACGCCCGCCGGGATGGCGACGAAATCCGATTCACAGAACGCCAGGTAGCCGTCGTCGTTCAACAACGTCAGCGGCAGGCAAGCCGTCGTCTCCGAGACGGGCATGATCGTGCTCATGCAGTTGTTGATCGTGATCGCGTCGGCTTCGGCTTCTTCGAGGAGATCGAGAAACACCTCGTTGAGCACAAACGCCTTCTCGACGAACTCGTGGGTCGTATCAAGCGTCACCCCCTGCGCGGCGAGATAGGCCTGGGCGTCGGCACGGCAGCGTGCCACGAGCGGTGCGTTCTGCCGCGCGGCCACGATCCGCGTTTCCAGATCGGCGTAGGTGACGTCGCGGATGTCGAATCGCCAGGTTTGCCGGGCCCGGTCCGGCGCTGCCCGCCCGTCGGCTCCCCATCCGCCCGGCCCGCCCACCGCGACAATCCGTTTGCCAAGCGTGTTTTTGAGTGCGAAGAAGGATCGCAGCCGCCACAGCAGTTCACCATGGTCGTCGACGACAATGTCGTTGACATCCATACCCGGATGAAGCATCTCGTCGGTCCGCTTGCGGAGGAAGTGGGTATGGGCGCCGATATACATGTAGTACAGGGGACCGCTGCGGTGGCGGACGAACATCAGGTTCCAGCGGTCGGGGACGGCAAGTGCTTCGAGTACCGGGAGATTCCGCCGGGCCGCGTAGATGATGAGCACATCGTACTCTCCCTTGGGGACGGCAGACGCCTGCTCGACGTTCCGCACCGTGACGAGAGGGAGCATCTCGAGCGGAAATTCGGCGGCGGCAGCCATGGCCGCCAGATCGTGGCGAATGTGCTCCTCCTCCTGGCGCAGTTCGTCTTCGTTCTGGATCGCACCGGTGACCCGCCAACTCGTCGCCGGCTTGGGCTCGTAGATCTCGCAATTGAAGACCGGTTGCACGCGGAGGGGCTTCACCGGCGGTCGCTCGCGCTGGCGGCGAGTCGCCTCGCCGGCGGCCGCCGGGGCCGAAGCCAGCATCCAGGTGGCCGCCGCGGCCGAACCGGTAGCCAGAAACACACGCCGGGTGAACGGTTCACCGCCGGCGAAATGCCCGTCGCCGGAGCAGCACAAGCAATGCCCCGGTTGGTCGTGACGACGATCGGACCCGCTCATAATCCCCTCCCGGCAGACTGAGGTGCGAATGAGTGTACGTGCGCCACAAACGGCGCGATCGGCCCTCATTGTGGCGAGCCGCGAGAAGCGATACAAGGGTATGGGAGGTGCCCGCCGAGCACGGCGGCGTCGCCGACTCGGTCGGGCGTGGGCGTGTTTAAGGCCGCGTCCCTCGGCTCTGCCCGCCCGTTATTCGGCGAGCTTCCTTACTTCGTCATCGGTCAAGGCGCGGGCAAACAGGCGCAAGTCGGTAAAGCGGCCGGCGAGATACTCCGGTCCGCCCGTGTAAAGCGGGTTGCCGCCGATGGCAACGACTTCCGTCGCGGTCGAGATCCGCGTCGGCACGGCGGCCGTGCCGGCCGGCTGGCCGTCGAGATAGAGGATGAGCTTGTCGCCATTCTTGACGGCAGCCACATGGTGCCACCGGCCGATCTCCAGCGGAACGGTCGGGGTGCTGAAGAATCGGCCGGCCTCGATTCGCGCTGCCAGCTTGCCACCGGCAAGACATACCCGAAGCGGATCATCCATGCCGCGGGACCAACCGCTGAAGATCTGGCCGAAGCGATCGCTCTGGGCGGGACTGACGCAGACGCGGATTGCCACGGTGTAGTCTTTGTCGGGAAAAGCCGACAGCCTGTACCGCACCATGCCGCTCTGACCATCAAGCTCGATGGCGCTGGCGGGGGCGCCGTCTGGTCCCGTCGCCGGCTTCCAGCCGCGGGCGTCTTCGAGCGTGCCGTACGACGGCTCGACATCTCCGGCGAGCGTCGCTGCGACCAGCATCGAGTCTTCTTTGCGCTGGCCGTACGGCCAGTTCGTGGGCGAAGGTGGAGCCGAGGGATCGATCCGAAATCGCTTGTGCGGCGCGATGCTCTCTGCCCGCCCATGCTCATTGCGGGCGACGATCTTCCAGTAATACACGGCATGCGGCTTGAGCGCCGTCGCCGCGTTGACCGGCAGCACCAGCGACGAGCCCCCCTCGTCGCCATATCGCAACAGCTCATGGTCGAACGCGGGCGAATCGGCGATTACCACCGCATGGCGCCGGGCCGTGTCGTCGTGCGCAGGCTGTCGCCACGCAAAAAGGATGTCGCCCGTGCCGACTGCCGCACCGTCGGCGGGTATCCAGGCGACGGGAAGCGGCGGACGCATGTTGGCGGCCGGCAGCCAGGTTGCGTATCGGCTCTGCGGCTGGCCTTCCAGTGTCGTCTTTCCGGCGCTGGCGAAATCGATCAGCCGGATCGTGCCGCCGGATGCCGGGACGTCGACCGTGACCCATGGAGAGTCGCCGCCGACCGGTGGCTCCACGAGCCGAGTCTTGTCGATTTGATTGACGTCGATCACGGGCAGTTCATCGACATTCGTGAGGCCGTCTTGTTGTTCGATGCGACTGTCGGCAGCCAGCAGGATCGGGCCGCGATAGAAAGAAGCCTTGCCGAACTGCTCCCGATCACCCGGCTCGTACCGGGTCTGCATGTCGAGATCGAGCGTGATCTCGTCGCTCGGCTGCCACGTTCGTGCGAGCTTCAGGTATTCGCCCGGCACGACGCCTGATACAAGCTCGCCGTTGATGCGAACGCCGGTGGTGCGCGACCAGGCCGGGATCCGCAATGCGAGCTCAAACGGGCTGGCCGCCGCCATCTCGAAGCTCACGATCACGCGGCCGCTAATGGGGTAATCGGTCTGTTGGCGAATGGCGAGCGGCGTGCCATCGGCGAGGTTGGCCCGGATCGTGCCCGGACCATAATAGTTGAGTGCCAGGCCGTCAGCCGTTCGCATCAGGCCCCAGTCGCTAATCGAGCCGTAGCCGCGCGGGCCATTGACGGAGCAGCAATTGAGGTGTGGCGTGCCGGGTCGAACCTGGAAGCTGATGTCGATGTGCGAGGGGATTCGCTGTCCGGCCATGGGCGAATTGTAGGTGCACCAAGCGCCCGATGGGTGCTGGGCTCCGAGCGCCGCATTGAGCGTGGCCCGTTCAAGGTCGTCGGCGATCAAGGATTGGCCAGTCAGTGCCAGGGCATCGATCATCACTGCCTGCCAGGCGATGACGCAACAGGTTTCGATGGCGTCGTTGACGAACGGGTTGCCGGTGGCCTGTTCGCCGGAAGAGAATCCGCCCGTATTGCGGAGATCGAAGCGGCGAATACTCGCCCAATGGTGGAGAAACGACTGGCGGAACGCCGGGTCGCCCGTGATGCGATGCATCTCGGCCAGACCTTGCAGGCAGTGCAGGCTCTCCCAGCGCGGCCGCGGCGAGCGGAAGAACTCGCGTCCCTCCAGCCCGACCCGGTGATAGTCGCCGGCCCGCTCGATATCCTTGAGCACCTCGCGGGCCATGGCCAGGTAGCGGTCTTCGCCGGTTCGCCGGTAGAGGATGGTGAGGCCGTGCAGGATGCTCATGTTCATTTCGTGCGACCCGGCATCGATGACGCGGAAGTCGCCGCCGGAGCAGGTGCTACAAACGAGATCAGCGATGCGCCGTGCCGCCTCTTCGGCCTTCTTGTCGCCCGTCTCGTCGTGCCAGAGGAGCAGCCCGAGCATGATGTGGTAGTGGCCCCACAGGTCCCATTGGCCGCGGAGCCGCTGGTCCTTGGGCCAGGGCCCCAGATAGCCGTCGGCGTCCTGCAGCGAGAGTAGCCGCCCGACGACTTGCTCAAGCGTGGCTCTGAGCTCCGGGCTGTCCGACATGCGCATGGCCTGCGCGCCCGAAATGAGATATTTGCCCACGAATTCACCGGCCCAGGGCACCAGGTCGGGCGGAGTGCCGCTGTCGCGGCGGGCGAACATCTCGAGCAAGCCCGGATTGTTGGCGGGCGCGGGGATCAGCCAGTGGTCGACATTGGCCTGGACGCGGCGGCCGACGAAGCCCTCAAGCTGCCAACGGGCGTCGGGAATGGATTCCAGAGAGTCGATACGGCCCGCGGCCGGCGGTTCAGCCGAAGCTGCCGAAGACAACGGCGCGGGAAAGCCGCAGATGCCGGCCAGGACAGCAATCACGATGCCGCGTCGGATAGACATGGCGAGGGCTCCTCTCGGTCAGAATTCGGCGATAACGCGCGTCACCACGGTAACACACCGCACCGGTGGCGGCAATTCGTTCGGTCGTGCCCGCTTGAATTGTGCTCGACCGCCTGCCAGGATAGGACGCGCCGGGCGACTGCCGGCGTGAACCGGGGCGAAGGCCTGTCCTGCAAGCGAGGTGCACAGCCATGCGAAGCCTGCTCATTGGCGTAAGCGTAGTCACGATCTTTGGCGCCACGGCCGCCGGCGCTCTGGAACTGCCGGGTGCGAGGCCCGGCGCCGCGACCGCCGAGCTGAAGGAGGGACGGCTCGTGATGAGAAACCAGTTGCTCGCGGCCACTTGGAGCCTGGCCGACGGGCGGCTGACGCTGATGGAAGTGGCCGACCTGGCCACCGGAAGCGTACTTCGCGCGGGCGCGAACGATTCCGGGCCGGCGGACGGTGCGACGTTGAAGCTCTCCGCCGCCCGTGTAGTCGACGGACTGCGGATCGAACGCATCGCTTCCCGTGCCGATGCCGTCTCGGCCGCGGAACGCTCAGGCGGGTTCAGCGCAATAGCGAACCTGAGTCTCGGCAGCGACGCGGTTCGGTTGCGATGGAAGGCAGTGCTTCGCGACGATTCGAACTACATCCGCCAGGAAGTCACGCTGCTGCCTTCGCCGGAAGCGGCCAAAGTCGAACGCCTGTTGCTTATTGATCTGCCGGCGACCGAGGCCCGCGTGGCGGGCGAAGTGGACGGCTCGCCGGTGGTCTGCGGCAACTTATTCCTGGCTTGCGAGCACCCAATGGCTTCCAATCGCGTCGACGAAGGGCGGATCGTTTGCAGCGTGGGCACATACCCCAACGCCGACGAGCCGCGAGAGTGTGTACGGAGCACCGTCGTGGGAGTTGTACCGCCGGGCCAGTTGCGCCGCGGGTTTCTTTACTACCTGGAGCGCGAGCGGCCGCGGCCCTACGCGCCGTTCTTGCACTACAACTCGTGGTACGACATCGCCTGGGGCGATCGAAAGATGAACGAAGCCCAGTGCATCGAGGTGATCGAGGCCTTCGGGCGCGAGTTTGTCGATCGACGGGGAGGCAAGCTCGATTCGGCCGTCTTCGACGACGGCTGGGACGACAACCGCACGTTGTGGCGGTTCCATGACGGTTTCCCGCACGGTTTTTCGCCGCTCTCCGCAGCCGCCGCACGGCACCAGACGGCCGTCGGTGTGTGGCTCTCGCCGTGGGGAGGGTACGGTGGGGCGAAGGCCGAACGGATGGAGTACGGCAAGACGCAGGGATTCGAAACCAACGCCCGCGGATTTGCGCTGGCCGGCCCGAAATACTACGGCCGTTTCCGTGAGGTTTGCCGTGAGATGGTCGAGCGTTACGGCGTAAACTACTTCAAATTCGACGGCATTGCCCAGGGGCTTTCTTCCACCGGTGCGGGTGAGTCATTTGCCGCCGACGTCGACGCACTGCTGCGACTTTGCCGCGAGCTGCGCGGCCTGCGCCCCGATCTCTATCTGAGCATCACTACCGGTACGTGGCCGTCGCCCTACTGGCTGTTCTTTGGCGACTCGGTGTGGCGCAACGGCAGCGATATGGACTTCTTCGGACCGGGCACGATGCGGCAGCAGTGGATCACCTACCGCGACATGCACACCTACAAGGGCATCGTCCGGCGGGCGCCGCTCTATCCGGTCAACTCGCTGATGACGCAGGGGATCGTCCACGCGCAACTGGGCCCCGCCGCCCGGATGAGCACCGAGCTGAAAGACTGGAACGACGAAGTCCGCTCGTTCTTCGCCACCGGCACGCAGCTCCAGGAGCTATACATCACGCCGCAGAAGCTGACGCCCGAGATGTGGGACTCGCTGGCCGAGGGGGCGGCCTGGTTGCGGAAGAATGCCGACGTGCTCGTGGACGCGCACTGGATCGGAGGCGATCCGGCGGAGGGGCAAGTCTACGGATTTGCGGCCTGGTCGCCGCGTCTGGGCACGCTCATGCTACGCAACCCGTCCGCGTCGCCGGCAAATTTCTCGCTCGACATCGGAGGTGCGCTGGAGCTACCCGAGGGCGCCGCGCGCGAGTACCGGCTGGTCTGGCCGTGGAGCGGCAGTCCACCGCGGTCGGAGATGACCGTTCGAGCCGGAGAGTCGGCGAGGGTCGAACTGGCGCCGTTTGAGACAGCGGTTTTTGAAGTCGTGCCGGTCGAGTGAACGTGGTCTCTCTACTGCGGCTGATGTGTCAGCCAGCGCCCCGAATGGGCGCTGGCTGACTTGCATCAGGTTCTGCCGGTCTACAGCTCGACCGCTTCGACCTCGGCGACGAACCGGCCGCCGTCGCCGGCCAGGAAGGCAGCCACGACGCTGAACACGGCGTCACTGAAGCCGCCGACGTTCAGGATGTCGCTGCGCTCCGGGGCCTGGGTCGTGGTGTACGGCTGGAGGTCGATCGAGACCAGCTTCGGGCCTGAAAAACCCCGGCCGTGCAACCGCACCTGGTTGCGGACGAACGCCTGCCACTCGGTCATGACGGCCGTTGAGCCGCCGCGGCCTGTGCCGACCCAGCTCTCGTTGTCGCTCACCAGCACACAGCCGGCGAACTTCCGGCTTGCGTACCAGCCATTGGCCGCGGCCAACGGCAGCGAGCAGTTCGTGCCGCCACCACCGAAACGGGCCAGCCGATCGGCCAGGCTGAGGACCGAGTCGCTCGGATCAACCTTGGCCTCGTAAGCCGACGTGTCGAACGGGATGACCACGCTCTCCGGATTGCGGCGCAGGATGGCAGCGGCGAACAGGGCCGCTACGTCCACGCAGCGCATCTTGCTCGTCGCGCCCCGGCCGCGGTTACCCGTAACCGGCATGCTCATCGAGCCCGATACGTCGAGTCCGATCACGATCGGACCCGGCAATTCCGGCACGTTGCCGCAGGCGATCTCCGCCGCCTTGTGCAGGGCGGACTTGATCTTCTGCGGAACGCCGTCACCGACGTTAAGGTATGCAGCGAGGAACTGGTACGGGAACTGCCGCGAGCGGCGGATCTCCTCGGCATCGGCCAGCCGCGCCGCCACATAGTCGACCATCTCTCCCTTGGCATCCGGGCCGATGACGCCCTGGCGGACCAGCGTGTTGAGGTTCATCCGCAGCGCCTGCGGCCCCATCTTCCGGGCAACCTCCGCCCAAACCGCCGGACCCTTGGCCGCATCGGCCAAGAGGTCCCAGCGAGCGCGCAGCTTGCCGAGAGCCTGGAGTTGCACCTCGGCCGTCTCCGCCTGGCGGAACGCCTCTAGCGCACGGACCTCCTCCGGCAGGTCGGCCTCGGTGGCCGGCGCCCACTTCTCAACCGGCTTATCGGTCAGCCAGCCGAACAGGGCACGCCGAGCGTTGTCGGCCGGGGTCGGCCGCGCCAGCCGCAGCACGTCCCGCAGGCTCGGATCGTTGCCGATCGAGGCCGACAGCAGCTTCTCGACCGAAGCCGAGTTCAGCCACCGCTGGACAGCCCGCTGCAGGGCGTACGACAGGCTCTTGCGGCCGAACTGGCCCGAGCGGACGAATTGCACCATCGTGCGCAGGGTACGGCCGTTGTCCACCACGCGATTGAACGCCTTGCGGAACAAGGCCGGATCGCGCTTCGACAGCACGACCAGCAAGGCCACCGGCATGTCCTTCATCATCGCCCGCTGGCGGCTGTAAACCGCCAGCTTCGCGAGGAAGGCATTGTCGGCCACCTGCTCGACGAGCGTCTTCAGCGTGGCCAATTGCTCGTCGGCGCCGGCGTAGTAGGCGCCGTTGAAGCAGCCCGTGGCGGCAAGCTGCGCCAGGGCGTGCTTCGGCTCCAGCGCGTACGCGCGGCCTCCTGCCTCATTCCGAGCATCGGCCCGGACGAAACGGCTCTTCAGGCTGGCGAACAGGTTCTTGTTGGCCATCATGACCTCCTTCACATAGCATGACCCGACGAGGGATGAGCAGAGGCGCCGTACGGTCGAATCCGCAGATCCGTCCGTATTGGGAAGCTCCCGCCTCCCAGGCTTGGTGATGGTGGATGTACTCCACTCGGTCAGTCGGGTCGTGTCTCCTGTTGTCTCAAAAGGACCGACGAGGGGTTGGTCAGAGAACTTTACGGTGCTCTACCATTGAGCTACAGCGCTCAAGTGAGTGAGTGGCGCTGGTGGGATTCGAACCCACAACCCCCGGCTCTTCAGGCATGTACTCCAACCGGCAGTCGGTCTGTATTCAATAGGCGACGAGGTGGTGGCCAGAGGTGCTCTACCGTTGAGCCACGCCCCGCTCGCGCAAGTGTTCAGTCGGGGCGACCGGATTTGAACCGATATGTACTCCAACCGGGCAGTCGCCCGATGTGTTCTCACAACGCCCAACGAAGTTTTCGCCGAGACGGTTCAGTTACAGTGAATGTAGTCCCGGCAGGCAGTTGGACATCTTTGTTAGAGGAAGGCCGACGAGAATTGGTTCGGACCGGTTCACCTTTTCAACGGATGTAGTCTGAACCGGCAGTCGGACCGCCTCAGAGGCGCAGGCGGGAGTCGAACCCGCGTAAAACCGCTTTGCAGGCGGTTGCCTTGCCGTCTGGCTCCAGCGCCCTTCGCGTGCGACCGCCGCCGTTTCGCGGTGGCCGCACGCTTCGAAAACGTCCTCGCCAGGAGTCGAACCTGGTCTACGACCTTCGCACGGTCGCGTGCTGATCCGGCACACTCCGAGGACAAGCAGTAGAGTGGATGCACAACGATGTCTCACCCTCTTGAGTATCCCGACCTGGATTCGAACCAGGGCCTGGAGCTTCGGAGGCTCCGATGCGATCCGCTACACTATCGGGACATCGCGGCCCGTGAGCCGCCAACCCTCAGCGATCAGCTCAAATCAGGACTGCTGAGAGCTCTTTTCAGAGCCGACGGCTGGAATTGCACCAGCATTGTGCGGTTTACAGGACCGCCGCCTCGCTGTTCGGCCACGCCGGCAGTTCTTCGTTCTCATCTTCCAAAAGCAGGAGTGCAAGGATTCGAACCCTGTCGGGCGGCTTTGGAGACCGCTTCCTCTCCCAGGAGGACACTCCTGTAGTGGTCCCCGATCAGTGATCGGGGACCGGGCGTAACGGCACTACTCGCGCAGTGCCACGTTCCAGTAGGCTTCGCTGATGAACTTCGACCAACTGGCGATCCGCACCTCGCGGTCCGCGTAAAGCGGCTTCCACTCCGGGCGGACCGGCTTCTTGCGAAGTTTCATGCCCGCCTGCTCCGGCGTGCGGTCGGCCTTCCGCTTGTTGCAGGCCGTGCAGGCCAGCACGCAGTTCTCCCAGCTTGATACACCACCCTGCGCCCGCGGCACCACGTGGTCCACGGTCAATTCCTCGCTGCCCGGTCGGGCGCTACAGTATTGGCAGGTGTAGTGGTCGCGCTTGAAGATGTTGCGCCGGCTGAACGTCACGCGGGCCACCGGCAGGCGGTCGTAGCCGCTGAGGACAACGACCTCCGGCACGCGCAGCTTGAACCGGACCGCCTGGACGAACGCCTCGCCATGGCCAGGCTGCAGCTTCGACCAGTCGGCCCAGTCGTAGAGCTGAAAGTCGGCCGGATCGACCACGCGGGCCGAGTCGTTCCAGAGCAGCACGAGCGCACGCTCCACGGTTGCCACGTGGACCGGCTGCCAGTTGCGGTTCAGCACCAGCGTCGGTTGCTCAAGTACCTTGGCGACCATCGTGATCTCCTTTCCGAAAGGGGTGCCCGGGGAGAGTCGAACTCCCACCTGCTGGTTCACAGCCAGCCATGCAGCGACCGCTACACCACGAACACCATATGGGCAGCTATCAGCTCTCAGCGGTCAGCTTTCAGCCGTCCGATTTACACTCATCACTGAAAGCTGAAAGCTGAAAGCTGAAAGCTGATTGCTTTTAACCAATGGACCCGGCGGGAGTTGAACCCGCGTTTCCAGCATGCCGCGCTGGTGTCGTCCCGTTGGACCACGAGCCCGTCGTGCAGTCAGTGACCGGAGTGGGAGTCGAACCCACAGACACGAGGCCCTCGACCTCGTCGCTATGCCAATTCGCGTACCCGGTCGCAAGTGGCGGGTCCGGGAGTTGCACCCGACATTCCAGGCTTATGAAGCCCGGTTGAGCCTGCGCCCACCCGCAGCGTGTTTTTCAAAGTTGCAGGCCCCGGTATCGAACCGGGCGCACCGGCCTTATGGGAGCCAGTTCGGCACCTGCCGCGCCTGCAATGCCTTTTGGTTGCCGGGCCGAGAATGAGGCAAGGGCGAGTGTAACGAGCCCGGCTTCGCGGTCGAGACCGCAGGGAAGTGCCGCACAACCAACCACGTAACCAAGAGTGACCAAGGGGAGATTCGAACTCCCATGCCTTGCGGCACGACGTTCTGAGCGTCGCGCGTCTTCCAGTTGCGCCACTTGGTCATGCTCAGCAGCCCGTGCGGGAATCGAACCCGCCTTTCCGGCGTGAGGGGCCGATGTCCTTCGCCAATAGATGAACGGGCCATGTTGAAAGTGCGCCGGGCAGGAGTTGAACCTGCATAGCCTTGCGGGCTGGCTGCTTTACAGGCAGTTGGGCACGCCGATGCCCAGCCGACGCATGTTCTCAGTGGCGCAGGCGGGAGTCGAACCCGCAGGTCACGAAGATTTGAGCTTCGCCGCTTTGCCGGTTTGCGTACCGCGCCGCTACTGTCGAAAGCGCCCTCGACGGGATTTGAACCCGCGATCTCCTGCGTGACAGGCAGGCGAGCACTCCGGACTGCTCCACGAGGACGGACGCAGAATGATGAATATCGAAGGATGAATGATGAAGTGCCCAGGGGGAGCTCACGTTTCATCATTCAGCGCTGCTACTCCATCATTGCCACAGTAGCCCCGGATGGAGTTGAACCATCGTTTCCTGGGTGTAGGCCAGGCGTCGTGGCCGTTGGACCACGGGGCTGCGCTTTCAAGTGGAGTCACCGGGAATCGCACCCGGATCTCTGGCTTGCGGAGCCAGCGTCGTCCTGTTGGACCATGACCCCGAGGGGAAGCAGGAATTCGGATGACGAATAATGAACAACAGAGTTGCGCGTCATTATTCGGGTTTCGCGATTTCCAGGCCCTCACGGACTTTGTTGTTCGTCATACCAAGCTGCGGGAGCTGGACTCGAACCAACATGACGACGTTCAGAGCGTCGCATCCTGCCGTTGGATGATCCCGCATTGTGTTGCCTATCGAGACACAGTCGTCCGCCTGCATGTTCGGGGAGGAGGGGTCGAACCTCCACTTTCTGGTTCAAAGCCAGATGGCCTGCCGCTAGCCGATCCCCGATCATTGTCGCTGCGAGAGCGCCCTGCGGGAGTCGAACCCGCCTGTTCAGCGTGGAAGGCTGATGCCTCGTGCCGATCGGCCAAGGGCGCGTCGCAAGCGGAAGGTGAGGGAGCCGAACCCTCCAGACCGCAAAGCTCGTCCCGCTTCGAACGTAGTGGCATCGCGGGTGCTGCCGCGCGGCGGTGGTCCGGCTTGACCTTCTGTTTTCTCCCAAAGGCTGCGGTGGCAGGAATCGAACCTGCGTCGGGGCGGTTAACAGCCGCCTACCCGTACCAGCACGGGTCCCACCGCAACGAGAGTCAGGACGGCCGGATTTGAACCGGCGATCTCGTGCGCCCGCAACCAACGCTGCGCGTCGGTGCCCGGCGGAATACCAGACTTTCCTACGTCCTGTCGATCAAGAGCGCCCAGCGGGAGTTGAACCCGCACTTCCGCCTCGGCAAGGCGGCAGGCTGCCGCTACATCATGGGCGCGCTACAAGCGTGTCGGATTGTCAAAGATCAAGAGCACCGGGTGGGAGTCGAACCCACGTTGCCGCGTTACGAGTGCGGTGTCCTTGCCACTGGACGACCAGTGCGATTCTCTCAGTGGGACCAGAGGGACTTGAACCCTCACCTCGCGGATTAAGAGTCCGCTATGCTGCCGCTAACACCTTGATCCCTTTCTGTACATGTCGTTGGCAGCAGGCGCGGGAAGAGTCGAACTTCCGGCCACGCTATTCCAACGAATCTGCTCTTCTTTTGGCCTGCACGCTCATGAGTGGGGCCGAAAGGACTTGAACCTTCACCTGCCGGATTAAAAGTCCGGTGTGCTGCCATTGCACCACGACCCCGAAATTCGGGCCGGATGTATGCGTTTGAGTCGTCTATGTGTCATGCCATTGCTCCTCGCGTCCAGTGGTAGCCCTGAGAGTCGAACTCAGCACTACGCGGTTATCAGCCGTGTTCGGGCAACCGGCCCTCGACTACCATGTGCCAAAGTCGTTGCCAATCCAGTCGGGATGGCAGGTCTCGAAGGTTGCGTCTACGTGCTCCCAACGACCAGGCGATACCCTTTCCTTTGCCCCGTTCGGTCCTCAGTAGCTCGTGCGGGAGTTGAACCCGCCTTTCCGGCTTGAAGGGCCGGCGTCCTCGTACCGATAGACGAACGAGCCGTGTCGGCGCGCACATTCCACGTGGCCAAATTACTGGTGGCGCGCAGGCGGATCGCAGTGGGCCGGGAGGTGAATCGAACCCTCGTCTCCTGGTCTTCAGCCAGGCGCTACACCGTCTCAGCTACCAGCCCAACAAAAAACCCGGCGTCGTTTGTGACGCCGGGTTTCTATTTCCCTCGCTGACGTAAGGTCAAGCGTCACAAGCGCAAAGGATGCATGGGCAGGGTATTCGCCGGTTGATCGGCATATCGCCCTTTGCATCCTGGTTCGCTCGTAATACCCAACCGGAACGAAGTCATCACCCTTCTCGCAGTCTCTTGGATCGCCTGAAACTCTCTCCACCCGTCTGATACTGATAGACGCCGCGAACTACGAAAAGGTTCGTCGGCTTTTGTGCAGAAGCGGCTGCACCTCTTATAAGGACGCGCTTCGACGGGTGTGTATTCCCACCGGTGCACGAAAATCATCCGGCCGTTCTGCCGCCGACGATGGGCCAAGTTTCGGCAGCTGCGGGAGATCAGCATCCAACGACACGAGTTCCAGCAGGGGGAGACCGACAGGGGGCGCGGTGCCGCGCTGGTTCGTCGTCGGGAGTCAGGCGGGATGTAGTTGCCGCCCCCCTCTTCCGGACAGGCAATCGGCAAGCTGCATTAGATGGCGAATCCAACGCCCTTGGCAAGCGCACAGAAAAAGCCATTCGCAAATCATTTCTGCGAAAGGCTTTGTGTTGAGTGCCCCCTGATGGACTCGAACCATCAACCCTCTGATTAAGAGTCAGATGCTCTGCCGATTGAGCTAAGGGGGCGGGAAAAGGTTAATGATACCCGTTTCAGGGCGGCGCTCAAGGGTTCGATTTGGTTTTTGGCGGGCGGGTGAAGCGGGGAGGTTTAGTGAAAGATGGCGGGCGGGTTGCGGCAACTGGTTCTTGTTCGGCGGTTGGCCAACCTCACCATCGGTGGGATCAGTTGGGAGTGGGCATGCCGAGTTGGCGCATCTTGCGATAGAGGTTGGAGCGGTGCAGGCCGAGGAGGGTGGCGGCGTGGCTCATGTTGCCGCCGCAGCGTTCGATTGCCCGGCGGATGTACTCGGCCTGAAAATCGGATGTGGCGTCGGCCAGGGGGCGGTCGACATGGAAACTGGGCTCGGCGGCGCCGCGCGGAGAGAGAATAAAGGCCACGTCGTTGGCTTCGATGCGGTCCTCGGAAGAAAGGTACGCCAGCCGCTCCATGAGGTTCCGCAGTTCGCGGACATTGCCCGGCCAGGAATGCGATTCAAGCCGAGTGCGCGCGGCAGCAGTGAATTGGGGAACGGCCCGGCGGGCTTTGCGGCAAAAGTCCTGCAGGAAGAAATCGGCCAATAGCATGATGTCTTCCGGCCGCTCACGCAACGGCGGGATGTCGAGCGTCACCACGTTGAGACGGAAATAGAGGTCCTCGCGGAACTTCTTCTGCCGAACCATTTCGGCAAGGTCCTGGTTCGTGGCGGCCAAGACACGGGCGTCGGTGTGGATCGGTCGGGAGCCGCCGACGCGGACGAGAACCTTCTCCTCAAGCACGCGGAGGAGCTTGGCCTGCCCGGCGAGACTGAGATCGCCGATCTCGTCGAGAAAGAGCGTGCCATCGGCGGCTAGTTCGAACTTGCCCAGCCGCGGCTCGTGGGCGTCGGTGAAGGCGCCTTTTTCATGGCCGAACAGCTCACTCTCGGCGAGCGTGTCGGGGATCGCTGCACAGTTGACGGCAATGAAAGGTTTATTCCGTCGGCGGCTAAGGTAATGAATGGACTGCGCGACCACCTCTTTGCCGGTGCCATTTTCGCCGAGGACGAGCACGGCCAGTTCCGTGTCGGCGATGCGGCGGACGACCGACCGCAGCGCATCGATCGCCTTGCTCTGCCCGATGAGCTGCACCTTGCCGGCGGCCTGCTCGCTGAGCTGTCGGCTCGTGAGCAGCAGGTGTTCCCGATCGCGGACGTTTTCCAGCGCGGTGGCGGCGTGGTCCGCCAGCTCGATGAGCCCCTCCTCGTCATCGGCCGTGAAGTTGCCCGATAGCTTGTTGATGAGCTCGAAAGCTCCGAACAGTTCGCCTGCTCGGCTGCGGAGCGGCACGCAGAGGAGAGTCCGCGTTTGGTATCCCAGTTTCTGATCGACCTGGCGGTCGATTTCTTTGGCGGCGGTGGCGGTGTCGGCCCGCCGCGGCTCACCCGATTGGATCACCTGCCCGACGATGCCGCGATTGTCGGGTATGCGAAGCTCGCCACCCGGTGCGCCCAGAGCGGGCCGCCCGACGAGAGTGCGGCTGGCGCGGTCCCAGAGAAAAATACTTGCCCGGTCGGCGCCGAACAGCCGCGTAGCGGCCTCAGCCATGGCAATGAGTAGCGGTTCGAGTTGCGTGGAACGGTTCCAGTGCCCGGCGATTTCCAGAATCGCCTCCAGGCGCTCAAGTCGCCGCGAATCGCGCTGGCGCCGGTCCACCGCCCGCAGGCTTTCGGCCAACACCGGCACGAGTTCCCTCGCAATCTCCACACCCTGCCGTGCGGCCGCCGTGCTGCCAAAGTGCAGGGCTAACGACTCGGCCGCCTCACGCTCGCCAGGCAGCGGCGCCGCCACCCAGAGGCCGTCGGTCCGCAACTGCTCGCGGTCGAGGGCATCGGCCAGGAGATCGGTGGGAAGCACCTGACGCGGACCGATCTGGCTCCCTATGTTCCACCGGCCCGAAACCGCGGTTATCACCACAGCCGAGTCGGCCGCCACTGCAGAAACCACCACCGGCAAAGCCGTGCCGAGAAACGCACCTCGATCCGTCGCTTGGCCCGCCAGCCACAATACCTCGGTAATAGCTGCACAGGACGTCGGCGACCAATGGCCACCAGAGGCTGCAGAGGTGAGATCAGGGGAGTTATGCATCTGTAGGGTGGATAGTGAAAAAGAAGAGCTAGCAATGCTGAATCAAACCGATGTCACCTGAAGGTGTCGATTTTAGGACATGTGACCTCGCATAGCAACTCAATTAGATGCATGCCCCAACCGAGGATTAGAGGCTAAGATGGACCCTTTCGAGTTGAGAACGCTGCCGCAGAGGTAGTTCTTGTACGCATGCAGGGCTACCTGCGCGGCCGCATTCTTCCTACAGCCAACAAATTATCCAATTTGCCCTAAGGCCACAGCGATCGGCTCTTGACCGACCCGTAGATGCCTGATATTTTCCCAACTTTCACCTAACGCGGCTTGCGGAGCGCTATCTGTGGCTTACGACAGTATTGTGCTGGTCAAACAGGTTCCCGACACGGCGAACGTGACCGCCGACTCCATGAAGGAAGACGGGACGGTGAACCGTGCGGCGCTGCCGGCGATCTTCAATCCTGAAGATTTAAACGCCCTGGAGACCGCCCTGGAGGTCCGCGACCGTTTCGGCGGGACGGTAACCGCGGTGAGCATGGGTCCGCCCAAGGCGGGGGACGTGCTTCGCGCTTGCTTGTACCGGGGCGCCGACCGAGCGATCTTGATCACCGACCGCCGGGCCGCCGCCAGCGACACTCTCGCTACAAGCTACATCCTCAGCCAAGCAGTGCGGACGATTGGCCGCTATGACTTTGTGTTCTGCGGCCGACAGGCGATCGACGGCGACACGGCGCAAGTTGGGCCGCAGTGTGCTGAAAAGCTTGGGATTCCCCAGGTTACGTATCTCGAGGAACTGGTCAGCGCCAACGATCGACACGTTCGCATCCGCCGCAACGTGGGTAACGGTTGGGAGATCGTCGAGGCAAAGCTACCGGTGCTGGTGACGGTAATTTCGACCGCCAACAGCCCGCGGCCCCCCGCGGCCCGCCGTGTGCTTCGCTATAAGCGGGCTCGCGTGCCGGCGGAACTGACCGGCGAGGTGAAATCGGCGACGCCCCAGGCCAGCGAGGCGGAGCTGGCTTCGGCCGTTGAGCGGCAGCAGCAATCGCTCAAGGATCGCGGACTGCTTCTGGAGCAGTGGAATCTCGACGATATCGGCGCCGACTTGAACCGCTGCGGTCTGGCCGGTTCGCCCACCAAGGTGTATCGCGTGCAGGCGATCGTGCTCACCAAGGAAGGGCACACCGAGGTGCAGCCAACCGAAGAGGGCGTTCGGCAGATGATCCACGAACTGGTGGTCGACCGCACGCTCGGTTGACACCGCCAGAACAGGCCCGACTCCATCCCGTTTGAATCCAATCGGCCTCCCGCCCCTTTCGGCCGGAGCGCCTTGCTCTCCGAGGCTCAACAAAAATGATCGACGTCAATCGACAGGGCGAAGTCTGGGTGTATGCCGAGCAGGAAGACGGCTCGCTGCACGACGTGGCGTTGGAGTTGTGCGGCAAGGCTCGCGACCTGGCCGACCAACTCGGCGTCCATGCCGGCGCGGTGCTGGCCGGACACAACGTCGCGGGCCTGGCCCACCGGCTCATTGCCCAGGGTATCGACCACGTCTATACGGTGAACCATCCCGCGTTGGCCCACTTCCAGACACTCCCCTACGCCCGGGTGCTGACAACGCTCATCCAGAAGCACCGGCCGCAGATCGTCGTCTACGGGGCAACGCCGTTAGGGCGCGATCTGGCGCCGCGAGTGGCCTCGGAAATGCGGGCCGGCATGACGGCTGACTGCACCGATCTGGAGATCAAGGACGTCCAGGACCCGCGCACGAAGGAAACGCACCCTAACCTGCTCCTGCAGATCCGCCCGGCGTTCGGCGGCAACATCATCGCCACGATCGTGAACTACGACTGGTGGCCGCAAATGGCCACGGTGCGTGAAGGAGTGATGCCGCTCAAATCGGCCGACCCCACCCGGAAGGGCCGGATTATCGAAGAGCAGGTCGAGATCGATGAGACGCTTCTGGCCCTGCGGCTGATCGAGCGGCACATCGAGCCGCGCAAAGTGAATCTGAAGGGGGCGAGAGTGATCGTGGCCGGCGGAGGCGGCGTGGGCAGCAAGGAAAATTTCCGGCTCATTTACGAGCTGGCGGCCGCGATCGGCGGCGCCGTCGGCGCGAGCCGCGCGGCGGTGGACGGCGGCTACATCGGCAAGGAGCACCAGGTGGGCCAGACCGGCACCACGGTGCGGCCGGCGCTGTACATTGCCGCCGGGATCAGCGGTTCGGTGCAGCACCGGGCCGGCATGGAAGAATCGGCCAAGATCATTGCCATCAACACCGATCCCGACGCGCCGATCTTCTCCGTCGCCCATTACGGCATCGTCGGCGATTTGAAGAAGGTGATCCCGATGATGATCAAGTCGCTCAAAGAGCGGAGATAGATGGCCGGCGCCGGGACGCAACGGCCGACAGTACACTCCAACATCGATCAACAGCCCCCGACCGAACGGTCGCACACGGAAACAATAGACCCAATCGCGGAGCATCGCCGTGGCCAATTTCTTCCTCGACAACCGGGACATGCAGTTCCTGTTCGACCATATCGACCTCAAGGAGCTGGCGAGGCTTCAGGAGCTCGACGCTGAGAACGGCTCGACCGATTACGCGCCGCTGGACGATGACGACACGGTGGACGGATACCGCCGCATCCTGGAAATCGTTGGCCAGGTGACCGCCGAGACCATCGCCCCCAACGCCGAGGAAGTGGACCGCGAGGGAAACACGCTCAACGAGGACGGCACGGTGACGCTGCACCCGAAGGTTCGCGAGAACCTCCAGCGGATGACGCAGGCCGACATGATGGGCTTCACGCTGCCGCGGAAGTATGGCGGCTTGAATTGCCCCTGCCTGATTTACACCATGGCGACCGAAATGGTGGCCCGGGCCGACGGCTCATTTACCAATATGTTCGGTCTCCAGGGCATCGCCGAAACGGTCAACGCTTTCGCCAACCAGGAGATCAAGGACGAGGTCCTGCCGCGATTCTGCGAGGGCGAAGTGACCGGCGCGATGGTGCTCACCGAGCCCGACGCCGGCAGCGACCTGCAGGCCGTCCGCCTGCGGGCGCACCAGGACGAGCAGGGGAACTGGTACCTGAACGGCGTCAAGCGGTTCATCACCAACGGTTGCGGCGAGATCCTGCTGGTGCTCGCCCGCAGCGAACCGGAGATCAGCGACGGGCGCGGCCTGAGCCTGTTCATCACCGAACGCTCGGAGAAGGTCCGGGTGCGGCACCTGGAAGAGAAACTCGGCATCCACGGCTCGCCGACCTGCGAGCTGGTGTTTGAAGACACGCCGGCGCGGCTGGTGGGCGAGCGGCAGCGAGGCCTGATCACTTACGTGATGGCGCTGATGAACGGCGCCCGCGTGGGCATCGCCGCCCAGTCGCTGGGGATCGCGGAGGCGGCCTACCGCCTGGCGCGGACCTATGCCCATACGCGCCAGCAGTTCGGCGGCCCGATCGAACGTTTCCCCGCGGTGGCCGAGTTGGTGACCGAGATGCAGATCGAGATCGAGGCGGCGCGGGCGCTGACTTACGAGACGAGCCGCATCTGCGACCAGGAGAACAATAACTTGCGGATCCTCGAGTGGAGCAAAGGACTCGACAAGGAGGAAGAGAAACGCCGCAAGCAGCTTTCGCGGACACTGAAGCGGATCAACGGCATGCTCACTCCGCTGAGCAAGTACTACGCCTCGGAGATGTGCTGTTCGGTGACCCACAACGCGATTCAGGTGCTGGGCGGATCGGGCTACATGAAGGATTACGCCGCTGAGCGCTACCTGCGCGACGCGCGGATCACCACGATTTATGAGGGCACCAGCCAGCTTCAGGTCGTAGCGGCCATCCGCGGCATCACGTCGGGTGCCTTCGAGAACTTCGTCGCCGATTTCGAGAAGATCGAGTATGCCGACTCGACGCTCACCCAACTCAAGGCACGGCTCATCGAGGCGCGCGAGCGGATTCTCGAAACCGTCAAGTACGTGAAGCAGCAGTCGGCCGGCTACCTCGACCTCTCAGGACGGAAGCTCGTCGACGCGGCGATTATCGTCATCGTCGGCCACCTGTTCCTCGGCCAGGCCACCAAGAGCGACCGCAAGAGGCGGGTGGCGCGGCGGTTCATCGACAGCCGGCTGCCTGTGCTTCGCATGAACTGCGAACTGGTGATGTCGGGCGACACGGCGCCGGTGGAAGAATATGAACTGCTCGCCGGTCCCGTGCCGACGACTGAGTGAACGCGCGGTCGACTGCCAGCGGCCGGCAAATAGCCCATTGGCGGGAGTGAAGAAAAACGATCACTTTCTGTGACGCGGCTGGGTCGGTACTTCGCCCCACCCCGCGCCCTGGCTCGCGGGGGCATCCACTCTAAAATGGTAGACTCAGTTGCTGGAGTGGGCGCGCACTGGTGCGCGACCCTCCGCAATCTGATGCCCGGATGCGCGAATCACTCTGCCTCCTGCGTGCCAAAAGCCGATCACTGCCTGATCAGAGCTGATTGCTGACAGGTTCTTCCCCGCTACAAGAGAAAAGACTCATGGGTTCATTTACCGGCAAGATCGGAGCGGTGTTGGGAGTGGCCAACGATCGGAGCATCGCCTGGGCGATGTCCGAATCGCTCTATCGCGAGGGGGCCGAACTGGCCTTCTCCCATCTGCCGAGCCCGTCGAGCGAACGCCGCGTGCGGCAGCTCGTCGAGTCCCGCAGCCCCCGTGTCGTCATGCCCTGCGACGTGCAGAAAGACGAAGATATTGCCGCCTTCTTCCGGGCGGTCCAGGACGCGCACGGCCACCTCGACTTCGTAATTCATTCCGTGGCATTTGCCCCGCCCGCGGAGCTCAAGAAGCCATATATCGAGTGCAGCCGGGCCGGATGGCACCTGGCGATGGACATCAGCGCCTACAGCCTCGTGGCCGTCTGCCGCGAGGCGGCACCGCTGATGCCCGACGGCGGGTCGATCGTCACGATCAGCTACTTCGGCGGCGAGAAGGTGATGCCAGGCTACAACATGATGGGCGTCTGCAAGGCGGCGCTCGAGCACAGCGTGCGGTACCTCGCCTGGGATCTTGGGCGGAAGCGGATCCGCGTCAACGCGATCAGCGCCGGGCCGATGCGGACCTTGAGCTCGGCCGGCGTGAGCGGTTTTGACGAAATGCGCGAGCACCATGTCCGAAAGAGTCCGCTTGGCCGGAACGTCGATCCGCAGGAACTGGGCAACACGGGCCTCTTCCTGCTGGGCGAGATGTCCGACGGCATCACTGGCGAGATCCTGCACGTTGATTGCGGCTTCAGCATTGTTGGACTTTAGTTCCGCAGCGGGGGTGTTGGTGATATAATAAATGAGCGGCGTCATTTCGCTCGATCTTGCCTGGGATGCCGCGACGGCTGGGGAGCTTCTTACGTGCAGCGTTTCATGCTCAAGTCGAAAATCCACCGCGCCACGCTCACCGGCACGGAGTTGGACTACGAGGGGAGCATCGCCATCGACCGCAACCTTATGGAGGCGGCCGACATGCTTCCCGGCGAGCAGGTCCACGTGCTCAACGTCAACACGGGTTCGCGGCTGATCACCTACATCATCGAAGCCCCGCCCGGCTCGGGAACGATGATGCTCAACGGCCCGGCCGCTCGGCTGGGCGCGGTCGGCGACAAGGTGGTGGTCCTTACCTACTGCCAGATGGACGATGCCGAGGCCCGGCAGTACCGGCCTATTGTGGTCATTGTCGACGACAAGAACCGGCCACTGGATAGGTGACACGAACCGAAGGCTGGTGGAACACCAACCCGAAGCGCCAGCGAGGCATAACTCTCCTCGCTGGCGCTTCGGGTTAGTGTAACTGCGGCGGATCTTGGCCGTCACGCACGTAAAGGACCGCGGCCTCCAGGCTATCGTGGTCGTTGATCCAACGTCGACTGCCGCGCTCCGCCCACCACTGCTGGCGCAGGGCCGGATCATCCCTCCCGATTCCACGTCGCCGGCTTTCCAGGTCCTTCAGCCGTCTCGTACACCACGCCTTGAGTTGCACCTGCACTTGCTTCGGTGGAATCGGAGCAGCCACCACGACGTGTAGATGGTTTGTCCTGCAGTTTACGGCGTGGAGTTCCCAGCCTCGGATCCGGCAATGGTCGTAAATCGTCCTCTCAACCAATTGTCGCTGTTGGCAATCGAGGACGCACGCGTCCTTGGCCATCCGTGCCTCGGCCTCGCACTTTCGGATGGGGTCAGGGAGCTGCCAACCCTTCCCGTACTCCACCCAGCCGCGTTCGTCGCCGGGCAACCAAGTGCCGTAGGTAGACCAGGTGAGAAAGTAGGCCAATGGATCCGGCAGCGGAGGCTCGTTCGCTCGGTCTCTCATGCGGCTCTCCGCATACTAACCCGAAGCGCCAGCGAGGGAAAAAGAGCAAGGGCCAACGTATACTAACCCGAAGCGCCAGCGACGAACAATCACTCAACTTCCTCGCTGCCGTTCCTTTCCTCGCTGGCGCTTCGGGTTGGTGTGGATGGGTTCCTTTCCTCGCTGGCGCTTCGGGTTAGTGTGGGGCGACCGGGCACGGGGTAGACCTCACACACGCTCCTATCTCCTGGCCTATACTTACCAGGTGGGGGGAAGAGTCGGAATCGGCTTCGCGACTGAGGGTCCGTGGTGGAAACAACGGTTATCTTCCAGCGTCTGGGCATCTCGCTGCTCCTGGGGCTCCTGGTGGGGCTCCAGCGGGAGTATACCGAGTCGGGCATGCCCGGATTGCGGACCTTTCCGCTGATCACGGTTCTGGGCAGTGTGGCAGCCATTCTGGCGGCCGAGTTCGGCGGCTGGATCGTGGCGGCCGAATTGCTGGGCCTGGTGGTGGTGCTGGCATTTCCGAACATTGTCCGCATTCGTGGCCGCGATCCCGATCCCGGCATCACGACCGACGTGGCGGTGCTTCTAATGTACGGCGTCGGGGCGCTGGTGGTTGTCGGCCCGGTGCCGGTGGCCGTGGCCGTCGGCGGCGGCGTGGCGGTGCTGCTGCACTTCAAACTGGAGATGCACCGCTTCGCGAAACGCCTGGGCGACGCCGACCTGCGGGCGATCATGCAGTTTGCGCTCATCACCTGCATCATCCTGCCGATTCTGCCCGATGAGCAGTACGGCCCACCTCCCTTGAACGTCTTTAACCCGTTCGAGACCTGGCTGCTGGTGGTATTCATTGTCGGGATGAGCCTGGGAGGCTACATCGCCTACAAGTTTCTCGGCCGCGACGCGGGCATCCTGCTGGGCGGCGTGCTGGGAGGACTAGTCTCGAGCACGGCCACGACGTTGAGCTACGCGCGCCAAGCCCGCAACGAACCGAGATTGCTGCAACCGGCGGCAGTTGTGATCATGATCGCGTCGACCGTCGTCTTTGTCCGGGTGCTGGTCGAGGTCGCGGTGGTGGCGCGAAGCATCCTCATTCAGACGCTGGTACCGGCGGTCATCGTGATGGCACTCATGGCGATTCCCGCGCTTTTTGTGTGGCGAGGGGTCCGGCGCGAGCATGGCGAGCTTCCCGAGCAGGGGAACCCGACGGAGCTGAAATCGGCCGTGTTGTTTGCCGGCCTGTACCTGTTGGTGCTGCTGGCGCTGGCTGCGGCCAAGGAGTTCATCGGTCAGGGGGCGCTTTACCCGGTGGCGATCCTGTCGGGGCTGACCGACATGGACGCGATCACGCTGTCGACAGGCCGGATGGCGCAGAACGGGAGCCTTGCCGGAGAGCAGGCATGGCGGCTGATTCTGACCGCGTTTCTGGCAAACCTGGTGTTCAAGGCGGGGCTGGCGGGGATGCTGGGCTCGCGACAATTGCTGCGGCAGATCGCCCTGCTATTCAGCATTCCCTTTGCCGGCGGCGTGCTGTTGATTCTCTTCTGGCCATGGTAGTCGGCAAGGAGTGGGCCGCCAGCCAGGGATGTCTGGGCGAGTCGGGCGAGTCCCGGCAAGCGGGGCGCTCTTGTGCCAAACCGGCGCCAGGGCTAGGATGATCGCACTCTGTATCCCTGGTGCCGAACAGGATCAACCACTATGGACCCCCTCAGCAAGAATGTCTTTCTGGTCAAGGAGCACGCCAAGCTCTTCAAGGCGGCCAACAATTTCGACATTTTCGATCCCGAGACCGGGCAGCTCGTCATGGAGTGCCGCGAGAATCTGGGGCTGATCACGCGGATCTTTCGCTTCAGCGATTACAAGCGGATGACGCCGTTCAATGTGTGCGTCCGCACGCCCGACGGGCGGCAGGTAGTCAGGGTGCAGCGCGGGATCTCGGTGTTCCTTTCCAAGGTCCGCGTGTACGACGAGAACGACGAACAGATCGGCGGCTTCAAGCAGAAGTTCTTCTCGATCGGCGGCGCGTTCAAAGTGCTCGACCGCAATGACCAGCCGCTGTGCGAGCTGAAGGGAAAATGGACCGGTTGGGACTTCCGCTTCGTCAGCGGTGGGACCGAGCTTGCCCAGGTGTCGAAGAAGTGGGCCGGGATCGGCCGCGAGCTCTTCACCTCGGCTGACAATTACGTGCTGAGCATCTCGTCCGAGGTGCCGCCCGAACACCCGGTCCGCAAGCTGATCCTGGGGGCCGTGATGTGCATCGACATGGTGCTCAAGGAATAGGCCCCGTTCGTCACTCGGCCTTTCAATAGCCGGGTGTATTCCGGCTCGCCGCGTGCCGGCCGCTGCGCCGTCGCGGGCGCTATCTCTCCAGCCACCCGCGCTCGATTTCTTCGAGGGTCTTGCCCTTGGTCTCCGGCACCAGCAGTAGAACATACACGAAACACACGACGCACATAACGCCGTAAGTCCAGAACGTCACGGCCTGGCCCAGGATCTCGAACATCTTGGGGACAGTCTGCGAGACGGCGAAGCAAGCGATCCACAAGGCGACGATGGCCACGCCCATCGCCCGGCCGCGGATCCGGGTCGGAAAGACCTCTGCCAGGACAACCCAGACCACCGGGCCCATCGCCACGCCGAACGACGCGATGTAGGCCAGCGTGAACACGAAGATCCAGATGGGCGCAAACTTGAAGTGGAATGAGGCTCCCAGCAGCGCGAGCGAGATTCCCATCAGAGCCGACGTGGTCAACATTAGCGGCCGGCGGCCGGCGCGGTCCACCAGCCAGATGGCAATCAGCGTGGCGAAGAGGTTAATGACGTTGACGGCGATCGTCTGCAGCAGTGCCTGGCTGGCGGCGACGTTGGCCGCCTTGAAAATCGTCGGAGTGTAGTAGATGACCGCGTTGATGCCGGTAATCTGCTGCAGGATGGCCAAACCGACGGCCATCAACAGGGCGAAGCGGATGCCCGGCCGGAACAACTCGCGGAACGATCCGGTCTCCATGGCCAGTGCCTGCTGGATCTCGGCCATTTCGGCCGAGGCCCGCGCCGGGCCGCTGACGCGGCTCAACACGTTTATCGCCTCGGCCTGGCGTCCCTGCTTGGTGAGCCAGCGAGGGCTTTCCGGAACCAGCAGCAGACAACCGAGGAAAATCGCCGCCGGCAGCGTCTCCGAGCCGAGCATCCAGCGCCAGCCCACCGCCACGTTCCAACTATCGTCGAGCGGTGAGGCAATGAGCCAGTTGACGACCGCAATCACCACCATGCCCGTGATGATGGCGATCTGGTTGAGCGACACTAGTCGGCCGCGGATGTGCGGCGGAGAGACCTCGGCGATGTACAATGGCGAGAGGATCGACGCCGCGCCAACCGCCAGTCCGCCCAGCATGCGGGCGAAGACGAACTCGGTCAGGCTGTTGGGCATCGCCGACCAGATGGCGGAAGCAGCGAAAAGTAGCGCCGAAACGATCAGGATCTTCTTGCGGCCCAGCCGGTCGCCCAGCATCCCGGCAAACGCAGCGCCGATCATGCAGCCTACCAGCACGTTGGATACGGCCCAACCCTTCTGCCAGGCTGTAAGTTGGAAGTGCTTCTCGAGGTAGTCGATCGCCCCGGCGATAACCGCCGTGTCGTAGCCGAACAGCAATCCGCCCAGCGCGGCCACGCCCGTCAACAGGCACACGTAGGCGACGCTTCCCTGCGGGCCGACGCCAAGTTGCTCGCCGCCGCTCGCTTGCGCAGCTTCGGCCGGGGATGAATACGGATTGCTGTCGGGCGCTGGCGTCATACGAGCGTTCCTGGTTCATAGGAGGGCAGCGGGCGGCATCATCCTAGTCGCTGCCGGCGGGCCTTGACAAGAGTGAACGGGAGGGGCCAAATGGAGTCCGGTCCATCCACTTTCTTTCGCTTTGCCGGAATTGCCATGAACAGCCGCCAGCGCGTCGAGGCCACTCTCCGCCACGAGCAACCCGACTACGTGCCGCTCGATTTGGGTGCAAGCGCCGTGACCGGCATGCACGTCAGCTCCGTCTACGCTCTGCGGCAGGCGCTTTCTCTCGACAAGCCGGGCACGCCGGTCAAGGTGACCGAGCCCTACCAGATGCTGGGCGAGATCGGGCCCGATTTGATGGATGCGATCGGCGTCGATGTGGTTGGCCTGGGCAGCCCGCGGACGATGTTTGGTTTCGAGAACAAGGACTGGAAGCCGTGGACGCTCGCCGACGGCACGCCGGTGCTCGTGCCGGCCGCATTCAACACCGATCCGGAGCCCAACGGCGACATCCTCATGTATCCTGAGGGCGATAAGACTGCGCCGCCGAGCGGGCGGATGCCCAAGGGCGGGTTCTACTTCGATACAATCGTCCGCCAGGAGCCGATCGACGACAGCAAGCTCACAGTCGAAGACAATCTTCAGGAATTCGGCCCGGTGAGCGACGCCGACCTCGCGCACTTCGCCGGCGAGGCGGACCGGTTGTCGCGGACGGGCGACCGCGCGATCCTGGCCAACTTCGGCGGCACGGCGTTTGGCGACATTGCGCTGGTGCCGGCGCCGTGGGTGAAGCACCCGCGCGGGATCCGCGAAATCGCCGAGTGGTACATGAGCACCTTGAGCCGCTTCGATTTTGTTTTCGAGGTGTTCGAGCGCCAGTGCGATATCGCTCTGGCGAACCTGGCGAAGATCTACGACGCGGTAGGCGACAGGGTTTCGGCGGTGTTCATCACTGGCACCGATTTCGGCACGCAGAGCGGGCCCTTTATCAATCCGGCGAACTACCGCAAGCTCTATCAGCCCTTCCACCGCCGGGTGAACGACTGGGTGCACGAGCACACGCCGTGGAAGACCTTCATCCACTCCTGCGGTTCGGTCATCGCGCTGTTGCAGGACTTTATCGACGCGGGATTCGACATTTTGAACCCGGTGCAATGCTCGGCCGTCGGGATGGACGCCCGGACGCTCAAGGAGCGATTCGGCGACAGGCTGACGTTCTGGGGGGGCGGTGTCGACACGCAGAAGACGCTTCCTTTCGGCACCCCCGAGCAAGTCCGGGCCGAGGTCCTCGAGCGGATCGAGATCTTCGGCCGCGGTGGCGGTTTCGTGTTCAACACGGTGCACAACGTCCAGTCGCGCACCCCCGCCGAGAACCTCGTGGCCATGTACGAGGCGGTTCGGGAGGCGCGGAGCGGGGGAATCTCGATCGGATAGACGCGCGTTGCCCGACAGGATCTCGCAGCCCAAGCACCAGTCTACAGTCTTCTACCCGCGAACATCCAATCGGGCCAGTTTGCGGGCGAGGGTGATGATCTCGTCGCGGCCGCGGGGGCCGTTTTCCACTGAGTCGTACCAGCGGGAGGGAATCCAGGCGGCGCCGTGGTGCGCGCCGGCGAGGGCTCCGGCCATCGCGCCGACCGTGTCGGCGTCGCCACCGAAATTGACCGCACGGACTACGCACTCTTCGGGCGTGTCGCCGTAGCGGAGGAAAAACCAAAGGGCCGCCGCGACTGCCTCCGATGCCCGGATGCCATTGCCGACGCGGGCGATGACCGACGCATCATCGGCCTGCTCCTCGAGGCCGTACTCCAGGGCCTGGAGCTTTGCCTGCATGATCGGCGTCCGTGCGGCTGCGACCAGCGTGCGGAGCAGGGCCATCCGGTCCGCAAGGCCTTCGGACTCTCTTGTGGCGGCCCAGGCGATGGCCTTGGCTTGTATGAAAGCCCCATCCACCGCTTCGGGATGGACGTGCGTGCACAGCAATGCCTCTTCGACGGCGCGGCGCAGAACGTCATCCGGGGCGTGGCGGTAGGCGAGGCCGACCGGGGCGATCCGCATCGCTCCGCCGTTGGCGAACGAGCCTTCGGGGAACTGCAGCCGGCCGGTCTCGCGGTAATCCGTTCCCTGCTGCAATTCCTGCATTACGCGGTGGGCCACCGTGCCGTAGCCTCGCGAGGATTCGTAGAACGCGGCGTACGTGGCTGCGGCGTAGGCCGCATCGAGGTGGCCGCGCTCGACGAGGCTCGTGGCCAGCGCGAGCGTCATCTGTGTATCGTCCGTGTAGCGGCCGCGGAAGCTGTCGACAAAATCGCGGAGTACACCGTACTCGTCGGCGATCTCGCCGGCCGACCAGCCCTCAACCGCCGCGCCCAGGATGTCGCCGCAGGCCGTGCCCAACAGGCAGCCGATCACGCGGTCCTCGTGAGTTGCTGTCGCGTCGCGGCCTGGGGCCAGTACGTGGCCGGCTTGCATGCTCACACCCGGGTACTCGATTTCCGTCCCGCAGTCGCAACGGACGCGGTGGCCGAACTCAAACAGCGTGGCGTCGAATTCCGCTCCGCAACGCGGACACGTGATGGCCATGTCGGCCTCCACTCGCGTATAGGGTCTAAGGCCCTGCTGGTTCAATCTGACGCAAGTTCTTTGCGGCCAGGGCGGCGTAGCAATCGGGAAGGTCGAACCGCTTGAGCACGCCGGGCACAAACGATGACAGCGGCCACTGGTACGATTCGGCCTCAGCTACCGCGGAATACGACGTGATCGCGCCCTTGAGCGTCACCTGGACGACCGAGTCGCCAAGCAGCGCGGCGAACGTGGCGGGTAGCGCGCCCCAGCCGAGGGCGGCCAGGTGGACCTCTTCGTAGCCGTAGCTCTTGAGCCAATCGAGCACGCTTAAGACGTCGTGCGTCTTCTGGCCGACATAGGGATAGTCGAGCATCAGCGCGTGGATGGCATAGAAATAGTCGCTGCCGTAGGGCTTGAGGAACTGATCGCGGCCACACGTATCGGGGCGCGACTCGCCGACGCCGCGGACATCACAGGCGAAATAGGCCACCTCAGGCTCGGCGGCGATGATCTCTCGCACGAGCGGCTCGTCGCGCAATTCGGCGTCGGCCGAGTGGTGCGAGACGTAGAGCACGGCCCGCTTGCCGGCGCGCGGCGGGCGCGAGAGATGCTGCTGCTGGCCGAGCATGTAGACCAGGGCGAAGGCCTCCGGCTCGGTCTCCAGGGCGTAGGTCGTGAAGGCCGGCTTGGGAAACCTGCGGCCGGAGAGCGGACGGAGGATGCGGAAGTCGGGTGCGGCGGAACGCGGCGGCAGCTTGAGCACCTCGGCGACGGCCTGCTTGAGCGCGTCGGGAGCGAGCGGCTTTCGTTCCTTGGCCAGACTCTGCGATTGCTCTTTGGTGTAAACGTAGACCGGTCTTGATCCCTGTTCGGCCACCTGGCCGCGGGGCGTGCACCACAGGACTTCGTCTTTCTCGATCACCAGGGCCGGTTCGGCGGAAACCTCGGGGCCGCCGGTCGCCCGGTTGAACCAGCGATACATGGCTTCGCGGTTCTCCTGGGTGTAGCCGTGCTCCGTCGGACCGATGAAGAGAGCGATGTTCTCCTCGGCGCCCAGTAGTCCATAGAGCCGCTTGAGCCGCGCGTAGGCCGCTTCGATCCCGCGGGCGTCGAAGTAGTCGCGCTCCTTACCAAGGAGGATCACCGGCTTGGGGGCCATGGCGGCGAGGAAATCGGAGTGGTCGAGCCCCAAAGCGAGCGCGCGAGGCGGGCACTGCTCGGTGTCGGCGGGCA
The DNA here is from genome assembly GCA_040766885.1 of Thermoguttaceae bacterium. GTDB lineage: Bacteria > Planctomycetota > Planctomycetia > Pirellulales > Thermoguttaceae > JAXGPP01. The sequence goes on along the minus strand of JAXGPP010000008.1, from coordinate 360,418 downwards.
ACTCGTTCTCCAGGTTGCGGCGGAACGTGGTGACGAAGCACGAAGGCGCTCCCATCGACCACCGCGGCTCGACGCCGCACAGCCAGGTGCTCATCGTGCCGCCGCCCGAGTTGCCGGTGACGCCCACGCGGTTCGGATCGACTTCCTTCCGCGTGAGCAGGTAGTCGAGCGCCCGGATGCCGTCCCAGGCACGCCAGCTACCGAGGAACTCGCCCACGAGGAACTGCTGATTGCCCGCCAGCAGATGCTCGCTCACGCCGGGGCCGACGCGGGAATTGAGCTTTTCATCGACGTACTGGAACCGCTCGCCCTGGCCAAGGGGATCGAAGATCAGGCACACGTAGCCCAGCCGCGCTAAGCCTTGCGCGAACGACTGGTACGCCTCGGCCGCCTTGCCGTTGACCGAATGCCCGCAGGTGCCCACCACGCCGGGCAGCGGGAATTCACGTCCCTTGGGAATGTACAGATTGGCGGTCACGAGGAAGCCGGGGCGGCTCTCGAAGATCACGTTCTCGATCGTGTAGGCGTCGCGATCGACCGTGCCGGTGACCCTGGCATTGAGTGGAGTTCGCTCGGGGAAGGGCCCGAACGACTCCATGATCTTCTGGCGAACGTTGGCCACGTAGCGCTCGGCGTCGGCCTTGGTCTTGAGCGCGGCCCGTCGCTCATCCGCCGCTTGTTCGACCTGCCGGACGCGGCTCTCGAAATAGCGCTGCACCATCCGCGGGAAGCGGTTCAGGGGGGCGAGCGCCTCAGGCTTGGCGGCCGCTTCGGCCGCTTCGAGCCGGTCGAGGAGCAGCATGCCGCCGAGCGAAAGCGCCAGGGCATCGCGCGAGAGCACTCCGAGCAGGCGGCGACGGTCGAAACGGTGGTCGAACAAGCTGGTCATGGGTGTGGCCTTTCTTGAGCGGTCAGCTTTTGGCAGTCAGCTTTCAGCGTTCAGCGTTCTGGTAAATGTACTCTCGGAGCGAATGGTGGTGGTTATCAGGGGTGAGATTCGTAGAAGAAGGCGGCGCTGCGATAGTCGGCAGCTTGCCGGTTGTCGGCGCCGTGTTCCATTTCGGCGGTCAGTTCGGCATCGTAATGCACCGGGTCGCTCACGTGCCAGCGGTAGGCGACCGCCTGGTTGACGTCGCCCACCAGGCCGTACACCGGGAAGCCGTGCACCGGCTGACTGCCCGGACCATTGAGCCGTCCTTCGACGGCGTACCAGCCGCAGTTGAAGTAATCCTCGGAGCCGGTGCCGTGGATGACCATTTCGCCGTCGACGGTGAAGCGGTCATCCCCTTCCAGCCACAAGGGGAGCCGGCGGTCGGTCGTGCCTTGGGTCACCAGGTATGTGCCCATGTAATGACCGGCGCCGCGCCGCCGGGCGAAGACATGATGCCGATCCGGTTGCGCCGGCAGGTCCTCGTTGTACACGGCGTGGAAGTAGCCCAGCTCGCTGATCGGCTGGCGGAGCGGGCAGGTGACCACCCGGAGCCGGCCGCTGAGCGGCTGGTCGGCGGTGATGGTCACCGTGGCTTGCTTGCCATAGGGCATGGGCATGAAGTTGTACCAGCCGGCGTCATCCACGCCGACCAGCAGCGAGCGATAAGGGGGCGGCTGGAGCGCCTGGCCGAAGAAGTAGTCGATCGGCAATTCGGCCGAGGGCTCTTGGGCGCCATCCCAGTGGAACTGGATCCTGCAACCTGGGCCGAGCTTGGCTGCTTCCGGCAGGCCTTCGAGATACACCGCCCGGACCATGCGCGGCCCGGCGGGTAACTGGATCGTGAGTGGCATGGAGGCATTGCCATGGCGTGACAAGTCGGCGGTGGTTGTCTGCGGATCGGCAACGTCGAGTTCGCCCAGCCGGGTCCAGGCGTCGACCGCTGCGCGGAGCGCTTGCTCCTCGGTCGGCGACATTTCCATACGGAAGCTGGCGGCGGGTTCGCCGGGCGGCAGCTCGCGGTAGGTGATCTGGTAGAAGCGGACGGCGGTTCCCTCGACCAGGAGCTTGCACCCCTGGCGATAGGGAATGGGAACGTAGCAGTAAAATCCGCCCTGGCCCTCGCCCACCAGCGGCTTGGGGAACCGCGGCAGCTTACCCGACAGGAGGTCTTCGAGCGGCACGTCAACGACCGGCTCGGGCTGGCCATCGACATAGATGCGGATGTGCTCGCGCTTGAGGGCCAGCAGGCCGGGTTTGTCGTATTCGGAGTGGGTGAACCAGATCCGCTGAATACAGCCCGCGCCGGACATCGAGGCCAGGACACTGTTGCCGTCCTCGATCCAGAGCTGGGAGAAGTTGCCCGAAAAGCCATCGTTGTTTCCACCCGTACGGTCGTAGCTGCTGAACATCTTCGTGGTGACGCCGGGCCGCAGTCGGGGGAGCAGGTCGAGGCGATAGAGTTCTTCGATGAACGGCGTCGAATCGGCGGCCGGCGCTTCGTCGGAGAGCGATTCGAGGATGATGCGGTCGATGCCAAACATGTGTTTCTCGCCCGCGGCCTTTTCGTTGGCGCCGACGATCTCGACGGAGAGCGTATGGTCGCCCGGCGAAAGGTCGGTCACGGTGAGCGGGACCGGCACGGTATTGGTGACGATGGCCGAGTAGAGATCGATGCGGCCGGCGACCTTCCGGCCGTCGAGCGAGAACTGGACGATGCCGTAGTCGGGGGCCCGGGTGAGGACGACGCTCACCCGCTGGCGGCCGGCCGACTTGACCGGCAGGGCCAGATCGAGGCGGTCGCCCGGCTCGCCGCCGGTCCACCAGAGATGATCGTCGTTATGCCAGCGCCCGAGGGGAAAGGGGGTCAAGCCCTGGCTGGCGGCCGTCCCACCGGAGACGTGCAACACGCGCAGGCCCGCCTCGATGCGGGCCTCGGCAGCGCCGGCGTGCACCGACATCAGGGTCATGGCGGCTGCCGCCGCGATGATGATCCAACCCGGTCGAAGACTCATGAATAACCTCCGATCAATCGGAATCGAGGAATGTCGTCGAGCAGGCGAGCGTGCCACCAATATACCCAGCGCCGGGGGCGCGTGCACGGATTGGCGGCCCCTCTGGCGGAGACAGCGGCACCGGCCCGTTCTGCCGGTCGATGCGCAACAATAAACGCCATGTTGCGTTTCGTGCGTCGCGAGGCCTGGCGGCAAGTGTAAGAGACGCAGGGGTTTCGCACCGAGCGACTGGGCGCAACTTCGTACGTAGTGTGAGGGACGTGTTGCACTTCGCTCCGAGCTCCCCACCGCCAGCGGGAGATTTTGGAGTGAGGGCCTGCGTAGCGAGCATGCCGCCAATCGCTGTGTCGCTCATGCATGAAACTGGTCTGGATGGGACGGCGCATGGCAAGTGTTCTCGGCTGGCGGATGGCGCGCATGCCGGCCCTGTTCCGAGCCATCGGGAGGATGACGAAGGAAGCAGTCCGCTGGCGCAGGTCGCTGGTTGATGTAGTGGCGGACGATCGGCGGAGAGGTTCTTTCCGGGCGAAGTCCGGCCACGCTCGAACGGCCCTTATTGTACCATATACTATACTTATGTACAATATGCCATTTTGCAGAATTTCTTGGCGAGGGGGAAAGAAATATTGGCCCGAAACAGGCGTTTCCCTCGCTCCGTTTCAGAACCGGACGGCCCGGCCGTCACTCGCCGATGACTTTCACGAGGACGCGTTTGGGGCGGCGGCCGTCGAACTCGCCGTAGAAGATCTGTTCCCAGGGTCCGAAGTCGAGCTTGCCGGCGGTGATCGCGACGACGACTTCGCGGCCCATGATCTGGCGCTTGTGGTGGGCGTCGCCGTTGTCTTCACCCGTGCGGTTGTGCTTGTAGCGTTGGGGAGAGGGGTCAAACGGTGCGAGTTCTTCCAACCACTTTTTGTAGTCTTCGTGCAGGCCAGGCTCATCGTCGTTGATGAAGACGCTGGCGGTGATGTGCATGGCATTCACCAGGCACAGCCCCTCCTGCACGCCGCTCTTCTTGACGATATCGGCGACCTCCCGGGTGATGTTCAAGAAGTCCATCCGCTTGGGGACGGTGAACGTGAGATGTTCGGTGTAGGATTTCATGGGCTGCTCCGGATCGTGGCCGTGAGGACACAGGACAGATCCATAGGTTACCGCGTCACGGCGTGTGCTGCCAAGCGGCGATGCGCCATGCGCTGGGGCGAGCTGGCCTGGGCTACAAATCGTCTAGCTCATGCGTGTCGGCCCAGTCTGGAAAGTGGTCTCTCAGCCACCGGTTCCGCGCCGCAACGCACTGATCGCATACCATCCGGCGCCTGGTCTTCTTCGGGCGTAGTACGCAGCCACCGGCGACCGCGTCGTCGGTATGTGGAAACCGTGTGCGGCGAGCGAAGACTCTCAGACGAAGTTTTGGGAGTCCCAGCGATCAGGCCGTATTCAATCCGTGCCCACTCGGGTCTGAGTTCCTGCTGGTGGACTTCACAACCAACTCGCTTTCGGCCCGCGGCCATAAGGTCACCTCGTGAGGGCAACGAGTGCACTACGTTGGGGTCGGCCGGGCATCGGAAGATCAAGAGCAATGAGCGTTGAGGGATGGGCACGCCGATGGTGAGCAAGTTCGGACAGGAAGGGCAGTCTCATTGGAAACGCGACGTCCTTGCCGATCTTCGGGAATTCAAGGGGAACGCTGATCCACGCTATTGACACTAATCTGAAACAGGACGTGACCGCCATGCGACAACACGTGCGGGTTCGCACGGCCCAGCCAAGTCAAGGCGTGAACCCGTAACCGCCCTCGTTCCAGAATCTGGAGAAGCTGCTGCAAATGCGTCGGTAGTAGCTGTGCACCGCGCCGAGATACGATGGCGAATGGAAGGCGGACGCAATCAGGACATAGGGAGTGGCGACGATCAACGCCGCCGGCAGGATGATCGCCCAATGAATGGCCCACACCGCAATCATCAGGAACAGTTCGAGCATGGCTATCGTTCCTCTATCACTGAATTCCGATGTCAATCGCTGCCAGCAGACGCATCTCTGTCCTGAGTGTCTCGTAATCTTGTACCCCTTTCTCGGCAATCGCTCCGCCAGCGGAATGGTCGCAATGTCGCCCGCCGCGCAATGCTGTCGAGCGTTGATGGACTGTGTGGCTGGGGGCATGTCCGTTTACGGGCGTCGTAGGACCGTTGCCGCCTGTTCTCACGCCCATTGGCGGCGCGGCCGGAAATGCACGCCTCTGCCGGCCGGCTCTCGCTCGGCACGGGTGCGAGCTACGCGTCTTCGTTCTCTACCCGGCGGATCTCGCGCAGAAACACCTCCATCGACGGGCAGCGCTTCTTCAGATCCGGTTCGATGCACGAGTGCACCGCCTTGGCTAGATCGGGATCGATGTTGGGGCGATAGGTGCGGATATCGGCCGGCGGCTGATCGTGCGTCATGGCCGCCTGGCCCGTGGTGCCGCGGAGCCAGGGAAGCTCCTCGGTCAGCATTTCGTAGATCGTGACGCCGAAAGCGAAGACGTCGAGCCGCTGGTCGGTGTGTCGCCGCCGGACCAGTTCGGGGGCCATGTAGTTCGGCGTACCCGTGCGGTTGCCCGGCTGCATGAAGGGGGGGGTTGCCGGAACCGTCAAGCCGAAATCGGTCAGCTTGAGCACCTCGCGGTCCTCGGTGAGGATCAGGTTACGCGGGCAGATGTCGCGGTGAATGAATCCGGCCTTGTGCACCGCATCGAGGGCCTCGGCCACCTGCCTGATGTACGTCACCCGGCGGCCGTCCAGGCTGCCGTCGCGGGCCACCAGAAGCGAGTTCAGCCCCGGCCCGCCCAGGTGCTCCATCTCCAGGTACTGCTCACCCTTGGTCGTCAGGCCGTGCTCAAACGTCTTCACGATATACGGGTGGTTGAACTGGATCGCGATCGCACCTTCGGTGGGCTTCTTGAGCCCTTTGAAGCGGGCCTCGAAAAAGGCCGTCTTCTTCGGATCGAGAATCTTCAGGCTGACGATCTTGCCCGTCTTGCGGTCGCGGGCCATGTAGACCTTCGACATCGTCCCCGAAATGGCCTCGCGCAACAGTTCAAACCGCTCGCGGACATCGAGCCGCCGTGAAGCGAACAGCGATTTGAACCGATCGAGCATCGCCATGCCGGGGCCCTGCCGCGCGCGGCGGCGAAAACCAGTCCGCAAGCTGAATCGTTGCCGGGCCGGCCGTGGTCCGCGCCACGCCTCGCCCGCCGCAACTGCCGGGAGCTACAGAACTTGCTTCTCCAGCTTAGACCGCCCCCACAGCTTTGGCAAGGCGGCGGCGGTCACTTCCCGCAATAGTCGATCGTGCGGGCGATCTCGCTCTTCAGATCCTGGCGGCGGACGATGCGATCGACAAACCCGTGCTCCAGCAGGAATTCGCTCGTCTGGAAACCCTTGGGCAATTCGATGCGGATTGTGGCCTTGATCGTACGCGGTCCGGCGAAGCCGATCAGCGCCCTGGGCTCGGCGAACACCAGGTCGCCGAGCGAGGCGAAACTCGCCGCGACGCCACCCATGGTGGGATTGGTGAGCACCGAAATGAATAGCCCGCCTGCCTGGTCGAAACGGGCGAGGGCAGCCGAAACCTTGGCCATCTGCATCAGCGAGAGGACCCCCTCGTGCATCCGGGCGCCGCCGCCGGAGCCGGAGATGATGATCAGCGGCAGGTTCTGCTCCGTCGCCCGTTCGATAAGCCGCGTCAGCTTTTCGCCCACCACCGAGCCCATGCTCCCCATGATGAACGAGGAGTCGGTCACGCCGAAGGCCACCCGGCGGGCGCGGATCATGCCCGTGCCGGTCACCGCGGCGTCCTTCAACCCGGTCCGCTGCTGCTCTTCTTTGAGTTTCTGGGCGTAGGGCCGCTTGTCGACGAACGAGAGCGGGTCGGCCGGCTCGAGCTCGGCGTCCCACTCCTCGAATGTCCCTTCGTCGAGCACCTGCCGGATCCGCTGCTGGGCGGGAACGTACCAGTGATAATCGCACTCGGGGCAAACGCCCAGACGCTTTTCGGCCTCTTTGCGGAAGATTGTCGCCTGGCAACCGGGGCAACGCACCCAGAGCCCTTCGGGAACGCCCCGCTTGGGACGCTGTTTCACCTGGTTCTGCCAGCTTGTGTCGGCGTCGGTCCCGGACATCATCACTTTCCTTCGGCGCTTATGGTTGCCTGTCAACCGGAATGCGTCAGCACGGTCGGCTCCGCCTCGAGTATCTCCCAGCGGCCGTGGTCGTCGAAAGCTTTCCAGAGATCGCCGACTTCGCCGCGGCTGACAAAGCGGCGAACCAGACTTGCCAGGGGTTCGGGTACGACCAGCCCGATCACCCCATCCTTGTGCCGCTTGAGCAGCTTGGTCAGCGTCGTCCGAACGCGGTCGTCGGCCTCGTCGAGCATCTCGCCTTCCGGCGGGCAGACGCTGTGCGGCCGCTCCTGCCACTGCCGGTAGACTTTGGGTTGCCGGCGGCGGACTTCGTCGATCAGCATTCCCTGCCACAAACCGTGATCCAGATTGTGCATCCGATTCAGCTTCTTCATCCGCACGTCGAGGGCTGCCGCAATCACCTCCGCCGTCTCCAGCGCCGGTTGGCAGGCCGAGGCGTAGATCATCTCCAGCCCCATCGGTCGCAGAGCGTCGATCATGCGGGTCACTTCGCTCGCGCCCTGGGCATTGAGCGGCACATCCAGATTTCCCTGGATCCGCCGCTGGTCGTCATAATCGGTTGCACCGGGACGAATCAGGACAAGTTTGACCATGACTAGGTTCTTTGATCCTTCGCTGTCTTAGCCAGCATGGAAAGCTCCTCGAACTTGACGCGGTAGTCCGAGTGGTCGAGCAACGCCGTGCCCACCACCAAGAGATCCGCGCCGGCCCGGACACAAGCGGCAATCGTGTGGGAATTGACACCGCCGTCGATTGCCAGCGCCACACCGGGCCCCACGCGCTCGCGCAACCACCGCAGCTTTTCCAGCGCTACTGGCTGGAACTTCTGGCCACCAAAACCGGGCATTACGCTCATCACCAGCACCGCGTCGCACTGATCGAGGCAACCGGCCAGCGACTCCACCGGCGTGGGTGGGTTGAGCACCACACCGGCCACCGCCCCCGCGCCGCGGATTCGCTCCAGCAGGGGTGCCGGGTCGGGCGCCGCCTCGATGTGCACCGTGATCATGTCGGCTCCCGCGTCACGAAACCGCTCGATGTAGCGGTCCGGCTGAGACATCATCAGGTGAGCGTCGAGGGGGAGGTTCGTCGCCCGGCGAATTGCTTTCACCACCGGGATTCCATAAGTGAGATTGGGCACGAAATGCCCATCCATGATATCCAAGTGCAAGATTTTCGCCCCGGCGTCCTCCAACCGGTGGACCTCCCGCGCCAAATGGCCGAAATCGCATGACAAGAGCGACGGCTCAATCAGCGGGAGGGCAGCCTGAAGATCGGCGAGGAACGGCATTACAGCCATGCGGCCAGGGGCGAGCAGAGGAAGTCGACGCGGTGAAGCGAAATGCTGCGATACGTTTCAGGCGTTCTTCAGTCGCGCCTGCTCATGTTAGCGATCCTGGTGATGTACCACCGCGTCGGATTTTGGATCGTAACCAAAGTGATTGCCGCGCGAAAAGGCCGCGCTGCCAGTCTCGGACTATTGCTCGATTGTATCAGACACCTCACGACTCGTCTGCGCAGTCTTAAGGGTGGACCGGCTGGCCGCTCCAGGGAGGGAAGCCGCCCCCCGCTCTAACGGCTATCGAGATCATCGGCTTGCGGCAGATCCTCAAGACCGTCCATTCCAAACAGCCGCAGAAACCGCTCTGTAGTGTGGTATTGAGCGGGCTGGCGTTTTCCGGCCGGACGATCAAGCCTAAGCAATTCCCGTCGAACGAGTTGCGCAACCACGTGGTTCGATGGCGACCCTCGAAGCTCACTGATTCTGTCCAGCGTCAGCGGTTGCCGGTAGGCCACGATGGCCAGCACATCGATGGCTGCTTGCGACAACCGAGCCTCTCGTGCCCGCCCGTAGAACTGCTCTTGGATCGACCGAAACGGCTGGCGAAGCACCAAGCGATATCCCGGCCCCTCCCCCACAATAGTGTAGGGACAGCCATCTGCCGCATACTGGCAGTTAAGCTCATCGACCAGGGCCGGAATCTCGTCCGTCTGCACCCCGCGCATCAATTCGGCGGCCCTGCCGGGTGTGAGCGGTTCGTTCTCCGGATGACCCACGAAGAGCATTGCTTCGAAGATCGACCGTGGCGACAGTTCGCAGGGATCGTCGTCGGGCGGATGGTCTTCGATGGTCGGCAGAAGGCCCTCCGACGCGTCGGAAAGCTCTTCGGCCGAAATTGCGTCGGGCGCATCAGCCTCCGCTGGCTGTCCTGCCCATTCGCCGGCCGGTTCCGATTGCCCGGCCATGGCCCTGGCAAACGCTGCACTGAGCTGATCGAGCGAGAGGCCCTCTTCAGGCCCCGGCTCGGATGAGGACGGAGACATGTCGTGCATACAGGCGACTATACGCCTCTCGGCCGGAGGCGGGAAGAGCGCCCGCGGCGAGCCTTGGGCGCCTTCGGCGAGTTGCTGCTCGCCGAAGGCATGTCTGGCATACGGGCGGCTATTTCCAGCGGCGCTCGACTTCCTGCTTCATGAACCGCAGGCCGTCGGCAGCCAGCTTCAACTCGTCGTCGTACATCCGCCGCCAGATCTTGGTGGCCGGCACAATCTTCTCCAGCGCCAGGCCGAAGGCCTCGATCACCATCGTGCCGTCGTAGCCGATCTCGTGGAGTGTGTCGAAATTCTGATCCCAGCGGACATTCCCTTGCCCCGGTGTGCTGCGATCGTTCTCAGAGATGTGCACATGGGCGAGGCGCCCCTTGAGTGCGCGGATTGCCGCGGGAATGTTCTTTTCCTCGATGTGCGCATGGAACGTGTCGTACATCATCTTGCAGCGCGGATGATTGACCTCGTCGCAGAATTTAGCGCCTTGCGCCGCCGTGTTGAGGAAATAGCACTCGAAGCGGTTGACGTACTCGATACCGAGCGTGACGCCCACTTTCTCGGCATGTTCGGCGACCTCTCGCATGCTCTCGACGCCCCACTTCCACTCGTCTTCCGTCGCCCCCCTGCCCGAGAACACGCCGAGCGCCGAATGGAACGGTCCGGCCATCACCTCGGCGCCCAGCGCGGCGCAGCAATCAAGGTTCTTCTTGTTGGCCTCGACTCCCCGCCGCCGGATCGCCTTGTCGGCGCTGATCGGGTTCTCCTCGGGCCCGCGAATGGCGGTCGCCGTCCGGGAAAGTCCCAGTTCGCTCAGCCGCCGCCCCCACTTCTCGTAATTCGCCATGTTGTCGAGATCGAACACCGGCATCTCGATCACGTCGAAGCCGACATCCTTGATCTTGTCGACCAGCGGCAGCGCTTTGTCGTCCAGCGTGTCAACCCACATCAGCAAGTTCATCCCGAATCGCATCGTTGTTCTCCTATTGGCAGCGGGGAGATCAAATCCCAAGGATCAAGGACCAATGACTAAATCCCAATCATCAATGGGTGGAGCATACCACTTGCCTGGTATTTCGCTTATGGCCACCGGGCATCGGTCACTGGTACTTCGTTTCACGCGGGCAGCCCCTCGAGCAGTTCGCCCGCCCGGTCGTCGACCAGCCGCCGGGCGTCAGGCAGAATGCCGGCAAACTCGTCGGGAAGCTGCGCCAGGTTCACACGGCCCATCACCTGGTTCAGCCGCCACAGTAGTTTGGCATCGTCGAGGTAATCCCACAAGATGCGGGCTTCACGAAAGCGGCCAATGAACCATGCCAGACGCTCTGCCGGCCGGACCGCCATCCGGTTGATCGCCGACTCGACGCGGGCCGGATCGACCGCGTCGAGCAGCCGGTAGTAGGCTTCGAGCCGTTGCAGGTCGCCAGCGATCAAGTGCGCGTCCAGCAGCAGTTCCAAGAGCAGATGGCCGAGAAAACCGGGCCGAAACGACGCGTCATGACCCAGCACGCCGCGTACCCGGCGGCTCAATTCCAGCGTAGTCTCAGCAAACGGGCGGGTGCCGTGGAACCGGGCGTCGTCGCGGATGTGCTGGGCCGCGCCGCGGGCCACCGCCGCCACAACTCGGTCGGCATCGCCGGTGAGCGGTTCGGCGTGCTTGAGCCGCACCCGGCACTGCCGGTCCACTACCGTAAGCCAGTCGGGCGCCGCCAGCCCGGCGAGAAAGTACGGAAAGGCATCGTCACCGGCATCGCTGTCGAGGAAAGGAAACGCGTGTGCGTAGTAATTCATTCAACATCACTCGGCAACGCGCCATGGCGGCCCCGGGACTCGTCTTCTTCGCGCAAATGCCACCCGGCTCGGCACTTCGTCATTGTAGCCGCGCCGCATAGGGGGAGGAATGACAGTCGTCTCCCGGCCGATCCTCCGCTGAACGTAATGCAGGATCGGCCGTCCGCGATGATTGACAGGGCAATTCGAGGTGAGTCTACTGTTTTCACTCGAAGAGGCTTAAGCGATGCAACTATCAAGAGCAGCGATTGTCCTGTTTGTGCTGATCGGCGTCTCCGCCGCCAAAGCTCAAGAGTCGGCCGACGTGGCGGCGATTTTGGTGGAACCGGGCTTCCCGGCGGCCGGCGCGCCTTCAACTCCCGATATCCTGGCGACAATTGTCCGCCGCGCCGGCTTTCAGGCACGAATCGTGTCGGCGGAGCAGGTTGCCGACCCGGCCGTTCTCGATCCGGCGCGGGTCAGGTTGCTGGTGCTGCCCCATGCCCGTGTCTTTCCGGCCGAGGGCCGCGCGTCGCTCGTTCAGTTTCTGAAAGGGGGCGGCGACCTGCTCGCCACCGGCGGCTATGTGTTCGAAGATCTCCTGCGCCACGTTAACGGACAATGGATTCGCGAGCGCGACCACCTTCGTGCGGAGTTTGAACGGGCAATGAGCCCGGAGAACTCGCTCTTGCCGGCCGGCGACTTCGAAGAGGCTGGCGAGATTCCCATCGGCGAGGGAGGAATTGGCGGTTGGCGCCGCACCGGGCCACAGTGTGTGTTCGTCGCGGAAGAGGCTCACGAGGGTTCGCACTGCGGCCGGGTGACGCTGCCGCTGGAGGCCACCGGATCCTCGGCGATTTTTTATCAGGATGTCGCCACGCAGCCCGGGACGAGTTACCGCATCTCGGCCTGGATGCGGACGCGCGGCGTTCGCGGGCAAGGGATGGCCTACCTTGCCGTCTACCAGCACGACGAGCAGGGCCGGATGGTCGACTTCCGCGATTTCGCCACCGCCCGCAACACGACCGACTGGCGGGAGCATCGTTACGACTTCACTCCGTGGCCGAACGTTCGCCGCCTGCGGATCCAGGCCGGGCTGTACAACGCCACGGGTACGATGTGGGTCGACGACGTCCGCCTGGGAAACGTCACCGGAGTCACCTCCACGGCAATCAACACCTCGACCGGAAAGCCGGCCGACGGACTGGAGGTCGCACCCGAACAAATCGGCATCTTCGATCCCTCGTTTCCGCTCAAGCGAGTGGCCAGCCTGCGGGCCGCGACCGGGCAACTGGTGCTCCGCGAACCGATCGATCTTGCGGGTGAGTTTGAAGGCTGGGCGGCATCGGGCGTCATCGGCTACGACCAGGCACGCTGGATTCCGCTGGTGGAAGGTTTTGATCGCTACGGCCGCCGCCGGGGACCAGTCGGGGCCATGATAATGAACTACGGCGGTTTTTATGCCGGCTCGTGCTGGGCCTATTTCGGTATCGAAAACCAGGACCTTTTCGCCGATCCCGAGTCGGCGGCCGCGCGCGGTTTGCAGCAAGTCGCCGGTTTCCTCCGCCGCAAGCTCTTCCTGCGCAATCTGGCAACCGACCAGCGGCTGTACCGCGCCGGCGAGAAGATCATCGCTTCGGTCGTGGTCGACAACCGCGGCCGGCACGATCAGACGGTGGCTGTCTGCTTCACGCTCGAGCCGGAAGACGGGCAATCCGATGCGTCGGCGGAGGTCAAGTATGAGGCACTGACGGCGCGGCCCGGAACGAGCAGGCGAGTGGAAGTCGCATTCACCGCTCCGGACCGCGGCGCGGCGCTTGAGCGGATCACGGCCACGCTGCAACGGACCGGCGAGGAGGAAGAGGATCTCGACGTGATGACCACCGGCGTCGTCCTCCAGCAGCCGGCATCGGTGGCCGCGGCCCCGCCGTTGCGGTTTTCGGAGAACTACTTCACGCTCGGCGGCCGCCCGCTGTTTCTCTTCGGCAGCGATGACTACTCACGGATCTACCGCTCGGCCAGCGAGAACCCGCTGACGTGGGCCGAAGAACTCGACGCGGCCCGCGATATGGGGCTCAACCTCTACGAGAACCTGCAGTATGTCAACCGCGGCCACCGGATGTCGGAGGACGACTGGCGCACATTCCGGGCGATGGCCCAGCTTGTCGCGGCGCGCGGGATGGTGTTCATGCCCGGCATGCTCATCGGCCATAACGTGGCAATCGGCGATGCGGCATTGGACGAAGAGAGTGCCTTGTGCCGCGAGTACGCCAAGCGTCTGGGCGACGTGCCGGCACTGCTCTACTACATCAACGGCGACTACCAGATGCGGCTTGAAGAGCGGCCCGAAGCGGTGAAGACGCTCTGGAACCGCTGGCTCGCGGAGAGGTATGGCGGGCCGGAGAAACTCCGTGCGGCGTGGCGCGTCGAGAAGGTCGGCAAGTGGGGAGAGATGCCGTTTCCGCCGGACAGTTCGCAGCGCTGGGACGATGTAGCGGCCGTCGACCGCTGGCGTTTTCTCCATTGGCTCATGCTCCGCTGGAACCAGGCCCACGTGGCGGCGGTGCGAGAGCACGACCGCGAGCACCCGATCACCTCGGAGTATTATCAGTTCGCCTTCGCCGGGATGGATCTGCCGCTGACGATCGATGGTCAGGACGTGTCGAATATCGGTTACTTCGACCGTCCGGGCGAGGACCTCGACGGCCTGCCGCTCAAGATCCGCTTCAACGATCTGCGGGCACGCGGCAAGGGGGTGAGCCTGGGGGAATACGGGGTCAAGACTCATCCGGCGTGGGCTGTCGAGAACGGCGCATCGGGCTATCACATCGTGCGAACCGAGGACGAGCAGAAGCAACTCTTCCTGGCCGTCGCGCACTATGGTTTGGGACTCGGCGCGGCGAAGATTCAGAACTGGTGTCTCCGCGACGATCAGGCGAGAATGTTTCCCTGGGGGATGTTCTATCCGAACCAGGTCATCCCCAAGGATGTAGCCTACGTTCACCGCAACCAGTCGCTTCTGTGGCGACGTTTCGCGCCGCGCTACGTTCCGCCCCGCGTGACGGTTTGCCTTGCCGACCAGCTTCGACAGGGTAACAGCGATGGCCTGGGGGCTGAGGTCGCGTATCGCACCTTCACCGAGCTTCTGGGCCTGCATTACGACTTCAATACGATCAACGACCAGCATCTCGACCAGCTTCCGAACGAGACGACAGTGCTCGTTTATCCCTCGCCGATGGCCATCGAAGACGAGTCGTTCTCCAGGCTTCTTTCATGGGTGGAACGCGGCGGCGTGTTGCTGGTGACGGGTGATTTTTCTTACGATGCCGATCGGCAGCGGACTCGCACGGATCGGCTCAAGAAGCTGGCGGGCGTGGAGTTCGTCGTCGAGAACTACGCGAACATCCACCGCAGCACGGGAAGCGACGCAGTGATCGATCCAACCTATGCTCCGCTCGCCGGGCACGCCGTGCGGCCGTGCATCCGTGTCCGGCCGTCCGGGGCGGAAGTGCTGGCAACCGCCGGCGGGATGCCGCTCCTCGTGAGACATCACCTGGGGCAAGGGAAGGTGTATTACTTGACGGATCCGGTCGAATTGGCCGATGAACCGGGGGACGCTGTTCTCCGCCGCAAGCTTTACGGCGCGGTGCTCCAAGCTGTGGAAGAACGGCCGGTCGCGATCACACCCGACGAACCGTGGCTGCACGTCATGGCGCAGCCCACCACGCAGGGAACGGTGCACGTCGTCCACAACACGAAGCCCGCACCCGGCAGAGAAGACGCGATCCTTCCCACCGCGGCGGGCGAAATCCGGCTGGCAGTCCGCAATCGCTACCCGGCTTTGGCCGCCGTCACGGCGGCCGGGAATCTCGTGGCGGCCAGCGCCGACGGGAACGTTAGCTGCGCCGATCAGACTGTCTTGCGAGGCGAGGGGATCAAGGCTGTCCTGTCGCTCGATGGCCAAGATCTGCGCCGTTCCCAGGCTGTGCTCGTCGGTCCGTTCGAGCCCGGCCGGTTGGAGCTTGCTTCGCGTACGGGCAAGCCCGTGGCCCTGGTGGGTGACATTCACCGCGGCCGCTGGCGAACGCTGGAGCGAGTGCCTCTTACGGCGGAACGCCCAGCGATTGACATCGATGGCGACCGTGCAACGTGCCTGATCTTGATTGCCGATGACGCTCAGGTTTCGCGCTGGACGGCCGACATCGAGCGGTCGATGCTCCACCCGGAGCAAGTGGCCGGGTATTGACGTCTATGGCGACTTGGAGTTTCCCCCGTGCAGGCCAAGCGGGCGGAATCCGATGATCCGCCTCACTCGATGCGGCCAATGAGGCGCAACAGGCCGTCGAGTATGGTGAAGGGATGCGGAGGACAGCCGGGTATATAGAGGTCGACCGGCAGCAGACCCGTTGCACCGTCGTGGACCTCGGAGTTGCCGGCCAGCAGGCCTCCGGATATGGCACATGCGCCGACGGCGATCACGACCTTCGGCGCCGGGACCGCCTCGTAGGTCTTCTCAAGCGCCAACCGCATGTTCTCCGTTACCGGGCCCGTGATCAGCAGCCCGTCGGCATGTCGCGGCGAGGCGACGAACTGAATGCCGAAACGGCCAAGATCGAAGCCAATCGTGCCCAGCACGTTCGTGTCGGCCTCGCAGGCGTTGCAGCCGCCAGCGCTGACCTGCCGCAGCTTGAGCGAGCGTCCGAATAGCATCGCTATGCGTGTTCGCAGGGCTGCACCGGCGCTGTCGATCGCACTGTCTGTCACGCAATTCCGCTGATCGCCAGCAATCACCACCAGGTCCTCTCGCCGTCTGGCTGCGAGGCGGTATTCGGCACTCCAAGTGATTGCACCTTCGGGGCAGGCCTCCTGGCAATCGCTGCAGAACACGCAACGGCCGAGATCCAACTGGATGGAGCCGTTGATTGCTATGGCTTCGGAAGGACAAGTCTCCGCACACGCCCGGCAGCCGGCAGGGCATTTCGCGCCGTCGATCCGGGGCAGGCCGCGAAAACGGTCGGGCAATTGCGGCGGATGGCGGGGATAGCGGCCGGTGCGGTGACCCTGGCGGAGCCGGGTGAGAACAATGTCCAGCATCGCAGTCTCCTACAGGTCATGCCCGCAGTACGAAAGATTGAAGCTTTTGTTACAGAGGGGGAAGTCCGAAATCTGTTGGCCGCGCAGCGCCGCAGCCAGACCGCTCCAGTTGTGAAACGACGGATCGACAATCTTATACGCTTCAAGGCGACCCTTGTCGTCGGTCATCGCGACGTGACAGATCTCTCCCCGCCAGCCCTCGACCAATGCCACGATGAGCCGATTCGGCTCCAGCGGCCTCACAGCCGCCTGGACCGGTCCGCCGGGAAGCGCGGCGAGGCGGTCCTGGATGAATTTCACCGACTGCTGGATTTCCTGCCAGCGGACGTACGCGCGGGCGAACACGTCGCCGCTGTGCCACGTGGAGACCGGTACCGAGTTGAAGCAGTACACTCCCAGCGGCAGATCGTTGCGGATGTCGCGCGAGAAGCCACAGGCCCGGGCGGGCGGGCCGACGAGTCCCAGCGCGCGAGCCATTACAGGATTCACCGAGCCGGTATCCTCGAAACGGGCCATCACCGAAGGCGAGTCCCACAGCAGCTCGACGGCGGATTTCACATCGCGAAACGTCGCCGACAGCCGCCGGGAGAGCTCTTCGATCCGTGCAGGCTCCAGATCGAAGCCGACTCCGCCGGGCCGCATCACGCCGCGGCCGAAGCGGTTTCCGCAGCAGAGGGCCGTCAGGTTCAGAAAATCGCCGCGAAGCCGGCCGCAGTAGGAGGCCGTCGGCAGAAAACCGACGTCACCCGCCAGCGCTCCCAGGTCGCCGGTGTGGTTGGCCAGCCGTTCCAGTTCCATCGCGATGCTTCGCAGCACCTGCGCCCGGGCGGGCACGCGCGAGCGCGAAAGGCCTTCGACCACGTGGCAGTAGGCACTGGCATGACCGATGGTGGTGTCGCCGGCGACGATTTCGACCGTCCGCAGCCGACGGCCGGCGGGCATCGCGGGCAAACGGCGTTCGATCCCGCGGTACTGGTAGCCGAGCGAGATCTCCAGATGAAACACCTCTTCGCCATAGCATTGGAAGCGGAAATGGCCAGGCTCAATAATCCCCGCGTGAACCGGGCCGACGGCGACCTCGTGAATCTCGTCGCCTTCGACGCGGTAGAACTCCATCGCGCCGATGGCCGGTAATCCCGTGTCAGCTTTCGGCGGCGGAAACCGCACCGGCTTGAGCCACGGATGATCGACCGGAATAATGCCGTGCTGTTCGGCGATCTCGCGCTCGAAGAGTTGGACCTGCGGGCACTCGATTGCCAGCGAAGGGAACTGGTTTTCGGCGAGCACCGTGCGGATGATCTGCAGCCGGCCGTCGGCGTCGTGGGTTATCACCGCGTACAGTTCCGCCGGCATAGAGGGAGTCGACCGGTGGGCAAACAAGGCCGAGACACGGGAATCGGCCGCGACCGAGTCGATGATCGTCGCGCGGAATTCCGGCCAGGATACCGAGGGCACATCGTCGCGCGCCGCCGCTGCGCCGTTGGCCAAGGTAGCGATCTCGCGTGCGACAATCATCATTGGACCTCCAGAAGACGGGCTGCGGCATGCAACAGGTTGGAGAGTCCGGGCGGAACGGCCAGACCCAGCCACACCAGCAGCGCGAGCATTGCCGCCATCGGTCCCCAGGTGATTACGGTATCGCGGTAGCCGCTGGCTGCCGCCTTGGGGCTGGGACGACCCTGCACCGCGGAGAGCACCGTGGCGCCCATGCCGACGAAAACCAGGAGCAACAGTACCAGGAACAGCCCACCGGCGAAGAACCAGCCGCCGCCGAAGACGCCGCTCAGAATCGTGAGTGTGCTCATGAACGTTCCGAACGGCGGCGCGCCGCTGATCGCGAAGAATCCTGCCACCAGCAGCGGTCCTGTCCATGGGAGCCGCGCGAGCACACCCGAGACTTCGGGAGTCGACTTGCTGCCGTAGGCGTGATAGATATTGCCGCTGCCGAGGAAGAGCACCGACTTGGCAAGCGAGCTGTTGAACATATGCAATAGCGCGCCGAGCGTCGCCGCCTGCCCGATGCCAATGGCAAAGGCCAGGATGCCCATCTGCTCGATGCTGGAATAGGCGAGCATTCGCTTCAGGTCGCGCTGACCGGCGAGGAAGACTCCGGCAACCGCCATTGAGACGAGCCCCAATACGACCAGGATTCGCTGGGCAAACAGGGCATCACCCGCGGCGACGCAGAGCTGATAGGCCCGCAGGATCGGCAGCAGTGCGCACGGAAGCAGCGCTCCGGAGAGCACCGCCGAGATGGGTGCCGGGGCTTCGCCGTGGGCGTCGGGAAGCCAGGCGTGCAGCGGCGCCAGGCCCATCTTCGTTCCGTAGCCGACCACGAGCAGCGCGAAGGCGGCGTGGAGCCACGGTCGGTCGAGGAGCGGGGCGGCGGCCAGCAGATCGGTCACCAGAAGCGACGGCCGCAGGTGGCTGTGAAGCGACGCATAGGCGAGGAAGAACGAACCGAGAAGGGCCACGGCGATGGCCACCGAGCAGATGAGCAGGTATTTCCACGTGGCTTCGAGCGAACGCGATGTGCGATGGAAGTAGATCAATGGCGCACTGGCCAGCGTGGTCGCTTCCATGGCCACCCAGATGAGTCCCCAATGCTGCGACCACACCAGCACGTTCATCGATCCCAGAAAAGCCAGCATGCACGCGCAGAACACGCGGTTGGGAAGCCGCCGCTCGTAACGCAGGTATCCGAACGCGTAAACCGAGCTGCTGAGGAACAGGATGCCGACCAGGAGCATGAACAGCCGTCCCAGCGGATCGAGCGCCAGCCAACCGCCGGCTATCGTCCGGGTGGGAGCAAAGAGCACGGCCATGGCGAGGCCAAGATAGGCCCCGCCGCCGATCGGCAAGATGAGCGGCCGCCAGCGGTCTGAAGGCAACGCCAGCGCGACCACCGCCAAGGCAAACGGAAGCACCAGCAGCACGGTTTCGATCATGATCGTCTTTCAGAAGTGAAGCAATGAGGGCGCCGTTTCGGCCTCATCGTGCAGGGCAGCGACTCCGGCTGGCGGTTCGCGGTTGAGGTGCCCGAGAATGATCCCCATGATGAAGACGCCCACGAAAAGGTCCAGTAGCGCGCCCATTTCCACCAGTGCCGGCATGCTTTCCAACAGCAGCACGCCGAAGATGTAGATGCCGTTCTCCAGCACGAGATAGCCGAGCACCTGCATGATGCCCCGCACCCGAGTGGTGAGCACGATGAATCCGGCGAGCACTGTGGCCAGCGCCGCCGGCACGACCATGCCACTAGAGTGGTTGGCGGCCAGCGGCACGTGCTTGCTGAACTCGAGCACCAGCAAGGTGCCCGCGGCACCGATCAGCAGCGACCGGGTAAGTCCGACCAGCGATTCGACACTCCGCGGGGAGTCCGAGTCGCGGAGCAGTCGCAGTAAGAGCCGCGGGATGACGATTACCTTGGTGGCGATCGTGGCTGCCGCCATGAGCAATGCCCGCCAGTTGGGGTTCTCGTGGACCAATAGCGGCATGATGCCGACCAGCAGTCCCTGGAGCGCGACCACCTGAACCACCGCGCGGACGCGGCTGGCGCCGAGGGTCACGAAGTTGAGAACCATCACCAGGATGCAGAGTACACTGAGCAGAGAATCCATGGGCGCTCATCTCATCAGGAGCACGAAGCCAAACCCGCACAACAGGCAGGCTGCGGTGAGAAGCCGGGGGACGTGAATCAGCCGCAGGCGGGCCATCACCGACTCGACGATGCCCACCACGGCGGCCAGCGCGAGCATCGCGGCGACGAAAGCGGCCCAATCGAGGAACAGGGCCCCGGTGGCGACAGGAGCCATGATCCGCACAATGATCGCGCCCAATACGTAGAGCTTGACTGCAGCGCCGTAGAGGACGAGGGCCAGCGCCGGCCCGCCATGATCGAGGACCATCACCTCGTGAATCATGGTCAGTTCGAGGTGCGTGTTTGGATCGTCAAATGGAATGCGGCAGTTCTCGGCCAGCAACACGATAAACAGGCCGACCACAACAAACACCAGGGGTGTGCCGCGTGCGAGCCAAGTCTCGGAGAGCACACCGTCGAGCATTCCCGACAGGCTGAGCGATTGTGCCAGCCGCCCCAGCGCGAGAAAACCCAGGAGCGTCGCCGGTTCAGCCAGTGAGGCGAAACTTACTTCACGAACGGACCCCATTCCTTCAAATGCCGAACCGGTATCCATCGCCGCGGCGGTGGTAAAGAAACGCCCGAGCGCCATGAGATAGACGAACAGGATCATATCGCCGGCAAACGCGATGGGCGCCGCCCGGCCGCTCATTGGCACGACGAGCCCGGCCAGCAAGACCGTCACCAGCCCGACTGCCGGCCCGGCCAGGAAGACCCAGGTGGTGGTGCGGCTGGCGATCAGTTCTTTGCGCAACAGTTTGAAGAGGTCGTAGTAGAGTTGCAGGACCGGCGGCCCGACGCGGCCGGCGAAGCGGGCCTTCACCTTGGCGATGACGCCCGGCAAGAGCGGCGGCAGCAGAACGAGCAGCAGGACGTGGATCAAGTGGTCGGTCATGAGGCGGTGTTCTCAGACGGCGGCAGAGCAGATCAAGAGCAGAAGCATCATCAGCAGGACGAACAGCAAGTGGATCTGCGCCGGCCGCCGCCGCATCGATCCGGCACGATTGAGTAGCCAGCCAAGGGCGGCGGCTGCCGGCAGCGCAATGCGGTCCAGAAAGGCATCTCGAGGCCGGCTTTCGAAGCGGCTTGCCTCCGGAAAGACGCCTTCGATCCGCGGTCGGTCGACTTCGGGCCGCAGGGCCCAGCCGAACAGCCCCACGAGCATCTGCCCGAACGACGCGGCTGTATATTGCATCCGTGCGGTGGGGGCGATGTAGCCGCAGTCCCACGTGCCGACATCGACCGACCGATTCACCCGCTGACGAAGCCAGGCGACTCCGCCCAGAGACGCCGCCGCAACCATGATTCCGCAGGCGGTAATCCATGGGAACGGTACGAGTGAACCCAGGCGTGGCACGGCCGCCGTCGGCCCAAGCCAGGCCGCCACCGCACGATCCAACAACGGAGTTGCGAGCATGGGGAACAAACCGAGGATGACGCACCCGGCAGCAATCACGCCCATCGGCAGGAGCATCGCGCGGCTCGATTCCCGGGCGTGCAAGGCCGCCTCTGAACGCGGTTCGCCCAGCAAGGCCACGCCGCCAGCCTTGACCATCGCGGCCACCGCCCACGCGCCGACAATCGCCAGGGCCGGAGCTGCCAATGCGGCCAGGGGAAATGCGGCGCCCGGACCGACGCCGATTGTGGCGAACAGCCCGAGGTAGATCACCAGTTCGCCGGCAAAGCCATTGAGCGGCGGCAAGGCGCAGATCGCCGCGGCGCCAAGCATGAAAGCGGCGCTCGTGGCCGGCATCGTTTTCGCCAAGCCGCCCATCCGGTCCAGCCGCCGCGTGTGTACCGCATGGATGATTGAACCGCTGGAGAAGAACAACAGCGGCTTGAACAGGCTGTGATTCCACGCGTGGAACAGCGCTCCCGCCACGCCGAGCACGATCCAGTCGGGGCGATCGAGGCTGCGGCCGATGAGAGCCAGGCCCAGGCCAAGGATGATGATCCCTACATTCTCGATGCTCGAATAAGCCAGCAACCGCTTGAGATCGCCCTGGGCCAGCGCCTGGGCAATGCCGAACAGGGCTGTGGCCGCTCCCGCGGCGAGCAGGATCACCCCCCATAACAGCGGCGGATCGGGCACCAGACCGGTGACGCGGACGATGCCGTAGACGCCCATCTTGAGCATCACCCCCGACAGCACCGCCGAGACATGGCTGGGCGCGTTGGCATGGGCATCGGGGAGCCAGACGTGCAGCGGCATGATGCCTGCCTTAAGACCGAATCCGATTACCGCCAGTGCGAAGATCGCTCCGGCCAGCGCCGGCGAAGACTGGCCGGAACGGATAGGTTCCAAGAGGAACGAGCCGTGGGCGTAGTTCAGCAAACCGAACATCGCCAGCAAGCACATCGTGCCGAGGTGGGTCGCAACGAGATATACCCAGCCTGCCCGGCAGGCCGCCACGTCGGTGTCGTCGGTCGTTACCAGAAAGAAGGCCGACAGGGCCATGACTTCCCAGGCGATGAGAAACAACACGCCGTCGGCCGCCACGACCAGCAGAACCATCGCCCCTGCCAGCAGGCCGAAAAACATCCGCAGCCGCAAGCCGCTTTCCGGATGCTCGTCTTGCCGCCAGTAGCCCAAACCGTAGATCGAACCCAGCGTCGGCACCACGAGCACCGGCAGCAGAAAGACAAGGCTCACGCCGTCCAACGCCGCGGCGAAACTTCCCACGGGCAGATTCCAGGCCAGTCGCAGACCCGCGCCCGGGCTGGTGAATCCCCAGACCGCGCCCACCAGGCCGACGGCGCTCCCCAGCAGCATCAGTGCGACGGCGGTCCGCTCGGCAAACGATCCGGATCGCGGCAAGGCGAGGCCGCTCAGGCCGCTCAAGGCGAAGGCCACGGCGGCCGCGAGAATCAACACGATGTCCATGAGT
This sequence comes from Thermoguttaceae bacterium, assembly GCA_040766885.1. Taxonomy (GTDB): domain Bacteria; phylum Planctomycetota; class Planctomycetia; order Pirellulales; family Thermoguttaceae; genus JAXGPP01. The sequence continues at coordinate 337,581 of JAXGPP010000008.1, read as the reverse complement.
ACTTCAAGTAAGGGGCGTGCGTTCGACGCACGGATGGGACGGGAAGCCTGCCGCTGTGAAGGCTGACGAGCGAGGCGGGGAGCTAAGGCGATCGTACCTCGCCGCCGGGCAATACCGACTCCAACTGGCGGACGACGGCGAGAATCTCGTCGCGCGATCCCTGCCGCTTGAGCACCGCGTGCAATTCCGGGCGGCGGAGAAAAAACGCCAACCGCGATATCATCTGCAAGTGCGACCGCACGGTGGGGCTGATGAGCGTGAAGAGGGTGTGAACAGGATGGTCGTCCAGCGCGCCGAAGGGGATCGGCCGTTCAAGAAAACACAATGTTGCGCTGGGCTGGCCGATGTGAAGTACCACCGGGTTGCGGACGTGGGGAATGGCGATTCCCTCACCCACGGCCGTTGAACCGAGCGACTCGCGAGCCAGCAGCATCTGGTAGAGGAACTCGCGGTCGACCGCTTCGGGGAGGCGGAGGATATCGACCACCGATCGCAACACGGCCGGCTTGTCATCGCCCGAAATGCGGTAGAAGATGCCGCCGGCCTGCAGGGCCTGGCAAAGGCTCAGCGGCGTGGCGGAGCCTTCCGGTTCGGAGAAGATCTCGGGCGATACGTTGACGCGGCGGGCGGTCGCCCATTCGAGCAACTCGGCGCGGTGGAAGCGGTACTGCTCGTTCACCCGGTGTGCGGGCAGCACGCCCTGATCGACCCAGCGATAGATAGTCCGCTCGGAAACATTCAATAGCGCGGCGGCGTCGCGCACGGCTAACATCATCGGTCTGCCTCGGTCTGACATTTTCGCCAAGGGGAGACACAATACGACAACCGCTGCCGGGCGTCAACAAGAAAAGTCACGCATACGTCTTGCGGAAGCGGATCGATACCCACCAGAGGACCACAATCCCCATTGCCGCCAGGGCGGCAAGCTGGGGCCAGAGGATCTCGAACCCCACCCCCTTTAAGAAGATGCCGCGCAAAACCGTCAGAAAGTAGCGCAACGGATTGAGCAACGTGAGCCACTGGATTACCGGCGGCATGTTGGCGATCGGAAAAGCGAAGCCCGACAGCAGCATGGCGGGAAAGAAGAAGAAGAAAGTGCTCATCATCGCCTGCTGCTGGGTCTGGCTGATGGTCGATATCAGCAACCCGAAGCCGAGCATGGTCGTCAGGTAGAGCGCCGAGGAAGCCAGCAGAAGCGCGAGGCTGCCGCGGATGGGAACCTCGAACCAGAGCGTGCCGACTGTGGTGACGATGATGACGTCGACCATGCCGATGATGGCAAAGGGCACGGTCTTGCCGAGCACAAACTCCATCGGGCGGATCGGCGTGACCATGATCTGTTCCATGGTGCCGATTTCTTTCTCGCGGACTACGGCCATGCTGGTCAGAAGCAGCGCGGCCAGTGAGACCACGATCATGATGACCCCGGGGACATAGTAGTTGCGGCTCTCCAGGTTCTCGTTGAACCACGCGCGGACGCGGAGTTCCGGCCGGCCGGGCTTGTTAAACGCACCCTGAAGCTGGGTGAATCGGTCGATGAGAATGTTGCGGCCGTAGGGGGTGGTGATCCGGCTGGCGTATCCCAGCACGATGCCGGCCGTGTTGGAGTCGGTGCCGTCAAGGACTAGTTGCACGGATGCCACCCGCCCCGCCTCCAGGTCTTCGGCAAAGCCGCGGTTGATGCGCAGCACGGCGACGGCATCGCCGCGGTCGATCAGTTCCTGCATGCGCCGGTCGTCTTCGACGTACTCGATCACGTCGAAGTAGATCGAGGCGGCAAAACGGGAGATCAGGTCTCGGCTGGCGACGCTGCGGTCGAGATCATAGATCGCCGTGGGCACGTGCTTCACGTCGGTGGTCACCGCGTAGCCGATCACCAGCACCTGAAACACGGGTATGACAAACGTCACCACCCGCATCCGCGGATCGCGGAGCGTCTGGATGAACTCCTTGACGAGCATGCGATAAATGCGTTCAAACACTCGTCTACGCCAGTTTCTTCTTGAATTTGCCGATCGCCAGGGCGAGCATAATCGCGGTGAACGCCGACAGCAGGGCAATTTCGCCTGCCAGGACCTGCAGGCCGACTCCCTTCAAATAGATGCCCTTCAGCAGCGCGACGAAGTACCTCGCCGGCACAATGTGGGTAATCTTCTGAATCGGCAGCGGCATGTTGGAGATGGCGAAAATGAAGCCGGAAAGCAGGAAGGCCGGCAGGAACGTCAGGACCATGGCCAACTGGCTGGCGAGCGTTTGGTTCTTGGTGACTACGCTGATGAAGACGCCCATTGCCAGTACGCCGACAAGAAAAAGCGCCGCCATGGCGAACAGGAGCGTCACGCTGCCGCGCAACGGAATGTCGAACATGAACTCGCCCATGAGCACCGCCACGAGCATGTCGAACATGCCGATGGCGAAGTAGGGGACCAGCTTGCCGAGGATCAGTTCATAGCCTTTCACCGGTGTGGAGATGAGCTGCTCCATCGTGCCCCGTTCCCATTCTCGGGCCACGGTGAGCGACGTCAGGAGCGCGGCGATGACCATCATGATCACGGCAATCAGTCCCGGGACGATGAAGTTCCGTGACTTGAGGTCTTCGTTGAACCACACCCGGGAGCGGACGTCGAGCGGAATCCGCAGCGGCGGCCCGCCGCGGACGCGGATCTGTTCGACCGCCTTGTCGCGCGTGTAGTCCCAGATCACCGCCTCGGCATAGCTGATCGCCAGCGTGGCGGTGGTCGAGTCGCTGGCGTCGACGATCAGTTGCACGGGAGCCTCGGCGCCGATCGCCATCTGCTCGGCGAAGCGGCTGGGGATGACCAGCGCGCCCATGGCGCGGCTCTTGTCGATCGCCTGTTCGATGGTGCGGTAGTTGAGTGCCGTATCCACGACGGTGAAATACCGCGAGCCGTCGAAACGGCTGACAAGTTCGCGGCTGGTCTCGGTGCGGCTCTGGTCCCAGACTACCAGGGGAACGTCGTCCACGTCGAGCGTCAGGGCGTAGCCGTACAGCACGAGCATCAGCATGGGAATGAAGATCCCCATGCCCAGGCTCCGCGGGTCGCGGAGCACATGAAGCGATTCCTTCCGGGCGACAGCGGCCATGCGGCGGAGCTTCATCGGTCGAACTCCTGCTGGGGCTGCTCGGCGCGGTCGCGGGCCTCGATGAGCGAGACGAACACGTCTTCCAGAGAGGGTTCAATCCGCTCGATCCGCTCGGTCGACCGGCCCAGCGCGTCGAACCGGCGGCGGATCTCCAGCGCGGCCGCGTCGCCGTCGGCGGCCACCACGTGCAGTCCGCGGCCGAACAGCGCCGCTTCCTTCACGCTCGGCAATCGCTCGATCTCGCCCATCGTCGCCTCGGGATCGTCGCAGAGAACCTCCAGAACGTGGTCCTGCATGTGTTCGTGCTTGAGTTGTGCGGGCGTCCCGAGGGCGATCAGTTCGCCGCGGTAGATCAGGCCCAGGCGGTCGCAGTACTCGGCTTCGTCCATGTAGTGCGTGGTGACGAACACCGTCACGCCCTGGCCAGCCATCTCATAGATCAGCTCCCAGAACTGCCGCCGGCTGATCGGATCGACCCCCGAGGTGGGCTCGTCGAGGAAGATGATCGGCGGTTGGTGCAATACGGCGCAGCCGAGGGCCAGACGCTGCTTCCAGCCGCCCGACAGCATGCCGGTTTTCGACCGCCGGTGATCGGCCAGCGAGGCCATCTCGAGCACCCACTTCTTGCGCTGCGGTTTCAGTGCCGGGTCGATGCGGTAGATGCCGCTGTAGAAGTCGATGTTCTCCTCGACGGTGAGGTCTTCATAGAGCGAGAACTTCTGGCTCATGTAGCCGATGTGCGACTTGATGGCCTCCGCCTGGTGGCGGACGTCGAACCCGGCCACCGTCCCGCGTCCGTCGCTCGGGGCGAGGATGCCGCACAGCATGCGAATGGTGGTTGACTTGCCGGCGCCGTTCGGCCCGAGAAAGCCGAAGATCTCGCCGCGGTTGACCGAGAAGCTCACTCGGTCGACGGCCACGAAACGGCCGAACCGCTTGCTGAGGTTCTCGACGACGACGGCCTGACCGTTGGCGCGATTCGGCGTGACTTCAGTGGCCATCCGCGCTCTCCTCCACATGGCCCAAGACGGAGACGAACACGTCCTCGAGCGACGGCTCGACCACCCGTATTCCGACGACGTCGAGGCCGCCACGCTCAAGCAGGAAGCGGCTGCGATGGGCCGCGGTTTCAGGCTCGTGGGAAACGATGTGCACGCGGTCGCCGAACAGGCCGATCGACTCCGCAGCGAGTTCGGCTCGCAACAGACGCATTGCCTCGCGCGGGGAACCGGAGCGGACTTCGAGGATTGTGCCCCGCATCAGCCGCTTCACCTCCGGCGGCGAGCCGCAGGCCAGCAATCGTCCCCGGTGGATCAACGCCAGGCGGCTGCAGCGTTCCGCCTCGTCGAGATAAGCCGTGGAGACGAAGATGGTGATCTCCGCGTCGCGAAGGAGCTGATAAAGGATGCGCCAGAAGTCGCGTCGCGACACCGGGTCAACCCCGTTGGTCGGCTCGTCGAGCAGGAGCACGCGCGGCGTGTGCACCAGTGCGCACGACAAGCCGAGTTTCTGCTTCATGCCGCCCGAGAGATTGCCGGCCAGCCGTTTCTTGAACGGGGCAAGATTGCTGAACTCGAGCAATCGGTCGATCTTGTCCCGCCTTCCGCGCCGCGGCACATCGTAGATGTCGGCGTAGAAGTCGAGATTCTCCATCACCGTCAGATCGGGGTAGAGACCGAACCGCTGGCTCATATAGCCGATGCACTCCTTGACCGCCTCGGCTTCGCGGACAATGTGGCGGCCGTCGACCCAGGCGTCGCCCGCGGTCGGCGTCATAATTGATGCCAGCAACCGCATGGTTGTCGTCTTGCCGGCGCCGTCGGGGCCGACGAAGCCGAAGACCTCGCCTGGCTCGACCGACAGCGTCAGCCCGTCGACGGCAGTCAAGTCGCCGAACCGTCTCGTCAGGTTCTCTATCCGGATCGCTTCCATCGGAGTCTACTGAACGCCCACCTCGATCATCGCGTCGGCGGGCATTCCCGGCAGCAACTCGCGCCGCGGGTTCTTCAAATCGATCTTGATGCGATAGACAAGCTTCACCCGTTCCTCTTCCGTCTGCACGCTCTTGGGGGTGAACTCGGCCTCGCTGGCGATGAACGACACGCGGCCCTCGTAGGGCTTGTCCGGATGACTGTCGGTGTACACCCGGGCCTTCTGGCCGATGGTGACTCGTCCCACAAAGCTCTGCTCGAGATACGCCCGCAACCAGACATGCTCCAGGTCGCCCACGGTGACCACGGGCGTGCCGGGCGAGACGTATTCGCCGGGTTCAATGTTCTTGGAGAGCACGACGCCGCTCATCGGCGCGCGGAGCGTGGCGTAGCCGAGGCGAACCTCGGCGAGTTCGTAGGCGGCTTTGGCCTGATTGACTTTGGCCTGGGCCTGGTCAATCTGCTCCTGACGCGGGCCTTTCTTCACCAGTTCGTAGCGTGCCCGGGCCTCGTCGAGCGCCGCCTTGGCTTCTTCGATCTGCTGCGCGCGCGGCCCTTTGACGAGGTTGAGCTGCTCGGTCGCCTCGCGCCACTGGGCCAGGGCAACCTCGAACGTGGCCTTGCTGCGATCGAACTGGTCCTGGGAGACGACCTTCTGCTCGAAGAGCTGTCGCATCCGGCCGTACTCGGCCTCGGCCCGGTCCTTCTCGGCAATGGCCCGCGACAGCGTGGCCTCGGCGGCGGTGATTTCCTGTTGCCACGAACCCGACTCGAGGAGCGAGACGGTCGCCTCGGCCTTACGAACCGCCGCCTCGGCGGCGGCAATTTCCTCGGGGCGCGAACCGGCCTGGAGTTCGGCCAGCGCCGCCTGGGCCTGCTCCAACTCCGCCTGGCGCATCGCTTTTTCCCACTGGAGGTCGGAGCTGTCGAGTACGGCAATCACCGTCCCTTTCTCGACGGACTGCCCTTCATCGAAAAGACGCTCCTGGACCCGGCCGGGTATCTTGAAGGCCACTTCCGCGTCGGTGACCTCGATATTGCCAAAAAGCCGAATGCCGCCCGAAGCTTCGGTGCCGCGCCGGCTCACCGCCCAGCCGACGGCGGCCACAGCCGCCAGGAGGATCACGACGATCGCCGCGAGCTTCAACCGCCTCATACGCGCCTCGTGTGAATCTCTATTCACTTAGGTTGTTCAGGGATGCCGACCGTAACGGCACGACGAAACAGCGGCCACACTCGATGGGCGTGGCGTGTCACGTCAAATTCCTCATCACTCAAGTGCCAGAGGATGGCGGCCGGCATCACCGTGCCCAGGAACATGATGGCTACCGACTTGGGGTCGAGGTCGGTGCGAAGCGCGCCCTCCTCTTGCCCTTCACGGATCACTTCGGCAATCGCGCCCAGGTATCCGTCGACGATCTGCCGCATCCGTTCGCGCCGGGCGGGGTGGCCGGCATGGACCTCTTCGGAAAAGACGAGTCGCGGAAACGCCCGTCCTTCACGGATGAATTCGACATGCTTCCTGAGGATCAATTCCAGGCGGCCAAGCGGTTCCTCGACCTCCTGCCGCGCCGCGCTGACCAACCCCTGGAGTCGCTGGTCGACTAGTTCCAAGACTGCGTCGAGCAACTCGTCTTTGTTCTTGAAGTGCCGGTAAATGCCCGACGGCACCAACCCCACGCGGCGCGCCACCGCGGCGATGCTCAACCGGCGAATCCCCTGGGCGGCGATCAATCGCAAGGCGGCCTCGGCAATCTGTTCCCGGCGCACGTCGGTGGTGAGTTTTTGGCGTGGCATCGCTTGCCTCCTATTGTGATTGTACATTCACAAAAGACTGGGTCAATCTGAGAATCCCGCTTTCGGCGGTTGCTGAGCCGCCTCCCTTGGACGCACCCTTGAACGTCCCCGCCGCAGGGGTAGAATGGTGGACGACGTACATACCAGTCTCGCTCTGGTGAGACGGAGTCAGGCGACAGGCGGTCATGGCAGAGGCAAACATCACCAAACGCGCAACGTTTCGGACCATCCTGGCTCCCGCGGTACTCTTCCCGGCTGGGTTGGGGGGGATGGTGTCGCTGATGGCTATGTTTACCGGCACATTGACCGACCCGCCGGGTTTCATCGGTCTCGGTCTGTTGGCTGTCGGCGGCGCATCGGCGGCTTACCGTTTCTTCTTCCGGCGACCGGCGATTGCCAGGCAACTTGAACAAGAGGCGGTCGACGAGCGCCTGCGGACGACGATCTACGAACTCCGCGAGTTGCGCCGGCGCTTGCGGGCCGACGGCGATCCGCGGATGATCGGCCTGGCCGACTCGCTTCGCAAAGTCCACCAGCGTCTGGCGGCGATTCGCCTGGCTGCTGACAACCCGGCGCGAGACCTGTTGCCGGAGTTGCGGTCCAAGGCCGACGCACTGTGGGCGAATTGTCTCACGGCGCTTCGGCGCGCGGCCGAGATGTCGCGGGCTTCGGACCAGATGAGCACAGCCGAGGGGCGCCAGCGGATGATCGAAGCCCGCGAGTCCCTGGTGGACGAAGCGGAGCGGAGTGTGCGACACCTGGGCGCGACGCTCGACCACCTCCAGGCTGCCGGCCTCGATCGCGACCGGCCTGATGAAAGCCTCGCCCGGATCCGCGAGGAGCTGGAACAGGGTCTGGAAGTGTCGCGCCGCGTGGAGGAGCGAATGAAGGAACTGGACCGCGACATCGACCCTGAAAACCGCATTCGCCGGCACCGCCTGGAAAGCTGACGTTCAGAAATCGCCAAGGGATAACGCAACCTCTGGGAGGATCACAGACATGTTCGGAGCCATCGGACGTTACTTTCGCGCGCTGGGCTACCTGTTTACCGGCAAGATCGATGCCGCCCGGATGACCTTGGCCACCAACCCGAACGTGGTCCGGGCGACGTTCGACCAGATCATGCGGGAAAAAAAGACCCGGATCCAGCAATACAAGGACGCCGTGGCGGGCATGATCGCCCAGGAGGAGAAGAAGAAGGTCGAGCTCAAGCGCCACTCGGACGAGGTCGCCCGGCTGTCGAAGCTTCGCGAGGGGGCCGCGGCCATGGCCCGCAAAGTGGTCGAACGGCACGGCGGGAACATCGAGGCGGTCAAACAGGATCCCGAGTACATCAAGTGCCAGGCCGCCTTCAAGGACTTCAGCTCCACGCTGGAGGAAAAGGAGGGGCGCATCGCCGACCTCGAGTCGGACGTGAAAACGCTTCAGGACTCGATCGCCGGACACAAGACGCAACTGGAGACGCTGTTGCGCGATATTGAGAAGATCCGGCAGGAGAAGGAAGAGACGGTAGCCGACCTGATCACCGCCAAAGAAGAACGTGAGATCGCCGATATCATCAGCGGCATCAGCGAGGACCGCACCTCGCAGGAATTGCAGGAGATGCGCGACCTCCGGCAGAAGAGCAAGGCGGCCGCCCGCGTGTCGCGAGAGGTGGCTGGCATCGACACGAAGCGTTCGGAAGAGGAATTCCTGCAGTACGCCGCGCAGTCGGTCTCCGACAATGAATTCGACAAGCTCATCGGGTTGACCAAAGAGTCGGAGCCCGCGAAGCCGGAGGCGGAACGGACGCGCTTGCCCGAAGGGTAGAAGGACCGGTCATGGCAGTTCCGTCGACTGACTTCTTTACCGCGCTGGCCCGGATCTTCAACTCGGACCAGGCGCGGGCGGTGATCCTCTGCGGCAACGTCTACGACCTCTTCTTCAACGGGTCGCAGTACGTGCCACTCATTCCGCTGTTGACCGAAAGAGCGAAGACCCAGGGCGTGATCCGGGTAGTCTACGAGCTCAACGGGCCGGTCCGCATCCTCGACGACCGCGAGAAGCTCAAGAATGCCTGGATCAAATGGAAGACCGGACAGGACGTAGACACGCTGTTGCTCAAGGACCTCCGCAAGGCGGGGCCCTCGGAGGCGGACCGGCGATCGGCGGAATTCGAGCAACTGCTGCTGGATGCCATCGGCAATCCGACGCTCGCTCTGGAACTGTTGCGGCAGTTGACGATCTGCTCGCGTACGGGCGGTCTGGAGCACGACCTGCTGATCCTCATCGAGGCCGCCGATATGCTCCTGCCGGCGGGCGACGGAGACATCTCGTCGCTTAACGACAAGCAACTCCATCGCATCAGCATCGTGCAGGACTGGTTCGGCGACCCCGCCTTCCTCGCGGGTCGCGATTCGGTCTGCCTGATTGCGGAAAGCCGCAGCCTGATCCACCCGCGGGTGTCGCGATTGCCGCAGATGCTGCCGCTGGAGATCGCGGCGCCGGATACGGCCGCCCGGCTGCACTACATCCAGTTTTTCTCGTCCACGACCGCCAAGCCTCCGAAGCTGTGGGGCACCGCCGAGGAACTGGCGGCCTACACCGCGGGTCTTTCCATCCACGCCATCCGTCAGCTTCTCGTGGCCGCCGCCTACGCCGATCAGACGCTCACGCCCGGCGATCTGGTGGCAAAGGTCGAGGAGTTCATCCAGGGGCAGTTGGGCGAGGATGTGATCGAGTTCAAGAAGCCCACGCACACGTTGGCCGACGTGGTTGGCTTCTCGAAGCTCAAGCGCTTTCTGCGCGAGGAGCTTATGCCCCGCTTCCGCGCATCGGCCGACAAGGCGCTGACCGGGGCGGCCGTGGCCGGCGCGATCGGCGGCGGCAAGACGTTCATCTTCGAGGCCGTGGCCGCCGAGCTTGGCCTGCCGGTGCTCGTGCTCAAGAACATCCGCAGCCAGTGGTACGGCCAGACCGACGTGATCTTCGAACGGCTCCGCCGGGTATTGGAGTCGCTTGACAAGGTGGTGATCTTCGTCGACGAAGCCGACACGCAGTTTGGCGGCGTGGGGCGGGAAGAGCATTCCACCGAGCGGCGGCTGACCGGCAAGATCCAGGCGATGATGTCCGATCCGCGGCTCCGCGGCCGGGTGGTGTGGCTGTTGATGACCGCGCGGATCCACCTCCTTTCGCCCGACATCCGCCGCCCCGGGCGCGTCGGCGACCTGATCATACCCGTGCTCGATCCCGAAGGGGACGATCGCCGCGAGTTCCTGCGCTGGGTCGCCAAAGCGGCGATCAAGGATCCCAGCGACGAGCAAATCGCCCGCCTCGACGAACTGACTGAAGGGTACTCGGCCGCCGCGTTCGCTTCCCTGCGGCAGCACCTTAAGGCTGTTGAGCCAAAGACATTCGACGACGTGGCGGCCGTGGTTCAGGACCAGATCCCACCGGCAATCGGGCTCACGCGGCGATACCAGACGCTCCAGGCCCTGGTCAATTGCACCCGGCGGAGTCTGCTGCCCGACCCCACGATCACCGAGCAGGATCGCGAGGCCTGGCAGCTCGAGATCCGCCAGCTCGAAGCGCGGAGGATTGCGTAGCGAAATCGCGGCTCTACCGCTTCCACCGCATCGTGCCCAGGATGTTGCCGACCCAAACCGAGAGCAGGGCAGCCAGAGGGAACGCTATCAGGCAAAGGCCGGTGAGCGCCTTGGCCAATGCGAGCGAGAGGTTCTTCCGCGCGTCGACATCGGGCACAAGGAAGTACATCGTAGCGCTCAGACCAGCGACGCCGACAAGGACGGTGTAGAGGATCATCCAGCGGCGCGGCTGCGGACCCGAGATCTGCGAGGTGACGCCGACGGGAATCAGCATCAGTCCGGAAAACGCCGCCAGGCTGAGCACGTAGTCGGTCGGGAAGAAGAAATAGCACGCGCCGGCGACGATGAGCCCGAGCAGAAATCCTCCCGTCCAATACGAACCATTCCGCTCATCGCGCGAAAGCGCCAGCCGGCCGAAGGGGTGCAGGTGCAGCGCGAGGTTGAAAAGCGGCACCGCGAGGATCGTCGACAGGGCGAAGGCCAGATACCCGACGATCAGCGGCAGAAGCCAGGGCTTGGCCGCCGGGACTGCGTCGGCCACGCGGCGGACAATGATGTAGCCGATCCAGGCCCCCAGCAGGACTCTCCACTGCCCGGCTCTCCCCAGGCTCTGCATCCAGAGGAAGTACTTGAGCATCTGCCGGTAGAAGATGTTGTGGGCCTTGAGCGTCTCGACCACGCCGTGGCGGGCCCAGTCCAACTCCGGATCGAGCCGCAGTGCTTCGCGGAAATGTCGCATCGCCTCGTCGCGGTTACCAGAGCGGAGGTGATTCCAGCCGAGGTTCGCGTGGGTCGTGGCGTCCTCGGGCGCCAATCGCAGCGCACCGTGAAGTTCCGCCTCGCTCACTTCGCCGCGGCCCAACTGCCGCAGTGCGAACGCCCGGAGATTGATCGCCGTGGTATCTTCCGGATCGATGCCGAGCGTCTGTTCGGCCGCCTGAACCGCCTCGGCCCAGCGGCTCTGCTCGATGCGGATCTCGGCCAGCAGGTTATAGCAGCGGCCTTCGGCCGGATCGAGCCGCAAGGCCTCGTGGATAGCCTTTTCGGCACGATCGAGATAGCCGCGGACCTTCCACACCAGCCCGAGGACGAAATGGGCGAAGGGCAGTTCGGGGTCGGAAGCCACCGCCTGCTGGGCATGCTCGACGGCGGGGTCGAACTTCTCCCGTTCAGTCAGGCACATCGCCATCATGGCGTGGGCCATGGCGTCGCTCGGGGATTCGGCCAGGGCAAGCCCCAGTTCCTTCTCGGCCATGTCGAAGCGCGAACGCATCATGAGCATCCGCGCGCGTTGGATTCGCTGGCTCATTTCAATTTCATGTATTGGAGCACATCGTCGTAGAGCCCGCCCTCGTTGGAATAGAGGGCATAGTTGCGGGCCGTGGCAAACCATTCCCGCGTGGTCGGCCGCAGGGTCTTCGCAGCCGCGAGAAGATCGCGCGTGGCAAGCGGCTGGAGCTTGCCCGACTTGATCGCCTCGCGGAGCTTGTTCTCCACGGCCACATCAACCACCGCCTTGAGATCGGCTCCGGAGAACTCGGCAAGCTTCGATCCGAGGTGGGGAAAGTCGACCTTGTCGCTCGGCTTGTCCTTGAGGTGGATCCGCAGAATGGCCGCCCGGGCCTCGGCATCGGGAGGCGGCACAAACAGCACGCGATCGAACCGCCCGGGGCGGCGGAACGCGGCGTCGACGTGCCACGGGGCATTGGTGGCGGCGAGGATCAGCACGCCTTCGTTGGAGTGCTCCACGCCGTCCATCTCAGCGAGAAACTGGTTGATGAGCTGCCGGGCTGCGCCGCCAAGCATGTCGGACCGCCGGCCGCCCAGCGCGTCGACCTCGTCGAAGAACAGCACGCAGGGCCGATTGCGGCGGGCCTGCTCGAAAAGCTGGTGCAGGTTCCGCTCGCTGTTGCCGATCCACATCTCGAGTACGTCGTTGATGCCCACCGACAGGAACGCCGCGCGGATCTCGCCCGCCGTGGCCCGCGCAAGATACGTCTTGCCGCAACCGGGCGGGCCGTACATCAGGATCCCGCCGCCGATCGGCTTGCCGTACGCCCGGAACATCTCCGGGTGCTTGAGCGGCATGATGATCTTCATGGAGATCTCTTCCTTGACCGTGTCCATGCCGCCGACGTCGGCGAACGCGATCTTGGGGCGCTCGATCTCGCCCGCTTCGTCGGCCGGCGGCGCCTGCCACGACTCGCGGACGCGGCCTTCGAACACCTCGCCGGCCTCGTCCTCGCCGACGATACCCAGGCGGCCGGCCAGGTCGGCATCGCCCGCCTCGGGATCGTGCTCGACGGCCAGCTTGTACTGGGCCACGGCATTGGGCACGTCGCCCGACTGGAAGAGCAGCCGGGCAAACAGCACGCGGGCCCGCGCCGGGCAGTCAGACTGACGCGTGAGGTCTTCGACAATCACCAGCGCCTCGCCGATCTTTCCCTGCCGGTAGAACGCATCGGCAAGATCGAACTTGAGCTGTCGGTCGTTGGGTGCCAGGCCCAGTGCGCGGCGGAACTCTTCGACCGCCTCGTCGTAGCGGCCAAGGCCGGCCAGGGTCTGGGCCAGGTGACGCCTCAGCGGCAGATTGTTTGGAGAGAGGCGGACGGCTTCGCGGAGCGATTGGATTGCGTCGTCGCCAAAGCTCATGATCTGCCCTCATTCGGTGGCGGAAACGAGGCGGGAGGCATGCGGTCAGCTACCCAGTATAACACAGCCGGTCGCCCCTGTAGCGGGGCCGTTTGCCTCGCGTGCAGGCGGCAAGTATCCTGGTGCCTCGGGGGTGGTTTGTCTGTCGCCAATCGGAGACGCCGAGATGGTTCGCCGCCAGTGGGTTATCGCATGGATTCTGCTCGTCGTAAACAGCATTGCCGCACGCGCGGCAGAACCGGCGGAGCGGTTCACCGGGCCGTGGGACATGTCGCGTCTCAAGACTCCCCCGGAGGCAACCTGGGGGGCGAAGACCGGGCTGGTCCAGGAGGTGTATTACGACGGCGAACCTCTGGGGGGCAAGCCAACCCGGGTATTCGCCTATTACGCGCAGCCCGAAGGTAGCGGTCCGTTTCCGGCGATGGTGCTCGTTCACGGCGGCGGCGGGAAAGCCTTTCCCGAGTGGGCCACCTTGTGGGCCGAGCGCGGCTACGCGGCGCTGGCCATGGACACGGCCGGGTGTGGCCCTGACGGAAAGAGGCTGCCCGACGGAGGACCGGGACAAGGGCACGACGAGAAGTTCGCCCCATTCGGCGACGATGAGGTGGGCAAGATGTGGACCTATCACGCCGTGGCGGCCGTGGTTCGGGGCCACTCGCTGCTCGCCGCACGACCCGAAGTCGATCCAGAGCGGATCGGCATCACCGGCATCAGTTGGGGTGGCTATCTCACGTGCATCGTCACCGGGATCGATGACCGGCTCCGCGTATCGGTGCCGGTTTACGGCTGCGGTTTTCTCCACGAGAACAGCGCCTGGTTCGATATTCTCCAGGCGATGCCGGCCGACCAGCGCGATCGCTGGGTGAAGTACTTCGATCCGTCGCAGTACCTGCCCGGCGTGAGCTGCCCGATCCTGTTCATGAACGGCACGAACGACTTCGCCTATCCGCTCGACAGTTACCAGAAGAGCTATCGTGCGGTTCCGGGCCGCGTCGATCTGCGGATTGAGGTCCGCATGCCGCACGGTCACGGGGTGGGCTGGGCACCGCAGGAAATCGGCCTGTATGTCGACAGCGTGCTCAAAGGGGGCAAGCCGCTCGTGCGATTCGAGCCAATGCAGACGGAAGGCAGCCGCGTTTGGGCGAATTTCACCGCTGAAGTGCCTCTCACGGAGGGACAACTGCATTACACGACCGACACGGGCAAATGGCAGGAGCGGAAGTGGGAGACTGTCGTTGCTACGCTCTCGGATGGCAAGGTGACCGCGGAGTTGCCCCCGGCAAGGCCGATCGTTTACTATCTGAGCGTAACCGACGAGCGCGGTGCGATGGTCAGCACGGCCCACGTGGAAGATGAGGCACAAATGACCAGGCGCCAATGACCAATGTCTAAGGGTTTAGCGAGGCGAGCGCCACCGAGATTACCAGACCAGCACAAGGAGCAAGCGATGAGTGATCTATCCAGGCGTAACTTCCTGATCGGCAGTGCGGCGGCGGGAGCGATCGCCGCCACGACGTCCGTTGCGGCCGCGGCTGAGGGCGAGAAGAAGAAACGCAAGATCGTCGGCCTGGCGTGCAGCCTGCGTGCCGGGAAGAGCACGACGCAGTCGCTCGAGGTGTGCCTGGAGGCAGCCCGGGCCGTCGATCCGGACCACATCGAGATCGAGCTGATCGACCTGGCAACGATGAAGATACCGGCGGGTCCGGCGGCGGGACTGGAACTCGAACCGGGCGAGCGCGACGACTTCCCGACGCTGGTGCCCAAGCTGGTTGATCCGGCCGTTGCGGCGATCATCGTCGCCACACCGGTCTATTTCGGCAACATGAGCTCACTCTGCAAGGCGTTTCTCGAACGCTGCATTGCCTTCCGCAAGAACGGCTTCCAACTCAGCAAGAAAGTGGGCGCCGTGATCGCCGTCGGGGGCAACCGCAATGGCGGACAGGAATTGGCCATCCGCGCGGTGCAGACCTGCCTCATTTCGCAGGACATGATCGTGGTCGGCGAAGCCCAGCCCGCCAGCCACGGCGGCGCCGCGGTGTGGAACAGCGGCGAGGACTTCCTTGAAGATGAGATCAACCGCGCCACGCTCGCCAGCGTCGGCAAACAAGTGGCCCAGGTGGGCATGAAGTAAAGCCAGCACGTAGTCGCGACGTCCTATCGAGTTTGCGGAATGCGGCGAGACGCCGCATCTACGTCGGCGGTCTGACCTATACCGGCTGGAGCACCACGAGCTTGCCGGCCGATTCAAGCTTGTCGGCCAGTAGCGGCACGATTCGCTCACGGGTGAGGATGCCGCGCTGGCGGAAGCTGATGTCGCCGTTGGCGCCATTGCGGGCTGCGCCGACGAACAGGTTCACGCGGTCGGCCACATGCAGTAGCGCGCAGAGCTCCGTCACACCGCTGTCCTCGGTCAGCTTGTGCACCTCTTCGTCGAAGATGTTGTAGACCTGGTTGAGCGTGACTGCCCCCTCGGTCACGAGGTCCACGCCGGGGATCTCATAGCGCGGCGGAGCGATCATGCTGGTTGGGTTCTGCTCGACGCGGAGCGGCACCCGGAGTTGCCGGGCGACGACCTCGGCCGTAGTGCCGCCGCAGACGATCTTGAGCCCTTCGGCCAGCAGGAACCGCTCGACCGCGCGGGCGTCGTCGGCACGGTTCGCGGGCGGGCCGGTAAGGATGTTGACCACCTGGCCCGGCTGGCACGAGGCCAGAAGCACGGTGCAATCGTCGCCGCCGCGCCGCCACAGCCGCTGAGCCTCGCGGCGGATGAGGTCCGGCAGCGCGTCGAGCTTGAGCCCTTCGGCGAGCCGGTCGTTGACGAACCGGGCCACGCCATCGGTCTGCCAGCCGGAAGGCAGTCCGGATCCCAGCCCGGCCTGCGTGATGCCGTCGCTCATCAGCAGGAGTCCCTCACCCGGCACCAGGTGGCAGTGCGACTCGTTCACCAATGTGCCGCCCATGTGCTCGGCGCGGGCCGGCAGCGGGGCCGCGTGGCGATGGCTGATGAGGATGGCCGGGGGGGCTTCGTAGCTCAAGACGGTCGCCATGCCGTCGGTGCGGATCCGGGCGATGGTGAATGCCGCGTAGGGGCGTCCCGGCTCGCGGATCTCGCGCATCGTGCCGGCCACCCTGTCGACCGCGCGGTGCAGCGAGAACCCAAGTTCGACCAGTTCAATGAGGCGGCTGCGGCA
The DNA here is from genome assembly GCA_040766885.1 of Thermoguttaceae bacterium. Classification (GTDB taxonomy): domain Bacteria; phylum Planctomycetota; class Planctomycetia; order Pirellulales; family Thermoguttaceae; genus JAXGPP01. Next base: position 321,321 of record JAXGPP010000008.1, on the reverse strand, counting down.
CATCTCGGCGGCGATCCGCGCGCGGATGCCCGAACCGATGCCGTCGACGCAGGCGAGGACCGTCGCCGCCGGATCGCGACGGCAGGCGAACACGTCGCCGCAAGGCGCGCCGGTCTTCTTCGACGACTGCGACGTCGTCACTTCGACGTGTACGTATCGCGCAGCCACGAGTGCTTCTCTCTCCGCCGGACCTCGCCGGTTTCAGTTTCCTTTTGTTCAGCCATCCGCACCAGCTTGTCGAGCAGGTCCTCGCTGCGGGCGGCGTTCTCGCCCAGGCAGCGGGCGATCGTCTCGGCCATCTGAAGCTGGTTTTCCAGCAACTCACGGGCTTGGAGCACGGTCTCCGACCGCAGCCGATCGAGCTGCTGCTGGCTCGCCTGGCTCGTGGTGATGTTGACAAAAATGCCCACGAACTGCCGCTCTTCCTTCAACGGGTAAAGGATCTGGTGGCAGACGAGGTTGTAGCGATCGTGCTCGACCACCATTTCGATCAGCTCTTCGCCGGCCACGATCCGTTCGAACGGCCCCGGGTCCATAAGGTACGAGATCGGCTGGCCGCAGACGGCGTCGGACGAGAGGAAGAAGCGGCGGAAGGCCGGGTTCATATGGAGGATGTTGAGCTCGCCGTCGAGGATCACGATCCCGTTGGGGCTGGTCTCGATGATCCGGTCGGTCCGCTGCTCGGCCAGCCGCTTCATGTACGGGATGCACATCTCCGGTTCGGCCAGCCCCTGGAGTACGGCGATCGCTTTCTCGCGGCATGTCCGATAGCCGCAGGCGCCGCAGTTGAGCTGGTCTTCGAGGTTTGCCTTGCCGGTCCGCTCCAGCACGCGGCGGATTTCATCCTCGGCGACGGTTGGCTCCGACCCGACGCCCGGCGAAAAGGTGGCCGCCAGATCGAGCCAGTTTGGCCGTTGGTTCGGCGGTGGAGCGGCCGGGGAATGGGTTTCTGGCACGGGCGTGGCATACTGGAGCACATCGCTGCGGCGGCGGAAGCTGCCGGGCGAGTCGGGCATCACGGGGCCGTTGATGCAGCCCTGCGGGCAGAAGAGCGGCTCGATCACGTGCGGCGCGGCGGCCGAGGGTTCGCTATCAAGCACGGCGGCCACCTCTTCGAAGCCGCTGGCGGCGATGCAGTCGCGGTCCAAGAGGTCGGCGGTCCAGCCCGCTGTCCGCACCGAGCCTCCTTCCAACGGAAAGAGCCTTGCCGCCCCTTGTGGCATTTCGTCGAAATCGCTTTCCTCACACGCCGAGAGATCAACCGCTTCACGCTCGAACCACTCAGCCAGTTCGGTGAAGGTCAGCACGCAGTCAACCGCGCCGCTAAGTTCCGGCCGCTCGGCCTCGGCCTTTTTCGCGACGCACGGACCGATGAAAATCACCTTCGCCTGAGCGCCAAGATTCTGGCGGATATGCCGGGCGTGCGCGATCATCGGCGAGACCACCGGCACGAGGTCCTGGACCTGCGCGGGACGATAGCGCTCGACATAGCGGACCACTGCCGGGCAGGCAGTCGAGATGTGCCGTCGGCCGGGTCGCCGGGCCACGAGTCGGGCGGTCTCGGTCGCCACATGATAGGCGCCGATCGCCGTCTCGCCGACGTAGCTGAATCCCAGCCGCCGCAGCGCCGAAGGGAGCCGGCGCCGCTGCCACTCGGGAAACACTGCGGCGAACGACGGGGCGATGCTCGCGGCCTTCCGGCCCGGCGACTGCATCAGCCGAATCGCCCGATCGACGTCGTTGCGGAACGATTTCGCTTGCTGCGGGCACTCGCGGATGCACGTGCCGCATGCCAGGCATCGCTCCTCGACCACGTAGGCCTGCCCGGCGTGCATGCGGATCGCCTTCACCGGGCAGACGCGGACGCAGCGATAGCAGTCGCGGCATCGCGCCTTGTTGGTGAATACTACCTGGCTGGCCGGTTCGGAGGGCATGGCGGATGCGGAGAACGAGAGTGTCGAACGCGGAAAGACGAACGTCGATATGGTGTGTCTTGGAGGCACGGCCCCCGGTGGCGCATTGGCCACCGGGGGCTGCCTCTTCCCGCCTCAATGCCGACGTGCCGGTGGCGGGGCGGCACGCCCGGTGCGCCTGTGGAGTGGCGGCGGCCGTGGGGGGAGCGGCCGTAGTCGGGCCAAACCACAGGTAAAAACCGTTAGAGCTGATCGCTGGAAGCTGACCGGCCTCAGCTACATCGTCACTCGATTCAGTTCCTCCTGGATGGCGTTGCGGGCCTGCTCGTACGTGCAGCGGCCGATCAGCCGCTCGCCGACCTGGACGTTGGGTCCCTCTTCGCAGCCTTCGAAGCAGAATGTCGCTTCCAGATGGACCTCGCCGTGCAGTGCTTCGCGTTCGACGTACTCGGCCAGACGCCGCAGCAGGACTTCGGAACCCCGGGTGAAGCAGTTCGTGCCCACGCACACCGCCACGCGGAGCCGCTGCTCGCCGTTCTCTTCCGTCATCGGCAACAGCTTACCAGCGATCCGCCGCCGGCTCTGGTAGCTGGTGTGGAGCAGGTGGTGGGCCCGCTGGCCGCCGACGTCGCCGAGGTGTTGCCGGTAGCATTCGGCCACGAGGTGGTTGTCCTGCGACTTGTGGAGCTGGAGCATCTTGTCGGCTTCGTACAGTCCCCGGGCGCGGCGAGCCTTCACGTCCAACTCGCGCGACACGGGCTGACCGGCGCCGGCGATGCAGCCGCCGGGGCACGCCATGACCTCGATCAGGTCGTAGTCGCACTCGCCGCGCACAACCCGTTCGGCCAGTTGCCGAGCATTCTTCAGTCCATGGACCACCGCCAGCTTGAGCGTGGCGTCGCCCAAGGTGACCGCCGCTTCACGGATGCCCCGAAAGCCGCGAACATCGTGGAAGTCGACCGTCTGCAGCTCCACGCCCTGGATCTTCTCCACGGCGTAACGAAGCACCGCCTCAGTCACCCCGCCGGTGACGCCGAAGATCACGCCGGCGCCGGTCTTGAACCCCAACGGCATGTCAAGGGACTGGGGCTCGAGATCTTCGAATCGCAGGCCGACCTGCTCGATCATCCAGGCGACTTCCTGGGTGGTGAGCACATGGTCGACGTCGGGACGGCCGTCGGTCCGGAATTTCGGCTGCTGCGCCTCATACTTCTTCGCCGTGCAGGGCATGATCGAGACGACAACCAGGTTCTCGGGTTTCACGCCCAGCCGCTCGGGGAGCATCTTCTTGGCCACCGAGCCGAACATCTGCTGCGGGCTGCGGCAGCTCGACAGGTTGGGCAAGAGCTCGGGGAAGAACTGCTCGGCAAACTTCACCCAGCCAGGGCAGCAGGAAGTGAATAGCGGCAGGTTCTCACCCGCCGCCTTGCGGTGCATGAACTCAGTCGCCTCCTCGAGCACCGTCATGTCGGCGGCGAAGCTCGTATCATAGACTTGGTCGAAGCCCACGGCCTTGAGCGCCGCCACGATCCGCCCGGTTTCGACGCTCCCCGGCTCCATGCCGAAGGCCTCGCCGATCGCCACACGGACTGCCGGGGCGATCTGCGCCACCACGACCTTGTCGGGCGCTTCGATTGCCCGCCAGACTTCGTCCATCTCCTGCTTGGGAGTGATCGCTCCGGTCGGGCAGACCGCGGCACAGAGTCCGCAGTTGACGCACTCTACGTCGGCCAGGTTCTTGCCGAAGGCCGGCATTACGCAGGCCAGCGAACCGCGGTTGGCGAAATCGATCGCCCCGACGCTCTGGATCTCTTCGCACGCGCGGACGCAGTCACCGCAGAGAATGCACTTATTGGGATCGCGCACCAGCGACGGCGAGGAGGTGTCGACCGGTTGCAGCGTGTGGGTCCGCTTGAAGCGGACCTCCTTGACGCCCAATCGCCGAGTGAGGCTTTGCAGTTCGCAGGCCGCGCTCTTCGGGCAGGTGGGGCAGGTCTGCTCGTGATTGGCCAGGATCAGCTCGAGGGCGATCCGCCGCATCTGGCGGATCTCCTCCGTATGCGTCCGGACGACCATGCCCGGTTCGGGCTTCGTCGAGCAGCTCGTCACGACGCCGCGGCCCTCGATGTCCACCAGGCACAGCCGGCACGCGCCATAGATGCTCAGCTCGGAGTGGTAGCAGAAGGTGGGAATGTCGATGCCGGCCTTGCGGGCCACGTCGAGCACGTTCCGTTCGCCGTTGATCGGCACCACCTTATGGTCGATCCGCATCGTCGCGGGGGTATCCATGTTGTGTATCCTTTTCGCGATCAGCTTTCAGCTCTCGATTCTCAACTCGCGGTTCGTCACGCTCCCACACCGACGACTGCGCCGAACTTGCACGCGTCGGCGCAGGCGCCGCACTTGATGCATTTCTCGGGATCGATCCTATGCGGCTGCTTCCGCTCGCCGCTGATCGCGCCCACCGGGCACTTCTTGGCGCACACGGTGCAGCCCTTGCACTTCTCGGCCAGGATCTCCGGCATCAACAGCGCTTTGCAGCGCCCAGCCGGGCAACGTTTCTGATAAACGTGGGCCTCGATCTCCCCGCGGAAATGCCGCAGCGTCGAAAGCACCGGGTTGGGAGCCGTCTTGCCCAGGCCGCAGAGTGAGCCCTTCTTTACGGTGCGGGCAAGCTGGTCGAGCAGATCGAGCGTCTGGGCGGTGGCCCGTCCCTCGATCACGTCGTCCAGGAGGGCCAGCATCTGCTTGGTCCCTTCGCGGCAGAGTACGCACTTGCCGCACGACTCGTTCTGGGTGAACTGCATGAAGAACCGGGCAACCTGGACCATGCAGGTTTCCTGATTCATCACCACCAGGCCGCCCGAACCGACCATCGCGCCGACGCCGGAGAGCGAATCAAAATCCAGCGGCAGGTCGAGATGCTCCTGCGTGAGGCAGCCCCCGGAAGGACCGCCGATCTGCACGGCTTTGAAACCCGCTTGGGTAAGGCGGCCCTTGTCATCGACCACGCCGCCGCCAATCTCGTGGACAACCTCCCGCAGCGTAGCGCCGAACGGCACCTCGATGAGTCCCGTGTTGACCACGTGCCCGGTGAGGGCAAAGGTCTTCGTGCCGGGAGACTTCTCCGTGCCCAGCCGGCGGAACGCGGCGGCACCGTCGCGAAGGACCAGCGGCACGGTGGCCAGTGTCTCGACGTTGTTGATCACCGTGGGCTTGCCCCACAGACCGCTCTCGGCCGGGAACGGCGGCTTGGGATTGGGCATGCCGCGTTTGCCTTCGATCGACTGCATCAGCGCCGTCTCTTCACCGCAGACGAACGCCCCCGCCCCTTCCATGACTTCCAGCTTGAGAGCCTGCCCGGTGCCGAACAGGTTGTCGCCCAAGAGGCCCATCGCCTCGGCGTCGGCCACCGCTTTACGGATTCGCCGCACCGCCAGCGGATACTCGGCCCGCACGTAGAAGAAACCATGGTCGGCGCCGATCGCCCGCGCGGCAATCATCATCCCTTCGATCACCGAGTGGGGATTGCCCTCCATGACGCTGCGATCCATGAATGCCCCGGGATCGCCCTCGTCGGCGTTGCAGATCACGTACTTCTTCGGGCCCGGTTGTTTCCGGGTGAGGTGCCACTTGCGTCCGGTGGGAAAACCGCCGCCGCCGCGGCCGCGGAGCCCGCTCATCTCCACTTCCTGGCAAACCTGCTCGGCGGTCATCTCGACATAGGCCCGCTGCGCCGCCCGGTAGCCGTCCCGGTGGATGTATTCACGGATGTCTTCGGGGTCCAGGTGCCCACACGGCTTGAGCACGGTGCGGCGCTGCCGCGTGTAAAACGGGATATCGTGCTGACCGTGGCACGCTCGGCCCGTGCTCGGGTCGCGGTACAGGAGTCGTTCAACGGGCTGCCGGCCAATGAGCGTTGTCTCGACGATCTCGGCGACGTCATCGGCTTGCACGCGAGTGTAGAGGATGCCGTCGGGCTCGACGCTCACCAGCGGGCCCATCTGGCAGAACCCCTGGCAGCCACTCTTCGACAGATGCACGCCGCCCGGCGCGGCTTCGGTGCCGTTGGGCTTCTCTTCCGACTTCAACTCCGTGGTCACCGGCAGCCCGGCGGCGGCGATCCGCTCGACGAACGCCTTGTGGACCTTCAGCGCACCGCTGGCCACACAGCCGGTTCCCGCGCAGATGATCACCCGGCGGGTGAAGCGGCCCGCCTCGGCCCCGTAGCGCTGGCCGATCTCCACGAGATCGACCGGCACGTCAACGTAGTTCGGATTCCGCGTGATCATTTCTGGGCCCCTTCCTGCGCCAGGATGTCGTCCACCGCTTTGAGAGCCTTCTCTGGAGTCATCAGTCCGTGCACGTCTTCATTGATCACAACCACCGGTGCCAGTCCGCAGGCCCCCAGGCAGGAGACGGTCTCCACCGTAAACAGCATGTCGTCGGTAGTCGTCTTCTGCTCAGTGAGTCCGAGGCGTTTGCGGATCGCCTCGAGGATGGGGATCGACTGCCGCACGTGGCAGGCGGTGCCGTCGCACAGGCGGACCGTGTACTTGCCGCGGGGCTTGAGTGTGAAATGGGCGTAGAACGTCGCCACGCCATAAACGCGGGCCGGCGGCAGATCGAGCGATGTGGCTACAAACGTGAGCACCTCTTCGGGCAGGTAGCGGTATTCGTCCTGCACCTCCTGGAGGATCGGGATCAGCCGCGCTTTGTTGCGCCCGTGGCGATCAAGGATCTCGCAGACCTTGGCGAACTGGCGGGCCTTGCTGGGGAGTTGTTCAAGCTGAATATCGTGAACCGCTTTCACCGGACCACCTCCTGGGAGATTACTGTGGGCGCCAATGCCTTTTCTGCCTTGAGAGTTTGTGCCAGCCGGCTGGAAAGCACGGCCAGGCTGGCCGAAAGGTTCATGTTCTCCACGATCACCGATTCGGGTACCTCGAGGTTGACGGGAGCGAAGTTCCAGATCGCCCGCATTCCAGAGAGGACCATCAGGTTGGCCACGTCCTGGGCGGCCTTGGCCGGCACCGCGAGAATGCCGATCTGCACATGCATCCGATCGACGAGGTCGGGCAGCTTCTCGAAGGGGAAGACCTCCTTGCCGTGGATCGGTGTGCCGATCTTCGACTCATCGACGTCGAAGGCGGCGAGCACATTGAGGCCGTACTCCTTGAATCCCTCGTAGCCCAACAGCGCCGCCCCCAGATTGCCCGCGCCGACGACGAAGGCATCGCTCGTGTTGTTCCAGCCGAGAAAGCGCTCGATCGCCTCGATCAAGGCAGGGATCTCGTACCCCACCTTCGGCTTGCCAACGATGCCCGTCATGGCCAAGTCCTTGCGGACCTGCGTCTGGACGAGCCCCAGTTCGTTGGCAATGTGAGTACACGAGACGACGTCTCGGCTCCGGGCCTGAAGCTGCTTGAGGAATCGCAGATAGGCTGGAAGACGGCGGACGCTAGGTACCGGTGCCGCTTTAAGTTGTTCTTCAGTCATGGCTTGTGACCTCCGTGGAGACGAGTCAGATATCGATATCGCATTATCGATAACTGATTCTCCAATAAATTTACCTCGGATTCTGTAATCGTCAATACATTATCGATAAAAATTTCTCTTAATAAAGTAAGTCCCGGTTGTGGAAATTCCCTTCCCCGGCCCCGCGTCATCCTCCAGCCCTGTCGATCTCTGACCCATGACCTTAAAATGGAAGGTTTCTCCATTTCTGAAAGGATTCGGGCGACTCCGCCGTCGAACATGGCTGCTTCCGACATCGTCGTCAAAGGCGCCCGCGAGCATAACCTTCGCGACGTCAGTCTTTCCCTGCCACGCAACCGCCTGATCTGCTTCACCGGAGTGAGCGGATCGGGCAAGAGCTCGCTGGCCTTCGATACGCTCTATGCCGAGGGGCAGCGGCGATACGTGGAGAGCCTCTCCACGTTCGCCCGGCAATTCCTCGGGCAGATGCCCAAACCGGACGTCGATCTGATCAGCGGCTTGAGCCCTTCCATCTCCATCGCGCAGAAGTCGAGCGGGCAGAATCCGCGCTCGACGGTCGGCACAATCACGGAGATCTACGATTATCTCCGCGTGCTTTACGCCCGTGTGGGAAAGGGGCACTGTCCCCAATGCGGCCGCGAGATCACCGCGCAAACCCGGCAGCAACTCCTCGAACAGATCGCCGCGCTCGATGCGGGTACGAAAGTGCTCGTGCTCGCGCCGCTCATACGCGGACAGAAGGGGGAGTATCGCGACCTGTTCGAGGACCTGCTCAAACAGGGATTCGTCCGCGCCCGGGTGGATGGCGCCGTGGTCCGCCTCACCGAGGACCTGCAACTCGACCGGCAGATGCGGCACAACATCGAGTTGGTGGTCGACCGCATCACGATCGGCCCGGCGAGCCGGAGCCGCATGGCCGAAGCGGTCGAGCTGGCGCTGAAGATGGGGGGCGGAAACCTCATCGTTGCCCCGGAGACCGAAGCTGAAGGTGACGGCGAAGCGGCCGCCGGCGCACCCGTCGCGAAAGGAAAGGGAGGCAAGAAGGCGGCGACGCAGGGCCCGCGTGCCGCGTCGGCCGACATCCAGCTCTCAGCGCACTACGCCTGCACCCATTGCCAGCTCAGCTTCGAGCCGCCCAGCCCGCAGCTTTTCAGCTTCAACGGCCCGCAAGGCATGTGCCTCGAGTGCTCGGGCCTGGGCGAAATCTATACGTTCGACTCCGCGAAGCTCATTCCCGACCCCAAGAAATCGTTCCAGCAGGGAGCAATCGAGATTCTCGGCTCGTGGCGCGAAATGGGCCGCTGGAAGCGGCATATCTACCGCGGTGTGGCCGATGCTCTGGAACGAAAGCACCAGCTCCCATCGGGCACCGTCCTGGAGACCGCGTGGGAGGAACTCGACCCTGGGTTGCAGCACAAGCTCCTCTGGGGCACCGGCGACGAACACATCACGTTTACCTGGCGATCGGGCGCTAGCGGCCACAAATGGGGCGGCACGTACGAGGGGATCATTCCCAAGCTGCTGTCGCAATACCGCAGCACGAAGAACCGCATGCAGCGGCGGATGCTGGAGAAGTACATGGACGTGGTCGGCTGCGGCCGTTGCGGCGGCAAGCGGCTGAACGCCCAGGCCTCAGCGGTCACCCTGACCAGCCGCGCGGCGAAGTTCCGCGACAAGCCCGAGCGAACCCTGCCCGAAGTCTGCGCCCTGGCCGTTTCCGACGCGGCGGAGTTCTTCACCGATCTGGAACTGGACAGCACCGGCCAGGCGATCGCCGCCGAGGCGATCAAGGAAGTCCGTGGGCGGCTCGGATTCCTGACGAACGTCGGGCTCGACTACCTGTCGCTCGACCGCACCGCGCCCACGCTCTCCGGCGGCGAGATGCAGCGGATCCGGCTCGCCGGGCAGATCGGCTGCGGACTGGTGGGCGTGCTCTACATCCTCGACGAGCCGTCGATCGGGCTGCATCCTCGCGACAACGACAAGCTGCTGGAGACGCTCGCCCGGCTCCGCGACCAGGGCAACACGGTGGTCGTCGTCGAACACGACGAAGACACGATGCGGGCCGCCGACGCGATCGTCGACTTCGGTCCCGGACCGGGCGTTCGCGGCGGCAAGGTGGTGGCTGTGGGGCCGGTCGATGATCTGGTCGCGGAAGCGAAGAGCATCACCGGGCAGTTCCTGTCGGGCAAACGGCGGATCGAGATTCCCGCCGCGCGGCGGCCCGGCAGCGGGCAGAAGCTCGTCATCCGCGCGGCGACCCACACCAACCTCAAGGGGATCGACGTCGAGATTCCGCTGGGCAAGTTCGTGTGCGTGACCGGCGTGAGCGGTTCGGGCAAGAGCTCGCTGGTGGGCGACATCCTCGACGAGGCGCTGCGGCGCGACTTGAACGGCGGGCTCGGCAACCCGGGAGCCCATCGGGCGATCGAGGGCCTCGAACATCTCGACAAGATGATCTCGATCGACCAGTCGCCGATCGGCCGCACGCCGCGATCGAACCCCGCCACCTACATCAAGCTGTTCGACGAGATCCGCAGTCTCTACACCCAGTTGCCCGAGGCGAAGCAGCGCGGATTCAAGCCCGGCCGGTTCAGCTTCAACGTGGTCGGCGGGCGGTGCGAGGCCTGCGAGGGGAACGGTTCGAACAAGCTGGAGATGGACTTCCTGGCCGATATCTGGGTCACCTGCCCGGTGTGCGAGGGACACCGCTTCAACCGCGAGACGCTGCAGGTCCGCTACAAGGGGAAGTCGATCGCCCAGGTACTGGAGATGGATGTGCAGGAGGCGATGCGGCACTTCGAGCACCAACCCAAGATCCATCACAAGCTGCAGACGCTCCACGACGTGGGGCTCGACTACATGAAACTCGGCCAGCCGTCGCCGACGCTCTCGGGCGGCGAGGCGCAGCGGATCAAACTCGCGCGGGAGCTCGTCAAGAAGAGCACCGGCCAGACGCTCTACCTGCTCGATGAGCCGACCACCGGGTTGCATTTCCACGACATCCAACTGCTGCTCGAGGTGCTGCACGGCTTTGTCGAAGCGGGCAACACGGTGGTCGTGGTCGAACACAACCTCGACGTCATCAAAACGGCCGACTGGATCATCGACCTTGGACCGGAAGGGGGCGAGGCGGGCGGCTACCTGGTCGCGGCGGGGACTCCGGAAGAGGTCCTGACCCACGCCCGCGATGAGCGGAAGCAGTCGGCCAGCAATGGCCGGCGCGCGGCGGCCGGGCAGGCGCTGATGCGTTCGTACACGGGCGAGTCGCTGGCCGCCGCCCTCGAACCGCGACCTGCGCAGGCGTCGGCCCGCAACGGTTCGGCGAGCAAGTCGGCCCGCCGCGCCGAACTGGCCAAGGCGATCAAGGTCCGCGGCGCGGGGCAGCACAACCTCAAGGGGATCGACGTCGAGATTCCGCGCGAGAAGCTCACCGTCTGCTGCGGGCCCAGCGGTTCGGGCAAGACGTCGCTGGCGATGGACACGATCTATGCCGAAGGGCAGCGGCGTTACGTCGAGAGCCTGAGCGCCTACGCGCGGCAGTTCGTCGGGCAGATGCAGAAACCCAAGCTCGAACATATCGAGGGGCTGTCGCCAGCGATTGCCATCGAGCAGAAGCATGTCGGGCACACGCCTCGTTCGACCGTGGGCACCGTAACCGAGATCTACGACTATCTGCGGATCATGATGGCCCGGCTGGGCGAGCCGTACTGCCCGGCGTGCAACGTGCCGATCGGAACCCAGACGGCCGACGAGATCATCGGCAAGATCGCCGACCATGCCGAAGGAACGCGACTCTACGTGATGGCCCCGCTCGACGTTGCGGTGGGAGAGAAGTATGAGGGCCTGTGGGACGAAATCCGCGGCGGCGGGTACGCCCGCGTGCGCGTCGACGGCCAGACCTACTCGCTCGACGATCCGCCTAAGATCGACCGCCGCCGCAAGCACGCGGTCGAGGTGGTCGTCGACCGGCTGGTGATCCGCGATTCGGTGCGGGGACGGATTGCCGACAGCATCGAGAACGCACTGTCGCTGGGCAAGGGCGTGGTGCACATCGCCTATCCCGATGCGAACATTCCCGAGGCGAATTGGCAGATCGAGGTCCATAGCCAGCACTACGCCTGCGACCGCTGCGGCCGCAGCTTCGAGCCGCTTTCGCCGCATCATTTCTCGTTCAACAGCGTGCTCGGCTGGTGCCCGGCCTGCGAGGGACTTGGCCTGCAGACCGGGGCCAACCCGGCCGCCTTGCTGCATGATCCCGAACTGAGCCTGGCCCAAGGGGCCATCGCCCTCTGGCCTGGCGTGGAAGGACGACTGTTCCGTTTGATGCTCACGGCGTTCTCCCGGGGCACAGGCATTCCGCTCGATGTGCCGTACTCGAAACTCGCCGCCCGTTTCCGCCGGCTCATCATGCACGGCACGGGCGAACAGTGGTTTGATGTGTACGACGGTGAGGCGAAAGATACGCGGGAACAGCCGCCGCTGGTACGGTTCCAGTACAAGGGTCTTTACCCTGCGCTGGAGGAGGCCAGCAAAGTTTCTCCGGGCTTCCGCGGCCGCCTGGAGCATCTCGTCGACGAAGTCGAGTGCTCGGTATGCGGCGGCAGCCGGCTTCGCGACGACGCGGCGGCAGTGCAGCTTCGCAGGCGGACGATCGACGAGATCTGCCGCCTGCCGCTGGGCACGGTGCTGGCGGAATTCCAGAACTGGGAGCTCACATCAACCGAGCGGAAGATCGCCGGCGAGGTGGTCCGCGAGATCCGCAACCGCGTCCAGTTCCTGGTCGACGTGGGCCTGGAATACCTGACGCTTGCGCGGCCGGCGCCATCGCTTTCCGGCGGCGAGATGCAGCGGATTCGACTGGCGGCCCAGGTCGGAAGCGGGCTGTGCGGCGTGCTCTACGTGCTCGATGAACCGACGATCGGCCTGCACCCGCGCGACAATCGCCGGTTGATCGGGGCGATGGAGAAGCTTCGCGACCTCGGCAATACCCTGCTGGTGGTCGAGCATGACCGCGAGGTGATCGCCGGAGCCGACCAGTTGCTCGACTTCGGTCCCGCGGCCGGGCGTATGGGAGGCGAGATCGTCGCCCGCGGCACGCCCGAGCAGGTCGGCACCCGCAAAGGCTCGGTTACCGGTCCGTATCTTTCGGGCAAGAAGGCGATTCCCGTTCCGACCAACCGGCGGATGGAGCAGGCCCGCGGCGGAAAGCCGGCGGTCAACGGCAAGAAGAAGGTTTCGCGCCCCATCGCTCCGCCGCTGCCGCCCGGCGGCAGTTGGTTGGAGGTTCGCGGGGCGCGGCACAACAACCTCAAGAACGCGGACGTGGCGATTCCGCTCGGCGCCTTCACGGTGATCTGCGGCGTCAGCGGCAGCGGCAAGAGTTCGCTAGTGGAAGACGTGCTCTACAACGCCCTGGCCCGCACGCTGCATCGGGCTAAGGCGTTTCCCGGCGCGCACGACGACATCCGCGGCCTGGAACAGATCAACAAAGTCATTCGCGTCGACCAGCAGCCGCTCGGGCAGACGCCGACCTCGAACCCGGCGACTTTCACCGGCGTGTTTGACTTGATCCGCGAGTTGTACGCCCAGTTGCCCGAAGCGAAGGTCCGCGGCTACTCACCGCGGCGGTTCAGTTTCAACGTGCCGGGCGGGCGGTGCGAGAAGTGCGAGGGCAACGGCCAGCTCAAGATTGAGATGCACTTCCTGCCCGATGTGTGGGTGGAATGCGACGCCTGCGGCGGCCGCCGTTACGATGCCGAGACGCTCGCCGTCAGCTATCACGGCCAGTCGATCGCCGACGTGCTCGACCTGCCGTGCGGTCAGGCGGTGAAGCTGTTTGACAACATTCCGCGGATCCGCAAGATCCTCCAGACGCTATGCGACGTGGGGCTTGACTACGTGACATTGGGCCAGGCGGCGCCCACGCTTTCCGGCGGCGAAGCCCAGCGGGTGAAGCTGGCCGCCGAGTTGTCGCGCCCCGATACCGGCAAGACCCTCTACCTGCTCGACGAGCCGACGACCGGCTTGCACTTCGACGACATGGCGAAGCTGCTCGACGTGCTCAATCGGCTGGTGGATCTTGGCAACACGGTGGTCGTGATCGAGCACAACCTCGATGTCATCAAGACGGCCGACTGGGTCATCGACATGGGACCTGAAGCCGGCGACGAAGGGGGCCGTGTCGTGGTCGCGGGTACGCCGGAGGACGTTGTCGAGCACGCTCAAAGCGAGCGGGCGCAAGCTCGCGGCGGAGCGGCCGGGTCGCTGCTGCGGTCGTACACCGGCGAGGCTCTGGCGCCCGTGCTTGCGGCCGGGCCGCACGAGAAGCGGAAGCTGTTCGACTTTGCCGCCGCCGAGACGCAGCGCAAGGGCGATCTCGACCTGGACGAGGTCGGCAAGGAAGTTCGCATGCCCTGGGACCGCGACGGCCGCAAGTGGCACACCCAGGACCGCCGCGGCCGCAACGGCAAGCCCTGCCGCTGGGACGGCCGCATCCTGGCCGACGTCGTCGACCGGATCGAGCAGCACGAAGGCTTCAGCGCCGCCGACTGGAGCAACCGCAGCGTGGTTGAGATTTCCGCCGAGAAAAAGACCCAGGGCTGGTTCTTCCACGCCATTACCGGCGAGGAATGGCTCTTGAAGATGAAGTTACGCACCGGAAAAGGGACATTCCGGTATGACGAACTGGTCCGCAAGCTCGATCTGAAGCCGCTCAACGACATGCCCGACCTGCCGCTCTACGGCACGGAGGCCCGCGTGCGCGTGGAACAGGCCCGCGGGCCGTGGCAGGAAGTCGAACTACGGGTCCACAGCTATCAGGAGATCGATCGGCCGGAGTTCTGGAAATTCCTCGACCAGGCGATTGAAGGCTTCCTGAAGATGACGCGGAAGTCGACGGTCGCGGACCTTACTCCCTGGAAGGTGCTGGGACGCAAATGGCACTTCACCCGGAAGGGGTTTGCCATGGGCCGGCAAGTCCGCTGGGACACGGCGGTGCTGGAGGAGCTTCTCGGCTTGCTGGAGAAGACCGCGCCGCAAGGCGAATATGTCTGGGGACACAAGCAGGTGGTGCCGATGTACGTTCCTGGCCAGAAGGATCCCTGGGCGGCCGTGCAGACGAAGAAGCCCGACGCCGTTTACCTGACGTTGGCCGGCCCCAAAGGGCATTTTGCGATGGGACGGATCACCTCGCTCGGCTACAGCCCCGCTTTTGACGCCGAGCGTTCGGAGACGGACCTGGTTCGACTGCGGTTCCGCTCGGTGGAAGACCTTCAGCGCGGCGACCTGCCGGCGTTTCTCAAGGAACACCTGGCGTCGCTCGGTAACGGCAAGGCGCGGTGAGGAGCAGATTCATGTCTGAAGCCCTGTTGCCCAAACGTTTCCTGTTCCAGTTCGCGGCGCCGTGCCGCTATCGGCAGAAGCTCTGGTCGGCGCAGGGGGCCGATTTGAGCGAAGAACACCGAATCATCAGTCTCGCCGAACTCGAGAATCGCCGCGCGCCGGTGGAGCTTCGCGCGGCCTGGAGCGAGGAGGGGCTGGTGTTTGCGTTTCGAGTTCAAGGCAAACAGCAACAGCCCTGGTGCCGCATGGGGCGCGCCGAAGATAGCGACTCGGTGCAGGTCTGGGTCGACACCCGCGACGTGCATAACGTGCATCGCGCCAGCCGATTCTGCCACCGCTTCCTGTTCATGCCCGCCGGCGGCGCCAAAGATGGCCCTTTGGCGCAGTGGATGCCGATCAACCGCGCGCGCGAGCAGCCACGGGCGATTGGATCGGATGAGGTTCAAGTCCGCAGCGCCGTGTCACGCGGCGGCTACCTGCTGGAGTGCTTCCTCGCCGCGGGCGCCCTCACCGGTTTCGATCCCCAGGAGCACCCGCGGCTGGGATTCAGCTATGCGGTGAACGATCGCGAACTGGGCGAGCACACCTTCACCGTGGGCAGCCCCATGCCTTACCAGGAAGACCCGAGCCTTTGGGGTACGCTGGAAATGATCAAAAAATAACAGGCACATCCCGGTGCAATGCACCCAGGATGTGCCTGTTGATTTGAGCGGAAGAAAGCACGGCGTAAGCCGATGCCGCTTAATTGAGCGACTCGGCGGTTTCCGATTCCTCGGCCGCGACCTTGGCTTCTTCAGCGACCGGGCAGCCCTCGCAGCCCTTAGCGCACGCCTCGGCACAGCATCCGGCGGCAGCGACCGTTTCAGATTTGGCCTGCTCGGCGGGGCACTTGCCCGATTCGCAGCCCGCTTTGGCCTGGCACTCGCCGGTCGACGCGCTCTTCACGCTGGCCAGCTTGGCAACGGTCTTCCCCTCCGACGGGCACGAGCCTTCCTTGGCAAGTGGGCAACCGCCGCACTCGGACTTTGCAGCACAGGCCGCAGCGACTTCGGCTGAGGTGTTGGCTGGGCACGCGGATTTGTCGGCGCAGCACTTGTCGCCAGCCGCACTGGCGAGTTGGACGCTGGTCTTGCTGTCTGCCGCACAACACCCGACTTCGGCAACGGCGACCGCCTCAGTGGTGGACTCATTCTTCGCCGCACAGCATGGCGGCACGCTCGCAGTCTGGATGGCTGGCTTATTGCTGCCCGATTCCTCGGCCGGAGTGTAGCCCCCGACAACGATCGCACCCAGGGCCACGACCGCCACCACCGCGAAAACCAAGTTCCTCATCCTCGACATGCACAAATCTCCTGCGTGGATATCCAGAAAAGCGGCAAAGGTTCGCCCGACGAATGCGACCGGGCAGTTGGAGAACTTTACTGGCGAACTGCAGATTCGGCAAACGTGTCGATTCGTAAACCTTTATACATCAAATACTTAAATTTTGACAGCCCGAGCTGGTCACGTCGTCTGATCGCGGGATGCGTACCGGCGCATCGGACGGGCAGCTTCCGGGGCGTGCTGGTTGAAGAGGGGGCGGCGTCAGTCGTCCTGCCTGTCGGGAGCGGATGCTTGGGCTTGGCGGACCTGGACAACCCGACGGACGACCTCGCCGGCCTTCAGAGCCGCTTCGAAAGCGTGTGCATCGCTGTAGATAGCGTGGCTGAGGAACTTCACCGCCCAGTTGTGGGCCATGGGGCTGATCGTGATCACGGCGGCTCCATGCTGATAGGCTTCCCACATCTCAATCGCCGTGCCCATCGAAGCCTCGGGGACGAAGGCCAGGAGCATATCAACCGAGCGGCACATGCGGTTGTGGTGATAGAACACCTGCCGGCCGGTCGGTTCGTCGTAGGCGATCGAATTCACATGGTCGGCGAGCGGATCATAGATTTCGGCGTCGGGGAAGTGTGCTGTAAGAAGCTCTTTAAGATGCCGGCGATAGTGCTGGTCATGCAACACGGGTCCGGTATGCGATCCCTGCATGATGCCGGCCAGAAAAATTCGCATTAGGCATCTCCGCCACCTGAGTTCGAGCGGGCGTTGCCGCAGTCCCGCCGTCCGTTAGGATAGACTGTTTCGCCGACTCCGCAACATCGACCGATCCGCACACGATGCCCGCACGCCGCAACTCGCGTATCGCCACCGCCCCGTCCTCCGGCCGACTCGATCACGACCGCGCCCAGGAACTGCTGCTCCAACTACTACGCATTCCCGGGCCCAGCGGACGGGAATCGCAGGTAGCGCAATTCATCATCGAGCGGCTGCGCGAGGCCGGATTGCCGGCAGACGCCATGCGGAACGATGCCGCCCATCGCCGCAGCCCGCATCCGGGCGAGATCGGCAACCTTATTTGCCGTCTTCCGGGTACGCACCGTGGTTCAAGGCGGCTGCTTATGGCCCACATGGACACCGTGCCGCTCTGTGTGGGCGCGGAGCCAGTCGTTCGCCAGCGCCGCATAGTACCCGCCAGCCGCACTACGGCTCTGGGGGCCGACGACCGGGCGGGGGTGGCGGTCGTACTGACGGCCGCGATTGAGATCCTCACCCGGCGTCTGCCACATCCGCCCCTGTCCTTCTTCTGGACGGTGCAGGAGGAGTTGGGGTTGCACGGGGCCCGCTACGGCAGCCTGGGATGGCTTGGGCGGCCATTGCTGGCCTTCAATTTCGATGGTGGCTCGCCCACCAAGCTCACCGTGGCGGCCACGGGCGGCTACCGAATGACCATCGATGTCCACGGCGTGGCAAGCCACGCCGGCGGAGCACCGGAGCACGGCGTCAGTGCCATCGCCATCGCCTCCCTGGCGATTGCCGACTTGCAGCGAGAGGGCTGGCACGGGCTGATCGAGAAGGGGGGCAAACGGGGCACGAGCAATGTGGGCGTGATCTGTGGCGGAGAGGCCACCAACGTCGTAACCCCCCACGTGCAACTCCGGGCGGAGGCCCGCAGCCATGATCCGGGTTTTCGCCGCCGCATCGTGAAACGCATGGAGGATGCCTTTCAGCGGGCGTCGCGGGCGGTGCGAAATACCGATCGGACGGCGGGCCGCGTTGAAATTGACGGACGGCTGGACTACGAAGCGTTTAAGCTCCCTGCGGATGACCCCAGTATCGTCGCGGCCGAGACGGCCATCCGCGATCTGGGTCTGGAACCGGTCCGGGCAGCCACCAACGGCGGACTGGACGCCAACTGGATGACCGCCCGTGGCATTCCGACCGTTACGCTGGGCTGTGGTCAGACCAACCCCCATACGACCGACGAATGGCTCGATCTGGACCAGTTCCATCAGGCTTGCGAAATCGCCCTGCGGCTCGCCACGGGTGGCGAATAAGCGGGCCCCGAGACGCTGACCCTTTCCCCAGACTCTGCCGTGCAGCCCGACGACGAGATTTGCCTTTGCTTCCACGTCAGCAAGCGAAAGCTCGTGAACTTCATCCGTGTTGAGAAGATTCAGCGGGCTGGACAACTCAGCGAGTGTATGGGGGCGGGGACCGCTTGTGGTTGGTGCCGACCCTATCTGGAGCGGTTGTTCGCCGAGGCGGTCTGGCAGGGGCTTACCGACGTTCGTGAGCCAACGGCCGATGAGTACGCGCGGCTACGGGAACGATACTTGGCGTTGCGCGAGGAAGATCCCTCTGGTTGACGGGAGCTGATACCATTCCCTGGAACGCCTCGGCCCCACTGCTCCAGGGGCGCGTGATCACCAGGCTCCAAGAAGACAGGCCTCTGACCGATCCGGGTCAGGCTCACGCACCAGGCAGCCGTAGAAGCTGGCCTCCAGATGCTCATGCCGGGCCGCGGCGGCCCCTGGCAGCATTGCAGTATATTCAGTTTCCTGCTTTCGACCGGCCACCAGGAGGAATGGGAAGTGCATGGGCGGTGATCAGGTACTCCGTTACCATCCGGCCGCCGATGAGGTGCTCCTGGATGATCCGCTCCAGCACCGACGGATCACACCCCGCGTACCAGGTACCCTCCGGATAGACCAGTGCGACCGGCCCGCCCCGACAAATCCGCAGGCAGTTGGCCTTGGTCCGATAGACGCCTCCTTGCCCGGAGAGCCCCAGTTCCTCCAGCCGCCTTTTGAGGTACTCCCAGGCGGCCAGCGACCGCTCGCGATCACAGCATTTTGGCTTCGTCTGATCGCAACAGAGAAAGATGTGCCGCCGGATCGCCGTCACACCCAGCGTCTCCGCCACCCGCCGTTGGGCGTCAAGCTCACGCAGTCGCTCTTTGTCGTCCTGCATGTCCATCATCGTTGGCCTTCATCGCTTCCCGTCGTGCCGCCCGTTCCGCTTTCACCATAGACGGCCCTGGCGAAGAGGCAAGACCCCGCGGGAGCAACCTGCCCGCGGGCCTTCGTAGCGGCCAGGCGACTCGAGCATGCGGTCACGCGACAGACGTCGGATCATTGTGGAGCAGGCGTCCCCCGCCTATGATCTTTCTGCCGCTCTTGAAGTGTGAAGGAAGACTGACCGGGCCCATTATTGAGCTTCGCACAAGTGACGGACAACGCCGAGCGGAGCCGGAATCGAGGTTCCAAACGCTCGCCTGCGAGTTTCAAGGCAGGCATCAGACACTCGATCGGAGGTATTCAATGAGTAGCCGCTGGACACGGCGTGAATTCTTGCGCGAGACATCCACCGCAGGCAGCTTCCTGGCGATGGGCGGATTGACGCACGCGGCATTCGCGGCCGAGCCGAGCCAGCCTGCGGCGGCCGCTATAGACACCACTGGATTCGCCGCCGATGCCGCGGCCAGCGGCACGGGCGCACCCGTCCTCGTCCTCGCTCCAGGAGTATCGACGGATGCGAATCCGCGCGCCCCGGCCTGGATCTACATTACCGAAGTCCTCCGGCGCGCCGGCGTGTTCTTCGAGCAGCTACCCGTGACGGAAGTGCAGTCACTCGCGCGCCGCCCGAAGTCGATCCTGGTCCTGGCCGGAAATCTGCCGCTGGGATCGGCCGACCGAAGGGCAATTACCGACTGGGTCAGCGCGGGAGGCGCCGTGGTCGGCATCGGCGGAACGTCGCAACTGGACGATGTCTTCGGGGTCTCTGGCCAGAACCCGTTGGCGGAAGGCTGGATGAAGATTGTGGCCGCCGATCACCCTGTGACCACAGGACTTCGCAGCTCATTGCACGTGTTTGGCGGCTACAGTGCCCGACGAGGCTCTGCCACCATACTGGCCGAACTGGAATCGGGCAATCGAGCGACCAGCGGCGCCGCCGTTCTGGAGAATCGTTTCGGCCAGGGCCGCGCGATTCTGCTGGCCCCCGACCTGTTGTTCTCCATTGTCCACATGCAGCAGGGCCTGCCCGTGCTCCAGGATGGCAAACCGTCCGGCGACGACTCGGCGATCATCAACGAGGGCATTCTCAAGGCCGAGGATGGCTTGGTGCTCGATTGGCAGCGCGATCGCACGCCGATTGTGCCAGACAATGGGCCAGTGTTCTTGGAACCAGTCAGCGACGAACTTCGCGAGATCGTCCTCCGCAGCATCTTTCATCTCGCAAGACAGCAAGGGATCACGCTGCCCGTGCTCGCCTACTGGCCCCGCTCGCTGAAGGGCGTCGGGCACATCTCCCACGACACCGATGGTAATGATCCGACCAAGGCCTCGGCCCTACTGGAGGTAATGAACCGTTGCGGAGTGAAATCAACCTGGTGCACGCTTTACCCCGGCGGCTACCCGGGTGAGTTCTACCGCACGCTGGCCGAACAGAACTTCGAGATCGCGCTGCATTACGACGCCATGTCCGGCGGCGCGGAGACTTCGTGGTCGAAAGAGAACTTCCTGCTCCAGCATCGCTGGCTGCTGAAGGAGGCGGGCCTCCCGCACATCGCCACGAACAAGAACCACTACACCCGATGGGAAGGCCGGCTCGATTTCTACCGCTGGTGCGAAGAAGTCGGTATCGTTTCCGATCAGACTCGCGGACCGAGCAAGAAGGGGACGATCGGCTTTCCACTGGGAGGCTCCCAGCCGTACTTCCCGCTCGACGACGAAGCCGACCCGCCGCGATTTCTGAACGTGCTCGAAGTCAACATGCTGACGCAGGACCTCGTAGTGGTTTGTCCGGCGGAGTACGGCAATCAACTCCTCGATTCGGCCCTCCGGCATCACGGTGTAGCGCATTTTCTCTTCCATCCCGCCCATATTCAGAAGCCGGGAGTGGCCGAGGCCCTGTCGTCGCTCGTCGACTACGGCAGGTCGCAGGGCCTCGAGTGGTGGACGAGCCAACAGATCTGGCAATGGGAGACGCTCCGCCGGGGCGTGGAAGCGAAATTCGCCCCGTCCGGTTCGTTCACGCTCAGCGCCCCGAGGCCCCTGCACCAGGCGACGCTCCTGCTGCTGACGCCGGCGCAAGCCCCGCGGGCAGTTGTCGTTAACGGTCAGGCCGTCGAGACCACTCGGAGCGATTTGCACGGCTTCGAGTTCGACGCCCTGACGCTGGACCTGAACGGAGAGACCCAGGTCCAGGTGGCGTGAAGGAGGAGTGACGTAGTCTCGCCCGGCCGGCCGATCCCTCGCCAGGACTGGCGGCCGGCCGCAAGAACCATGCTGCCAGGCTGGAGAAAACCACCGGGCGAGGGTTCATTCAGAAGCCGTGCGCCGGTAAAATGCGTGGATGTTTGTCGTCTCGCTCCAATCCGGCAGTAATGGCAACTCGGTCTATGTCGAGACCGGCAGCGCGCGGCTATTGATCGACGCCGGCATCAGCGGCATTCAGGCGCAGGAGCGCCTCGCCGCGTTCGGCCGCGACATCCGCTCGGTCGACGCCGTCATTATCACGCACGACCACAGCGACCACGTACGGTGCATGGGCGTCTATCAGCGGAAGTTCGGGTTGCCCGCCTACATCACCTCCCGCACGCTCTCCGCGGCGGCTTGGCAGAAACTGGGCAAACTGTCCGACGTTCGCCACTTCCACGCCGGCGAGACAATCCGCTTCGGTACCACGGCCGTCGAGACGATCTCCACCCCGCACGACGGAGTCGATGGCGTCGCGGTGGTTGTCGACGATGGCCGTCGCCGCATGGGCGTCCTCACCGACTTGGGCCACGCATTCGACGGTCTGGAAGCGGTGATCGATTCGCTCGATGGCGTGCTGCTGGAGAGCAACTACGATTGCCAGATGCTCGCCTCCGGGCCTTATCCAGAATTTCTCAAGCAGCGGATCCAAGGGCCGGGCGGCCACCTCTCCAACGACGAAGCCGCCGCCGTGCTCTGCCGATGTGCCGCCCGGCGGTTGCAGTGGGCCTGTCTCGGCCATCTTTCCGAGCAGAACAACGAACCGCACAAGGCTATGGAGACCCATCGCCGAGTGTTGGGCGCAGACTTCCCGCTTCACATCGCTAGCCGCTACCAGGCCGCCGGGCCCTGGCAACTCGTCTAGCACGTGCGCAAGACGTAATAGGCCAAACGCATCGCGACTGAAGACTTCAGAGCAGACTCTTGAGGTGTTTCAGGCTCCGCTCGGCGTGGTCGATGCTGCCGCATTCGACCGAGAACACGATGTCGCGGGGCGCTCGGCGGCAGATGTCGATGATCCGCCGCCAGTCGATCACACCGTCGCCGCAGGCGCAGCCCACCGGTGTGCCGGTCACCTTGCCGCGCTCGCGGTCGGAGTGCTCCACCGAAATGTCCTTCGCATGGAGGTGCACCAGGCGGTCGACCACCCGTTCCAGCCACGCGTAGGGATCCTGGCCGGCGAGGTAGGCGTTGCCGGTGTCGTAGTTGATGCCGATCGCCGGCGATTCAACCGAGCGGTAGATGCGGTCGAGTCCGTCGGGGGTTCGCGAATACTGGGCGTGGGGCTCGATGCCGATGAGAATGCCGCGCGGCTCGGCCACTGCGGCTGCCTCGTGGAGCGTATAGCGGATCAGCACGAAGTCTTCTTCCTCCGTGGTCCACGAAGCTTTGATCCCTTCGTCGGTGTTGACCACCGGCGCGCCGCACTCGGCCGCGTAGCGGATCGCCTGCTGGAGATAGACGCCATGCACGTCGGGCCGTCCCAGAGGGCCGTGCGCCTGCAGTCCCGAGACCTTCAGCCCGAGCCGCTCCGCCGTCCGCTTGATGCGATAGGGGTCGTCCAGTAGCGAGACCGTGTGGTAATACCCGGCCTCGCTCATCAACTCGCGCCCCCAGTGGACCATCGGCTCGATGTACTCGAAGCCCAGCCGCGCTGCTTCTTCCGCACCCCATTCAAACGGCTTGTCGTGAGTCCGGGTAGCTTCCAGATTCATGCCGATGGAGATCTTGGCCATAGTCAGCCTCCTGGGCGAAAGGATGCGGATCGAGCGCGTCCGCCTTCCTGCCTGGTAAAGCGGAAAGCGTTGCACGAGTAGTCGGGAAGACAATAACGGCTGCCAGCATGAGGCCTTGCGATTCGTCTGTCAAGGGAGGAATCGCCGGCTGTGGCACATGCGTTCACTGACTCGCGAAACGACAGCGCTGGTGATTCTGGCGCACCGGCCACAAGTGGCGGAGTTCATTCAGCAGGGACAAATGCAGGCCTGTCAGGCCGCCTCATTCGTCAGATTGACCTTCGCGAATCTGCAAAACCGCTCGAGGTCTTTGGAAAGGTCGCCATAGCAGGTCACGCGGTGCAAGCCCGCCGACCAGTTCTTCCACAACCGCTCGGCGCTGCCGTCAATCTTCAACGTGATCTTCGTGCGGCAGCCACGGTCCACATCCGGCGCATCGACAATATCACCGGTGAAGTAGAGGAGCTGGTCGGTTCCGACCAGAAGCGACTGGGTGGCCCTGATTCCCGTCTTCATGAAGACCTGCGGCACGACTCCCTCTTGCCGCTCCAGGATCGTGCGGAGTTTGTAGGGAGCCGCCGGCTTGTCCGCGCCCTCCATGTTCACGGTGCCCATGCAGTGGGCCAGGATGATGGAACCGGTGGCCTCGTCAACAGTCGGGTCGCTGATGAAGCCCGGCTTGCCGGCAAGCCCCTGAAAGATGATGTGCGTCATCGCGCAACGCAAATCCGATTCGCAGATCCCTCCCAGGCCCATGCCGTTGAGCCGCGAAAAACCCAGGCACGGGTAGGCCGGCAGCTTGATCGTCTTGTCCCACATCGTTCCATAGCAATCGACAGTCAGAACCGTAGCGTCCTCGTCGTCGAGCATCTTCTCCAACGCCAGCGCCAGCTTGCCCGCCCGGAAAATGTCGCCGGCCGCAGGCTCGACCACTTCGAGCGCGTTACGGCTCCACCATTCGGCTTCGGCGCGGGCTGCATCATCGTCGACTGCTTCGTAGGCCGCCACGACGCGATCCAGGCCGACGTGCTTGATCTCCGTCCCGAACTTGGCACGGATGTCCGCATGGTACTGAGTCGTGGGCCGCGCCGTGATGTTGATCACCTTGGCCTCGCGCAGGTGGTGAAGGGCGCGGAACGGCCGGATGGCCGCCGCCAGTTGACTGCGGTCGGTGGTCAGCATGCAATCGAGCATCTCGCCCCGAGGCTCCTTCATCACCGCGCCGAACGAACTCCACTCGTGGCCGGAATAGGGAATCGCAAAGACCACCGTCGGTCGCCCCGCCGCCAGGATCTCCTCGAGAATCGGCATGATGCCAATGTTGAGATGGATCGCCAGCACGCCATCCGCTTCCGTGAGCTTGCCTTGAAGCGCCCGGATATCCTCAACCGATGTGACCATCTGGTCGACCGCGAACTCGACGTCGGCCATGCCCTCCATCTCGGCCATCGCCTGGCGGTAGGAGCGGACCTCGTCTTCCAGGTCGAGATTGGGCTTCGGCCAAAGCCCTTTCGGATTGCCGAGAAAGAGCCTCGCCACCTTGACCTTGCTGCGCCGGCAACCCGGGCTGATGAGCTTGCTCGCGCATTTCTCGCTCGCCAGCGCCGCGATGCCGGGCAGCCCAAACCCGACTGCCGTTCCAATGATGCCCAGTTGCAGAAACTCTCGCCGTTTCACAGCCTGCCGCATGACACACCTCCCGGTTCTTTCCAAACGGAACAATGCGCCCTGTATCATGAACCGCATTTTATTGGCGATTGGATTGGAACGCGAACGTCGCAGGAAGTGGTACATGCCGCCGATTCCAGCTACGCCCCGCGTCAATTCTCCTCGTTGCGATCGCCGCCGGCTGTCTTTCACCACAGCGCGCAACCAGACCACCCCATCCGATTCGGTCTGTGGTTCTCGCCGGCGCTCCCGGCAACCAGGATTCCAAGACTTCGTGAATTCCCGCCTGCCCGCCACCGGACAGCCGACCTCCGCAACGCCCCAAACCTCCCAAGAAAGCCGAAGGGGCTTCGGCCGACGAATCGACCGAAACCCCTGCAGGCTTCGAATTTACCCAATGCGGAGGGCAAGGGATTCGAACCCTCAACCGGTTGCCCGGCACCTGATTTCGAGTCAGGCTGCTAACCGTTCGCGTACCCTCCGGGTGTGCACACCAAAGTCTAAGGTTTCTCCTCATGGGTGGCAAGCAGGAACAGTCACTCTCGCCCCTGCTTTCGGGTGGGCTTCCGGCGGAGTCACCCGTGAACGGGGCGTTTGCCGGCCGCGGCCGTGTGACCTACGGTTGTTCGAGCGGTTTGACCGGTCGCGCGTGCGAGGCCAGGACCTTGAAAGAGAGAGGTTGCTGGTCCGCTGAGGTTCGCTCCGGAACGCCCTGGGAAAAGCTCGGGAGAAACGATGAATCGGCTGCAGCGGAAGCGCACGCAGGTGGCGGAGGTGCTGAATGGTGCGCTCGGCGGGTGCCTGACGGTGGAACAGGTCATGACGGCCGAGCCAAGTTGCATCGCCCCGGAAACCACTGCGCTGGAACTGGTGCGGCTGTTTCATGCCCACTGTTTCCGGCATCTACTGGTCGCCGGCGACGACCGACGGCTCATCGGCATCATCAGTGACCGCGATGTGCTTCGTTGCCTTGGACTGGGCGATACGGACCAGCGAGCCCTGCTCGCGCGGATCTCTGCCGCCGAGATCATGAGCCGCGACCTGATCACCATCGAACCCGACACTTCGCTCGAACAGGCGGTCAGCTTGATGCTCGAGCACGGCATCAGTTGTCTGCCTGTGCTTCGCGACGACGCGCTAGTGGGCATTCTTACCAACACCGACATCGAGGTAGTCCTCGAACTTCTGCTACAACTGTCAAGGCAGTCAGTGCCGGAACAGCCGTACGCCGCTGCCGTGCTTGCACGGCACAACTGATGCGGCCCGACCGCCGGTCGTCACCGTCGTAGCGGCGGTGGCTGCCGTGCCCGATATGCCAGTTCTGGCAGACGTCGCTGTGGTGTCGGCACGCTGAAATTGCCTTGGCGTCTTGATGGCCGCTGGCCGATAGCATGCGTTAGTCACGCTAGCACAAGATGCCAAAAGGACGGCCGCATGAAGAAAGACACGTTCCGTGTGGTCACGCGGGGACAAAACGGGCAACTCCGTATCCGTGACTACGACTCTCAAGAAGACCTGCTCAAACGCCACACGCAGGTCGGGATCGACGATTGCAGCACTGATCTCGGACTGCGGGGCCTGCCCGTCTTCCGCGGCCTGATCGGCCCCATGCCGGAAGGCAAGAACGTGATCCGCTACGAATCGCCTGAAGTTTTCGAGACCTTAACCAAGGAATGGACGGCAACGAAGACGGGGAGACGCTCGCGAGTTGACTCACAACCACAGCAATGATCGGCTCCGTTTCAAACTCCGGTCTCTGCCTCGATTCGGTCTGAGCACAACACCGTTCTGATACGGCCTCTGGGAAACACACGGACCTGGGCTCTCCTTCGGTCGAGCGACACGGCGAGCCGGTGACCCCGCCGGCTCGCCGTGGCCGTTTCTTGGCTCCGGCGAGCGGCGATACCATTCACCTGCGCCGCGCCGACATGTCGTTACCGTCAGTGTGCGGCGCGCCGAGTGATCGTTGCCACCCGTTGGCCGTCGGCAAGGTTACTGTCGGGGGCCGGTATCACGCGGTTGCCGGCTTCGAGCCCGGCGACGATCTCAACGTGCTCATCGTTGACGATGCCGACCTCGACCGGGCGGATGAAGGTCCGGCCCGCCTCCACCCGGTAGACCTGCCATTGGCCGTCGGCCGCCCGGAAGAGTGCCGAACGTGGGATCACCAGCGTCGACGGCTTCTGCTCGGTGGCGATCCGCACGCGAACCCGGTAGCCGACCCCCAGATGGCGTTCGCGGCGGAGCCGTCGAAGGTCGTCCGGATTGAAGGTGACGATCACCTTGACTCGCTGCTGCTCGACGCCGAGCGAACTGATCTTGGTAAACCCGGCGGGGAAGATCCTTGCCACCGTTCCGCGGGCGCGGGGCAGGCCAATGGCCGGGCCGTAGATCTCCACTGCGTCACCCTCCTGCACGTCGACTACGTCGAGACTGAGCACGTCGGCTTCGGTCTCAAGGTGTTCGAGCTGGCCGATTTCCAGCAGCGTCGTGCCGGCGGCCAGATAGCGCTCGTTGGTCACGAGGCGGTCGAGCACCACGCCGTCCACCGGGCTAGTCATCGTGCCACGGTCGCGATCCTGCAGCACCTGCTGCAAGCGGGCCTCGGCTTCGGCCTTCTGCTTGTAGAGCACCGCTCCCGTGAGCGACTTGCGATCGATGTACTGTCGCACCATCACCGGCATGAGATCCGTCGCCGCCTTAATCGCCAGCGACGCTGCGTACACGAGCTGATCCTGGCGGAAATTGACCGCCGCCTCAACCTTGTCGACCATGGCGCGATCCACCTGGTCCTGGCTGGCCGCGTTCTGTTCCACCAGCCGCTGCATCCGGGCGAGGTTGCGCTCGGCGTAGTCGTGCCGGGCCTGGCCGGCCTCCATCCGGGCCCTGGCCGCTTCGACCGTGGCTTTGGTCGACTCGACGAACTGCTGCATCTGCTCGTGGGCCGTCTCCTCCACCCGGTTGTAGGCGTTCTCCTCGATCGCCGCATCGAGCCTCTCGACCGCGGCCCGGGCTTCCTGCACCGCCAGTTCCAGGTCTCGCTCGACAATCCTTGCGACCACCTGCCCCTGCTTCACCGGCGCGCCCTCGATGAGCCTGATCGGCTCGATCCGGCCGGCAATCGGCATGGTGATCAGATACGTTTCCGGCAAACGGGTGACCGCCTGCTCGTCGACATACTGGCCGATCGGGCCGGCAACCACTTCCGCCGTCTCGACCGGCACGGCGGAATCGAACCCAACCAGCGCCAGCCACAAGGTCCCCGCTGCCGCGACCACAGCCGCCGCTATCATCCACGGACGTTTCATGATCTTCTTTTCACTCTTTCGCCTTGAGCGCGTCGAGCCAATCCATGCGGTGGATCGATCGCTGCACGAACAGATGTGCCGCCCCGGTGAACACAAGTCCCAATACCATCGTCCCGATCCAAATCCCCGGCGTTGAAACCACCGGGAAGCGGAACAGTTCGGAATCGTAGCTCATCGCCAGCAGCACGGTCAGCAGGTACCCCAGGGGCATCCCCAGCGCCGTGCCGACGGCGCTGATGATGAGACTCTCGCGGAGCATCAGGCTGCCGATCTGCCACGGACCGTAGCCGAGCACCCGAAGCGTAGCCACCTCGCGCTGTCGTTCGGCCAGGCTCACCAGCGAGGAATTGAGGATGCTGCCGAAGAACACGATCCCGGCAAACAGGACCAACAGGCCGATGAACACCCACATGTTGCGGACCAGCGTCTGCTCGATGCTCGCGGCCATGTCGGCCCGGGCCGTCACCGACTCGAGTGTCGGCATCTCCTTGAGTTCCCGGTAGAGCACCGCTTCGTCGGCCGCGCGCCGGCTGGTGGCCAGTTGCACCCCGTTCACGGCCAGCTCCTCGTCCATCAGCCGCGAAAGCCTGCCGATCTCCGTATACACGCTCGTTCCCAGGTAGTCGTCGACGATCTCGATCACTCGGACGACTTGCTCGCGGCGCTGGCCGACGATCGGCCGCACCGTCACCACATCGCCGCGATCGAGGTGCAGGATCTCGGCCAGCTTGCCGCTCATCGACAGTCCGGCCGCCGAGATGCGGATCGGCTTTGCCTGCCGGTCGCGCGGAACAGTAAGCCGCGCGCCGGCGGCCAGGCCGGTAATCCCCGCCCGGTATTCATACGGCCCGTTGATGAACGTGCACGGCACGCTGAATACCGGTTCGGCCAGGTCAACGCCGGGCAATGCCGACGCTTCGTGCAGGGCGTCTTTGCCCCGCTCATCCTTGAACGCCAGTTCCAGGTCGTGCCTCAAGACCCGATGGAACTGGAAGTCGACGAGATAGAAAGACCCGTGTGCCAGCATGAATCCGGCACTCAAGATCGACGCGCCCATCATCGCGGCAAAGACGCCGGCCGCGGTGCGGCCGCGGTTGCGGATCAGGTCGCGGAGCACCATCCGCCAGCTCGACGACAACCGCTGCCAGAACCAGCCGACTCGCTCCAGCAGCACCGAGTGCCCTTGTTCCGGCGGCTTGGGACGCATCGCCTCGGCCGGCCGCAGTCTGAGCACGCTCCGCGTGCCGTGCAGGCTTCCAACCACCGCGCACGCCAGGCTGATCCCTAGCCCGGCGAAGCTGCGGCCGTAGTAGATGCGATTGTGCAGTTCGGGGAACTCGTAGAACTCCCGGTAAATCACCGTCACGCCGGTAGCCAGCCAGTAGCCGGCAAAGCATCCCAGGAGTCCGCCTGCCAGCCCCACCGCCAGTCCGTACTTGAGGAAGTGGCCAAAGATTTCCAGGTCCGAGTAGCCGAGTGCCTTGAGCGTGCCGACCACCGTACGCTCCTGCTCGGCCAACCGGGTGAGCAGCACATTGAGCACCAGCGCCGCAATCGTCAGAAACACGGTCGGCATGAAGAAAGCAAAGCTCTTGAGGCCGTCGATCTCCTGCGTCAGATAGCGATTGGAGGGTTGGTCCTCCAGGTCGATCGTCGTGATGACGCCGTAGGACGACAGCATTCGCTCGGCTTCATCAAGCAGTGGCTTCGGCCGGTCCCGGACCTCCGGCGCAAGCAACCCAAGCACCTGGTTGGCCGCCCCGTCGACGTCGAAGACGTCTTCGGCGTACGATTGCTTGAGATAGAACACGCCGAAGTTTTCCGGATCGGGCACAATCGACCCGGGGCCGAGCAGGTAGACAAACTCGCTCGAGATCGCCGTGCCGACGATGAATAGCTCCTGCAGCCGGTTGTTAAGCACCAGCCGGATCCAATCACCGGGGCGCAGGCCGTGGTGCCGCGCGAACGAATCGTTGACAATCACCTCGTTCTGCCGGCGGTCGGTGAAGTAGCCGCCGTGGCGGAGCATGATGTCGGCCAGCACGTTCTGGCGCTGGTCGGGCAGCGACAGCACCAGGCCGTTCAAAGGCTTCACCGCGTCGTCGAGATCGACCGTGGCGAAGAATTGGATCCGCGGACGGATTTCGACCACGCCCGGCGTGTCCGCCAACCGGTCCAGTTCGGCCAGCGGCACTTTCTTCAGGTCAATCCAGAAATCGGGCATGCGGCACTGGCGGTAATAGTGCCGCTTGGCCTCGGTGAGATTGTTGTAGCACGAGCCCAGTGCCACAAACTCCATCACCCCGATGGTGATGATGCTGGTGATCGCCAGCAGTAGTAGCCAACCGCGGCGAAGCTGCCGGCCGAGCTTGCGGTTCAGTACGCTCACCACTCGATCTCCTCGGGTGGCGTCGGCACCGGGTTGTCGTGCGCCTCGGCGACTTGCCCGCTGCGAAGCCGGACGACGCGGTCGCCCGCCTGCGCGATGGCCCCATTGTGAGTGATAAGTACGATCGTCTTGCCGAGTTGCTCCTTGAGATCGACCAGCAACCGCAACACCCGTTTGCCGGTGCCGAAATCGAGCGCCCCGGTCGGCTCGTCACACAGAATTAGAGCCGGATTCTTGGCGATGGCCCTCGCAATCGCCACCCGCTGCTGCTCTCCACCCGAGAGTTGGGAGGGAAAGTGCTCCAGCCGATCTTCCAGCCCGACCAACCGCAGGGCTTCGACCGGGTCCATCGGATCGCGGCTGATCTCCGTCGATACCATGACGTTCTCGCGCGCGGTGAGGTTCGGCACCAGGTTGTAGAACTGAAACACAAACCCCACCGTGTCGCGGCGGTACCGGGTGAGCTCGCTCGGGGTGAAACGGCCCAGTTCCCGATCGCCGAACCAGACCTCTCCAGCCGAGGGAACGTCCAACCCACCGACCAGGTTCAGAATCGTTGTCTTACCCGATCCGCTCGGCCCCACCATCACCAGAAACTCGCCGGCGCGGATATCGAGCGACACATCTTTCAGCGCATCGACCGACACCTCGCCCATCTGGAACGTCTTGCTGACGCTACGCAGTGACAGGAGTGGACCCGAAGCAACCATTGGTCAGGGCAGAAGTCGAAATGCAGAACGCAGAATGAACGAGTTCCGGCCATTTCATTATAATTCGTTGATGGCCCACCCCCATTTCACCCCTCCACGTGGTGGGCAAGCTTTCGTCATTTGGCGTCCTTGGTTCGTCATCCCGGTTCTTTGTCGCCCCGTGCCCGCCGAAAAAGCCATTGCCCTCGTCCTGCGAACGGTTGATTTCAGCGAAACCAGCCTCGTGCTGACGGTGTTCACGCGGGAATTCGGCAAGATACACGGTCTGGCCAAGGGAGGGCGGCGGCTGAAGGGTCCCTTCGAGTCTGCTCTTGACCTCCTGGCCGTTTGTCGAATAGTCTTCCTCCGCAAATCATCCGAGGCTCTCGATCTGTTGACCGAGGCGAAATTGCTGCGGCGATTTCGGCCGGCGGGCCGGAATTTGTCGAGCCTGTACGCCGGCTACTATGTGGCCGAATTGTTGAACGAACTGACGACCGATTACGACCCTCATCCGGAACTTTTCGACCTTGCCGACGAGACGCTGGTGGGCCTTTCCGCCGGCGAATCGGTGATGCACCGTGTTCTACGGTTCGAGTTGGGAACGCTGCGCGAACTGGGACACTTGCCGCTGCTCGATTCCTGCGCCGATTGCGGCCGTGAAGTGCCGCTCACCGGCCGCATGGCGTTCGGGCAGTTGCAGGGCGGCATCCTGTGCGATCGGTGCCGCGGCGGAAAGCGGCAAGTCGCCGTGGTCGGCGCCGGCGCAATCCGCGCCATGGCCGACCTCGCCAACGCCGACCGCCCCACATGGCGCCGTTTGGAAATCGACTCACGAACTCAGGGAGAAATCCGCGGCCTGATGAACTACTACCTCAGCAGCCTTCTGGGACATCGCCCGCGGATGCATCAGTATCTGGGATCGCTCGGAGTGAGCGCCAAGGCCCAGGCACCAAGTGACCAATGAAGGCTGAAAGCTGACTGCCGAAAGCTGATCGCTGACCCAGACAAGGACGTCGGGCATGTCGGAGTACAGACTGCGTATCCTGGTGACAGCAGCCGCCTGTCTCGCCATAACGGCGGGTGGCTGTCAGACCGCGCCACTGGCCGGTCAGGTTCGGTCGGCGCAACGGGTCGATCCCGGTGCGTATGGAACCTCCGCGGTCGGCGTCCATCCCGTTTCCACCACGGCCGCTGCAACCGCCCCCTATACGCCGCAGAATCCGGCGCTTTTGGGCGAAGTTGTGCCTCCGACCGGCGGCGAATATCAAGAGGAGGGGGATGGTTTCGATTGGGACGATCTCACTCCAACCAACATCGTCAAGTCGATCAAGAAGGCCACCGGCAACGGCCCCAACGAGGGCATCGCCAAGGCGGCCTACGAGGAAGGCCTGGGCTTGTTCGTCCAGAAGGAATATCTTGAGGCGGCCAGACGTTTCAAAGTGGCCGCCGATCGCTGGCCCGATTCGACGCTCGAGGAAGATGCGCTGTTCTGGCTTGGCGAAAGCTACTTCTTTGCCGATCGCTACCCTAAGGCGCTGAAGTCTTACCAGACGCTGCTTAAGAAATACAGCTACACGCAGCACATGGACCGGGCGGTCACGCGGCTGTTCGCCATCGGCCGCTATTGGGAGGAGCTGCAGAAGTCGCGCCCGCAGTCGCTCGTCCGGCCCAATGTACTGGATAAGAGCCGCCCGTGGATCGACACGCTCGGCTATGCGCTCAAGGCCTACGACAGCGTGCGGATGTACGACCCGACCGGCCCGCTGGCCGACGACGCGGTGATGGCCACGGCGACCGCCTACTTCGTCACCAACCGCTACGAGGAAGCCGCTTACAACTACGGCATTCTCCGCAAGGAATACGCCAAGAGCGATCATGTCCTCAAGGCCCACCTCCTCGAGATGGAGAGCCACAAACGGATGTATCAGGGCCCGCTCTACGACGCCGCGCCGCTCGAGGAAGCCGACGAAATCGCCGACATCCTGCTCACTCAGTTCCACACCGAACTGGGCGACCAGCGATCGGCCATCGTCGACGAAAAGAACCGGCTCGTATTTCAGCAGGCCGAGCGCGATTGGGCCGTGGCCCAGTTCTATGAAAAGAAGCAGGCCTACGGAGCCGCCCGTTTCTACTACCAGGAGATCATCAAGAAGTATCCACAGACCAGAATGGCCGAAGCGGCCCGCCAGGCGCTCGACGAGATCCGCGACTTCCCCGACCGCCCCCCCGAATACTTCAAGTGGATCGAAAGAGTGCTGCCGGCGGACGATTAGACTCGATGCTGTCCCATCTTCCCACACCTCGCCCGATATTGCCGCCCGCCCCCGGCCAAGCCGCGCGCGCGACTGCAAGGTCTCCGGCGCGCCCGGAGATCCGCGGTCGATTTGTCTGCGTGGCCCTGACGCCGGCCCTCCTCGTCCTCCTCTGCCTCGCCGGTTGTGCGGGCTACCAGGTCGGCAACTGGACGCTTTACTCCGAAGGCATCGAAACGGTTTACGTGCCCGTCTTCGAATCCGACAGCTTCCGCCATAACCTGGGCGAGTTGCTGACCGAGGCGGTGGCCAAGGAGATCGAACGCGTGACGCCCTACAAGGTTGTCGGGTCCCCAGCGGCCGACAGCATCCTCCGCGGTCGCATCGTCACAGACACAAAGAACGTCGTCGTCGAAGACCCTCGCGACAACCCCCGCGAACTCGAACTCACCTTCCAGGTCCAGGTGCAGTGGGTGGATCGCCGCGGGCGGACGATCCAGGACTGCGGCGCGATTCCGCTTCCCCCCGAGATGACGCTCGTCGGCGCTTCAGCCACGATCATCCCCGAGGTCGGCGAGACGCTCGACGTGGCCCAGCTCGAAGCAGTCCAGGAGATCGCCGAGCAGATCGTGGCGATGATGGAAACGCCGTGGTAAGCTGACGGGATGATCACTCCTGCCGACCACTGGCAACTGCGGACCCGCCGGCTCCCGACGCGCGACACTCCGCTTCTCATGGGCATCATCAACGTCACGCCCGACAGCTTCTCCGACGGCGGCCCGTTCTTCGACCCCCAGCGGGCCATCGCCCACGGCCTGGAATTGGCCGCCCAAGGCGCCGATATCCTCGACGTGGGCGGCGAGAGCACTCGGCCCTACTCTCAGCAGGTAGACGCCGCCGAGGAACTCCGCCGCATCGCTCCCGTCATCGCCGGGTTGCGACGCCAGACCGATCTCCCTCTGTCGATCGACACTTCGAAAGCAGCCGTGGCCCGCGAGGCGATCGACGCCGGCGCTGAAATCATCAACGACATCACCGGCCTGACCGGCGACCGGGACATGCTCGGTCTGGCCGTCGATTCCGCCGCCGGCGTCTGCGTAATGCACATGCAGGGCACGCCGCAGACGATGCAGGACAACCCGGCCTACGACGACGTCCAGGCCGAAGTCGCCGCCTACCTCCGCCAGCGTCGCGATGTACTGATGGCGGCGGGCATCGCCGCCGACCGCATCGCCCTCGATCCGGGGATCGGCTTCGGCAAGTCGACCGAGCACAACGTGCGGCTGATGTCGTCTGCCTGGCGGCTGCACGAACTTGGCTGCCCGGTCCTCATCGGCCATTCGCGCAAGGGCTTCCTTCGCAAAGTGGCCGGTGACGCAACCGCCAATCTCGCCCCGCTCACGATCGGCGCCGCCCTGGCGCTGGCCCGCCAACGCGTGCACGTGATCCGCGTCCACGACGTGGCCACCGTCCGCCACGCCCTCGCTCTCTTCGCCGCCTGCGGCGGATTCCAGCAGTTGTGACTCGACGCTCCGAGTAGCGGCCACACCTCACGCCAGCAATTCCCGCACTACCTGCCCGTGCACGTCGGTCAGACGGAAATCACGTCCCTGGAAGCGGAACGTGAGCTTCTCGTGGTCGAAGCCCAACAGGTGCAGGATCGTAGCCTGCAGGTCGTGCACGTGAACCTTGTCGCGAGTCACCGAGAAACCGAGTTCATCTGTCTCGCCATACGAAAAGCCCGGCTTCATGCCGCCGCCCGCCAACACCATCGTGTAACAATCCGGGTAATGGTCGCGGCCGAGGATCTCGCTCGCCGCCGTACGCCCTTCGCGAAACGGCGTGCGGCCGAACTCGCCGCCAATCACCACCAGCGTCTCATTCAGCAACCCCCGCTGCTTCAAGTCGCGCACCAGCGCTGCCACCGGTTTGTCCATCGTCGCGCACTTGGTCGTCAGGCCGTCGGTGATCCCCGAGTCGGCGCTCGTACCGTGGAAGTCCCAGCCCCAATCGAAAAGCTGCACGTAGCGCACTCCCTGCTCCACCAGCCGTCGCGCCAGGAGGACGTTGTTGGCCAGGCTGCCGGCTCCAGGTTGCGCGCCGTAGGCTTCCAGAACCTCCGGCGGCTCGCGCGAAATGTCCATCACCTCCGGCACCGAAACCTGCATCCGGAAGGCTAGCTCGTACTGCGCAATCCTCGTGAGCGTCTCCGGGTGCCCCATCTCCTGGGCCTGGATCCCGTTCAGGTCCCGCAGGGCGTCGAGTGTCAGCCGCCGCATGTCGCGGTCCATCCCCTCCGGATTCGAAACGTACAGCACCGGATCGCCCTGCGAGCGGCACTGCACGCCTTGGTAAACCGTCGGCAGGAAACCGGAGCCGAACGAGTTCTTGCCACCGTTCGGCTGTGAGCCGCTGGAGATCAGGACGATGAAGCCCGGCAGGTCCTCGTTCTCCGATCCGAGTCCGTACGTCGCCCACGAGCCGAGCGACGGACGCCCCGGCCGCGGCGAACCCGTGTAGAGCAACAGTTCGGCCGGGGCGTGATTGAACTGATCGGTGTTCATCGAGTGGATCACGCACAACTCGTCCGCCACCTTGTGCAGGTGCGGGATGGCGTCCGACATCCACATTCCGGTACTGCCGTACTGGGCGAACGACCGTTTCGTGCCGAGCAGCTTGGGAGTGCCCGACGTGAACGCGAACCGCCGCCCCTTGAGATACTCCTCCGGGCACTCCTGGCCATCGCGCTTGGCCAGCTCTGGCTTGTAGTCGAACAAGTCCAGGTTCGGCGGCGACCCGGTCAGATGGATGTAGATCATCTGCTTCGCCTTGGCTGGCAGCGGCGCTGGCTTGGGCGCCAGCGGATTGATCACCTCCGCCCGCGCTTCGCGCCCCAAGAGCGAGGCCAGCGCCGCAGTCCCCGCGCCCAACGACGCCTGCGTGAGGAACTGCCGTCGCGTTACATGAAGAAGCTGTTCAAAGCGGGGATTCATCGCAGCGTAACCTCATTACATCCGGCTCTCTCAACGATCAGCGACTCATGAGAATCTCATCCAGGTTCAATAGCACGTTGGCCACCACAGTCCACGCAGCCAGCTCAACGATGTCGTACTCAGCCGCCGGACCCAGCGGCACCGTCGCCATCTTCTCCGCCTGCTCCGGCGCCGCCGCGAATCGCTGCCGGGCCTCTTCATAGAGTTGCGCCAACCGGTCGATCTCGGCATCGCTGGGCGGCCGCGCCAGACAGCGGCGAAAACCGTAACCGATGCGATCAGCCGCCTGCGATCCCCCGTCGCGGATCATTCGTCTCGCCAGGCCCTGCGCCGCTTCGACATACACCGGGTCATTCAGTGTCACCAGCGCTTGCAGCGGCGTGTTAGTTCGCGATCGCCTTACCGTGCAGATCTCGCGGTTGGGGGCGTCGAACGTCGTCATTGACGGGTAGGGGTTCGTCCTTCGCCACAGCGTGTAGAGGCCGCGGCGGCAGCGGTCTTCACCCGCACTCGTTTCCCAATCCATCTTGCCCCCAAATGCCGCCGACAACCCGAACGACGGCTGGGGCGGCCGCACGGGTGGGCCGTACATCGTCGCGCTCAATAGCCCCGCGGCCGCCAGTGCCTGGTCGCGGATCACTTCGGCGTCAAGCCGGAAGCGCGGGCCGCGGGCCAGGAGGCGATTATCAGGGTCGCGATCGGCCGATTCGGGCGCCACCCGGGAGCTTTGCCGGTAGGTGGCCGAAGTCGCGATCAGCTTCACAAGATGCTTCAAATCCCACTGGCTCTCGATGAATTCCACCGCCAGCCAATCGAGCAACTCCGGGTGCGTTGGAAGGTCCCCCTGCATTCCGAAGTCGTCGCTCGTAGCCACCAGGCCGGTGCCGAAAAACGTCTGCCAGTAGCGATTGACCGTCACGCGGGCGGTGAGCGGGTTCTCGGGATCAACCAACCACTTCGCCAGCGCCAGCCGATTCGGCGG
Organism: Thermoguttaceae bacterium; assembly: GCA_040766885.1. Lineage (GTDB taxonomy): Bacteria > Planctomycetota > Planctomycetia > Pirellulales > Thermoguttaceae > JAXGPP01. The sequence goes on along the minus strand of JAXGPP010000008.1, from coordinate 283,967 downwards.
AACGTCGGCCGGCAGCGGATGGAAGGCAGCCGGTACTCCTTCGGTCACTTGCGGCCCGAGGTCCATGAAGTTGCCGCGGTACTGCAGATGCGTCACGCGGCGGCCGTCGGCCGGCAACTCGCGCTTGATCGGCACCGTGTTCCCCTTGATGCCGTCGCGCTCGGCCTGCAGCTTCTTGAGCCGTTCGCGCTCGGTCTCGATCTCCTTGGCAGCCGTTTCTGCCGGCAGCGCAGCGATTTTCGCTTCCTGCTCCGCGATCTCCTCCTCGATTCGCGCGCGCTTCGTCCGCTCCTCGGGGGTGAAAAGGGCGTGCACCGGTTGCTCGTCGGGCCGATCGGCGTCTTCGGTATTGTTGAAGATGGCGAAGAACCGAAAGTACTCCTCCTGTGAGATCGGGTCGTACTTGTGGGTGTGACACTGCGCGCAGGCCATCGTGGTCCCCATCCACACGGCCATCGTCGTATTCACCCGGTCTACCACCGCCACGTTGCGGAACTCCTCGTCATCGGTCCCTCCCTCGGTGTTGGTCGGCGTGTTGCGATGAAAAGCGGTCGCGATGAGTTGCTGTTCGGTCGGTTGCGGCACGAGGTCGCCCGCAATCTGCTCGATCGTGAACTGATCGAAGGGCTGGTTCGCGTTAAAGGCGCGGATCACCCAGTCGCGATAGGCCCAGATCTGCCGCGGGTCGTCGCTCACGTAGCCCCCCGAATCCGCGTAGCGGGCCAGGTCGAGCCACATCCGCCCCCAGTGCTCGCCAAATGCCTCCTTGGCCAACAGCCGGTCGACCAGCCGCTCCACGGCGTCCGGAGTCTCATCTGCCACGAATTCGTCCACATCTTCGATCGTCGGCGGCAGCCCGGTGATCGCCAGCGACAACCGCCGCACGAGCGCGTGGCGGTCGGCCTCCGGCGACGGCCTCAATCCCTCTCGGTCCAGCCGCGCAAGGACGAAGTGGTCGATTGGGTTTCGCGGCCACGACGGATCGGCAACTTCCGGCAGCGGGGGCCGCGCCGGTTTCACGTAGGACCAGTGCTGTGCGTACTCCGCCCCCGCAGCCACCCACTGGCGCAAGATCTCGATCTCGGCCGGGCTGAGCGCCTTGCCGCTGTCGGCCGGCGGCATCCGCTCGTCCTCGTCGGCGGTGATGCGGCGGACCAGTTCGCTCCCCTCAGGGTCACCCGGCGTCACCACCCCTTCCGCCCCTTCGGCCTGATCGAGCCGCAGATCGGCCTCGCGGCTTCCGTCGTCCGGACCGTGGCAGGCAAAGCAGTTGTTCGACAGGATCGGCCGCACTTGGCGGTTGAAATCAACCGCTCCCGCGCTCTCGCCCCCTGCAGCCACAGCGCTCGCGCACGCCGCGACGACTAGCCCGAAGCCTGCGGCAAGAACAATAGAACGATTCATTTGCCGTGGAACCTCTTTCATACCCCCAGCCTGAACCATCCCGCTCCCATGGTCGGGATTCATCGCGACCGGCCGCGACCTTCAGCTCGTTCCCTCCCGCCGCGTCCATGCTCATCCGCGCCAGTTCCGCCGCTTGCCGGCATTGTAAGCGCGTGGCCGGATTTTCGCCTGACGCGGCTCCAGATCGCGTCGCAACCTGCTTTCAGATAACGATTTCGGCCGCTGGCCCCACCCGCTGGTCTCGTTCGTTCCTGCCCCTCGAAGTGACCTTGGCCCCGGCGCGCCTTCCTGCCAAAATAGCCGGGCCCACATCGTGGCACGACGCTCCGCGTCGCCGGTCATCCAGGGAGGGAAATCGCGGTGCTCAGGCGTCTGGCCGACTATCTCGTGTACCTCGTGGTCCGCGTGCTGATCTGCGTCGTCCAGGCGATCACGCTCGAGGCCGGGCACCGCGCGGCGAAATTCCTGGCGTGGCTGTTTGCCGACGTGATCCGCCTCCGCGCCGCGGTGGTCGAGGACAACCTCACCCACGCCTTTCCCGACCTCGGGCCCGCCCAGCGCCAGCGCCTTACGCGGCAGATGTGGGAGCACCTCTTCCTGCTGGCGATCGAAGTGGCCCACGCGCCGCGGAAGATCCACGAGACGAACTGGCGGCAGTACGTGCATCTGATCAACGACGACCGCCTGCTCCGCCACACGCTGAGCGAGCGGCCGACGATCCTCTTGAGCGGGCATTTCGGCAATTTCGAGGTCGCCGGCTACGTGCTCGGCCTGATGGGATTTCATACCTACGCCGTGGCCCGCAATCTCGACAACCCCTACCTGCACCGCTTTATTACCCGGTTCCGCGGCCTCACCGGGCAGTTCATCATCCCCAAGAACGACGCCTACGAGCAGCTTCTTTGGGCCGCCGACCAGGGAAAGACGCTGGCATTTCTCGGCGACCAGTACGCCGGCTCGAAAGGCTGCTGGGTCGACTTCTTCGGCCGGCCGGCCTCCACGCACAAGGCGATCGCACTGTTTGCCCTGGAGCACCAGGCGCCGATGGTGGTGAGCTACGCCCGGCGGCTGGGCAAGCCCCTGCATTTCGAACTCAAGGCAGTCGCCTTCCACGACCCGCGCGAGGCTGCCTCCGACGTCAGCTCGATCAAGGAGCTGACGCAGTGGTACACCAGCCACCTGGAAGAAATCATCCGCCTCGCCCCCGAGCAGTACTGGTGGGTCCACCGCCGCTGGAAAGACACCCGGGCCAAAGAACGTGCCCGTCGCAAGAAGGCCACCGCCGCATAAGATCCTCTGCAAGTGCCTAGCGGCTGAAGTAGCGATCGAGTCCCTCGGCTCACCCGGCGGGTTAAGGCACGCGGTCTGTCGTGCGACTTTCAGCTCCTGCCGACGCGCTGGAGAAGCTCCGCGTCGCTGATCCACATGGCGAAATACGGCAGCTTCGCATCCGCTCGCTGCATCATGAACAGAAACGGCTGATCGAATACCATCACGCGATTCCGCGGCGGTACATGCTCGGCGCTGCAGCCGAAGCTCAAGTGCGACTCCGATCGCAGCTTCACTCCTTTCTCATCCATCTGGAAGCGGATGCTCTGCACCGCCGCCACAATCTGCAGATCCTTTGCCACCGACGGATTCGCGACCGTAAGACGAAGGTCGAGCAATTCGTCATACTGCCGGGTGACGTCGAAGTTGAACTTGGGGATCTTGAGCACGTCTCCCGCCGACGCCGGCACCGGCTCCGCCCGGGCGACGCGATCCCCGACTTCGGCCACCATCTCTCCCAGCGTGGCTTTCGGAACGGTCTTCGCCAGAATCACGCGGTCGCCGGTTGACTTCGTGCTCAATTCAATCACGAAATCGTCGGGGTCCTGGTAATCAAGGACCAGAACCTGGGCCAGCATTGCGGCCTGACCCGGCTTGTACGCATCGTCGACGCCGAAGCTGGCAACCTCGGTGTTGCCGAACGCGAGAGGCCGCTTGAGCCGTTCAAACGGGACTTTAAATTCCAGGTTCTTGAAGAGATACGAATACGCGACGATGTCCTGCGGACGCCATGCAGCAGCCGTTGACGGCAGGTGCTTTGGGGTCGCCTGTCCGTCAAACTTACGGGTAAGCTCATCGCGTATCCGGGCATGGATGCCGTTGCCAACGAAGTCTGCAATCGCGACGTAGCTTTCCTCGTCGAGGTCGCCCCGCACAAAGGACTTCTTGTTGAGAAGCGCCACCATTTCCGGTTCTCGCCCGGCGAAGTGGAGATCTTCGCCCACCAGCGTGCACGCTTCACTCCACACCAGTTGGAACGTCCCGCACCACACGACGTTGGCTTCCGGCGCGATCGCCGCCTCCAGGTGCGGCGATACGTACGTCGACTTCAGGTGCCGGGCGTCCGCCTCGAGCACGCCCGTGCTGTCGAAGACGTCATCGTGATCCGAGACCTTCGACCACAATGTTGGAGCCAGCATGGCCAGCAGAAGGCACGTCGCCCCGATCTTCAGGAATCGCTTCATCCGATCCTCCGCCGCAAACGACGCGTGAGAAAGAGCCACGCCACGCCGAAAGCTACAAATCCCCATCCAATAGATGCGCGCAGGCGGCGCCTTATTCCACAGTTCCGTTATGGCCCGGTGCCAAGTCCCACGGCTCTGCCGTGGCCGAGCTATTCGCCATGCTGCCGGGCGGGGACGGCGGACGGCTAGCGGAATCGTCCGGCGGCGAGGAGCAGCACGAGGGGGACGATGAAGATGGCCGCCAGCGAGGCTGCGTAGACCAGGAACAGGAGGACCGTGGCTGCCGCGCCGGGTGGGTGCGTGTGCAGTTTGTCCCAGATGTGCAGCATCACGCGGGCCTGGCGCTGCGCACCGGTGACGGCGGGGAAATGTTCGCGAACGCGGTCGAGCAGCAGCGCAATGGCCGGGGACGGGATCTCGTCGGCCGCCACTTGCATCAGGCTCGGCAGCCCGCGTTTCAACTCCTGGGCCACCGTGCTCACGCGGAAACCGTAGCCGGTCGAGAAGAAGAGCATGCCGGCAGGCAGGTAGAGGATCCACGCCTGGAGCGAGAAGGCGATCCACGCCAGGGCCGCGGCGGCCAGGACGTTGACCACCGACTCGACGTAGCGGTTGCGGACGAAAAACAGGATCTGCAACAGCCGCCCGCCATCGAGCGGCATCACGGGCAGCAGGTTGAAGGCGTTGATGACGGCGAACATCAGCGCGGACCGGGCGAGCAGTTCATTCCGCGTGACGGCCCATGCAGTGCCGAGCACGGCGGCGACTACCAGGCCCGGCAGCGGGCCGAGGAGGATGACGATCGCCTCCTTCCACCCGGCCACGCCGGCGTTGCGCCCCGACACGGCCGCGCCAAACAGCGGAATGAAGAACATCCGCACGTTGCGGTAGCCGAATAGCCGCATTCCCAGGTAATGCCCGGCTTCGTGCACGAGGAGCACCACGATGATGAGCACCAGGTCGCGTCCGGGTGCATCGAGCATGCCCAACGACATGAACGCCGCGAATGAGATCAGCAGCACGCTGAGCGATTTTGTCCAGCTTGTGGCCGGGTGTTGCAGGCGGTCGAGGTGCTCGACGATCGCCGGATCGACCGCGACGTTTGGCACTGGCTCGGCAATCACTTCAACCAGCAGCGGTTCGGCAGTGTTGTCGACCGGCGCCAGTTCCGGCTCTCGTGTTTCGCTCATCGGCCCCCCCTTTCTCCCTCAGGGTGCGGTCCCTCCGCGCCCGGTCTCGAACAAGTACTATTCCCGAAAACGGAAGTGCGGTTTACCGCACTCGGCTCGCGTTGGCATGCAGAATTCGCCTCACTCTTTCTCGCGACATGCTACCCATAGGGAGGGTGATGTGCAAGCTGGCCTGGCGTCGCTTCGCTGTGCGGACGCGGACGTCGGGAACACACCCGGAGGAGAAGTACAGTTCCTTCCCCGTGCCATGGGCTTCCAGCCCGTGTTCCTCCCCCGTGGCGCAAGCTTTCAGCCCGTGTTTTATTCCTTCCTGTGAAAGAAGATTTCCTGTTGACATTTAGGCCACGCGTAATGTATATAAGTACACTAACGAAGATCGCTGTCGCGCCACCTGCGCGCCGGCATCAGTAAGAGCCCGTCGCCGGGCCCCGCGCTCAACCCGCGCGCTCGCCCGGCCGATTGCCGGCTTTGACCTGCGACAACACCCACTGCATTCGTGGAGCCGATCTCCCATGTCCACCTCACCTCGTCCCTGCACTCGGCCCGTCTCCCCTGGTCCCGCCGCCCCACGCAGCACGTGTTTCCGCCCCCTACCGTGGCACGGGCTTCCAGCCGGTGTTTTGCCCCCGTCCCATCTGCTTCCAGCCCGTGTCTTCCGTTGCCACACCACGCGCTTCCACCCCATATCCTCTGCCCGCCAGCACCCCAATCCACGCACCCCTCTAGGAACTTCAACACTCGACCCAAAAGACGTAGAAAACTTACGTCCACGGCCCAGGTGCGAAACACCTTCACCTCAACCACTTACCGCCAAGCCCCTCGCCCAAGTTAACCGAAACACCTACGCACATTGTTTCGCATCAGCGGGGGGCATGACCCTAACTCCCGCCCTTTCATCCCGTGGCACGGGCTTCCAGCCCGTGTGCTTCGCCAAGGCATCACCCCCTCCAAACCTCGCGTCACAGCGAAACCTGCCGGCGGCCGGGCCGGTGCCCGCGCGGGGCCGAACGGGCAAATGTCATGACAAGTCATTGCAGTGCCGACTTGTCGCGCCATAGACTGACTGGCAAACCCGGATACGCCATGTGAACATGACTCGACGACTCACAGGTGCTGCCCAATGATCACGAGAGGCGTTCTCTTCGTCGGACTCTGTGTTGCAGCCTTGCCGCCGGCATCGGCGCTTGCGGGCGACCCGTTTGAAAGCACGGCGAGCGGCAGTCAGGACGCGCTACCTGCCGCCTACGTCCCGCCGATGGTCAGCAACGGAAGCCTTTGCATGCTGATTGACTACGAGGGAGGGCAGTCCCAACGCAACTACGGGAAAATGACGCCGGGAATCTGGTGGGCGGGACGCCGATACGGGCCCGATCAATTGGTGCCCTTCGGTCATTTCGAGCAGGAATTGTCGGCCGACGGTACCGTCTGGAAGACTCCGACAAGCTGGACGCAAACGCTCAACACAAGAGAGGCGGTGGTGACGTGCCGCAATGATTACGGCGGCGCCGTGACGGTCGAGACGGTTGTCTTCGTTCACCTTGCGCATGATCTGGTCGTGGTGAAGAAACGGATCTTGGCAAGGGATCCCGGGTTACGTTCGGTCCGCCTGGCGTTCAAGTACCAGTTCACTCCGCCGGGGAACGACAACCGCGTTCCGCGGCGAACGGTCTGCTCCGCGGAACTGCCTGCGGATGCGGGGAGCGCGGACTTCCTGTATCAGGTAGATGGCCATCGCCCGCTGGACGGCACGATTTCGGTGTTCTCCGACAAACCGGCGACCGCGACGATCGACGGGCAAACAGCCGTGTTGTCGGCGAATGTAGCGATCGATGCCGCGCGGCCTTCGGAGATGACGTTCTACCTGTCGTTCGCGGATTCGATGGATGGAGAGGACTATCTGGACCGGGCGGCGCAGTTGAAGACCCGCGTCCGGCAAGCGGGTTTCGACGGCATGCTGGCCTCGCATCGAGAGGAATGGGGCAAGTATTGGGAGGAGTCGTACGTCCGAATTCCGGACGAGGGACTGGAGAAGGCGTACTGCACGGCACAATACCACCTCCGGGCGAACGCCACCCGGTGGTCGTTCCCGGTCGGCATTTTTCCGACGCACTGGGCAGGCAAGTACTTTGGCTGGGATGAGATGTTCTGCTACCAGGCGTTGATCAGCAGCAATCATCCGGGGATCGCCCGGCGTTGTCCGGAGTTCCGGTTTGCCGGGTTGCCGAAGGCGACGGCCCGAGCCGGCCATTACCGCAAGCCGGGCATCTACGGCGCGCGTTTTCCGTGGGAAGCGTTGGAAGACGGCACGGAAGGGACGGGGCCCGGTTTTTGGCTGGAGCACGTGTTCCATATGTCGAACATTGCGCTTTCGAGCTGGTTCCAGTATCTCTACACCGACGACAAGGAATACCTGGAGAAGACCGGCTACCCGGTGATCAAAGAGTGTGCCCGGTTCTTTCTGGCCAACATGATCTATGAAGGGCCAGACGGGGGAATGTTCATCGGCAAGTGCACCGACCTGGAGCGTCTCGGGCCGGCCCGGCAGAACCCGTTCATGACGTCGTGCGGCGCGATCTACACGCTGGAGGCGGCAGCACAGGCAGCTTCGCGCCTGGAGATAGACGACGCTGAGGCCGCGGACTGGAAACATGCCGCCGCGAAGCTGCGCCAGTCGCTGCCGCACGACGGCGACCGGTACGTTCCCTATGCCGGCTGCCAGGAGGAGAGCGTGGCTTCGCTGGGGGGACTGTTCCCGTACCCGTTGTTTGACGAGACCGACGCGCGCCAGCGGAACGCCGTTTACCATTTCGTCGCCAACGGCAAGGCATCGGGGAACATGTATCCGGTCGGCCAGTCGCTCTGCGCGTGGTATGCCGGGTGGATGGCGGCCGCGCTGGCCGCACTAGGTGACCGGACGGAACCGGTCAAGCTGCTGGACAAGGCGGCCGAAGGCGCGGGTTGTTTCGGCGAGATGTTCGAGATCAACGAGCCCAAGGTGTCGATGCACCCCTGGTTCGCGACCGCCTCGGGAAACGTTGTTTACGCCATGAACCAGATACTGGTGCAGTCGCGCGGCGATTGCATCCTGATCGCCCCGGCCGTTCCGGAGGCGTGGCAGGACTACTCGTTCAAGCTGGCCTGCCACGGCAACCTGGTCGCGACGGTCGCCGTAAAGGGCGGCCGCCTGGAAAAGCTGGTACTGACGCCGCGCGACTCCGGAGTGGAGCGGGCGCGGACGCTAGTGATCCCGCAACGGCTCATCGACAACGCCGCGATCAACCAGAACGTCATCGATTCCGTGAGCACGCAGGACGGTTGCTGCCGGATGACGCTCCGCTTCCAGCAGGAGGTCGTGCTGGCGGGAAAGCGGTAGGCACGCAGGGCAGAGACAGACGATTGTTTGCAGACCGCATTGACGGGCAGAATGGCGGTTGCGCATTACCCCCCTTTCATTTCGTTCCTGGTTTCTGTACGCCCCGGGGCCAGGCGATCGTCGACTCGATGCAGCGGCAGTTTGGTGGGACAGGGCTGCCGGCGACACTCGTGGGGCTGGCACCGCAGTTCTACCCGTGTGGAAGGCCGATGGCTGAACGGTGGTGGCGGGGCGCGGCGGAAAGACGTGGCGAAGATGGGCGGGGGCGAGCTTCGCGGCCCGCGGTGCTCTTGGAAAGACCCCGGTAGCGGGGTAGGATGGGAGCGGGGTAGAGAGGTTTCGCGCAACCGACGAGGACGGAGTCTCGGCGGCGGGCGGCAGTGGCGGGTAGAGCTTGGGACAGAGGAACCGTTGGTCAAGAATGCGAGGTCGCGTGAACGAGTCGTGGCGTGACTTGAGAGTTGGGGATCGAGTTCGCATCGTGCGACTACCCAGTGCGTGGGATCAGCCAGGATACCTGGTGATGCCATGCTCGCGCCGACTCTATCGACGACTCATTAAACGTAAGCGTTCTCTGCGTGTACGCGAGGTTGACGAGTGGGACTCACCTTGGATAGCGTGCCGGTTCCGCAGCAGGAATGGGTCGTGGACACACCACTTTTTCGCCATCAACGACGATAGCTGGGTGCGAGTGCGCCGGCGTAAGCGGCTCACTGCTCGCCCAACAGCGGATGCCCGGTGAACCGCCGTGCAGGGCGATGCAAGCCCGGGCGAAATGGCCACATTCAGGCGTGGTGAAGATCGTGCCCGTCGCCACCGCGGCGTTGGAGCAGGCGAACCGTTGTTTCGGAGACGCCGATGAGCCCGGAGGATGTCAAGTCGCGGAGCGAAGCATTCCTTCTGGATCATGGTATCGAGGTCAATCGGAATCTGCCGATCATTGAGACGCGAGAGGAACTTGCGCCGCAGACGGCGGAAGCGGTTGCCACCCGTGCCGTCGTACTCTGCTACATGATCGGTCTCGGTTACGGTCAGACGGGCGAACGGTTGAAGAAGACGCTCATCGACTTTGACCTTTTCGATGCGGTGTCTCCGAGGGAGCGGGAATTACTTGAGGCGGCGCGCATGGCCGAGCAAGACAAGATCAACTGCAGGTGGCTGGCGGAGTGCGTTCAAAGCCTCGCCTACTGTCTGGGAATGGCGGAGCTCAACGCGTTCCGCAACTGCGATGACGATCTTGCCACGAAGTTCCCACCCGCGTTCACCGATCCAGCGGGCTTCATAGGCGGAGCGACGCTCCGGCCCTTCCTTGACATCTATCAACAGGCCGATGTGCACTACCGCCTACACTGGGCTGTCCGACATCGTCGTCTGCGATTCTGGGGTTTGCGATTCTGGGGAAACCGGCGTTCGCTCAATGAGGAAGTGATTGCCCGGCGTCGCAGGGCCCTTGATTGGGCGATCGGTGTCGAGGCGGATTGGGATGAGGTGTCTCTGGACACATAACGCGGCATCTGCCGCCTGCTATCGGCGAGCAGGATTGTGAAGTTGGAGGGCAGATAGCGGGTGCCGGGACGGGGAGGCATGGGTAACCTGGGCGGCAGGCATTCTCCGCGGGTTGCGGTGCTCTTGGAAAGACCCCGGTTGTGGGATAGGATGAGGGCGGGGGTAGAAGGGGGCGGCGCAACCGATGAGGACGGAGTCTCGGCGGCGGGCGGCATGTTGCGGGTAGAGGATGGATCAAAGAACCGTTGTGCCACAGAGGATTTCGGCCGGAGGGTATGAGGTGGCTCGCTCATCCACTCGCCTTTTCATGACCATCCTGCCCGTTGTCGCAGTGGCTGCTGCGCTTTCCGGCTCTGGCAGACCTGCGAGTGGCCAGAACGTTATTCAGTTCTGTCCCGGCGACGCCTACTTCTACTTCACGCTGACCGAGGAGCTTGCCGATTCGCTGCCGAATGACGGCCCGAACATCAGTCTCTATTACGCCCGCTATGACGACGCCTTCGGATCGAGCGCCGGGTTCAGGTGCTTGCGAATCGACGGAGTGACTGCCGAATTGATCCAGAATCTGCGACGAGCATATCGCGAACACCGGGAAGATGTGCCGAAGATTCTTGCCCCTCACGAGCATGGCGTAAACCCAGACGAGAGCCCGTTGATCGTGGAGGCGAATCCTCCGCACGGTTTCATATACAACCGCGAGGCAGACTGGTCCGAGCAGAGAATCGGACTGAAGTACAACGAGAACTGGCCTCACCTGCCTGCGGAAGCCTTTGTGCCCGCGAGCCGCGCCAAGGGATGGGAGCATTTCGCCGTCGACGGGCGTGCTCATCATTACCAGCCGCTCCTTGAGACCTACGAGGCGGTGGTTGCGGATTGGAGGAACGCCTGCAGGTTCGCACCGCTGAAGGTGGACGTGCCGAAGAAGGTTGCGTGGGGCGTTTTTGGTGAGCCGATCAACGAGCCTGTTGTCGCAGAAGCCGACGACATCCAGTTGGCAATAGTCGCCAGCGGCGATCTTGACGACTGCTTTGCCCAAAGGCCGAACACAATCTTCTACCAAGTGACAAAGGACTGGGTCAAAAAGTGGACATGGCGCAGAAGCGACTACGACGTCGTACTTGTCGAAAAGCCGCTCGGGAAGTAGCCGGATGGTCAGGCCTGTTCCAAAGACTGGCTGGCCGGCGACGTGATCAGGATCATCGCGGACCCGCGGGAGACGAGCGAAGTGCTTGACGGCGACCAACGCCCGGCCGCGGAGCGAATTCCCGCGTGGTGAGGCTGGCCATGGAAGCATGGTAGACGAACTGGTAACTGAAGCTGTTCTGGGAAGCTTATCGCGGTGACGGCCGGGCTTTCCGTGAGGAGCACGCTTCGCGGTGAGAGGGCGGGACCGATGAGCAAGACTCTCCAGGAATTGCGCGAGCTTCTTATTGCCGGCCAACGATTGGCCATGCAGGGGTCATACGAGCGGCGCGCGCCCGCCAAGAAGGCCGTTCCGTTGCTCCTGGACGCCCGTGGCGGCCTGCGGGAGTATGTGCGGGACCACGGGGAGGATGCCACGGCATGGCGGCTGCTATCGCAGGCGGAAGAGTGCCTCCTGGGCTACGGCATGGCTCGCGCGGCTCTCGAACGCGCGATGTCATTGGCGGGAAAGCCGGACAAGAAGGACATGAAGAGGCAGGCTTTGCTCAAGGAGTACGAAACGAAGTGGGCTGAACTCTCCTTGACGCCTGAGGAACTCGCGGGCCTGGGGCAGCATCTGGAGAACCGCCTTGCGGAATCGCCGTGCGACCACACGCTGCACCAGACGGAGAGGTGGCTGGAGGCGAAAGGTTCAGACAATGCAAAGCGGGTGCTGGAAGCGATCCGCAACAAGGGAGGGTATTGTGACTGCGAGGTCCTGGCAAATGTGGTGCGAGGTTAGTCGGCCCAGCGTGGCGTAGCGGCGGAGAGACGTGGCGAAGATGGGCGGTAGGCATCCTCCGCGGGCAGCGGTGCTCTTGGAAAGACCCTGGTAGCGGGGTAGGATGATGGTGGGGTAGAAGGGTTGCGTGCAAGCGAAGAGGACGGAGTCTCGGCGGCGGGCGGCAGTTGCGGGTAGAGGATCGAGCGGAGGACTACTGCTTAGCTTGCAGAGCTACTAAAGGTTTGAAAGGGAGCGCCTCCATGCCGCGGCGAGCTTGGGCAATAATCGGTGCTGGGCTGCTGTACTTCGCCGCGGGACTATGGGCTGCCGAGCGTGATCTGTATCGAGGCTGGCCAGATCAGCAGATAGGTCCATCGGATCGTGTCGACTCAAAAGATGACCTTATTCTGATCAGGATCGACCGCTATATCAGTCGCTGCGTTCGGGTCGTAGGCGTCTGCCTCTTCTTGATCTTCAGCTACATTGTGGTTGAAATCAGGCGTATCGACAAGCGGCTAGCCGAGTGGGAGAAGGCAACGGGGCTCGCAACAGCCACTTCCACAGATGCAGCCGACTGCGGCGAGATTGGCAACAGGCTGGGACCAGCCAAAAGCCGATAACTGGTTCGCCCGCGGCGGATCGCACTGCGCGTGACGGCCGAGCGAGTCGGTTGGCGGAACGAACGCATGGCAGCATGAGCACGGCAGAAACTCAGATGGACGCAGGCAAGTCCACCGGCCGCTGGCACCAGTTCACACTGCGGGCGCTACTGGTGTTTGTGGCGATCTGCGCTTTAGGGTGCGGCTGGATGGCGGTAGAATTGCGCAAGGCCCACCGGCGATATCAGGTCTATCAGCAGATCCAGGGTGACCTATACACCACAAACCACGGGAAGTTCCGGTGGTATAGTGCCTGGCTGCACCGAATGGTCGGTACCAAGGAGTGTTATGACCCCGACTTGTTGATATTCAACAACTTTGGCTCAGTCAACGACCATACCATGGAGATGATCGGCCAGCTTGATACCCTGGAGCAGCTCTGGCTGAACGGGGATATCACGATCACCGACGCGGGGTTGGAACACCTGAAGCGGCTGACGCGGCTCCGTGATTTGTCTCTTGCGGATGCGCCCGTGACGGCCGAAGCTATTGAACGACTGCGAGACACGTTACCGGACTGCGAGATTTCCTGGCAGGCGCCAAGATCGGGCATGCAGAGTCGGACTGCGCCCGATTAACAGCGTTAACCAAGTCTGTAACGTTAGACTTTTGCATTGATGTCGAATTCCTATCAATCACCGTCGGAGGTCACGGTTGCCGAAACGGCGTTACCTCTCGATGCGCACGCGGGACGGACCTTTATACTCATTCTGATTGTGTTCAACACGCTTCTCGCGCTTGCGGTGATCGGGCTTATCGTGGCGACGGGAAACGATGACCGGCTTCCGCGGGCACTTGTTCGACTGGTGATCAACGTTGGCCTGATGTACGGACTGTGGAGGGGTACACGCTGGATCAAGTGGCTGTTCGTGTTGGGCTTGTTTCTCTCTGCCATGTTCTTTGTCGTCTGGGCATTTCGCGTCCAAGGCTCGGTGATGCTGCTGATTGTCCCAATTGCGGCATTACTCGCTTGGGCAGCATGGAACCTGGCGTTTGGCGCTTCAGTTAACAAGTTTCTCGCCTTTCAACGCGACAGAGGTGATATTGAATGACCGCCAACAGCGTGGCGGCTGGGTCCGGCCTCGGTGCGCGGACGGCTCGGACAGCTTTGCGGATGACTTGTGATACTTGAGCCAAGAGGGCCCGGACGCCTTCGCCGCGGCGCCGGCAGGACCGACCGCTGGAGGCGAGTGTGCCGTGGGTTCTGTAAAGGTCAATACATGGACATCCGCGCGGCGGATCGTGTCGAGATGCCACGAGGAGGTGGGCATTGGCAGTTCGGTCTTCGGCGGATGTTCGTCGCCACAGCGGGGGTCGCCGTAGTCCTCGGACTTGCGGCGTGGGGCGGATGGATTCACAGCGACGCGGCCGCGTACCTTTCGATTGTCGTGGCGGCCGCAGTGATGTTCACCAGGGCGCGACGGGTGGTGCTGGGGGGCTGCGCCATTCTGGTCGCGTGGTGGCTGGCGATGGTTCTGGCAGAATTGCTGTTTGGCATCCAAGGGCGCGGAGCGAACCCGCGCGGCTACTGGATATTCCCGTGCATTCTGGCATTTTTTGCGGTGGTACTGCGGACCTGCACCAAGGCCGGCGCGGTCTCGCTGGTGGGATCACTGTTGCTCGCCGAGGCGTTCACCGCGATAGTGATCGTCTACACGTACGGCTACCCGACCTTGTTCCACGCGCTTGGCAGAGAGCACCGCACGTATGTGCTCCAGCATCTGCGGGGCCATTTTCCCGTGAGGGAGCAGTGGTTGATCGTTCCCCCATGGCTGGCCGGAATCGTTTTGGGAGGGATTCTGTCGCACTTCAGGAGGTTGTTGTTGAGAAGGAGATGACGATGGCAAGGGCTTCGAGGAAGCTGGCTGCGGTGGTGCTGATGCAGCGAAACAAGCCCTTTCGCGGTATCGATCCTCGCGGACACGTTCTTGCCATTTCTTGACTGCAAGAACCGCACGAAAAGAGCACTGGCGGGGCCAGTGGCACTCGCGCGACAGTTATTGACTGCCGGATGCTGAGTGGCGACACGCCGGATTCTGGACGCGGCCTGTGACGCCGGATGGGCGAATCCCTTGGCATGGAGACGAGGAGGGATAGACGCATGGGAGGAGATGGTGCTTTCCGAAGACGGCGCCGGTGGTTTCAGTTCACGCTGAGGACGCTGCTGGTGATGGTGTTTGGGGCGGCGATTCTGCTCGCCTGGTTCGCTCCCAGGCTCCACCAGGCTCGACAGCAGAGGGAGGCGTTGGCCGCAGCACGGCGTGCTGGTGCGGTAGCGTTTTACGAGCAGGAAGTGCGGTGGCGAGCGGGGCGGTACGAGGATGCAACACTGGAGGGCCTGGCGAAGGCGCTCGGGTCGGGGCGACTGCGGCGCACGCTGGGAAGGGATTTCTTCGATCGCGTGGTGTGCATTACGTTCCCGGCTCATGCGTCGGACGGCATGATGGCCCTGCTGGCGGGGCTGCCTGAAATGAGGAGCGTGAGGCTGGCGGGGACCTCGGTCACCGACGAGGGGATGGCCGAAGTGGGCCGCCTGGCCAGGCTGGAAGAGCTGTCTCTCGACGGGACCGGGATCACGGATGCCGGAGTGCTTCAGTTCGCGGGATTGCAGGATCTGAAGAGCCTCTACCTGGGCGGCACCGGAATCACGGACGAAGGGGCGAAGGTCATCGCGGGACTACGGGAGTTGCGGATCGTCTGCCTGGAAGAAACGCAGGTTTCGGACAGCGGGCTGACACTGCTGGCGAGGCTGCCGCAGCTTGAAGAATTGCATGTATTCAAGACGGGCGTTTCCGAAGAGGGCGCGCGGGCTTTTGAGGCCGCGCGGCCGTCGGTGAAACTGATTCGCACCCGGAAGTGCAAGCTCCACCGCTTTAGTCGCGGCATGAGCGTCGCGGCCGATTCTTGACGGTGCACTCGGGGTGGAGCACAGTGCGGCCGGGGATTATGGCGCTTTGGGTGATGAGAGAGCTTTCGGTTGGCGGAACGGCTTATCTCTGGCGAGAAGGAGAAGACAATGGCAAGGGCTTCGAGGAAGCTGGTTACGGCGTTGCTGTTGGCGACGGCGGTGGGGATGCTGGCAGCCGGGAGGCTATCGGCGGAGGAGCGGGGCGCAGCGCCGGGTTCCGCGGGATGCGAGCGGGCTGTTTACCGGCTCAAGCACGTACCGGCGACCGATATCGCGGCGGCGGTAGACAGCGTTATTCGCAATGAGATGGCCGCCGGCGGCCAGCAGCGGGGCGATGCGGCCGCAGCCGGGCAGAGCGCGGTGAGCGTGGTCGCCGAGGCGATCAGCAATAGCGTGGTCGTCAGCGCGCCGGCCGACGAGCTCGAAGAGATCACGAAGCTGATCGAGAGCCTGGACCAGGCGCCGAGCAGCGTGTTGGTGCGGCTGCTGATTGCGGAGATCGTGAGCAAGGAGCCGGAGCCGGCCGGCGGGTCGGCCGAGGGGGGCGCGAAATCGGGCCTGCTCCGGGCGCTGGATGAACCGTCGCTGGGGGCCAGGCCCAACGACGGCGAGCCGGGCGTGATTGCCAAGGGGGCGCGGGGGCAACTCGACCGGATGCTCGCGGAACTGGAGAAGCGGGGGCGAATGGAGATTATCGCGCGGCCCGAAATCATGGTGCTCGACAACCAACTGGCCACGCTGAGTGTGCTCCAGGAGGCGCCGCTCGGGACGGAGGGCCAGGCGGGGAACGCACCAGCGCGACGGGTGCCGTCGCAGAAGGTCGGCCTGGCGCTCACCGTGACGCCGCGGATCAGCGGCACGGGCACGGTGGCGATGGAGATCAACGTCGAGCTGTCGGCCACCCGGCCTTCGGGCGAAGCGGCAAGGCCGATCGGAACGAGGATGCTCCGCACGGTGGTGGAACTGGAGGAAGGGCAAGTGGCCGTTCTGGCGGGGCTCGTGACGCGCGGCGAGGAGGGCCGGCGGGAACTGGTCGTGCTGGCGACGCCGTCGATCATCAAGCCGGGTGAGAAGAAACCGTAGACGTGCTTGGCGAGGGTGTGGAGGGCTTGCGTGGCAGCGGACGTCGGGCAGCGAGGCGCGGCGGGTCAGTGGAACAGAGCGGTCCGGCCAGGAAGGGCAGACGCGGATGGGTGTGGCCGGCCTATCGCCAGACCGGCCCAAGGTCACAGCTCGGCAGTCTCACTCGCCGTAGCACACGAGCTGGCAAGCGAGAACCACGATCACAAGGATGCATGTGAAGACGCTGCTAATGGGCGTATGCAGCGGAACGAGCCCTGTTGCGGTTTCGATTGTCGCAGACACGTTGTTGCCACTTCTTGGCTGCAAGAACCGCAGGAAAAGAGCACTGGCGGGGCCAGTGGCACCCAGCGAGCATGACGATGATGTTCGATATTGCGTGGACGACTGAAGGTTACCAGGGGATTTGCGAAGACAAGGTCGCGGCCTGGTCGGAATCGGATCGATGTGTCATTGTGGTGGCGGACGGTGCGGGAGGCACGGGCTTGGGAGGACAGGCCGCCGCGGCCGTCGTGGATGGCGTTCGTTCCGCTACCGCCTACGCGCATTCGCCCGAAGCGTGGGTTGGCGTGTTGCAGCAGATCGATGCGCGGATCGGACCGGGTGAATCGACGGCCGTGGTGGTCGACGTGGATCGCGACGGCATATGCGGAGCGAGCGTCGGCGACAGCCAGGCGTGGCTGGTCAAAGGAGCCGAACTCACGTGCCTCACCGCCGGCCAGCATCGCAAGCCGCTGCTTGGTTCCGGGGAGGCGACACCCGTCGGCTTCGCGCAGGGACGATTCGACGGCGTCCTCATCGTTGCAACGGATGGATTCTGCAGCTATGTGAAGCGGCAAGAGATGCTGAAGGTGATTTCCTACGAGGAAACCGCCGTGCTGCCGAGGCGCCTTCTCGCGCTGGTCCGCCTTCGCTCCGGTGGATTGAACGATGACGCGGGCATCGTGGTGTGCCGTTTCCGGCGCGCTGCGAGTGCCGGCAGCATGGTGTATCGCATCGGCATCGAGGATCTGATGTAGCGCGCGGAGTGCGCTTCTGCGTGAAAGCCGGTTTGTGACGTCTTCGGCGAGGGGAAGGCGCATAGGATGTTGTGAGCGAAAGGAGCATCACACCCATGTATAAACGGTTCACTGATCGCTCCCGACAAGTCATGCGGCTGGCTAACCGGGAGGCCGAGCGGCTCAAACACGAATACATCGGCACCGAGCACATCTTACTTGGGCTTGTGAAGGAAGGGGGCGGTGTAGCAGCCGACCTATTGAAGGACTTCGGCGTGCAATTGCACACAGTAACTGAGGAGGTCAACAAGCTCATCGAGAAAGAGGCTTCCGTCAGCTTCAGCGGCAGGATCCTGCCGACACCGCGAGCCAAGAAGGTGATCGAATACGCGATGGAGGAAGCGCGCAAGCTCAATGACGATTATGTGGGCACGGAGCATATCTTGTTAGGATTGCTGCGTGAAGAGGTGGGGGGCGCTGCCCAGTTGCTGATGAAACTCGGTTTGCGTTTGGAGCGGGTGCGGGCGATGATTCAGGCGAATCCGGACCGCTTCGATGATGAAGGCCGTTTGCGATCGAGCGGCGACAATCCGTCACCCCTCGTGCGCACGCTTGACGACGACAGCAAGCGCCGAGTAAGTAAGCTGGCCGAGGAACTGGCAGCGCTCGAGCGGGGCAAATTCGACGCCGTCGCGAACCAAGACTTCGACGAAGCGACCCAATTGCGGGACAAGCAAGACCGGTCCTGGATCGAATTGCGGAATTTGCATCTGCCGAGGTTCGTGCTCGAGAATGTCAAGCGATTGGCCCGTGCGACGACCTCCAGATTTCCGTTGCTGGATATGCTCTGCGATGAAGCAGGAGAACCGGATGCAGCGGTGTTGGCGATGCTCCCGAACCCGATGATGCCGCCGGTCAAGATCGTGGTCGGGGCCATCCCCCAACATCCAGTCAGCACGCTCAAAGCCTTGCTGGCTCCAGACGACATTGGCTCTCCGTTTTTTCAGGCCCTCGTTCCACTGATTTCGCCGGAGTCGATCGGCCAGTTCAAGGGAAGCCAGAAGGAAATGGCTCGCCTCGTCTTCTCTGAAATCAGCCGTGCAACGAGTCCGATCGTGCTCTGCGTCGTGCGTCCGACGGCGCTACCCGGCGAAGTTCAGGAAGAACTGTACGCGGGGATTCATCCAGCCAATTGTGATTTCGTTCTGTTCGAGACACCAGGCGAGGCTGGGGAAGTCCGGGCGAAACTGCCCCCCGGGACGACGCTGCTGGGAGGCTGAAGGGCAGGCAGCACTGGGGATGCAGACGACACTTTCGCGGAGCGAAAGGCGACTGTGTGGCGAGCGGCACTTTCGCGGAGCGAAGGGGGACTGTGTTGGCAGACGACACTTTCGCGGAGCGAAGGGGGACTGTGTTGGCAGACGACACTTTCGTGGAGCGAAAGGCGACTGTGCGGGTGGCACTTTCGCGAAGCGAAAGGGGACGGTGTGTGGAACGCTGGGGAGCGTAGTGGGATTTTTACTGGGGGGCAAAGCCGTTGCGGATTTGGCCGTCGCGGCTGATGAGGGGCTGGGGGTTGGCCACGCGGCCCAGTTCGCGGCAACCGGGGCCGATCCCGTCACGGCCGAGATCGGCGTCGGTGGCGTCGGCCAGCGCGCGGAGTCGCTGGACGACGTCCGTATGGGCGGCCGCGACATTCTCGGACTCGCCGATGTCGGCGGCGAGGTTGTAGAGTTGGCCTTTGGCGAGATGGAGCTTCCACGGGCCCTCGCGGACCGCTTCGAGGTTCAGGCCGCGGAAGTAGTAGAACGCGTCGTGAGGCGAGCGGGCGCCGGCCTGGCCGGAGAGGATGGGCCAGATGTCGCCGCCGTCGATCTTGCGATCGGCGGGAGGCTGTCCGCCGGCAAGCTTCACCAGCGTGGGGAGAATGTCGATCATGCCGGTGATCTCGTCGGAGGCGGTTCCGGCGGGGATTCGGCCCGGCCACCAGGCGATGGTCGGCGTGCGCATCCCTCCTTCCCAGGTGCTCCCCTTGTTGCCCCGCAAAGGCGCGTTTGATGCCCGCGGCGTGCCGCCGTTGTCGGAGGTGAAGATGACGAGCGTTTTCTCGCCGAGGTTTAACTTGCGGACCGTGTCGAGGACCTGCCCGACGCTCCAATCGACCTCTTCGACCCAGTCGCCGTAGATGCCGTTGGAGGATTTGCCCTGGAACGGCCTACCCGGATAGAGCGGGAAATGCACGGCCGTGTGGGGCAAGTAGAGGAAGAAGGGGCGATCCTTGTTCTTCTCGATCCACTCGATCGCCTTTGCGGTGTAGCGGTCGACGAGCGTCTGCTGTTCGGCCGGTCCGACGCGCTCGATGACCGTGTCGTTCTCGACCAGTGGGAGGGGCGGCTGGCCGGAGCCCGTCAGGCCGGTTTCGCTGCCGCCCTGGTTCGCCCCCGGCTTGACCTTCGGCTGCGGGATGGGATCGCCGAGGTTGCTCTTCGCGCCCTCGGCGGCGGGGCCCATGTCGTTTGAATACGGCAGGCCGAAGTAGTAGTCGAATCCTTGCCGCCGCGGGAGGAATTCCGGCTGGTCGCCCAGGTGCCACTTGCCGATACAGGCGGTGGCGTAGCCGGCCTCCTTCAGCAGTTCGGCCACCGTCTGCTCGGCCGGATTGAGGCCGACGCGCGATGCGGGAAACAGCACGTGCGGAATGGGCAGCGCGCGTTTCGGGTAGCAGCCGGTCATCAGGGCCGCCCGAGAAGGAGAGCAGACCGGAGCGGCGTAGAAGGAGGTGAGCTTGCGCCCTTCGGCCGCCATGCGATCGAGGTTCGGCGTCCGGTTCAGTTGTGATCCGAAGGGGCCGATGTCGGCATAGCCGAGGTCGTCGATATTGATGACGATGAAATTGGGGCTGACGTCGGCGGCCGCCAGATGGGGGCCAGCGGCCAGAAACGCGATGGCAAGCAGTGCGAGGCGTGCGGTATTCACGGTCGATGGCGCTCCGGAGGGACGGAAAGAGACGCGGGCCGCCAGGCTGACGGATGGCAGTAGGATGCGCCGCGGATCGAGCAAAGTCAACCGTGCCCGGCAGCGTGGACGCGACGCGGCGGGCGGGGAGAGCTTGACAGGGGGGCGGCCGGCGTGGAAATTCAGCCCCGTGCAAGAGCCTGGGGAGCGGATGCGGCCCGTAGCTGGCGGCTGTGCCGTATGGCGCGTTTCGAAAAATTGGCGGCAGGGCGGAACTTGGCCAGCGAAATCCGCGTTGCACGATCCGCCGGAATGACGGCGAAACAGCCAGGAGGCCGGATGATCCATTACAGTATGACGGACCGGATCGTGGTGCTGCGGCTTGACGCGCCGCCGCTCAATACGCTGTCGTTTGAGCTGGTCGAAGCGCTCGTTGAGGCGATCGGGCGAATCGATGACGATCCTTCGGTCGCCGCCGTGGTTCTGATCGGCAGTCTGACGCATTTCAGCGCGGGCGTCGACCTGGGGATTTTTGAGCAGCTTTGCACGGCCGACGACGCGCGGAACGTCTCGCGCCGCTTCCAGGAGGCATTTCAGCGGATCGAGGATTGCGGCAAGCCGGTGGTCGCCGCGCTGGCCGGCCGCGTGATGGGCGGTGCGCTGGAACTGGCGATGGCCTGCCACGCACGCGTGGCCGCCGCAGGCAGCACTTTCAGCACGCCGGAGGTCAAGCTGGCGATCAATCCGGGGGCCGGCGGCACGCAGCGGCTGCCACGGCTGGTCGGACCGGAGCTGGCGCTAGAGATGTTGCTCGGTGGAGAGCCGATCAAGGCCGAGGAGGCCCTGGCGGCCGGGCTGATCGACGCGATGTGCGAGGCCCAGGAACTGGCGGAGCGTGCCATGGCATTGGCGCGGTCGCTATCGAGCCTGCGGCGGACGACGGACCGAACGGAGAAGACCCAGGTCGGCACGTCGGTCTGGAAAGAGGCCGAGCAGGCGGCCGCCCGGAGTCGACCGGAGATCATCGCACCGAAGAAGATCGTCGAGGCGGTGCGAGCAGGAATCGAGCGGTCGCTGGCGGACGGCCTGCGGTGCGAGCAGGAGAGTTTTGCTGCCTGCATCGGCAGTCGGGCCGCGCGGAGCAAGATTCACCTGTTTTTCGCGACGCGACGGGCGGCCAAGACGCCGGAGTTTGACGATCTGGCGCCGCCGAAGCTAGTCGAGGCGGCTGTCGTCGGCATGGGAACGATGGGCTCGGGAATCACGCAGGCCCTGCTGGCCGCCGGGCTGAAGGTGGTTGTCTATGACGAGGATCGCGAAGCGCTTGCCCGCGGGGAAGCGAGAGTCCGCCAGGCGATCACCCGGCGAGTTGAACAAGGCAGACTCAGCCGCGAGCGTGCCGAGGAGTCGCTCGAGCGGCTCACGGTGAGCAGCGAGTGGCCGGAACTGGCGGAGGCCGACCTGGCGGTCGAAGCGGTGTTTGAGGATCCGGGGCTGAAGCAGTCGGTGTTTGCGCGGTTGGAGGAGGTGTGCCGGACGGAAGCGATCCTGGCGTCGAACACGTCGACGATTTCGCTGGATGAACTTGCGAGAGGAATGAAGCATCCGGAACGGCTGGTGGGGTTGCACTTCTTCAACCCGGCACAACGGATGCCGCTGTTGGAGGTGATTCGTCCGGCGGCGGCGACGGCGGCGACGGTTGCGGGGGCGATGCACGTGGCGCGGAGGCTGGGCAAGACGCCCGTGCTGGTGAAGAACCGCGCGGGATTCATCGTGAGCCGGCTGTTCGTGCCGTATCTGAAGGAGGCATTCTGGCTCGTGGAGGAGGGGGCGGAGCCCGAGGCGGTCGACCGGGCGATGGTCGAATTCGGCTTCCCGATGGGGCCGCTGGCCCTGATCGACATGGCGGGGATCGATATTCTGGCCCGCACCGACCGCGTCCTGCGCCGCGAGTTTGCGTGGCACGGCGAGGCCTCTTGGCTGGTCGAGCGGCTGGTCGAAGGCGGGCGCCTGGGACAGAAGACGGGCATGGGCGTGTACCGGTACGAGGCCGCCGACCACGCCCCCCACCCGAGCGCGGAGACGGAGCGTCTGCTCGCCGAGATCCGGCGGGAGCGGGGGCTTGCGGTGCGGGCGATCGGCGGCGAGGAGATTACCTCGCGACTGGTGCTGCGGATGGTCAACGAAGCGTTTTACATCCTGCGGGACGGAATCGCCCGGCAGGCGAGCGACCTGGACGTGGCGGTGGTGCTGGGGATCGGGTTTCCGGATTTCCGGGGCGGGGTGGTGCGTTATGCCGAGGATTGCGGGCGGGCGGAGATCGCGGCCGAACTGGAGAGCCTGGCGGAGAGGTTCGGCGAGCGGTTCGCTCCCTGTTCGGAGCTCTTCACTTGAGCAGGCCATCGGTTTCCCGCTAGACTATTCACGATTGTCGACGAGCTGATCGCAGCACGAAGCGCGAGCGGGGGGAATGAACGTCGCTCGCTTATGCTTCGGGTTGTGGCGGCACACGCTGAAGTGGTAGCGGGCGAGCGATGAATTGTCTTCGCCCGCAGAAGGCCGAGGCGAGCAACTTTAACCAATCCGGAACCAAGACATGTCGGCGACTGAGCGCAAGGACTTCGAGGCGACCAAACGTCTGCGCGGCGTGATGGGCGATTATTTTGCCGAGCTGGCGCGCGGCCCCGAAGAGGGCAAGAAGACGGCCTGGTGCACGAGCGTCGGCCCGGCCGAACTGCTCCGCGCGATGGGATACAACGTCTACTTTCCCGAGAACCATGGGGCGATGCTCGGCGCGGCGAGGATGGCGGCCGACGTCATTCCGCTGGCCAATGCGCGGGGATTCTCGCCCGACATCTGCTCCTATCTGACCAGCGACATCGGCGCCCATATCAAGGGGGAGAGCCCGATTCAGAAGATGAATCTGCCGGGTCCGCCCAAGGCCGACGTGCTGGTCTACAACACGAACCAGTGCCGCGATGTGAAGGACTGGTTCCAGTTCTACGCCCGGGAGTGGAACGTGCCCTGCCTGGGCGTCCACACGCCGCGGTCGATTGGCGGAATCGACGAGCCGATGATCGACTATGTGGCGGGGCAGATCCGCGAGTTGGTCGAGCCGCTGGAGCAAGTGGCCGGGACGAAGCTTTCGGCGGACCGCCTTGAGGAAACGATGGCCCTCTCGCGGCAGTGCACGGTGCTGTGGAAGGCCGTGCTGGAGACGGCCGCCCATGTGCCGTCGCCGTTGTCGTTCTTCGACGGAACGATCCAGATGGGGCCGGCCGTGGTGCTCCGCGGCACGCAGGTGGCGGTGGACTACTACGAGGCCCTGCTGGCCGAACTCAAGCAGCGGGTGGCCGACGGCATTGCGGCCGTACCGGGCGAACGGCTGCGGATCTACTGGGAAGGGATGCCGATCTGGGGCAAGCTACGCGACTTGTCGAACCAGATGCTGGCGCTGAAGACGTGCGTGGTCGCCTCGACCTACTGCAACAGTTGGATCTTCGAGGCGCTGGATCCGGCCGATCCTTATCGCAGCATGGCCCGCGCGTACTCGAGTATCTTCATTTGCCGCTCGGAGGACGCCAAAGAGGACTACATCGAAGAGATGGTTGAGCGGTTCCGGGTCGACGGGATTCTCTACCACGAGGCGAAGACGTGCCCCAACAACTCGAACAACCACTACGGGCTGCCGCAGCGGCTGCAGAAGCGGCTGGGCAAGCCGTTCGTCGTCATCCACGGCGATCTGAACGACCTGCGGCTGTATTCTGAAGAGCAAACCCGGACCAAGATCGAGGCCTTTGCCGAGCAACTGGTATCGTGACATCCTGGACGCGCGAAGGGGGACAGGCCCCGGCCCACATCGGCTCAGTTATGAATTACTACTGTGGCATCGACATCGGCGCATCGGCGGCGAAACTGGTCATTATCGACGGCGAGTCGCGGATTGTCGCCAGCGCCCTGGGCCGATCGGGCGTCGATTATGCACTGGCTGCCGAGCAGTGCCTCAACGAGGCGATAATCGAAGCGGCGATTGACCGCTCGCAGATCGCCACGGCGTTCTCCACCGGCTACGGCCGCGACAATGTTCCGTGGGCCGACGGGAAAATGACGGAGATTGCCTGCCACGGCAAAGGCGCCTGGTTCCATTTCCGCCGCAACATCACGGTCATCGACATCGGCGCCCAGGACAGCAAGGTGATCTGCCTGGACGACCAGGGGCGACGGGTGAGTTTCCAGATGAACCGCAAGTGCGCCGCCGGGACCGGCGCTTTTCTGGAAGAGATTGCCTTGCGGCTGGCGATTCCCGCGGAGGCGCTCAACGGCCTGGCGGAGCGCTCGACCAAGGATATCAACCTCGGCAGTTTCTGCACTGTGTTCGCCGCCACGGAGATTCTGGAGAAGATCCGCGCCGGTGAACGGGTGGAGGATATCGTCAAGGCGGCGTTTCGTTCCGTCGTCCGCCGTATTCTGGAAATGGACGCGCTGGCCGGTCCGCTGGTGATGACCGGCGGGGTCGTGGCCCACAATCCGGTGCTAAAGGGGCTGTTTGCCGACGCGTTCCGCCAGGAAGTGCTCGTTCCGCCCGAACCGCAGTATATTGGGGCGTTTGGGGCGGCGCTGTACGCTCAGGAGCAGTCTCGCAAAGGAGAATAGCCGATGTCGGAGGTTTACCCGATGGCCGTCACCCAGAACTTGTGGGTTTTCGGCTCGGCCGCGTACCCGGTGTACCTGTTTCGCGAGGGGAGCGAAACAATCCTGTTTGAAGGCGGGATCGGCTCCACGGCGCCGCTGCTTGTCGAGCAGATGAACCGGGCGGGAATCTCGCTGGACGAAGTCCGCGATTTGGTGATCACCCACGCCCATCCCGACCACGTGATGGCGGTCGGGGCGCTGCGGCAGTTGATTCCCGGCCTTCAGGTGGTGGCCTCAGAGGCGGCCGCCAGGACGCTCGCTATGGAGAAAGCGCTGGGGTTCTTCGCCCAGATGGACAAGACGCTGGTGACCGCACTGATCGAGCGCGGCAATGTGCCGAGCGAGCATGCGCCTCCGCCGGCCGAAGCGGCGCCGATCGCCGTCGACCGGGTGGTGAAGGAAGGGGATGAAATCGCCGTGGGCGCGAGTCGCTTCCAGGTGCTTCAGACACCGGGACACAGCGAATGCAGCCTGAGCTTTTACGAACCGGTTCAGAAGATCCTGATCATCTCCGACGCCACAGGTTACTACATGCCGAGCGACGGCACGTGGTGGCCGAACTACTTCACCGACTACGGCGCGTACGTGAATTCGATCGAGCGGTTGGCGACGCTGGAGGCGGAATATCTCTGCCTGAGCCACAACGCCGTCATTCGCGGGGCGGAAGCGGTGCGGGCCTATTTCGCCGGCGCGCTGGCGGCGACGCGGCAGTACCACGAACGGATCCTGGCCGCCGCCGAAGCCGGTACGCCGACGCGCCAGATCGCCGAGCAACTGGGGGGCGAGATCCACGCCAAGGTTGGTCTCATGCCGCTGGACTTTTTCCAGAAGAACTGTGGGATTCTCGTCAAGTTGTCGTTGAAGGCCGCGGGCAAGGCGTAAACCGCTGCGCGACCGCGAGTTATTGAACAGGAGGCAGCAGAGGGAGCAGAGGTGTTTGGGACGATCTCTTCTCACGAGTGCTTGAGCATGCCGGTAACGTATTTGTCGCAATTGACCGCATGAAGGAAGATTCTTGACCAGGGGCGAAGTGATGCATCCATTGTACACGTGTGCGGCAGGGATGACCCATGATGTGATCGGGGCGGCGATCGAGGTTCACCGGGACAAGGGGCCAGGATTGCTCGAATCGATCTACGAGTGGTGCCTCACCAAGGAGTTGGAACTCCGCAGGCACGACGTGCGGAATCAGAAGTTCCTGATCGTTCGCTATAAGCAGTTCACGCGCAAGAAGAAGCTCAAGTTCGACCTGCTCGTGGATTCATGCCTGTTAGTGGAAGTCAAGGCCGTGGAGACGGTGCATCCGATCTGCAAAGCACAGTTGCTGAGCTATATGAAGTTGTTAGATATCCCACTTGGCTTGCTGATCAATTTCAATTCGGAGAAGCTTACCGACGGCGTGTCACGGCTGATGCTACCGCACGCCGATTCATAGAAAGGGTGTTAACAGTAGATAGCTGAGGCAAGAGGAGAATCGAAAGATCTCTTCTCTGCTACCTCTGCTGCCTCCTGTTCACAATCCCTTTGCACAATTCAGCCGATTCTGTTCGAAAGCATGACGGAAACCGCAATGTGAGTCACTTACCCTCACTCTTATGAACAGGAGGGAGCAGAGGTGTGTGGGTATAGGGGGCATGCCCCGGCACCTTGTGGCGTCTTATGTTGAGAGGTCGTGGAGAGTCTGGTGGGCGTTGAACACAGTAGTCCTGAAACGACGCGAGGTGCTTGACATGCCGAGTTCACGTATCCTGGGCACGGGGCGCTACGTGCCGCCAACGGTGGTTACCAACCGCGACGTGATGGGCATGATGGAGACCACCGAGGAATTCATCGTCGAACGGACCGGCGTGCTCAGGCGGCGGCATGCCGAGGCATCGGCCAGCGCGTCGGACCTGGCGGCGCTTGCCTGCCGGGCGGCGGTGGCCGACGCCGGGATCGCCATGGACCAGATCGAACTGGTGATCATGAACACGATCACACCCGATCACGCCGACCCCGGTTGCGCATTCTTCCTGCAGCCGAAGCTGGGACTTTCAAGCATACCGGTGCTCGACATCAAGCAGCAATGCGCGGGGCTGATTTATGGTCTGTCGCTGGCCGACCATTTCGTTCGCGCGGGAACGTATCGGCACGTGCTTGTGGCGTGCGCCGAGGTGCTTTCGAAGCGGATTGACGGCTCCTACGACGGGCGCAACATCGCGATCCTGCTGGGCGACGGCGCCGGCGCGGCGGTGGTCGGCCCGGGCGAGGAAGGGGGCCCGAGGATCCTCTCCACCATCCTGCACGCCGACGGCAGCGGAGCGAAGTGCCTCTACACCGCTGCGCCCGGCAGCGGGCAGGGCCGCACGAACATGATCGACCACGAGGACATCGACGCCGGGCGAGTCCATTTCCGCATGGACGGGAAGGCTGTATTCACCAATGGCGTCGAGCGGATGTCGGGCGCGGTGTTCGAGAGTCTCGAGGCCAACGGCCTGACGCTCGACCAGGTGGACGTGCTCGTTCCGCACCAGGCCAACCTGCGGATGCTCGAGGCGATTGTCGCCAAGGTGGGCATTCCGCGCGAGAAAGTGTACGTCAACGTCGAGGAGTACGGCAACATCGCCTCGGCATCGCTGCCGATCGCGCTGGACGAGGCGCGGCAGTCGGGGATGATCGGCTCGGGGAGTCTCGTGCTGCTGGTGGCGTTCGGCTCGGGGTTCGTGTGGGGTTCAGCCCTGCTGCGAATGTAGCGGCGTATCGCCCGCGGCCAGTTCGCGAAGCTTGAATCGCTGGATCTTGCCGGTCGCCGTCTTGGGGAGCGACTCGATGAAGACAATCGCGCGCGGGTATTTGTGCGGCGCAGTCCGCTGGCGGACGAACTGCTGCAGCTCGCGGGCCATTTCCGGTGTGGCCGCGGTGGCGTCCTTGAGCACGACGTAGGCGATCGGCTTGATGAGCCCGTCCGGGTCGGCCATGCCGACCACGCCGCTTTCGAGAACGGCGGCATGCTGCTGCAACAGGGCTTCGATCTCGCTCGGCCATACCGCCTGGCCGCTGACCTTCATCATGTCGTCGGTCCGGCCGGCGTACCAGAAGTAGCCGTCCTCGTCGACAAGGAACTTGTCGTGCGTGTTGATCCACTGGCCGCAGAAGGTGTTCTTGGTCACCTCGTGCTTGTTCCAGTAGCCGGAAGCGATGCTGTCGCCCTTGATGTACAGGGTACCCACCTCGCGGGGCCCCAGTTCGCGGCCGTCGTCGTCGAGGATCTTCGCTTCGTAGCCGGGCACCACCTGGCCGGTGCTGCCAGGCCGCACCTGGCCGGGCCGGTTGGAGATGAAGATATGGAGGATCTCGGTCGATCCGATGCCGTCGATGATCTCCACGCCGAAGCGTTCCAACCACTTCTCGTAAAGGTGCTTGGGCAGTGGCTCGCCCGCCGAGACGCACATCCGCACGCGGCCCAGGCTCGCGCGGCCTTCTTTGTCGGCCATGTGGAGCGTGGCGGCATAACTGGTCGGAACGCTGTAGAAGACCGTGGGTTGATGGCGGTCGATGGTCTCGAAGATCTTCTCCGGCGTCGGCCGGTCGGAGAGCAGGATGGTCGTCGCGCCGGCGCGGAGGGAAAAGTACAGCCCGTTGCCCAAGCCATACGCGAAGAACAGCCGCGCAACTGAGAAGCTGGTGTCCGACTCGCGGAGGCCGAGCGTTTCCAGTGCGTAGAGATCGGCGGCCACGAGCATGTCGTGGTGCAGGTGGATCGCGCCTTTGGGGAAGCCGGTGGTGCCGGAACTGTAGAGCCAGAACGCCATGTCGTCCTTACTGGTCTCGGCCGGCTCAAGGCAGTGATCCACTTCCTGCAAGAGCCCGTCGAAGCTCGCGCAGCCCGGAGCGTCGCCGCCGATCACGAGCACATGCTCCAGGCACTTGAGGCGGTCGCGGATCGGAGCGATGCGGTCCACGAGCGAGGCGTCGACCACGGCGACGCGGGCGCGGCTGTCGCCGAGCAGATACTCGTAATCCTTGGGCAGAAGCATCGTGTTGAGCGGGACCGCGACGGCGCCGATTTTCATCGCGCCGAAGAACGCGAAGACCCATTCCGGGCAATCCGGAGCGAGGATCACCACGCGCTCCTCCATCCGCACGCCCAAGCTCTTGAACGTGTTGCCCGCGCGGTTCACGCCGTGGTGTAGATCGCGGTAGGTCACCGCCCGATCGCCGCAGAGAATGGCGACCTTGTCGCCCCGGCCCGCGTCGAGGTGGCTGTCGACCAGCGCGACGGCCGCATTCAGTTGCTCGGGAAGACTGCCGGACAAGCCGCACCTCCTCAGCAGGAAATCGTCGTCGCACCGGCTTGCGAAGCGTTACGCCTCTTCCAGCCGCTCGTAAAGGTTGATCGGACTGACCGGGTTGATCCCGGCACGGGTCAAGGCGGTAATCGCCGCATCGAGGTCGCGGAAACGGAACACCAGCACCGCGCGGCTGCCCAAGCGGGCCGTGAAGGCGTACATGTACTCGACGTCTACTCCCGCGTCGGCGAATACCATCAGCAGTTCGGCCAGTCCACCGGGCCGGTCGGTCACCTCAATCGCCAGCACCTCGGTCACCGCCACGACGAATCCCGCCGCTTCGAGCAACTCCCGCGCCCGCTGCCAATCGCGAACGATCAGCCGCAGGATGCCGAACTGCTGGGTGTCGGAGAGTGCCAGGGTGACGATATTGATGCCCGCATCGGACAGCACCTTGCAGGGAATGGCCAGGTGGCCAGGCCGGTTCTCGATGAACAGGGAGAGTTGCGGGATTCGCATCGAATGGGTTCCTCAATCCGTGATAAGCATTTTTCACCGGGCGGATCAGCCCGCCGGGCCGGCCGCGGGGCCTCCAGGCGGCGCTTGCCGCCGGGTAATGGAGTGCGGCTCGACGAAGCGCACCGGGACACGCACCCCCGCGACGCGGGCGATCTCTTGCGCCAGGCGATTCTGCAGGCCCTCCATCGCCCCCACCTGATCCCGGAAGATCTGCGGGGTGACCTCGATCTGTACCTCCAGTTCATCGGGCCCGACGGCACGCACGATGCGGTAGGGAGGGAGCGATCCTTCCATAGCGCTGAGCACGGCTTCAATCTGCTCCGCGAGCACCTGGACGCCCTCCACCACGTAGGCCTGTGGACGGCTCGACGGCACGGGGCGAATCCGCCGCAGCGTACGACCGCACGCGCACGGCTCCGGCACGAGCAAGGCACGCCCGCCGGTGCGGTAGCGGATCAGGGGCATCGCCTGCCGCGTGAGGGTTGTCAGCACCAGTTCGCCCTCCTGCCCGGCGGGCAGCGGCGCGCCGGTTTCGGGGGCGACCACTTCCGGGTAGAAATGGTCTTCAAACAGATGGATTCCGTCCTGCCGGCAGCATTCCGCGCCCATTCCGCGACCGATGATCTCGGGCAAGCCGAACAGGCCATATATCTTGATGCCGACGGCCTTCTCGATACGGCGCCGATTGGCCTCGCTGCAGGGTTCGTCGAGCAACACGCCCAGCCGAAGCGGCAGGCCGGACCAATCGACATCGGCGCGTTCCGCCTGCTCGACAAGGTGCAGGAAATAGCCCGGCGCCGCGCAGACCACCGAGACGCCGAAGTCCTTGAGGATTGCCAGTTGGCGGGCCCCCTCGGCGGCGGCGCTGGGGACGACCATGGCGCCGAGAGCCTCGGCGGCTTGGTGCAAGCCAAGCGGATCGGTGAACAAGTTGTAGCCGCTCACGTTCTGCAGCACATCGCCCGGCCGGACTCCGCAGCCGGCCAGTGCCCGGGTCAGCACATCGTGCCAGGTCTGCAGATCGGCTCGCGTGTGCGGCACCATCAATGGCTTGCCGCCGGGCGCGGGCGCCGCGTGCAGCCGCGCCACCTGGTCGGGCGGCACGGCAAGCATTCCCAGCGGGTACTCGCCCCGGAGATCGTCGCGAGACGTGAACGGGAGCCGATGCAGGTCCTCGATGCCACGGATGTCAGCGGGCGTCAAGCCAAGCTTGTCAAAGCGGCGACCGACGAGCCCAATATGGTCGCACGCGTGCCGCACCGTCTGCCGCAGCCGGTGCGACTGCAAAGAGTGGAGCTGGTCCGCCGGCAGGAAATCGAGACTGCTGGCGGGATGGAAAGCGGGCGGTGTTTCCGCGAATTCGGTCGACGCGGGACTCATCTTGATGCTCCCGAACTAGCGTCGTGCGAAGCGCCCGGATGACGCGTCGCCTGCGGCCAATGGTGGGCGGGCCAGTCTTACGGCTCGCCGCCATTATGCTGAGGGGGCAGGGCCGACGCAAGAGCCATGGGTCTGGCGCTCTGCCGCCGTGACCTCCGACCCCTTCCGCGAGGTGAACTTGCCTGGCACCGCCATGGCCATAGTATTGTTGGTCTCTGACCGGCCAGCGATCTCGTCTGCCGTGGTAATCAAACGTCTCGTGCCGGCTCAGGCCTGAACGAAGCAATCCTCCAAGCACCTGCCCTTGCTCTCGGCTGCGCTTGCCGGCGAAGGCGATTGGACGACGGCCGTCGAACGCAACTCTCCTCGCTACGGAGTCAACGATCATGCAACGTCTTTTCGCGGTCACCTATGGGGTAATTGCGTACGGAGCCTTCTTCGTAGTTTTTCTGTATATGATCGGCTTTGCCGGAAACATGCTGGTTCCCAAGTCGATCGATTCGGGTACACCGGGCCCGATCGGGCTGGCGATCCTGGTGAATGTGGCACTGGTGGGGTTGTTCGCCGTTCAACACAGCGTGATGGCCCGTCCGGCGTTCAAAGTCTGGTGGACCCGGTTCGTCGCCAAACCGGTGGAACGCAGCACCTTCGTTCTCCTGTCCAGTCTGATCCTGGCGCTTCTCTTCTGGCAGTGGCGCCCCCTCCCGGCGATTGTCTGGCACTTCGAGGATCCGCTGGCGCGAACCCTGTTGATCGGATTGTCCTTCCTGGGCTGGCTCACGGTACTGTACAGCTCGTTCATCATCGACCACTTCGATCTGTTCGGGCTGCGGCAGGTCTTTCTCTACCTGCGAAACCGCCCGTACACCCACCCGCCGTTCGCGGTCCGGTCGCTGTACCGGATCGTGCGACATCCCCTAATGGTCGGCTTTCTCATCGCCTTCTGGTCGACACCGACGATGACCGCCGGGCACCTGCTGCTTTCGGTGCTGCTGACCGGCTACATCCTGGTCGGCGTCACACTGGAGGAACGCGATCTGGCCCGCATGCTCGGCAGCGACTACAGCCTCTACCGCAGCCAGACGCCGATGTTCGTGCCGTTGCTGCCCAAGGGTAAACCTTCAGATGCGCCGCTTAGCCGCGGAGCGTAACCAACCGCAGGACAAATCTTCAATCCATCTTCCAATAGGCCGAAGCCCGTGAATCGGCTTCAGGATCCCTCTCCGCTTGCGCCAGGCACTTCCCCGGAAGACTCCAAGCGGGGCAAGACCAGGGCAGCGAGACGGGCGATGTTCCGCGCGTCGTCGATGCCGCGGTGATGGGTGCCCTCCAGGTGCAGGCCGGCATGGGCCAGGGCCCGCGACATGCCGCACGGCCGGATGCCGCGTAGCCGCGCGTACTGCTGCTTCAGATTCACATGCCGCGTGAACGATGCCGGCAGTTCCAGGCCGTGCCGGCGGCAGTCGACCTGAAACTGTGCCAGATCGTACGCGCCCCACGAGCAGAGCACGAACGGCTCCGCGCCGATCCAGGCGACGAATTCAGGAAAGACGACCGAAAAGGGATCGGCGCGGTCGACATCCGCCTGCCGGATCGAGGTGAGTTGCCGACAGAACTCGCTCAAGCGCGGTTCGGCGACCGGGCGGACGAAGCGGCTGAACTCGCGCGACGGCGGACCGCCGGCCGAAGACAACTCAACCGCGCCGATCTCGATGATCTCCATGCGGCTGAAATCGCGAACGTCCTTCCAGCAGGTCGCTTCCAGGTCGACAATGATGTAGCGCATGGGATAACCCGTCTATTGCGACACAATCCAGAGCCTCCGCCCCGAGATCGCCGGCGTAATGTCGATCGCGATCGCCTGCTCGGCCCGTTCATGCGGCACTTCGTCGCCCTTCGAGCCAGGAGTCGGGCCCTCGGCGAATAGCTTCACCGCCGCCGGCAGCCCAGTGGCCGGAAGTCGGACGTTACCCGTGCCCTGGATTACCGCTTCGGCAATCGCGCCGCCGGGCACGCGGCGGCTTTCGGCCAGCGGGGCGAAAACCACCAGCGGCAACAGGCCGTCGGCAAACGTCGTGGTCCGGCCGTCCACCGTGATCGCGTTGGAGCCGCGACCCGCGAAGGCGACCAGTTGCCCCTGGTCGTCGACGCGAAACGCCATCGCGCCGTTGCCCTCGTAGCTGACGGTGTGGCCGTTGACCTGGAAATCGTGCAGTTCCAGCTTGTCGGACGGAAGCGTGTGGCTGGCCAGCCAGGCGGCGTCGGCCTCGGCGCTGCGGCCAAACCCGCCCGGCCAGTCTTCTTCGAGCAGCCGAAGGTGATGCGCGATGGTCACCGCGCCGTTGGGAAAGCGGCACGCGATGTACTGGCCGGTTCGCGAAAGGTGCTCCGTGTTGTCGTTCACGCCCGGAAACTTGCCGCTGGGCGGATAGGCGCCCAAGGCGTCAAGGACGTCGAACCAGGTGCGGACATCGTCGCCAAGCGACTGCGACTGGTTGTCGCGCGGGCGGAATCCGAGAAACGTCGCGCTGCCACCGCCGGGAAGCGCTCGGCGCGTGCCGATCAGCCGTTGCCCGACGCGGGCCACCGCTTCTGCTTCTTCGCGAGCACTCACCGGGTAGATGCGGTCGACCAGTTCGTGAGTCAGGATAACCTGCGGCGGTACGCCTTTGAATGATCCCTCGAACTGCACCTGCTGGCCCGGTACGGGGAGGCCCTCGTTCAATCCGGGCTCGTAGCTTACTCCAAACAACGCCGACCAGGGGCCGACGGCATCGCCCCCCTCGTCCGTCAACACCGGGGGCGGGCCCGACCAGGCGACGCGGCCTCCCTGCTCGGCAAGCTCGCGCATCATGTCGAGCAGCCGCTGGGAGGGGAAAGGTTCGAACGTCGCCGCAAGCGTGGTGAATCGCCGCCCGGCCAGCTCGATCGCGCCGCCGGCAACTCTGCCCTGCTCAAGCAGCTTGGCCCGGGTGACATAGTTCGCATAGGGGTATTGCGTCATCCAGCTTCCGAACCGCTCCTCGACCGCCGTCAGATCGAGAGGGTAGAGCATCAGCACGTCGACGTCGCGGTGCTGCATGTCCTGCACCGCTCCGTAATGGCCGCCGGCCACGCCGAAGGCGGCGGCTACCGCCGAGCGCCGCTGCGCGATGGGCGGTGGCATCCCCCAGTGCGCTCCGTAGGAGTACGGCACCTCGTTGAGGATTCCCGTCGAGCAGGCGAGAGTCAGGCCCGTGTAGTTGCGATCGAGGAAGCCGCCCTCGGCATGGTCGTTGCCGTTGCCGGTGAGAAAGTCGCCCCAGCGGAAGTAGTCGGAGCAGGCAACGGCCGATTGCTGCACCGTGTTCGACCAGAGGAAGTCGGAGGTGTACTCGTATTTGCGATGATTTGCATTGACGCCCTGGAACGGGATCCAGGCGTCACAAGTGGGACTCTCGGCCCAGGTGGCGTGGGCGCGGGCCTCCAGCCGGCGTCCCATTCGCGCTTCGGCATGATGCTTGGCCTGGACCAACAGGTCCGTAAGCCCGTCCTGCAGGAAGCGGTAGTAATGCGCGCGGAAAAGCGCCGTCCGCCGAATATCCTGCGGCGACGGCCCGAAGACGTGCATCACGCCCAGCGTGGCGCTCAAGTCGATGGCGAAGTCCTCCTGGCCATAGGCGAAGTACACGAGGTACTTCGCCAAGTCGGCGAACTGCGGGCCGAACCGTTCCGCGAACCGCTTGCTCAGGCCCGGGCTGACGTAGCGCATGGCGAACTGGCCATGGTCGTGATGGCGATGGTAGCTCCAGTCGCCCATCAGGTGCGGCTCGTCGGAGTAGAGCCCGTTCAGCTTGATCCCGGCGTCGGCGTAGCGGTCGACGAGTCCCTTGAGGTACGGAAGGGCCTTGTCCGAGAAGTAGTCCATCTCGGGCGTGCGATACACTTGCACGGCCAGCACCCGGTTGAGGCCGGCCCGGTCGGTCTTTCCCTCGCCGTGGACGCGCACCCGGACGGCCGGAAACCCTTCCGCCTGAATGCCGAGCACTTCAACCTCGGCCTGATCGGTGATCTCGGTGATCGAGTCTTCCGGCACGACGCGATAGGGAGTTCCCGGAAGCGGCCGTTCCTGGAATGCGAACACCCGGACGCCTGCCTCTTCCAGATCGAACGGTCCCTTGTTGTTCACCCAGCGAGTCTGCCGCCACAACTGCACGCTGAACCGGCCGCTCTCCGGATCGCGCAAGCCCTTGCGATACTGCATCCACACGCCCGACTCGCCGGTCGCCTCGCGATATCCCTGGCCGATTTCCAGTGGCGTGAGCAGGCTCAGTTCCAGCCCTAGCCCGTGTTGCTCGGCGAACTTGCCGATGCGTGCGATCTTATCAATGTAGGCGTCGGTGTCGGGCATCAACTCGCGCACGTGGTCCTGTCCCGGGCGGTACTGGCGGAAGAAGTGGTCGAAGGCCACGATCAATGTCCGCGAACCCTGGGCCTGCGCTCGTTCGCATACCTGGCGCAGGCTCGCCAGGTGCTTGCGTTCCAGCGTGAGACTCAAATCGAGCACCTTGTCCGGATCGGTGGCGAGTGTCTCCAATTCGGCGTCGCTTACGAAGATGATCGATGCCCGCGGAATGGCGAATGCCCACGGGCCGGGATAGGCCGCCAGATCACCGCGATACATCGCCTCCGGGGGCCGCGCCGGCTCCTCGGCACAAATCGCCATGCCTGTCAGCAGAACGAACCCGATGGCTGTCGTTACACTCTGTCGCACGATTCGGATCATGACTGGTTTCTCGGCAGGAGGGATTCTTTGGCGGGCCTTTCAGAGGAATGCGAAAGGGTCGCCATTATCGCCTTCCTGCGAGACGGGAAGCAATATGCGAGACGGGAAATGCGGACCGCTGCAATGCCACCAGAACGGGCGGCCCGTTGTAACGCCCTGGCAACGCTCATCCCCTGGGGCTATAACCAAGCCAACCGGGATCGGCTACTTCTTCTGGAGGTGCGGATATGTTTCTTGAACGATTGGCGAATGGTGTGGGGATGCAGAATGGTCGGCCGGTCGGGCGGCAATGGCCGATGGCAGCGGCGCTGCTGGCAGCCGCGGTTGCGTTTCTGGCAGGCCTCGCCGGCACTGGGTGGAGCTTTGCCGACTCGCCCGCGCCGAACGTGCTGATCATCCTGACCGATGACCAGGGCTATGGCGATTTTTCGTGCCACGGCAACCCGGTGCTGAAGACGCCCAATATCGACGCTTTGCACGCCGAGTCGATCCGCTTTACCGACTTTCACGTGGCACCGATGTGCACGCCGACGCGGGGCCAGTTGCTGACCGGCATGGACGCGCTCCGCAACGGGGCGACTTCGGTCACCGCCGGGCGATCGCTCATTCGACGCGGTATTCCGACCATGGCCGAGGCCTTCGCGTCGGCCGGTTACCGCACCGGCATCTTCGGCAAGTGGCATCTCGGCGACAGCTATCCGCAGCGGCCCATGGATCGCGGCTTCCAGGACGCCGTGTGGTTCCTGGGCTGGGGTGTGAGCAGCGCGCCGGAGTTCGACAACGACTGTTTCAACACCCGATACCGGCGCGGAACGGAGATCCGTCAAGCGCCCGGTTACTGCACCGATTTCTGGTTTGATGAAGCGATGGCATGGATGCGCGAGCGCAAGCATCGCAACGAGCGGTTCTTCTGCTATCTTCCCACCAACGCGCCGCACGGTCCGTTGTGGGTCGACGCGAAATACGCCGCGGCTTACGCGAAAACGAAAGCAGCCGACTTCTTCGGCATGATCGCGAATATCGACGAGAACATGGGGCGCCTGGATCGGATGCTCGAGGAATCCGGCCTGCGCGAGAACACGCTTGTGATCTTCATGACCGACAACGGCGGCACGGCCGGCGTGAATACCTACAATGCCGGCATGCGCGGCCGCAAGACCCAATACTACGACGGCGGGCATCGGGTGCCCTGCTTCGTGCGCTGGCCTGCCGGCGGACTGCGAGGGCCGACCGACATCTCGGCGCCGACTCAGATCCAGGATCTGTTGCCCACGCTCGCCGAACTGTGCGAGTTCGAACTGCCTGAGACGGCTCGGCTTGACGGGCTCAGCCTGGCGACGCTCCTGCGGGATGCCGAAGCCCAACTCCCCGACCGCATGCTCGTGGTTCAATACGGGCAGACGCCAACGGCCTGGGACTCGTGCGTGATCTGGGATCGCTGGCGTCTCGTGTTCGGCAAGGAGTTGTACGACATCCGCACGGATCCTGGCCAGGCCGATGATGTAGCGGCTAAGCATCCTGAGGTCGTGGCGAGGATGCGGGCCCATTACGAGAAGTGGTGGGCGGGCGTGGAGTCGCGGCTGGCCGATTTCGAGCCGATTTCACTGGGCGCGGAGGAGGAGAACCCGGTCGACCTGACGAGTTCCGACTGGCAGGACATCTACTGCGACAACAACCGACACGTCGGGCAGGCCGTTGGCGGCCCTCGCGGCGGGCCGTGGAGCATCCTGGTCGAGCGGGCGGGCCGCTATGAGATCGAGCTTCGCCGCTGGCCGTTCCATACCGACTGCGCACTCGATTCGGCCGGACCGGAACAGACGGTGTATGGGCGTGAGCTTCCACCCGGCAAAGGGTTGCCGATTGCCGCGGCCCGGCTCGAAGTGGCCGGGCAGAGCCTCTCGGCGAAGACCGCTGGCGCGGCGAGGGGGGTGCGGTTCCATGTCGACTTGCCCGCCGGGCGAACCACCATGCAGGGATGGTTCCATGATGCATCCGGCATGGATCTCTGCGGCGCATTCTACGCCCGGGTCTGCCGGGAATGATCTGGCCGGGGGCGATCTTCTTGCCGTAGACTGTCCGGCGACCATCCATCGCGTCTTTCAGGAGCACAAATGGTGCGCAAGCCACTACCCATACTGATCGTGCTGTGCGCGGGACTCCTGCGTTTCTCGCCCGCCGTGCTCGCCACCGACTGGCCCACGTACCGCGGCGACGCGGCGCGAAGCGGTTACACATCGGATCGCTTGCCGGAGAACCTGTCGCTTCGCTGGTCGTTTTCCTGCCAGGCGAGGCCGCGGCCGGCATGGCCGGCGTCGAATCGCGTGAACTTCGATCTGGTGCAGCATCCGATCATCTTGGGCCAGACCGTGGCGTTCGGCACTTCGGCCGATGACCGGGTGATCGCGCTCGAAGCCGACACGGGCCGAGTGCGGTGGCAGTTCACGGCGGCCGGTCCGGTCCGGTTCGCCCCGACGGCGTGGCGCGATCGGCTGTTCGTGGCCAGCGACGACGGCTGGCTTTACGCCCTGTCGATCGACGACGGTCGCGTCCTCTGGCGATATCGCGGTGGACCGGACGACCGCTTGTGCCTGGGCAACGAGCGGCTGATCTCCCGCTGGCCGATTCGCGGCGGGCCCGTCGTGCTGGACGACGTGGTGTACTTCACCGCCGGGATCTGGCCGACCGACGGCGTCTTTTTGCACGCTCTTCGCGCTGCGACCGGCGAGGTGCTGTGGACGAACGACCGCGCCGGAGACATTGAAATCGGTCAGCCCCACGGCGGGGCTACGGCGCGGAGCGGCGTCGCTCCCCAGGGCTACCTCCTGGCCGACGAAGAGCGGATCTACGTGCCCACCGGTCGCGCGGTGCCCGCCGTATTCCGCCGCAACGACGGCGAACTGCTCTACTATCACCTGCAGCAGAATCACACCATCGGCGGCAGCCGGGCGATGCTCGTCGACCGATATTTCTTCAATGGCGGATTCCTCTTCGAGAAGGAATCAGGAGACCTTGCGGTGCGCTGCGGGAGGGGCGTAGTCAGCACCAGCGCCGGCGGCCTGGTGCAGTCGAACGGCAGCGACTTGGCCGCCTTTGGCTGGAAAGACATCGAGCGGCGCGACCGCAAAGGGCAGCCGATCCGATTCCGCGGCCTGGAACCGGTTGCCGAGATCGCTTTTGCCGACGATGTTCCACCGGACAGCTTCCAGCAGGCATTGGCGTTGCCGCGGCTCCGCGACATCTACGAGGCGCGAATGCGTTTCCAGGTCGAGGAGCCCGACAGCCGCCCGGCCTCCATCAATCAGCACATCGCGCAGACCCGGCCGGATATCGAGCGCGCCGGGGCCGGTACGAACCCGTTCCTCCCTACCTCCGCGGAGAAGGACGTGGAGGTGATTGTCGCCGGAGAGGAGGCGGTGTGCGGCGGCGATGGTTGGGTTCGGGTCGTCGATGTGGCCAACAGGCGAGTCCGCTGGTCCAATGCGGTCGCGGGACGGGCGCTGGGGCTCGCGGTGGCCGATGGACGGCTTCTGGTTAGCACCGACGCGGGACGGCTGTACTGTTTCGATGCGTCCGGCCAGCCGGCGGCTGAAGTGCAGGACACGCCTGCGAAGGCGGCCAGCCCCACAGATGGATCGCAAATCCACTACGCCAAGGCGGCGGCCGAAATCCTCGAGCGGAGCAGTGTAGAGTCGGGCATCTGTCTCGATCTGGGTTGCCAGGAGGGGGAGTTGTCGCTGGAACTGGCGAGGCGATCGTCGCTGGTGGTACTTGCGGTGGAGGACGACCCGGTGAAGGTCGCGGCGGCGCGGGCCAGGTTGCAGGCGGCCGGGCTCTACGGCACGCGCGTGACCGTCTACCAGGCCGATCCGAGCGATCCGCCTTTCCCGCAGCACCTGGCAAACCTGATCGTTTCGGCCCGCGGCCTGGCCGATGGAGAGGCACGACTTGCGCCGGAGACACTGCTTCGGCTGCAGCGACCGTTCGGAGGGATCGCCTGCCTGGGGGCGGCGGGCAATCTCACGGTGGAACGTCGCGGACCGCTGGAGGGGGCCGGAAGCTGGACGCACCAGAATGCCGACGCCGCCAATACGCTCTGCTCGGCCGATGCCATCGCAGGGCCGCTCTCGGCGCGATGGTACCGAGAACTGGATTTCGAGTTGCCCGACCGACATGGACAGGGACCCGCGCCGTTGTTCAACCAGGGCTACCTGGTGGCCGAGGGCGTGGACGGGCTGATCGCGCTGGATGCCTATAACGGCCGCACGCTGTGGACGCACCGCATCGAGGGCGTGCTACGGGACTATGACGGGGTGCATCACGATGTGGGCGTGGGCGACACGGGCGGGACGTTCTGCCTGAGCGATGACAGCGTTTACGCGCGTTTCTCCGATCGCTGCCGGCGGCTCGACCTGGCCACCGGTAAGACGCTCGGCGAGTTCAAGACGCCCGTCTCCGCAGAGGACGAGAATCGCGATTGGGGTTACCTGGCTTATAGCAACGGCAAGTTGCTGGGCACGGTCGCGAACGAGAAGCACAAAGTCAGTCCGCGGTATGGCGATATTCAGTTATCCACCGAGTCGGTGCTGTTGTTTGCGCTCGATGCGGCGACGGGCGAGGTGCTGTGGCAGTACCGGCCGGAGCACTCGATCCGCAACAACACGATCTCGATTGCCGACGACCGCGTGTACTTTGTCGACCGGCCGATCGCGCCGGCGGACCGGATCGACGATCCGCGGCCGAACGGCAAGCACCGCCCGAAGTTGGCGCCGGGCGAACATCCGGGCGGCACGCTGGTGGCGCTGAGCGCCGCGAGCGGTGAACCGATCTGGAAGACCGCTGAGGACATCTTCGGCACGCAGACCGGCGTCAGCGGCGAACAGGGAATTCTGCTGCTCTATTACCAGGCGGTGCGGCACAACTTCTTCCGCCTGCCGTCGGAGGTCGGCGGACGCATGGCGGCGTTCGATGTGAAGACGGGCGAACGCCTTTGGGATCAGACGGCGACCTATACGACGCGGCCGATCATCAACGGCGATCGGATCATCGCCGAAGGGGGCACGTGGGATCTGAGGACGGGCAAGCCGTTGCCGCTGGAGATCGTGCGGAGTTATGGCTGCGGGCAGTTCTGCGGCAGCCGCAATCTTGTCCTCTTCCGCTCGGCCACGCTGGGTTATCGCGATTTGACGCGGGACGCGGGGACGGAAAACTTCGGCGGCATGCGGCCGGGCTGCTGGTTCAACGCCGTGCCAGCGGGCGGAATGGTGCTTGTACCCGATGCCTCGGCCAAGTGCGCGTGCAGTTACCAGATGCACGCCTGGCTGGCCCTGCAGGGGAGCGAGTCCCCTGCAGAGCCGGCGGCAGGTGAATAGCACTTAGGTTGAGCAAGGCAATCGAGTTGCCGAATATCGTTGCCTTCTGTTCCGCGAAAGAATGTACTTTCGCGGGAGCGAAAGGCGACAGTTGCTGGGCTTCTCTTTCGCAGGAGCGAAAGGCGACAGTTGTTGCTGTAGCGGTGCTACTGCGGCTTGGGGAGTTGGATGGAGGCGTTTTCCGCGAAGGATGCCTCACCGAGTTTGCCGTCCATGCGGTACTGGACCTTGAGGTGCTTGACGACGCCGGGGGCCGGGTCGCCGCCGAAGGTCGAGTTGTAGCTTGGCGACGGCAGGATGATCACCGGGAAGTCGTGCACGTGCTTGCGGAGGATCGTGGTCACGTCCTTGACTTTCGACCCGGCGCCGTACTCGGCCTTGATGATCTCGATCTTCACGATGCCGTGGCCCATCTCGGTGAGCATCTTCCGCAACTCGGCGGACTGGCTGCCGGTCTGGTCGGCGATCAAGAGCGCGGCGGCGACGGCCTCGTTCTTGAGTTCGGGGATCTTGGCCATGTCGAGCGCCAGGGCGAGCATCTCACCGCTGGGATTGCGGTTGACGACCTCGAGGATGAGCTTCTTCTCCTCAACCCGTTGTGCGGCGGCCAGGGCGAGGCGGCACATGCGGGCACGTTCCTCGTTGGGGATGTCGAACTGCCGCAGCATGCGGATGTAGCCGCGCATGGCGCGGATCTTGTAGCGATCGTCGGCCGCATTCTTGGCGAGGTCCAAGAGGACCGGCGCCGCGGCGAGATCCATCCAGTCGCCCAGCAGCCGGCTGCCGGTATCCTGGAGTTGCGGATCGGCGTCTTTGGCGGCCGCGCCCACGGCACGAAGCGCCGCGGGTCCGCCGACGGTGCTGAGGATCTCGAGGTAGCGGCACTTCACGGGCACGGAGACCGACGACATGCCGGCGAGCACCTTCTGCGTGGCGGCGTCGCGATCGGGCATCCGCTCCAGGGCAGCGGAAAGGGCCTTTTCGGCCGCGGCGGCATCCTCGGGGCTGGATGATTTGGCCACCCGGTCGATGAGCACGGGCAGTTCGTTGAGCTCAATCGTCGCACCCAGTGCAGTGAGGGCCGCGGCGCGGACCTGGGGATCGCGATCGTCGGCCGCCTTGAGCAGCGTGGGGACGGCGGCGGCGATGGCGCGCCGCCCGGCGATGTCGATGAGGATGGCGCGCGACTTGCCTTGCGCCTGGGCCAGCCGGGCGGCCAGGTCGGCGTCGACTTCCGAACCGGGCAGGTCGGCGAGGACGGTCAGCGCTGTCTGCGCCAGTGGTTCATTGCCGCCGAGAGCGGCTTCCAGCAGCACGGGGACGCAGGAGGCGTCGCCCAGCTTCGCCAACGCGGCAAGGGCAACGCTTCGCGCCGCTTCCGGGCCGGTTTTGGCGACCTGGAGCACGGCGGGCAGTGCCGACGCGTCACCGCGATCGGCCAGGGCGAGAATGATGAGGCCCTGCCGCGAGGCATCGGCGCGTCCCAACTCGGCGATCAGGCAATCGGTGACTTCCTTCGCGGGAAGCTCGCGGACCACGCGGAAGGCGAGCTGAATCTCAGCCTTGTCATTGGACCGCAGCAACTCGACCAGGATCGGCATGCCGTCTTTGCCCTGGGCGACGATCAGCCCCCGGGCGGCTTCGAGCGCGCGCTGCTTCGGCACGTCGGCCTTGCGGACCGCGCCAAGCAGCCTGATCGCCTCGACCGTCTTGGCTTCAGCCAGCTTCTGCTCGGCACAGAGGATGCACCCTTCGGCCGCCGCCGAACGGAGCGGGGCGGCTGTCGCGGCGAGCGACTGCTCGAGCGCGCCGGCGGCTTCGTCGCCGCCGATGTGTCCGAGGGCGACCGCCGCGGCCGAGGCCACGTCGACGTCGGCATTCTTAAGCAGACTAACCAGCGGTTCGACCGCCTTGGGGTCGCGGCGAACGCCAAGCGAATTGATTACGCCGATCAGCAGGCGGCCCTGCACGCGATCCAGCGCGTCGCGGAGGACGTCGTCGGTCGCCGCGCCGGGGATCGCTTCCAGGGCGATCCGCGCCCAGGAGGAGAGCTGTTCGTCGGCCAGGAGCAGGCCGAGGGCAGGCGCTGCTTTCGCGTCGCCGTAGATCGCCAGTTGCTTGCAGGCAATCGCTTTCTCCGCCGGCGCGCCGGACTGGAGCACCTCGAGCAGCGGGTCCTGCTTCTGTTCCGCGGCACGGGCATTGCCGGCCGTCATTACTGCCGCAACGAGCACGGCCAGGATCACCATCACTTTGGTCTTCATCGTGTTTGCTCGCATATTGCACCGCATCTAGTTGAGTTCATCGTCGGTTGGTTATGGTCGAAAGAACCGGGCACCGTGTTTTGTTCACACGTGCCACGGATCGCGGATGGCCTCGCCGCGGAGGCGATTGGCTTCCTCGTCGCCGATGAACTCGTTCTTCGCGGGATCGTATTTCAACGTGCGGTTCAGGAAAATGGCGATGTTGAGGGCATGGCAGGCGATGTGGGTCTGGCATGCCACCCGGGCATTTGCCCGCGGCTCGCCGCGCGACT
The DNA here is from genome assembly GCA_040766885.1 of Thermoguttaceae bacterium. Classification (GTDB taxonomy): domain Bacteria; phylum Planctomycetota; class Planctomycetia; order Pirellulales; family Thermoguttaceae; genus JAXGPP01. The sequence goes on along the minus strand of JAXGPP010000008.1, from coordinate 239,946 downwards.
TGACGCAGTCGAGGAAGTCGCGGACGTGGAAGGTGGCGGGGTAGCCGCCGATCTCGGGGATGGTTTTCCCGCCGCGCAAGGAAGGAGAGCTGAGGGCCAGCTTGCCGCTGTCGCCCGCCTCGACCCAGCCGGTTTCGCCTTCATAACGGACCGGGCAGGAGCCGAGCGGGAGCCAGCCGCCATTGCGGACGACCAGTTTCACCCCATTGGCATAGAGCGCGGTCGCCTGGTCGTTTTCGGCCGGATGGTATTCAACCGGGGCCGTTTCATCGGCGTGGTTGGCCCACTGGCACATGTCGATGCAGTGCGAACCCCACTCGAGGCAGCCGCCGCCGACCATTCCGCCGCCCTTTTCGAAGCCCGAGTTGAGCAGGCCCGAATTGAAAGGCCGCCAAGCGGCGGGTCCGAGGTACATGTCCCAGTCGACTTCATCCTTGGGGGGCTCGGGCTGCTCGGCGGCCCAGCCGCTCATGTTCGTACCGAGCCCGCCCGGATGGGCGTGCACCGCCTGGAGCTTGCCGAGCTTTCCCTGGCGGGCCAGTTCGGCGGCGAAGGCGAAGTGGGGGAGGTTGCGGCGCTGCATTCCGCCCTGGAACACGCGGGCGGTGCGGCGGAAGACGTCGGCCAGGGCCACGCTTTCCATGATCGTCTTGCTGCAGGGCTTCTCGCAGTAGACGTCTTTGCCGGCCTTGGCCGAGTAGATCGACAGCAGCGCGTGCCAGTTGGAGCCGGTGGTGATGAGCACGGCGTCGATGTCGTCGCGGGCGAGCAGTTCGCGGAAATCGGCATAGGTGGTGCAACTGCCGGCGCCGTACTTGCCTTCGATCTGGTTCTTTGTCCGCTCGCGGCGATCGGCCCGCGGGTCGGCGCAGGCGATGTAGCGCACGTCGGGCTGGTCCATGAAGCAGCCGATGACGTAGGAGCCGCGGCCGCCGATGCCGAGGCCGCCCATGACGATCTGCTCGCTCGGGGGGACGGCGCCGTCCTTGCCGAGCACGGCACCGGGTATGACCGTGGGGAGCGCCAGCGCGGCGCCCGCCCCGAGGGCCGTCTTGAGGAACCGCCGCCGCTCCGCGCGTATGGATCTGTCAGGCATTGATGGACTCCGTATGACGTAGAAACCGAACTGCCGTTCTCGACGCGAGACCGGGCATTGCGTTGCCATTCTATTTCGGGGGGGGTGCCGGCCGCAAGCGGCGAGCGGGTTGGGAGCTTTCGGCGGGTCAGCTTTCGGCGGTCAGCCTTCAGCAATCAGCTTTCAGCTTTCAGCAATCAGCTTTCAGCTTTCAGCAATCAGCTTTCAGTGGTCAGTGATCAGGTGACAGGTGACAGGTGACAGGTGGCAGGTGGCAGCGGTACCCCCCGCTGATGCGAAACGCCCTAGGCTGGTGTTTCGGTTGACTTGGGCGATGGGCGTGGCGGTAAGTGGTTGGGGTGAATGGTTTTCGCGCCTGGGACGTGGACGTAAGTTTTCTACGTCTTTTGGGTCGAGTGTTGAAGTTCGTAGAGGGGTTGGGGGTTTCTGGTATCTGTAAAGAACTCCGGGGAGGTGTGGTTGGAAAGGCGGGGTGGAAAGAAAGAACATGGGGTGGAAGCCTGTGTGGTGAGTCGAGTGATGCATGGATCAGGAGCTTTCATGTGGTGGGTGAATCAGTGGCGTCCGATCGCGCAGGCGCGCAGGTTAAGCGCGGAGCCCGGCGAGGGGCTTTTGCGGAGGCCGGCGCGGATGCGTCGGACGACCGATATGCTTTAGTGTACTGATATACATGATATGTGGCCTAAATGTCAACAGGAAATCTTTTCACGAATTCAGGATTCAGAAGTTAGGAGTTGGAAGTTGGAAGTAGGAGGGCTCAGGCCGGAGCAGCGGGAGCGGATCGCCAGCGCGGATTTTTACCAGCTCTTGCAGCGGGAAATCACGCGGCGCTACCTGGCCCTGAAGCGTCCGGCCGGGTGAAGGACGCGGCGGAATTCGGCACAGTCTGCGTATCCTGCCGGGTGAGGGACTGCGCCGGGAGAGCAGAGGAACGGCCGGCTCGACGGCCGCCGTCTTCCGACGGCCCTGCTGCTCTTGGAAAAACCCCGCTCGTGGTATAGCATGGAAGTGGTCGCAGAAAGGGTCCGCGCAACCGACGCGGAGGGAGTCTGCGCCGCGGACCGCACTTGCGGTCACTCGATGTACTAGAGAACCGTTGGCGGCGAGCAGCGCGGCACGGATTTCATCACCGACGTCGGACGGAGCGCCGACGGAGCCTCAGCTTGAGGGGTGACAACCCATGACGGAGACGCGAAAAGCTCAGTTTTCGCTACTGACGCTCATTTTGGCGGTCACGATTGCAGCGTTGTTGCTGTCCAACGTCACCATGGTACGCTGGCTGAGACAAGCCCGAGTGGAAGTGGAACGGGCCAGAGCTGAGGTTGAAGAGACACGCAGGCGCTATGGCTATCTGGAGGTCACCGACCAAAAGCTAATCCATGTCTCGCGAATCGAAGGTGGCGACAGCAGTTGGGGGAACAGCTACCGGCTCCACATACCGCCAGGCAACCGGTTTCTTCTGCATATTGGGGAGGGGGACATTTCCGACGAAGGAGAGTTCGAGCTTCCCCAACCCGCCAAGAGTCTATCGATGAACAACTGGGCCCAAGGAGCGGACCTGATCCTGCACTGGGACATTCAATATGGTGACGACGGTATTCCGCATTTGAAGGTTGCCACCGAGACCGACCAGTTATTCGATTACCCGATCACCACATGGAAGCTCGGACCGGGACCGGGGGATGGAGCGCATCTGACGACTGGTCCACAGAAGACTTTTCGCCCCGACGAAATCATTCGATTTATGTGGGAAAGAGGAGATATTTCGACGAAGCGCGGTGTGCTATTCTGGATGGAGCCCACCAGCAGGCGCTACCCCAAGCAATGAGGGAAAAGTTGGCAACGCCGCCAACATGGCGTAGTGGCAACGTCGGGCTGCGCCCGATCGCCTGCGGCGACCACTGACGCCTCCCGCTATACGATCTACCGATGGTGCCAAACCCGTACGAGTCTCCTGCTAGGGATTCCGACGCCAGCGCCGAGATCTGCGTTTCAGAATTCGGGCTGCGCAACATGCTGCAATGGTTCATTAGTGATGTCTGTGCATTTGTCGCATTCTTTGTCCTCGGTGGAAACGTTGTCGGAGCAAGCGAGTCGCGATTTCAAGGACTACTCGGCATAAGCGTTGGAGTCATCGTCGTCGGCCCCGCAGTCGGCATTCTTCTCGGCGCTCCTTACGTTGTGTGGCTCGCATTTCGCACGCGGATACGAGCGCTACATGGGTCACGCGCCGTGCCGCTCATAGCCGGTGTGCTCGCATTCCCGTTAGGTATGCTTGGTGTGGCCGTGGCCGATTGGGTTTTCGGTATCAGCGAGGGTTCTATCATTGCACTCATCGTCAGCCCTGTCGCACTGGCTGAGATTTCGTTCAGATTCTTGATTCATCCGGTGGCTGCCAGCATCCGGCAGCCGCAGGGCCCGCCTTCGGCGGATCACCTACGCGTGACGGCTAGCCGGTTCCGTTGGCAGATCGAGGACTTGTTTGCAGGAACGGAGGCCACAATGAACGCAAAGCTAGTTGCCAGCTCTGTGGTCGTTTGCATTTCACTGGTGATTTCGCCAAGCCACGCCATTGAGCCGTGCGATAACTCGTCGAACAGCCAGCAACAGGAGGTGCTCGGACTGAAGCAGGCGATTGCGAAGGTTCTGGCTCGGCTGGAGCAACTGGAGCAGCGGATTTCGGAATTGGAGAAGACAATGGGGCGCACGAGGGGCCAGACAGAAACCCAGATGCGGCCGCTCGGGAGCAGGATGATGGTGGACCAGAACGGCATTATTTGGGAGCACGGCAGGCCGGTCGGCATATGGGGAGTTGATGGTGCCGATCCTCGAATGCCTCGACCGCTGCAGTCGCCGCCTGAAACGAAGATGCTCGAATTGCTGCCAACTACGCCTGCGCGCTGAGGCCGCGGCGCGGGACGCCTTCAAAGGTGCTGCTGATCGAGTTGAACAGAGGTAATCGACTGGCCGCTCGACCTCGCCCCTTCCGCAGGGGCGGCGTCGGGCAGGCGAATCCGTTGGGCGGGGTGAACGGGATCGAGTGCAACCGACCGACTCGAAAACCAGATCGTCTCCGGGGAAATGCTGCTGGCTGCAGTTCAGCCTGCGGACGTTACTGCTGGTGGTACTCCTGGCCAGCGCTGGCATGAGCTGGCTGGTCGTGAAGGTGCAGCAGGCGAGGAAGCAGCGGGAGGTGGTCGAGGCAATTCGGGCGCTTGGCGGTTTCGTGACATACGATTACGCGATCGACCAATCGTACGGCCACCCGGTAAACGCGCAGGCCGCTGGACCGGGATGGCTCGGAAGCGTGTTGGGAGTCGACTTGTTCGCGGACGTCGTTCGGGTGAACCTTGACAGCACTGATGTCACGGACGCCCAACTGGAGTGCCTGGAGAATCTGCCACAACTGAGATGGGTGAACCTCTTCAACACGCGGATTACGAACGCGGGGTTGGAGCACCTCAAGCGCTTACGGCACCTCGAGCGGCTGGAGTTGGGGGGCACCCAGGTCACGGACGCAGGGCTGGAGTACCTGGCAGGCTTGCCTGACCTCCAGTCCGTTTACGCCACTGATGTCACCGAGAAAGGGATGGAAAGACTCCACCAAACGTGCCCATAACTGAACTGGTGAGGTCGCGGCCAGCATGGCGTTTTTGCCAAGCCACGTGAGGAGACGGATTGGCCAGGAGTTAGAAGTTAGAAGTCAGGAGTTAGAAGTTAGAAGTCAGGAGTTAGAAGTTAGAAGTTAGGAGTGAGAAGTTAGAAGTTAGAAGTTAGGAGTTAGGAGCAGAGACGTGGTTAAGCTGGGCGGCAGCGACCTCCGCGGGCGGCGGTGCTCTGGGAAAAACACTGCTTGCGGGATAGGATGAGGGCGAGCGCAGAAAGGGTTCGGCGCAACCGACGAGGACGGAGTCTCGGGGGGCGGGCGGGAGTTGCGGTCGGGATTTCACGCCTCACTCCTTTGAAGCAGGTCGAAAGACATATTGTCGTGGTTTCTGACCTTCGATGATGGCAGCAGCATCGGGACTGAAGGCGCCTGGCGACTCGTTACGCCGGCCGGCGTTGCTGTGGCATCTGAGGACCACGGACATCAGTTCGGACTCCCCGCACCCGTTGACGCCGGCTGCGTCGCAAAGGCCGCACTCGGAGACAAGATCGTGGACCGGTACGCATTGGACGAACGAGCCGGCGACCTGGCTCTACATCTTGGAGGCGACACGACGATTGAGTTCCTGACTCTATCGAGAGGGTATGAGGGATGGAGGACCGTTTACGGGAATCAAGAGGTGATTTGCATGGGCGGCGGCCGGCTGGTGGAACTCGGCGGGATGGATTGTGTTGGGTAGCAGCCCAACGCGGGCCGGCCGCTAAGCCGCCGCTACGCGGCGGACGCCTCGGTGGTGATTTCAGCCGCTAGCCGTTGGTAGAATGAATGGCAGGTCCGGCGGGGGCTGGTCCTCGCGACCACGGCGTCGGCCAGACCTGCCGTTGGGCAGCTTGGGCAGGGAAGAAGCCACGCCGTGCTGTCAGTAAGTTGATGATGGACACGAACGCCGGCACAGACCGATTCCAGTTCAGCCTTCGCAGCCTTTTCGTGGTCACGACTTTGTGCGCGATCTTGATCGGCTCGTGTTCTTACGCCTTCAGGTCGTTCGACGAGAGCTTTGGGCGAGTGCTTGTCGGTGAGACTGGTCCAGTGGAATCGATTGATGATTGGCCAAGTCCGCTGCGAGAGCTTCTCGGGGACGCCGAGCCCTCGAAGGCTGAATCCTCGGAGATTCAGGTGTATTGTTTGTGCCAGGGGTTCGATCCAGAGTACGTGTGGAGCATGCCGAATGCGCCTGGCGTCTTCGACCGTCTTGTCAACCGATGGGGACTGTCGCGAGTAGCGAATCCCAAGTGGAGGGTTCTTCAGGGCGCGAGTTCGCTTTCAGGCGTAAGAACGCCCCAGTGGTGGGACCCATCGCAAAACCCGAATACCGAGTTCTACGAGTGTAAGACTAGCCTCGCGCGCGAGAAGGGAGACCGATTCTGCGTGGCACTGGACAAGAACCGCAATATCGTTTTCGTGCACTACTGGTTCAATTTCTGACACGTGCCGCCCAACACGCCGTTTTCGCTAAGCCGTCTACGGCGGACACCTACGGTGTCGAAAACGGCCACTGTTGGCCGATCGGGGAGCGGGAGAATGGGACGACCCCAAAATCGGTGGAGGTGGCTCATTCTGATGCTGGCCGCAGTATGTGTCGCGGGGGTCGCCCCTCTACACTTCGCCGGATGCTCCGTTCAGAACAGGGTCGTCGCGCGCGCCTTGGAACGCCGGTACGCGGCTGGCGACAACGCGCTCCCCGTTTACATTAAGATTGGGCCAAATGTGCCGCTGGGGCTTACCGCGATTGGTCGCCAGCCGGTCGAGGTCGTTTCGATGAGTGATCTGATGGCGCGCTACACCGGTAAGGCGTTTGCGCCTGAACTGACCACCGTGTCGGTATCTGAAAGGCGTGGGCTGCTGGGGATACGGTACTCGGTGACGGTGTCGTCGAATGGCCTCAGTGTGCCGGGGGCTACAGCGATCCCGTTGGGCGGTGCTCGCATCTACCACTTCCGGCAATGGGGAGGGCTTCTCTGGGCGGACGGAGAGGACTTCATCGCACACTGATCGCAAGAGCCTACCGCCTGACCGGGACTTGGGAACTGGAAGTGGTTTGCTGCCAACTACGCCTGCCCGTTGAGGCCGCGGCGCGGGATGTTTGCGGCGAAGATGGTTGCCGTTGGCGCGTCTGCAGGCGGGGTTACAATAGACGAATCGTCATTGGTCCGGTAAGACTGTGGGGCCGGCGGTGAAGGGCGTGCTGGCTGGCGCACTCACCCCTGGCAGAAGAATTCAGCAGGCAGAGGATAACTGGCATGGGGCTATTTCTTTCGATGTCGGGTGTCGTTGGCGGCGACGAGGACTCCGTGCTGGACGCTCTGCGAGCTTACGCGGAGGAAAACGACGGTTCACTGGAGGCTGCAAGTCTGACAACTGACGACGATGGGTGCCTGGTCCTTTCTCAGGGCGTTGGCGGCGTATCCGTGCTCTACCCCGGTGACTTCTTTGAATGGGACAGAGCGGCGGAGTTTCTCTCAAGGCGGCTCGAAAGGCCCGTGTTTTCCTTTCACATCCATGACGGCGACCTGTGGATGTACCTGCTTTTCGAGAACGGCGACATTGTCGATCAATTCAATCCCGTGCCGGACTACTGGGAAGAGCTTGAGGACGAAGAGCGGCGTTCGTGGGGAGGCAATGCAGCCGAGGTCGCTCGGCGAGTTCCAGGACTGACGCCGGAACACATCTCCAGATACCTGGTACAGTGGGGCGACGAAGTGCTTGAAGGGGGTAAACGGAAGAAAGCGTATCCCGCGGATCAGTTCTATTATGGAGACGACTGGCAGCTTGTCGATTTCCTGGGCAAGCTCGGACTCGACTACCCGATTGATGACCGCGGTGCCGCTCACGGCGCCACGTACCGATTCGAGTGCAGGCCGGGCGGGCCTGCTGACTAACGGATGCATGCGAGGCGGAGCTTGCGAAAGCAGGTGAGGGTGCGAATGTCCGGGTTTCTGGCCATTGCATGCTGGGAGCCATGACGCTGACGGCGATTGTCTGGGGGAGCTTTACTCAGTTCGATCGTGCCGGTGGCTTCGCTACTTTGGGTGTGCTATTCATCTGGTTGGTATACCTTGGCCTCCGGCCGGCGGCGTAAAGGCAAACAGGGGATGGCGAGTCCGTGATGGAGGTGCGTGCGAGCAAGCTAAGGGTTCGGGCTGATGATGGAAGGGGGCGACAAAGACGCCGGTGCTGCCAGGAGGCGAGGGCGCGGCGGTTGGGACGGCTTTGCCCCTCCTGGACAAACCCCGCGTGCGGGATAGGATGAGGGCGGGCGGAGAAGGAGGGGCGCAACCGACGAGGACGGGGTCTCGCGGGCGGGAGTTGGGGCTGGAGCGTGGACGAAAGAAGCGTTGGGCATGCCTTTCACAACCTGCGTGGGTAGTAGCCATGAAGCGACCAATCGCCACCCGGAACCGAGGGCCTGGATATCATTTTGCTTATGCCTTGGCAGCCCTCTTTGCATGGTCGGCCTGCAATCAGCCAGGCAGTGCGCAACAGGTTTCCAATACAGAAATCGGCTCTGCCGGCGATGCGGTCAGTATCGAGAACGTTATCTCAGGACTCGAACGGAACGAGAAGCGAGTAGAGAATCTGTCCGTAACGAGCCAGTTCGAGAATCGAGGGCTGGACACGGAGACGAGGCACGTCCGGCAAACGTGCATCGTCGATGCGAAAGGACGTGTTTGGTGGCGAGCCCAGTGGCTCAACAGCGGCATGGGGTCTGAAGTCGAGCCGGCTGGCGGTCCGGAGCATGCCGACTTCGTATTCGACGGTGAGACCGCAACAACGGTGGAATGGCGCGGCGATCGCGCGATTCGTGCCAATATCATGACCTATGCTCGATGGTACGGCGGCGACCCCTTCAAGTTCTCTCTGATACGTTCACACCAAACGCCATTCAGCCAACTGCTCAGGAAACACAAAGGATCAATCACAGGAACAACCTCTTGGGACGGCAGACAGGTACTCGTAGTGGAAACCGCACCTGTTGAGAGCGACGACCGCCATTACAAGCAGGAATACCTGATTGATCCTGATCGCGATTTTACGATTGTGCGATACAGTCTACTGAGACGGCTGGCAGGCACCGACGAGTGGGAGGTGAACAATCGCAACGAATCTCACGACCATTCGCGAGTGGATGGCGTCTGGCTACCGAGCCATACGATTCAACAGATCGGCGGGTTCATGGAGAACAGTGTTCCCGTGACGCGCAGCGAGGGACGGCATCGCGACTGGAAGGTCAACGCGGACATTCCGGAAGATCGATTCCGGCTTGAGATTCCTGTCGGCACGCTGACACGTGACGGCCGCACGACTCCGCCCAGAATGTTTCACGCCCCCGACGACGAGACCGCCTCAAGGTCAAGGGTCGAATCGGCTTTCAACGAAGCAATGCCGATCCTGGAACGATACGAGCGGGCCCTTCGTGACGCCCAACTCGCCGACATGAGAGTACTGCTCGTGCTCACAGACCCGCAGGCGGCGTGCACACGTCAGGTGTATACGTTCCTCGGCGAGGCGGATGACTTGGAATGCAGGGATGATTACAGGGTCGTGTATGTATCCAGTGCTGGCGAGAATAGCCGGGCACAAGTCCTCGCTCAACATCTGAGCGTGACACTGGAGGGCCATTCGCCTCCCGTGTTTGTGATACTCAATTCAGAAGGACGGGTGCTGGCTCTGACCAGCGTGGCAGGAATCCCATCGACTGGCGAACTCGACCGCGACAAAGCGGCATCGCTGTTGAAACAGCACGCGGTGCAGGCTCGCGACGCACAGCAAATGATCGCGGACGCCAAGGCGCAGGCGAAGCGGGAAGGCAAGTGTGTGCTGGTGCAGTTCACGGCCACGTGGTGTGGGCCGTGCTGGCAACTGTCGCGATTTCTTGACCGTCACCGACCGCTGCTGGGACAGCATCTTGTTCACGTTAAGATTGACACTCGTTGGAAGCACTCGGATGAGGTCACCGCGACGTTCTGGGGAGAAGAACCTCGGGGATTGCCCTGGATGGCGATCCTCGACGCGGAGGGCAAGACTCTTGCCACTTCGGACGGCCCGGACGGCAACATTGGTTTTCCGAGCTCTGAGGCGGGTATCCAGCATTTCGCGCAGATGCTACGTTTGACGGCGAGCAGAATGTCGGATGCCGAGCTTGAAGGCGTGATTGACGATCTGAAAGGGCGATGACGGTGCGGGCAAGCGCGCCGCGGGGTATCTTAACTGTTGGCCGCATTTCAGGGCTTGCGGCCGAAAAGAACCGACCCGTGCTTTCGTCCATCGGATTACGCACCAAATTGGGTTTACGCGCCGGAAGACGGACCAGTCCCCGGCTGAATTGAACGCCTACCGTCCGCCTTCGAGCGAGCCGCCGAGGGCGCGGCCGGCGTAACCGGTCATCTCCAGGTAGCCTCGTCCGGTCACGGTGCGGCCGTCCCACTGGCCGCGCGCCCGCACGCTCCCTTCCCAGTAGGCAATGCCGGTGGTCGCCCGGGTGTCGAGTTCCTGTGCGGGGAACGCCGCCTCGACCTCAAGCTCAATGCCGCGATTCTCGACGCGAACCGTCCAACTGGTGGCATAGACGGCGCCGGTGACGGGCGATTTCCAGGTCCGGCCGGGTTCCAGCGTGAACTCGTCATGCGCAAGCGCGGCGCCCTTGCCCGCCGCGTCGACGACCGTCCCTGCCGAATGCCGGTCGGCCTCGCCGCTGCCGCGGCGGATGCGGTAGATCATCAGCTCGCAATCGTTGTCGAGCTGCAGCGAAAACCAGTCCCAGCCTTGCTGGCCGGGTTCGAGAAAGCTGGTGCTGAACTCGTGATCCATCCAGCTCAACCCGGCCACGTCGAGCGTCTCGCCGCGCACCCGGATCTTGCCGTCGGTCTGCATCCGCGTGAGCGAGTAGTAGTGCGAGGCGTTTCCAACCGAGGGGCCCTTCTGGCTGAGGCCGCCGCGCCCGTGCAGCACCGGGGGCTTCAGCGCCAGCAGGTTGAGATCGATCGCGACCGCATCGGTCTCGGCGCGCAGCCGATGGGCGTCGCCGTCCAGCTTGACCCGCCAGTCGCCATTCCACGCCTCGAGCCGATCGGTGCGGGCCCCCGCCCCGCCGACGCCCTCGCGGCGGAGGCGATCCTGCATGAAGAACTCGGCCGCATCGATATCGGATACGGCGAAGTGCGCCATGTGAAGGTCGCGGATCGCCCATCGCGACGGGTTTTCGGGCGCGTAGACCACACCCGTGCGGAAGAACGTAAGCTGGTACCCGAACTGCCTTCCATCGCTGGCCGCCAGGTTGCCGGTGTAATACCACCACTCGATGCGGTAGTCGTCGTGGGCCGCATGATCGGCCGGAAATTGGAACGGGTGCGGCTCGATCGCCTGCCGCCACATGGAAAGAGGTGTCTGGTGGTCGGGCGGATCGGCGGACGCCGCGCCAAGACCGAGCAGCAAGAGCATAGCGATGCCTGAGGTCATTCGTCCCTCACGGTCTGCAGGGCTTCGACATTGGCGGCGCGGATGGCGGGGTAGAAACCGAACAGGGCCGCCGCGGCGAGGATCAGCACGGTCGATTGCAGCACGAAGCCGGGCGGCCAGTGGAACTGGATCGTCCAGCCGAACGATTGGACGTTGACCACGTAGATCAGGATCATCGCCAGGAGCAGCCCGATCAAGAGGCCCACCGCCTGGCTCACCGCCCCCAGCAGCACCGCCTCGAGAACGACCATCCGGCGGACCTGCCGCGGCGACGCGCCGACGAGCGAGATCAGGCCGATCTCCTGCCGCCGTTCATAGATGAGCGTGAGCAGCGTGGAGAAGATCCCCAGCCCGGCGATCACGATGGCGATACCTTCCAGCGCGTAGGTGATGCGAAAGGTGCTGTCGAACACGCGAAGCGCCTCGCGGCGAACGTTGCTGTTGGTGACGATCGCCAGGGCCTCGGCGCCCGGCACCGTCTCAGCCAGCCGCTGGCGAACTGTTTCCGGGTCGGCACCGGGGCGAAGGTACAGTCCCACGCTGCTGGGCAAGGGCGATTCGCCCAGCGCGGCAAAACGCCGGCGATAGGTCCCCGAGTCGACCGTCACCGTCCCCTGGTTGCTCGCGTAATCGTAGTAGACGGCGGCCACGCGAAACGACTGCCGGCCGGTCGGCGTCGGCAGTTCCACTTCGTCGCCCGGCCGCTTGTTGAACCGGATCGAGAAGCTTTCGGAGACGAGCACCTCGTCGCGGGCGATCGCGCGGCGGGCGGCGGCCGCCGGATCGCGCGGCGATTTGAACAGGAGCGTTTGATGTTTCATGATCAGGTCGAGCGGGGCGGCGGCCAGGCGGATGCCGCGATCGCCGTAGGGAACCTGGCGGATCTGGACCCAGTTGACCGAGGCGACGTCCGGGTCGCGCCGCAGGGCATCGAGCACTTCGATGCCGATCTCGGCCTCGCTGGTGGCCGAATTGAGCGTGATCGGCCGCACCATGACGTCGGCCCGCAGCGTGGAATCGAGCCAGTAGATCACTGTCTCGCGGAAGCTGCCCACGAGCACGGCGATCGCCACCGCCATCGCCAGGCTTACCGCCAGGGCTGCGACGGAGGTCGACACCCGGCCAATCGATCCGAGCAAGTTTGCTGAAGCCAGCCGGAACTCGGCGCGCAGGGGCCGCACCAGCGGGGCCGCGGCGCGGCGGGCCAGCCAGCAGGCCGCCCACAGTACCGACGGAACGACGAACGCCGCCGCGAGCACGAGCACGGCTCCGGCCGCGAAGCCGAACACCGGCAAACCGCCCACGGGCGGCAGCGTCGCCAGCCCGCCACCCAGCAACGCCAACAGAGCGGCCGCCGCCAGCAGCGCCCGGGGCGGGCGCAGGTTCCGCCGCATCCGCTGCGCGCCGTGGATCACTTCGATCGGCCGGATGCTGGCCGCCCTCCACGCCGGCCAGAACGCCGCCGCCAGCGCCAGCGGCAACGTTATCAGCACCGCCAGCAGGATCTCTCCGCGAGTGAGCGACAACTGCCGTGCCGATGCCTCGGCGGCCTCGGCGAGGTAAAACGTCTCCACGGTCCTGGCCGTCGCGCCCACCGCCCCGCGGGCCAGCCACCGCGCGAGGAGGATTCCCAGCGCGAACCCCGCTCCCCACACGAGCACCGTCTCGCCGAGCACCAATGCGAGCACCGTCGGCCGCCCCGCCCCGACCGCCTGCAGGATGCCGATTTCCTCGCGCCGCGCCGCGACGCCGATCGACGCCGTGTTGTAGATCAGAAACAGGCCCACCAGCAGCGCGATGCCGCTCAATGCGGCGAGATTGAAATGGAAGGCGGCGATCATCGTCTCGTTCCGCGACGAGGCCTGGTCGGGCGGTTCGACGCGGAGTCCTGGCGGCAGCCGCGCGGCGATCGCCCGCTCGGCCGCCGCCACGTCGATGTCGGCCTTGAGCCGCAGATCGACGCGGTCGATATACCCCATTCGGCCGAACGCCCACTGCGCGGCGGCGATGTCCATGATCGCGAAATTGCCATCGAGCGTGCGGGCCGGCCCCTCATCAAGCAGAAGCCCGCGAATGACAAGGTCTTTCCGATTGGAGCCGAACGCCAGCGCGATCCGATCGCCGATCGACAATCCCTTGCGCCGCGCGAACCGCTCGGTCACGACCACCGCACTCGGGTCGACGACAAGGCGGAGAAACTCCTCGGTCGTCGGCTCGCGTTCCTCCTGGCTCGTTCGCAGCAGGCGGTATTCACGGATCGGCCGGTCGACAAGCACGTCGATGCCCAGCAGATGCAGGATCTCGCCGCGCGGCCAGCCGACCCGGTCGGCCGAAAGCCGTGGATCACCCGGCTCGAGCAGCATGGCGTAGCCTTCGATGACCGGGCTGGCCGTGCCGTACTCGCGAAGCCACTCCAGGCGGGCCAGCTTGCGCTCGTCGAAGCGCCCCGCCTCTCCCATGATCGACAGCGACGCCGCGCCGCTGACCGAATCGACGGCGGTGCGAAACGTATCGGTGATGCTGCGGTTGGCGAGGCGGATCGCCAGCATGACCGCCACGCCCAGGGCAATTCCCAGCACGGCCGCCGCGGCAGGCAACTTGTGCCGCAGCATCGAACGCAGCATGAACTGCCTATACAGGCGAACGAGTCCGCGCATCCTCGCCGTCCTGCTGGAGGAGACCGTCACGCAACCGCAGGGTCCGCCGGGCGTAGGCGGCCGCTTCTTCGGAATGGGTCGCCAGCACGACCGTCACGCCCGACTGCCGGTTCAGGCTGGCCAGCAGTTCCATGATCCGCTCGCCGTTCTGGCTGTCGAGATTACCGGTCGGCTCGTCGGCCAGGAGGAGTTCCGGGCGGGCAGCGACGGCGCGGGCCACGGCGGCGCGCTGCATTTCGCCGCCGGAAAGCTGGCTCGGCAGGTGCTCGCCGCGGGAGGCCAAGCCCACGCCTTCGAGCAGTTCCGCCGTGCGCTGGACGGCGGGCCGATCGGCCCAACCGTCCAGCGTGAGCGGGAGCATCACGTTCTCGGCCACGGTGAGCGTGGGCAGCAGGTGGAACGACTGGAAGACGAATCCGACTTTTCGCCGCCGGAAGCGAGCCATCGCGTCGACGCCCAGCGCGGCCAACTCCTGGCCGTCGATCCGCACACTTCCCTCGCTGGGCCGATCCATCGCGCCGAGAATGTGGAGCAGCGTCGATTTCCCGCAACCCGAAGGGCCGCGAATGCTGACGAACTCGCCGCGCTCGATGGCGAAGCTTACCCCGTCGAGGGCCACCACGCCCGCTTCCGATCCGGCGTAGACCTTCCGCAAGTTGTCGACGACGACAAGGCTCAAAACAGTCCCTTGAGTTGCAGGCGATCGGCTCTCGTCCGTCAGCCGGTCATGTCCACGGCAGAAGGCCGCAGACATGATATCCGACTGATAGCCGACCGCGGATGGCTTTCGTTAAATGTCACTTTCGGCGGGAACGACGAACGGCTGGCGATACTCGCGGGTGAGCATGGCATCGGCGGCCGCATTGTCGACGAACTTCTCCTTCTCCGCGTCGATCGCGATCCAGGGGCCGAGCGTGAGCGGCGTCTTTTCGATGTCGACGCCGTTTTCGGCGAGGTGGGCGCGGATTTCCTGGAACGTCTCGACGACGTTCTCGTTTACCTTCATCCCCGCCAGCGCTTTCTCGATGTCGCCGGGCGAGGCCGGTTGTCCCAGTCGCTGCGAGATGTTGGCCACGTGGACCACCGCGGTCGAGGTGTGGCCCTGTTCGATCTCGGCGTTCTGATCTTCGCGCTTCCGGCTCCGCACCGCTTCGATAAAGTTGCCGAAGTGGTCCATGCTCGGCCCGGTGAGCTTCTCGATTTCCTTGCCGTCCTTGTCGAAGGCGGTGGCATTGCCGAAGTTCGACGCGATATAGCCTTCCGTGCCGGAGATGAAGATCGCGCCGCCGCGCTTGGGGGCAGGCGTTTTCAGGTTGCGCACTTCCTGCACCACGGTGATGGGGCCGAAGTCGTGGATCGTCACCTGGACGCTCGGCGTCTCGGCGCAGTCGTCGATTCCCACGCGGCCGCCGTAGCTCATGACGCCCTGTCCCAACCCCTTGAGGTCGACGATCATCCGCATGGTATCGACCGCATGAATGCTGTTGTTGCCCAGTTCGCCGTTGCCCCAATCCCAGAACCAGTGCCAGTCGTAATGGAACGATTTCCGCCGCAGCGGAATTTCCATCGGCGCCGGTCCCGCCCACAGGTTGTAGTCGACCGTCGGCGGCACCGGGTACTCGCCCGCCGGTCCGATCGAACCCCGCGAGCGATAGGTGCAGACATGAGCCAACTGGATCTGGCCCAGCTTGCCGTCGCGAACGTACTGGGCCGCCGCGCGGCTCGAACCGGCCGAGCGATGCTGCGTGCCCCCCTGGCAGATGCGGTTGTACTTGCGGGCGACCTGGACCATTCGCCGCCCTTCGCTGACGTTGTGACTTACGGGCTTCTCGACGTACACGTCCTTACCGGCCTGCATCGCCCAGATCGCCGCCAGCGAGTGCCAGTGGTTGGGGGTGGCGATGCTCACGATATCGACCGACGGGTCGTCGAAGATCCGCCGCATGTCCTGGACGAACTTCGGCTTGCTCTTGAACGCGGCCGCTGCTTTCTCACCGGGTTCACTGTCGGCGTCGCAGACGTAGCTCAGGAAGCAATCTTCGCGGGCCTCGAACGCGCGGGCGTGGTCGCCGCCTCGCCCGCGGATTCCGATCACCGCCACGCTCAGCCGCTCGTTGGCACTGGTGCTCTGGGCCGGCGTCTCGGCTGCCCTTGCCACTGCCGACGTCCCGATGCCCGCGGCGGCCGCCGCCAAGAGACTCTCTTCGAGGAACAGTCGCCGGCTGATGCGTCCCATGATGGTACTCCTCATTGATGAACGTAGTGGATCCGGCCGCATGCGCGGCGTCGCATCCGGTCAAGCTAACCGACGTGGCGGCGGGAAGCAAGCATTCGGCGGTTCCTGGCCAGCCCCGACTCTTGGGTGGGCGAATGTGGGCGTGAAGTGCCGCCAGTGGATGATATTGAGGACATGTCCACGGCGAACAGCGACGTCTGCGCGTGCTGGACCAGCGAGTTGGACACGCGGTTAGCCGATGACGCCTACCTCTCCATCTGGCGGCAGACGGGTGGGGCCAACAACTGCACGGCGGTGAGAGGCTTCGCAGTTCACTCCGTCGGTTGAATAAGCCGCAGCAGGTCGCGAGCGCTGGCGGCTTCGCGGATGACGAGGTAGAGGCCGCGGCCGCGGAGCGATTCGCCGCCGCCTTCGATGAAGGAGGAGATGCGCGAGACGTGCCCCACGGCGTTGCCGCACTCGTCGAGCACCGCCGAGCCGCTCGAACCCGGCGCCCAGTCGGCGCTTACGCTGATCACCACCGGCCCGTCGGCAGCGCGTTGGCGGCCGCGATGGAAGAAGCGGTTGACGATCCCCTGGCTGAAATAACCTCGCTGCCCCAGGGGTTCGCTGTAGCACCACACGCTGTCGCCCGGAGCGACGGCCGTGTTGAGCGCCAGCGGCGTGAGCCCCTCGGCCTTCACCCGGACGATGGCCACGTCGGCGCGGCGATTCGAAGCCAGCACTTCGGTAACCGGGTACACTCGGCCGTCGTCGTCGGCCGCCAGCAGGTATCCTTCGCGCGTGGTGTCTTCTTCGGGACGGATGAGGTGTTCGCAGGTCGCCACGGCGCCGTCGGCGGAAATGACATAGCCTCCGCCGAGCTTCAGGTGCCACTGGTCGCAGGTCGTGCAGAGACGATACCAACCGAGGCGCAGGTGGCTGCGCTTGGCCGCCTGCCAGATCTCGCGTCCCGCCAGCTTCCGGTCGGCTGCGGGCAACAGCTCGAGCTGGCAGGTCTTTCGTTCCAACTGGCTGACGACGGCGGGCACGTCGAGCAGCGCGCCGGACTCGCGGAGCTCGTCGATCGCCTCGATGATTTTCGATTCATCGGGGTCGACCGCGCCGCCCGGAAAAAGCCTCGCCTCCGGCACCTGGGCCGCCACCGGAACGGCCAATGCGCCAGCTACGATCGCCAGTACGAGCGGCACCGCGAATCGTGTCTTCATCAGCGTTCTCTTGCTGTGGACCTTCAGGCTGTAAGGTTATTTCACCGGCAGCAACTGGATCGCGTCGACGCAGACGTGCCCGTCGGTGCCGTCGGCCCGGATCACTACCGCGCCGCGCTTATCGGGGGTGAACTCAAACGTGCCCAACGAGAAGAACCCTGCCTCGAGGTTCGGCTTTTGGCGCATGTTGATGGTCGTATCGTGCTTGCCACCGGCGTAGCGGACTTCCACGGGCACGTTGGTCGCCCGGTTCTCGTGGTCGCGATAGGCGATCCGCACCTCGTACTTGCCGGCGGTCTGGACGTCGATCGGGAAGCGGATGGACGACTTTGAGTTCGCCGCGGCGTAGATATACTCGGTGCCGATGTAGCCCTCCAGACCGGTGCCCGACGTCCAGTTGCCGGTGCGGTCCGCCTTGACGTTGTCGATCACCAGGCCCGGCAGCTTGGCCGGGTCGATGTCCACACGCTGCACATCGCCGGGCGAGACGGGCGGCACGGGCCCGTCCATGAAGATCTCGCCGTTTACCGTGTGGCGACGCGCCACGCCCGGTTGCTCGAGGAGCGACTTCAACTCTTCGAGATAGTTGTCGTACACCTCGCGCGGCGTGCAGGAGTGCTGCACGCAGATCGACGCGGCTTTGCCCACCACTTCGCCCATCATGCCGCAGGTCTTCATGACCCGGACAGTGCCTAATGCCTCATGGGTGACGCTGATGCAGCGGCCGGCCATAAACAGGTTCGGCACGTTGCGCGAGTAGAAGCAGCGGTACGGCACCGGGTAGCCGTTCGTCTCATCCACCCGGCGGTCGAACACGGCCTTGGAGATGAACGGGTCGTCGGTATACCCGCCCTGTGAATAGCGCTCTTCCGGATAGTGAAGGTCGATCGACCAGGTGGTTGGAACGCAGCCGTCGGGGAAGCGTTTCACTTCAACGATGTCGTCACGCGTGAGAAGAACGTCGCCCAGCAGCCGCCGCGATTCGCGCGGCCCGCCGACATAAGCCACCCAGGTCAGCCGGGCATTCTCGTGATCCTTCGCGCCGCCGCGATTCTTCATCGCATTGAACGCGCCGAACACGGCCCGCAAGTTCCAGTCGCGCATGTATTCCAGATCGTGGATCGGGTGCTTGTCGAAACCCGTCTCCCAAAACCACTGACCGTGAAACTTCTGCGGATAGGGAAAATCGTCCATTTCCAGGTTGAGCGCCCAGGGCGTCTCAGGGAACGTCTGCTTCTGGTCGGTTTCTTCCCAACGCCACATGTTGCTCATGCCCATGTGGCCTTCCTCGGTCATTTCGTACTGCGCGCCGGCGAGGTGGCCGAGCGTGCCGTGGCCCGTGGCGTCGACGAACAACCGGCCGGCGAACCGCTTGTCTTCGCCGGTTCGGGTGTCGAAGGCCACTACCGCGGTGATGCGGTCGCCGATCTTCTCCACCGCATAGGCGTGGGTATTCAGGAACAGGTCGATGTTCTTCTCCGCCCGCACCACCTGCTCCTTCAGATCGTCGCGGAACTCCTCGGCAAAACCGGGCGAGGTCCGCGGCGGCGGATTGGGGCTGATCTCCTCGATGATCTCGCCGATCCGGGGGAACAGGCCGCGACGGGTTCTGCCTTGCGGCCAGACGCGGATCTCGCTGCTGGAGTTGCCGCCCAACAGACCGCGATCTTGTATCAGCGCCACGCGGCAACCCATTCGCGCCGCCGAGATCGCCGCTCCGCACCCGGAGTAGCCGCCGCCGACCACCACCAGGTCGTACTCGCCGGCCGCGGTCGGCTCTTCGGGCAAGCCGAGCAGCTTCTTGCGCCACGCGGCATGGGGTTCGTTTGAATTGGGTGGAACGTACGACGGATCCCTGGCAAACAGGATCGCGTCGCAGCGGCCGTTGAAGCCGGTGAGATCTTGCAGCGTGAGCGACACTTCCTTCTCGTCGATCCGCACGCGGCCGCCGGGCTGCCAATGCCAGTCGGCCCCCTCGGTGCCAAATGTCGCATCCAGGGCGCGACCATTGATGAGCAGTTTGAACCGGCCGGGCGTGCCGGGAGCTTTCCAGCGGGCCACCCAGTCCTTGGTCCGCACGTAGACTGAGTATTCACCCGGCTCGGGAAACGTCACCTTGGTCGTTGCTTCCTTCACCGGAGTGCCCAAGCCGTGTGCGAGGAGGTACGGCGAGCCCATGATCTGGATGAATTGGGTATCCAACTGCCAACCGCCGTGATCCTGGAAGCTCTCTGCTTCGACAAACACCACGCCATCGTCGGCCGAGGCCGTGCCTGCCAGAGCCAAAGCGGACAGGAGAAACACGCATGTCTGAACCACGCCGGCCACTCCGGCTCTGAAGCATTGCCGTCCCATCGGATCATTTCCTCGCGATTCGACTCGATACAGTCCTGGCGACCCCTAGGCTTGCGGCAGCCAGCCGCACTGTGGTCGCGACGCCCCCCGGCGCGGATGCCGGGCGACAAGCATTCGGTTATTGTTGTACCCGGCCGCGCCAATGTCGAGCTTTCCCGCCCGCTCTGGGGGAGTGCTTGCCGAACGGGGCCGCGAGTCGGCTCAACGGGGAGGCAGCCTGTGGGGCGCAAGAACCGGCTTTCCGTCGGCCCAGCCGATCGGCAGCATGGAGAGGAACCAGGTGCGGCCGCGGTCGTTGTTGCCCTGAAAGAAGAGATACGTGCGGGCGTCGTCGTCGCGGAACAAGAACGGATGGCCCGACTCGCTCGAGTTCCATGAGCCGGGCGGCCCATTCGGGAGAAACGGCTTGTCGGAGAGCCGGGTGAAATGGACGCCGTCGTCACTCACCGCCACGCCGATCTGCTGGGGCTCATTGTTGTAGCTGCCGGCGTAGAACATGTAGAGCCGGCCGTCGTGCCCGGTCATTGCCGAGGCTTCGATGCAACGTCCTTCCCAGGGCAACTCGGGGCGGAGGATCGGGCCATCCATGTTGAGCTGCGTCCAGTGGTCGCGGCCAAAGTCGCTATCGATCGGCGCTGCCGAGACCCCCACCATCTGGATCTTGAACTCGGGGTCGCGCGTGGCCCAGTAGAGCAACAGCCGCCCCTGGTGTTCGATCACGTCGGCGTCGATCGCCCGGCCGCAGTTCCAATCGCCCGTCGGACGGAAGATGGGGTTCGTAGGATTTCGGGTGAAGTGCAACCCATCGTTCGACCAGGCATGGCAGATCGCGTCGCGCCGCGCGTTTCCGTAGGTCTGGTAGAAGAGGTGCACCTTTCCGCCAAGCACGATCGCACCCGGAGCGCAGAATCCCTTCTCTTCGGCTGTTCCTTCGGGGGAGAGTTCCCCTGCCTTCTCCCAGTCGACAAGGTTGCGGCTTGTGGCCACGCCGATGCTCCACCCCTGGCTCGACTTTCCTTCGTAGGGCGGCAGCGAATAGTAGAGCCAGTAGCGGTCCTGGAAGCGGACGACTGCCGGGTCCTTGGAGAACGGCCGCCCGGAGACGCTGTCGGCGAAGTCCATCCGCGGCCTGGCAGCCTCTTCGGCCGCGAGATTCGCCGCGGCGAACGCGATCGCAGCAGCGCAGACGGCAACGAGGCCTATTCGGATTTGACTGACGACTATGGATTGGCTTTGACCGTGTCGCATTGAATCAGGCTCGAGATGTGGGGTGGCGGGACCCACGGCAGACCATGACTGGCGTCGGCACCACGATGGCCGCGGATGGGGATCGCGCTGCCGGGCACCGCAGCGTGGCGCTCGGCATGGCCGCGCATGAGGTGGTAGGTCCAGCCTACGGTCCGCCGCAGCGTGAGCACAAGCCCCCACATACCGAATAACTGAACGACTGCGTCGCCGCAATGGGCGCTGAGCTTGCGCTTCAGCCGACGGCTCCACTTGACCGGGGCCGGCCGGCCCTCAACCGGCGGCGGCCAGGTCTCGGCGTCGATGAGCGGAATCCGCGTTTTCGAACGCACCAGCGCGGCCAACAGCCGGAGCGGGTTGAAGAAATAACCATAGGCTGCCAGGAGATTGAGTTGCCGTCCCCATGGCCGGCGATGAGCCGAGGCGATCACGTGCATGCCGCTGGTCATGGGAGCGGTCACCGGCACGCCATTGGCGCTCTTGAATACCATCCCCGAGGCGTACGTCTCCTCGCACGAACGCGATCCGGGCGCCGGCGTGAGCATCAGAACCTGCATGTATACCGCTCCCGCCTTGCGCAACTGGCGCAACTGGTTGATCAGCCCGCGATTGTCGCGCCAGGTAATAAGCGGCTGGGCGTCGTGGTGCATCATCATGGGGATGGGAAAGATGCCGCTGGCGCGCATGAGGCGGAATGCCTCGGCAGTGTTGTCCCGTTTCTGCCCTTTGTTCACCAATGCACCCGACATGTCTTCCACGCCCAACCACAAACCGCACAGTCCGGACCTCCGCAACAGCGGCAGGTGGTCTTTCATCTTCAGTGTGTCGTGGATCGTCGCTTCCGTCCCCCAACGTACCTTGCAGTGAGGGCGCGAGCCTGCATCGACTTTGCTGGCCAGCGCCTCGGCGATCTCAATCGCCCGCTTCGGATCGGCGAGGAAGTTGTCGTCGGTCCCGAACACCAGGCGGATATTGAACTCCGAGCCAATGCGGCCGATCTCGTCGGCGATCCGTTCGCCGCTCTTGGCGCGAAGCTGACGCTGGTTGTACGCCGGGATCGGACAGTAGGAGCAGTTAAAGCGACAACCCTGGGTGAGTACGAGCGACGCCACCTGGTTGTAGCGCCGGACGCGGCCAGTGGGGATCGCCGCCGTTGCGAGGGTTTCTCCGCGACTCGGAGGCTCGAGTAACCGGTAGCCGAGCACCGGGTGCGGCAGTTCGTCGAGGTCGCCCAGCAGCCGCTGGATGCCCGTATCGACCAGTTCTTCAGGCTGGCCGCGGCGATCGGTCCGCGCGTAGACCAGACCCGGGATTTCGTCGAGCGCGCCCGAGTCGCGCGCCCGCAGGAAGGCCGAGCGCATCGATTCGTTGCCGGAACGGATCGAGAGTAGAACTTCCAGCAGGTTCAAGAGCACGTATTCCTCGCCTGTCACCGCCACGTCGACACTGCCTGGGCGGGCCGGATCGGCGCTGAACACGGTCCACGGTTCGTAAATCACCCGGGGACCGCCGACGATCACCAGCGGCCGCCGGCCGGGTTCGATCCGGCAGGCATCGGCCACTAGCGCGTCACAGTGGTCCGAGTGGAGCACCATGCTCGAGACCATGAACAGGTCGGGAATCCGTCCGTCAAGCCGCATTTGCGAGGGCCGGAAGTTGCGGTTCCACTGGCCGAGCACAATTCGCGTTTTGGGAAAACCGGCATCGACCATCGCCGCGCCGATCGCCCGGACTCCGGCGGGGGCCATGGTCATGTCGGCATAGAGGAATGGCAGCATCCGCGTGCGGTGGTCGAAAGCGCAGGCGACCACCGTTGCCAGGTCGTGCCGAGGGGCCATTTCACGGAGCCGCCGCCGGATGTCGAGCATCTCGCCGGGCCTGAGCAGTTCATCGCCACGCGCACGACGCGGGAGTTCCATGGCCGATCGCTCCGTAGTCTGGGGGCTCCAGTAGAACCCGTTGCAGTGCAACCGCTTCGGCGGAATCTCCGGCCGTGGGAACGGCTGCAACGCGCGAACTGTTTGGGCCGCTCCATCGTGGCCCGCCCTGGCAGCAGTGCTAGCGGCGCGAGGCCCCTGGCATCACCGGGGGAGCATGGTAGCGAATCCTCCTCGATCGACGAACCCCAATTAGCCAGGGTTGAGGGGGAGTGCTCGCCTTCGCGTTGCCAGCCTTCTCGCATGCTTTCCTCCCATTTGACAGGAGCCCTTCAAGGTGTTCAGGACCATGTGTGAGCGGGTTGACCAGCGTCTGAGCGGCGCTCAGAATAGGGCGTACGCCCAGGGGCTGCCGAGGAGCAGGGGGCTCGCGCGGCTCGCCCGCCGGGCATGGCAAGGGGAGATCGGGCGATGCGCGCCGGCCGCAGACTTCTCGTGGCAATCGCCGTGGTCCTGGCCGCGTCGGCGGTCCAGGCCCGGCAGTGGACCTCGCGCGACGGCGGATTTTCCGTCGAGGCCGAACTGGTCGACGTCCAGTCGGGCAAGGTGGTTCTCAAGCGGACCGATGGCGTCGAGGTCAGCGTGCCCCTCGAAAAGCTGAGCCTCCGCGACGTCCGCTATGTGGAGCAAACGCTCAAGGAGGCCGAGAAGGCCGTTTTGGGCGAGAGCAAGACGGCGGAGTCACCCCCGCCGAGGAAGCCGGCTCCGGCCGAACCGCCACGGCGCGGCGCCGACCGCCGCGCGGGCCCGCCGTTGGCGCAAGCCGACTCGAGCGACTGGCAGGTGCGGCCCGATCCGCCGCTGGAGCCGTTCACGTTGCCCGCCAACGCGAAAGTCGCGATTCCCTTGGGGGGCGGCTATTCGCTCGAGGTCGTCTATCCGACGGCCCCCAGCCCGTTCGTGATGATCGCCTCTCGCGGCTCGGAAGACCTGGCGGAAGTGTACGACCTGCGGACCGGGAAGCGGAGCGGGCGGATTGCACACGAGATCCGCGCGAGCATTGGCCGCGCCCTCAGCCCGGATGGGACGCGACTGGCAGTGAGCGAGTCTTATCCCCAGCGGGGCGTCTTTGTCTGGTCGTTCCGCACCGGCCAGATCGAAAAGCGGATTGAGTTTGAAGACAGCTCCTGGCACGTCATGTACTTGGATTTCGCCGGACCGGACCGCGTCTTCGCTCCGGTGAGCGGGACGAACGGCGTGGTGATCTGGGACCTCGACACGGAGGAACGGATCGCCGAATACAAGACGAACCTGACGCCGGACAAGAATGGTTTCGCCGTGAGTCCGGGCGGAAATTACATTGCGATGGCGCCGATCACGCAGCATCCGCGGATCATCGACGCCCGGAATGGCGTCGAGGCGGGCCGTTTGCAGGCCGATTCCCGGGGTGGTGCGGGAGCGATGTCGGTCGTCGGCATGGCGTTCTCGCCCGACGGCGCTGAGCTGGCCGGCCTGTTCCAGGACTCAGGTGGAGCGGCGATCCTGGTTTGGGACATGGCCAGCGGCGAGTTAGCCGTCGAGCATCGCTTGGAGAAATCGCCCACTCAACTCGTTCCGCGAGCCTCTTCGTACCAGGGGAAGCCGCTGGAGTGGTTGGCCGACCGCAGTGGCTGGCTCCTGTACGGTGCGGCGGTGGCCGATCGCGTGAAGGGCGGCCCAATCTGGGTCGATACGGCCGACGACGACATTCTCCGCGTTCCGCGGCGAATCGTCGATGCGACGCGGATGTTCGCGGCCGACGGCCAGCGCGGATCGCAGGTCCTCCGCCTGGTGTCGATCCCCAAGGAGAAGATCGCCGAGGGGGCGAAGGTCGTTGCCGCCGGGGGCACAGCGACCGACGCGAGCCTGCCCCCTTTGACCAAGGCCGACGCCTCGACCGCCAAGGAAATCTTGCTGCGTCCGGCGAGTGTGTGGAGCTACACGCCAAAGGCCGCCGCGGCGCGCCCTCTTACCACCGGCCCCGTCTCGCTGGACCTGAACGTGGCCGAGGTCCGCCAGGTGCTCTTCGCGGCGCCCGAGGCCGCGAAAGCGATCGTAGCCACCTCCCCGCGGAGTCGTGTCAAATCAGGGAAGGTCGTCAGCGAGCCCCGCGTGTGCGCGCGGTACGACCTGCGGAGCGGCAAGCGGCTCGACGAGTTCGCGGTCCCGATCGCTGCGGAGCCGCTCGATCTTTCTCCCGACGGGTCGCGCGTGTTGTGCCGGCTCGAGGATGGTCGCGACCGGCTCGACATCTTCTCGCTCGACGCCCAGTCGCACGAACTGGGATTCCGGCCCTACCTGGGCCTCGGCTCCCTGCATGAGAGCATTGCCTGGGCGGCGATGGTGGACGACCAGCACCTGTTGACTTCCAATGCTTTGGGCCTGCTCATCGCTTGGAAGCTGCCCGAGTGCAAGGCCAACTGGAGCCTCGAGCTTCGCGGCGGACCGAAGGCCCTGAGCCTCGACCGGCGAACGCTCGCGGTGTGCGACGAGACGGGGCGATTGAATCTCATCGATACGCAGACCGGACGGCTTGAAGGGAGACTCGACCATCCGGACGAGGCTTCGAGCCGGGTGATCAGTGCGGCGGCATTCCGGGCGGACGCGGCGCAGTTGGCCGCGACCTTCATGGCCGGAGACGACGCGCTGCTGGTGGTGTGGGACCTGAAATCGGGCAAGGTGGCCAGCTCGTTCTGGTTGCCGGCATCGAGCCAGTTCTTGCGCTGGGCCGGTCCGCGACACGTGCTCGTCCGCCAAGTCCCGCCACCCGAAGAGAAACCAAAGCCGAGTCCCGGCACGACTGGCATCGCCGGTCTCGATCCCACTCGCTTCCTCCAGCCGCCAGCCGTCCCGAAGATGCCGGAACTGCCTCCCTTGTTGCTGGTGGACCTGGATCGCGGGATGGTGATGTGGAAGTATCAGGCGAGCTACTCCCCGCCGATCGACTCGCCTGACGGGCGGTACTGGTATGTGGCGTCGCGGGAGATTCTCGCGGCGGCGAAGCTCGTACCGGCGGACTTGCCTGAGAAGGAGATTTTGCGGACTATCGCGGCCGCGGCCCCGCCGCAGCCTATCCTCGCGCCGCGCAGTCAGGTGAAGTTGTCTGTCAAGCTCGACCTGGCCGGCAAGCGCGAAGGTTCCGACAAGGTTCAGGCCCGGCTGGAACAAGCCTTCCGCGCGATGCTCGAGAAAGGGGGCTTCCTGGTGGACGAGAAGGCCGCGATCGCAATGAAAGTCGTGCTCAAGGAGTGGATCGGCGAGGAGGAACTGCGCCTGCACACGCTGCGAGGCGGCGCGATGGCCGTTCATCCGCTGGAGATCCGCTGCGAGATTTCGGTCGGTCGCGAGGGAAAGGACGCCGCGGCCTGGACACAAGCCACGAAGATCACGCCCGACGACCGTGACCGGGTATTCACCGAGGACAAGGACCGGGAACTGCCCGACTATTTCCGCTCGATGCCCTGGCTGGGCGCGATCGCCTGGTGCGAGGATTTTCTGCTCCCCTCGCGGGTCTATCCCGACGCGGCGTACGCCGGCCTCGGCCAGTCGCGGCTCACCCAGGACGGCCCGATCCAGGTGCGGGAGAAGTGATCGCGCTGCGCAAGGATCGCCGGGCTGCTCGGGGAAGACCTCACCGCATAGTGCGGTCGACGGGGCTAGGGTCCACGACCTGATCCATATAGGAGTGGAAGAACCAGTCGGCGTTGGCGCCGCCAACGAGCACGTCGCGCCGCCGGTCATCGTATACGGTCATTCCATCGTCGAGAGCGACATTCCGCTTGAGCCGAAGGAGGCCGACAGTTGGGTGGTCGATACCCGCATCGAGTCGCCTCGCCCGCACACTGAACCATCCGGCCGCGGTCCACTCATCCATGATTGCCGCCAGGGCAGCCACATTGTTATCGTAGGTCGTGGTGCCGCCGATGAGGATGTCCTCTCCCGATCCACCTCTGAGAGTGTCGGGATTCATGCCGCCGATAAGCAGATCGCTGCCGCCATGGCCGGCGAGGATGTCGTTACCCAGATCCCCAGACAGCAGGTCATCGCCGTCGCCGCCGTGGAGCCGATCGTTGCCGCGGCCGCCGCGGAGCGTGTCCGCTCCCGCGCCGCCGTAGAGCGCGTCGCGCCCCTTGCTGCCGATGAGGACATCATTTCCGTCGCCGCCGTGAAGGACAGTCGGCAAGCCGACGGCAGCACCGACGCTGATCATATCGTCGCCGCCCTCGCCGTAAACCACGATGCGTTTGGTCATCCGATACGGGCCCGAGGACTGACCGTTGTAGGTCGCCCTGATCCGTCCGCTGGTATCGACAAAGAACGAAATCACGTCGGCATCGTCGCTGCCGACGACCAATAGTGTTCGATCCGGCAGTTGTTTGATACCACGATCGTCAGTCCGGATCGTGCCGGTCGACTTCGCGCGGGCGACCGCCACGTTGCGGCCGTCCGCCTGGAGGCCGGCAAGGGTCACTGAAAACGTCTCATTGGGCTCCAGTTTCCGGTCGCCGGCAACGGACACAACGATGCGCTTCGTCTCGCCCGGAGTCCCGGAGAATTCCAGCCGGCCACCGGTCGCCGTGTAGTCGCCATCCAGCGTCGTCGCGGTGCCGTCAGAGGTCGAGAAGCCGACGCTCACCGGCACATCCACCGCCTCGTCAAGGGTGACGGTAAAGACGAACTCCGTGGTGCCAGAATCTCCCTCGGCGAGAGTCACATCGCCGATCGAGAATGTTGACTGGTCGTCGTTGACGATCGTGCCGGTGGCGTGGCCACGGCCGATAAAGGCATTCGTCGCATTGGTGAGTCTGAGCTGGAAATCCTCGTCGCGTTCTGTCGTCGCGTCGGCATTGACGACGACCGTAATCGTCTTCGTGGTCTCGCCCGGTGCGAACGTCACTGTGCCGCTGGCGGCCCGGTAATCGCTTCCCGCGACGGCGGTGCCGTCCGACGTGGTGAAATCGACGGTGATGGTCTCCGCATTGGGGCCGGAAAGCGTGGCCTCGAAAGCCGCGATGGTCTCTCCGGCGTTCCCCTCGGTGATAGTGACGCCGCTGACGGCAACCACGGAGGTGCCTGGATCGAGCACGTTGAACTCGGTGTCCATCACGGTGAAGGCGGGAGGACCTTCGCTGTCTGCGGTGAGGACAAGCAGTCGATGGCCGGATAGTCCCAACAGAGCGCGGGGTGCGCCGAGTATCTTGGCCGAGCGAGTCAGTTCGTAGGAAGGGAGAGCCCAATGCTGGACTTCGGTTTTTCCAGCCGCGTCCCTGATCGTATAAAGCTCGCCATCGACCCATGCCGCATCGGAGATGCTGTTGGCCAGCGCCAGCGGAAGACGCGTCAAGCTCTCGGCGTCATAGATTACACCCGAACCGAGTACCACAACGCTGCCGTCGGGCGCCACTCGAAGCGGAGGCGTGAACCCCCAACTGTCGTGAGACGGCGTGTCTTGCTGGCGCCCGATTCCACCCGGCCGTTCGGACGGATAGCGGGTCCCATCGGCATTGATCTGTTCCCAAATGAGATCCGGCCCTTGGCGGAAGAAATAGAGCTTCTGGTTGGCTTCACTCCAGACAAAGTCGTCGGAGTTCCACACGGCATAGACTTCCTCGACGAGTGTCCCGTCCGGCGCAAATGTGGAATGCCTCTCTCCGCTTGCCGGCCGATCAATCACGAACAGGTATTCTCCCGCCGCCGCTATCCCCGTGGCGCGACCTGAACGGCTCAAGAATGGAAGCTCAACGGGTTCGGGCGCATCGAGATCGACCTTGGTGATCTGGCCGGCGGGGTACGCCAGATAGGCCGTATTCGTTTCTGGCGAATAGGCCATGTGTATCGGTGTTCCCCTCAAAGGCACCGTCGGGAGATAATCCTGGGTGTTCGGTTCCCATCGGAAGATACTCTGATGCGCCTTGCTCAGCAGCAACACCTCGCCATCGGCCGAGAGTTCAATTTTGTCGGGCCGATAGGCAAGGCCGTGGGGATCGACCGGCTGGTCAGGGGCAACAGGATTCAACTGGGCCAACGGAACGATGTCCGCACGAAGACCGGCAGCGGACGTGGCGTCGCGTGTGAACGTAATGACACTCGTGCTGTTAACGAAAATCTCTTCCGCGTCATAATCGAGACGTACCGTCCCCGTTAACTGCAAGCCCGGTGAATAGGCGAAGAGGCTGCGGCGACTCAGGACTATAGGGACGTTTGAACCCAGGAAATCGATGTCGTCGATCGGGGTTCCGAAACTGTTGATTCGCGTCAGATCGAGCGTCGAATAGACCTGACCGGTACTCTCGACAATTTTCGCTTCATTCGGAAAGACCCACGACTCCGTACCGACCGACGGGTAATTGTAGTAATGCGAAGGCTTGCCGCCACCGGCGAGCGTGCCGTCGTTTCTGTATTCAACGTGAACGAGGCTTGCTGGGCTGCTGAAGGCCATGCAACCGAACACTCGATTCAAGCTCGGCGCGATGGATGTGCCCCGCATGGCGTCCAGGTACCCTTCGATTGTGGCCACGACGGTGTTCGTCGACTTTTCGATGTTGACGAACCTCGCGCGGTGTTCAGTGTTATAGTTCACCAACAGCAGGTTGCCATCCGAGTGGATCGCCTCAACGGCACTCTGAGTATTTAGCAGGTGCGTTCGCCCTGCCCCGTCAAGATTGTAGCGATAGACCGCCCTGTCGTATGCCACGTATAGCCCGTCGTCGTCGACGTTCAGCACGGTGGGGGTACCGATGTCGCCTTCGAGGTCGACGGGAGCGAGCCACTGCTCGTTGAGGATGTCGTAACGCTCGACGCGGTCGGCGCTGGCGTTGAGGAAATAGCCGATGTCGCCATGTTCCATCACCGTGGCCGACATCAGGCATCGCGATTCCAATGGTTCGAGCGCCAAAGAACGTCGCCGCATGATCAATCCTCCCGGGAGAAGATCACAATTAGAAAGCAACAGAATTGCCCACGTTGACCCTCGCCGGAACGACCTGCTCCGCCCGGGGGCGGCACTGCCCGTCGTGAACGCCGTGCCTGGGAAAGCCGCTTCTTAGCCCCAAAGAGACTGCCCTGTCAGCGGCTCATATCGCCATGTTAACATGGCCGCCTCGAGAGAGTGAAGAAATAAAAACCCCGGTCAATCGGCTCCAGCCGGGCATTCTGCGCACGAGCAGTGATACCACTGGTCCAACCGTTACCAGCGGCGCGGTTGCCGTGCTCGGCCGGCAGAGAAATCGCGACTGCCGGCGGACCGGTGCTGCCCGCAACGTTCGTCAGCGGGAGGGCAGTGCGGGACCGGTGGCCACGGCCTCCTCGATTCGCTTGCGCCGGTCGTGTAACGCGGCCCGTGAATGGTGAACGTCCACTTCGGTGGCCGGCAGGGGTCGGCCCAGCACCCGTGCGAGTGTTGCCAGCAGGGTCGCTTTGTCGTCGTCGAAATCGCCGTGGTGCAGGGCGGTGGAATGGCCGGGTGTGCCGGGGCCAGCGGTGTTGGGCGACAGTACCCACTGGCGTTTCCGGCCGTTGAACCACTTCTTCAGCCGGCTGTCGGAGCGGATGAAACGCTCCATGCCGACGATCGGCACGCCGCTGGGGCGAATGAGGGGAATCCGCGGCACTTTCTCGAATGCGTTGGAGACCAGGTACAGGAGCGATTTGTTGTAGATCTGGCCACAATGGTCCTCCTGCTCGGCCCGGTCGGTGAGGGTGAAGAGGCACAGGCGGTCGATGCCGCCGCTCTCCGCAGCCGGCACATAGGTCTCGTTGAACAACTCGACGGTGCAGGCCGGCGCCCACAGGGTGCACGACGCCACGCGCAGGCCCAGGCCCTTTTCACCGCCCAGCGGGCCGCCCTTGATCTTGCCGCCCGACGCGAGCAACTGGACCACCGGCGCGTGCAGCACCGCACCCGCACTGTGGCCGACCAGGTGCAATTCGCAGTCCGGATGGCCTTTTACGAGCCGCGCGATATGCGCCAGAACGCTCCGCATCGCGCCGGAACGCGACGTTGTCGCCAGCAGGGCATTCTCCTTCATCTCGTCCCACTGGGCCTTGCCGCCGACCACGCGGGCGACTGGTTCCAGCGCGTCGTCGAGCCGATCGAGCATGAAATCCTTCGCCTCGTCGAGCAACCCTTCCGCCCGGCGGCGGTTGAGTGCCTCGCGGAGGATGTTGAACAGCGTCGTCCAGAAATCGGATTTCCAGATGAGACTCAACGGGTAGACCTCCGCGTCGAGCAGCGCCTGGCGGTAGTCGGCCACGCGTTGGACAGCCGACTGTTCATCGGTCAGACCGCCGTGGGCATAGAGGAGCAGGCGTTTCTTTTTCCAACGCCGGGTAATCCTCGGAAAATCCTCCTCGAACAATAGCCGCAGGCTTTCTTCCGTGGTGCCATACGTGCCGCTCTTGCGAAGCTGACCATCATTGCCGATGCTCACGATGTGCGGCCGGAGGTCGTGGAAAGTATAACCGTGGGCCGTGCTGGCCGCCGCCGCGCTGGCGGCGGCAGAGGCTTCGGGCCGGATCAGGCGGATGGGCACGCCGAGCCGCGCGACCCAGACGTCGGAGGCGTGCTCCAGCCAATCGTCGTAGCTCACGAGGCCGAATCCATCGCGCCCCCAATCCGTGCCCCATGAGTTCTGAATCCAGAAGCCTTCCTGGTCGTAGGCGACGACGGCAAAGGCATGACCGCCCAGCAACTCCGCCCGGAGCGGGATGCGGCCGTCGTCACCCACTTCGTCCCAGCCCGCATGGACCTCAGCCGTGGCGTAGAGCACGCCCACCTCGGCTAATGCGCAGTGCATCGCCACCAGGTCGCGGTGGTTGACGCGGAAGTACGCCCCCAGCGGACGGTGGCGCGCGTCCTCCGCTCGGTCGGGGGTGAGTTGTTCGTCATCCGCACCGGCCCGATACGGCCAGAGTTCTTCCGAGCAGACGCCGTGCTTGTGCCAGCCTTTCATCGCGCCGCGGGCGCTGGAGCCGGCATAATCTTCGCCCGGCCACTCGTCATAGCGCCGAGCCATTTCGTAGAGCATTCGCGGGCTGACTGCCGCAGTGTCGGGATCGATCTTGCGTATCCGCAGCAGGTAGTTGGCCACGGTGGCCAATCCAAAGCCGGTGCACGCTCCCTCGGTTCCCTGATCCAGGATCGGGACCTTGCACTTGCAGTATTCCGTCAGGTCCCAACGCGGCGGCACTTCGGTGAGTGTGGGGACGAACATCCGATCGCGGAAGTCCATCGTATCCGGCCGGGCGTTGAGCACGCGCTTTTTTGCCCGGACACGCGGCGCACGTCTGGTTCTGCGTTTGGCCATGGCTGTGGCTCCCCCGGGACAATTGGCCGTGACGGCCAACGTTGGATGAAGAAGTGAAGCGGCATCGTTATCGCAGCGCGACACGAACGCACTCCAGCCCCGCGAGCCAACAGCATCATACCCCTGGGGCGGCAGGCCACGCAAGAAGCCCAACCGAACAGGAAGCTTGCCTGACGCGGAATACGGCCGGTACGATGCGAAGGCGAAAGCACCACGAACTCATGAAAGTGCCCTTTTGCGGGGACGGCGTGCCCTTCAGAGCCGCTGAAGCGAAACGCCCTTGGCAAGTGTTTCGCTTCTTGCGTCGCGGAGGGCGGCTGCAAGTGCAAGGTGCTATGGGGTTTATAGACCGGCATGTCGACACAAGTCATTTAACTCTTATGGGTCAAGTGTTGAAGTTCCTAGAGGGGTATCGTCGTGCACGACAGCCGCGCGCGGCATGAGCGCAGGCGCATGGATCGCGAAAACGTTGGTTTGAATTGTCAAACATCGGTTACGGGCGCCGGCAGTCCTTCTCACGCCTGATAGTATACATAACCTCAGTATACCTGTCAAGAGCCAACCAAGCCATTCTTGAAGGGAATGACCAACAATGACCAAGTGGCACTGACCAAGCGAGCGGAGGGGTGACGACTCATCGGCGAGAGCTATGCAATGGAAAGGATTGCCCGGGGCGGACGTTTGCCAGTTTGTGGCGAGGAGAATCACACGGCGGGACTTGGCTTTGAAGTGGTCGGGCGGGCGAAGAGGGCAGCGCAGCGGAGTCTGGCCCGGTCTGCGTATCCTGCTGTAGAGGACTGCGCTGGAAGAGGACGGAAACGGCCAACTCGACAGCAGCAGTCATCCGACGACACCTCTCCTCTTGGAAAGACCCCGCTTGTGGGATAGGATGAGGCTGGGCGTAGAAGGAGTCGGCGCAGCCGATGCGGACGGAGTTTGCGCGGTGGACTGCACTTGTGCTCAGAGCTTGGACCAAAGAACCGTTGGGGAAGTTAATACCCGATGAAGACCGTGATCTATGCGCTGGTGGTGCTAGGTCTCGTCGGCGCGTGTGCGGCCGTCCCGTTCGCCGTTCGCCTGTATCGCGCTGAGACTGCATTCCAGGAAGCGAACGCGTACCGCGAGAACGGTGAATTCGACCTTGCGATCGAGCGGTACTCGGATGCCATCAGGCTCTCTTCGTCTGATGAGCGGTTCTACAACAACCGTGGGATGGCGCATTCGCAGAAAGGCGACTACGATCGCGCTATCGAAGACTTCACCCGAGGAATCCAGGTATGCCCGCACTACGCTCTTGGCTACGCCAACAGAGGTGCGGCGTACCTGAAGACTGGCAAACACGAGCTATCGCAGCGCGATCTTCAGATAGCTGAACGGTTAAAGCAGAAGTGGACCGCCGAACCACCCTTAGTCCAACTCCAGCCAGCCGCAGAGTGGCGCTGCGCGGCATCGCGATGCGCGTGACGGCCTGGCCGAATCCGTTGGTCGAGCGAGGTTGATCATGAAGTTCATGCTGTCATTGACCTGCGTGGGGATGTTAGGGGCTTGCACACTATCGGCGCAGGAACTCACGTTACGGGACACGCTCGAGGGGCACACCGATGTCGTTTCTTCCGTGGCGTTCAGCCCTGATGGCACGATTCTGGCCTCGGGGGCGGGATTCGATGACAAGAGCATCAAACTGTGGGATGTGGCCAGCGGCAGGAACACTGCCACCCTCACCGGACACACCAGCTACGTCAGCTCCGTAGCGTGCAGCCGCGATGGCGAAATTCTCGCCTCGGGGGGCGGCTGGCGCGACAATACGATCAAGCTCTGGGATGTGGCCAGCGGCAGGAACACTGCCACCCTCACCGGACACACCGGCTATGTCAGTTCCGTAGCGTACAGCCGCGATGGCACAATTCTCGCCTCGGGCGGTGGCTGGCGCGACAATACGATCAAGCTCTGGGATGTGCGCACCGGCTCGAACATTGCCACGTTGAAGGGGCACACCGGCCCGGTGTTCTCGGTGGCGTTCAGTCCGGATGGCAAGGTCCTGGCGTCGGGGGGTGCCGACAAGACGATCAGGTTCTGGGATGTTACAAACCACAAAAACACGGCCACCGTGGACGCACACCCAGACGATCGCGACAGCGGGGAGACGGGTGAGGGTGTGGTAAACTCCGTGGCGTTCAGCCCCGACGGCAAGACTCTCGCCTCGGGAGGTTGGCGCCGCACGCTCAGGCTGTGGGACACGTCGTCAGGGAAGATCACCGCCACGTTGCAGGGACACACCGAGCCTGTTACTTCCGTGGCGTTCAGCCCGGATGGCAGAATCCTGGTATCCGGCAGCAAGGACCACACCATCAGACTCTGGGACCTGGCGACCGGCAAGAACACTACCACCGTCTCTGCCGACACAGGTGAGGCGGGCAGCCAAGAGCCCAGTGCGGCCGTTGTCAGTTGTGTCGCGTTCAGCCCGGACGGCAAGATCCTGGCGGCGGCGATCTGGGACAAGACGATCAGGATGTGGGACGTGAAGATTAAGAGGAAGTCGGAAGACCAATGAATGGCCAACGGCGGGCAGCCGCAGCGTGCCGTTCGAAGGGATCGCGGTTCGCGTGATGAGGACGCCACCCGTTGACTGGCCGGAGCCGGACCAGATGGAATCAAAACAGCCGTTTTCGGAGCGGCTATTCGCGAAGCGATGCTGGCCTCAGTACAGCCTGCGGACGCTGTTCATTGCGGTGGCAGTTATCAGTGGATGGCTGTCGTGGGAGGCCTATCGAGCTGAGCAGCGGGCATCAGCCGGCGTCGCCCTCCGACGGCTGGGGGCGGATGCCAGCATGGTGGTCAGACAGCCGCGGTGGCTATGGACTCTGTTTGGCGAGCGACTCGGACAAACGATCACCTACGTGGGCGTGGACCACGAGAAAGTTGAGCTGGCGATTCCATACCTCAAAGCCCTTCCCGACCTGGAGGAAGTGGTCGTATATCAGCACCTTGACTCGATTGCTCACGATCGCGGCCAGTTAGCGGCTGTTCCTTCCCATTGCGCAGGAACGACGGTGAAGTGCACGAGCGATCGAGCAGGGCGACTCACCCTCCACGGCCCAACCGCTTCTTTACGTGTTCGAGCCACCAGCGGACGCCGGGGTCGTCCTCGGTGCCCAGACCGCCGGGTGTGTGGTTCGGGCCGGCCGGGGGCGGATTCTGCAACCATGTCGAGGCGAAGAGATATCCCTGGCCGCGGTCGAGGTACGTGTCGGTCCGCTTGAGCATCTCGCGCTTCATCGCCTCGGTATACACACCGATGTTGATGTAGTCGTAAAGGCCGGGTCTCTTGCTGTAGCTGCCCCAGTAATCGCCACCCGTGCCCTCGGTCTCGATGTAGTACTTGTCCGGCAGGTGCGGGCTGCCGTGGTGGATCGACAGATCCGCGTTGGGCGGCGTGACTTTGCCGCTGGTGGTGATCACATAGTTGGAGTCTACCGCTTTGCCGGCCGCGATGAGCCCCGCGTCGTCGAAGTCGGCCATGTGCTCGTTGTTCACGTCCACGAACACGTTGCGATAGTCATGCTCCTTGAGCCAGCGGATCGTGTTGGCGATGGCCCGCTCGGCATCGGCCTGCTTCCAGCTTCGCCACCAGCCCTTCGAGCCGCCGTGGTACAGGCAGCCCACGAGTACGACCATGCCGCGGGCGTCGGCCGCCTCGATGATGCGGCCCATTCGTGCGGCGTACACTGGATCAAGCGTGCCGTCCTCGCGATAGCCTTGGACATCGCCGAACCGCGAGCCTTGAAAGAAGACGCTGATCGTGTTCACGCCGTAAGCGGCGAACGTATCGAGATTGGCGATCAGCTCATCGGTCTTAGCGTCGGAGATCAGGCCGTTGGAAAGCCGCAGACCTACGGCCAGGAAGGGTTTGCCGTTGAGAAGCGTGCCCCGGCCGTCCGGCCGTACCGAGAAGACCGAGTGCGTCCGTGAGGGCTCAGCGGCGCCGGCGTGCTGGACGTGGAGCGTCAGCACGATGGCCGCAAGAACCGACACGACCGGGCGTAATCGCTGCATTGAAGTTCCCTCTCTTTGCTTGTTGTGCTCTGCGTGCAACTACGAGCGAAGCCAGCGGCCAGACCTTCACGAGTTCCTGGCTGCCGCGGATCATTTTGCCGCCGTCAGGATCACGGTCGCCACCGGATCGGGATGGACGGTGAAGCTCACGCGACCGTTCTCCACTGCCACGGAGATTGTATCACGATCGCCATTGAGCGTGGCGCGGGTTGCCAGACCGCTGGGTGCCAGGAGCGATACCTCGACCGCTTCGGGCTCGTAATTCGCCGCCGGCACGGCTGAATCGATCACGTGCGCGACGCGTGCGTCGCCGACGCGTGTCAGGATGACGCGAAACCGCTCGGGATCGCTTGCCCTGACGGTGAAATCCGGTCCGCCAAGCGTGACGCTTCGCAGGCTATCCCAGACCGCGATGTCGTCCGGCACTTCGCGAGCCGTCACCAGGATCGCCTGGCCGCGGCCAAGCCGGTTGCGGAGCACCGCGGGCGGTTTCTGGCCGTGGTCGAACTGGGCGAGGACCGCGGCCGTGGTGGGCGCCGCGGCGACGGCCGACGGCCGCAACAATCCCTGAATCGCACCGGAGAGGCGGACCGGCTCGAATACGGAGCGCGCGCGATTGACGCCGGCCGCATCGAGCACGCGGATCGATGCCACGTCGGCATACTGGCGATCACTGCCTTCGAAAGTCTCGCGGAGGATGCTGACGCGGACGCGGGCCGTCTCCACGGGCGAGTCGAGTTGTGCGGCGATAGTGGATTGAGTCGCCCCGCGGATGGATTTCACCACCCGCCAGCCGCCGCCCTCAGGTACTTCGATGTCGATGTCGGTCATCCGATACGGTCCCTCGCGGCTTTGCACTTCGACGGCCGCCACGGCGAACGGCTCCGGCATCGTAATCTCCGCCCAATGCGGCATCGGGGCGTCGCCCGAAGCCCAGGCGGTCCGAGGATCATCGTCCAGGGCATTCGCGGCGGCGAACTGGGCGTTGTACTCCGAGTCGACCTGGATCGTTGCCCCCTGAAGTTCGGCAGCGAGGCGGGCGTCGCCGGCCAGCGTGACACCGAAGATCTCCGCCGCCGGGCCGATGTCGCCCAGGGCGACGAGCGTGCCCCCATGATCGACGAACTCACGGAGCCGCGCGTCGATGGGGCTTCGCGGCGGAACGACGATCAACTGGCATCCGGGTAGCGGTCCGTCGGGCGCAATCCACCGCGCGGCGACGCCGGCCCGGGCGAGCATCTCGGTGACCATGTTCGCCTCAGGTCCACAGACAATCCCCACATCGGCCGCCGGCTCCGCGCCGGAGAGCCAAGGCGCGATCGTTCGGAACCATGCCCCGACCGCCTTGGCCCGCTGGAGATCTTCGCCGAACCGGCCGTCGTGGCCGGGCGTGAGCGCGAAGTTCACGCCCGCGCCCTGGCAGACCGCAATGGCCGTGGCGGCGATCGCCTGTTGCATCGTGAGACCTGGCGGCGGGGGCACATCCTCCAGCGGTGCAAACCAGGATTTGTTCAAGAGCAGGTTGATGTCGAGCGGCTTGGGTAGCGCCCACGCCATGCGGGCCAGTTGCTCATTGTTCGAAAAACTGTGTCCCTCGTTGAACAGGTACTGGAGCCGCAGGCCCACATCGCTTCGCCATGATCCACCGGCCAGGAAGCTGCTGCCCGAGCCATTGGCGGTGTACACGCACTGGTCCTGGCGCTGCTCCCGGCGGATGCGATCGATCTCGTCGAGGTAGCCGGCCAGCGTCCGCGCATGGAACTGCTCCAGTCGCGCCGGTGTCGCCGATTCGAACGGCTCGCCGAACATCCGCTCGTAGCCTTGCGCGGTCCAGGGGCTCGTCGTGTTGAGCCGCTCGTGGAAGATATCGTGCCAGATGCCGTGGATCGGGCCGTAGTGGCTCAACAATTCGCGAACCTGCTCGACGCATTTCTCGCGGAACGGCGAATGGAGCGTCTGGTAGCGGGTCGGCCACCGCGGGCCGAACACGATCGGTTTGCCCTCCTTGTCCAGGAGCGACCACTCGTCGAATTCCGGATTGCCGTCGCTCACCGCATTGAAATAGATCACCAGGGGCAGGCCGCCGCGCTGGCAGGCCGCGGCCAGTTCGCCCAGGAAGTCACGCCTGGTCTTGAAGTTCGTGGTTTTCGTATCATGGAACACCAGCCCATCGATCCACTTGTCGTAGAACACCACGTGGCTCGCGCCGACCTCCTTGAAGTCGGCGACCCATCGATCGGCGTCGAAGCGACTGCCCAGGTTCTCCAGCCACTTCTCAACCGGGTAGGGGCTCAAGGGCTCGTAGATGAAGCCGGTCATGACGCTGAGCGTCGGCGCGCGGTGCCAGCAGGGCCGATCTCCGGACGAGGCGTTCTCCGCACCCCGCAGGGCAGGCGGTGATGCCGCGGACAAGAAGAGTCCTGCCAGGCTCACGAGCAGGCATCGATTCATCGGTCGTGCTCCGCCGCTGTCAGGAGGGATTATTGGGCTTCACCAGACGCACGTCCAGCCGCAGCGGCTTGCCCGGCTGGAGCCGCACGGGCCAGCCGCGCTGGAGCGATAAGCCCGAGACGACCTGCGCCGCGCCGGTATCCGCATCGCGGACCTCGTAATGGTGCGACTCGTCGGGCTCGACGGTGAACCACTCCGGCACCGCGTTCATCCGCGGCCAGTCCTGGGTAAAACCGAACGTCAGCCGGTGCCGCGGGACGTCGAATTGCAGCCGGCCCTCGTAGGCCGTCTCTGATTTCATGAGCACGCCGATCCCGCCGCCGTAGGGAACCGCGCCGAGCTCAAGCCCCGCTTGCCAGGGCCGCGCGATCGCATTCCGCGTGTGAAGCATCGTGTGGATGAGCACCGTGCGGACCGTGTTCGCTTCCAGCTTGTGCACGCCCCACAGACGGTTCGGATCGGTGTGATCGACCAGCAGCGTGGCGATCTCGCGGTCGGCCCAGAGGAAGGCCTCGGGCGTAGGATACCGCCGCAGAAGGTACAGTCCGCCTTCCACCGAGTCGGCGATGTTGTCGCGCGATCCGTGATCCCAGTTGAAATGCAGGTACCGCGGCTTGAGCAGGCTGGTGAGCGGGCGGCGGATCGCCTCGCGGTAGCGGGTCGTGCCCAGCGCGAGATCGTAGTCCAGGAAGCCGACGAAATCGTAGCCCCAACCGTCGCGCGTGGTGACGCTGTCGTGCGGTCCCGGCGTCGGCTGGAGGTCGCCAATGATGATCCCATCGGAATTCGTCCCGCGGCGGAGCACTTCATCGAACAGGTGCTCCAGGTGCGGCCGATACTGCTCTGCCTTCTCCGGGCTGGCCTCGACGTCGACGGCGAACAAGAGCCCCAGCCCGCCGATGATCTCGCAGCCATGGTCCGAAAGCCGCGAGGGGACGAACCCGCCGGGCAGGAGATAGTAGTCGGCCAGCCGATGCGCCCAGTCGAGATACTTCCTGTCGCCCGTCATGCCGTAAAGCCGCGGCAGGATCTGCAGCAGATCGCCATTGACCTCCACGTTCGTCGACGGGATCTTGCCGTAGGGTGTTTCGTAGGGTGCGTGCCGGAAGATATCGTCGACGATCTCGCGCATCCGCGCGCACCACGGGGAATCGCGGCCGGCGAGTTCGACGATCGGCACCAGGCCGTCCTTGGCGTACTCGCTCGCGCCGAAGATCATGGCGTCGAAGTCCATCTCCAGCTTCCGCCCCGCATCCATGTCGTAGCTCACCGGAATGCAGTCCAGATGGTTGCACAGCCGCTGCTCGGCCTGGAGGGCCTCGATCATCACCGTGTTGAGCACTTCCTCGTCGGTAAACAGCGCCGCCCAGACGTAGAACGGATAGCAGTCGGCCGCCGTGTCGCGATAGTTCCACTCGGCGCCGGTGGGGCGGAACAGGCCCGACTTCGCGTCGCGCACCGGCAGGCAGCAGTCGTGGAGCCAGCGATGGACTTTGCCAAGGGCGACTCCGGCATACCTCGCCGATCGCTCCGCCCGTTGCCAGTCGGGCGCGGCAGCGTCCGATTGCCACACCCGGCGGTTCTCGTCGTTTATCTCGAATCCCGGCAAGTCGGACCAGGTTGCCGACTGGCTACCGCCGAGCGCGAGGCTGCCGACCGGGACCGGCGTCACTTTCACCTCTCCGGCCGACTGGCCCGTGACGCGGACGCCCGCCAGGAACGCGACCGCCTCGCTGCCCTGGCCGAAGAGCAGGATCTTCTTTCCGGCGACAAGATTTCCCAGCGGAAGCTCGATCCACTCGAACGGCTGCCTCCGGACCGCGGCGAGCGTGCCCGTGCGGCCCTCGTACTCGAAGGCGAGCGTCCGCTTCGCCGGTCCCTTGGTTCCAAACAGCACCTCAAAGCGGTCGCCGGCCGTGACGTCTTCCGGCAGCGTGACCTCCAGCTTCCATTGGGCGAGCCAATAGTATTTCGCTCCGGCAAACTCCTGCGGTCCGGATGTAAACAGCGTCTCCGCGGCCTGAGCGGCCGACGCGGCGACGAGTGCGCCGAGCAGTATGGTCCAGACTCTCATGATGACTCTCCGCGGCTGGTGAAAATATCTCGGGGGACTACTTCTCGCCGCCAAGTGCGAATTGCTGCGACTCGCCCGCGGCGACCTCAAGCCGCCGGACGGTTTCACCGTAGCGAACGGTGCACGGTCCGCCACGGCTGGAACGTATGGTGGCCTGCTCGAGCTTGCCGTCGCGCCAAGCCAGGTCGACCTCGAACCCGCCGCGGGCCCGCAGGCCGTGTACCTCGCCTCTGGGCCAGGCCTTGGGCAGCGCGGGCAGCAGGTCGATCTCGCCGGCGTGGCTCTGGACGAGCATCTCGCAGACGGCCGCCGTGTAGCCGAAGTTGCCGTCCATCTGGAACGGCGGATGATTGCCGAACAGGTTCGGCAGCACGTTGTGTGTGAGGAGGCCGCGGATCATCTCGTGCGCGCGATCGCCCTGGCGGAGCCGTGCCCAGAGGGCGCAACGCCACGGCCAGGTCCAGCTTCGCCGGCTGTCGCCGGCCGTGCCGCGTGCTTCAAGCGACACGGCGGCTGCCCGGGCGAGTTCCGGCGTCCGGGCAGCCGAGATCTGGCTGCCAGGATAGACGGCGAACAGGTGCGAGGTGTGCCGGTGCTCGTCCTTGGGGTCGTCGCGGTCGGCCATCCACTCCTGCAACTGGCCCCAGCGGCCGATCCTGGGGCCCACGAGCTTGTCGCGCATGGCGGCGATCCGGTCGCGGTACTCACGATCGACCCCCAGCACATCGGCCGCCGCGACGTAATTGGTAAACAAGTCGTAGACGATCTGCTGGTTGTAGCTCACGCCGTCTTCGTGCGGGCCGTGCTCGGGCGACCAGCCGTCGGGTACGACGAGACTGCCGTCGGGCAATCGCTTGAGATGGTCCTCCCAGAACTGGCAGGTCTCCTTGATGATCGGATAGGCCGTCTCGTGCAGATAATCGCGATCGGCGCCGAACGCGTAGTGCTCCCAGAGGTGCAGGCAGTACCAGGCATTGGCCGTCTTGTCCCACTGCCAGCCCAGGCCGCCCATCGTATTGTGCGACGTCCGCACCGCCCAGCCGCGGACCGGGCGGCCGGTCTGGAACTCGGGTGCGGCCTGGGTTGCTTTCCGCCAGGGCTCAAGCTGACTGGCGACGAGATCGATCAGGGGCAGATGGCACTCGGCCAGGTTCGCCGGCTCTGCGGGCCAGTAGTTCATCTGGACGTTGATGTTCACGTGGTAGTCGCTGTGCCAGGGAGGCGAATTGCTGTCGTTCCACAGTCCCTGTAGATTGGCGGGCAATCCGGGCCGTCGCGACGAGGCGATCAGCAGGTAGCGGCCGTAGTGGAACAGCAGCGATTCGAGTTGCGGGTCTTCGCCGCCGCCGGAGTAGCGCGACAACCGCTCGTCGGTCGGCAGACCGGCCAACTGGCCGGACGGCTCACCGAGCGTGAGTCGGACGCGGTTGAACAGCCCCTGGTAGTCGCGAACATGCCGCTCGAGGAGTTCCTCGAATGAGCGCCCGGCGGCGGCCGCGATCTGTGCCCGCAGCCGCTCGCCCGGCGGCGGGCCGCGAAAGCCGCTGGCCGCGTCCATGGTATAGTCGGTCCCGGCGGCGAGGAGCACGAGGACTTCGTCGCATGCGACGAGCCGCAACTGATTGCCATCGGCCCGCACCGCGCCTCCACGGGCGATAACGCGCGCGATCGCTTCGTACTCAAGACCGTTGTTGAGCGCGCCGGCGAAGGTCAATGCCGAACCGTCGACGGCGGTCTTCTCGCCATGTGCCCCTTGAAGGCCCACGACGCCCGAGATGGCGCCGGGGCGATCGGCGGTCCAGCGGACGACCAGCACCTGATCCGGATGGGTGACGAACACTTCGCGGCGGTGGCGCACGTTGCCAAACCGAAACTCGACCCGCGCCACGCCGGAAGCCAGGTCCAGCTCGCGACGATATTCTTGGGGCTCGTCCGAGTCTTCGGCCGATATGAACAGGTCGCCAAAGTTCTGGTAGGCACCCATCGTGTCGTACTCGCCCGACGGGTTTGCGTCACCCGTCCACAGGCTGTCTTCGTTGAACTGGATGCGCTCGCGCTCGACTGCGCCGAACACCATCGCGCCCAGCCGTCCGTTTCCGACCGGTAGAGCCTCGGCCGCCCATTGTCGGGCGGGCTGGCGATACGAGAGCGTAAGGTCCGCTTCGCCGGCCGCCGGTTCGGCCGCCGCAATCGCGATGAGCAGGAGGTGCGTCAGGATGGCCATCGGTTAGCTCGCGAGTTGTGATTCTGTCTGCCTGAGCCGAGGCCCTTCAGCATATCCGCCGCCGCGGGCCGATCGTAGAGGCGACGTCGCGTCGCGTACAGCGAACGGGGCGAGGGGGCGTGGCTACGGACGGCGGTTGGTTTGGGAGAGCCCGCCGGGACTGCGGGGTCGCTTGAAAGCCCGCAGGGGACTGCGGGCCTACTTTGGCGGGCTGTTCTGGTGAAAAGCCCGCAGGGGACTGCGGGCCTACTTTGGCGGGCTGCTCTGGCGAAAAGCCTGCAGGGACTGCGGGCCTACTTTGTTGCGGCTGCTTTGTTGGGGCGGAGCGTTGCCGCACGCGGGCGCTTTGCTTCCGCCGGGCGAGCAGATTATGTTGGACCATTGGCCGAATCGGTCCGGCCGCAGAGTCTCTGTTTTTTCGTACCACCTGGAGGAGTTGTGCTTCGATGTCAAGACTGGCGACACTGAAGTTGTGCGGCCTGGCCGTCCTGGCCCTGGCCATCGTCGTTTCGGCAGGCGTTGCCGCCGAGTATAAGCCGGGCATCAAGTGGGACGAGCCAAAAATGGTCGATCCGGGCCCGCCGGGCGGACCACCTTCGGATGCGATCGTCCTGTTCGACGGCAAAGACCTCTCGGCCTGGAATGGCGGCGAGAAGTGGAAGATCGAGGATGGATACGCCATCTCGGCCGGAGGCGGCATCAGCACGAAGCAGCCCTTTGGCGACATGCAACTGCACGTCGAGTTTGCCACACCCGAGAAGGTTGAGGGCTCGGGACAGGGCCGGGGCAACAGCGGCGTCATGATCATGGGCCGCTACGAGGTCCAGATTCTCGATTCGTACGAAAACCAGACCTACTACGACGGCCAGGCCGCGGCGATCTACAAGCAACATCCGCCGCTGGTGAACGCCTCGCGCAAGCCGGGTGAGTGGCAGACTTACGACATCATCTGGACCGCGCCCAAGTTCGAGGGCGACAAGCTTGTTGAGCCGGCCTACGTGACCGTGCTCCACAACGGCGTACTGGTACAGAACCACTTCAAACTTGAAGGGGACACGCCTTACCACCGGCCGCCTGCCTATGAGGCGCATCCCGACAAGCTGCCGCTGGAATTGCAGTTCCACGGCAACCCGGTGCGG
The DNA here is from genome assembly GCA_040766885.1 of Thermoguttaceae bacterium. Taxonomy (GTDB): domain Bacteria; phylum Planctomycetota; class Planctomycetia; order Pirellulales; family Thermoguttaceae; genus JAXGPP01. Next base: position 195,864 of record JAXGPP010000008.1, on the reverse strand, counting down.
TTCCGCAACGTCTGGGTCCGCGAGCTGGCTGAGATCAAGGGTGGGCGCGTCGCCGAGCCCAAGGTGGAATAGGAGGTCCGGACACACTCGCTTGTGGTGCAGCCGTCTCGGCTGCATTGAGGCAGGCGAGACGCCTGCAACACAAGCAGAACATACCAGTATTTGACGGTCAAATCCGCGCGAAAGCGTGCTTGAGGAGATTAGCCCATGCGAAAGTTGCTTCTGTTAATTGTGTTCACTCTGCTCGTCGCCACCACGGCGGCTTCGATCGCTTCGGCCGGAGTTGGCGAAAGCGCGACGTTCAAGGGGCCCGTCGGGCTGCAGCTCTACAGCCTTCGCGACATGTTCGCCAAGGAAGGGGTTGCCCCGACGCTCGACAAGGTTCGCGAATGGGGTTTCAAGTACGTCGAAGCCGCTGGCACCTACGGCATGTCGACAGCCGCCTTCAGGGCGGAACTCGACAAGCGCGGGCTGGTGGCCATCGGCGGCCACGCCCCGTACGGGCGGCTTCGCGATGATGTTCAGGGTGTGATCCGGGAAGCGAAGGAACTGGGGCAGATCTACATTGGCTGCGCCTGGATCGACCATCAATCGCCGTTCGACGAGAAGCAGTGCCTCGCGGCGGCCGAGGTGTTCAATGCCGCCGGCAAAGCGATTGCCGAAGCGGGAATGAAGTTTTACTACCACAACCACGGTTACGAATTTGCGCCGTACAAGGACGGGACGCTCTTCGACCTGTTGGTGGCCAAGACCGATCCGAAGTACGTGCACTTCCAGATGGACGTGTTGTGGACGGTGTTTCCAGGCCAGGATCCGGCGGCGCTGCTGAAGAAGTACCCGGACCGCTGGCTGCTTCTGCACCTGAAAGACCTCAAGAAGGGGGTGCCGACGGGTAGCCTCGCCGGGCATACCGACTTGACGAATGACGTGGCCCTGGGCACGGGGCAGGTGAAATGGCCCGAGTTGCTCCGCGCGGCCCAGGAAGTGGGCGTGAAGTACTACTTCATCGAGGACGAATCGCCCACCGTCCTCGAACAGGTGCCGCAGAGCCTCAAGTTCCTCGAACAGGTTGAACTGTGAGCGCCGGCACGAACGGAGAACTCCTTCACGCGTTCCCCTCTCCCGTAGTCGGGAGAGGGGAGTGTTTTTTGTCCCGCCACCTTTGCCTCACCGGGAGGACGAACCATGCCGACTGATCCTTCTCGCCGTCGTTTTCTCGCCGCGGCTTCCGCCGGAGCGGTGCTCGGCTTCACTGCGACCAGCTACGCGAAAATCGTGGGGGCCAACGAGCGGATTTCCATCGGGCTGATTGGCTGCGGTGGACGCGGCTATGCGGCGCACATGCCAGGCGTGCACGCCCACGACAAGGCGCAGAACGTGGAGTTCACTGCGGTGAGCGATCCCTGGCGGATCCGCCGCGAACGGGCCGCCGAGCGGTGCAAAGAGTGGTACGGGCGGCCAGCCAGACAATTCGTTTCCTACCGCGAGATCATCGAGCTTGACGACGTCGATGCGGTAATGATCGCCTCCTGCGACCACCATCACGCGACGCACCTCGAAGCCGCCGCCCGCGCCGGCAAGGACGCCTACTGCGAGAAGCCGCTGGCGATGGATATGGAGTCGCTCCGCAAGGCATGCGACGCGGTGAAAGCCAGCGGCATCGTGACGCAGATGGGCACTCAGGTGCGCAGCTTTCCCACCAGCGCCGGCTGCCGCGAACTGTTCCGTTCCGGGGCGATCGGCAGAGTGTCGCGGATCGAACAGTGCCGCAACGGCACCAAGCCCTACTGGTATTCGTGGATGCAGCGGGCCGAGACGATCAAGGAAGAGGATGTTGACTGGAAGGAGTTTCTCATGGACCGCCCGGCGCGGCCCTTCGACGGCAAACTGCTCACCGGCTGGTACGGGTACCGCGAGTTTACCGACGGCCCGCTGGCGAACCTCGGCTGCCACTTCATCGACCTCTACAACTACATCGTCGGCAGCACGCTGCCGGTAAGTTGCGTCGCGCAGGGAGGCACGTTCACCTGGAAGGACGAATACAACTTCACCTGTCCCGACCACGCGCAGGCCACCTGGATCTACCCGGATGGCTTCCTCGTCAGCTACTCGACCAACTTCGGCAACGGCAGCGGCAGTGTGCTGAAGATCTACGGCGATCAGGGGACGATCGACCTGACGAATTGGCAGAAGCCCACCTTCTCGGCAGCCGGTGCGATCAAGCCCACCGAGCTTGCGAAGGAGGAGAAACCGGTTGAGGCGGTGGAGATTCCCGACCATTTCCTCGACTGGCTGCAGTGCCTGCGCACCCGTGGACAGTGCAACGCGCCGATCGAGGCCGGCTACAACCACTGCGTTCCGGCGCTGATGGCGATGCGGTCGCTCGACACGGGCGCGCGGCAGATCTACGACGCCGAAAAACGCGAGATCCGCGCTGGTTGAGCCGCAGTCCCGCCATCGCGGAGCCGTTGTGAAGCGATCGTTGTCGCCTCGGGCTCGCGCTGCTTGACAATCTCAGTCGCGCTGTCTTAGAATCTGCCGATGAAGACGGCCGACACCAGCGGCGAGGCGAGGGCGATGTCGCGAAAGAGCGTCGAGGTTACTGAGTACGAGCTATCGGTGCTCCAGGTGCTGTGGTCGCGCCGCACGGCGACGATTCGCGAGATCACCGAGGTGGTTTATGGCGAGATATCGACGAACGCCTATGCCACGGTCCAGAAGCTGCTGGAGCGACTGGAGAAGAAGGACTGTGTAACCCGCGACCGCAGCGCGTTCGCCCATGTCTTTTCCGCCAGCATCGAGCGTGAGGAGATGATCGAGCTGGAGCTGGAGGGCTTGGCGCAGAGGCTGTGCGGCGGGTCGCTGACTCCACTTTTGCTCCAGCTCGTCGAGGCGAGTCCGTTGAGCCCGCGCGACCGACAGGCGCTGCGCAAGCTGATCGAAGACGTTGGAGAATAAGCCGCCGCCGGCCGACCCGAAAGCGAAGTAACGAACGCTTTCCGGGTGCATCACCCGGGGGCTAGCCTTCTTGGCGCCTGCTCAAGAGAATGATGTCGGCACAGGTTCTGGAAAGGAGACACCGTGAGCACGAACGACTTGCCCGCCACACTTGAAAGCGTCAAGCAGCTTGAAGACGTGTTGAGTCGGCCGACGCCGGGCGTAATCCAGACCATGGCCCGTGTGCCGGGCGATCTGATTGTGTTGGGAGTGGGCGGGAAGACCGGACCAAGCCTGGCGCGCATGGCACGGCGGGCCAGCGACGAGGCGGGCGTCCGCCGACGCGTGATCGGCGTGTCGCGGTTTTCAAACCGGTCGCTCCGCGACTCGCTCGAGGATGTTGGCGTCGAGACGATTTCATGCGATCTCTTGGATCGACGGCAACTCGAGTCGCTGCCCGATGCGCCCAACGTGCTCTACCTGGCGGCCATGAAGTTCGGCTCGACCGGCCAGGAGCCGATGACCTGGGCAATGAATGCCTACCTGCCCGGCCTCGTCGCCGAGAAGTACGCCGGCAGCAGGTTTGTTTCCTATTCGACGGGCAATGTATATCGCATGATGCCCGCCGACAGCGGCGGGTCAGTGGAAACCGATGCGCTGGGACCGGTGGGCGACTACGCCATGAGTTGCCTGGGCCGGGAGAGGATTCTCACCCATTTCAGCCAGAGCCGGGTGATGCCGACCGCGCTGGTGCGGCTCAACTATGCGCATGAGATGCGCTACGGCATCATGGTCGATATTGCGCAGCAGGTCCTCGCCGGGCGGCCGGTCGACCTGACGATGGGCTACTTCAATGCGATCTGGCAGGGAGACTCGAATGCCATGACGCTCAGCGCACTGGAACAAGTTGCCTCGCCGCCGTTCATCGTCAACGTTGCCGGACCCGAGACGTTGAGTGTCCGACAGATCGCCGAGCAGTTCGGCGCGCGCTTCGGCAAGCCGGTGCAATTCACGGGCAGCGAATCGCCGGACGCCTTCCTGAGCAATCCATCGAAGGCCGTCGGGCTATTCGGCCCACCGAACGTCAGCGTCGAACAGTTGATCGTGTGGATTGCCGACTGGCTCGAGCGCGGCGGCCCAACCCACGGCAAACCAACGCACTTCCAAACCCGCGACGGCCAGTTCTGATGGTGGGCCTGGTGGCGCCGGTGTCTCGCCTGCCGAAATGCAGCGGTGACGGCCGCGCGACAACCCGTGGCGCTCGGCGACTGTGCCGCCGGGATGGCCGCACGAAAGCGCGAAAAGCATTCAGCCGCCCTGTTTCTCCTTGAGCCGGATATTGCGGTAGTCGAAGTCGCCGGTTTCCTTCTGCAGGCCCACGCCGCGGTCGGGCTTGTCGCCGACAGCCCAACCCCGGGCGATGACGTGTCCATTGAGCGTCACCACCGCGACGCCATCGGTGACGTCGAACTCCAGGTCGTTCCACTGATCCGCGGGTCGGGCGTAGGGAGCAAACGGCATCGTGTCGGAGAGCGAGTTGGGGTAGTCGCGGACCTGGAACTGCGCGCCGTGGAGGAAGACGCCCGAGTCGGCGGCGAACGAAGCGCGGAATTGCAGGCGGATGATGCAGTTGCGGCTGTGTGTCTTGGCGTGGAAGATCGACCCGCCCGGCACCTGCGCGTCGAGGTGAATCGCGCCGTCGCGGATGCTCCAGTTGCCCTTGTTTCCGAGCCAATCGACCAGGTCGCTGCCGTTGTCGAGCCGGACAAAGCCTGGTTCGGTTGCGGCTGGCTCGCCGCCGTGCAGCGGAGGGGAAGCCAGAACCATCAGGCTGAGGAATGCAAGTGCGCGAAGCATCACGTGCGGGCTCCTTCTTGGCGGCGGGATCGATTGAGGTCAGCACAAGGAGGCGAGGTTCGGCGATTCTAACGAGCCTGGAATCGAAAAGGAACGGGGCCCCAGCGTGGCGGAGCCGGAAATTCACCGCGTCAAGCGTCGCCTCAGGGTTTGCTTTCAATGCAAAGCCCAACAACCGTTGGCAGGCATAGCGAAACATGGGGTACAATTCGGTCCGCGTTGGCTCGATGGCACCGGAGGCAACTGAGCACCTCGAACGATGGAAGTCATCCGCGGAAACCTGTACGACTACCCGGGGTACTACGACGTGCTTTTCGGCTCCGATTGGAAGGCCGAATTCAACTTCCTGCGCGAGTGTTTCGAGAAGCACGCCCGCCGGAGCGTGCAACGGTTGTTCGAGCCGGCGTGCGGCACGGGCCGGCTGCTGCTGAGGTTCGCCGCAGCAGGCTACGAAGTGGGCGGCAACGATCTCAATCCCAAGGCAGTAGCTTACTGCAACGAACGGTTTGAACGGCACGGCGTGGCGGACCGCGTCGAGGTCGGCGACATGGCGGACTTCCGTTTGAAGCGGAAGGTGGACGCGGCGTTCAACACCATTAACTCGTTCCGTCATCTGGAGAGCGAGCAGGCGGCGGAGGGGCATCTGCGCTGCGTCGCGGCGGCGCTGGCCCAGGGAGGATTGTACCTGCTCGGTCTGCACCTCACCCCGAATCGGCCGCGTGCCGACGATTCGGAATACTGGTCGGCCCGGCGGGGGCGTTTGAGGGTCCATTCTTCAATGTGGTCGATTTCCATCGACCGACGGCAGCGCCGGGAACGGGTGGGGTTCGCCATGGAGATCGAAACGCCGCGGCGGCAATACCGACTGGAGGACGAACTGTCGTTCCGCACCTACACAGCGGCTGAGTTCGACGGGCTGTTGAAGCGAGTTCCGGAGTTCGAAGCCGTCGAGACGTACGACTTCACCTACGACGCTGCTCGTCCGATCCGCGTGCGCGGCAACACGGAAGATGTCGTCTTCGTGCTCCGCAAGCGTTAGCCTGGTCGCGGGCGGGAACGTTTTCGGCCGGCACGTTCGTCGGCCGTCGGATCGGCGGGACTCCCGGCCGGTGGAGAGCCGGTGGGCCGCGGTCGCCGCGTCGGCGGGCCGGCCGAGACAAACAGCGAACTGAGCATCGTCAGTACGCCGAGGCCCCCCAATACCATGGCCACGTAGACCCAGCGACGGTGCTTCTGGAGTTCCTCTTCGTAGGCCCGCTCCGTAGGCAGCCGTCCGTGCAAACCGCCGCGGAACTGCTCCCAGACCTGAACGGTCTGCCATGGCCGGAGGGACTCCACGTTCAACTGCGGCTCGCGGCCATAAAGGTACACCCCCAGGAGTGCGGCCAGGAGTACCAGAACACCGCCTACGACGAGTAATCGCTGGCGGCGTCCCCAGCGGCGTTTCGCCATCGGCCGCGTTTCCGGTTGTGGGGCATCGGCGTGTTTCAGTCGGCGCAGGTCCTGCATTCTGGGGACTTCGTGTTCCGCTCCGCACTCACAGCGGACCTGCTGACCGGCTTGGCGCAGTTCCACAGGAATTTCCTTGCCGCACTTGCAGGGTAGGAGGTACTTTGCGCTCATTGCGATTGGGCTCAAGTCACCTTGGGTGGGCGGATGTCCGGCGATTGTTGCAGTGTAGCCTACCCCAGCATTCGTTGCGAGGCTCGGGGTGATTCGAGGCCTTGTCAGCCTGAACGGGGGGAACGTTGGGGTCGGGTGCCCAGAGTGCCGTCGATCGCAGGTGGGGTGCTCTTTTCCAGGTAGTGCCTATTTCACCCAGGCTCAACAAGAATGGGTGCTGTAACAGTTTATTTTTAGGGGAATTCCTGAAGCAACCCTGGACCGACACCTGAAGACGATTACAATTTAAGTACCAGCCCCCGCACTACCAGCCTCGAATGATGAGGCGTCCCACGGTAGGAAAGCCCTGGCTTCCCCACCTTTCCAGAAGTGTCGCTGGGGCTCGCATATCCAGAGATCGTGCGTCGTTGTTGTAGCAACGTGGCGCCAAGTTCTCAACAAGTGGTTTGCATTGGTATTGGCGGTATCCAACCAAGGCAGCCAAGCTAGAGACAGCGACGAGTCGCCGGGGGACGACTGACAATCTGGATGCTCTGGGTATTCTGGACGAAGACGGTCTCTTTGCCATAGACCGAACCTCTTGCCAAATCTTGAGTTCTGCGACCACTCGAACAATTCGGTGGTAGATTAGTCTGTGGCCTGCCGCCGCCACGCGTTGGGGAAGTAGCTGTGTGGGGAAGGGAAATGAGCCAGTCCGGTCCGTGCCATGCTGCCGGAGGCCCTCGCCCGAATTCTGCCTCGGTGCCACGCGGTCTCGCGCTCATTTGCTCTGCGATCTCCACGGGGGGTTTGTGCACTCGTAGTCAATCCTAGGAGATCTGCATTGTACGACGCAGATGTATTGCTGGACGAATTGGCAGATGTCAGGGCAGTTCATGCCGACCTCGAGGACGACCATCTCAGCCTCGACGACAAGGATGTCGACGATCTGGACGACCTGCACGACGACGATCTGGACGACGATCTGGATCTGAGCGGGGACGGGTCGGAGGATGAGACGGACCTGGAGTCGGACGAACTCTTCATCGCCGAGGACTCCGAATCCTGGTCGGACGATCCCGTGCGGATGTACCTCACCCAGATGGGCGAAATTCCGCTGCTGACGCGCCAGGAAGAAATTGCCCTGGCCAAGAGGATCGAGATTACCCGTGAGAGGTTTCGTCGGATCCTCCTGGAATGCGATTGCGTAATGCGTGACGCGGTGCGGACGTTGCAGCGCGTGCGCGACAACGACCTGCCGTTCGACCGTACGGTGCAGGTCTCGGTGACCGACCATTTGGAGAAAGAGCAGATCCTGGGGCGGCTGCACCCGAACCTCAGGACGCTGGAGGTGATTCTCAAGCGCAATCGCCGCGACTACTGGGTGGCCACGAGCAAATCGCGACCCATGGCCCAGCGCCGTGCTGCGTGGCGGCGCCTCGGGCGGGCGCGGCGGCGGGCGGTGCTGCTGTTGCAGGAACTGGGGCTGCGGACCCAGCGTCTGGAACCGAAGATCTGCGTCCTTGACGAATACAGCCAGCGGGTCGACCAGCTCAAGGCCCGCATCGACGAACACAAGCGCAACCACGGCCCCGTCAAGGAACGCGAGGCCTGGATCATCGAGTACCGCAACATTCTCCGCCATACGCAGGAGACCCCCACCAGTCTGCGCAATCGGGTGAAGACCCTGAAGCAGGTCTACGCTCAGTACCAAGTCGCCAAGCGCGGACTGTCGGAGGGCAATCTCCGGCTGGTGGTCTCGATCGCCAAGAAGTACCGCAACCGCGGCCTCAGCTTCCTCGACCTGATCCAGGAAGGCAACGCCGGCTTGATGCGGGCGGTCGACAAGTTCGAGTACCGCCGCGGATTCAAGTTCTGCACCTACGCCACCTGGTGGATCCGGCAGGCGATCACCCGGGCGGTGGCCGACCAGAGCCGCACCATCCGCATCCCGGTGCACATGGTGGAGACGATGAGCCGTGTGCGAAACGTTTCGCGGCAATTGCTCCAGTCGCTGGGCCGCGAGCCCACCATTGAGGAGACCGCCAACGCCAGCGGTACCTGCCTTGACGAGACCCGCCGGGTGCTGGCGATGAGCCGCTACCCGATCAGCCTCGACCGGCCCGTGGGCAACAGCGAAGACAGCCACTTCGGCGACCTGCTGCCCGACGGCACCGCCGAGAGCCCGGCCATCGGGGCGACCCAGGAGATGCTCCGCCGGCGGATCAACAAGGTGCTCAAAACGCTCAGCTATCGCGAGCGTGAGATCATCAAGCTCCGCTACGGGCTTGGCGACGGTTACAGCTACACCCTGGAGGAAGTGGGCCACATCTTCAAGGTGACCCGCGAACGGATCCGCCAGATCGAGGCCAAGGCCGTCCGCAAACTGCAGCAGCCCAGCCGCAGCCAGGAACTGGTTGGGTTCCTCGACTAGACGCGGCCTTCGCCGACAAGTCAAACGCCACGCCGAGCCGGTGCGATTCGCCCGGCTCGCGTTGTATACTGACTTGATGCGCGTCAAAGCCGCCCTCATCGCCGCCTGCCTGCTGGTCGTGGTCGGCAGCCTGGTGGCGCGAAGCCTGCTGGTTGAAGACGCTTCGCCGCCCGAACCGCCCTCGGCCTACCGCCGGATCGTGTCGCTGGCTCCCAGCGTGACCGAGACGCTGTTCGCGCTGGGGCTCGGCGACCGGGTGGTGGGCGTGTCGAAATTCTGCAAATACCCGCCCAAGGTCGCCGGTTTGCCTAAGGTCGGCGGAATGCACGACCCGAACGTCGAGGCCGTCGTCACCCTGCAGCCGGACCTCGTTGTGATGCTCATCGAGCATGAACGGTCGGTTCCGGTGCTCAAGCAGTTGCAGCTACGCTGCCTCGTCGTGAACCACCAGAGTATCGAGGGCCTGTTTCAGTCGATCACCACGATTGGCCGCGAGTGCGGGGCCGAGCCGGCGGCCGAACGGCTCACAGCCGATCTCCGCCGGCGCATGCAGCGGATCGCCGAGAAGACCGCGGGCCGGCCGCGCCCACGCGTGCTCTGTGCGATCGACAGAACACTGGGCCAGGGGAAAATCGAGGACGTTTACGTTGCCGGCAACGATGGGCACATCGACCGATTGTTGACGATGGCTGGCGGCCAGAACGCCTACCAGGGGCCCGAGATGCCCTTTCCAGTAGTGTCGATGGAGGGGATCCTCAAGATGGATCCGGAGGTGATCCTCGATCTTTCGGCGGGGCTGGCGGCTCCCGAAATGCCCGACGACCAAGTGCTGGCCGATTGGCTCCAACTGGCCGAAGTCGACGCCGTCCGGAACGGCCGCGTCTACTGCCTGCGCGAGCAGTACATCACCGTGCCGGGCCCGCGATTCATTCTTGTGCTGGAACGTTTCGCCCGCCTGCTGCACCCGGAGCTGGACTGGGAATCGTCGGCGGGGCCGGCCGATCTACCGTCGCGGCCAGGCGATGTGATATCCGGCAATGCGGACGATCGCCAGGGACATGAGCGCCCATAGCGCCGCGGTGATGTTGACGGTCGCCGCCACGCGCCACGGATCTCCGGCGAAGTGCCATACCACGATTGCCAGGGCCACTGCGGCTGCCCACAGGGGGAGATGCCAAGCCCGCGCGCCGCTCGACAACACGCTGGTCATGGTTGCGAGCACCATTGCCGCCATCGCCGCCCCGCACAGGGCGTCGTCGGCGTAGCGCGATGGCGAAACCTGACGGAGGCCGCCGGCGAGCGAGTATTCGAGCAAGCCCAGGATCAGGGCCGTTGCCGTGAGCCATCCCATCAGGTGCGCCAAGCGGAACTGGAACCGCGGCGATGAACGGCGGGGGTGCGTCTCGTCGATCGGTCGCTCCATCCGAAAGCCGGCGGCCCTCGCCGCCACGATCGAACCGGTGGTCGCCAACGCGAGCATTGTCGCGTAGAGCGTAAGCTGATCGGAGAATCGGTTTCGGTCGGGCCAGAGATTCGTCCGCTCGAGCAACTCGCTCACAACCGTCGCCGCTGCGATGGTGAGCAAGAGCCGCCAGGGCATCGTACTTCCGGCCCAGCCCGCCCAGATCGCCAGCAGGCCGACCTGGCTGAGCACGAGCGCCAGGATCAGCAGGCGGTCGGAATGCCGACCTGGGGACGCGGACAGGCTGACCAGCACGGCCGCGTCGACGACCAGGGTAGCGAGTACGAGCAGGCCGATAAGCAGCCGAGACTGATCCATGCGTTGATCCTATCTCCGGCCGACACCCGCGGACAGGGCGCCCGGCGGGCGCCACTCTCCGGCCGGGGGGCGTTGCGTTGGCTGCGATACGCGGCAAAAATACGGTCAGCCTGTTCGACAGTGCTCTTGGCGTTTTGCCGCGCCGAAGATCCCCTTCAGGCGGCGGCATTGCGATTGGCTTTCAGCCAGCGCCGGGGCACGTGACGGGCGCCATTACATAAACCGCGTCCTCCGCATCGGCGGCGGGCGCGGCGGAACTGGAGGCTCAGCGCCCCGTGAGCGACGCACCGCTGCAACCCATCCTGGCCTTGCTCGGCCACGGATTGGGCGGCAATCCGACCCAATACATGATTGAGAAGGCGATCGTCCACCACGAGTTGGACTGGCGCTATCTTTCGCTCGACGTCCCGCCCGAGCAGCTTGAGGATGCGGTCCGCGGGATGCGGGCGATGGGGTTTCGCGGCGGCAACTGCGCGGGCGACTACCGCACAGCAGTGCTTCCCTACCTCGACCGCCTGAGCCGGGTGGCGGAACTGGCCGGTGTGGTCAACTGCATTCTCAGCGAAGAGGGGGCACTGGTGGGCGAGAACACCGAGGGCAAGGCGGTGCTCTCGGCGCTCCGGCGGCGGATCGATGCGGCCGGACAGCGCGTCGTGCTGTTGGGAGCTGGCCGGGTGGCGCGGGCGGTCGCGGTGGAACTGGCGTTGGCCCAGGTCGCCGAGATCACGATCGTCAACCGCGGCGAGGAAGCCGGCGGCAATCTGGTCCAACTGATCAGCGGGGAGTTGCAGACGCCCGCTTCGTTCGCGTCCTGGCAAGACGACTACTCGGTGCCGCCCGAAGCGCGGATCCTGATTCAGGCGACGTCGGCCGCCGCGGAGGATCCGGATGCCAGCCTGCCGCTGAACCTTTCCGAGATGGCGCCCGAAACGGTGGTTGCCGATGTCACGCCCAATCCGCCGCGGACCGCTCTCGTACGCGCCGCGCAGGACCGCGGCTGCCCGGTGGTCGACGGCCTGGAAATCCTCATCGAGCAGGCGGCGATCAACTTCAAGCTCTGGACCGGCCTGGAGCCCAATACCGACGTCATGCACGATGCGGTGGAGGAGTTTCTCGAACTGTAGACCGATCACGGAAGGCGAACCACGCACGCTCACCCGGAGGATTCGATGAACCGCCTCGTCCTGATCGCTCTGCTCGCGGCGGCGCTCTGCGCGCCGAGCAAGGGTGCGGAGACAGCGGCACTGCCGCCTATCGATGAGATCGAGATTCGCAACGGCGCGTTCTACGTCAACGAGCAGCCGTTCTTTCCGATCATGATCTGGCTCCAGCAGGCCGGTGATTTCGAGGCGGTCCGCCGCTGTGGCATCAACACGGTGGCCGGCTACTGGCCGGGATCGAGCGGCACCAAGGACGTCGCCGAGTATCTCGACCTGGTTAAGAAGGCCGGCTTCTACGGCGTGATGCCGTTCGACCAGCGGCTCAAGGGCCGGCCGGACCTGCTGGGTTACATCCACGACGATGAGCCCGATCTGCCGCACCAGGTGAGCGATGCCGAAGTGGCGGCCGGCGAGGGGCTGCGCGTCAACTCGAGCACGCCGTTGTGGAAGATCGTGGATGGCGTGACGCATTCGTGGTCGGTGCTGGATCCGATCGAGGGAGCTGAAATCGCGATCCGGCTCGGTCAACCGGTGAGGGTCGAGCGGCTCGTCGTCTGGCCGACAATCTCCGAAGGTCTGGCGGTGGCGAAGGAAGTGTCGTTCACCGCTGAGGGACAGGAGATTGCTCGGGCAACACTCGAGAACAAGAAGGGACCGCAATCGCTGCCGCTCGCGAAGCCGGCCACGTTCCGCGAGCTGAAGCTCAAGGTGCACTCAGCCTATCCCGGCAGACAGGCCTGGGGTTCGCTGGGAGAAATCGAGGGCTATGATTCCAGCGGCAACAATGTGCTTCTCTCTCCGCCGCGACATGAACCGCGGGCCATGCCGGCCGAATCGCTGCGCGCGTATGAGACGATGAAGGCCGGCGACCCGTCGCGACCGGTATTCATGACGTTGACGGGCCACTTCCACCCGATCTTCGACAAGTGGTCGGAAGAGCAGCGGACGAGCCTTTATCCGGCCTATCTCCGCGCGACCGACGTCGTGGGCTACGACATTTACCCTATTTACGGCTGGAACAAGCCGGAATGGATTCACCTGGTGCAGGAAGCCACCGGCCAACTGGTCGCCATGGCGGGGGGAAAACCGGTTTACGCCTGGATCGAAACGAGCAAGGGAAGCCAGTGGACCGGGGCGTTGGAGCGGCAACGCGACGTGAAGCCGGAGCACATTCGGGCGGAGGTCTGGATGGCCGTCTGCCGCGGCGCAACAGCGATCGGGTACTTCACGCATATCTGGAAGCCCTCCTATTTGCCGTTCGGCGTGCCGGAAGAGAACCGCCGCGCACTGGGCGAGATCAACCAGCAGATAACCCGGCTCACGCCGGTCCTCCTCGCACCTCCCGCTCGGCACAGTGTCCGCGTAGCGGCCGACCCGGAGGCTCGAGTGGATCTCATGGCGCGGGAACACGAGGGGGCGCTGTACGTGTTCGCGGTGAATTATGATCCGCGCGCGGTAGATTCCAAAGTGACCGTTGCGGTTCCCGGATTGCGGCGGGGCGCCAAGGTGGAGGTCATCGACGAACAGCGGTCGATCGAGGCAGCCGAGGGCTCGTTTGCCGACCATTTCAAGCCCTTCGACGTGCATCTTTATCGGTTCGAACCGGCACCCGGAGCATGACACTACGCCTCCCACCGGAATTGGTTATGCGGTACTGGTTCTCAAAGGGGAAGTATTGGGAGGCGGCAAGGCTGGGTATAATGCAGATGGGGGCTCCCTGTTGGGGAGTGTCCTCGAAAAGAGTGGCAACTTGTCTTTTCCGTCGAACTTGTTCTGCTGATTCTGCGGAGCTGGTGTACCGCGTCTATTCTCGCGGAGCCGAAGATCGGCAGGGATTAATATCGCGCTGCCGTCACAGGGAGCGTGGGGGAATCCGACCCGGGGCCGGGTCTTTTCCATAACTCGCTGATTGGTCATGGCCACTGAACTGGCGGCGGACACTTTTCTGAAGCTGCTCGAGCGCAGCGGCATTATTCCCAACGATCAGTTCTCGCTCCTGGCGAAGGAGTACGTAGAGCCGACCGCGGGAACACCGAGCAGCCGCAAGATCGCGGAGGAGCTCGTCGATCGGGGCGTCCTCACGCGCTGGCAGGCGGACCAGTTGCTGGAGGGGAAGTACAAGGGCTTCATTCTTGGCCCGTATCGGGTGCTGGGGCTTCTCGGTCACGGCGGGATGGGCATGGTGTTTCTCGCCGAGCATCAGATGATGCGCCGCCGCTGCGCGGTGAAGGTATTGCCGCTGAAGGACCTGCAGAACCAGCCGTCGCTGCTGGAGCGGTTCTACATCGAGGCCCAGGCGGTGGCAGCCCTCGACCATCCGAACATCGTCCGCGCGTACGACGTCAACAAGGCGGTGCAGGACGGCCGCGAGATCCATTACCTGGTGATGGAGTACATCGATGGGCTGGACCTACAGCGTTACGTCTCCCAGCACGGCGTGGTCGACTACCGCCAGGCAGCCGACTGGATCCGTCAAGCGGCGGAAGGGCTGGATCATGCCCACCGGGAAGGTCTAGTGCACCGCGACGTCAAGCCGGCCAATCTGCTGGTCGATCGCAATGGCGTCGTCAAGCTGCTCGACCTGGGTCTGGCCAGGTTTTTCGACGACCGCGAGCGGGCCTCGGTGAGTAAAGAGCATGGGGAGACTGTGTTGGGGACCGCCGACTATCTGGCCCCCGAACAGGCGGTTGATTCAGGGAATGTCGATGGCCGGGCCGACATCTACAGCCTGGGCCATACTTTCTACTTCCTGCTCGTCGGGCGCCCGCCGTTTCCGAACGGATCCGTGGCGCAGCGGCTGATGGCGCACCAGACGAAGTACCCGGAGCCGATCCAGAAAGACCGGCCCGACGTCCCGCCGCAACTGGTGGCGATCATCAATAAGATGACCGCCAAGAAGCCCAAGGAACGGTTCCAGACCGCCCGAGAGCTGGCCGACGCGCTGAAGGATTGGCTGGCCAAGGCAACCTACGACAGTGGCTTCATGATGCGGTTCACGTCGCAGGGCCGTGGCGGGGGATCGGGATCCGGCGTCATCCGCGAGCCGGGCGAGGGAAGTTCCGCGGGAGAAGAAGTCGATCTGGAATTGGCGCCGGTCGAAGACGTGCCGCCGCCTACGCCCAGCAGCATCGCGCGAGCTTCGGCGGCCGCGACTGCTGGAGAAACCGCGCCTGCGGAGCCGACTCCGGAACAGGCGCCCGAACCGAAGCCGGAACCGGTGATCGTCGAGATCACCGACGAGTTGCCCGACCTCACGCCGCCGAAGACCGACGACCTGGGCTCGCTGATGGCGGCCGAATCGCTGCCCCCCGCCGCGCCCCTGCCGACTGCCGCACCGCTGGCGCCGGCCGGCTCGCCCCCGTCAAAGCCGATCAAGAGAGCGCCGGCCGCTCCCGTGCGGAAGAAGAGCGGCGAAGAGGAGACGGTCTTCCAGTCGCCCGTCTTCTGGGCTGCGGCCGGGGCGGCGGTAGTGGCAATTGCGATTATCGCGGCGCTCGCCGTGCGCTTTTCCGCGAAAGGGCCTGGTTCGGAACCGTCGGCGCCGCCGGCCGGTGCGCAGCCTTCCGTCGCGCCGCCCCCGGCCGCGGTCGCTCCGCCCCCGCCAGTCGAAACGGAACCGGACGAGCCGCCGAGCACGACGGATGCGCAGGCGGCCGCGTCTCCTGCAAAGCCCCCAGTCGACGCCGCGCCGCCTGAGCGCTCTTCCGCGAAGGCCGATGAGCCGTCGCCGCAACGGGCGCCGACCGAGCCGGCCATTCCACCGAAACCTGCTCCGGAGCGCTCGCAGCCAGCGCCGTGGACCGCTGCGGCTCCACCCCAGCCGGTCGACCCCCGACAGTTGCTGGCCGGCGTGAAGCGAGTCTCATTCCGGCTGACGCCTACTGGCGATACCAAAGTGCACAGACTCGTGCGGGACGAGTCGATTGACGCCGCCCGACGTGCAGGACTCAAGGTTGATTCCGAAGCTCCAAACATATTGCACCTGGAGTTGGCGTTCAGAAAGACCGATAACCGCAACCTCGCTGCGATCGGGTTGTCGGGCCGGCTGGAGGGCACTGGGCCCAACGGAAAGAAGATCACGTTGTGGGAGCACGAAACCGAAGTAGCCACTACCGCGGTGCATCTGCTCCTCCAGGGCCACGAGCCGCCCGGCGCAAGTACCGCCGTGAAGCGATTCTTCGCCCAATTCGTCAAGGACGTCGAGGCGGCGCGGGCCGAGTTCACGCCGCGAGGTGGCGCGAGACAGTAGCCCGTAGCGTTGCGGCTTTCTTGCAGTTCGCCTCGGTTGGGCCACTCTTGGACATCAGCGGACCAACCCTCGCTTCGAAGCCTTGCGGCCTATCGCTGCAACTCATAGCGGCCGGGCGGGCCTTCCAGCCAGAGTGTGCCGGCCTCGGGAGAGACGGTGATGGTTGGTTGGATCGGGTGTCCGTCGCGCAACACCTGCCAGACGCCGGCGGCCAGGCCCGTCACCAGGACACGGGTGCCGAGCGACTCAAAACGGATCGGCCCGCGGCCGGGGGCCGCCGCTCGCGCGAAGATGATCATGGTATCGCCGACGCGCACTCCCGGCTGGTCGTCGGAGTCGATGCCGGCGACGGCCAGCGGCGTGGCATCGCGGTCCATGATCTGCATCACGTTGAGGAAATGATCGGCGGCCGCGGCGCGAAGCGGCGAGACTTCGACCCGCCACTGACCGTACTCCTGCTCGGCCGGGTCGCTTCTGGCCGACGCGACGGGGAAGTTCTCTCCAAAGACCCAATACTCCTTACCCGGCCCACCCACGGCCGTTATCTCGGCCTGCCTGGGCAGCAGCACCTGATTGACGAGCTTTCCTTTCCAGCCTCTTTGCTCGGGGGCGATGGTGATCGTGGCGCCATCGACGCGCGGTCGCTCGAGGCTGTGCAGCAGCCAGTACTTCTTGAACGCCGGGTCGGCCGCCACGACGCGGTCGAACACCACCAGCGCCGCCCGAACCGGTCCTTGGCCCAGGTTCAGGAACGCGAACGACCGCCGCACCTCACGGACTTTGCCGCCGTAAGCCCGGGTGAGATCGCCTTCCAGCCAGGTGTAAGCCGGACGTTGCGGGTCGGGCCCGAAGCCCTGGCCCAACACTTCGGCCGTCACGTAGTTCGCCCGGAGGTCGTCGAGCGATTTGGGCTCGCGCCAGTCGTTGGGCAGCTTCTGCCCCCCATCGCTGCGGAGGCTGCGGTTGCCGCGGGCGAACTTCTCGGCCGGGTCGTAGATCAGCAGGCAGTTGTGGGCGACGGTCCGCTTGTTGTAGTTCGCATCGTGCGCGTCGCCGTAGCTGCTGTAGACGCCCGAATCAATCGCCAGAGGTCCCTTGAAGAAGATCTGAAAGGCCCCGGCGTCGAGGTGCTGGTGGTTGTTGAAATTGAAGATGTTGATCTTCATCTCGGCGATAACGCTCTCCTCGTCCCAGCCGGTGCGGGCGACCATCCAACCATAGGGCGAACCCATGTAGCGCGACAGAGGCAGGTCCGCGACCGGCTGCGGCTGCAGTTCCAGATCAGTCCACAGAAAAGCGAACAGCAGACTCTTGGAATCGATCGACGGAGAGCGCTGGTAATCGGCCAGCACGTAGGGATCGTGGTAGAAGCTGGCGTTCAGCAGCGAACGGAGCTTGGGCGCCTTTCCCTGCCCGTCGCCCGAACGCAGCAACTGGCCGTCGGGCCGCCGCAGGTAGATCCACTGGTAAGGCAGATACTGCAAAGCCGGGTCGTAGACCGCTCCCGCACCCAGCCGGGCGAAGATCCACAGCGGATACAGTTCGGCGCTGCATCGCGTCTCGGCGTACGACGTGCCTTGATGAAAAGCGTGGCCCGGGTACCACCAATTGCGCACGGGTGCAAACACGCCGAAGAAGCGATTGGCCGCCACCTGGTACATCTCGGGAAACTCGTCGTAGACCGCCAGCCCGGCGGAAAGGAGATCGCGCATCAGCATCCATTCCGAATAGTGCCCCGTCACGGCGTGGGTCCTGGGCGGTGGATAGCCGCACTCCAGGCTGTGGGCCAGCCTCAGGAACTGTTCGAGGTAGGACTTCTTCTGCTGGGCCGTCAGCACCGGGTAACACCAGTCATAGACTACCGCACCGGTCACCATGAGACGTCCGATGGGGCGGGTCACGTCCTGCTGCTGCATGTCGAACTCGGTATTCGTGAGCAGGTCCAGGGCCGCGGCGACGGTCCGCCGGCCGAGTTCCGCGTCGGGCTCCAGCAGGTACCGCAGGGCGTCGACCTCGACCGCCAGAGCACGATCGTTCTTGGCCGCGGCTTGCATCTTCTCCCAGAATCCCTTCGTGGCCGGAGCCGTAACGCGGCGGCGGAGGTCTGCAAGATCGCGGGCGCGAAGGTACAGCCGCGGGTGCTCCGCCGGCGGCACGGGAATCGACACGCCGTCGTAAAGGGTCCATGGCAATTCGCCCTTCGCTGGTCCTTCATCGGCGCACGCGCTGCCCGTCGATATTGCATGCCCGGCCAGCAAAAGCGCCGTCGTGCAGGCCGCCAGAAAGGCGCGGCGATCACGATCATGCGTGGTTGTCATGGATGATTTCTCCCGGGGAGCTTCGTTGCACCGCAGTGCAATCAGGTTATCTGCCCGTCGACCTAAACGCAATCACGTTTTGCCATAGGGCCAACGGCCCGGGAGGGTTTTTAGGGAAGCTGGAATCAGCGGAGCGAATGCCGTAAGTGGCGATTCTTTAACTGGCCGATCTGATGGTCGATAAGGCGCCTCTGGTGAGCAGACGCCCGCGGCGATTGAACTGTCCAGAAGCCCACGCCGAATCCTCCGTTCGGGTTATTTACACCAGATCGCCTTCTGCTAGATTGTCGTGCGGGGTGGCTTCTCAAGCTGTGGTTCACAGGGCGTTGGGCAGCGGGTGCGAGCCGCCCTATTGGTCGCGGATTGCTCTCTATTGGCGCAACTCAAAGGCGTATCACGGGCAGGCCGCCTGGTCTGATCCCTTTTGTCTTCGGTTCGGCATCCCGCAATGAGGGGCTCACCATGCGCGATTCCACGCACCGCTTTCCACGCTGGCGGACATTGCTCCAACTCGAGCGGCTTGAAGATCGACGCCCTCCTGGAGGGGGGCTCTGGAGACATGGCTGCTGCTGTGGTTTCTCGATCACCGCTCGCCCTGGTCCGACGACCAGGAACAGCGATCGCTGACCTGCCTTGATGAGCTTGGCATGGCCTTCTGGCAAAGCCAGCTTGGGCAACGGACGTACTTCGCCGCTTCCAGCCTTCCGGGGATGCCGGTGCTCTCTGTTTCGGCCTTCGGCTTCGACCGGGCAGGCTCGCCGGTACCGGCGCTGGCTCGCCGCATCGCCGAAGAGCGGCTGGAGCAGGCGGTGGCCAAAGCGTGGGACAGAGACCTGGGGGCGTCGCCGGCCGAGTACCTCGACAGCCTCCGCGGCCTGGACGAAGTGATCGACGCATTGGCCGCCGGTCGCGTGACCTCGTGGAGCATCAACCTTCTTTCGATGAGCAGTCGGAGCACGTTTTCCACGATGGAGGACGACTACGACCCGCCCAATTCCCCGCCTTGGGCCGAGGGCGATATCAACAATTACGTGCTCCACGACACGCTCGGCCAGTGTTCGAGCGTGCTGGACAACGACTCCGACTACGACGGGCCGCAACCGCTCACGGCGATCAAGAAGTCGGACCCCGCGCGGGGCACGCTCAGCCTCAACTCGGACGGCACGTTCACTTATCTTCCCACGCCCAATCTGGAGTACTACGACTCGTTTACCTATGCGGCGTTCGACGGTGCGGACGAGAGCAATGTGGAAACCGTCTGGGTGACGGTCACGAACGAATACCCGGTGGAGGGCGACGACCCGGACGGAGACCCCTACGGCTACCCAGTCGTCTATGGGGAGGAACTCGTGGTCGAAAGCCTGCGGTACAACGACTTCGATCCTGACGGCGAACCGGACAACAGCCAGTTCGAACTGCACATTCTCACGCAGCCGACGAAAGGCACGATCACCGAGTTCGACACCCACACCGGCGCGTTCCGCTACGTCGCCAACCAGGGTCAGATCGGCTCCGACTCGTTCACCTATTACGGCGATGACGGCGTGATCTCCGAGACCGACCCGCCTGCGAGCGAAGGGTATGGGACAGTGAGGATCGACATCTGTCCAAACCTCCTGACCATTTATGACGGTCTTGAAGGGAGAGGCGGCGGAAACGCGGTCGCGGAGGCGGAGGAAAAGACTGTCGGGGCCGTTACTGTTGCGAACCTCAACGACACCGACGCCGATTTCGTCATTGACGCCCAGGATGAGAGCGTTGTTCCGCCACACGCGTATGGCAGCGACGAAGTCGACCTGATGAAGCTCGTGATCCATAAGCCTGAGGATCAAATGTCGGGGCCCGTCCTGGTCACGACCTTTGGGGACGTCTGGCTTTGGAGGCAATCGACAAAAGAGGAGATTGTTCCCAGTTACGACGGCAATCATGCCTTCCAGCCCTCCGAGTTCGCCGACGGCGACGTCGTGGTTTGGGCAGAGATCACGGCGCCGAGCCAAACCGTTCGCGACGTCGTGATCTACGCGGGCTATGAGCACTACACCGACGTGGTGAAGGCAACAGGCGTGTGGGCGGAGTGTTCACTACAGGCTGATGTACTGCACAACCGGATGACCGGACACGAGGTCATTGCGGCATGGCCTGACCTGAACGAGGATGCGCTTCCCGCAATCCACTCGGTCGATGGGACAGGTCTGATTCCCCGCAACAACTGGGGCCTCCATAACGGAATCGCATTCCGCTTCACGCTCTATCCCTCAGATATTGGCACAATTCCCCGTGTGCAGTTCGACACCACGCGCCAAGCGCATGGCGGTACTGCGATCCAAGAAGAGGAGGGCGGGGAGTGGTATATTGATTTCCACAGTCATCTGAAGAAGGACTGGCCGCTCCACACCAAATTACCGAACGACGATTCAGAGGGCATGACGGGTGAGAGTTGGAGCATTTCAACCGCTAACCACTTCTTCAGTTACGATGCCCCTGGTCCCAATGGCGCTGCCCAGGGGCACATTTGGTACTGGGAACACAACTTCTTGGAATGGATGCGCGTGCGCGTGGACGGAGTGCGTCCAGCGGGAGAGGCCATTGATGGTTCACGCTGTTCGAGCAAAATCGGCTGGCACAACAAGCACGAACTCTTGAATGAAAATGACGTGTGGGTTCGGACGACTGGGGACCAGCTTGAGACTGATGTGAATGAAATCGGACTCGATTTCATTTCCTTGTTCCGTTTTCCACATTAGCGAGGTTCGCACACTCATGAAATGGCTTTGCCTTCTGAGCGCCGTGTTGATCGGCTGTAGTCCGCTCTCGCAACCCGACGGGGCTGGCAACCAGGCGGGTGGCCCCGCTTCCGCTGCGCTCTTGGGCGAGTGGGAAGCTGAACTTCGTGCCCTCCTGCACCCGAGCAGGCCATTCGGTTGCGCGCAAAACGCCGGAAAACTGGGGCGACGCCATGCTGCCTTGATCGCCGAACTGACGGCGGCGATCGCGACAATGCCATCCCCGGAACCCGTACATGGCGAGAGCCCGCAGGCGCGTACCGCGTTGCTTCTCAGCGACTTCCTATCCGGAGAAAACGGCATCGATACCGCCATCCCGATTCTGGTCGAGAGAATCGATGAACGCCTGCCCATAACAACGCTCGAAGATAGCTTTATTCTCAATCAGCACGCCTATGCCCTTGCACTGGCCAGAATGGGACCGGTTGCCTTGCCCCATATTGTCGACTATCTTTGGGAGACTCCCCGTGAGAGGATCTCTGACGAGAAGATCAGGCTCTATGCCCTCGTCTTGAGCGGCATGCCGATCGTCGAATCGGCGCCGGATTTCTCGGCCGTCAAGGCGATGCTCGAGGCCATCTCCGAGCACGCGCGGAGTGTCAACCGTGACGACAATTTTGTGCGCGTGCTGGCAGTGATGGAAAGCCGCGAGTTTGTGCCGCCGAAAAAGGGGCAGCCCGAGGCCAGGCTGCGCCCGAGGCACGCGCTTTCACGAACACGGCTTTTGGCGGGCAAGCCGCCCGGTGGCCCGGACGGTTCCTACCCCTGGTACTCGTCCCCGGCGCCGTGCCGGGCGACAATCGTCTCGATGTCGCGCTTTGCCTGGTTGACGAGTGACATGTCGGCTCCCACGACCTCCCACCGCGCCAGGCCGCTCTCGCTCTGCGAGATCCGCTGGCACACCTGCAGCCAGTCCGGGGCCAGTTCGGTGTGCTCATCAACATCCAGTGGCAGACCGCGTCTCAGGAGCGTGGCTTCGAGATCCATGCCGTTCTTCATCCGCTCCATGGCCATCGCGCCGCCGGCGATGAAATGCTCGCGAACAGCGGCCAGGGCTTCGCCGCGAGCCGCATCGCTGGGGAACTTGTAGCCCCATTCCCGCTGGCGCGCGGTGGTCGCCTGGATCTCGAACAGCCTCGCAATCCGCTCCGGCTCCTCGTGCCACACGCGGTTGACCAGTAGCGCGACGTAAAGCGTGTTCTCGGTGCAGAAGCGCGCGCCGTCCGCGCCGGCAAATGCCTCGTAGAAGTGGGCCGATTCTTCCACCGCGCCGAACCTCACCGGATCGTCGAACAGGCTCTGCTTGATCTGCGAATGGCCGTTGCGGATCACGTCGACCTTCAGGCCGGAGCGGGCCATCTCCATCACCGCCAGAGGGTTCGACTTCAAATCCGCAAATACCCCCAGCCCGGGGCCGGGAAAACGTCGCCGGATTGCCGGCAGGACGGCGGCATAGACGAAGCTCGACGACAGATAGCTGCCGTCGCCGCGATAGAAGTCGATGCGGTCGCCGTCGCCATCGAAGAACGTGCCGAGGAGGAAGTCGCCCGCGCGAAGCCGCTCGAGCCCCTCGCGGATCACCGGCTGCTTGACCGGATTGGGATCGCCCAGGGGAAAGCTGCCGTCGGGCGTGTAGTGCAGCGGTTCCAGGTCGGCCCCCGCCCGGTCGAAAGCCAGCATCATCTCGCGTCCCGCGGCACCGAAGACGTAGTCGTGCAGGATCTTTGTCCCCGCCAGTCCGCCCGGCGACACGCCGGCCAGGTCCATGCTGTAGTCGATGTAGTCGTTCAAAAGCTCGCGAGGCCGGATCCGCCCGCGCCGCGGCGCGCGGTATTCGGCGCCCGCCTCGTAGAACTCCTTGATCTTGTCGAGGCCGCCTGCTGGACCGATCGCTGCCGCCACGGGAAACACCCCCGGACCGACGACCTTCTGCCCCGTATCATCGGCCGGGTTGTGCGAGGCGCCGATCATGATCCCGGCCATCTCCGGGTGCCGCATCGCCGCGTAGTAGAAATACGACGTCGACGAGACGCCCGGCAGATAAACGACGTCCAGTCCGGCGTCCTGGAGCGCCGCGGCCACGATCGAGAGGTAGCGCGGACCGGTCCGCCGGGCATCGTGGGCCAATACCACGCCCGGCACCGCCAGCACGTCGCGGAAGTACACCGCCTCCGCGCGGGCTAGCCGCTCGGCAAGCGTGTCGGTCAGCAGTGCCGACGGTGTGCGGATGTCGTACGCCCGGAACATCGACAGGTTCAGCTTGTCCACGGCTCTTCAAACTCCATCAACACGAAGTGAACATGCCCCCGGCGACGAACCAGTGAAGACATAGCCGCCGTGGCCCGTCTCGTCGCGGTAGCTGCGGGCGACCGCGGCCACCGATGGCCCGGCATCGGCGCGGCCCAGCACGGCGACCGTGCCGCCGCTGCCTCCGCCGGTGATCTTCGCTCCGAAAAGCCCCGCCGCCGGCCCGGCCTGGCGGACCATCTCGACCAGCCGGTCGGTTCCCGCCGAGCCCAGGCCGCAGGCCGAGTAGCTCGCATGCGATCCGTACATCAGTTCGCCCATCTCGCCCACCGCCGCATCGGTCAGCTCGCCGCCAAGCAGTTCGGCAAATCGTATGACTCGGGCGTGTTCGTAGATCGGGTGGGCCGTCGGTTGGCGAACGGCATAGGTCCGCCCCGGCTCAACTCGCGTGACGCGGTCAGTCGTGCCGCGGTAGATGCGCAGGAATTCGTCGCCGCGCATCGTTTCGGGCAACCGCGCCGCGAAGCGGCGCTCAAACTCGCGCGGTCCGACATTCGCCAAATACCCGTTCCACAGCGGATCGTGGAAGCGCATGCCGCCGTCCGCCGCATCATCGTCGGCCTGCAGGCCGGCGAACTCGGCCAGCATGCGGTAGCCCATGAACGCGCCGGTCCGGACCGAGCCGTAGTCGCTTCCCGACACGGCGTGGCGGATGCCGGAGTCGATCCCCCAGACCCCAATGGACGGCGGCAAACGGACGAAGCCCTGCACCTCGGCCGGCTGGCAAAGCAGGGCCAGCAGGTGATCTTGCCGGCCGACCGCCGCCGTCATCTGGTCCATGATCCCGCAGGGTGCGCCCACGACGAGGTTCTCGGCAAGCTGGCACAGCCGGGCCACCTCGGTTCCTTCAATCTCCAGTCCGCGCAGCCGGCCCACGGCGAGCATCGCCGCCACCTCCAGCGCTGCTGAAGAACTGACGCCTTTCGCTTCCGGCACGTCGGACTGGACGACCACCCTCAATCCCCGGCCCACCTCAAGCCCGCGCTCGCGGGCCAGCACGAGCACCACCCCCACGACGTATGCCGCCCACGCGCCGGACGGATCGTCGCGGAAGTATTGCCGCGCGGTTTCGTAGCCCGTTGAGCCAATCCGCTCGAAGTCATCGCAGGAAACGGCCGCCGTACGCGCTGACCCTTCCGGCTCGTGCGGCAGGCTGGCGATCTGGATGCGACCGTCCTCGGCCCGCTGCGCGGCTGCCAGGGTCGCTTCGGCGATCGGCAGTTGCAGTACGAGCGAGCCGGAGTAGTCGGCGATTCCCCCCATCACGTCGAGCCGCCCCGGCGCGCGGGCAATCGAGATCGGCCGGTCCAGGGCGAAGAACCCCGCCAACGATTCATGCGGTCCCCGGTCCAGCGACCGCGCCAACGCTTTGAACCGGCGCAAGTCCTCCAGCTCGCCCGCGTCACTCTCCCGCACAGCCGGCTCCTTCACATTTGTAATGCACCAGCGACTGGGCCTTCAACTCGGCCGCTTTCTCTTCGGGCGAGGTGTCGCTCAGAAAACTCCCGCCGCCCACCTCGGGGCCGGCGAGGAACTTGACCAGATTCGGCTTTCTCAAGGGCGGATGAAACTCGATGTGAAAGTGGAAGCCGTTGTGCCATCGGCCGTCGGTGGGCGCCTGGTGCAGCGCCATCACATAGGGAAACGGCATCTGCCACAGATTATCGAAGCGGACAAGCACTTCGTGCAGCACGGTCGACAAATCGTCGATCTCCTTCGCCGAAAGATCGGCCAGGCTCTGATGCGACTGCTTCGGCACCACAAACGTTTCGTAGGCGTAGCGGGCGAAGTAGGGAATGAAGGCGATCGCCGAGTCGTGCTCGCTGAGGATGCGGCGTCCGTCGGCCCGCTCCGTGGCCACGATGTCTTCCAGTAGCACCCGATCCTGCTGGTCCCAGTAACGCTCCGAGACGGCCACTTCGTTTTCGATCGTCTTGAAGACGAAATTGGTGGCGTAGATCTGGCAGTGGGGATGCGGGTTGGAAACGCCAACCACCTCCCCCTTGTTCTCGAAGGTGAGCACATGGTTCACTTCCGGACGGGCGCCGAGTTCCCGATACTGCTCCTGCCAGACCCGCAGCAGGTCGGCGATCTGCGACACCTCGAGCTCGGCCAGCGTGACGTTGTGCCGCGGGCTGTAGCACACAACGCGAGCCATCCCCTTGGCGGGCCGATGGCGATAGATGCCCGGCGCCGATCCAATCTCATCGGGAGCTTGCGGCCCGACGCAGGGGAGGTCGTTATCGAATACGAAGATGTCCGCGTAGCGCGGATTCCGCTGGCCGCTCACCCGGACGTTTCCGGGACAGAGCGGACAGTCGGCGACGTAATCGGGCACCGCCACGGCGCGTGCCGCGGCCGTTTGCCCTGTCCACGGCCGATCGTTGCGGTGGGCGGCCACGATGACCCATTCTTCCCGCAACGGATGCCAGCGTTGCTCCCAGACCATGGAAACCGTCTCGGGGTTCTGTCGGCGATCGGAGTATTGCTTCCCGGGCATTTAGCGTAACGCATCCCCCGCCCGAACGGCAAGCGATGATTGCGCAATAAAATACCATGATTGCGCAGAGGAGCCACCGCTGTCGCATGCCGCCCTCATGCCCGAGTGGCGCAAGGCAAAGCGGCATGCGCCCTGAGACTCAGAAATGGGTCAGCAGGCCGCCGGTGAACGGGCCGACG
This sequence comes from Thermoguttaceae bacterium, assembly GCA_040766885.1. Classification (GTDB taxonomy): domain Bacteria; phylum Planctomycetota; class Planctomycetia; order Pirellulales; family Thermoguttaceae; genus JAXGPP01. Next base: position 169,758 of record JAXGPP010000008.1, on the reverse strand, counting down.
TTCTCGTAGTCTGACAGGTCCCCCGCTTCGGGCAGGTGAACGAGCCACCGGCCGTCGATGCATTTGAACAAGGCGGGGGCGTCCACGCGCTCGCCGCCGACGACGACCGTCATCTTCCCCTGGGCCTTGTCGCCGTCGATCTTCACGTCGCTCAGATCGGCCTGGGCGAGTGCCCGCAAGAGATCGTTGCGGGGATCGAGCGCCATCATGCGAAGCACGGCGTTTTCCGGCAGGCTCGCCTTGAACTCCTCGTCCAGGGCCTCGACCATCTCGGTGTAGAACGCGGTCTTGTCTCCAATCGCTGCCGCATACTGGCGCTGCTTGGCATCGATGTCGGCGAACATGCCGCCGATCGGCGAATCCTCGTCCACTGATTCGTCCTCTTCAGAGGACGCGTCTTCGTCGGCCGACGCGGTCTCGTCGGTCATGGCAGTGGCCGCGACCGGGTTCATCGCCTGCTCCTCATACTTCCTTAGGCTCTCACGGGCGGCCTCCTGCTCGGCCTTCACCGCATCCACTGCCTCGCCCAGACCGTGCTTCTTGAGCACCGCGGCCACTCTTGGGCTTTCGGACGCCATGTAGACCCCGCTCCAGGCCGTCGCGCCGACCACGCGGTCCTGCGATTCGGGATCGAGTGTCAGAAACTCGGCTCGCCAGTTCCGCTTGGCGACCGCGTCGCGGTTGGCTCGGAACGCGTCTTCGGGTGTGGAGTAGCCTGGCTTGAGGGCCGCGGCGACGACCAGGTAGACGACCACCGCGGCCACCAGGCAACCGGCCGCCACGCCGATGCCAGCGAAGAGGTTCTTCTGCTTGCGGGTCCATTGGCCGCGCTTGATCGCCCGCCGCTCTTCAACCGCTGCGCGAGCCTCCGCATCGCGAAGGCCCGGCGTCGTTTCGGCGGCCGCTTTCTTGGCTGCGGCCGCGATTTCCTCATCAATCATCGAGGTGACGGCGCTTTGGACGGTTTCCCCGACGGCGTAGGCCGCGTCGTCGCTTTTCGCCACCTCGGCCGGGCGGGGCACGATGATTGGCTGCCCGCACTGGCACTTCACCCGTTTGCCGGCCAGTTCGTCCTTGAGTCTGTAACCCCTTCCGCAGGCGGGGCATTTGATCGCGATGGCCATGACTTGATCCCCCTGAAAAGGTCGCCAGCCGCCGCAAGATTTCGAGCGAAATCAGCATAGAAGCGTAGTCGACCGCGCGGCCGGGGGCAATCGTCCCTCGCGAGATAAGCATTCGGCCCCCACACGGGCTTTCGACGGGCGGACGAACGGCCGACAGGCTTGCCAGGACAAACCTCCCGGCAGCCATACGGGGCAGGCTACTCTCCAAGCTGCTCCCGCAGCCGTTTCAACCCGGCAAGGTTCTCGCGGAGCGTCGCTTCAGAGTCGGTCTCCGGACGATGATCGATGATGCCGATCGGGCCGCGCCATCCACTGGAGCGGATGACTTTCATCATCGCCAGTTCCTGGTCACCTTGGCCAAGTGTGAGGATCTTCTTTCCCGTCTTGTCGCCCTCGCGGACCATGCCGTTAAGGTTTACCGCCACCAGATGCGGTTGCATCACCCGGAAGATCTCGGCGAAGCGGTCGATATGTTCATGACCATGGTGGAGGTTGTAGACGATGCCGACATTCGGCTGGTTCAGCTCCTTGATGATGGCCACCTGATTCTCCGGTTCGCCGAACCAGCCGCCATGGTTGTACAGGGCCACGGAGCAATTCACCTGGGCCGCCGCCTCGGCAATCGGGCGGAGAACGGCCGCGGCGGCCTTCACTTTCACGGTCTGGTCTGCCGATTGCGGGGCCGGATCGCCCATCGTCGTCCAGAGTTGCGCGTGGACATCGTGCCGATCGAGCACATCGAGTATCCGCCGGGCCGTCTCATCGAGTGCGGCAGGGAACCACCAGGCGGTAATCTTGATGCCGTGCATCTTCATCGCCTCGACCTCGGCGTCGAAGGTCGGAATATGCTCGGCCCGCCAGTCGTAGGCGAGCTGGCTGATCCCCAAACGGTTGAGCATCTCGGCTCGCTCTTCCGGCCCGCGATGCTTCGCATCGAAGGGAACAATACACCAGGCGACGAGATTCTCGCTGGCGAAAAGATCGACGTCCTGGGCCGGGCATGAAGTGGGCGCCGCGAGCGCGGCAATCAATGCTCCACCAGCCACCACGATAAAAGCCAGAGAACGGCAGAGCAGGTACTTCATGGCAGATCAGTCCAGGGCTCAAAGGAAACGGGCACCGTGCGCGATCGTCTTTTTCCGAGCAGCGATCACGCCGCCGGCGGTCACATTATAGCCGAAGTCCCATCGCGGTGCCGGGCAGACACGGATGCCGCCTCGGCGCAGCCGACTGGCACCGACCACGTACATTGAGTAGGCTAGCAGGCGCCCCGACGAATTGCCACTGCCGATTCGCAAGGAGACTACCTGATGAGACGACTGGTCCTGCTGGCAGTGGCCATGCTGTCGTCCGCTGTTGCCTGGTCGAACGAGATCGAAGCCGTCTACCGCCGCGAAGCCACCTGGGCGGCGAGCATGGCGGCAACCCGCCAGCGGATCCTGGAGGAGCCGTCGGGGCGGCCGGACGACGGCGATCTCCTTTCCCGGCTCTGCCGCCGCTTCTGGGAGGATTTCTCCGAAACCGACTGGCTGCTGCAGGACTCACCGGGACGGGATCCCGACGCTGCCCTGGATCCATGGCGCAGTTTCGGTTGGTACTTCGATTCTCGCGAGACCGCGCAGGAGGAAGAACGGCTCATTCGCCGCGTCCTGGCCGAGCTTCGCGACGTTCCACCAGATCTATCCTTCCGGCTCGACCGTCTCGTCGGGCTGCAGACGGCGGCCGGCGATCCCGCGTGGCTCGAGGTCTATGTCGATTCCTGCCGTCTGCGGAGGCAGCAGCGCCTGGCGATTCTGGCGGAGAAAGCACCGCGGTTTGTCTTTACAAAGCATTACACCCTGGGTGGCTCGCACTACGCCTACACTGAAGGCCAGTCCGATGCCCAGGATGAACGCCACTTCGTTCCCGGCGCTGCCCTCTGCGTCGCCCGGATCGAGGGGGACCGCGTCGATGTCGAGACGCTCCTGGAAGATCGGGATGGGGTGATCCGCGATCCGGATGTCTCATACGACGGCCGCCGCGTGGCGTTCGCCTGGAAGAAGGCCGACCTTGACGATGACTACCACCTGTATGAGATCGACGTTCAGTCGCGGTCCGTCCGGCAATTGACTGAAGGGTTGGGCGTGGCCGATTACGAACCGGCCTGGCTGCCCGACGGCGACGTCATCTTCAATTCCACCCGGTGCGTGCAGACCGTCGATTGCTGGTGGACCGAAGTGAGCAACCTCTACCGCTGCGACGGCGACGGCCGCTTCCTCCGACGGTTGACCTTCGATCAGGTGCACGACAACTTCCCCACGCTGACCGCCGACGGCCGGGTTCTCTACACGCGGTGGGAATACAACGACCGCGGCCAGATCTACACGCAGCCACTGCTGCAGATGAATGCCGACGGTACGGGCCAGACCGAGTTCTACGGGGCCAACTCCTGGTTTCCGACCACGATTCTCCATGCCCGCAGCATACCGGGCACACAGAAGGTGCTGGCGATTGCCACCGGCCACCATTCGCCGCAGACGGGCAAGCTGATCGTAATCGACCCGGCCAAGGGAAGGCAGGAGAACGAGGGGGTGCAGTTGGTCGCGCCGCGGCGAGACACGCCTGCCGTGCAGGTCGACAGCTACGGCCAGGAGGGCGAGTTGTTCCAGTATCCCTATCCGCTCAGCGAAACAGAGTACCTGGCCACATACCATCCGGCGGGCTGGCCGTGGGCCAGCGAAGCGATGGGGCCGCACTTCGGCATCTACTTCATGACTGCCGACGGGCGGCGCGAATTGCTGGTCCGTGATTCGGAACTGCCCTGCAGTCAGCCCGTGCCCCTCCGCGCCCGCACCGCCGAACGCGTCCCGTCAAGCCTCGTAGACTACCGTGCGACCGAAGGAAGCTGTTACATCCAGGACGTTTACGCCGGCGGGGGCCTGATCGGTATGCCGCGCGGCACGGTGCGTCGGGTCCGGGTGGTCGCGATCGACTACCGCGCTGCCGGCATCGGCGAGAATCGAAACGGCGGACCGGGCGGCAGCGCGCTGATCAGCACGCCGGTGGCCATCGGCAACGGGACATGGGACGTGAAAGCCATTCTCGGCGAGGCCCAAGTGTACGACGACGGATCGGCTTTCTTTCGCGTTCCTGCCCGGACGCCGCTGTATTTTCAGTTGCTCGACGATCGGGGACGGCTCGTGCAGACCATGCGGAGTTGGACAACACTCCAGCCGGGCGAGAACGCGTCGTGCGTCGGTTGCCACGAGGCGAAGAACACCACTCCGATCGCTGAGCGGGCGGCAACCAAGGCCTTTCAGGCCGGTTGCGCACCGCTCGAGCCGTTCTACGGCGAGCCGCGCGGCTTCAGCTTCCGCCGCGAGATCCAACCGATTCTCGACCGCTTCTGCGTCCGGTGCCACGACGGAGCGAAGGGGAATGCCTTTGCACTCACCGGCCGAGAGGTGGTCGATGATCACGCCAAGCGGATCTGGACCGAATCGTACCTCGCACTCACCCACGCGCGGCCGGTGAAACCCGGCGGCTGGCTCGGCGATCCCGATCATCCCATGCTCAACTGGATGAGCGCCCAGTCGGCTCCGCCCATGCAGCCGCCCTACGCGGCCGGCTCGGGCCGCAGCCAGATCATCGAACTTCTGGAAGAGTCGCATGAGGGCGTCATTCTCCCCCGCGACGCCCTGTCGAAGATCGCCGCCTGGATCGACCTCGGCGTTCCCTACTGCGGCGATTACCAGGAAGCGCATTCGTGGACGCCCGAGGAGTGGGAGAAATACGAGCACTTCCTCGCCAAGCGAAAGCGGCTGGCCGCAGAGGAGCAAGCCGGCATCCTCCGGTGGCTGAGGGGCAGCAGCGAATCGCCGTAGCGCGAATCCCCCGAAGGGTCCCGCTTGCCCCTCCAGGCCCCCGAGGTTTATTGGTATTCATGTTGATAACGCAACACCTTCAGCGGTTTTTCCCCGAAGCCGGGCTCCCGTTGGTCGCCCTCGTTGCACTCTCAACCTGACGTTCAATAGAATCGGCGGCGGCAATCGGTGCACGGTGGACGTCGCGTGCCCACCGCACGGCCGTTTGCATTTCCATACTCTTCTCGCCGAGGGCCGGTTCGATGACCTCTCTTGAAGAGCGATCGCATTATGAACCCGGACTGGGAATTGCCTGGCTACGGGTGCCGGTGCTCGTCTTCCTGCCTCTCATCGCGGCGGTCGCACTGGCCTGGTGCCTGAGAACGGCTTTCGTGAGCGGATGGTATTTCGTCATCCTGGTGCCGGGCGTGGGCGGGCTGGCCCTGGGCGGCGTGCTCTATGCGGCCGTGGGTTGGGCACATTGCCGCAACCGCTGGTTGGCCGTTGGCGTAGGGTTTATCGCCGGCGCCATCGGCTACCTGGGTCACTATGAGCTCTGCCTGCTCGATATGCTGCCTCCACAGTTGGCTCTGCGGCCTGATGTGCTTCCCCATTACATCGCCTTCCGCATGCAGACCGACGTGACCGAGGATGTGGGCAAGCCGGCCGACCCCAAAGGGGAGAAGCCTTTCGCCCCGTTGAACTGGTTCGCGTTCATCTGGGAACTCGGAATGGTGATCGGCGCATCGGCCTGGCTGGCCTGGACGAGGGCGCGGCGGGCCTACTGTCAGGAATTGAAGCGGTGGATGCGGCGTGAGATCGCGCTGGTACCGGCCGGCGCCGGTGCCGAATTTGCCGATGCGCTCCACTCAGGGCGCCTGGTGGAGTTTGCCGCCGCCCAGAGACCGGTGAGCGATCCGCAGGGCGCGTGCCGGTTGATCGTCGAGCATACGTTGCCGAGTGGCCAGTCCCCGCTGAACCACCCCGTGTACGTTTCGCTCGAATCGCCCGTCTCGACGCGACCGTGGCACCTGCACCGCAACATGCGACGCATTCTGCTGCGGCAAGTGGAGCTCAGGCCGGCGGAGGTGCTCGCATTGCGGCCGCTGCTGCCCAAGCTGACTCAGCTCCTGGCCCAGCGGCACGTCGAGCTTCGCGATTTGCCGGCTGTAGTCCCCGTGGCTCCGAGCGCCGGCCCGCCGAGTGGCGAGGTGGCGCAGATCATGCCCGTGCCCGAGCCGTTCCGCCAGCGGGTGCGCACTCGATGGTATGCGGTGTGGGTCAATCTGGTGGCGCTCGTCACGCTGGTCTATTTCGCCGGAGGAATGGCGCTCATGGCTGGCGGAGTGTGGCTGGCGGCCGAGAAAGCGATGCCCGTGGGATGGTTCATCGCCGCACTGGGCGCAGCAAGCTTCCTGTGGGGCTCTTACACGGGGCTATTTTGCATGTGCGTCCCCGAGAACCGCTGGATCGAGCGGCGGCTGCGCCAGGCAGTTGCCGAGCGGCCCGATCCGCTGGTCGCCGCCCGCGACCCGGAAGCGATTTACGTCTCGCTCATTCCTCGCGAGAGTTTCGCCAAGGTGCAACTCACCATGTCGTCGGACCTGCTGCTGCTTAAGGTTAACGAGCGAGCGCGGCAGCTCTTGATGGAGGGAGACGCCGACCGCTATCGCATCCCCGCCGGCGCCATCGCCGGTTGCGAAGCAGAATGTTTCTTCCATCCGATCGATCCGCAACACACCAAGCAACTTTGGATGGTTCGGCTCCTGGTCCGGCTCGACACGGGCCAGCGCGAACTGCTCCTGTCGGCCGATGCGACCCGTTGGACGCCCACGACCAACGCCGTTCGCCGGCGGACGGCCGAAGACCTCTGCCGCCGCATCGACGGGCTTCGCGCCAGTTGACGCTCGCGACTCGCGTTTCAGCGGCCGACGAACATCAGGTAGACGGCCATCGCGACGCCGATTCCCGCCATGGCGAACGAAACGGCCACGGCCAGCGACGGCCGGTGCGATCCAGCCCGGCGAGGGCTCACCAGGGCGTAGCGGTATTCAAGTGGCGCCAGCAGGCTGATCAACGTGGCCAAGGCGATCAACGCCAGGCCGATCCAGAGCGACCAACCGATCGAGTGGACGCTGTAGTCTGGCTCATGGCTCGCTTCAATCTCGCGCAGGAAGAGCCCGAAGCGGGCGACGATGAACCCGAAACCCATGATGGCGATGCTCGTCCGCACCCAGGCCAGCAGCGTCCGCTCGGCGGCCCAGGTGATCCGCGGATCGTCGGGCGGCAGCCCGGCGCCTTGTCCCGCGCCGGTAGCGGCCGGAGGTTGGCTTTCCACGACTGGTTGTTCCTCGCGCCTCAGGGCTTGAAGTATCCGTAGCCGTCCTGCTGCTTCGTTAAACGGCTGAAACGATTCTACTGAGTCGCAGTGGTTGGGCCAACCGACGCCGGGACTGCTATCCGCTCCCCAATTCCAGCGCGATGAGGACCAGGGTCAAGAGAATGGCGACCCCGGCGGCGACTGGAAGTGAAGGCATCATCGCCAGGGGGTTGTACATGCTTCCCAAACCTCCGCCCAAGCCACACACAGAAGTCTGCTGACGGAGCCCCGGCAGCAAATGACATGCCGGATGGCAAAGACGCTGAGAACGCCGTGAGTCGGCCGATATTCACCGCCCTTTCCGCCGGTAGCCCTCTGCCACGTTGTCGCATAAAGCCGCCGTAATGTCGCGCCGGTAGGCCCGAACTGGCCCGGCTTTTGCTTGACCGGCTGCGGCGGTAGAATGGAGTGGCTCGTTGAGATCGGGGGTTTTGCCCTGTTTCCGCGGTGCCGCTTCGAGGCGGCCCGTCGCGTCCGACAAACCGCAAAGGATTCGCCATGTCGCTCCGGCCGGAAGTCAGCGGTTTCAGTCTGGCGAAGATGCAATCACATTTCAGCAGCCACAATCGCGCGGTGCTCGCGTATCTCGATGAGCGGCTTGCCCAGTCGCTCGAAGCCGTGGCCGATGAGGGGCCGCAGGCGGTAGCCGAGTATCAGCGGACTTTCGAGACGGCGGCCCAGCGCGCGGTGAATCAGGTGGTCCCCTTTCGCGAACTCGAGGTCGAGGGCCAGGCCTACGTCGACCTCGCCATCGCGCTGAGCCGCTACCAGCAGGAGCACCTGCCTACCGATTCCAACCAGTGGAAGATGTTTGTCTTCGAAGACTTCCTCGCCGAGTGCGGCGACGATCTTTCACCGGAGGCGCGAGCGCTGGTCGGATACTTCACAACGGGCCGCCCGCTGTTCGGCCATCGGATCGAAACCGGGTGGAGCTACTACGGCTATCTCACGCTGGAGGAGGTGCGCCTGCTGGCAACTGAGCTGGAGAAGCTCACGCGGGCCGACGAGTCGGTCGGCAGCGAACAGTTTCTCGACGGCTTCGTCGACGAATTCCACCGCTGGCTCAGAACCATCGCCGACCGCGGCCTCGATCTGTGGTTCTACACCGCGTGAAGCCTCGTCATTTCCGGCTCCGCTTGCTCACCAGGTCGAACGAATCGAAGAACCGCTTGCGGTCGGCCGCGTCAAGCCCCTGTTGCTGGGACCACTGGAGTCGGTAGATATCGCCGTCGATCAGATAGAACCGCGTGGTATGAATATAAATGGCGGCCTCGCGCTGCTCCCGCATCTCGACCTGCCGTCCCTGCCGGCCTTTGAACGTCATGCGCGTCTCGTGAATGACCTGGGAATTATGCTTCTTCTGCATTTCCTTGGTGTTCGAGACGACGTAGGCCTCGAAGAACTGCAGCGGAGTTCGCCCCTTCGGCATCTCCGGCAAATCGACGTAAGTCACCATGCCGAGCCTCGCCCCCAGATCGCTGGCCGCCGTATAGGTTCGTGCCACGCCAAACGGCAGCGTGAGATCCACGACGCTTGCAGTGACCTTGCCCGGCATTTCAATTTGATAGCTTCCTTCCGGCGGCTTGTACTCGCGCCAGCCCTCCGCCGGTTCATTGTCCCCGTCCGGGATCGCTGCCTCGGGCGCCGCAAGCTTCAGTAGCTCCTGGTCCGCCGCGCTGAGCCGCGCCAGCGGTATCCTGATCGTCTGGTCGTCCGAACGGCGAAGGCTCGCCTGCCCCTCGTGGACTTCGACCAGCGCCGCCTCGATCGTGAACTTCCCACTGCTATCGGACCACGTTCGCATTGCCATGAGCGGGCGGACCTCGTCGGCCGGGAGCGAGACGACCGTCAGCACTGGCGCGTGGAGAAGTCGCACTTTGAAGAATCCCACCTCGTCAACGCTCACGACCTGGACGAGCTGCCATTCACCCTCCCACATCGCCTCGGCATGATCGCCGGCCACCGGTGCGGGAGGCGATGCCGGCTCCTGTCCAAAGCCCCGGCCGGCAGATAGTGTCAGCGCCAGGCTGGCTGCCAGCACCCAGGAAATGCGATTGGTCGCGATCATCGTCCTGCCCATTCACTTTGCTTTGCCGTGCAAGTACCACGCGTTGGCGTCTGCGCCGCGGCACGCAACGGCCATTTTCTACCAGTCATTTCTACTTTTCAATTGCCTTCGGTAGAATGCTGGAGGGAGGAAGGAGTCGGCCATGTCCGGATTGAGGCCGTTACTGAGTGTTGTGCATCTCATGCTCGTGCTGTCGGCGGCCCACGCCCAGCAGGTCACCATCGGCGTCCCGCAGCGCACGGTGGGCGACAGCTACTTTGAGAGCATGGGCACTCAGTGGGGAGTGCGCGGCGACAACTGGTTCTTCACGTTTGGCGGCAGCCCGTTGGTCTCACCCGGAATAGGCGGTTTTGACCCGAATGCCGGCGCCAACCTGGGCTGGACATTCCGCGGCGGCGACACGAGCGGGTTCTTCAATTTCGGCTGGGCGCAAGGTTCCCGATCGAGCATGGTCAGCCAGACGCCGATGCTGACGCTCTCCAATGGGGTGCCCGGTTTCTTTGCCGATACGTCCCTCAGCCCGTTTGTGATCAGCTACATACCGGTTACCGGCGGGTTCCCGGCGTTCGGCGCGCTCACCCCGCGGATGCCGATGTATTCGCTTCCGCCCGTCAGTCCGCTCAACCAGGCCCTCTGGCGGATGCAAAACGAGCCGCCCCTTGCGGCTGCCGAGCGTCCAGAGCAAGCCGCGCCTCCCAAGAAAGACGGCCGGGTCGAAGTGCCCGCCACGGTCGACCAGCTCAGCTCGGCCGCTCGGCCGGCAATGAGCGTGGCCGACGCACGGCGACTGCACGAGCGGGATCAGGCCGCTGCCGAGAAGGAATCTCAACGCCTGTTCGACCGCGGATTGGCTGCCGAGCGCGAGGGCAAGCCGGCCACTGCCCGGCTCTACTACCAAACGGCCGCGAAGAATGCCCTCGGGCCTCTTTCGGAGCAGATCCAGGCCCGGCTGCGTGCCCTGGCGACGCCACCATCCGAGAGTCGACGCTGATTCGGCTTTCTGTTGCGCGGAAGTGCTCCGGCTATATACTCGGATTTCGCGGCCTCGTTCGACAGCGTGTCCGCCTCCGCGTTCGATTCCGCCAAAGCCGCCGACGGGCGATCCGCAGCCGGCCAGACGCCGCATTCACCCCGATTCTTGCGCCGCATCCGGCTTCAACCCCCCTGTGGCTCCAGCGTTCCTCCCTCCGAGCGGAGGTTTGACCTCCCCCATTCTGCTCCGTATGATGCCCATACTTTCTTACGCATGACGCTGATGTATAGCAGCATTGATGCCGGCGAGGAGCGGTACGGAACTGAGCATGAAACAAGATGCGCGTGAAACCGGCGGACCTGACGGCACCTTGCCCGAAGGTATGATCCCCCAGTTGGCCCGAGACGCCGATCCACAAGAGACGCAGGAGTGGAAAGCTGCGCTCGATTACATCATCCGTTCGGCGGGGCCGGAACGGGCGGTGTTTCTGCTCGAACGGCTCAAGGAGCGGGCCTTTGCCCAAGGCGTTCGGTACGCCTCGTCGGCCACGACGCCTTATGTCAACACGATTCGCGTCGAGAACCAGCCGGCCTATCCGGGCGACCGCGAGATTGAGCGGCGTGTGAAGAGCATCCTGCGGTGGAACGCCATGGCCATGGTGGTGCGAGCCAACCGCATCAGTTCGGGGATCGGCGGCCATATCTCGACCTATGCCTCGGTGGCCACACTGTACGAAGTCGGTTTCAACCACTTCTTCCGCGGCAAGCAGAGCAAGCTGCCTGCCGACCAGGTGTTCTTCCAAGGGCATTCCACGCCCGGCATCTATGCACGCGCGTTCCTCCTCGGCCGGCTCAGCGAGCAGCAGTTGGCCGATTTCCGACGTGAGCTGGCCCCCAGCGGCGGCATCTCCAGCTACCCCCATCCCTGGCTGATGCCCGACTTCTGGGAGTTCCCCACCGTCTCGATGGGCCTGGGGCCGCTGATGGCCATCTACCAGGCGCGGTTCAACCACTATCTCGTCGACCGCGGCATCAAGCCCGACGCCGCCGAGTCCCGCGTCTGGGCGTTTCTCGGCGACGGCGAATGCGATGAGCCGGAGACTCTGGGCGCCATCACGCTCGCCGCCCGCGAGCGGCTCGACAACTTGATCTTCGTCGTCAACTGCAACCTGCAGCGGCTCGACGGCCCGGTCCGCGGCAATGGCAAGATCATCCAAGAGCTCGAGGGTGCGTTCCGCGGTGCGGGCTGGAACGTGATCAAGGTGATCTGGGGCTCGGACTGGGATCCGATCCTAGCCAACGACAACGAAGGGCTGCTCGTCAAGCGGATGGGCGAGATCGTCGACGGTCAGTATCAGAAATACACCGTCTCGCCCGGCAGCTACATCCGCAAACACTTCTTCGGCATTGATCCGCGTCTCGAAGCTCTGGTGTCGCACCTGAGCGACGACCAGATCCGCCGCCTCAGCCGCGGCGGGCACGATCCGCTCAAGGTCTATGCGGCCTACAAGGCGGCCGTCGAGCACAAGGGTGCGCCCACCGTGATTCTGGCCCACACGATCAAAGGCTACGGCATGGGCGAGGCGGGCGAGGGGCGCAACATCACGCATCAGCAGAAGAAGCTGAACGAACAGGAACTCCGCGAATTCCGCGATCGCTTCGAGATCCCGGTCTCCGATAAAGAGATCGCCGACGCGCCGTTCTATCGGCCCCCCGATGACAGCCCCGAGATGCAGTATCTGCACGAGCGCCGGCGGGCGCTGGGCGGCTTCGTCCCCAGCCGCCGCAAGCCGACGGTGAAGCTCAAGCCACCGAAGTGGGAAGACTACACCGAGTTCTTCCAGGGGAGCGAGGGCCGCGAGGTTTCAACGACCATGGCCTTCGTGCGGCTCTTGGCCAAACTGCTCCGCGACAAGTCGGTGGGTAAATACGTGGTGCCCATCGTGCCCGACGAGGCCCGCACGTTCGGCATGGAAGCCCTGTTCCGCACCTTCGGCATCTACGCCCATACCGGCCAGCTCTATGAGCCCGTCGATGCGGAGACCGTCCTCTACTATAAGGAAGCCCGCGACGGCCAGATCCTGGAAGAGGGAATCAACGAGGCCGGTTCGATGGCCTCGTTCATTGCCGCAGGCACCTCCCCCTCGAGCCACGGCGTGAACATGATCCCGTTCTTCATCTACTACTCGATGTTCGGCTTCCAGCGGATCGGCGATCTGATCTGGGCCGCCGGCGACATGCGCTGCCGCGGCTTCCTGCTCGGCGGAACCGCCGGACGGACCACGCTCGCCGGCGAGGGACTGCAGCACCAGGACGGCAACAGCCACCTGTTCGCGCTGGCCTATCCCCGGGTTCAGGCCTACGACCCGTGCTTCGCCTACGAGATGGCGGCGATCGTCCTCGATGGCATCCGGCGGATGTGGTACGAGGAGGAAGACATCTTCTACTACATCACGCTGATGAACGAGAACTACGAGATGCCGCTGTTGCCGATGCTCACCGAGACGCCTGCCGGCAAGGTTTCGGAAGCCATCTGCCGCGGCATGTACCGGCTCTCCCAGCGCGACCTGGGAGCGAAGAAACCCCGCGTGCAGCTCTTCGGTTCCGGGTCGATCCTCCGCGAGGTGCTGCGGGCGCAGGACCTGCTCGACCAGCAGTTCGGCGTCTCCAGCACCGTCTACAGCGTTACCAGTTACAAGGCGCTCTACGACGATGCCCGCGACGTGGACCGCTGGAACCGGCTCCATCCAGGCGAAAAGCCCCGGGTGCCCTACGTCGCGGCGACGCTGGAAGGCGAGACCGGTCCGGTCGTCGCTGCGTCCGACTACGTCACCTCGGTCCCCATGTCGATTGCCCGCCACGTCCCCTGCCGCTACTGCGTGCTGGGCACCGATGGCTTCGGCCGCAGCGAGGCCCGCAAGGAACTGCGGCGGTTCTTCGAGGTCGATGCCGAGAACATCGCCCTGGCCGCGCTCGATGAACTGGCTGCCGAAGGGCAATATCCCAAGCAGAAACTCGCTGCCGCGATCAAGACGCTGGGCCTCGATCCCGACAAACCCAATCAGTCCAAAATCTGACCGCTTCGCTCATCCATTTCCTCCACCGATCATAGCCATGGCCATCGAAGTCAAGCTGCCTGAACTGGGTGAAAACGTCACCAGCGGCGATGTCGTCAACGTGCTGATCAATGTCGGCGACGAGATCGACGTCAACCAGGGATTGTGCGAGTTGGAAACCGACAAGGCGGTGGTCGAGATTCCCTCGTCCGAAGCCGGCCGGGTGGCCAAGGTGCACTTCAAGAAAGGCGACACCATCAAGGTCGGACAGGTCCTGGTGACGCTCGAAGGCGCGCAGTCCGAGAAACCCGTCGATAAGTCTCCGCCGAAGACCGAGCGCAAGCAGACCCCCGAAACCGAGCCGGCGCCGAAGCGCCAGCCCGGCACCGAGCCGAGTGCGGCCGACAAGGTCGACTCACCCGCCCTTGGCATGCCTACCGAAGAGCAGGAGCCTCAGCCGGTCCCCTCGCCCCCCACGCAAGCCGCCCCTTCCGCCAAGGCCGAAGCGCCTTCCGACGGCGACGACGTGATCCCCGCCGGGCCCGCCGCGCGTCGTGTGGCGCGCGAACTTGGGGTCGATCTCCGTCAGGTGAAGGGCTCCGGCGCGCGCGGCCGGATCACGACCGAAGACGTTGAAGCGGCTGCGAAATCGCGCCGCGCCGCGCCTCCCGCTGCATCTCCCGCCAAAGCGGCCGCCGAGCCGTCGATCTCCCTCGAGCCGGTTGTCCCGCCGGGCGACGTCGCGCAGGACTCATGGGGTCAGGTCCGCCGCGAGAAGATGAGCAAGATTCGCAAGACGATCGCCGCGCAGATGCGCCTCTCGTGGACCACCGTGCCCCACGTCACCAACTTCGATGATGCCGACATCACCGATCTGGAACGGATGCGGCAAGGCGTTCCCAAAGGCCTCTTGGGCGCGAACCTGCGGTTGACGAGCATGCCCTTCGTGTTGAAAGCCGTAGCCATTGCACTGCGGCGCCACCCGTTGCTCAACGCGAGCATCGACGAGGAGAAAGAGGAAATTACCTACAAGGAGTATGTCCACCTGGGCATCGCCGTCGACACGCCGCGTGGCCTCGTCGTGCCCAAGGTCCGCAACGTCGATCGCATGAGCATTCCCGAGATCGCCCGCGCGGTGGCCGCCGTGGCTGAGCGGGCCCGGGCAGTGCAGTTCAGCGTCGATGAACTCCGCGGTGGCTCGTTCACGATCAGCAACCTGGGCGCGGTGGGAGGTACCTACAGCACGCCGATCATCAACTATCCGGAAGTGGCGATCCTGCTTCTGGGCCGTTCGCGCTGGCTCCCGGTGATCCGCAGCGAGAACATCGAAAAACGGTACATGATGCCGTTAAGCCTCTCCTACGACCACCGGCTGGTCGACGGCGCGACCGCCGCCCGGTTCCTTAACGATGTCATCCAGTACCTGCAGAACCCCGCGCTGTTGATGCTCGCGGAGTGAGTTTGTGGTGCAGGCGCCTCGCCTGCTCCATTGCAGCCGGGACGGCCGCACCCCGAATGTTGCCTGGCCGTTTCGCAAGCCTCAAACGATGAGTTCATGGACCGCGATCATCACGTGGTCATTATCGGCGGCGGCTTCGGCGGGCTGTACGCGGCCCAGTCGCTCAAGCGCGCGCCGGTCCGGGTGACGCTCGTCGATCGGCACAACTACCACCTCTTCCAGCCCTTGCTCTATCAGGTGGCCACCGGAGGACTGTCGGCCGGCAACATCGCCACTCCACTGCGGACGATCCTCGACCGTCAACGCAACGCCCGGGTGATGCTCGCCGAGGTCTGCGACTTCGATCTCGCCCGTCGGCAGGTGATTCTTACCGACGGCCGCCTCGGCTACGATTCGCTCATCGTCGCCGGCGGATCGGAGACCTCCTATTTCGGCCGCGATGACTGGGCCGGTTTCGCCCCTGGACTGAAGAGCATCGAAGACGCCACCGACATCCGGCGGCGGATCTTCCTCGCCTTCGAGGCCGCCGAACGCGAAACCGATCCCGAGCGCGTCGCCCAGTGGTTGACGTTCGTCGTGGTCGGCGGCGGGCCGACGGGCGTCGAATTGGCCGGCGCCCTGGCCGAGATCGCCCGGCACACGCTCCGCCACGAGTTCCGCGCCATCGATCCCGGCCAGGCGAAGATCCTGCTCCTCGAGGGGACCGACCGCATCCTCCCCGCCTATCCGCCCGAGCTTTCCGCCCGGGCCCGCAGTCAGTTGGAGGGGCTCGGAGTGGTTGTCCGCACGAACACGCTGATGACCGAAATCGGGCCCGACTCGCTTGTGCTCCGCCGGGGCGACCAGCCCGAGGAACTTCGCTGCCGCACCGTGATCTGGGCCGCCGGCGTGAAGGCCTCACCCCTGGGCGCGGTGCTCGCGCGGGCTGCCGGCGTGGTCACCGATCGGCCCGGACGCGTGCCGGTCGCCCCCGACCTGACCCTGCCCGGCTACCCGGAAGTCTTCGTCATCGGCGACCTCGCCAACTTCAGCCACCAGGACGAGGGCCGGCCGCTTCCCGGCGTGGCCCCCGTCGCCATGCAGCAGGGCCGCTATGCCGCCCGGCTCATCAAGCGGCGGCTCAACGGCCAGTCGCTGCCGCCCTTCCGCTATCGCGACCGCGGCACCATGGCCACCGTCGGCCGCAACCGGGCCGTGGCGATCGTCAAAGGGTGGAAGTTCTCGGGTTACTTCGCCTGGCTGCTTTGGCTGTTCGTCCACTTGATGTACATTGTCGAATTCCAGAACCGGCTGCTGGTGGCCATGCAATGGGCGTGGAACTATTTCACCTGGAACCGGGGCGCCCGGCTGATCACCGGCGAGAATCCCTTGCCGCTGGTCACGCTCGAGCCGAGCGAGTGCGCGGCCAACCGCGACGATCCAGCGCCCTCCACACCCGTTTAGCCTGAACCCGGTTTGAGCGGAAAGAGCCATGGCGTTGCGTTATCAACCGGAATACCAATAACACCCACCTCTCACGATACCCACACAATACGGATTCACTCATGGACACGCAGTTAGTGGTGCTGGGCGGCGGCCCCGGCGGATACGCGGCCGCCTTTCTCGCGGCGGACTTGGGAATGCAGGTTACGCTCGTCGATCGCGAAGCGCGGCTCGGCGGCGTCTGCCTGCTCCGCGGCTGTATTCCCTCGAAGGCCCTGCTCCACGTCGCCAAGGCGATCAACGAGGCGCAGCACCTTGGCGATTGGGGCGTCTCCTTCGGCAAGCCCAAGATCGACATCGACGCCGTCCGCGCCCGCAAAGACAAGGTCATCGCCACGCTCACCGGCGGGCTCAAGCAGTTGGCCCAGAAGCGCAACATCCGCGTCGTCCGCGCGGCGGCAACTTTCGAGAACTCGCAGACCCTCGCGCTCGCTCCGGTTGGCGACCAGCCGCTCGAAGATGATCGCATCCGCTACCAGCACTGCATCCTTGCCAGCGGCTCCCGCGCGGCGACCATTCCCGCCCTGGCGCTCGACAGCCCCCGCGTGCTGAATTCGCGCACCGGGTTGGAACTCCCCGATATTCCCGAATCGCTGCTCATCATCGGCGGCGGCTACATCGGCCTGGAGATGGGAACCGTCTACGCCGCCTTGGGAAGCCGCGTGTCGGTGGTCGAAGTCACCGATGGCCTCCTGCCCGGCGCCGATCGCGACCTCGTCAAGCCGCTCCATAAGCGGCTGGAAAAGGAGTTCGAAGGCATCTTCCTCAAGAGTAAGGTCGTGGCCCTCAAGGACAAGTCTTCGGCCGTCGAAGTGACCTTCGAGGGGGATGTCGAAAAGAAGGTGCAGAAGTTCAGCCGCGTGCTGGTGGCCGTCGGCCGCCGCCCCAATAGCGACAACCTCGGCCTGGAAAAGACAAAGGTCCAGGTCGAAAAGAATTTCGTCGTTGTCGACAAGCAGCAGCGCACGGCCGATCCCAACATCCTCGCGATCGGCGACGTGGCCGGCCAGCCGATGCTGGCCCACAAGGCGGCCCACGAAGGCAAGGTCGCCGTCGAGTCCCTCGCCGGGCACTCCGTCGAGTTCGCGCCCCGAGCGATTCCCGCCGTGGTATTCACCGATCCCGAGATCGCCTGGGCCGGCATGATGGAAGAAGACGCCAAGAAGACCGGCCGCGAGATCGAGACGGCCGTCTTTCCCTGGGCCGCCAGCGGTCGCGCCATCGCCGTCGGCCGGACCGAGGGACTCACCAAGTGGATCATCGACGGCAAGACCGAACGGGTGATCGGCTGCGGCATCGTCGGCGCCGGAGCCGGCGATCTCGTGAGCGAAGCCGTCCTGGCGATCGAGATGGGCGCCTCGCTCCGCGATCTCACCGACACGATCCATCCGCACCCCACGCTCAGCGAAACCCTCGGCGGCGCGGCCGAAGTCTTCTACGGCACCGCCACCGACATCTACCGCCCCCGCCGCGCCAAGTAGCCACAAGCACCAATGACCAATGCTCCGCCTGTCCGGACATTGAGTCATTGGCATTGGCACGTCTGCTGGCTCGCCTCTTTATCTCGCCCGCTGAGTGTGCTACCGTAGCGGCTTGTCGGGAAAGGGCCACGGCATCGACTGCGCGGCCTCATCGAAGTACATGCAAAGGAGTTGAACTTTATGTCTCGCTCGATTCGCGTTGCGGTTTGCCTGCCCGTCTTGGCCGCCGCGCTTGGCGCCGTCGCCGGGCTGGCGGCAGCCGGCGAAGTGACGTTTTCGCGCAAGCTGCTCATGGTGAGCCCCAACGAAGGCTGCGCCGTGGCCGATGTGAATAACGACGGCAAGCTCGACGTCATCGCCGGCACCCACTGGTTCGCCGCCCCCGATTACGTCCCCCGCCCCTTGCGTGAAATCGGCGAGTTCGGCGGCGACTTCCTCAAGAACAACGGCGATCATGCCCTCGACGTCGACGCCGATGGCTGGGTCGACGTCGTGGCTGGCGGCTGGATGGAGCCCGAGGTCTTCTGGTTTAAGAATCCCGGTGCCGTGGGACTGGAGAAGGGGCTCAAGTGGGAACCCCGGCTGTTGAACGTCGGCCGCGGCCAGAATGAAGCTTACGACCTCCGCGACCTGAACGGCGACGGCAAGCCCGAATTCTTCGTCAGCTCATGGGATAAAAAGGCCCCGCTGGTCTGCTGGAAGTTCGTCGCCGGAGCCGATGGCCAGCCGAAACTGGAACAGGTGACACTGGGCGACCAGGGGAGCGGCCACGGCTACGCTTTCGGCGACATCAACGGCGACGGTCGCGAAGACATCCTCACTGAGACCGGCTGGTACGAGCGCCCCGAAGGCGATCCCTTCGCAACCCTCTGGAAGTTCCATCCCGAAACGGCCCTGCCGCACCCGAGCTGCCCCTGCCTCATCGTCGACCTCACGGGCGACGGCCGCAACGACATCATCTGGGGCAAGGCCCACGACTACGGGCTCTACTGGTGGGAGCAGGGCGAGCCGAAGGCCGACGGCACGACCACCTGGACCGAGCATCTCATCGACGACACCTGGTCGCAGGTGCACTGCCTCGTCTGGGCCGATCTCGACGGCGACGGCCAGGGCGAAGTGATCACCGGCAAACGCGTGCGTGCGCACACCACGGGTGATCCCGGCGTGGAAGACCCTGCGTGCCTCTACTACTACACCTGGGACGCCGCCGCGAAGAAGTTCACCCGGTACGACGTCGCCCCGCTCGGCAGCGGCGTCGGCGCGGGCATGCAGATCCGCGTCGCCGACCTCAACGCCGACGGCCGCCTCGACATCGCCGTCCCCGGCAAGACCGGCACCTGGGTCCTCCTCAACGAAGGGGTTAAATAACCCGGCCAACGCGCCCCACCCGGAGTAGGCCCGCAGTCCCCTGCGGGCTTCTTTCATTTCACCCGCGAAGGGTTGTGTATCACAATCCCTTGTTGACAGAGCCACATTACGCGTCAGCGAAATCGAAGACTCAGTCCTTGACTGATCCAACCACATCAGGCGACCGTGGGGCTATGTTGGCGGTGGCTTCAAGGCCGGTTTCAGACGGAGAGATCGGCGGCCGCGGTGTGTGTTTCCCGGGTGGGCGTTTGCAGCGGGGGCGGGCTGGAGTTATGCTCCAGGTTCGTTCTGCAGCGGGGCCGACAAGCGTCGTCACCCGGGATTCGGCACTCGATAATCACACTGGAGGCGGAAATATGACCTCGGCAACACTGTTCTTCGCCGCAATTACGTTGACTGCCGCGACAGCGGATCGGTGGGAGTCGGACATCGCGGCGTACGAGGCGATGGACCGGAAGTCGCCACCAATGCAGGACGGGATCGTGTTCATCGGCAGTTCGAGCGTCCGCCTGTGGGATGTGCGGAAGTCGTTTCCTGACCTGCCGGTGGTGAACCGCGGGTTCGGCGGTTCGCAGTTGGCCGACTCGGTCCGCTATGCCGATCGCATCCTCATCCCGTACCGGCCGAAGACGGTGGTGCTCTATGCGGGGGACAACGACCTGGCCGCGGGCAAGTCGCCCGAGCAGGTGCTGGCCGACTACAAGGCGTTTGTGGCCAAGGTGCATGGGGCGCTACCCGACACGCGGATCGTCTATGTGGCGGTGAAGCCGAGCCCGAAGCGGTGGGCGTTGATTGAGAAGGTGCGCGAGACGAACCGGCTGATCCGCGCGGCAGCCGAGCAGGATCCGCGGCAGGTATTCGTCGATGTGGAGAAGCCGATGCTCACGGCCGAGGGTCAGCCGCGGGCGGAGCTGTTTCGGGCCGACGAACTGCACCTTAACGACGAGGGGTACAAGTTGTGGACGGAGCTGGTTCGGCCACACCTTGAGAAGAAGGAATAGTCTATCCTAGCCGTTTTCGGGGCCGGAGCTGGCCCAGAGCAGGGCCGGCTGGTCGTGGATGGCTGTGCCGCGGGTCATCCGGGTGAAGCGGCGCTGGATCACGAGGCCGCGGGACTCGGCCCAGGTCGTGGCGGGGCGGTTCTGTGCGGGGATATCGAGGAAGACGGTGCGTCCCTGGGCGTGATGGGCGGCGGCCGACAGAAGCTGCTCGCCCGCGGCGGCGTCGACCGCGCCGGCTGGGCCGATCTGAAAGGCGCGAGAACCCGTGCGAAGGGCCGCGTAGCCGAGCAAGTTGCCGGGCGAGCTGAGGCACCACATCGCAGCTGGTTCCTGGCGGTGCAGATAGCGGATCAAACGCTCGCGCCCGGTGGCGGAGATCTGCGCGTCGAGTTCGGCCACGGCGGCAAGATCGCTGTCCGCAACGGGCTTGACCCCGGCGGGGGCGTCTTCGGCGGGGGCAACGCCTTGCCAGCGGGCAAGATCGTAGTCGGCGGTGAAACCCAGCCGCTGGTAGAGAGGGCGTCCGAGCGGCGTGGCGTCGAGTCGCACCGTGGCGATGCCGCGGGCGTCGAGATGCTCAAGCGCATGGGCGACCAACCGGGTGCCGATGCCGCGGCCGCGGAGTTGCTCGTCGACGAGCACCATCGCGATCCAGGCCACCGAGCCAAACTCGGTGACGACGGTCGTGCCGGCCGCGCGTCCTTCCCACTCCGCGACGAAGCAGCCGGCAAGCCCCAACTGCAGAAACCGCTGCCAGTCGGCGGCGGTCTGGTTCCAGCCTGCCTGATCCTTCAGGCGGAGTCCCAGACCGATATCGTCGGCATGCATGGTGCGGATGGAGATCATGGTGATATCGATTCGGGATGTCGGGGTGGTGAGCCGGTATTGCGGCGATTGGGCCATTATCGTCGGCCAGGCGAATGCGGGGTAGCGGGCAACCGATAGTCGATTGCCCTGCGGGCCAGCAGAGTGCCATTCTGCGAGATAGGCTTGTGGTAGCAGGACAACAGGGCCGAGATCCCGCAGCGAGGCCGACTTCCGATGAACCGCACCGAGGCCAAGTGGCTGATGCTCCGGGAGCTTGCACAGTGGCGACGGAGGCCGTACGGCGAGCTCCGCGGGCAGTTGGGCCAGTCGCACCACGAGCAGCGCCTCGGCTGCTCGGGAACGCGGTATCAGCTCGAACTCGAGGCGATCTGGGATGCCAAACCGGAGGGAGATATCCGTATTCTGGCCGCGATCGACGATGGTGGATTACGGGCGTCTTTCCCCTTGGCATACAGTGTCCCGGTTTGCCGGCCCAGCCAAATGGGGTAGCAGCGGGACGGTTTATGCCCGGCCGGGTATTGAATTGGTACCCCCCATTGCTTCTGATTGCATAGCGGTGGGCGGCCTGATAAGATCACAAGCACGGACCGGGGATTGAGGCTCTGAAACAAGGACGGGGTCGAGTTTGCACCCGTGATTTGCTCCGGGCCGAATCAGCTCTCGTTTCAGACCGACGGCGATTGTTGGCGGCGGGCCGCCTGACATCGCGTGCCGTGCGGAGCCGACCGCGACGGAAGGACGGTTTGGGAAAGCGCCCTTGCGGTTTTTCGGGCGCGTGGTTGCCGCCAGTACGATCTTGTGAACTGAATCGTCCGCCATGTGAATGGCGAGAGTCTTCACGCGGGCGGCGTTAAGCGGCGGTTGCGAGTGTTTGCCCCTGAAGGGGCCCCGGCGGTTGATAGTCGAGTCCCCGCGCGCCCGCGTTGCCGGGCCGGCTCGCACCGCGCTATCGAGAACAATAGTATTGGCGTTGTCGGCGAGCTCGCGGGCGACGGCTTATGCCTTTCATTTCGGTTCCGCCGCGTTGCAGCGCGCTCGCTGCCAATGCACAGTTCAGCAAGTCCTGGGTGAGACGGCCCCGGGCGTCACCGCCTTACTCCCGGCGGTGCATGTCCCGCGGCCGACGGCCTTATCGGTGTTTTTTCCATCTTCACCCTGGTACAAGGGAGGACGTCATGAGACGTTCACGTCGTGCGTTCACACTTGTGGAGTTGCTGGTGGTGGTGGCCATCATCAGCATCCTCATCATGTTGTTGTTGCCGGCTGTGCAGCAGGCCCGGGAGGCGGCCCGGCGCACATCGTGCTCCAACAACATGAAGCAGATCGGCCTGGCTCTGCTTAACTATGAGGATTCGTACAAGACCCTGCCGCCGGGCATGATCTGGGGCAACGGCGCAACGCCGTATCCCCAACAGCCGTATCACCACACCTGGATGACCAAGATCCTGCCGTACCTGGAGCAAAGGAACCTGTACGATCGGATGCGGACGGATTTCCCGGTGTGGGACCTGTGGGACGTCGATCTCGACGGCAACTTCAACGAGGCGATTCCGTTCGCCCAACAGCAAGTGCCGACCCTTGTCTGCCCCTCGGAACCCAACTGGCGGTCTGGGGCCGACATGGTCCGCGAGATGGGGGCGCCTCCCCAGTTCCTGCTCGGCCTGACCAACTACGCCGGCAACAACGGCTATCATTGGTGGCCGAAGGCCGGACCGTGGGACCGGACGGTGCTTCTCTGCGAGGAGTTTCCCGAGATCATCGGCCGCGAATTGAGCGGTGTTTTCTCCGACGAACACACCACCAAGCTGTCGGACATCACGGACGGCACCTCCTCGACGATCATGGTGGCGGAGGTGAACTCGACCGGGTTCAAGCCAATCGCCGACCTGCCACGTTCGATCTGGACCTGTGGCACGGGCGTGCCGCGCCTGGCCGACCTCGAGGCGGTCGTGCGGCCGGCGTTTTTGGCGCTGGGGTACCGCGGCACTTGCTGTGAGTTCTACCAGGGCGACCTCCGCTACACGCGGCCCGACGGCGAGCGACCGTCGGTGGGTTTCTGGGAGAACCTCGATCCGCGATCAGGCGGGCCCTACGTGTTCCAACCCGTCTATCTGTCGGGCTGGGGGCCGAACACCGAATGGACCGGTCCGAGCAGCTTCCATCCCGGGCTGATCAACGTGCTCTACGCCGACGGTTCGGTGCGGCAGATCAAGGAGACGATCACGTGGTCGGCGTGGGCATTTCTCAACGGCAAGCGCGACGGCGCGTCGTTTGAATCGGTCGACTAGCGGAGGAACATGCCATGCGATACGCGTTGTTGTCTATGGCGGCGCTCTTGCTGGCCGCAGTGTCCGGTTGTGGCGACGGTTTCGAGGGGCGCAAAGCGCCCTCACCCGGCACCAGTGATCCGAACGCGGTGATCAGCCAGATGCAGTCGACGAATCCCAAGGAGAAACCCAGCCGGACGAGGCCCGTGGCCAACAAGCCGGCGGAGAAGCAGGAGCAAGCGGAGAAGGCTCCGGAAGAGTAGTCCGGGCTGCGACCGCCACCGGCATCGCCGGCGGAGGAATTGCGCCGACGACTGGCAGGTCTTCCCGCAGCGGGGAGGCCTGCCAGCGTTTTTTCAAAGCAAATGCCAGATTGCGAGTCGGTTGCTGCGGAACGCACCGCTTGCCAGCCGTTGGGTCGGGTCATTTCCGGACTTCCGCGCGGGGTTGCCACGGTCGTTGCGCCGCGGCATGCGATTGTGCCCGTGCGGGGACCGGGCGACCGGATCCAAGACGATCCGGTCATTCCTTCTTTTCGTCGCTCGACCAGAAGTTGGACGCTTGAATGAGCACGTTGTGCGTGAAGTCGAAACCGGCATCCTTGAGCGCCGCCTCGACCTCGCGTCGTGTCGGCGGGTGCCCTTCCAGGTAGATCAGTCCCCAGAAGACCGTGCAACCACCGTTGATGTGCCGACCGGTGGCAACCTGGACCACGGTGAGCTTGGGATTGAGCCGGGCCACAAGGTGCCGGAAGGGAAAGAACTCGTGGTCGTCGCGGACCGAAAACGCTTTGGGCAGCTCCACTTCGGCCTTCATAGTGCACCTGTTCCTCAAGAGCCGGCGCCGCGGTACTGAAACCTGGTGAAATGCGTCGTGCTTGCGGCGTCGCCAGGAGATTATCGCCGGGTGGCGACAAGAAGTCGATGGCGCGGCGCCTGCCGGCGCGCGCAAAAAAAGCCCCCGGAAAGGCCGCGTCCCAGGGGGGCAGAGGACACTTGCTATTCCGGGAGCGATTGGATCGGCGCAGCGCGACCCTGGGGGACGGCGCCACGGGCAGCTTGGCTGCCTGACGTTGTTTCGAAGCGCTCCGCTCGCCTCCATGCTTGCGGTGACGCGCTCCGTGGTCCGCAGGCACGCCGCTTTCGCGCCGGCCCAGGTGCGGACCCCATCCACGTGGATGCAGGAAAGTCTATTGGTTCCGAGGTTAAGCGCGGGACGATGCCAACGCTGGCGATCGGGAAACCGGGCTGACCCTCGTTCCCAATCCACCCGAAACTCTTGATCACCGGCCCAAGGCCAGTGCTCCGTGCCTCGTATGGGTCGGGAGGATACGGGATCGTCCAAAATGGGTCAAGGGCGTTTTTTTCGCGGTCCATCATGGGCCGGTCCGGCTTGTCCCGCCGCGGGCCGGCTGCGCCGCAGGGTACGGCGTCGGGAGTGGGCGCCGCCGGGCAAGAAACGCTGTTTTGGGGGAGGGGTTCGTGTAAAATGGAGAGTGCTTTTCCGCCGACAATTCGAGGAAGGCGGAGAAGCCGCCGCAGGCGGGCGCCCGCGGATGGCGGGCGCCGCAACTTTATCACGAGAACACCATCGACAGGAGCGCTGTCATGAGGCATTGTCACCGCCGTCAGTTTCTCAAGACTTCGATCGCCGGCGCGGGCCTGATGGCCATGCCCGGTTTGCTGCACGCCGCACCGGCGACGGCCGTGGAAGGCTTTCTGGGGAGCGACATCGTTCCGCTGGGAAAGACGGGGATTAGGGTTTCGCGGCTTGCTCAGGGGACGGGCTTCAACGGCTACAACCATTCGTCGGCACACACGCGACAGGGGAAAGCGGCGTTTGACCGGCTGCTCCATCACAGTCTCGACCAGGGCGTGACGTTCATCGACATGGCCGACCTCTACGGGTCGCATCCGTTCGTGAAGGACGTGGTCAAAGGGCTGCCGCGCGACAAGTACGTGTTGTTGAGCAAGATCTGGCCGCGGAAGGAGAATTGGGTCACACCCTCCGGTGGCGCCACGCAGGAGATCGACCGCTTCCGGCAGGAACTGGCCGTCGAGCGGATCGACGTCTGCCTGATTCACTGCATGCTCAACGACCAGTGGCCGACGGAGTACGAGCGGATCCGTGATGAACTGTCGGAGATGAAGGGCAAGGGAGCCGTGCGGGCGGTGGGCGTATCGTGCCACGATTTCGGCGCGCTGAAGGTGGCGGCGGAGCATCCGTGGGTCGACGTGATCTTTGCCCGCATCAACCACAAGGGCGGCAAGGAATACTCGTGCGACGCCTCGGTGGAAGAGGTGAGCGCGGTGCTGAAACAGGCGCGCCAGAATGGCAAAGCGATCGTGGGGATGAAGATCTTCGGTGCCGGCAAACTCATCAAGCCGGAAGAGAAAGCTGCGTCGCTGCAATACGTCTTCCGCAACGACCTGGTCGATGCGATCACCGTTGGCATGCTCAATACGGAGGAGGTTGACGACACGCTCGAACACATGAGCCAGGTCACCGCGGCCTGACACGGCGCGGGGCGGTGCAGAGGAACAAGTTGCCTACAGGACCGTTCTGCGCTTTGCGAAAGGAGGTACTTTCGCCGAGCGAAAGGCGAGTTCGTTGACTCTCAACGGCCTACTTGCCCGTGCCGGGCGGGGGCGCATCGGGCTGCTGGCCGCCGGGCGGGGCCGAGGTGGCCAGAGCGATGACGCGTCCCTGGTCGCCCACAGCGCAGTAGAAGTGGTAGACCACGTCGTCGTGCTTCAACACCCACGGCTTGTGGGCATAGGTCTTGTCCCAGGGCTCCGAGGAACTTACCAGGTCGGGGCCCGTCCACTTTGTCCAGTGGACGAGGTCGCGGGAGCAGGCAAACGTGTCGAATGCGCCGGGTCTCCAGAACGCGCCGAAGTAGAACATCACCCACAAGTCGCCGATCCGCACCACTTGCGGGTCGCCGCTGATGCCGGGCCGCCCGCCGGGAGGCGGCGGGTTTTCGAGCACATGGTCGGGGCAGTGGCGCTTCCAGTGCCGCAAATCGTTCGACACGGCGATGCCGATCCGTTCGCTGTCAGCCGGAGCGCGGGCGTTGTAGAACATGACGTAGGGCGCATCGAGCGTGCGGTCGGGATCGTGGATGATGTGGCTCTTGAAGAGCGTATCGCGTTCGAAGGGCCGGGCGTCGGAATCGGACGGCGCGAGCACCGGGGCGGGAAGCCGCTGCCAGGTTGCGGCGGCAGACGGATCTTCGGTTGACGCCAGGCTGATGGCCAGCGGCGGCGTCTCGTAACCCGGCAGGGAACCGCCCAGGTAGGAGAGCCAGTAGCGTCCATCGTGTTTCTCGAGGCGACTGCCGCCGCCCCAGGCCGGGTCGGCCAGCGCAATGCCGCCGGCCGCCTGGCAGCTATCCCAGGACCCGGCGGGACCGCGCGGCAAGATCGTGCCGAGCGGGGTCCAGTGGAGCAGGTCGGGACTGGCGGCCAGTTGCGTCGTGTAGCCGACTGGGTCGTTTTCCAATTGGATGTAGACCATGTACCACCGCTCGCCGTGGCGGAAGACGGTCGGGCAATCGAGCATTTTTCCCGCCGCCGGCCGCAGGATGACACCGTACTTGAAGGGCGTCTTCACCTCCTCGTAAACGGCCCGCATTTGCTCGCCGGAAACCGGTTGGGGGTCGGCGGCCGGCAGGTGCCGGGCGGGGAGCAGAAAGGTAACCAGAAACAGCGTGGCGGTGCGATACATGGCGGCAGGTCTCCGGCGGGCGATCTCTTGGGTCGTGGGATCGGGTTGGCTGCGGGTGGTTGGGGGTCCATTGTAGTCCAAAGCGTGGAGCCCGTCGGATCCCTCGTGTGTGCAGGCCGGCCTGTCCGTGACACGCTTGTTCGGCCGCCTCCCCCCGATTGGCCAGCCTGCGGCGTTGGCGAACCTTTTCGCCCGCCCCTTGTCTCAGCCTAGAGCGGGGGGTACCATGGGGGTTTTATTTTGTGGAACATGGAGCCCTCTGTTGCCTGTAAAGGTGGCTGGGAAGAGTATGTTCCCGGTCGACGGAGTTAGCGATGTTTCACAGTCAAACACAGGAACCACGGGATTAGTATGCGTCACGTTCTCTCGGCGGTGGTCCACAACGTGCCCGGCGTGCTGTCGCACATTTCGGGCATGCTGGCCTCGCGCGGCTACAACATCGACAGCCTGGCAGTGGGTGAGACCGAAGACCCGCGTCTCTCGCGGATGACCTTCGTGGTCGTTGGCGACGACTCGGTTCTGGAGCAGGTTCGCAAGCAGCTCGAGAAGATCGTGACGGTCGTCCGCGTGGACGACATCAGCGCCCGCGACTACGTCGAGCGCGATCTGATGCTGATCAAAGTGGTGTCGCCGCCCGGCAAAAGGAGCGAAATCCGCGAGCTGGTCGATGTGTTCCGGGGCCGCATTGTCGATGTGGGGCCGGAAACGGTGATCATCGAAATCGGCGGCCAGGAGCGCAAGATCGAAGCCTTCATCGAGCTGATGCGGCCGTTCGGAATCGTCGAGTTGTCGCGTACGGGCCGGATTGCCATGGTCCGCGGCAATCACGCCCCGGCCGTTGACGAGACGGCTTCTGAAGCCTGAATTGCCGGGCCCGCGCGGGAGCGCCGGCGAGCGACCGCTGATCACGATTCAACCCCCGAACCTCTATTTCAGGAGCATCTCGATGCCCGCCACCATCTATTACGACCAAGACGCCGACCTGTCGTTGCTCAAGGGCAAGACGATCGCCATTCTGGGGTACGGCTCCCAGGGACACGCTCACGCCCAGAACCTCCGCGACAGCGGCTGCACCGTGATCGTCGCCGAGCTGCCCGGCACCGACAACCACGCCTTGGCCGTCAAGGATGGATTCCAGCCGCTCTCGACCCCGGAGGCGGTGAAGAAAGCCGATATCGTCACCATCCTGCTGCCTGACGAGCTGCAGGCCGATATCTTCCGCACCCAGGTTCGCGACAACCTTCAGCCGGGCAACGTGATCGTCTGTTCGCATGGTTTTAACGTTCATTTCGGCCAGTTCGAGGTTCCCAAGGGAGTGGCCACGGTGCTGGTGGCGCCGAAGGGCCCGGGCCACCTCGTCCGCTCGGAGTTTGCCCGCGGCGCGGGCGTTCCGTGCCTCATTGCCCTCGGACACGGTGCGAGCGAGCAGAGCAAAGCCATCGCCCTGGCCTACGCCAAGGGGATCGGCGGGACGCGGGCCGGCGTGATCGAGACCACGTTTGCCGAGGAGACGGAAACCGACCTGTTCGGCGAGCAGGTCGTGCTTTGCGGCGGCGTCAGCGCCCTGGTGAAGGCGGCGTACGAGACGCTGGTCGAAGCCGGGTACCAGCCGGAGATGGCTTACTTCGAGTGCATGCACGAGCTGAAGCTGATCGTCGACCTGTTCTACCAGGGCGGCCTCAACTACATGCGGTACAGCGTGTCGAACACGGCGGAGTACGGCGACTACACGCGTGGCCCGCGGATCATCACCGCCGAAACCAAGGCGGAAATGAAGAAGATCCTCGAGGAAATCTGCACGGGTCAGTTCGCCAAGGAATGGATCCTGGAGAACAAGGCCAACGCGCCGGCATTCAAGGCGATTCGCCGCCGCGAGCGCGAGCACGAGATCGAGCAGGTCGGCCGGAATCTCCGCCGGCTGATGTCGTGGATTAACGCCAAAGAGGTCTGAGGAGTCGGCCGGCAGATGCCATGGGGTGCCCCGCCGGACATCGGCGGGGACCAACCGGCGGCTCGTTCTGTCGCTGACAGTGTTGTCTAGACCGCGCAGGTCGGCCGTCTTACGACAGGCGGCCGATCTCCCCCGAAGGGACCAGTGCCGCTTGGTCCAGAGACTGGGATTGCCCGATCGAGCGAATGGGCGAGAATTCCAGATGGCTGCTTTGCAGTCTGGAAGAGGCCGTGACACCTCCTTTGGTGCCGGCGAACACGCTTGGCGGAAATGGAGCCGAGACGGCTGCGCCTCAACAGGTTAGGTGAAAGCTTCGCAGTGGCTCGGTTGCCGTGAACGCGGCATGGACTGGCAACGTCCTGGCACAAAGTGGCCGCTTGTTGCGCACGGAACGGCCGATCGGCCCAATAGTGTGGTTGAGGCCGTAGTGCTCGTCGATCCGGAAGGACCGGCTCGAATTTCTTGACCCTGGGGGGGCGAGATTATGGCAAGTGGTAGAGTGGAAACGGCGCTCCAGTTCGACGAACTCAAGCCGGGCGATCGGATCGAGGTCGAGCACCTGGTGACGGTCGGCCAGCGGCAGTGGACCTCGAGGACTGCCGGCACGGTGGTGCGGACGGAGCGGCGGCGTCATGGGCTGCATTTTCGCCGCAATATCGACGACAAGGTATTCAGCGACGTGATCCTGCTGCAGTTGCCCGACGGCGAGTTGACCACGGTGACGCTGGATGAGTTCACCGCGCTGCGACCGGCATGAGCGATCCACGCGCTGAGACCGATGAGCGCAGTCTGTTGTTCGCCGCCCATCCGCGGAATTTCGAACAGAACCGCTACGTCTACCCGGTGATCAGTCGCCGTGCCGGGGGCGTGTCGATCGGCGTCAATCTGAACCTCGACAAAGTCTGCAATTTCGATTGCGTCTACTGCCAGGTCGCCCGGGCGGATCTCGGGGAAAAGGAATTCCTGGAGCTCGACCGGCTATCGGCTGAACTGGAAGCGACTGTAAGCCTGGCGGCCTCGGGCCGGCTGTTCGAGCATCCGCGATTCGCCCACACGCCGCCCGGCTGGCGGCGCCTGAACGACATCGCCTTCAGCGGCGACGGAGAGCCGACGACGTACCGCAACTTTGCCGAGGTAGTAGGCGCGGCGGCCGATGTCCGCCGCCGGCTGAAGCTCGACGAACTGAAGCTTGTGCTGATCACCAATGCGAGCATGTTCCACCGCGAACATGTGCGGCGCGGGCTGGCGATTCTTGACGCCAACGGCGGCGAAATCTGGGCCAAGCTGGACGCCGGGACCGAAGCCTACTACGAGCGGATCGTCCGCAGTGCGATCCGTTTCCAGCGGATCCTGGATAACTTGTGCGAGGCAGCCCAAGCACGGCCGATTGTCATCCAGTCGATGTTCATGCGCGTCGAAGGCCAGTCGCCGCCGCCGGAAGAACAGGCCGCGTACCGCGATCGCCTCAACGAGATTATTGCGTCCGGCGGCCGCATCAAGCTGGTGCAGCTTTACACCATCGCGCGTCGTCCGGCAGTCGACTGGGTCTCCGCTTTGACCAGCGACGAACTCGACGCATTGGCCGACCGAGTACGGCGCGAGACTGGGCTGGCGGTATCGACGTACCCCGGGTAAGAGTACCGCGCACCCATGCCGAAGCCGGGCGATATCGAACACGAGTTGGGGGTGCCGATTCCGGGCGCCATCCTGCCACCCGAGCAGTGGGCGCGGACAGCGATCAAGAAGCTGCCGCCGCCGGGCCCTCTCGATTGGGAAGCGGTGTTCGGCCGTCGCGCGCCGGTGGTGCTCGATCTGGGGTGCGGCAACGGCCGCTTCACGCTGGCCAGCGCGATCGCGCGGCCTGAGATGAACCACCTAGGGCTCGACATTTTGCCGGTGGTGATCCGTTATGCCACGCGCCGGGCGAATCAGCGAGGCCTGCACCACGTGCGGTTCGCCGTGGATGGCGGACATCACTTCCTGGAACATTATGTCGCTCGGGGCACGGTTCGCGAGATCCACGTCTATCACCCGCAACCCTACGCCGACAGCCAGAAGAAGGAACGGCGTCTGATCACGCCCGCCTTTCTCGCGCTGGTGCACCGGGCGCTAGAGCCCGAGGGGCTGTTCGTCGTCCAGACCGACAACCGGGCGTATTGGGAATACATCGCGACGATCGCGCCCAGGTTTCTCCATTTCGAGGAGCAGGCCGGTCCGTGGCCCGACATGCCCGAGGGGCGCAGCCGCCGCGAGATTATGGCCCGCCGAATGGGCCTGCCGATCTTCCGCGGTTACGGGCAGCCGCGCTGCGAACTCGACGACGCGGCCATCGGCGAGTTGATCGCCGGACTGCCGGCGCCTGGCTTCGACGCCACGTCGTGGCGTCATCGCAAGTCAAATCACCGCCGTCGACGGCGATAGGGACTGCTCTATTCCCGAGGAAACAGCGCGAGCCTGCCGCGGTTCGGAACAGGTTATGCACGCTTGGCCAACGATTCGCCTATTCTTAACCCACAAGAGGAGGCTGACATGGCCAAGTGCGACGTATGCGGCAACGACTACGACAAATCGTTTACGATTACCGCTCAGGGGCGGACCGGAACGTTCGACAGCTTTGAATGCGCGATCCACGCGATGGCTCCCGAATGCGCCCACTGTGGCTGCAGGATCGTGGGACATGGCGTGGAGCAGGACGGGACGTTTTACTGCTGCGCCAACTGCGCCCGCCATGCGGGTGTCGAGGCGGTGGCCGACCGTGCCTGAAAGCGCGAACAGACTGCGGTTGGCAGCGGGCGCCGGCGCCGAATGCGCCGGGCGAAGCGGCCGAAGGCCTACTGGGGTTCGGTTTGCGACGTGCCTTCGGTGAGCACGATCAGGCGATCGGCGGGAATGTCCGCGAAGACGTCGCGAGCGCCGCCGAGCCAGCGGACTTCGATGCGATCTACCCAGGCGGCACCGGCCAGGCCGAAGGTGAGGCGCGAGCCGAAGTGCCCCTGGTAGCCGCGGCCGCTATGCACCTCCGCGACCTGCGTTCGTCCGCCGGCGGTGAGACGGACGCGGGCTCCCACGCCGTTGCGGTTGGCGGAGACGCCGCGCAGGGCAACCTGGAGCCAGCGGTTGCCGGTTGGCGAATCGTTGCGGAGGATCGTGGGGCGGTCGTTGGAATTGAGGATCGCCACGTCGACGTCGCCGTCGTTGTCGAGATCGTCGAACCCGGCGCCGCGGCTGCTCGCCACGACCCCCAGCCCGCTCCCCGATCGCGATGAGACATCGATGAACTTGCCGTCGCCGTTGTTCATCAGCAGGATGTTGCGGAGTTCGGGCGAGGTGCGATCGTCGATGAACCGCAGGTTGTCCATGAAATGCCCGGTGGCGATGAACAGGTCGGCGTCGCCGTCGAGATCGAAGTCGGCGAAGCCGGTTCCCCATTTCACGTGCGGAAACGCGCTACTGCCAGCTCGGGCTGCCCGGGTGGCGTCTTCAAACAATCCGCGTCCGAGGTTGCGGTAGAGAATGGGCATTTGGGCCGCGTAGTCGGTCACGTAGACGTCGAGCAGTCCGTCGCCGTTGTAGTCGCCGCAATCGGGCGCCATGTGCCCGTTCGCGTTGCCATAGAGATCGAGCGCCAGTCCGGAGGCCAGAGCCGTTTCGGTGAACTGGCCGCGGCCGTCGTTCTGAAAGAGGAAGTTGGCCCCATGATCGTTGCAGACGAAGACGTCGCTGTCGCCGTCGTCGTCGCAATCGAACGAGATCATGCCCATCCCCGCGCCTGCCACAGCGGCGATGCCCGCCGCTTCGCTGATGTCGGCAAACGTGCCGTCGCCGTTGTTGCGGAAGAGGTAGTCGCGCATGGGGGGGAAATCGGCGGGCCCCGGGTGGAATCGGTGCGGCCCGACCATGCGGACGATGTTGTTCTCAGGGCGGAAATCGACGTAGCTGGCCGCGTAGAGATCGAGATCGCCGTCGGCATCGATATCGAGGAAGCAGGTGCCGGCCCCCACCCGGCTGCCGCGGTCTACACCAGCCGAGGCCGTCACGTCGCTGAAGGTGCCGTCGCCGTTGTTGCGATAGAGGACATTGGGACCGAAGTTGTTCAGGTACAGGTCCTGGTCGCCGTCGTTGTCGTAATCCGCGACTGTCACGCCAAGTCCGAAGCCCTTGTCTCCCACGCCGGCTTCTTCGGTCACGTCGGTGAAGGTCCAGTCGCCGTTGTTGCGGTAGAGCGCGTCGCGCGGCCGCTCTCCGGCGGTGTCTCGGCCGACCGGCGAGCCATTCGTGAAGTAGATGTCGATCTGGCCGTCGCCGTCGTAGTCGAAGAGCGCCAGGCCGGCGACCACGCTTTCGACGATGTAATACTCACCGGTGGCGCCGTCGGTGTGCCGGAACTCGATGCCGGTGGCCGCGGTCACGTCGGTGAGGCGGATGGTGCATCCGTCGTTGGCCGCCGCAGCGCCGGCGAGTGCGCACAGTATTAAGCCCAGGCAGCCGACGGAGGGCAGGTTCATGGCTCCACCTTCCGGCCGCTGCCCTGCGCAAGCACGATCAGCCGGTCCGCCGCGGGCACATCGAACACTTCCACACCGCCCCCCAGCCAGCGGACTTCCACGCGATCGACTCGCTGGAGTTTGCCCAGCCCGAAGTGCAGCCGGGTGCCGAAGTGCCCCTGGTAGCCGCGTCCGCTGTGGACTTCAGCCACCTGAATCCGTTCTCCCGCGACCACAGTGACGTGCGACCCGACACCGTCGCGGTTCGCGGCGACGCCGCGCAGCATGATTTGTAGCCAGTGATTCCCGGCCGCCGTTTCGTTGCGGAGGATCGTCGGCCGCGCGTTTGAATTGAGGATTGCGACATCGAGGTCGCCGTCGTTGTCGAGATCGTCGCAGCCGGCCCCGCGGCTGCTTTCGACCACTGCCAGGCCATCGCCCGCGGACTCGGAGACGTCGGTGAATCTTCGGCCGTCGTTGACGAGCAGGATGTTGCGGGTGCGGTAGCTCGTGCGATCGTCGATCGCGGCGATGTTCTCGAGAAAATGGCCGCATGCAATGAACAGATCGCGGTCGCCGTCGTTGTCGAAGTCGGCCAGGGCGGCGCCCCACTTCGTTGGCGCAACGGTCCCTTGGGCCGCTCCCGCCGGACCAGCCGCATCCTCGAACAAGCCGCCGCCCAGGTTTCGGTAGAGCACTGGCCGCTCGCCGGTGTAGTCGGTCATGAACAGGTCGAGGCGGCCGTCGTTGTCGTAGTCGCCGCAGTCGGCGCCCATGCTGCCATTCTCGTGCCCGTAGAAGTTGAAGGCCAACCCAGCTTCCAGAGCCGCCTCCTCGAAGGATCCGCGGCCGTCGTTGCGAAAGAAGAAGTTCGCCTTGGCGTCGTTGCAGACAAACAGGTCGCTGTCGCCGTCGCCGTCGGCATCGAGCGAGATCGCCCCCATGCTCGGCCCGGCGAACCGGCCGATCCCGGACGACTGGCTCACATCGGTAAACGTTCCGTCGCCGTTGTTGCAGAACAGATTGTCAGGCTGGGGCCGAAAGCTCTGCGGACCGGGCGGGTAGGGGTAAGACTGCCGCACCCGTGCCGCGTGTTCCGCGAAGGTGAAGTCGAGATAGTTGGCCACGTAGAGGTCGAGGTCGCCGTCGGCCTCGATATCGAGAAAGCAGACGCCCGAGCCGAACCGCTCGCCGCGATCGACACCGGCGTTGCGCGTGACGTCGCTGAACGTTCCGTCGCCGTTGTTGCGGTAGAGCACATTGCGCCCGAAGTTGTTGACGTACAGGTCCTGGTCGCCATCGTTGTCGTAGTCGGCAGCCGCAACCCCCTGGCCGTGGCCGACATGGGTCATGCCGGCCGCGTCGGTCACATCGCTGAACGTCCCATCGCCGTTGTTGCGGTAGAGCGCGTCGTTGTAGACCGTGTCAGGCGTGGCGCCGGGAAGGGGCGCGCCGTTGGGGAAGTAGATGTCGATCAGGCCGTCGTTGTCGTAATCGAACAGGGCCAGCCCGGCCGCCATGAACTCGACGGTGTACTGCCGGCCGATTCCTCCGGTGTTGTGCCGAAAGGCAATGCGCGATTCGGCGGTGACATCGACCAAGCGAATTATCGCGGGCGGAGCCGGCGTGTCGGCGGCGCTCGGCCGCCCCCACATAACAAGAATCGCAAGGGCGCAACAGCAGACGCGGCAACCCGTCATGGCGGCGTCTCGGCTGCGGGTGACGGCGGCGGGGAAGACGGGTCGGCGGGATTGGACGACGCGGGGCCGGAGAGCCTGAGGACCGCATTACGGGCCGACTCCGCCGCGCGGGTGTCGCCGAGCGCCTCGCAGGCGGCCGCCAGCATTGCGTAGCCGTCGGGACTCGGCTCGCGCCGCACCGCTCCCTCGGCAAACAACCGCGCCTGGCTGAAGTCGCCTTGATCCAAGCGGAGCCGCGCAAGCGACAGGTAGGGCAGTGCCAGATCGGGCCGCGCGCGGATGGCTACTTTCAGGGCCGTCTCCGCCTTGGAGTAATCACCCAGCTCCGCCGCCACGCTTGCCAGGTTGATGTGATCGTACGCGCTTTTCGGGTCGATCTCCACCAGCCTTTGTTGAACCTCCAGCATGTCGGCCAATCGCCCTTGAGAGCGATAGATTTGTGACAGTTCGCGGAGGGCCACCGTATCGTCGGGATCGAGGGCCAGGGCGCGGAGAGAGAGCTGCTCCGCGCGCAGCAGGTCGTTCTGCCGCGCGTAGACGGCCGCGGCGCCCTGCAGGCTCCGCACCAATGTCTGCCTCACTGCGGCGGCGTAGCGGCTGTCGAACGAGTCGGGCCCTGCATCGGCTGCCGCGCTCTTTGCCGCAGTGAATTTCGCGCGATACTCGGCCGCCGCATCGCTCTTGTCGAGCCGGGCCGATACGCCGGCCAGGGCGAAGTACAGGTCGGGCGATTGCTCGCCCAGGGCCAGCGCCCGCTCAAACGATGCTTCCGCCTCGTCCAGTCCGCCCAGCTGCATTTGCGTCTGCCCGAGCAACCGCCAGAGCGGCGCGGAAGCGGGATATGCCTCTACGCCCTGATCAAGCGCTTCCTTGGCCCGATCGAGTTGGCCAATCCGGGTAAGCGCTTCGCCGAACTGATGGTAGAGTTCGGGCGACGAGTAGCCGGCTGCCAACGCCTTCTCGAGAATTTCGACAGCCGCCTGGTCGTCGCCGCGGTCCATCGCCACGTTTGCCAGCCCGACGTGCGGCCCCAAGTGTTCCGGCGCCAGTTCAATGCACTTTCGCCACAACTGTTCCGCTTTCGCCGTATTGTGCAGGTCGATATACGCAACCGCGGCGACGTGGAGCGCTCCGCAGAGCTGGGGGAATCGGCTCTCGAGTTCTTCGATGAGCGTAGTCAGTTCCCGCTGCATCGATTCAGCACTGGGCTCTTCGGCAGTCCGCGGCAAGGCGATCGACGGCAACGGCGATCGTACGGGTTCGCGGGATGCCTGCGAGGCGTCCGGCTCGGAGGGCGGAGAGAACCAGGCGATAAGACATGCTATGGCCAGTGCCGTCCCGAAGCATACCAGGGCAAGCAAGCCGTAGTGCGCCCGCCAGTTGCGCGCCAGCAGCGGGTCGTCGAGTGTGTCGGGCCGGTTGCGTCGCAGTCGTCGAGCGCTCACGGTTTCGCAGCCTCGGTAAGTGTCAGCAG
Source organism: Thermoguttaceae bacterium (assembly GCA_040766885.1). Classification (GTDB taxonomy): domain Bacteria; phylum Planctomycetota; class Planctomycetia; order Pirellulales; family Thermoguttaceae; genus JAXGPP01. The sequence goes on along the minus strand of JAXGPP010000008.1, from coordinate 133,092 downwards.
TCGATTGACGGGCAAGTCGGTGAATACTTCAACTTCTCCGCCGGGCCAATGCACCTCGACGCGGTCGATGCGGTCGCGGGGGCCCAATCCGAAGTGGAGCCGGGTGCCGAAGTGGCTCTGATAGGCGCGCCCGGCGTGAACTTCCGCCACCTGCACCAGATCGCCGGCGACGACCTTCACGCGGGCGCCGACGGCGTCGCGGTTCCCGCGGGATCGGCGCAAGCGGATCTGGGTCCAAAGGCCATCGGTGCGGGAGTCGTTGCGGATAATCGTCGGCACAGACTCGACATTGAGGATTACCGCATCGACGTCGCCATCGTTGTCCAGGTCGTCGAAACCGGCTCCCCGGCTGCTCTCGACGGGCGCCAGTCCACTGCCACACTCTGCGGAAACATCGGTGAAACGGCCTTGTCCGTCATTGACGAGGAGGAAGTTTCGGACCTTGAACGCGGTGCGGTCGTCGATGTGTTCGATATGATCGAAGTGTCCGCACGCGATGAACAGGTCACGGTCGCCATCGTGATCGAAGTCGACCAGCCCCGATCCCCAGTTCACATGCGGGAACAGGTCGGGACTGACGGCGGCGGCGCTGGTGGCGTCTTCAAAGAACCCGTCTCCCAGATTGTGATAGAGCACGGGCATCTCGGCCTGGTAGTCGGTCATGAAGAGGTCGAGCCAGCCGTCGTTGTCGTAATCGCCGCAGTCGACGCCCATGCTCGAGTTGGCTTTGCCGTAGAAGTCGAAGGCCACGCCCGCCGATAGCGCTGTCTCCTCGAAGTGCCCGCGGCCGTCGTTCTGGAAGAGGAAGTTGGCTTCTTCATCGTTGCAAATGAAAACGTCGGTGTCGCCGTCGTCGTCGAAGTCGAGGCAGACCATGCCCATCGACGGCCCTGCCACCTGGCCGATGCCGGAGGACTCAGTCACATCGGTGAAGCTCCCGTCGCCATTGTTGCGGAACAATGTATCGGGGACCGGCTTGTAGTAGCGGGGCCCGGCGTGGAAGCGGTGCATGCCGACGACAATCGGCACGTGGTTGTCGTAGTTGAAATCGATGTAATTGCCCACGTACAAGTCGAGGTTGCCGTCGTTTTCGATGTCGAGGAAACACGTGCCGGCCCCAACCTTGTCGCCGCGGTCGACTCCGGCCTCGCGCGTGATGTCGGTAAACGTCCCGTCGCCATTATTGCGGTAGAGCACGTTGGGGCCGAACTGGCTCAGGTACAGGTCCTGGTCGCCATCGTCATCATAGTCGGCGGCGGTCACTCCCATGCCGTGTCCCACGTCTCCCACACCGGCCTGGTCGGTCACGTCGGTGAACGTCCAGTCGCCGTTGTTGCGGTAGAGCGAATCGCGGGGGAACGTATCGGACTGCGTGCCGCGGAGGGGCTTGCCATTGGTGAAGTAGATGTCGATCAGGCCGTCGCCGTCGTAGTCGAACAGCGCCAGCCCGCCCACCACACCCTCGACGATGAATGCCTGCCCGCTGCCGCCGTGTGTGTGGCGGAAGGTGATACCCGACTGTGCGGTGACGTCGGTCATGCGGATCACCGTTTCCGCCCCCGCGGCGGGCGCGCATGCGGCCAGGGCGAGAACGATGGAGATGCAGAGGTGGGCCGGTCGGCGGAACTTCATGGCACGGTCTGGCGAGGCGCGGCGGCGGATCGCGGCTGCGGTTTCGGCGGCGAGCGCTCGAGCGCTTCAGCTTCGGCGGCGGCCGCCGCCGCGGTGTCTCCCGATCGCCGGCAGATGTCGGCCAGCAGGCGATAGCTCTCGGTGGTCGGCGCCCATCGCGCGGCTTCCTCGGCATGCCAGCGGGCGTCGACGAGCTTGCCGTGTTCCAGATACAGCCGCGCAAGTCCCTCGTAGGCCGCGGCCGCATTGGGCGCGGCGTCGAGCATTTCCTTGAAAGCCGCTTCGGCCGCCGCAAACTTGCCCAGCCTGGTCGACATGCGGGCCAGGTTGAGCCGCTCGCCGAGATCCTGCGGATCGAGCTCGACCAACCGCTGGAGCACGACTTCGGCGTCGGCATAGCGGCCCTGGTTGCGGTATAAGGCCGACAGCGCGCGAAGGAAGTCGGCTCGCGCGGGTTCGATGGCCAAGGCGCGCAGCAACAGCTTCTCGGCCTCCGCCAGATCATCTTTCCAGGCACAGATCGTGGCTGCCTCCCAAAGCGCGGCTACAGCGTTGCGCCGCGCTTCGGCCATGGTGAGCACCTGATAGCGCTGTTGCGGATCAATCGGTTCCGCCGCTTTCAGCTCGGCAAACAGCTTGCGAAAGTCGGCGGCTTCCTCGCGTTTGCCCTGGCGCGCGCAGGCGTTGGCGAGGGCGAAATAAGCGCTCGCCGAGCGGGAGCCGCGGTCGATCGCCTGGCGGAGGCTCGCTTCGGCCTCGGCCGCCTTGCCCAGCTTGAGTTGCGATTCACCCAGCATCCGCCAGCACCCGGCCGAGTCGGGATAGGCGGCCAGGCCTTTCTCGGCAACCTCGGCTGCCTCCTCGCAGCGGCCGAGGTTCGTCAAGGCCAGCGCGAGGTGGTGATGGACGTCGGCGGAAGTGCAGCCCTTGTCGATCGCCTGCTGGAGGGTGGCGCGGGCCAGTTCGCTGTTGCCGCGATCGATGGCGATCGCCGCCAGGTTCACATAGTACTGGGTGCCCCGCGGATCGAGCTCGATCGACCGCTGCCAGAGGCGTTCGGCTTCGGCCGTCTCGCGGAGCATCGCATGGACGATGGCCGCCACGTGGAGCGCTTCCGGTGAATCGGGCCAGCGGCCACGTAGCCGGTCGGCAACCTCTCGGGTTTCGCGTTGGAGTGCCTCCGCGGTAGCTTCAGCCTCGGCCCGGGGAAGGGAAATCGTGGGCCGGAGGGCCGGCGGAGCACGAGAGGCAGGTGGAGAAACAGAGGCAGCCGGCGGCTTTGAGTCGGCCGCCGGCTCCTCCGTTGCGAAATGACGTACGCCCACCACCATCGCGGCGATGATAAGCACCGCGGCGGCCAGCACGAGCCCTATTGCCCGGCGGCGAACCCGCCTTCCTTGATCCGCACCGCGGTCGCCCGGAGTCGCTCGTGCGTCGCGGTTCGTTTCGCCGCCTGACATATCCGTAACCGTTCACCGCCTGCGACCAAAGGGGACAGGTCCGTGTTTTCGGCCATCCAATTACCCGCGAAACCGGGCCTGGCGCACCGAAAAACGGACCAGTCCCCGTCCGAGTTGTGAACGCTTACCCGTACCCGCTCTACTGCGACTTCAACTCGATGTCGTAGACGTTCGAGCCCGATGTGACGTCGAAGGTCAATTCGGTGCTCTTGTTGTACCTGGCCGGAATCTTTTCAATGACGGCCGGCTTGCTGTAGTCGCTCATGGTGCCGCCGGAGGCCTGCGCGGCGTACTCGGGGCTGTCGGACCGCATTCCGCTGACCTCAGCGGCCTCCGGGGCGGTGGTCACGGCGACCTTGTTCTTGCCGATCGTGGCCCCCTCACCGCCGGCAAACACCAGAGTGTACTCGCCGTTGGCGTCCGTTTTGCCGATACCCGTGCGTCCGCCGCCTTCCGGCACGAATGTGACAATCGCGTTGGGCAGCGGCTGTCCGTCCATCGTCACCTTGCCGGTGACAGAGCCCAAGTCCTCGCCGCCGCATCCGAGCAGGATGAGGCAGGTCAGAGAGGCGGCAACAGTGCACCATCGACTCATCGTGATAATCCTCCCAGGTTGACTTCAAGACAGGCACACAAAGGTTCGGCTGCCGCTAGGGCAACTGAACGGCTTCTCCTCCCTCGCGGCTTCCCAACGCGCCCCATACGCCGTACGGTGAGGGCCTCACACCCGGATTATCGATGTCATCGATGAACTGGTTGCCCACGTCGATCGTTTCGCTGATGAAGTGGGTCGACCCGTCGCTCATCGCCACCTGCGCTCCACCGGGATGGTAGCTCGACGCGGTCCCCATGTGTTCATTGCCGTCGACGCCGCCCCAGTGGCAGCTTGGCCCGTTGGGCCCGATCATCGTCGCGAAACCGACGAAATACGGCCGTCCGTCAAACGCGCGACCCCCCGCGGGGCGGAACTCTTCGCGCGTCGGGGCGGTGATCTTCTTGGGATTGGCAGGATCGATCCGCGCCAAGCAGGCCGCCGGGTTCCACGCCTGCATGTTCAATGCGACCCCTCCCAACACGTCGTCGCGGTTTCCGCCGGCGATCATTTCACCGATCAGAACTGTGTTCGACGTGCCGTCGCGAATCATCGCCATCGAGCCCCACCGCTCGATCTGGAAGACGCCGCGGTTTTGGCGGGAGCTTTCATCGGGGCGGAAATGGTTCTGATGATAATCGTCGCCCACGCAGCCCTTGTAGTTGGTGATCGACGGGCTCTCACCGGCGTCGCGCGGTCTTTCCGGCTCCGACGGGCAGCGGTAGGCGGGGATGTCGCGTTTCCAGTACTGGTTCAGGAAGGCGTTATTCCCAGTATCCCACGGGGCGGGCAGCCCGCCGCCAGTGGTCGCCTGCGCGCAGATGCCGTCATACATCGGCTGCTGCTCCACGTAAGGCAATAGCGACATCAACCAACTGTAGTAGATTCCCTGATTTACCGACCACCGCGAGCCCAAGGCGGGAAAGACCTTGTAGGTGTCGTGGTAGTTGTGTACCGCCAACGCAATTTGCTTGAGGTTGTTGGAACACTGAGATCGGCGGGCCGCCTCGCGGGCCGCCTGCACTGCCGGCAAGAGCAGTGCGATCAAGATGCCGATGATCGCAATGACCACCAGTAATTCAACGAGGGTGAAGGCGTACCTTCGCCACACACCGGCTCTGCGGTTCCCATACATCTTCATTTTCCCCTACAAGAGATAAACAAGACGACAACGAGGAATGAGCAAAGCTGCTCCCGGTCGCCCTTCTCTGGTTCCGTAGGGTCCCCCCTGCCTCAACGGTGCCTATTCTAATCGATATGTGGCCTAAATGGCAAAGCATTTGTTCTATCATCGGAATCCATGCTTAATCCCCCCAACAGGATTATATCGCCGGTCGTACGGCCGGTTGTTCTCGACGCTCCCTTGCCCCGCTATAATCCGGGCTACTCGAATGGCCGGCAGGGGAAGACACACCTCTGCGCCCATGATTCCACCCGGCGAGTGCAATCGCGGAACAACAAGCCTCAAAGGAGGATGCCGTATGGGAGTCTTCGGGAGATTTCTGCCGAGCGCGAGGTTGTTGGCCGGTTTTCTGCTGGCGGCCGTGCCGCTTCCGGCGCTGGCCGCCGACGCCGGCGCCTGGGCGCGGGCGACGGAAGACGAACGGGCGATCACCGTCGAGACCGACAAGCTCGAAGCGGTCATACCGAAGAAGGATCCCAAGCACTGGATGACCGGGATCGAGAAGGGATCGTTTCTCGACAAGTCGACCGGACTGCGCGAAGTGGGCGACGGACTGATGGTCATCGACTGGCTGATGGAGCCGGGGAGCGACGAGGCCTACGGGGATCAACTCCGCGCCCCGGACGGGCACGGCGTGGGGCGCTACGTGTGGCACACCAACGAGACCGACCCCGAACGGCAGGCCTACGCCCGTTATGCGCACGGCACCAGCCACCGCAAGCGGATGATTGAGGGCCCCCAGCTCTGTCACCGGATGAAACCCGTCCGGCCGGAGATCATTCGCGGCAAGGACTTTGTCGCCGTGCGAACGACCTACCGCTACGAGTACGCTGCCCCGGGGCGCAATGCCGGGTCGCGCTGGACGCAACTCATCGTCTTTCCGGCGGGCAAGCGGTACTTCGTGCTGATGGATAAGATCGATTCGGTGAACGACTCCGACGAGATGTTCCTGCGCAACGATACGCCGGGGTGCATCCGCCACGAACAGGGCGACACGTTCAGCGAGGTCTACCTCAGCTATCTCGGCGGCCCGAAGGGTTTGCGGATCCCGTCGAGCGAGTTCTTCAGCCCCTTTGCACCCGACGAGAAATTCGGCTATCGCCGCGACACACACGAGCTGCCGGAGAGCTTCATCCGCGCCTATCGCCTGCGCGACAAGGAGACCGGTAAGGCGGGGCCGTGGCTGGCGGGGCTCACGCTCGAGCCGTCGATCGTCTACGAGGCGTGGTGCAGCCAGCGGCCGGGCGGAATCATCGTGATGATCGAGGAGGTGTACGGCAAGCCGATCAGGGCGGGCCAGTCGTTCAGCGCCGCCCATATCGTCGGCTACTTCGATACGATCGACCAGATGCACGAGCTGTACGAGCAGTATCGGGGCAATACGGTGCTGGCGGCCGATGGAAACGGGTGGCGGCTGGAAAGGGGAGTGATGAATGTCGAATGACGAAGGACGAGTGCCGAGAGAAGTACCAATGGCCAAGTACCAATGATCAAAGAAAGCTGAATGCTGACGGCTGAATGCTGAAAGCTGATCGCTTGAACAAGGAACCGCCATGAACAAGACAGTGAACGTTGCCATCATCGGACTGGGTTTCGGTGCGGAGTTCATTCCGATCTACCAGAAGCATCCCGGCGCGAACATGTACGCGGTCTGCCAGCGGAACGCCGAGCGGCTCAACAAGATCGGCGACGCGTTCGGCGTCGAGAAGCGTTACGGGCGCTACGAGGATGTGCTGGCCGACCCGGCGGTGGACTTCGTCCACATTAACTCGCCGATCCCCGACCATGCCTGGATGTCGATCGCGGCGCTGAAGGCGGGCAAGCACGTGCTGTGCACGGTGCCGATGGCCACAACGATCGACGAATGCCGTGAGATCGTCGACCTGGTGCGGCAAACCGGATTGAAGTACATGATGGCCGAGACGGTCGTCTACTCGCGCGAGTTTCTGTTCCTCAAGGAGATGTACCAGAAGGGCGAACTGGGCAAGATTCAGTATCTGGCGGCCTCGCATCCGCAGGACATGGACGGCTGGCCGGAATACTGGGAGCGGATGATCCCGATGCACTACGCCACCCACGTGGTGAGCCCTTGCCTGGGGCTGATGAACAGCCGCGCCGAATATGTCTCGTGCTTCGGCTCGGGTACGGTGCGCGACGATATCCGCCAGAAATCGGGCAACTCGTTCGCCGTCGAGTCGTGCCACATCAAGATCAAGGATTCGGACGTGGCGGCCCACATCTGGCGTTTCCTCTATGACACGGCCCGGCAGTACCGCGAGAGCTTCGACGTCTACGGCACGAAGAAGAGCTTTGAGTGGACGCTCGTCGAGCACCAGCCTCACGTGCTGCACACGGCGAAGAAGCCGGAGCCCGATATCCCTTCTCCCGTGGAAGTGCCTGATTATGCCCATCTCCTGCCCGAGCCAATCCGGCCGTTCACCCAGACGATCCAGGACGCCGCGCATCTCTCGTTCATCCAAGGCGCCGGGCACGGCGGTTCGCATCCGCACCTGGTGAACGAGTTCGTCAGCGCGCTGCTGACCGGCCGCGATCCTTGGCCGAACGCGGTGCAGTCGGCAAACTGGACCTGCGTAGGGATCTGCGCGCACCAGTCGGCTGTCCAGGGCGGGCAGATCGTGAAGTTGCCTGAATTCACGCTGGAGTAGAATCCGACCGCCGCGCAGGCATCGATTGAAGATCTGCAATGGAGAATTCACCATTGCGGATTTGCAGTCGCGGTTTTCCCGCGGCCGGCGCGCAGCAGACATATCCCGAAACCGGAGCACTGATGTCGATGGATTTGCCGGACCTGTCGCAGCTTGTCCCCGTGCTGATCCTCTTGCTGGGGATCGTGATCGTCGTCGGCATGATCCTGGTGCTCAAGGTGAACGCCTTCCTGGCCCTGATCACCGCGGCGTTCGTGGTGAGCCTGCTTTCGCCGGGCGACGCGGCGACGAAGATCAGCCGCGTGGCCCTGGAATTCGGCGTGGCCGCCGGCAAGATCGGCGTGGTGATCGCCCTGGCGGCGGTGATCGGCAAGTGCCTGATGGACAGCGGGGCGGCCGACCGCATCGTCCGCACGTTCCTGCGCATTTCGGGTGAAGAGCGTGCCCCGGCCGCGTTGATGGCGAGCGGCTGGGTGTTGTCGGTGCCGGTGTTCTTCGACACCGTGTTCTACCTGCTCGTGCCGCTGGCCCGTTCATGCTACCTGCGCACGCGGAAGAACTACCTGCTCTATGTGCTGGCGATCGGCGCCGGCGGCGCGGTGACGCACACGCTGGTGCCGCCCACGCCGGGCCCGCTGGCGGTGGCCGGGATCATCAAGGTCGATCTGGGAGTGATGATCATGGTGGGAGCCGTGATCGCCATTCCCACCGCTGCGGTCGGCATGATCGTCTGCCAGCTCATGAACCGGTGGATGGACGTTCCCATGCGGCCGATCGCCGGTCAGGCCGACCCTGAGCCGCTCGAGGACGCTGCGCTGCCGCCCCTGTGGCTGGCGCTGCTGCCGGTGGTTCTGCCGGTGATCCTCATTTCGGCCAACACGGTGACGAGGATGTTTGCCGGCCCCGACGCTGCGGCCGGCTGGCAGGCCGCGGCCACGCTGACTTCGATCTTCGGCGACCCGAATCTGGCGCTGTTCCTGTCGGCTGTGATCGCGATGTTCACGCTCGTCAAGTGGCGCGGGATCTCGTTCGCCAGGCTGGGAGCCGTTACCGAAGAGGCTCTGATGAGTGCCGGAGTGATCATCCTGATCACGGCGGCCGGCGGCGCGTTCGGCGCCATGCTGCGTGCGTCGGGCGTGGAGGCGACCGTCCAGAGCCTTGTCGGCAGCGGCGGCGGGCAGGTCGGACTGGTAATGCTCGTGGTGGCGTTCGGGGTAGCCGCCGTGCTCAAGTCGGCGCAGGGGTCGAGCACGGTCGCCATGATGACCACTGCGGCCATGTTCGACGCGATCGGTGCCACGCCGGAGGTGCTAGGCTTCCACCCGGTCTACCTGTGCACGACGATTGCCGGCGGCTCGCTGGTGGTCTCATGGATGAATGACAGCGGCTTCTGGGTCGTTTCGCGGATGAGCGGTCTGACCGAGGTGGAAGCGATGAAGACCTGGTCGATCCTGACCGGCTGCATCGGCACCACGGCGTTTCTCGCCTCGCTCGTGGGCGCGTGGCTCGTGCCGCTGGATTTTCTGTTCTGACGAAGGCTGCGGAGACCGGCTACACGGCCCACGGCGCTCGCGCCGGCCGGGTGCGGAGTCCGTTGGCTTCGTCGTCGCCGATGAATTCCTCCTTGGTCGGATCGAAGGCGAGCTTGCGGTTGAGGATCCACGCCAGCGCGGCTGCATGGCAGGCGACGTGCGAGCGGCGCATCACCTGGGAATTGGCCGCCGGTTTGGCGCGAGACTTGATGCAGTCGAAGAAGTTCCGCGCGTGGTTCGATACGTCGAGCCCCACGACGCGTTTGGCGATCACGTCTTTCACTTCCTCTTTGAGCGAGGCCGGGTGGACCTCGATGCCGCCGCTATCACCCGTCTCGACCCAGCCCTCTTCGCCCACGAACCGCACCGGACAAGTGCCGAGCGACTGGACCCAGCCGGGCCGCTGGCCGAACGGCGTTTCCAGGCAGTCGAGCACGAGTTTGACGCCGTTCGCGTAGCGGGCGTTGATCGTCTTGCCTGCGGGCTCGTATTCGACCGGCATGGTGTCGTCGGCTTGATTGGCCCACTGGCAAAGGTCGAGCGTGTGCGCGCCCCAGTCCAACAGCTTCGCGCCGGAGTCGAAGTCCCATTGCCCGCGCCAGCCGCCCTGGACGTACTTCTGGTTGTAGGGGCGCCAGGGCGCGGGGCCGAGCCACATGTCCCAATCGACCACCTCGCGGGGCGGCGTGGGCTCGCCGGGAAGCCACTGCGTCTCGATCGAGGGCGTGTAGACCGACGCGTAAAGCGTGTGGATCTTGCCGAGCTTGCCGCTGTGGGCCAAGTCGACGGCCGCCTGGAAATTGGCCACGCTTCGCCGCTGGGTGCCGGCCTGAAAGACGCGGCCTGTTTGGCGGATCACGTCGTCGAGCGCCTGGCAAAGTCCGATCGTCAGGCCGCAGGGCTTCTCGCTGTAGACGTCTTTGCCGGCCTTGGCGGCAAGCATCGAGGCCGGTGCATGCCAGCGGTCGCCGGTGGCGACAAGCACGGCGTCGATGTCGTCGCGTGCCAACAACTCGCGGAAGTCGCGATAGAGCTTGCAGTCCTGGTTGCCGTAGTGTCCGTCGACGAGCTTCTTGCCCGCGTCGCGGCGGCTCGCCTGGACGTCGGCGATGGCAACACACTGGCAATCGGGTTGCTTGAGCATGCCTCCCAGGTCGTAAGTGGCCCGTGGACCGATGCCGATCACGCCGAGCGTGATCCGTTCCGAGGGAGCCGCCGCGCCCTCCGCACCGCGTGCAGCGGCCGGAACGAACCACGGCAGCGCCATCGCGGCCCCGGCTGCCATCGAACCGTGAAGCATCGAGCGTCGTGAGAGCCTGTTGAATAATTGAGACATGGTCGGATTCTCGTCGGAGGGCATGGTTGCCTGGATGGAACGATCGTTGCCAGAGCCGCCGGCGCTGTCTATTCTGGTCCGTGGGCGAAGCGGGGGCAAGCGTCGGCGGGCGGTCGAAAGACGAATTGCGGAATGGGCATGCAGGCCCGGCGGCGCTGGGCTAGAATGGCGCCACCGCACGATCAGCCAACGTGCGACGCCGAGAGCACCGAGAGGAGGTCTGGATGAAGAGCGAGCATGATCCAATCACCCGGCGGGGGCTGCTCAAAGGCGCGGCGACTGCGTCGGCACTGGCGTTTTCGGGCGCGCTTGGTGCTTCCGGCAGCCGTGGCGACGACGCGCCAGCGGTCCGCATCAATCCCATCCAGCGGGAGAACGCTCGCGAAGGGTCGACCGACTGGCAACTGACACGCGTGCGGCTCGACAAGAGCGACGGTTGCCGTTCGCCTGCGATCGAGGGCTTCTGTTCGCGGCAGAGCGTGGCGGCGGGCGAGAAGATCGAGATCATGGTCTCCACCGACCCGGCGCAAAAATACCAGATCGAGATCTTCCGCACCGGGTACTACGGCGGGCGCGGCGCGAGGCTCGTGACCACGCTCGGGCCGTTCGACGGCAAGCCCCAGCCAGTGCCCGCGCCGACCGACCGGACGATGCACGAGTGCCGCTGGGAGCCGGCGGTCGAACTGACCATTCCTGCCGACTGGCCGAGCGGCGTGTACCTGGGACGGCTCACCACCTTGCCGGCCGCGGGCGACAAGCCCTACTGGCAGAGCTACGTGATTTTCATTGTTCGCGATGAGCGTCCCGCCGATATCCTCTTCCAGTGCAGCGACAATACCTGGCAGGCCTACAACGGCTGGCCGAGCCGATCGTCGCTCTACACGCATCCGAAGGGGAACGGGCCCTGGGCCGACGTGAGTTTCGACCGGCCTTACGGACGCGAATCGCAGTACCTGGGAATCGTCAACGACCCGCTTTCGGTCGGTTCGGGCGAGTACCTGCCGTTCGAATTCCCCTTGGCGTACTGGCTCGAGCAGCAGGGTTACGACGTGAGTTACTGCGCGAACGTCGACCTGCTTACGCCCGACCGCGGGTTGAAGTGCAAGGCGTTTTTGAGCGTGGGCCACGACGAGTACTGGGACATCCGCCAGTACGAGAGTGTTGTGGCACTGCGCGACGCGGGGGTGAACCTGCTGTTCCTCTCCGGCAACGCCGTCTGTTGGGTGACTCCTTTCAAGCCGAGCAACGACGGCCGGGAGAACCGGGTGATCTGGCGCAGCGGGCCGTACGGCGGGACATACAAGTGGGCCGAAGACCGCATCCGGACCAACGGGCCATTTCCCGAGCGCGGACCGGACGAGGGCTACCTGATCGGCGCGCGGAACTCACGCCCGGTCAATGGTGGAGGCGACTGGATCTGCACCAAACCCGAACATTGGATCTTCGCCGAGACCGGCATGAAGCGGGGCGATCGCATCCCCGGGCTCATCGGCTGGGAGTTCCACGGCGATCCACCCGGCGATCTGCCGGGTCTGGAGATCGTGGGAGAAGGTACAGCGTGGCAGGGAGGCACCGTGCCGGCGCCGTGGGCGGCAACGATCTACCCCGGGCCGAAGGGGAATTACGTTTTCAACGCCGCCACGATCTTCTGGGCCCAAGGGCTAAGCAGGCCCCCGGGCCACACGCTCCCCTGGTCGCACTGGAGCCGTCCCCACGGTCCCGATCCGCGCGTCGAGCAGATCACGCGCAACCTGCTCGGGCGGGCCGGCTGCCAAGTGTGAAGACGAGAGGACTCCAATGCATCCGCGAGAAAGCTGGGAATTCATGGGCATAATGCGACTGATGACCTGGGCGGCGGCCGGCTTCTTGAACGTAGCCGGTTGGCTTTGGCTAGCGACTGCCGCCGAACCAATGCCTTCCACCGCGAATGCATCCTCCGGGCAATCTGCCCTCATGGTGACTCCGAATGAATTCGAAGGAAGCGACGTCGAACGGATCAATCGCGCAATCGCTGCCGCTGCCGAAGCCGGCTGCCGGGTGGTGATTCCAAGGATCAACCTCCGCGACAGCCAGCAGCGGGATGTGTGGCTGCTCGATTCGGCCATTCTGCTGCCGGGCGACACGACGCTGGAGTTGGACAACTGCCACCTTAAGCTCTCCGACCGCTGCCGCGACAACTTCATGCGGAGCGCGAACTGCGGCCTGGGGATCACCGAGATCCAGCCGCTGCGGAACATCCACATCCGGGGCGTGGGCCGCGCCGTGCTCGAAGGGGCCGACCGGCCGCGAGCGACGGGCGACAGCGGCAAGACGCTTGGCCAGAGGACCTACGGCACCGATGCAGGCGACACCGCAGAAAGCCAGACGGGCGACTGGCGGAATATCGGCATCCTGATGGCCTTCGTCGACGACTTCAGCATCGAGAACTTGACCATCAAGGACTCGCACTGCTGGGCCATGTCGCTGGAACGCTGCAGCCATGGAATCCTGCGCGACCTCAGCTTCTCCTCCAGCCAGTCCAAGATCATCGACGGCGTCCGCCAGACGATCCTCAACCAGGACGGCATCGATCTGCGGATGGGCTGCCACGACATTCTCATCGAGAACATCACCGGCCACACCGGCGACGACCTGGTGGCCCTCACCGCCATTCCCCGCGCGGGGAGCCTTGCCGGCCAGACGGGCTCGACGATGGTGAGCGGCTCGGAGGATCGGGGGCAGGGGCAGGACGACATCCGCCACATCATCGTGAGGGACATCAAGGGCTACTGTGCGGGCGGCCACCACATCGTCCGTCTGCTCAACACACCCGGAGTCCGCATGCACGATATCATGCTCGACGGCTTGATCGACACCTCGCCGCCGGAGGTCCGCTGCCGCGCGGCGGTGAAGATCGGCGACAGCGCCTATGGCGGCGGCGTGGCGCCGGTGGGCGATACGAGCCGGATCATCGTCAACAATATCGTCAGCCGCTCGACGCATACGATCCTGATCGGCGGCTCGCTTTGCGACTCAGTCATCAGCAACATCATCCGCTACGATGTTCCGGGCGAAGGGGTGACCGTCCAGCCGGGACCGGAGTACATGCGCAACGTCACGCTCAGCAACATCCGTGTCGTCGCGGATTGAGAGCATCGTGCGAAGGGAGCAATGTCGACCATGGACCTTTCTCGTACCGTCGCGATGGTCGTTCTGCTGGCGATTGCGCTGCCGTCATCCGGCGCCGATCAGGAAGCGGTGCCGCCGGTGCCGCGCGGCTACTCAATCCCCACTATCGATCTTGCAGGCCGGAAGGATCTGCAGGTAGTCGTGGACCGTGAGCCGGGGCAGTATCTTGGCCACCCGTCTACCGTGCTCCTGGACGATGGGAAGACCATCTTCTGCGTGTATCCGAAGGGACACGGGCGCGGGGCGCTGGTGATGAAGAGGAGCGATGACGGCGGCCTGACGTGGAGCGAGCGCCTGCCGACGCCGGCCAGTTGGGCCACGTCGCAGGAGGTGCCGATCGTCTACCAGGTCGATGATCCGCAGGGCAGGAAGCGGCTGGTGCTCTTCTCAGGCCTGTATCCGATCCGCATGGCCGTTTCGGAAGACGAGGGCCGGACGTGGTCGGAGTTGAAAGCGATCGGCGAGTTCGGCGGGATCGTTGCCATGTCGGACCTGGTGCGGCTCAAAGATGGGCGTTGGCTGGCCATGTTTCATGACGACGGCCGCTTCTTTCGTGCTGACGGCAAGGCCACCGGAGTGTTCACGCTGTACCAGACATTGTCCGGCGACGGAGGTCTGACCTGGTCGGAACCGGAGATCGTGGTGCGCCGTGGCGACGTCCACCTTTGCGAACCCGGCATAATTCGCTCTCCCGCAGGCGACCAAATCGCTGTACTGCTGCGCGAGAACAGCCGCCGGCGCAACAGCTTCGCCATCTTCTCCGAGGACGAAGGAAAAACCTGGAGCCCGCCCAAGGAACTCCCCGGCGCGCTCACGGGAGACCGGCATCAGGCCCTCTATGCGCCGGATGGTCGGCTCGTAATCAGCTTCCGCGACACCACTCACGAGAGCCCGACCAAGGGCGACTGGGTTGCCTGGATCGGCTCGTACGACGACATTGTCGATGGCCGCGAAGGCCAGTACCGCGTGCGATTGATGGACAACACCAAAGGAGCCGACTGCGCCTATCCGGCCATGGAGCTGCTGCCGGACGGTACTGTGGTCGCTACGACCTACGGCCACTGGACGGAAAGCGAAACGCCGTACATCGTCGCGGTGCGCTTTACGCTCGACAAGATCGATCGGCTCACCCCGTGAATCGGACCCGTTGGAATAACGTCTCATGTTTTGACCGGAGAACCTGATATGCAACGACGCGACCTTCTCAAAGTGGCTTCGCTCAGCCTCGGCGGCCTGGCTGGAAGCGCATTAGTCGCAGCGGAGGAGCGACCCATAGCGGAAGTCAGCGATGAAGTGGATGTGCTGGTTGTGGGGGGCGGAACGGCGGGCACCATCGCCGCGATCCAGGCCGCGAGGGCCGGGGTACGCACGATGCTCGTCGAGATGGGGAGCCAACTGGGTGGCACCACGACCACCGGCGGCGTCGCCTTCCCGGGGCTCTTTCACGCCTGGACGAAGCAGATCATTGCCGGCATTGGCTGGGAACTGGTCACGGCGGCCGTGGCGCTCGACGGCGGCACGCTTCCCGATTTCTCCGTCGTGCCGGCGCGGCACTCCGAACACCAGGTTCGGGTGAACGGGCCGCTCTATGCTGCGATGGCGGAAGAAGCCTGTCTGGCCGCGGGTGTGAGGCTGTGCTACTACGAATTCCCGCGGCGCGTGGCGGCAACCGACGGCGGCTGGCGGGTTGAGACGGCGGGCAAGGGCATCGATCGCACGGTCACCTGCCGGCAACTGATCGACTGCACCGGGGGGGCCGACGTGGTAGGGATGCTTGGCCTGGCAAGGCTTCGGGAAGCAACGATCCAGCCGGGAACGCTGATGTTCGAGTTCGGCGGTTACGACGTGAAGAAGCTTGACGCGAAGGTCATCCAGCAGAGGTACCTCAAGGCTATCGACGCGGGGGAACTCCAGTCGGGCGACTGGTCGCATCCCGAGCAGCCGTTCATCGGCTTTCTGCACGCCCGGGGCAGCAACGCTCAGCACGTATTCGGCGCCGATTCGTCGACGGCGGCCACCAAGACGCAAGCCAACATCGCGGGGCGGCAATCGGCGCTGCGCCTGCTCCGCTTCCTTCGCAGCCTGCCGGGTTGCGAAAACGCGCGCCTCATGAAAATGCCGCAGGAGACGGGCATCCGCGAAACGTATCGCATCGTGGGCGAAACGCTGATTACACACGACGACTATACCAGCGGCCGGCGGTTCGACGATGCGGTGTGCTTCTCGTTCTATCCGATCGATTTGCACGACGAGAA
The DNA here is from genome assembly GCA_040766885.1 of Thermoguttaceae bacterium. Taxonomy (GTDB): domain Bacteria; phylum Planctomycetota; class Planctomycetia; order Pirellulales; family Thermoguttaceae; genus JAXGPP01. The sequence goes on along the minus strand of JAXGPP010000008.1, from coordinate 117,268 downwards.
GGGCGTGCGCCCGCAGCCGCTGCGCCCGGGCGTGGTGCCGACCGTGCCGCTTGGAGCGCTGGTGCCCAAGGGAAGCCGCAACCTGCTGGTCGCCGGACGCTCGGTGAGCAGCGATCGGCTGGCCAACTCGGCGCTGCGCGTGCAGGCCTCGTCGATGGCGATGGGGCAGGCGGCTGGAGCCGCCGCGGCGCTGGCCGCGCGTGCGGCGACCACGCCGACTCAAGTGCCGATCGATGAATTGCGGTCACTCCTTCGCGAGCATAAGGCCATCGTGCCGTAGCGTTGGCAATCGGCCGGAGGCATCGTCGACAGTGGATGCAGGCGGGCAAGTGTGGTAGCCTGAGAAGCCGCGGTTGAAGAGGGGTTGTTACGTCGGGCAATTCGAGAGGAGTAGTTCAATGACCATCGTTTCCGGTGATTTCAGCGGCCGAGCTTCGCGACGGCGTTTTCTTGGCGGCGCGCTGGCTGCGATTGCCGCCCCCCAATTCATCCCGGCCGCAGCGTTGGGACTGAACGGGCATATGGCCGCCAGCGAGCGGATCACGATCGGCATGTTCGGCGTGGGCAACCGGGGAAGCAGTTCCCTGGAGGCCATGGCGCCCTTGCCCGATCATCAGGTCGTCGCCATCGCCGACTGCCGTCGGGAGCGGGCGTTATTGGCCCAGCAACGGGTGAACAACCTCTACGCCCAGCGTCTGGGGGCCGAGAGCTACAAGGGCTGCGAGATCTACAACGACTTCTTCGATGTGCTCGCCCGCGACGACGTCGACACGATCTGGGGTTGCGTGCCCGACCACTGGCACGGCGTGATCTACAACCGCATCATCGAGTCGGGCAAGGATCTCTACGGCGAGAAACCCATCACCCGGTGGATCGCCGACGGGATCAAAGTCCGCGACGCGGTCCGCCGCTACGGCTGCGTGTTTCAGACCGGCACACAGCAGCGGAGCCAGCGGCAGTTTCGCCACGCCTGCGAACTGGCCCGCAACGGCTACCTGGGCAAAGTGCATACGATCGAAGTCGGCGCGCCGGGCGGGACCTCCTACCCGGCCGAGCCCCCTTGCGACCCGCCGGCCGGTTTCGACTACGACCGGTGGAGCGGCCCGGCGCCGTACATCCCGTTCGACAAGAAACGGTGCGAATGGCTGGCGATGTACATGATCTCGCACTACTGTGCCGGCTTCATCACCAACTGGGGCGTCCACCATCTCGACATCGCCGGCTGGGGCTGCCCGGAAGTGTTCGACAAGCCGTTTGAGGTCGAGGGCACCGGCGTGCTTCCCGCGGAGGGAATGACCGACACCTGGATATCCTGGACGATGGAACTGCGCTGGGCCAGCGGCCTGAAGATGACCTACAGCGACATTGGACATCCGGCCGAATCGGGCTGCAAGTTCATCGGCGACGAAGGTTGGGTGCGGGCCGACCGCAGCGGCATCTGGGCCGAGCCCGCGTCGCTGCTGGACGTGAAGCTCAAGCCGACCGACAAGCCGTTGCATACCAGCCCCGACTATGCCAACCCCTACACTGGCCACACCGCCGACTTCTTCCGCAGCATCCGCACACGGCAGGATCCCGTGTCACCCGTGGAAGAAGGGCACGCGGCCAGCACGTTGGGCAACGTATCAGACATTGCGCTGCGTCTGGGACGCAAGCTGAAGTGGGATCCGAGCCAGGACCGCTTCGTCGGCGACGACGAGGCCAACGGGATGCTCTCGCGGGCCGCCCGCAGTCCCTGGACCGTTTGAGCACAGCAGGCAATGAAAGGACAGAACATGATTCGCAAAACATCACTCCTGCTGTCGTTCGCGCTGGCGATCGCCGCTTTCTCCGGCGGCATGTTCGCCGCGGCTGCCGAGATGCCGGCCGAAGACGCCTGGAAGGCCCTGCCGGCGTACGAGTACGGGCAGGACATCGCGCCGCTACTGGCAATCGACCGGGCGGTAATCACGTCGATGGGGTCGCCGGAAGGCCGTGCGGCCTGCGCCGCGCGTCTGGCAAAGCTGCTGGAAACGGAGGGCACCACGCCGGCCGCCCGGCAGTATATCTGCCTTCAACTTCGCCAGGTGGGCACGCCGGCCGAAGTGCCGCTGCTGGCCCGACTGCTGCTGAAGGAGGAGAGCTCGGAAATGGCCCGGCATGCCCTGGAAGCCATTGCCGGCGAGGAGTCCTTGAGCGCGCTGCGGGCGGCGCTGCCGAAGCTGAAGGGTAAGCTCCAGATTGGAATTATCAACTCGCTGGCGGCTCGCAAGGACGCGGGCTCGGTGGCCCAATTCAAGTCGCTGGCCGACAGCCAGGACGGCGATGTCGCCGCGGCCGCCTTGTGGGCCTTGGGCAAGATCGCCAACGACGAGGCGGCAGCGGAGTTGAGTGCGCGTGCCGCGATGGCCGGCGTACCGACACCGCAGAACCTGGCAACACTACTGCTGCTCTCGGCCGACGCGCAGGCGGCCGGCGGGAAGACGGAACAGGCCCGGTCGATCTACGAGAGACTAAGCCAGGCCGGCCAGGCTCCGGGGGTCCGCCGCGCCGCGTTGGTTGGGCAACTGGGCCTCGCGGGCGATTCGCGGGCGGCGACAATCCTCGATTGGCTCGGCGGCGACGATGCCGACCGCCGCCTGGTGGCTGCGGCCCAGCTTGCATCCCTTTCCGATGAACAGCTTGACGCGGCGGCCGGCCAGCTAGGCCGTTTGTCGGCGGCGGGGCAGCGGACGCTCGTCGAAGTGTTGGCCGCGCGCAAGGGACAGGGCGCGCTCCCCTTCGTGCTGGAACTGGCGCGGAGCGACAACCAGGCTCTGCGACTGGCCGGCATTCGCTGCCTGGGCGAGATTGGTGATCCGTCGGTGATTCCGCTGCTGGTCGAGACCCTGGCGGCGGAGGGCGAGTTGTCGCAGGCCGCCCGGCAGGCGCTCGCGTCGCTGCCCCGCAAGGAGGTCGGCCAGGCGATGCTCGCGGCCCTTCAAGAACGGCCGCAGATTCGCGGCCCGGTGATTGAAGTGTTGAAGACCCTCCGTTACTACGAAGCGATCGATCCACTCGTCGCCCTTGCCCGGCAGAGCGACCCGGCGGTATACGACTCCGCGCTCGACGGCCTCCGCGGCATCGCCGATCCCGACGACACCGACATCCCGCGCCTGGTGAAGCTGCTTCTGAGCAGCGAGCCGGGCCGGCATCGCGACGAAGTGGAGAAGACGATCCTCATCGTCTGCCAGAAGATGCCGGCGGGAGCCGACCGCGCCGCACCGGTTCTGGCGGCGCTGGCGAAGGTCGATCGAGCGGAAGGCCCCAAGTACCTGCCGCTTCTTGGCCGGTTGGGCGGTCCCAAGGCGCTGGCCGTGATCACCCCGGCATTGGAATCGCCGGATGCGGCCGCAAAGGACGCGGCGGTCCGCGCGCTGTGCAATTGGCCCAATGCCGACGTGGCCGATCGGCTGCTCGCCCTGGCCACCGACAGCCAGAACAGGAGTCATCGCCGCGCGGCTCTCCGCGCGTATGTCCGCGTCGTTACGCTCGGAAGCGACCGGCCGGAAGCCGAGACGCTGGCCATGCTCCAGGAAGCCATGAAACTGGCGGCGTCGGCCGAGGACCGCCAACTGATCCTGGACCGGGCGGGAACGGTTCGGACGATGGATTCGGTCGAATGGATCGCCTCGTATCTCGACGATGCCGCCGTGAACCAGGCCGCCTGCCGTGCGATCGTCGAATTGGCCCACCACCGCTTCCTGCGGCAGCCCAACATGGATCGGTTCGGGCCGCTGCTCGATCGCGTTAGCACGCTGAGCAGCGATCCCCAGATTGTCGCCCGTGCCAAACGCTACCGCCTGGGCCTTTAGGCAAGGCACGCATGCAGCGAGCAATTGCCGCCGACGGAGCGGCAGCCCGGTGTGGGGCACGAATCATCGTGCCCCGCGCCTTTACCTGGCCCGGTAGACAACCACCGCGGCCGAAGGACTTTGGGGCAGCACGACGTGCAGCCCCTCGGTCATCAATTGCCGCCCGGTGGCTTCGCTGGTGCCTGGCGTGTCGAACACGGTGAGGGTGTACGTGGTCTCCGGTTTCAGGTCGTGGAGCACCAGCCGCGTCTCGCCCGTTTCGCTCTTGGCGCGGCGGAAGGCTTGCACCGCTCCTTCGCCCCGTTCGGGATCGTGGAACTGCCAGGCGATCCACTCCGCGGCGTCCTGCGTGTAGGGCGTCAGCGGGTAGAAGTCGGCGTAGTAGTACCGGCTCAGCTCGCGCCACTGGCCCACGAGCCGTCGCAGCGAATCGTAGTCGATCTCGCCGACGCGAACATCGACGCCGCTCCCCAGGCTCGGCGCCGCATTGCTCCAGAAGGCATACGGCTCGACGTCCGTATAGCCGCCGCCGTAATAGGGAGCGGCCGAACTGGCGACCGTACCCGTGCCGTGGTACGGCAGCCAGAGCGAGATGCCGTAGGTCATTGATTGGTGGCCGATCGGCTCGTAGGCATAATCGCTCCGCCACAGCGGCACAGCGCGGCGCATCGTCTCCAGGTCATTCCGCCGGCCGCCACTGGCACACGAGTCGATGAGCATGTCCGGATGTCGCCGCCGCAATTCATCCCAATAGGCCAGGTAGCCCGCGACGTACTTGTTCTCGGTCATTCCCTGCCGGTCGGGCTCGTCGTTGGCCCGCCAGAAGCCCAACGGATCGATGTTGAAATCCTGGCGATAAAGATCGATGCCCTGTTCGGTGATGAGCCGGTCGATGTGGTCGGTGAGCCACTCTCGGGCGGCTGCATTGCCCATGTTCAGGAGCCGAACGCCCCCTTCGCCCGCCCGGCCGGCATGGTCGTAGAGCGCGAACTGTGAGCTTTCCGGAGCGGCACCGGGCGGCAGATAGCCGTAGCTCCACGCGGCCGCCGGATTCTTCTCCGGATCGAACTGGGCTGCGGCGTCCCAGACCGTGCCCGATGGGCCGGTGATGCGGATCTCGAGTCCGGTGGAGTCGCAGACGTGCGCGCCGTTGCCCCAGCCAACGACGAAGTCGAGCGTCTCGCCGGCTGCTGCGGCGAGCTTGCCGTCGTAGCTTGCTTCCTTTCCCTGGTCGTGCAGGCGGATCCAGCCGTTCCACACCGGCCGCCCAGCGTGAAGCACGTGCGCGTCGGTGGTCGTGTTCTGGTCGATGGCGAGAAACTTCGCGGCCACTGCGTACTCGCCCGCTTCCGGGGCGGTCCAGCGAACCACGCTATATTCGCCCTTCGGACCGGGATGAAAGGCCAGCCGCCCGGGTTCCCACACAATGCCGGCGGTCGATACTGGCTGATCCGACAGATTGCGGTTCACGCAGGGATCGCTGCCACCCAAGCCACGGGACGACCACGATCGCAGCCCTGCCAGCGGATTCTGCGACCCGTCGGGACGCAGCAGCCATTCGGGTTTGTTCTCGTAGAGCCAGGTGCCGGGCATGACCCGTTCCGGCTCGAACCAGACGAGGATCTTGACGCCTTTGCTGTGCGCGTGATCGCTGATCGGCCGCAGCCCGCGGGGGAATCGCCGCGGGTCGACCTCCCAGGTGCCCACCTGCGGCCAGCCCTGCTCCTGGACGTACCATCCGGCGTCCATCCACCAGTAGTCCAGCTTAAGTCCTTCCTCAAGGTAGCGACCGACGTGCATGATCTGGTTCTGCTCGTTGGCCTTGATCATCTCCTCGTAGGCCCGCGAGCTGGAGGCCACGAACTGCGGCGGCGGCAGCCTTCCGCCCGGCCGGGGAACGTTGTGGGCGATCATCCACCGCCGCCAGAGGTTCTGCGATCGGGCATAGTCGCCTTGCCAGAAGAGCAGGGCCATCAGGGGCGTGCGGAATTCCTCGCCGGGCAGAAGCTTCGTGCGGACTTGCTCCTGTCCCGCCTGCACCGAGAGGCCGCGGCCGGTATCTCGAGTGAAAGTGGCGGCCCACTGGCCGGGCCAGCCAACGGCCCCGATCACGCCTTCGTTGCCGAACTGAAGATTGAGATAGGACCAGTCGACGTTCGTCGGCCGTCCGCCCGCTCCGGCCAGGCGATGCGCCGCCCCGGGCGGCAAGGGCGTCTGCCGCGGGCCGTAATCCTGTGGCCCGGCTTGCGAACCGTACGCGTGATGCAGCAGGAATTCTTCGTCCCCGTTCCGCTGCCAGGAGGCGTCCAGTGCCGCGACATTCTCCAGGATCGGCGAGTCGTTCTGGCCCGAATTGCGGAAGTAGATCGTCCACTCGACTACCGGATAGTCGCTGTAGGTGACAGCCACCAGGCGGACCTCCAGTCGCGTGGCCGGATCGGTCCACGTGATGGTCTTACGGGTGCGGGCTTCATCGAGCCGCTCGGTCGACTCGCTCCGCGTCCAGGCTCTTAGCCACTCGCTCGACGGCTTGCCGGCATAGGTGAATGAGAATGGCAATCCGGCCGCCTCGCCCGAGAGCCTTTCCGCGAAGCGGCTGGCCAACTCAAGCTCCGCGGCGGTCGGTTCGACGGCCTGCACATGCCCGGCCAACAGACCCAGCGCTGCCACGACAGAAATCAAGCGCCCTGCGAACATGGTGTTCTCTCCCGATTGGCATTGGCGATTGGCCTTAGCTTGGCCCAGGCGCGGGCGTGAGTCAACAACCGCCTGCCTTCACGGCGATTGGCGAGGCTCCGGCGCGCGCAGGAGGAACTCTTCCACCGGGCGGGCGGCGCCGCGGAAGTCGCCGGTGGGCATGGCTACGGTGTCCCAACTGGGCGAGATCGAGTGGCAGTGGTCGGCGTAGTGATCGAGCGGAACGGCCACGAAGCCGTAGAGGGCTTCGCGGAACTCGAAGAGCTGCTCGGCTGGCAAGGGTGCCCGGTCGCCCACGATGTTGTAGGCGAAGACCAGCAGGCCGTGGAAGTTCGGCCCGAAGAGCTTCTCCCACTGCCGCAGGCTCTCCAGGTCTTCGCGCGGAGACCAGTTCTTCCAATACTGCTTCTGATCATCACCACTTGGAAAACGCCGCCCCTTCACATCGACCAGCCACGCCCCGCCGCCGGGAGCGGAGACGATGAAGTCCAGCGACTTGATCGACTCGCCACCGGCCACCAGCGCCCGCTTCGCCTCATCGACGGCAATATAGGGGATCTGCCGCTGGCGGAGATATGCCTCGAACGCCGCCTCGTAATGATTGTCGCGGTTGGCCACAGGCTGGGGAATGGCGAAGAACGAGTGATGGATGACGAACAGGCAAGCCGGTGCGCTGCTTTTCACTTCATCAAAGTCAGGACTACGGCGCGCATGTCCATGACCTGGCTGCCGGGGACGTCGAGAGCGCGGAGGACCAACTCGCCGCGGCCGGACTCGAGATGGAACGTGCCCAGCTTGAGCGGCCGAAATTCCTTCATGTAGGATTCGCCGCGGCGCGGCACGCGGTCCAGGTTGTCCCAGAGCGGCGGATCGAATGCCTCGGTCACTTTCGCCCGGACAGTTGCGGTGCCGCAACTCAGTTCAATCGTGGAGCCCACGTCCGCGGCGGGGCAGGTGTAGTAGACAGTCGCCTCGTACTCGCCCGCGTTGGCCACCTCGACGTCCCAGGTGATGCGGCCATCGGTCGTCCGCCAGTGGGTGAAATAGGAGCAGTTGGGGGCCGAGCCGCTCCGCTCGATTCCGCCGGAAGCCACGCCGTCGCGGGCCGGCAGCGGCGTCATGGGAAACTCGGGATAGCCGACCGGAAACGGCCGCTGGTCGGGCGATTTGGGCAGCAGTTCCTCTTTCCAGGCGGCAATGGCCTGCGACAGCCGGTCGGCCACTGCGGGCCGCTGGCGGGCGAGGTTGCGTTTCTGACTTGGATCGGCCCCCATATCGAACAGCGCGCCGGCAGCATCGAGCCGGTACTGCTGGGTGCGGACGCTCACCTTGCCGTTCTGGTGTGTGAAGATCATCCGGTCGGGCCAGTCGGATTCTCTCCGCTGGCCAAGCAAAATCGGCGAGAGATCGCGGCCGTCCAAGGGCGCCGAACCGACTCGCGCCACTCCGGCCATGCTGGTCAAGGTCGGCAGCAGGTCAATCGCGCCGGCGATCGCGCCGATCTTTACACCCGGCGGGATGCGACCGGGCCAGCGGACAAGGCAAGGAACCCGGACGCCCCCCTCGTCGGTCGAGCCTTTGCGGCCCTTCATTCCGCCGTTCCAACGGGCCGTGTTCGGACCGTTGTCGGAGAAGTAGAGCACGATAGTGTTGTCGGACAGTTTCAGCTCATCGAGCCGGGCGAGCACGCGGCCGACATTCCAATCGATATTCTCTGCCATCGCCAGCACGCAGCGAGTCTTATCGAGCTCCTCTTTCTCCGATTCACGCATCGACACGGGATGGTCTTTGAACTTTTCGTAGAACCGGTCTGGCACCTGGAAGGGCGAATGCGGGCTGTTGTATGGAAGGTAACAGAAGAATGGCCGCTGGCGATTGCTCTCAATGAACTCCAGCGCGTGGTCGGTAAGATCGTCGATGATGTAGCCTTTGCCGCGAACTGGCTTGCCGTTGTGTTCCAGGAACGGATCGAAATAGTGGCCCCAGTGCCCCGACGTGAAGCCGTAGTACTCGGCAAAGCCCCGGGCGTTGGGGTGGTAGGGCCACTGGCTGCCGTTGTGCCACTTGCCGAAGGCGCCGGTCGCGTAGCCGGCCGCCCGGAAGGCCTCGGCGATCGTACTCTCGTCGAGGTCCATCCGCTCTTGACCCGTGGTCACGCCGCGGACACCGCCCCGCAAGTGATAGCGGCCGGTGAGAAATTCGGCCCGGGTGGGCGCGCAGACCGGACAGACGAAGAACCGCTCGAACATCGCCCCGTCGCGGGCCAGCGAGTCGATGTTGGGCGTCGCGAGGTTCGTATTTCCGTGTACACTGAGATCGCCCCAGCCCTGGTCGTCGGCGAGGATGACGACGACGCTCGGCGCACTCGGGCGCGGCGTGGCTTCAGCGGAGTCGGCGGGAGCGGGGATTGACCACAGACAGGCGGTCGCCGTCAACAGCATGGCAGAAATCGGTCGCATCGAAACACCTCGCCCAGGGTGAAGGCTTGCGGGCCAGCGGGGATTCAGTATCCCTGCTGCGGCTGCAGCGGTCAACTCGCCCCGTGGGCGACGGACGCCGACAGGTGCTACCGCGCGGGTTTCAGCTCGGCGATGATGATCTGTCGTCGTGCCCGATCGATGCCGACGAGCCCGCCTGTCAGCGGATCGCGGGCAATCCCCTGGCCCGTGAATGGGGCGGGCATGGTGCCCATATACTCCAACGTATCACCCTGATCCGGCAGGCGGAGGCGGTAGATTTCGCGAGCGTCGTGCCCGGTGACGAGGAGCGTCTCGTTCCACCACAGCCCGCCGGAGACGCTGTTGCCGGCGAGCCTCTCGACTACTTCAGGCGGATACCGCCAGCGGCGCAGTTCCCGCCAGCCGTCGTCGAACTTCGTCAGATATGTCTTTGGATTCTGATCGCCGTAGAAGGCGAACGTGCACCACCAATGGTCCGCATGGCGAACCGCCCACGTCAGACTCCCGTCGGATTGGCCGAAATCCTTGTACGTCGTCAGTTCCATGGACCGCGTGTCGAGCACCCGGATCTCGCTCTGCTCGGGATTCTTGGGGTAATTTGAGTGGGCGCAATAGAGCCTTCCGTTCCAGAAGAACCCGCTGTTCAAATGCTCGGCCGCGCCGCGGCTTTCGGCGTCCTTCCTGCCGGTGGCACGGTCGTAGCGGGCGATCGCGCGGCTGCTGATCGCGTACAGGAATCGCTCGTCGGCCGCCGCGGCCTGGTGAGCCTCGGCGGCGCCGAGCACCGCAGTCTGCACCCAGCCCTCGTGCGCCTGATGTCGATTCTCCGATTCATCCTGGGCGATCCCGAACGCAGCGGGCAGGGCGGCCCATATCCACGCGACGGCGCATGCGCGGCGGACGATGGCGGCGGCGATCATGGCAGGTCCTCGGCGACGGGCTTCCAGTACAGTGAATCCCAGTATGCCCGGTCGGTGGCGAATGAATCGATGGGCTCTTGCGGAGCCAGTTCGACCGGCAGGATGCCGTACGACTGCATCAGCCGCACGTAGTAGCGGTTCGGGCGGAAGCCGGGCATGTCGAACCGCTTCTCGCGATCGAGTTGCGATGCTGCCGCAGCGACCGCCGCAAGGATCTGCTGATAGTCGGCGTCGGAAGCGTTGGCGAACACCGCGGGACCGCACAGGCCCAAGCCCCCGGCGGCTGCGGCCAGAGGAGCGCGGAGGAGCAAGGACTTCTGCGGCTGGGTGAGGTTGCACAACTCCTGCGGGGGCGGCGCCTCGCCGGGCTTGAAATAGGCCAGACGACGGATCATCAGGAAGTCGATCAGGCCGTTGGAGATAACCTGCGGCGGACCGCGGCGGCCGAACTGGTAGTGGACGGCGTTCTTCTGCATGCCGACGTACGGCTGGGGCTCGGCGCGGTGGCAACTCGCGCAGCGGCGCTCGATAACCTCGGTCGGCAATTCCGCCAGGGCGATGCCGCTGCCCAGGGCCGCGTAGGTGCCGGGATACGTGGCCCCACTGTCGATCCACAACCGCAGCATGTCGCGCTCGCGCGGCGTCACGCGGGCGCCATGGTGGCTCCCGTCTACCAGCCGCAGGAGCCGGCTGGCGGAACTGCCGACTGTTCGCGGTGGCATGTTGCCGGTGAAGTTTCGGCCATCGGCAATGAGCCCCTCGGTCACCATGCTCCAATAGCTGCGGCTGTAAAGCGGCGTGCGGTCGCCGCTCAAGTCAACCTTACCTTCCCAGCGGTCGGCATTGTGGCAGGCCACGCAGTGCCGGTCGAGGATCGGCTGGATGTCGCGGGGGTAGTCGAACACGTCCGGTACGCCGGCCACCGGTTCGATCGGGCTGGGCGGCCGCAGCACCGCGGAAGGCAGTTCGCGCTTGGGGGGAGCATTCGTGCGGTGTTCATGGCAGCCGACGCATCCCATGGTCTCGCCCGGCATGACGCTGGCGAAGCTATGCATCCGCTTTACCGCCAGCCCGTTTTCGTCCAGGGCCGCAAAGTAGAGCGCGCGGAGAGCCGGCACCTCCAGGTAGGCCGAGCCATCGGCTTCCACCGGCACGGTGCCCAGAATCCGTGCCAGGGCAAAGGGGCCGCCGATCGTCAAGGGTTCCTGACCGCCGGAAAATTGCACTGGCTTGGGCAACTGCTCGAGCACCAGCAACCGCTTGATCTCGCCGCGGCCGATGCCCTCCATGTTGCGGCCATGGTAGACGTCGCTCAGCACGAGTCGCCCCGTCGCGGCCTTCCGCTCGACCCGCGAGTGGACCACGGGCTCGCGGGGTCGCGCCGCGAGCGGGCGGGGTTCGTGGCATTCGAGTTTCGCCGCAGTGGCCGGCAGTTGAAAGACAAGCTCTGTCTTGCCAGCAGCGTCCATGGTCCAGATGCCTTTCGGATCGGCGACAAGGAAGCAGTCGGCGGAGAGGGCGTACGGGTCGCGGAACTGCCGATCGGCACGCAGCCGCTTTGCCGACGCCATCGCATCCGGCCCGCTGCTCGGGTCCACCACGGTGATATAACCCAAGTGCTCGCCGCGACCGTGATCCGGCGAGAACGAAGCCACGATCTGGCGCGTGCCGGGAATCGGTTTGCCGTCGAGCATCGCGTAGTCGGAGAACCGCGGAATCGGCGTCCCCTGGCCGGTGTATTGATTGCCGAAGAAGGCCATGACTTCCGTTCCGTCCGGGTTCATCGTCCACAGGTGATGGAACGAAAGCTGGTTCCGGTCGACATATTCCCACCGGGTAAACAACGCGCGTCCGTCGGGAAGCATCCAAGGCGTATTGTCGGTAAAGGGGCTGGCCGAGACCGGATGCACGTCGCTGCCGTCCTGCTGGCAGCGGTAGAGCGTGGCCACGGGTGCGGGGAAGCAGCCCACGTAACGACGCGCGCGGCTGGAGCAGAACAGGATGCCCCCGTCCGGCGTACCGCAGGGCTCGATGTCGTCGTAGGGGCCGTCAGTCAGTTGGGTCAAGCCGGCGCCGTCGGCATCGATGCGGTAAAGGTGATAGCAGGGCTCACCGCCTTTGCGGTATGAGAAGACGATCGTGCGGCCGTCGTAGTCGACCCATGGGTCGCGGACACCGCCTTGGGGATCGTCGAGCAGGACCTTCAGTTCGCCGGTCGCGAAGTTCAGCCGGCACAGTCGGCCGCCCTCGTGGTACAGAGGCGCAGGGGGACCGGCGTCGGCTTGCTCGGGCGGAGCGTAGCACTGCCGCACGTGGTGCAGGAAGTGGCCGAAGTTCTCGTAGTAGTGATAATTGGCTGCCGGCCGGACTGCGAACACAATCTCCTCGACGCCCGCCAGTGGACCAGGCTGGCGGACCACATCGGGCTTCGCCTCGGCCGCAGCGGCCACTGGCGCATCAATGGAGAGTGCGGCCGCCGCGACGGCCAGAACGCACACGAGACTCCAGGCGACCCCTGCTCGCATCATCTGAACCTCCCGAACCCATGCAGCCTACCGGGGCTCTGCAGCGAGCGACTGCCGAACGGTTGCCTCGAGGCCGGCGAGGACCTCGGCCAAAGTTTTCGTCTTCTCCTTGTCCGTCGGGGCCATCTCGGCCAGAGGCGTCGCGTAGAACCTGTCCTTCATTGCTTTCGCTCGCTGGGAAGCGTCGGGAGGGCGTTGCCAGGGCGTCTTGGCGCCGCTGGCGATGCGACCAAACACCCAATCCCAGTAGGCCGCCAGTTCGGCGGTGTAGATGTGGCGGACCAACTCGTAGTGGTGGCTGCGGCAGTAGTCGTTCTCGGCATTCGATTTGAGCGTCTGTTCGCTATGCGGATTGACGACCGGGTCGACTCCGCCCAGCGGTTGAGCGTTCTTGAGCCGCGCGAGCGAAGCCGTCATTGAGAAGTCGTCGGAGAGAGCGAGCACGCTGGCCAGGTGGTTCATCCACTGCTTGCTGAGTTCGGCCTGACGGCGGACCTCAGATTCGTCACCCGAGCCCGTGCGCCAGGCTTCCATTTCCAGCGCCCCGTTCATCAGCGCCAGCAGCAGCGCCCGGCTGGCGATCGTGCGGGCGATGTCGAGGGCGTCGCGTCGCCACAACGGTTGGTCTTTCCAGCGCGGGCTGAGCCGGCCCAGCCGGGCGAGGACCTCGCCCGCGGGCGCAAGGCCGGCGCGGGTGCGAGCCGTTTCCTCTTCGAGCACGGCAATCCGCTCCGGACTGAGAGTGAAGAAGTAGGAGGGGCCCCAGATCCGGTATTGCGGCTCGTTGAAGGCGAGCGATCGCGAACCTTTGATGGTCCAGTGCAGCGTCTGCGAAGTGGTGAGAAAATCGTTCCAGATCTCCTGCATCGGAGCGGCCGCCTCCTCGGGATAGCGAGTGCGGCAATAGCGGGCGACCGCCGCCTCGGCCTCGAGCCCCGTGGGCTGCCAGCTATTCTCGGCGAGATACTCCAGCAGGAACGTGTCGCTGTGCGAGATCTCCGACCAAACGGCAAGCCCGAGGCATTTCTCGTCATCGGTCGCCAGCCGCAACCGCTCCGCCAGCAGAGTGTAGTCTTCGTGGATGTCGCTGTTGCGGGCGAAGGAATGGAAGATGCCGAACATCCAGGGGAAGTTGCCCAACAGGCCCCAATCGCGGAATGTCACTTTTTCGACATGGTCGGCCGTGTAGTCGAAGATGATCGTCTTCGCCGGGTCGAACTCGTCGAGCAACCGCCGCACGTCTTCGTCCTTCCACCAGTTGATAAAATCCCAGCCGGCGATGACCAAGGGCGCGTCGGGGTAGTGGTCGCGAAGCATCTCCTGTGTCTTGCGGTAGACGTACAACTTGCGCTGGAGATTCTCGCGGTCGTCCTTGCCGAAGAGCCGCTCCGCGAGGCCGATCGTATGGAACATCCGCGGCGAGCCGCCGCCAAACTCGCGGATGTGGGCCTCGGTCAACTGCCAGTAGGCGTCCCACGCCCGCTGGTCTTCGACGTCCCAGATCGCGGCGGTGGCGAGCGAGTAACCCGATTTCTGATCGACCGTCACGGGAAAGCCGGGCCGCTTTTCGAAGAAGGCGCTCGGCGTGTGCGAGTACCAGTGCGTCGGCGTGCCGGTGTCTTCCGGGTGGATCAAGCCGCGATCGCGAGCATAGCGGAGGACTTCCTTGCGCAACTCGCCCCGGTAGCGGAGCGGCCAGAAGGAGGTGCGGTCGTTGTACGAGCGATCGACACCGTCGGGATCGGCACCGTCGGTGGGCGGATAGGGAACGTCGGCAAAGGCCCGCTGGAAGAGATCGTCGATACCCGTGCGAAGCATGATTAGGTTGAACCGCTTCTTGATTGCCCAGTCGATCTCGCGTTTCCAGTCGTCGAGGTCCCAATGCTCGGCCTGGAAGCGGTGCAGCCCGCGATGGGCGAAGTAGCGGAGCCCGCGGTACTGGAAATGAGGCTCCTCGGAGATGTCGAGGTCGTCGACGGCAATCTGCGAGCGTTTGGGGACGACGTCGCCGTCCCAGAAGTACTCGACGCCGGCCTGGCGGCGGAAGAAGTCGTAGACGGCATAGAGCGTCGATCGGCCGCAGCCGCCGGCGAGGATCAGGCACTGCCGGTCGCCATTCGGCACCGACAGGATGCGATACCCGTCGCCGCCGTAGAGCAAGGAGAGCGAATCGAGCGTCCCTTCGAGAATCATGCGGTGGACTAACGGATGGACGGCGTCGGAGCCGATCAATACCAGATCGCCTCCGGGCAGGTCTCCACTGGTCTCGCCATTGAACTTGCGAATCTCGGGCCGCCGGCCGGTTACTTCTTGCCAGAGATCGGCGAAAGCGTCGCCGGCAATCTGGTAGGCAGCGGCGCCGTGGTCGGGGACGAGAACCGTTACGGACTCGGCGCTAAAGGAAGTGGCCGCACACGCGGCGACGATCCAGGCAATGATCGCAATTCTCATGTCGCTTCTCCTCCGTCAACGAAGTCCGCGGACTCTCGCACTCTATTGCTGCCGGTCGGCTGCCGGCCGGGCCATCTCGTCGATCGCCGCGCGGAAGGCGGCGGCCGACTGAATGGCCCTGGCGGTGACGCGGTCCGGATCGGTCTGGCCCAAGAGAGCGCGGGCGAAGCCGCCGGGCTCGAGCACCCAGGTGGTCGAGAGGTGCCCCAGCATGCGGTCGGTGGCGTGCTCGCGCGAGTTGGCCACGAGTGCCCGGGCGGCATCGACGTTGTTCCAGCTTGTCGGCCAGACGCGAAAGCCCTTGTCGAGGAAATAGCGGACCGAGGGGTAGTCGTCCCGCTTGTCGTAGTGCCAGTCGCAGATGATGATGTCTCTGGGGACGAGATCGATCGCCGGCGCGGTGCCGTTGTTGCTCGACGACCAGCCGTCGTGGGGCATGGCGCGAGCGTCGATGAGCCGGTCGCCCCACATGAGCATGGTGAGCTTCTTCTCCTGGACCAGGTGCCGGTGGTAGTCGTTGACCGCCTGGGCGAACGCCTCGGCGGGAGTCTTATCCTTGCAGCGGGGGCACTGCTTACTGCCGACCACCAGCACTTCGTCCATGCCGACGTGGAAGGCGTCAGCCTCGAAGGCGTCGATCAATTCGTCCATCAGGGCGAAGACGATCGGGTTTACGTCGGGGTGCGACGGGCACCAGCTTCTGAGTTCCGTCCACCGCTTGCCCGGCTCGACATCGGGCGGCTCTTCGAGTTCGCGATACTGGGTTAGCAGGGGATAGAGCGTGTTGCGCCACGATTGGTGTCCCAGGCAGTTGAACTGGGGGATGAGGCGGATGCCGTGCTGGCGGCAGACGCGGACCAGGTCCTGGACGTCGGCCTTGGTGATGTACTTCGTCTGCCGCAATTCGGGGTGGCTCTTGTAGTCGAAATTGTAGTCCACTTCGAGCACGATCACGTTGACGCGCAAAGGAGCAAGCACTTTTTCGATGGCCTCCTTGAGCGGCCCGAGCCCTTCCGGTCCGCCCGCCAGTCCCCAGGCCATGACGTGGACGCCGCGCCACGGTGCGACCGGTTCCGCGGCGCGCTGGAGCGTCTCCTGGCCGGACGCAACGAGTGCGCCGCAGAGGAGCAGGCAAATTGCCAGTGCGGGCCAGAACCGCGCGTGCCGCCGGACTGAACTTTCGCGCATGGAAACCTCCGGATGACTGCCAGTGATGCATTGCGCCGCGCGGCGGGGCCTGTCGCCGCGGGCCTATACTATGCGCCGTTGCGCCGGCCACCGCAATAGTTCCAATGGCGCCCAAGGGCACCCGCGACGAGTGTGCAACGAGATGCTGGCGATGCGACCTGCGCGGTTTCGACGCGGATCGCGCGAGTCAGATGACGTTGCCCTCGTCGTCGCAGTAGCAGGCATCGGACTGGAACTTGTCCCATTCGGCCTTGAACTGCCTCAGGCGCTCGAGGTGCCGGGCGATCTCGGTTACGCCGCAATAGAGTTGGCCGTCGTCCGCGAGCGCCGGAGGCGCGGCGCCCTCGGGCAGGGCGGCGCGGGCCTCCGCGCGCGAGGCGAAGCGAACCACCTTGTGCGCCAAGGTCGTGCCGGCGAGATCCTGCTCGATCGAGCGGCAGTCGGGGCAATCCTCGAGGGAATAGAATGTCAGCATCTGCTCTACAGCCGTTCCTGGCCCGTCGGCCGAAGGTTGGTAGTTTTGGCCAATGGCTTGCCGGTCAGGCAGGCCGAACAGGCCGAAAACGGACAAGTTTTCGTTCAGCGTCAAGGTATGAAGCGATGGCCACCCGTGGGAATTGTTTCCTAGCGCCGCGGCGGGTCAACGGCGGGCGGATGTGCCGGCGGCGCAACCGGCGCGGGCTATGCGGGGCGGGTTACAGACGCGGGCAGGCAGGAGTAGAATCGGCCTGAGTTGCGGGCGGACCGGACGAGACAAAGGGGGCACTTGCGGAGCAGGCAGTCGTGGCCAGAAAGAAGACGCCCCTTCCGCCGCGGCGGAAGCGGATGACGCGCTCCGCGAGACTCGACTCGGCGAGAGCCACCGACTGGGTGGAGAAGTATCCGGGCAAGAACCTCGTTCGCGGCTACGCGCGATGGTTTGGCGTCGATCTGGTGTGCGCGGTGACCGAACTGCGGGCGCTTCGCGTGAAGATCAGCCCCGAGCGTGAGACGCAGATCCGAGTGACGATCGAGAACCGCGCACGGCAGCGGAAGGAGCGGCGCGAGGCCGCTGAGGCCGCGCGGGTCGCCGAGGCCGCGATGTCGGCCGACGAATGGGGCGCGGAGTGATTGATGGGCGCCAAGCGAAACGCCTTAGCGAGTGTTTCGGTTGGCTTCGTCGCGGCGAGCGGTCGCAAGTGCAAGCGGCGAAGGGTATTCGGACCACAGGGCTCGACGCAAGTGATTCCACCCTTCTGGCTTGGGTGTTGAAGTTCCCAGAGGGGTGTGCGATGTGGTTGCGCAGATTGCCGCCAGGACGGCCGATAAGAGCGCAGGGAATGAGCGCACGAAGGGCCAAAGTGGGCTGCGATGGTGAGTATGTCGAGTTGTCAAAGAGCGAACACGGGCAGCGCCCGACGTATCGGGCGGCACCATGGCGGCGGACGCAGGGCCGTCGCGTGTCGTATAGTATACATGCGTTCCGGTATTCTTGTCAATAGGCCATCGGGCGCGTTTCTTGAAGATTCTGGAGGGGGTGGCTGAGTTCAGGGCGCGGACCGCTTCGGTCAAGGAGGGGGTCGATGTGAGGAAAGGAGAACCTGACGATCATGACTGATTCGCAAATGCATTTCGCCCGGGCGAAGCAGGTTCTACCCGGCGGCGTGAACTCATCCACGCGTCTGAATAAGGCCCTGCGGATGCCGTTTTACGCTGCCAGAGGCCGGGGCAGCCGCGTGTGGGATATCGAAGGGCGGGAGTTCATCGACATGTCGTGCGCCCACGGGGCCGGACTGCTGGGGAACGCCCATCCCGCAATCGACCAGGCGATGCGGCTGGCCGGCGAATTGGGCTACCTGAACGCCTTCGAGACCCCGCACCACGAGGAACTGGCCCGGCTTGTATGCGAACTCGTCCCCTGTGCCGACCGTGTCCGTTTCTGCTCGGCAGGCTCGGAGGCCACGCTGCACCTGATCCGGGCATGCCGCGGCTTCACCGGACGCGACAAGATCCTCCGCGTGGAAGGCCACTTCCACGGCTACCACGAACTGATCTACATCGGCGGCCATCCTCCCCGAGACGCCTTTGGCGGCAACCGCCAGGCTCCCTACGTCGAATCACTCGGTATCCCAAAAGCGTTCGCGGAGTTCATTGTTCCGATCCCGTTCAACGATCGCGACGCGCTCGAGCAGGCCGTCGAGGAGCACGGCCACGAGGCGGCGATGCTGATTCTCGAGCCGGTCAACTACAACTGCGCCGGAATCAAGCCGGAGCACGGCTACCTCGAGTTCTGCCGCGAGATCACCAAGGACGCGGGCATCGTTCTCTTCTTCGACGAGATCCAGTCGGTGTTCAAGAAGTCGCTCGGCGGGGCTCAACAGGATTTCGGCGTCGTGCCCGACGTCTGCACGATCGGCAAGTCACTGGGCGGCGGGCTACCGCTCTCCGCCTTCTGCGGGAAGGCGGAGATCATGGACATGTTCCAGCCCGTCGGCCCCGTCCAGCACAGCGGGACCTTCAACGCCCACCTGGTGCCGATCCTGGCGGGCCTTGCCTTCTTGCGGGAAGCAATGAAGCCGGAGTTCTACGTGAAGTTGCGGGAACTGGAGAAGCAGTTCCACGACGGCATGCAACGGATCATCGGGAATCACGGCTTGAACATGGTCGTTCCGCATCACGGCGCGCGCTTCAATATGGTCATTGGGACGCGAACGCCGCTGCGGCGCTACGAGGAGACTTTCTGCCATCGCACCGACGTGTTCCTGAAGATCCTCCGAGCATGCTGGGAGCGGGGCGTTTATTTCCACGATTACGGCGGTGGCCCGCTCCATCACGGCTATTCGATTCAGCATTCGGCCGAGGATATCTCGCAGGTGCTCGATGTCCTCGAAGCCGTTCTGGTCGAATTCAGGGAAGAGCTTTAGGCCACCGAGCGCGGTGCAGAAACGTGTGGGGAGAAAACCAGTGCCACCTCGATTCCAAGACAAACATGTAATCGTCACGGGCGGTGCCCGCAGCATCGGGTTGGAGATTGCCCGGCAGTTCGGTGCCGAAGGGGCCGTCGTGAGCATCTTCGACTACAACCGCGACACGCTTGACGACGCAACCCGGCAGCTTCGCGAGGCCGGGCACCGCGTGCACCCATTCGTGGTGGACGTGTCCGTCCAAGAGCAGGTCCGCGAGGCCGTCGCCGAAGCGGAACAGATCGCGCCGGTTGACGTTCTTGTCAATAACGCCGGCATCTGCCTGGTGACCCCGTTCCTCCATATCGAAGCCGACGAGTGGGATAAGACGCTTGCCACGAATCTCACCGGCGCGTTCTATGTGGCCCAGGAGGTCTGCCGGCATATGGCGCGGCGAGGGAAGGGGGTAGTGCTGAACATGTCGAGCAAGAACGGCCTGGATGGCGAGTTCGGCCACGCTCACTATAACGCCAGCAAGGCGGGGTTGATCCTGCTCACCAAGACGATCGCGATCGAGCTGGCCCACCTGGGGATTCGAGCAAACGCCGTCTGCCCGGGCTACGTGCGAAGCGCGATCAACCTGGAAGTCGACAGCGACGAGTTCGTCGAGCAGTTCGCCCGACGGTACATTCCCGCCGGCCGCGTCGGCAAGGTGACTGACGTGGCGCCGCTGTTTCTGTTTCTCGCCAGCGACGACGCCGGGTACATCACCGGGCAGACGTTCGTGGTCGACGGAGGGCAACTCTCCGGCCAGAAGCCAGGCGACGATTTGCTCCGCTCGATTCGACTCTAACGGGGCGATTGCTGCCTGGAGGAACTGCCCAGGCGAGTTTCCTGCCTTCAGCCACGGAGCCGTCATCCGGGCCATGAGCTACAGAAATGGAGCCGGGATGGCGCTGCTGAGAGCAAGAACCGGCCGAGAAGAGCACGGGCGAGCCTGCCACCCGGTGCGGCAAGAGCCGACTCAGGTATCCGTTCGACGCAAGGTTGCAGCTTCACGAATCCTTACTGACCGCAATGGCAACCAATCAACCCTCGCGGACTCAATCCGCTTTCCAATTCACGCTCCGGGACGTGTTTCTTGTCTTTGTCGCCGTTTCTGTAACGCTTGCTGCATCGCGCTGGAACCTGATGGTCGGCGTTGCCACGGCGCTGGCTCTGTCAGGGGCGGTTACCATGTTTGTCGGCGTGCGGAGACGTTGGCGCGGCGCAGTCCTTATGGGTTTGGTGCTCATAGTCCTTGCCGCCGGTAGCGTCGCCCTCCTGTCAACTACCGTTCTCACCTGGACGGGCTCACACGAACTCCGCGTTCACGTCCTGGTGGTAGACGCGTCGAAGCTGACACGGATCTCCAATGCCAGAGTCGAACTGCTCAGCGGACCACGTTCACCCCTTGAAGGCCCGCCACCCGTTATCGATCGCGCATTCAAGGTCATTCCGTTGGGGAATGGTGCCGCCCTGACAACCGACGACCGTGGATACGCACAGTTTGCACATCGCTTCTTCGCTGCCGGAAGCGACGGACTCTTCACGAAGGAAGGATACGTGGACACGGCGCAAGTGTGGCTACGTGTCAGCCGTCCAGGTTACGCAACGACGTATCTGGCGATTGATCAGCAATCGGGCAAGCCACGTGAAATCAGAAATGACACTCCGATCTGGGTGACGGTTCCCGTTGCCAAAGTCGGACGCGGCGGCGAACAATCGGATGAACCCGATCCGGAATAGGCCGGATCGAGAGGGCACATCCCGAGCGACATCCTTGACCCAGCAGCTACTTTGCATGCCGCTTAAGATGATGCTCTTGACATCGCCGGCGCGGCAGCGTTTCTTATTTGTGGATTCGGGAGAGGCAAATCGTGAGGGCGCGCATACAGAAACGGAGAGCGCAGGCCCGGTTTGTCGAGTGCACGCTCCGAGCGGAAGTCGGGGAGTTGGCAGCCTTCATCTCGTGAATCGCGAGTTGACAGTGGCGTGTGCGGCCAAGAACCGCAACACGGCAGCGGCATGGAGATCGAAGGCGGTGCTCCCCGAGGCGATGAAAGGGCGAGCGCGGAATCAGCGTTAACCGAGCCAGCCGGCCGGATGCAATTCAGCCTTCGGTCGTTGCTCCTGGGGGTGCTGGTTGTCTGCGTGCTGCTGGGGGCAATCACGCCGTCGGCCCGATATCTCCGCCGGTTGGGGCAGCGGGTGCAGTGCCAGAACAATCTGAAAATGATTGCACTGGCGCTCTACAATTACCATGACGTATTCAAGTCATTTCCTCCGGCCGTCACGTACGCGGCCGATGGGACGCCGATGCATAGCTGGCGCGTGGCGATCACGCCGTTTCTCATGCAGAACACGTTTTACGACGCATACGATTTCCGACAGGCATGGAATGGTCCGGGTAACGTACTGCTGACGGACGAGGTACCTGAAGTGCCGATATCGTCCGTCACCGCGAAGTGTGCCGGGGTGGTGTTTGATGCCGCCTATTTCGGTTACCGCTGTCCGTCCGCGCCGCGATCGCAGGACCGCTGGATGGCCAACTACGTGATGCTGATCGACGACCGTCGCGGCAAACCCAACGGGCCGCCGAATCAGCCGGGCAGCGTTCCGCCGAGCCTTAGCAAGAAATCGGCGGTGATCATCATCGAGATTGCCGACAGCGACATTCGCTGGATGGAACCGCGCGACGTGCTGTTGAGCGAACTGAGTATGAAGATCAACGACCGGTCCAGACGCAGCCTGTCGAGCGATCATGGCGGAGCGTGTGTGGCCTATGCCGACGGATCGGTGGAATGGCTGGACGACGCAACGACCGAAGAGTATGTCGGGGTACTACTCACGCAGTGAAGTGCAACGCAAGACGGGCGGGGAGAAAGCCGCTGGTGAAGCGGCGGGCTACTGTGGAGCGGTATTGGAGGGCGGAGACGCGGGAGGACGTTGGGGGGCGGGATAAGAAGACGGATTGAAAATCCGTCCTACGGAGCGAGGAAAGCCGCCGACGGAGCGGCGGGGTGCTTTGGAGCGACGGGAAAGCCGCCGACGGAGCGGCGGCCTACATTGGGGTCGGCAGATGAGCGCGGCAGGCGACAGGGGCGATGACTCGATGGTCAGGCCTCGTCGACCACGCGGGCAATTGCGTCGAGGGTGGCGGAATCGTAGTGGCCAACGGCTGGGTGGCGCTGGCGCTTGATGGCGACGCGGATGTATTTCTTGGCGTCTTCGTCAATTCGGCCTTCGTCCATAAGTTGGCCAAGGCCCGTGGCGATGATCGTGGTATCGAGCGTGAAGATATCGTACTGATCGCCCAGGAACGCATCTTCAGGATTTTCCATGTCGATTTCGACTTGGGAATCGGATGCGAGCGCGTCGTTGTACTCAGCGATCCTGCCGCCAAGGATCCAGTCGAAGCAGTGTGAAAGGGGCGACCGAGGGTTCTCCTGCCGCCACTCGCGCCATTCGTAGTAGGCGTCACTTCCTTCGTCGCTGCCGAACGGGGCGGCCTCGTCGACGCAATCCCAGAAAAAGGGTTCTCGCATCAACTCGCGTGCCCGAGGATGGGCGGTTTCGGGTTCATTGAACGGGTCATGGTCAGACATGAGATGCGACCTTGCGGGAGAAGTTGAAGCTTATGGTTGCTTGGGCAGCTTGGCGCCGTAGTAGACGGCGCGGTGGCGGTTGTCGTCGTAGGCGAAGTGGAGATACTCCCGGTCGCGGCTGACGAAGCCGTCGGGGTAGTTGAGCCGGCCTTTTGGACCGTCGCTCGACTCGGGGACGAGCACGCGGCGGTAGGGCCAGGTCTTCATGCCGTCGAAGCTGACCCAGAGCGCGAGCGGGCTGCGATGGCGGGGATTCGGATTGTGTAGCAGGGCCACCGCGTCGCCGCCGAGCGGGTAGAGCGTGGCTTTCGAGCCGGGGTTCGGGATGGCGGTTTTCTGGGCCGCGGCGGGCCAGGTGCGGCCGCCGTCGGGCGACTCGGCATAGTAGAGCACGCCTCCCAGACCGTCGGCGCGGATGATCATGGCGATGCGGCCGTCGGTCCACTCGACGATGTTGTTCTCCGCCCAGCCGAAGTAGCGGTCGTTGTCGGTGAGTCGGATGTCGCCGTGCTCGGTCCAGGTCTTGCCGCCGTCGGCGCTCATCAACACGCCGTTGCGGGGATTGGTGAAGGCCCGCTCAAGCGGCGGCTTCGACGCTTCATTCTCCGGGCCGATGTAATGCTGGAACGGCACGAGGATGCGGCCATCGCGGGCGATGATGTGGTTGCGGATGAACGTGCGGTAGCGAAGCCGGCCCGGAACCGGCTCGGGCTTGCTCCACGTGCGGCAGGAGTCGTCGCTGATGATGAACCACGACTGCCAGTCGCTCCGCCAGTGGCCAGAGTGCGTGGAGAAGAAGAGCGTCGACCGCCCGTCGCGGACCATGAGTTCAGTTGGCCCCTGGCCGATCGTCTTCCCTTCGCGAGGAAAGCCAACGTCGAACGGTTCGAGCGGCGACCAGGTCTTGCCCTGGTCGGTGCTCCGCGTCACACCCGTGTAGTTCTCCGGCGCGGGCTCGGTATCGCCGCCGGCGAGCATGAAGAGGATCCACGAACCGTCAGGGAGTTCGCGGAGCGTCGTATCGCAGACCATGCTGTTGGGCTTCTGGCCGTCGTAGACCACCAACGTGCGATCGAGCTTCGCGTCGGCGGCGGCGCGCTCGGCCCACGGCCCGCCGGTGGGCTTGTTGACCAGCATCTTGGCCGCCGCGCCGGGCGAGCGGAACTCGCCGGCGAGGATGTCTTCCTCGCGGAAGCGGGCCAGGAGGATCTCGCCATCGGTGTGGCGATTGCGGTCGTAGAGGATGTGGATCAGGCCGTCGGGGGCCTGGAAGCCGTCGGGATAGGAGATGCCGCTCCGCTCGTCGAGGAGCAGGCCGCCCTGCCAGGTGCGGCCGTCGTCGTCGGAAAGGAACGCCCGCAGGTGCGAGCGGCCGCGGGTCTTTTCGTCGATCAGGCCGTGCTTGACCAGGAGCAGTCGGCCCGAGGCCAGGCGGCGGAGATGGAAGCGGGCGCTGACGTGCTTGATGGCGGAGGGCTGGGGCTCGGACCAGGTTCGCCCCTGGTCGCTCGAGAAGCTCTCGGCCATTCCGTCGGCGGTGCGGGCGAGCATCCAGATCCGGCCGTCGGCCAGTTCGATGAACATGTGCTCGTCGAAGGCCGGATTGGGAAAGCGAGCGCCGCCACGACGGACCCACGATTTGCCTCGGTCGGTCGAGGCATAGACGTGGGCCATCCGCTGGTCGTCGAGATCGTGGTGGGCTTCTTTCAGCTCGGCCGGCGCGATCTTGCCGCGGTCCCAGAGCGAGACGGGCAAGAGCCAGTCGCCACCTTTCAAGACCGTGGGCTTGTTGAGCGTGCAACCGTGGGCGAACCGCACGGGCTTTGACCAGACGGGTTCATCGGCATCGGGGTCGTCGCAGGTGATGTACCAGTCACCCGAGCGGCCGTCGAATCCGCCGAGGGTCTGCTCAAAGAAGAACCAGAGGCGGCCGCCGGGATCGGTCCAGAGGTTGCCTACCCGGGTTCCGCGCGGCGGCACGCCGGGCGGATCGGTGGGATCGATCACGACGCGGGGCTGGGACCATGTCTGTCCGCCATCGTCGCTGGTAGCGAGGATCATGAAGCCATCGGGGCGATCGCCGTTGCCGACCCAGCAGGCCCAGATCCGACCTTTCTTGGTGCGGTCCATGCCGATGATCATGCCGGCGGTGCGGGCCTCGTCGGCGTACTCCAGGCCCGGCCTGGTGTTGACCACGGGTGGTTCGAGCGCCAGGTCGAGCAGTTTACCGTCGAGCGACGGCATTTCGGCGGCAGGGAGTTCAGTAAGAGCCGCTGCGGCCCACAGAGTGACGCAGCAGATGGCCAGAAAGTGGCCTCGAGCCGGCATGGATCGCTTCATCTCAATCCCTCGATTAGTTCTACGGCTGGTACCGCGATTCTCGACGGGGCCTCGGCTGCCGTCAACCGCCCGGCGGGAGAACGTCACAGACATCGAGTCAGGCTAACCCTCGCCCTGCAGGTCAGGAATCCGCGGCGCTAAAGCCCAATCGACCTGGCGGCGCGGGTAGGGAATGGGAATTGGCAATTGGGGGTTCTTGGTTGGGCGCAGGAGCGAAAGGGCTGGCAGGGCACGTCTGTCGCCTCTGCCGGGGCTTGGGGCGTCTTTCGGGGCCGGCGTCCCACGGCTTGCGCCGTGGGCTGTTGGCTGCCGCCGCGTACACGGCTGGGAGAATGCAGGCGGAGGCCGGACGTGTTGTGCGGACGTGAGAACTGTGGCGATTGCTCATGGAGCACGTCCGGCGTCTATCGTGGGGTGGCGCTCTTCAGGCATCGTTGCGGGGGCGGTTGGCGCTGAGCAACTGCTCGACGGTGGTGGTGAGCGGGACGCCGCGGGACCAGAGTTCCTTGGCCCAGCCGATGACGCGGTGGGCCTGGATGATGACCAGCAGCAGGAGGATCACGCCGCAGATGGATAGCCGGAGGAGATTGCCGATGAGCGACAGGTAGCTCAGGACCAGGCCGACGTACACGGCCCACATCTGCTTGAGCAAGGCGAATACTCCGATCGTGAGCCAAAACGCTCCGAAGCCGATCAGGACCGGTCCCATGAATCGATCGTCGGCGGCCCCATCAAAGGCCCCCAGGAAGCTCGCCACGCCCACGGCGATCATCAGGCCACCGATCAGAAGCCAGACCGCGCCCAGGGCGTGGATCTGGTCGCGGAACTTCTTGACCATGACGAGGTCGACCGCTCCTTGGGGCGCCAGCGGTGCGGCACCCGTTTCCGTCGCAGGCGATTGGTAGGGGTTGGGGTTTTTGTCGTGGAGGTCGGTCATTGATTCTCTCCGGGGATTGTCCCGCGTGGCCGGATCAGCCGGGCCTGGCCAGATCTGCCGGTCACTCTGCCGGCGGAAGTCGTTGCGCACGGCTGCCGGACAGCGGCAGACGGTGCTTCTCGATCTCCTTCGCCCAGCGGAGGACTCGCTGGGCTTGCAGGATAAGGGGCACGGTTTGCGGTGAGCGGTAGGGGTTGTCGTCGTTGCCGCATGGAGCACTCACCGAGTTCCTCCGCCGCGCGCCGGTTGTGAGAATTGGCCCGAGAACAGCGGCGAGCTGTCAAGTGCAAGGGGCGGACGCCGTCGGGGCCGATTATCGCTTGTCAGACGGGGCCGTGCCAGCCAAGCGTCTTCGCACCCGGCGGGCTTGATTACAGCATCAACAGCCCCACGCCGATGACCGAGAGCACGGCGCCGGCGGCGGCGCGGATGCTGACTTTCTCGCGGTAGAGGAGGATGACGAAGGGGAGGATGAGTACGGGCATGGTGGCGATGATGGTGGCCACGATGCCGGCCTGGGCATGGCGGACGGCAATCATATACATCGCCACGCCCAGGAAGGGGCCGACGAAGGCGCCGAGCGTGAGGATGAACATCGAGCGGCCGTGGCTGAGCGCGCGGATCGTACCCGGCCAGCGGCCGAGGATGGTCATCAGCGGCATGTAGCCCACCAGCGAGCCGATGATACGGATGAACGTCGCCGCGAAGGGGTCGTAGGTGCCGATGCCGCGCTTGGAGAGCACCAGGGCCGCGGCATGTCCGAGCGAGGCGAGCACGGCCAGCACGATGCCGAAGCGGTACTGCTGCGGCTGCACGTAGTGGAGCCTGCGCGAGGTGTCGGGGCGTTCGAACACCACCCAGGCCACGCCGACGAGCGTTACCGCCATGGCCGCCCAGTCCTTGGCGGAGAGCCAGTCGCCGAGGACCGCGGCCGAAAGCAGGCTGGCGACCGGCGGGCTGAGCGAGAGGATCAGTAGCGACAGCCGCGGTCCGATTAGCAGGTAGGCCTTGAACAGGCACAGATCGGTGACGAAGAACCCGACGAAACCCGACAGGCCCAGAATGAGCCAGACGTCGGCCGGAGCGTCGGTCGGCAGCGGGAGGCCGCGGACCAGTTGGCCATAGACGACGAGAAAGATCACCGTGATCATCAGCCGGATGAAACTCACCTGCACCGCGCCGACGAATCTGCCGGCCGAGGTCCAGGCCAGCGAGGAGAGCGTCCAGAGCACCGCCGTGGCCAGGGCCGCGGCTTCGCCGATATAGGGCATCTCTGCACATCCGGGTGTGACGAAACGCCTGATTGTCCCCTTCCGGGCGGCGGAGGCAAGGTGCCTCGATGCGCCGAATCGGACTGGCTCGCCGGTTCTGTGGGAGTATTGGCTCCTGCGAGTAGGGGAATTACAATTAGTTCTGGCGCGGCATGGTCGCGGGTCATCGAAAGCTGGAAGCAGTCCGCGGCACGCACCATCGAACGCGATGTCTGTTCGACGGACCTGATCCCATGTTCGAAGGGAGGGTGCGGCGATGCTGGTGTTCGCAAGTCGGCGGTGGTCGCCGAGATTAGTGGCCACAGCGCTGCTGATACTGGCGGGCCGATTCTCGTTTTCAACAGGCGCAGAGTTGCCCGTCCTGGTACTGGACCCCTGGTCGGCCATACGTCCGGCTTCGCAAGACGGCGGTCCGCAGTTTCTGTCGATCGCGGTGGGCCGCACCGTCTACGGCGACGCCATCAAGGCGCTCGGGCCTCCGACACACAAGGATGGCGAGACGATGATCTGGCGGGGAACGGAGCAGTGCCGGCGTCATGACCTGTCGGTGATCGTGGTCCATTTCCCCGCCGGCAAAGCGGCCGACTGGATCGAACTGGTTCTGCAGCGCCGCGAACGCCCGGAAGCGGCGGTCGCCGCGCTTCGCCTGCCGCAAGCGACCGGCTCCAGGCAGGAGGGTCGCTGGCTCGTCCAGGAGTACAAGCCGACCGGGATTGAACTCGTCCTGGAAGACGGCCAGGTAGGCACCATCAAGCTTCTGAGCCATGCGCGAACTGCTCAAGCGGCGCCGGCTGGCGGCCTTTTCAAGGCTGCGGCCGACGGCAACGTGGAAGAGGTGCAACGGCTGATCGACGCCGGCGCCGACGTGCGGAGCGCGGACGAGAGCGGCCGCACTGCGCTGCACTTTGCCTCGCTCAACGGCCACACGGCGGTCGTTGAGGCGCTGATCGCGGCAGCGTTCGGGCGCGACGAGCAGGGGCAACCGATTGTCTGGCCGGGGCTCGACGAAATGATGCACGCCCAGGATCCGAATCAGCTTGCCGACATGCAGAGCCGCCTGGGAGCCTTGTCGTTTGACAGCTACCTGGACAAGACGTCGGCCGCGGCCAACGCCCGCGACAAGCGGGGGCAGACCCCGCTTCACCTGGCGGCCGGCGCCGAGCAGTTCGACGTCGTTTCGCTGCTACTGGCGAAGGACGCGGAGGTGGATCCGGTGGACGATGGTGGCCGGACACCGCTGCACGTGGCGGCCGCCGCGGGAGACGACGCCGTGGTCGCCGTTCTGCTTTCGCACGGCGCCGATCCTCGCCTGCGTGACCGGCAAGGTCGGACCCCGCGCGATTTGACGACCAGCGAGTCGGTGAAGCGGCGCATCGACCGCGCGCTCAAGGGCTCGCCGCCGCCGAGCCAGCCGTCGGTTGACGCTGCACCCGTTCGGCCCATGCCGCCGAGCCGCGACTCGGGTGAGGCTCTGCCGCTGGGGCAGATCGAGTTGCGCAATGGGACCGCGGCTGCACCGCTTGAGTACCGTTCGTCGGACAAGCTGGGCATGCACCGGTTGCACGGCAACGTGGCCGAGGCAGCATCGAAAATCGTGTCGCGGTTTCCCGAAGCCGCGAGCATTCATATCCGCATTGTGGTCGAGGGGGCGGAGTTGTACCGGTTCGAGGGGGACGCGCGCGACTTGGCGGACAAGATGCAGAGCGCAGCACTGCCCGAGGAGATCGTCGCGAGCATGAAGCGAGTGGAAGTCACTGCGTGGCAGGACGTGCTCAAGTCGGGCCTTCGCGAAGCGGCCCTTCGCGAGGCGCCCACCCGCAACCGGCCTGGTCCCTGAGGAGCGCTGCCATGACTGAGTATCTGAGAGAAGCCTGGGCGAGCAGCGTGGCGGTTCCCGCTCGTGGACGAGAATTTTTGCGCTTGCAGGTATGGGTTCTGTGGGGCGTCGCTAGTCTATTGGCTCTGGCCGGATGGAATGTGCCGCAGCGAGCGCTCGCATACTACGACATCGCGCACAAGCAGGCCGCACGGCGGGCCTTGGACTTACTGCAGGCAGCGGATCACGACGGCTTCTACCAGGAAGTCTACAGCCGCCTGTTTGCGGGCGAGGAAGCGATGGAACGGGGGGTGAAATGTCTCATTCCCGGAGCGGCTGCCGAAGACTACGGCGTGGTCCAGGGGAACGAGCGATCTTTCAGGCACTATTATGACCCCGCGACAGGAACATCGGTACGTTTCGAGCCCGAGTTCTACATTTGGGCTGTGCGGGGCGCTGCCGTCGAGTGCCCCATGCCGCGCGGGGAGGGACCGGTCTTCTATGAAGGCGCGCTGGACTGGGCCCGCGACGGCGCCGGCACGTCGAATTTGCGGAACTGGAAAGGAGCGCTCGAAGCGTATGACTACAGTGACAGTTCGCGGCGCGAAGCCTATTGGCGGTTGGGGCATGTCGTGCATCTTCTGGCCGACATGGCGGAGCCGGACCACGCGACCCTGACACCTCACGGCGGCAGCGGGTTTGTGCTGCCCCGCGATGCCGAGAAGCTGCCTTTTGAGGAATACCTGGACAAGGTCGGCGAGGCGTTTTCGCTCTCGCCGCAGACCAAAGCCGCGATCCTCGCCGCCTGGCAGGCGAAACTGAGCGGGCCACCCGTAATTGGCTACGAACAACTCGTGGAAGAGTTTGCGGCCGGCAGAAGTCTGAGTCTCTCACCCGCAGAGGGAATCGTTCAGGAGCAGCCGCTGCGGTCGTCCGACGAACTTCTCGAATGGTGCTTCGACGACATGGCGCGCTTCAGTCAGGCGGCGGCGAGGCGGCCGGGCATTACCTTGCCTCTGGGCCTGTTGGGGAAGGAACGCGGCCGGGCGACCCGTATCGCCTCAGAGAACGAGATTCGCACCTTCGACGATCTGCGAAGCTGGCGGAGGAATCTCGACCAGTATCTCCGCGAGACATTGCCCTCCGCCGCCGACTATTTCACCGCCGCGACCGACACCACCTACGGTTTTCTGGCTGCCCGATTCGACACCGTGCTGGCGCAGGTGCCTGCGATTCCGTATACCGACGAGGGAGAGCGGGAGAAGTACCGGCAACTTGCCGACGAGCTGTTGTCTCGCTCGGCGAGTCTGAACGCGCGCCTCGTGCGGGAGTTCTACGATATCGTCAATGTGCCCCCGTTCGTGCAGGCCGTGATTGTGAACCAGCAGGGCGCACCGAAGTATGTTGCCTACTGGGAACACTCCTGGGTGAAAGTGGCCGGTATTCACGACGGTCAGGGGTCCGGTTACGAGTTTGCATACGACTTCGAGCGGCTGGCGGGCCGACGGCTCGTCACGTCGGTCGACCAGCCTCTCGATCTGAGCCTTCCGGCGACGCTGGTCGTCATCTTCGGTCCCAGCGTGGGGCCTCCGGACATGTCGGGGCGGCCGCAGCCGCTCGCCATGCCGGAACGTGTTCGCGACGTGGTGGTGACCGTTCGCGGTCAGCCGGTGTCGGGGGAGTTGAAGGAGGGGGGGGCACGTTGGGAAGGCGAACTAGCTTTCACCAATTCGCGCGGCGCGGCGGCCGGCGACAACGAGATTGTCTGCCCGATCGAGATCGAGGCCCGCGACTTCCATCCTCACCAGCATGGTCCGAGCGGTCGCAATGCATTGGACATCGCGACGCACCTGCCCGGCGACGATGCCTACCGTCTCGATGCCGATCCGCGCACTCCGGCCAAGGCGGCGGCCGAACCACCGCACCACTGGACGGGCTACTCGCCGGGTCCTGATACGAACCACAAATTCCGCGTCAAGCTCTCGCCCGCGGCCGGGTTGGTTTATCGGGGCGCCCTGGACCCCGCTTGGGTCGAACATACGAGCAGGAGATGGCAGGAGAGCAGCGCGGGAGGCAGCCGGATGGACTATTCGTCCGAACCGCTCACGCTCGAATTCAAAGCGGACGGTACGGCTACTCTGAGCGGGACGACTGTGCGCAACAGCGGCCAGCACCGGGGAGCGCCGGCATTCGTGGTCGATTACGTGCTTTCGGCTGCGACGGCGGCAGCGGCCGGCGTGCGCATGGCACCCGTTCAGCCTGGCGGTGCGTCAGAGCCAGTGGCGGTCGAGTTCACGGCAGGCATGCGACTGGTGTTCGGATCGCGGCCAGGGGCGGAAGGCACCTGTCGCCTGGTTGGGGAGCGGCAGCCTGATGGCCGCTGGTTACTGGTGGTCGTCGGCTACCAGTTCCCGCCGGCCGTGGAGATGAACACCCGCTTCCGGTTCCTGCTGGCTCCGGTAAGGTAGCCGCGGGGTCCTTACGGGATATCGGCTTTGCGGTGTTGCAGCCAAGCCGGATTGAGGAATCGTGCGACAGAACGGGGAGTGGTGCCCAATCCTCGCGCGGGCTACAATCGCCCACGGCGCAGCTTACGCAGTTTTCGTCCCACATTTGCCTCGCAGGAGCCCGATTTCATGGATATCGTCCGCCTTTGCACTGTCGCCGCGGCAGCACTGCTGATTGCGATGGGTGGCGTGCCGGCCGTTGCCGACGAGCCCTTGCAGTTCAGTGGGATCTACCCGCACCTGGCGACGTTCAACGACGCGAGTGAAGGCGAATGCGGCACCGGGGCGGTGGTGCCGTGGGCGGGGAAGCTGTGGGTGATCAGCTACGGCCCGCACTACCCGAAGGGCTCGGCCGACAAGCTGTACGAGATCAGCGATGATCTGGAGGCGGTGATCCGGCCGGAGAGCATCGGTGGCACGCCGGCCAACCGCATGATCCACCGCGAGTCGAACCAGCTTTTCATCGGCCCCTATGCGATTGACGGCGAGCGCAATGTCCGCGTGATCCCCTACACGATCATGCCCGGCCGGCCCACGGCGAACATGCGGCACCTCGTCGATCCGGCGGGGAAGATCTACTACGCGACGATGGAAGAGGGGTTTTACGAAGTCGACGTGAAGACGCTCGAGGTCAAGACGCTCTACCCGGATGCCAACGGCATGCCGGGCGGGCTGGCCGGTCCCCTGTTGCCCGGCTATCACGGCAAGGGGGCCTATTCCGGGCAGAGAGTGGTGGTGTATGCCAACAACGGCGAGGTCGGGCCCGAGGCCCAGCGCCGGCCCGACATCCCATCGGGCTGCCTGGCCGAGTGGGATGGCCAGGATTGGACGGTCATCCGCCGCAACCAGTTTTGCGAAGTGACGGGCCCGGGCGGGATCTACGGCAACGAGAACCCGGCGACCGATCCGATCTGGAGCATCGGCTGGGACCACCGCTCGCTTCTGCTTATGCTCCGCGACGGCGGTCGCTGGCACCTGTTCCGTTTGCCGAAGGCAAGCCACACCTACGACGGGGCGCACGGATGGAACACGGAGTGGCCGCGAATCCGTGAGATCGGCGAGGACGATCTGCTGATGACGATGCACGGCACGTTCTGGAGGTTTCCGGCGAGTTTTGCCGCCGCCAGCACGGCGGGCATTCGCCCTCGTTCGACCTATTTGAAGGTGATTGGCGACTTCACGCGGTGGAACGACCGGCTGGTGTTTGGGTGCGACGACACAGCACGGTCGGAGTTCCTCAATCGTCGGAAGATCAAGGGAAAGCTCATCGGTGCGGGGCAGTCGCAGTCGAACTTGTGGTTTACCGAGCCGGGAATTCTCGATCGTCTTGGCCCGCCGCTGGGGCGAGGGGCGGTATGGCTCGATGAGGCCGTCGAAGCGGGGCAGTGGTCCGATCCGTATCTCTTCGCCGGGTATGACCACCGCGGTGCCCATATTTCCCACGACGAGGCGGAAGGGGTGAAGTTCGAGTTCGAGGTCGATACCGACGGACGCGGCAACTGGCAGCGGTTGGTCACGGTCGACGTTCCGGCCAAGGGGTACGCCTGGCTGCCGCTGGCCGCCGAATTGCTGGGCGAGTGGATCCGGGTGCGAACCGATCGAGCCTGCGCGAAGGCGACCGTCCTCTACAGCTACTCGGGCACCGACCGCCGCACGGCCGAAGCCGATCCGATCTTCGCAGGCCTGGCGGCGGCGAGCAGTACGGAGCACCTGGGCGGGCTTGTGCGCCCGCGCGGCGAGGAGTTGCGGACGCTGCACCTCGCGGCCACCAAGATCAAAGGCCGCTCGGCAGCGGATGTCGGCTATTACGAAATGGATGCCGAGATGAAGCTCCGCCGGGTAGACAACCCGAAGTCGCACGAGTGGCTGAAGGAGAATGCCGCCATCCCCGAGGGTTTTTTGAGCGTCGATGCGGCGTCGGCCGTTTACGTGGACGACGCAGGCCAACGGTGGCGATTGCCGAAGGGAGATCCGGCTCTGGACGAGTTCACGGGCGTCGGGCTGTCGCGGATGGATCGTGAAGTGGTCACCGAGCGGGATTTGCTCCTTTGCCACGGCACGTTCTACGAATTGCCGGCCGACAATGCGGGCGGGTTTGCCAAGATCCGTCCGGTCTGTACGCACAACCGCCGCATCACCGACTTCTGTTCCTACCGCGGTTTGCTGGTGCTGACCGGCATCGACGGCGGCGAGGGGAACCGCCACATCATCCGCTCGGACGACGGACTGGCGGCGATCTGGGTGGGCACGGTCGACGATCTCTGGCGGCTGGGCAAACCGCGGGGCAAGGGAGGGCCATGGAATGAGACGGAAGCGACTGCCGGCACGCCGTCAGACCCGTACCTCATGACGGGTTACGATCAAAAGACGATCCGCCTCTCGCACAACGCGGCCACGCCGGTGCAGTTCACGCTGGAGATCGACGTGGCGGGCGACGGCCGCTGGGCCACCTACCGCCGCTTCGTGGTCGAACCCGGTCAGACCATGGAACACGAGTTTCCCGCCGGGTTCCATCCCTACTGGGTTCGGACTATCGTCGACCGCCCCTGCCGGGCGACGGCGATGTTGGAGTACGAGTGACCGCCGGTCGTTAGCTACAGGTCTGCACGGGACTGATCGAGTTTCTTCCGCACTGTGGTGCGATGGAGGCCGAGGCGGCGCGCGGCGGCGGCGATCTGGCCGTCGCAGTGCTCGAGGAGGGCGGTGAGCATGGGCGGTTCGACGAGGGCGAGGAAACGCTCGTAGAGCCCTGAGTCGGCGGCTGCATCGCGAAGCTGAGTGGCCGTCCATTGCCGGATGAGTGCACGTATCGTCTCTTCGCAACTGGGGCCGGCGGGGCCTTGGGCCATCGAGGGGGATGGAAGATGTTCCGGCGCGATCCGTCCGCCGGGGGCGACGATCGTAGCGTGTTCGATCGCATTGCGAAGCTCGCGGACATTGCCGCACCACGGCCGCCGCTTGAGTTCCGCCACCGCCTCGGCCGTGAGGGTTGCCCGGGTACCGCCGTTCTTTGCCGACAGGATGCCGAGGAAGTGTTCGGCCAGCGGTACGATGTCGTCGGGCCGCTCGCGGAGCGGCGGCACCTCAATCTCGAAGGTCAGCAGGCGGAAGTAGAGATCGTGGCGGAATGTGCCGCTGGCGACGCAGTCGGCCAGCTTGCGATGCGTGGCCGAGATGATGCGGAAATCGCTCTGGACGGTCTGCGTGCCGCCGACCGGCAGGATCTCGCCGTATTCCAGCGCACGAAGCAGCTTGGCCTGGAGCGGCAGCGGTATATCGGCCGCCTCATCGAGGAAGATCGTTCCGGAATTGGCCTGTTCGAGCAGGCCCGAGTGCGGCTGTTCGGCGCCGGTAAATGCGCCGCGGACGTGGCCGAACAACTCGCTCTCGGCCAGCGACGGGTTGATGGCGGCGAGATTCACGGCAACAAACGGCCCGGCCGCGCGGCGGCTGTAGCGGTGGATCGCCCGGGCGATGAGTTCCTTGCCGGTGCCGCTTTCGCCATAGATGTGGACGCAGGCGTCGGAAGGAGCGACGAGGGCAATCCGTTTGAACACCTCGTGCATTGCCGGAGAAGTACCCACGATTTCGCCGGCGACACTGTCGGGCGACGATGTCTCGGCTGCGGCGTCTGCACGGCTGAATGCCAGAAGGCGCTCGATCGCTCGGCGGACCACAGGAAGCTCGAACGGTTTGACGAGGTAGTCGAACGCCCCGCCGCGCACCGCCTTGACGGCCGTCTCGAGGTCGCCGTGTGCGGTGATGATCAGGATCGGCGCGTCGCCAAACCGCGTCCGGAAGCGTTCCATGGCCGACAGGCCATCGATGCCGGGTAGACGAACATCGAGGACGATTGCCTCGGGCGGATGCTGGGGTGCGCGGTCGAGAGCCTGCTCGGCGGAGCCGGCCGTCTCGGCAGTGTGGCCGAGCGTCGCGGCCAGTTGGGCCAGTCCCCAGCAGATGCTCGGTTCGTCATCGACAATCAGCAGGTGCGCCATCCGCTTGCTCCGCAATTCGGCGCGGCAGTTCGGCCCGGAAGACCGTCTTGCCGTCGCGTGGCTCGTAAGTGACTGTGCCGCCGTGGGCCCGGGCAACCTCGCGGGCCACGAACAAGCCGAGTCCGGTTCCCTCAGGCTTGTCGCTGGCAAAGGGTTCGAAGATACGATCTTCCATGCCCGCGGCGACCCCGGCCCCCGAGTCGGCTACTCGCAGGACCGCGCAGCCGCGGTCGTCGCCATCGAGGGCCACAGCGACGGAAGCGGGGCCGCTGGGGGTGCGGCGAGCCGCCTCGATCGCGTTGACCGCCAGATTGACCACCAGTTGCCCGAGCGCCTCGCGATCTCCGCACACGACGATCGGCTGGGAGGGGCGGTGGAAATCGATCGCGACGCCGGCATGTTGGGCGAGCGGGGCTACGAGTTCGAGTACCTCGGCCACCAGTTGGCCTACTTCGACCTCCTGGCGGGATTCGTCTTGCGGCCGGCCGAGGGTCAGGAACCTCTGGATGTACGACTCCATCAGCCGCAACTGCCGCAGGGCGACGTCGAGCGACTCGCCGCCGGCCGCACAGGCCAAGGCGTGCAGTTCGATCGCCATGCGGGCCCCGGTGGCCGAGTTGCGAAGCTGGTGCGCGAGTCCGGCTCCGAGTTGGCCGAGCGCCCGCAACCGTTCGCTGCGGCGCACGTTGTCTTCATAGCGGCTGAGTTGTTCCGCCATGCTGTTGATCGACACGGCCAGATCGCGGATCTCGTCGTCGCGAGGTGGCACGCCCACCGGTTCGAACCGCCCGCTGGCGATGACCGCCGTCTGATCACCGAGCGTGTGGATGGGCCGCACCAGGCGGCGAGCGAGGAGGGCCGTCACCGCCACGACCGCCAGGGCTGCCAGGGCCCCCGAGATAAGCGCCGGATAGGCCGCTTGCCGCGTGGCGGCCCACCAGCGGTCCTCGGGATAGAGCACGACGAGCCAGGCGGCCCCGGCCGACGCGCGGCGGTTGCGGACTTCGACACGCTGACCGAGATACGTCGTTCCGCCGAGCGATATCCTCGAGGCGCTCGAGAACGGTGCAGTGCCGGCGCCGGTGGCGACCGCGGTCAGCGCTGGACTCTCGCTCTGTTTCCACGGCAGCGTGCACTCTCGGATATGACCGGCGTCGTCCAACAAGACGAATTCCGCACCCGAAAGGCCGCTCATCTGCTCCAGCACACGATCGGTAAGCGGGAAACTGGCGCTTAGCAGCGTGGTTACGACGCGCTCAAGGTGCTGTTCCTGCTGCTGGCGAGCGCGGCGGCTGCCCGCCGCGGCACTGGTCAGGCTGGCCACGGCGATCGCCACCAGCACCACCGACAGGAGCGGAACGAGCAACTGAACGTGGATCGGCCATCGCATGGCGGAATCGTCGGCAGGGAGCGAGTTTGGCGGCGCGCGGAAGCGGCGCGGCAAGGCGAGCACCGCAGCTTTCACGTTACCCTTCGGCCGTGGGGCCGTCAAACGGCGGCAGGCCAGGCGTCCGGGTGGCGGAATTTTCGACAGCCCGGTCGAAAATACCGACAGGTCGGGTGCAGTGTCGGGTTCGCTCCGGTTCACGCAAACCGATGTTACACAGATGCTTGTGGCAGACAGCGTGTGCGGACCACAGAGCGGCACAGCAAATGTATAAGTAGAAGAGGTATCTTGGCACGGACCCGCTGCCTGTCATCCGAAACCGGAACCACTCCATGCCCAATCGGCACGCCCGCTGCCGCGCGTTTACGCTCGTCGAATTGCTGGTCGTGATCGCCATCATTGGCATTCTGATCGCCATGTTGCTGCCCGCCGTTCAGGCGGCACGCGAGGCTGCTCGCCGCTCGCAGTGCGCGAACAACCTGAAGCAGATCGGTTTGGCCTTGCACAACTATCTCGACAGCAACCGATCGTTCCCGCCCAGCTTCTGCATCCGCCCCGGCACGACCCTCAGCGGGAACAACGGCTCTTGGTCGATTCACGGGCGGTTGCTTCCATTTCTGGAACAGGGCAGTGCGTATGAACACGTGCGACTCGATCTCGCCTGGGATGCCCAGTTGGTGAGCGGGGTGCCGATGATGCGGGTCCCTGTCTACCTCTGTCCAAGCGAGGTCAACGACACGGTGCGGCTCAAGAATGGCGAGCCATACGTCTATCCGCAGAACTACGGCTTCAACTTCGGTAGCTGGCTCGTGTACCAGCCTGCCACGGGCCACGGGGGCGATGGGGCGTTCTTCGTCAACAGTCGCACCACTCCCGCCGCTTTCCGCGACGGCCTGAGCAACACGCTGGCGGCCGCCGAGGTGAAGGCGTTCACTCCGTACATTCGCAATACGGGCGACCCGGGGCCCTCGCCGCCGAGCGCGGCCGCGGACGTGGCGGCGCTGGCGAGCGGCGGCGAAGCGAAGCTGGGCCCTGCCACGAACGACTGCACCGGTCATACCGAATGGCCCGACGGCCGCGTTCATCACAGCGGCATCACGACGGTGCTTACTCCCAACACAGTGGTGCCGTACGTCCACAGCGATGGGCGAACGTACGACATCGATTACAACTCCGTGCAGGAAGGCCGTAGCGCCACCCAGCCCACCTACGCCGCCGTCACCGCGCGGAGCTTCCATCCGGGCGTCGTCAATGGTTTGCTCGTTGACGGTTCCGTGCGTCCGATCGCCGAAACGATCGAACAACGCGTCTGGCGGGCGCTCGGTACTCGCCAGGGTGGAGATGTCATCTCCGGCGACGCGCTTCCGTAGAACTCGCGCGCCTCGCCTGTCCCGTCGCGGACCCCAGTCCACCCTCCTATCCCCGAAATCTGCCCAATTGCCGATTGCCGGGCGGAATATGCCGCAAAGCCACCGGCATGATCAGTCGCATCGGCCGGGGAGGATGGCATAATCGGACTTGATGGGCTAGTATGGGCCTGCTCGAGGGATCACGGGCGTCACGATCGGCGTCGGCAGCCGACGGAATCAATGCCAGCGCAGGAGCGCCGCAGTCGGAACATGAAAATCATCGTCGTCGGTGCCGGCGAGGTAGGCTACCATATCGCCGATCGTCTGGCCCGCGAACAACACGAAGTCACCGTCATCGAGAAGGACGCCCAATCGGCGCGCCGTCTTCGCACCAAGCTGGACGCCCTGGTAATCGATGGCAACGGGGCCAGCACCGAAGTGCTGGAACGAGCGGGCATTGCCGGCGCGGGAATGTTCATTGCGGTGACGAACCAGGATGAGGTGAATCTCATCGCCTGCATGCTGGCGAACGATTTCAACGTCCCGCGGATCGTCGCCCGCATCCGCACGCTGCAGTACTCCAAGAGCGAATGGAAGCGCAACGCGGAGAAGCTGGGGATTGACCTGATGATCAATCCGGAAAGCGTGGTGGCGGAAGAGATCGTCCACGCCGTCTCGTACACCGCCGCGGCCGAGGTGGCCGAATTCGCCAGCGGGCGCGTGGTCTTCCTCGGCTACCCGATCGGTGACGGAAACCCGTTAATCGGCATTTCCATGCGGACCCTGGGAGAGATCCGCGGGCTGTATCGCATGATTGTCACCGGGATCAGCCGCGGCGGCCGCACAATCATCCCGCGGGGCGAGGATTTCGTGGAGTTGAACGACACGCTGTACTTCGTGTGCAACAAGCGGGACCTGCCCGCGATCACCGACTTGTTCGGCTTCGAGGAGCGCGAGACGAAGAATATCTTCGTGCTTGGCGGAACGCATGTCGGCAGCGAGGTGGCGGGGCGCCTGGCTGCGATGCGGTACCGTGTGAAGATCGTCGAACGCGATCCCCAACTCTGCCAGGAGCTGGCCGAAAAGCTGGAAGCGGTGCGCGTCTTGAATACCACGGGGACCGACGTTGACACATTGGTCAACGAAGGGCTTGAGAAGGCCGACGTCTTCATCGCGGTCACCGCGGAAGACGAATCGAACATACTCTGCTCGCTGCTGGCGAAGCGGCACGGAGCCAAGCGAGCCATTGCCCTGGTCGGCCAGCCCAAGTACGTCTCCCTCACCCCCGCGCTCGGCCTGGACGTGTGCATCAGCCCGCGCCTGGCCACCGCCAGCGCGATCCTCAAGTACGTCCGCAGTGCCGAAGTGGTCAGCATGGCGGTCATCGAGCAGAGCGATTCCGAGGTTATCGAATTCTCGATCAATGCCGACAGCCGTGTGCTCGGCCGGCCGTTGAAGAAGCTCAACGTGCCGGAAGGTGCGATCGTGGGCGCCATCGTGCGCGCGGACCAGGCGATCGTTCCCACGGGCGACGACCAGTTCCTGGCCGGCGACCACGTCGTCGTGTTCAGCCTGCCGGAAGCCGTCCCTGAAGTCTCCAGGTTTTTTTCCTAGCGCCATGAACTTCCGACTGACGCTGCGGGTCCTGGGCGGCTTGATGATGTTCCTGGGCGTCATGCTGCTGACGCCCATCCCGTTTTCGCTCTGGTACCGCACGGCCGACGGTTTCCACGACGGCGCGTTGTGGGCCTTCGTCGCGTCGTCGCTGATCACCATGGCGGCCGGCGCGGCAGCCTACCGCCTCGTGGAAACTCGCGGCGACATGACCTATCGTGAAGGTTTCGGGATCGTCACCTTCGGCTGGATCGGCTATGCGCTGTTCGGGTCGCTGCCCTATCTGCTGGTCGACGTGCCGGGAGTCGCCACACCGGCCGACGCCTTCTTCGAGGCCATGTCGGGCTTCAGCACCACCGGATCGACGGTCCTTACGGACCTCGATTCGCTCCCCAGGAGCCTGTTGTTCTGGCGGTCGATGACGCAATGGCTCGGCGGCATGGGGATGATCGTCTTGAGCCTCGCCATCCTGCCTTTTCTCGGCGTGGGCGGCATGCAGCTCTACGAGGCCGAGGTCCCAGGACCGACAAAGGACCGGCTCAGTCCGCGGATCCAGGACACGGCCAAGGCGCTGTGGGCCGTCTACGTGTTGATTACCGCGGCTGAGGTGATGCTGTTGTGGATCGGCGGCATGGAACTGTTCGAATCGCTTTGCCACGCCCTGACGACGATGGCAACCGGTGGCTTTTCCACGCGCGATTCGAGCATCGCCGATTTCAACAGCTATCTACAGGTCGTGGTGATTCTGTTCATGTTCCTGGCTGGGGTCAACTTCTCGCTCCACTACCATGCGCTCTGGCGCGGCACGTGGCGGTTCTGGCGGAGCGAGGAGTTCCGCTTCTATCTGACGATCGCCGCGGGAGCGAGCCTCTTGATCACCTTGCTGTTGATCCTGGACACCACGCTGCCGGGCAATCCGCTGGTCAAGCTCAAACACTCCACCTTCCAGACCGTTTCGCTGCTGACGACGACCGGCTATGTCACCGCCGATTACGAGCAGTGGCCGGCGATGGCGCAGTACATCCTGGTGGCGCTGATGTTTGTGGGAGGCAGCGCGGGTTCAACGGCGGGGAGCATAAAGGTGGTGCGGATCCTGCTGGTGCTGAAGCATGCCTTCCTGCAACTCTCCCGGCTGATCCACCCGCGCGAAGTCCGCATTCTGCGCCTCGACAAGCAACCGGTCTCCAGCGAAGTGATCCAGAGCATCCTGGGCTTTTTTGCCTTGTTCGTAACGCTCTTCCTCGTGGCATCGGTGATCATGGCGGCCATTCTGCCGCCGAACGCCGACGGCAGCCCGGAGCTGCTGACCGCGGCCACGTCCGTCGTGTCGGCGCTGGGCAACGTCGGACCGGGGTTGGGAACCGTCGGCCCCACGGAGACGTACACCGAACTGCCGATGCTCGGAAAGCTTGTGCTGGCTCTGTGCATGCTGGTC
The DNA here is from genome assembly GCA_040766885.1 of Thermoguttaceae bacterium. Taxonomy (GTDB): domain Bacteria; phylum Planctomycetota; class Planctomycetia; order Pirellulales; family Thermoguttaceae; genus JAXGPP01. The sequence continues at coordinate 76,012 of JAXGPP010000008.1, read as the reverse complement.
GGCCGGCTCGAGCTTTTCACCGTGCTGGTGCTGTTCTTCCCGTCATTCTGGAGGAAGTAACCGCTCAGAAACTCCTCATGTGGCGGCAAAGCCGGGCATCACCGGCGAGCACGAGAAGCGGTCCTTTGCTCCTCACTCATTGTATCCCCGCTCCGGCGACAGGCCCTCCACGCGAAGCAGTTCACAGGCCAGTTCGACGAATTGGCGCGGGAGTTCGACGCCACTGTGCAGCACGGGTGGCGGTTGATCGAGGGCGGCAGGACCATAGGCGAAGATGTGGTCGAAGGCCTTGTTGGCGTTGGTGAACGGATTGCCCGCAGGAAAGCCGGCAACTGCCTGGAAGCACTGTTGAATTACCCGGTCGAGTCGCGCCGCGAGCGCAGTGGCCTCATCCGTACGGCCGGTGCGGCAGAGGTCGATGATCTCGGCGAGTTGGCGCGCGAAGCCGTTCGCGGTGCTGAGCAGAAAGCCGTCGTACGGACCGCCGGCCGACTTCAGCCAACGGGCGTATTCCTTTTCCGCGCCGCGAACGAGGAAGACGCCGCCGAGATCGACTCCCGAAAGGGCCACCCGATCACCGCCGCTCGTATCCTTGAAGAGATAGAAATTCGGATACTGTGCGGCAAGCGCAGCCAGTGACTCAGGATGGACCTCGTTTTCGGTGACCTGGGGCAACTGATACACGGCCATCGGGTAGCCGCAGCCGAGCGTTTCGCCGAGCGCGGTGGCGATCTGGTCTTGGGTCAGGTCGCGGCCGCGCGGCGGGCAGACCGTAAACCCGGCGATGCCTGCGGCCAAGAGGGCCTCGAGGTCCGAGGTGCGGCCGGTCCGCCGGCGTGCCCAAGCGACCGTGTCGGTCATGGTGACAACCGCCTCGTCGGCGCGGACTTTGAGCACGCCGACCAGCACCTTGATGCCCAGTTCCGACGCCGCGTCGAGTACAACCGGGACGAGTGCCCGGATCTCGGCATCGTTCATTTCCCAGCCCTCGCCGGTCGAACCGGGCACAAGGATGCCCTTCACGTGCGGCGAGATGAACTCCAGATGCCGCCGTATCCGCGGCTCGTCGAGTGCCCCGTCGCGACGGAAATGGGTCAGCGTCGGGCACCACAGGGTTGGAAGTCCGTCGGGAAACATGCGGCCGACAAGTTCCCCCCGGACAGTCACGGCTGATGGATTGGACATAGAGGACATAGAGGATAGTCTCACGGGTTGGCGTGTCTCGCGAGAGCGTAGCGTGAGCGGCGGTCCGATACAATCGCCGCGACGGAACTTATGACCACGGGCAGGGTTTGACTGTGAGTGGAAGATTGCGGAAGCGGGATCTGGGGGGTGCGCAGCAGAGGGCGGGGAAGTTCTGGTAGAATGCGCGGACCGCTTCCGCATTGCCCCGCCTGCATCCCGCTCGCCTTCAATCCCGTCAGTCCTCGGAGAACAAACGATGAAGCTTGCGACGCCAATGCTGGGGGTTGCGGCCATACTGGCCGTCGCTGTGAGCGTTTCGTGGGCACAACCACGGCCGGGCGGGCTGCCGGGGGGCGAGAGGCCGCGTGACGCTGGTACCAATCCGCTGATCCGCATGCTGGACACGAATCGCGATGGCACTCTGTCCGAGGACGAGATCGCCGCCGCACCGGCCAAACTCAGGGAACTCGATGCGAGCAAGGATGGGCGGCTCACGCAAGACGAGCTTCGCGCGACGATGCCCGCAATGGGCCCGCGGGGCGGATTCGGTCCGGGTGGTCCTGGGCGGGGTCTGGGCGGGGGTGGGCCCTCGGCGAGCGATTTTGGCGGACCGCCGTTGGCCAAGGACGATGTCGAGCAGAAAATCCTGACGACGCTCGAGGAAATGCGCCGCGGGCCGCGATATGCCAACGTCTCACCGACTGATGGCCGGCTGCTGCGCTTACTGGCCGAAACGATTGGTGCGAAGCGAATCGTCGAAATCGGCACCTCGACCGGCGAATCGGGAGTGTGGTTTGCGCTGGCGCTGAGAACGACCGGCGGGCATCTTTACACTCACGAGATTGATGAGGGACGGGCCAAAGTCGCCCAGGAGAACTTCAAGAAGGCGGGGGTCGCCGACCGGATCACGCTGATCCTGGGCGATGCCCACGAAACGGTCAGCCAGCACAGGGAGCCGATCGATATCCTGTTCCTGGATGCTGATAAGCAAGGCTACATCGATTATCTTAACAAGCTGATGCCCCTGATCCGGCCCGGCGGTCTGATCATCGCCCATAACATGAACCCCCGGCAGGCCGATCCGCGATACCTGGAAGCGATTACGACGAATCCGGACCTGGAGACGTCGTTCCTCCTCATGGACGGCGGCGGGGTCGGCGTGACACTGAAGAAGAGGTGAACATGAAGCCCGTACCGGCCGACGGCGAGAGTTCGCTCCAGGCGGCCCGAGTGCCGCGCGCGGCTGCACCGCTTGCGGCGGCTGCGCCGCAGTTGAGCGTGTGGGATGCCGTGAGCATCATCGTGGGGATTGTTGTGGGAACGGCGGTTTTCCTCACGCCACCGCTGGTATTCCAGAATGTCGCCGGTCCCTGGGAGGCTCTCGCCGTCTGGTTGCTGGGCGGGATACTGTGCATTTTCGGGGCGTTGTGTTATGCGGAACTGGCGACGGCGTACCCGCGGAACGGCGGCGACTACGAATACCTGTCGCGGGCCTATGGCCGCTGGATGGGGTTCCTGTTCAGTTGGGCCCAGTTGGCGGTCATTCTCACCGGCAGCATCGGCGCGATGGCCTATGCGCTGGCTGATTATGGCGCGAATCTCTGGCCGCTCTCACCGGGGGCAAAGGCCCTGGTGGCGGCGGGCGCGATCGCGGCGCTTTCAGCGCTGAACCTTCTGGGGCTCACCGTCGGCAAATCGGCGCAAAACATTCTTACCGCGACGAAAGTCCTCGGCCTCGGCGGCGTTGTCGTTGCCGGGCTCTTCTGGGGCCATGCCGACGTGTGGCTGGCGGCCGATGCCCCCGCCAAGGCGATGAACATGAGCTTCGGGCTGGCGATGGTCTTCGTGCTCTATGCGTACGGAGGATGGAACGACGCGGCGTTCATCGCCGCCGAGGTCCGCAACCAGCACCGCAACATGCCGCGAGCGCTCGTGCTGGGACTCGCCGCGATCGCGGTGGTATACCTCGCGGTGAACGCGGCCTACCTCGGCGTGCTCGGCTTCGATGCCGCGCGGGAGAGTTTCACCCCTGCGGCGGATGTGCTCCAGCGGGCCGTCGGCCCCTGGGGCGGAAAGGCGATCAGCGTGCTGGTGATGATCTCAGCGCTGGGCGCCATTAACGGCATGATTCTCGCCGGATCGCGGGTGTACGCCACAACCGGCGAAGATCACCGGCTTTTCGCGCGCCTGGGTAAATGGAACCATCGCACCGTCCCCGCCGCCGCGGTCGTGGCCCAGGCGCTGTTCGCGCTGGGGCTGGTGCTCGCCGTAGGGACGGCTCGCGGGCAGGGGACAATCGATCGGGCGCTCGGATGGGTGAGCCTGCCGCCTCTGCCCTGGGCCAAGTATTTCGGCGGTTTCGCCACGCTGGTTGCCGGCACGGCACCCGTGTTCTGGGTGTTCTTCCTGCTCACCGGCGTGTCGCTGATTGTGCTGCGAATCAAGGATCCCGACCGGCCGCGGCCGTTCACGGCTCCACTGTATCCCCTCACGCCGCTCGTCTTCTGCGGCACGTGCATCTACATGCTTTACTCGAGCCTTACATACGCTGGGGCGCTGTCGCTCATCGGGCTGGTGCCGCTGGTGATTGGGCTGGTGCTATATGCGGTCGCCGGCGGTCAGCGGCCGGAGACCGAACCGTATCCATCGCCTTCCAGTTGACGCTGTTTCAGTTGAGTGGCAGCCAGACGGCCATTTCCGGTTCGCCGCGGTTATTCCAGGCGTAATAGGGAATGAGCTGGATCGGGATGCGGCGCGGTTCGGCGGGCCGCAGCTCGCGATACAGGCCGGTTTCGGCCGTTGTATCGGCCAGCACAGTCGCTTCGGTTTCCAGCACGGTTACGCCGCCGAGCAGTGCGGGGTCGTGGCAGGAGGTCCACCGCGCGTCGCGGGGCAAGTGCACGTCTTCAAACAGCACTTCGGCCGGCAGGTCGACCGATTCGAGGCAGTAGACGATCGGCCCGCGCATTACCGCGGCGTGATTGCGATTCTCCGCCACGCGCGGATCGGCGGCGAGCATCCGCACCGGCATCGGCAGGTTCAGTTCAATGACGTCGCCGGGCTGCCAGCGGCGTTCGATCACCGCGTAGGAGCCGGGTCGGGGAGCATCGCCGACCGCCTGGCCGTTGACGGCAATCCGGGCGTCGTTCGCCCAGCGGGACACGCGCAGCCGGATCGATTGGGGCGAACCGGCGGCGACTTCCTCCAGCGTCAGCCGCACACGGCCGTCCCACGGGTAATCGGTGTGCTGGACGAGCTTCAGCCGCCGGCCATCGGCCAGTTGGCCGTTGAAGGTGTTCCCGCCATAGTGGTGCACCCAGAGGCCACTGTCGTCGGTTGAGTAGAGATGGCCGTGCCATGAGGCCAGGAGACGCAACAGGTTCGACGGGCAGCAGATGTGTTTCTCGCCGGGATCGAATCGCTGGTGGTCGTCCTGGCTCAGGAGTACGTGGTCGGGGCCATGCCAGCGGAGCGGATTGGTGTACGACCAGCCGCGGCCGTTGACGTTGATGCCCGAAAGGATCGAGTTGTAGATTGTCTGCTCCATGATGTCGGCGAAGCGAGCCTCGCCCGTGGCGGCAAGCATCCGCCAGTTCCACATCAGGTTGCCAATCTGGCCGCAGGTCTCGTTGTATGCGGTGGCGTTGGGGAGTTCGTAGGGCATTCCGGCGGCCTCGTGCACCGAATCGGTGGCGACGACATTCATCGTACCGGGCTGGCGGCTCCGGGCGGGGTGGGCGGCGTGGATCGCGCTCACACCGCCGGTGATGTACATCTTGCGTTCCGTAAGATCAACCCACAGCCGCTGGAGAGCCTCCACGAGCTTGGGATCGCCCGTCTCCAGGTAGGCGTCGGTCGCGCCGGCATAGAGATAGGTGAAGAAGACGGCATGGCCGATCACCTGCGTCTCCTGCCGCAGCGGAACGCGGTCCTGGTTCAGTTCGCTCCCGCCGAGCAGGATCCCGTTGGAATTGCGGATCGCACGCCCCTGTAGTTGCGAGCCGCGGTTGTTGATGAACGTGCTGGCCAGATCGAGGTATCGCTTTTCGCCGGTGGTGCGGTAGAGCTCAACGGCGGCCATGATGATCGACGGGTTGAGCGGGCAGTTGGCCAGCAGCGGATCGCCGCCGCAGAACGTCCGGTGAAGGTAGTCGGCCGAGCGCACGGCAACGTCGAGGAAGTTCGACTTTCCCGTAACGCGATGGTGGGCGCAGGCCGCCGTGATCAGGTGCCCCATCACGTAGAGTTCGTGGCGGCGATTCTCTTCGAACCGGTTCCAGCCGGGCCGAAGGATGACCTGCGTGGCGAGGTAGCCGTCGGGCTGTTGCGCCTTGGCGATGATGCTGATGACTTCGTCCATGCGGCGATCGAGTTCCGCGTCGCCCGTCGCGGAATACACGTACGCGGCGGCTTCGAGCCACTTATAGATCCACTCGTCCTGCCAGTTGGTGCCGATGAACTCGCCCTCTGCCAGGCCGGCCGCGATCTTGAGGTTCTCCAGCGCGTGGCCTGCCTTGGGATCGGCTGCCAGCTCCCACAGCCGCGGCAAAGTGACATCACACGTCTGGCGGAAGCGGTTAGCCCAGAAGCCTTCTGTCCAGCGCACGCTCGCCAGATCGACGCTCCGCAATCGGGCATGGGGACTGTTTGCTGTCTTGATGAGGCCGAAGTCGCGATCGGCACGGCTCGTTCCGGGCGGGAATAGCGCGAGGCAGATGATCAGCAGGCTGGCGGCGGCAGGGGGGCGGGGCATGCTGGCGGCTCGAATCGGGGTTGCAGGGGGTTTGCTCGACAGGTCCCTTTTTCGCACACGGGCTCACTGGGAGCAATCCGTCGGCCGAGAACGACTGAGCGGGCCAACCGACCGCGACGCACTTTCGGACGAATTGTTCCGTCGTCAGAGGGGTTGGACTCTGGTGCGATCTGCGCCAGCCACTTATCATGGAGGGCTGTTGATCCGGCGGCTTCAAGGTGTGGCCCGTCCGGTGCTTCAGTATGGACCGGCCGGACCGGATTCCGATCAAGAGTGGCCGCAGAGACGCCTGTCCGCTCCGCCTTGTCGAGTGTAACTCCGCGTGCGCAGACTGCCTTGCAGCCATCGAGGCCTGACGAATGACCGCGACCTCGACAAACCACCGGATGGATCACTGGCTGCATGCGGCCGTGGGAGCCCTGCTGCTGGGCGGTTTGTCGCTCACCATTCGGATCGACCCGCTGTTTTTTCACACGCTGGCTGAGTTCTTCAGCATCGTGGTGGCCTATTCGGTCTTCGTGCTGTTCTGGAACTCTCGCCGGTTTCTCGATCACGGGGCATACCTGGTACTTGGCATCGCCTACCTGTTCGTGGGCTCGCTCGATTTATTGCACGCGCTCGCCTACAAGGGGATGAATGTGCTGCCGGTGGACGGTGCCAACCCTGCGACGCAGCTTTGGATTGCAGCCCGATTTGTCGAGGCCGGTTCGCTGCTGGCAGCCCCCTGGTTTCTGCGCCGGCGGATCAATCCCTACGTGGGAATGGCCGTCTATGCGGGCATTACGGCGTTGCTGCTGGCGTCGATCTTCGTTTGGGACGTGTTCCCCACCTGTTTTGTCGACGGCCCGAATGGTGGCCTTACGCCGTTCAAGAAGGCCACCGAGTACGTGATCTGCCTGATGCTTGCCGGTGCGCTGGTGTTCGTCCATCGTCGCCGGGCAGAAATCGACGCCGCTGTCTATCGCCTTCTCGTCGCGTCGATCGCGGTGATGATCGCCTCGGAACTGTGCTTCACGTTCTACAGCGATCCGTACAGCCCAGCCAACGTCATCGGCCACTTGCTCAAGATCGTCTCCTTCTATTTCGTCTACCGAGCGTTCGTGGAAATCGGCCTGACCAAGCCCTACGCGTTATTGTTTCGCGAACTGAACCAGAGCATCACCGATGAGAAGCTGGCCCGTACCGAAGCCGAGCGGACGCAGCAATTGCTTTTCGATCACCAGCGACGGCAGCGGGAACGCGTGGAGGCAGAACTCGCCCGGGTCAAGAACCAGCTTGTGCGGCAGACGCGCTTGGCCACGATCGGCCAGATCGTGGCCGGAATTGCCCATGACTTGCGGAATCCGCTGGGGGTGATTCACAATGCCGCCTGGTGCCTGCGCCGCCAGGTCAAAGAGGATCCGAAGCCGGCGCGGTACCTGGAAATCATCGAGACGGAACTCGAGACGACCAGTCGCATCATCAACAATCTCATGGAGGCGGTGCGGGCCAAGGAGCCGGCCCGAGAACCGACCGACTTCGGACAGGCTGTCGCCGAAGTCTTCGCCCGGGTGGAGAACCGAGGCGAGATCCGCTGCCAGATCGATTGCCGCCCTGATCCGTTCATCGTCAGCGCCGATCCGGTGCAACTTCGCCAGGTGCTTGGCAACCTGCTCAACAACGCGGCCGACGCCATGCGCGGCGAAGGGGAGATCCACGTGCAGGCGCGGGAGATCGACGACAATCAACTGATCGTCATCCGCGACAACGGCCCGGGCATCCCGCCGGAGATTCGCGACACGCTGTTCGAGCCGCTGGTGACCACGCGGCATAAGGGCACCGGGTTGGGGCTGGCGATATGCCGGCAGATCGTCGAGCGGCACGGCGGCGTGATTCAGCTTGTCGATTACGGTGAGGGAGGCGCAGCTTTCGAAATCCTTCTGCCCCGTGCGGCGGCGAGCGAATCGGTGCGATCGGCCGACGACAAGGTGTCGGCCTGAGCGAGGCGGACGACGTTCTGCAACGGGAGGTACGGATCGCCCCAGCGGCGCGGCAATTGCTCAGGCGGTCCGTCCCCGCTGTGTGCGACCGGCGCGCCGCGTCTGGGCGCCGGCGCCGTCATTGCACGCCCCGGCCGAACATCAATATAATGTGCGGCTTGCCGCGGCCAGGTTCGTGGGAACGGGGCCGCGTGTGCCCAAGTCTCGATGAGGAGGAATGTCGACCATGATTCGACCCCTGTGGTATCTGAGCATCCTGCTTGCCGCTTCCGGGGCGGCCTGTTCGTTATTTGCGGCCCAAGGACCCGAAGTCACCGATCCGGCCGTCGCCGCGCAGGATCCGGACTTCGCCGTGCAAGGCGAGTATGTCGGCCAAGGGACGCTGCCCGACGGCACCCGGTCGAAGATCGGCGCCCAAGTGATCGCGCTGGGCGATGGGCAATTCCAGGTATGGCTTCTCAAGGGCGGGTTGCCCGGCGAGGGCTGGGACAAGAGCGAGAGGCTCGGGCTGCAAGGGGAGCGGCAGGGAGCGGTGGTGACGCTCAAGCACGAGCGGGGCTCGGGCCAGATCGTCGACGGCAGGCTCACGGTGGCCGCCAGCGACGGCGGCAACGGGAAAGCCGAACTCACCCGGGTGGAGCGCAAGAGCGAGACATTGGGGGCCAAGGCTCCCCAGCAAGCGACGGTGCTGTTCGGCGGCAAGGACCGGAACCAGTTCAAACCGGACCACGGCTCGATTGAAGACCATATCAGCCCCGATGGCAACCTGGTGGCGGGAGTGACCTCGGAGCCGCAGTTCCAGGGGCCGTACAAGCTGCATCTCGAATTCCGCCTGTCTTGGATGCCGCAGGCTCGGGGGCAGGGCCGGTCGAACAGCGGTGTCTATCTGCACGACGCCTATGAAGTGCAGGTGCTCGACTCGTTTGGGCTGGAGCGGCTCGACAACGAGTGCGCCGGCATCTACAAGGTCAAGGGCCCGGACGTGAACATGTGCCTCCCGCCCCTGCTATGGCAAACGTACGACATCGATTTCGCGCCGCCGGGGTACGGCGCCGACGGCAGCAAGAAGTCGAATGCCCGGCTGACGATCCGGCACAATGGTGTGGTCGTTCACGACGACCTGGAACTGCCCGACGGCACACCCGGCAGGCAGGGGGAAGGTCCGGGACCGCGGCCGCTGCACCTGCAGGGACACGGCAACCAGGTGCAGTACCGAAACGTCTGGATTCAGGAAACCAGGTAGTGCTGGAGTGCGTAGAAGAAGCGACGGAATTCGCGCCTTCGGGCAAGAATTCCCGTGCCGAAAGGCGGCCGGCAACGTAGAATATCGACGGAGCGTGATTCGCTCTGGCCGGCGATCGGACGAGGCCTGCTGGAGGCCGAATTTCGATCTACCCGGCGGACGAAAACGCCGATATACATTGCGTGGCGTAAGTTCGAATCCATCCTCCCGCGTGTTATTCCGACGGAGGTGCCAACCCTTTTTCGTGGGCCGAGATCATCCCAGGCTAGTGCATTAGCACGCCCGATCTCCGCCCTTCTCGAAGCGACGCATCCGGTCGCAATCTGCGGGAGGTTTGGTTTCACGAGCCGCCGCCATTCCGAAAGGGATGGCGGCGGCATTTTTTCTTTCTTGGCGAGGCGAGGTAGCGGACAGCGGTCGACCGGTGCCGTCTGCCGGCGGCCGATCGCGGCTATCGCCGGCTGGTGGCGGTCGCAGGGCGGCTGGCCGTTTCCGATCCGCGAAGCCGCAGGCTGTCGAGCAGTTCACGGTCCGCCCCGCCAAATCGCTCGAGCAGGCTGGCCTCGACGACGAAGGCGACAACGAGCCGACGCCCCTGCCCGTCGCTTACGAGGTAGTAGATCCAATGGATCGGCAGTTCCTGCTGCTGTTTGTCGAGTGTGACCGGAACGCTTCCTTCGACGACAACATTGTACTCCTGGTAGCCAGCGCTATTGGTCCGCTGGCTGGCGCTGACAAATCGCTTGAAGCTCTTGTCCAGACCGCGTTGGATGTCGCTCTGGAAACGGCCGATGGTGATGTCGCTCTGAGTGCCTTCGAGCGTGGAAACCTTGCACTGCGCAACCAACTCGCCGCGATCGACCCGCTGGAGGATGGCGATGTTGCTGGTATCGCTGACCGCGAACCACTGACGGTCGTGCAGGAACTGCCAGCCGCCGTTGGGCGAGTCGTAGACAAGCAGTGTCGAGCCGGCGTTCGACTCCAGCGGCAGTCCGCCCAAGGCAGCCGCCACCAGTTCGGGCGACGATCCACCCGCTTGGATGGTCATCTGCAGTTTGGCGGTCCAGTCCACCCCGGGGCCGATGTGTCCAACGGCACGATCTTCTTTGAGCAGTAAGCCGAACCAGGCGATGCGGCCGGTTGTCAAATTGAACTGGTAGCGTCCGGTGACGTCAATTTCGGTGGCGACGCCTCCCACCGCTCCGCTGACGTCGCCGGCGAGTTCCAGCCGGGCGATGTCTCCGACTACTTCCAGCAACTTGCTTGCGACATCGGTGCTTTTGACCGCGTCGAGGCCAAGGAGAGCGGCCGTCAGTTCGGGGGAGTGCTTCCAGGTGTCGCCGATCGCTACCTGGCCATCCGGGAGAAGCCGGTCCAGGAGCAATGTGTTGCCGGGCTGGTCGATCAGATCGAGTTCATCCCGTGTGAGAGGGCCGAGCGGGCTGAATATCGCCGTGGAGTCGGCTCCCGCTTCGGCCACGATCAATCGCCGGTCGTCGCGCAAGGCAGGGCTGAAGTCCTGATTGCCGACCTGAAGCGACACATCGGGGGCCATGTAGGCGCGTAGTGAACGGGCGGTGCCGTCAGTGGCGGAGACGGCGAGGGTTTTCTCGTGGTATGTGAGGTGGGCGGAGAGACTGATCGGCAGACGCTCGGGCTTGTCGGCTTCGATCACCTTAAGATCACCACCGACTTCAATGGTGGTCTCGACGCGGTCGATCGCCTCGGCGGCGCGCCGACTGCGGAGCTCGTAAGACTGGCCTGCGGGGAGAATCGACGGGTTCAAGCCCAGCGCGAGTGTGGCCGTAACACAAAGCGAGATAATGGTTTTCCGCATGTTCGTAAGAGAGCTGCCAGGCGACGAGGAGAAAGAGAAGGCCGAACGCGGCGCTATCGTAAATCGACCTGCCAGCGCGCGAAGATTAGCAAAAAAAGCCGAGATCACGACCGATCGGCCTTCGACAACCGTAGAGATGTTTGGCTCGATGCAAGGGTACCTGTACCCCTCTTTGTAGTGGGTGGTGCTTGCTGACCAGGCTTCCAAGCATTAAATTGAGGGAAACCAATCCCCTCGTTTGGGAGAACATTTCGGCCAATGGAAAAACGGAGAGTATTTTTATAAGCTGTAGCTGTTAAAATTCGCGCCATTACAGTAGACTGCGTTCTGCACGACCGGGATTGGGACGGCCAGGAAGGCCAGCAGGCGAACTGTCGGGCACGCCGGCGACCATGTGGGGAACGTCGGCATTGGCCTGAGGACGACGGGGGTTTTCGATGCACAGCGATTATATCAATCCGGCTCTGCGGCAACTCCGCGATCAACAGGTGCGGTTCTCCCCGCGGGAGAAGAAACTTGAGCAAGTTGATCGTGCTGAGAGGCTACTTACCGAACTGGAATCCCAGAAAACCTACACCTACGAATATCTCTGCTATCGAATCACGAACTACCGGCCGGAGTCGTATCCCGATCTGAAGCTGAGCGGCCGCGAGGCGGGGCACGACTTGCGGCTGTTTATCGAGGATCTTTCCGATTCGGCCGATGTGGCGGTTGAGGCTGCCGGGCAAAAAGTGCTCACCGTGGAAGAGTTGAGCAGGCAGTTCAACGTCTCCACGAAAACCATCTCACGCTGGCGCCAGCAGGGGCTCGTGAGCCGGCGTTTCGTGTTCGATGGGCGGAAGCGGGTCGGATTTCTCGAGAGCTCGGTGGCGCGGTTCGTGAAAAGCAATGGAGACCGGGTTCGCCGCGGCGCGCAGTTCAGCCAGCTGACGGAGGACGAACGGCAGCGGATTATCGACCGCGCACGCCGATTGGCGCGCGCCGGCGGTTGCCCCGCTGAAGTCACCAAGCGGCTGGCACGGCTGACAAGCCGAAGCGTGGAGACCATTCGGTACACGCTGAAGCAGTTCGACCAGCAGTACCCCGATCTGGCGATCTTCCCGGAAGCGACCGGGCCGCTGCGCGACGACACGAAGCGGAAGGTCTACCAGCAGTATCGCCGCGGCGAATCGGTGGAGGCGCTGGCCAAGAAGCATTGCCGCACAAAGACGAGCATCTACCGCATCATCGGCGAGATGCGTGCGCGGCGGATCCTCGAGCTCCCGTTGGACTACATTCCCAATCCGGATTTCGAGAAGATTCGCACTGAGAAGCAGGAACGCGAGGTACTGGGTCCGACTCCGGTCGGCGAGCTGCCGCTGAAGAAGACCAGGTTGCCCAGCGGGTTGCCTCCCTACCTGGCCAGCCTGTACGAAGTGCCGCTGTTGAGCCGCGAACAGGAGATGCACCTGTTCCGGCGGATGAATTTTTTGAAGTACAAGGCATCGCAACTCCGCGAGCAGCTCGACCCGACACAGCCCAAAGCCGGGCTCATGGATCAGATCGAGCGGCTGTATGATGAGGCGGTGGCGACGAAGAACGAAGTCATATCGGCCAACTTGCGGCTGGTGGTGTCGATCGCCAAGCGGCATGTCGGTCCGTCAGAGAATTTCTTTGAGCTGGTGAGCGACGGCAACATGTCGCTGATCCGGGCGGTGGAAAAGTTCGACTTTGCGCGGGGAAACAAGTTCAGCACCTACGCGAGTTGGGCGATCATGAAGAACTTCGCCCGCACCATTCCCGACGAGCACCGCCATCGCGATCGCTTCCGGACCAGCCAGCAGGAGATGTTCGGGGCCACGGAAGACGGGCGGTCGGACCAGTACGAGCAGGAATCGGCCCAGGTCCGGCGCGAGACGCAGATCGAGCGGATTCTGGGGCGTCTTGACGCCCGCGAGCAGCAGATTATCATCAGCCGCTTCGGGCTCTCGCGCGGCGAAGAGCCGCTGACGCTCAAGGAGGTGGGTGCCGAGCTAGGGGTAACCAAGGAGAGGATCCGCCAGATCGAAGCCCGCGCTTTAAGTAAGCTGCGCAAGGCGGCTCAAGAAGAGAAGATTGACTTGCCGGGCGTGGAATAGGCGGCCAGGACCAGGGTTGAAGCGCATCGCGCATTCTACCCCTGCGATGGATACGTCTCCTGGCTTGGCATTTGTCAATCTGGGGCCTGTTTATACCACTGTGGCGGTGCATGCAGGTGTGGCGTCTTGACGGACGGCCGCTGGGGGAGGGTATTTTGCTGCCCTCCACCTTGCAGGGTCGTTGAGGATAGATATATTAAATGGTTCGCGTGTGGCGGGCCGGCAGGCTAGCGTAGCTCAATCGGCAGAGCAGCTGATTTGTAATCAGCAGGTTGTGGGTTCAAGTCCCTCCGCTAGCTCGTCTTGCAACCCCTTGTTCTCCCCCAGTTTCCAGCGAGGCTGACAGAGCGGACCGGCGAGGACGTGTAGCGTTCCAGCCAGATTGCGACAGGGAGTTCAATAGCGCGGCAATGGGGGGTTACCCGAGTGGCCAAAGGGGTCAGACTGTAAATCTGATGGCAATGCCTTCGTAGGTTCGAATCCTACACCCCCCACTTGAGAAGCTCCAGGTATCAAGCGTCGATGACCGACTATCCAGAGCCTGTTTCGGGAGCGATTGGGTCATTGGGATTTGGTGCTTGGCCAATGAAATTGCGGGTGTAGCTCAACGGTAGAGCTCCAGCCTTCCAAGCTGGCCACGAGGGTTCGACTCCCTTCACCCGCTTCGCTGGTGCGGGCGAGCCGCCAGTGGTAAAGAAGCAAGTCAAGTAAGGTGCAGGCCATGTAGTTTGGCCTGATGACAGGGGGCCGGTCGACAAGACGGGCCCACGGGCGGACGGATCGCCCGGACGAAGGTTACAGGCCGGGTGAGTTACCCGGCCGCAACGAGTGTTGGCGGAATCCTTGCAGAAATGCGGGGCCGCGGCAAGAGTGAGTCTGGACGATGCGTCCAGGAAGCTGCTGTAGCTCAGCCGGTAGAGCGCGTCCTTGGTAAGGACGAGGTCATGGGTCCGATTCCCATCAGCAGCTCTCGAGCCGGGCCGTCCCGGCATGGCACGTTCCGGCGGCGCTTCGTTGGTTGTTCCAATTTCCGTTCAACTTACGTACCCGCTTTGCAGCGCAGGGAGATTTACTCAGCATGGCCAAGGACGTATTTCAGCGAACCAAACCCCACGTCAACGTGGGCACCATCGGCCACATCGACCATGGCAAGACCACGCTGACCGGGGCCATTCTGGCGGTCCAGGGTCACAAGGGCATGGCGAAGTTCAAGACCTATGCCGACATCGCCAAGGGCGGTACGGTTCGCGACGCGACGAAGACCGTCACCATCGCGGTGGCCCACGTCGAGTACGAGACCGACACGCGGCACTACGCCCATATCGACTGCCCGGGCCATGCCGACTTCATCAAGAACATGATCACCGGGGCCGCCCAGATGGACGGCGCGATCCTCGTGGTTTCGGCCGCCGACGGCCCGATGCCGCAGACCCGGGAGCACGTCCTCCTGGCCCGGCAGGTGAACGTGCCGGCGTTGGTGGTCTTCCTGAACAAGGTGGATCTGGTTGACGATCCGGAACTGCTGGAACTGGTCGAACTCGAGCTCCGCGAATTGTTGACCAACTACGGCTTCCCGGGCGACGAGGTGCCGATCGTTCGCGGCAACGCCTTGGCCGCCTACAACAAGCCGGATGACGCCGAAGCGAAGAAGCCGATCGAGGAATTGCTGGCGGCGGTCGACAGCTACATCCCCGAGCCCCAGCGCGAGCGCGACAAGCCGTTCCTGATGGCGGTCGAAGACGTGTTCTCGATCGAAGGCCGCGGCACGGTCGCGACCGGGCGTATCGAGCGCGGCGTGGTCCACGTCGGCGACGACGTCGAGATCATCGGCCTGGCCGTCGCCACCCGGAAAGTTGTCTGCACGGGCGTCGAAATGTTCAACAAGACGCTCGATGAGGGCATGGCGGGCGACAACGTCGGCTGCCTGCTCCGCGGCGTCAAGCGTGAAGAGATTCAGCGCGGCCAGGTGCTCGCCAAGCCGGGTTCGATCACCCCACATACGAAGTTCGAGGCCGAGGTTTACGTGCTGTCGAAGGAAGAGGGTGGCCGGCACACGCCGTTCTTCAGCGGTTACCGGCCGCAGTTCTACTTCCGCACGACCGACGTCACCGGTTCGCTCAACCTGCTGGGCGGAGCCGAGATGTGCATGCCCGGCGACAATGTCCGTCTGGCCGTCGAGTTGATCTCGCCGATCGCCATGGACGAGAACGTGCGGTTCGCCATCCGCGAGGGCGGACGGACCGTGGGTTCGGGCGTGGTGACGAAGATCCTTGAGTAGAGCGGCTGTGAGGCGCGCCTCAAGTGAGGCGCGCCGACGGCCCCGGTCGCCGATCTTCCCCGCAACAAGGCGAGATCGGCGGCCGACCCCCGTGGGCGTCCCCCGGGCCGCGCCACAACGAGTCACAGGGGTGTAGCTCAATTGGTAGAGCACTGGTCTCCAAAACCAGCGGTTGGGAGTTCGAGTCCCCCCGCCCCTGCTCTAGCTTCCGAGGACGAGGAACCAAGCACGCGGCGCCGTTCAGCCCACTGACGGGTTGCAGCGCCCCAACGAGGCCATTGCACGGTGAACGCGTTCATTCGCGAGATGTTCCGTACGACCCTGTTCAAGCGCAACCAGGGCCGCATCGTCCGGCAGGTGACGTTCAGCGCCGTGGCGGTGGCCGTTGCGCTCGGGTTGTGGCGCATGAATGCCACATTTTCCCAGGAGGTCGGCGCGACGATCCGCTACGTCCTCACCGGAATCCTGCTGGCGGCCGGCGTGTGGATGGCGTATCGCCTCGTGAATGTGCCGCAGTTCGCCGATTTCCTCATTGCAGTCGAAGCCGAGATGGCGAAGGTCTCCTGGCCGACCCGTACCGAGGTGTATCGCAGCTCGGCGGTGGTGTTGGTGATGATTTTTTCGCTGGCGGTGGTGTTGTTTGTATTTGACTTCCTCTGGTCGCAGCTTTTCCAGTGGATCGGCGTGCTGTAGTCGCCAGCCGGTCGAGCGGGAGACATGTGGCGGAGGCGAAAACGTCGGTTGAGCTTTCCGAGCGGATCGTACCAGCATCCGTGTTGTACTGACTGATCGATCCGCGGAACGAGAAACAGCAATCACAGGGAATCACCAGTCGTGCCTGACGAGCCCAACGAACCGATCGACGAGCCGCGGCCGGAAGGCGAGCCGACCGGAGAGACACCGGGCGAGCCGGCTGATCGCCCGGACGAAATCGAGCGTTCCGTGGAGTCGGCGCCGCTGGCGGGAAGTCCGTCAGGCCCGTCGGACGATGAAACGCCGGCCGTCTCGGATACGGTCGCGGCAATGCCGCCCGACGAGGATTCGCCCTTAGCGCCCGACGCTGAGCCCGTTCTCGATCTGGAACCGGGCCAGGCTGGCGGCGAGGAAGAGACCGGGGCGGACTTGGCGAGCAAGCAAGAGGAACCGGAGCCTGTCCAGCCGCTGGAGCCGGTCGTCGACGCGGAAATGCAGGACGTCGAGACGACGGGTAAGCCGGTCGTGGAGCCGGCTGCCGAGGCCGCTTCGGCGCCGCCGGCCGCCGCGCCCGCTCCGAAGCCAACGCGTCGCGGAGCAAAGGCCGCGGCCGTTGAACCGCCGGCCGATACCGGTCCGAAATCGGACAAGATGGACTGGTACATCCTCAAGGTGCAAAGCAATCGCGAGGAGTCGATTCGCGAAGGCCTGTTGCGACGGATTGCGATCGCCGGATTGCAGCAGTATTTCGGCGATATCATCATCCCCACCGAGAAGGTAACGGAGTTCAAAGGGGGGAAGAAGCGGGTGATGAAGCGGAAGCTTTATCCCGGCTACATCGTCGTGCAGATGGAAGTGAACGAGGAAACCTGGTTCATGGTCCGCGAGACGCCCGGCATCGGCGATTTCACCGGCGCCGCCGGTGCGCCCACGCCGATGCTGCCCCACGAGGTGTCGCGGATCCTGGCTCGTGCGGAGGAGAAACCGGACGAAGCGCCCAAGCTGAAGATTGGCTTCCACGTGGGCGATCGCGTGAAGGTTCGAGAAGGCAACTTCGAGAACTTCGAGGGCGAGGTTCACACGATCGACGAGACCAACGGACGCGTGACTGTGATGATCAACATTTTCGGCCGCAGCACGCCGGTCGAACTGGAGTATTGGCAGATCGAGACGATATGACAGGGTTCGGCTTTTGAGGGAGCCAGAGCACCGCCCGGCGAGCATTGATGATTGCCGTTCGGCGTCGACTTGGGGGTACCTTTGGAGGCCGTTTCAAAATTCTCCGGCGCGCACGAAGGAACCGGGTGAGCCGGGTTCCAGAACCGCGTCTTAGTTGCAGAAATCGGGACCGCGATGGCTAAGCAAGTTGTAGGACAGGTGCGATTTCAGGTGCCCGGCGGCCAGGCGACCCCTGCCCCGCCAGTGGGGACGTCGCTCGGTAAGTTCGGCATCAATCTCGGACAGTTTGTCCAGCAGTTCAACGAGCGGACTCGCGAGCATATGGGCTTGCGGGTGCCGGTGGTTGTAAAAGTGTACAATGACAGGTCTTTCGAGATGGAGACCAAGAGCCCGGCAGCGGTCGATCTGCTGAAGCAGGCGGCCGGCATCGCCAAGGGCGCCCAGACCACGCCTCGCGACAAGGTGGGGTCGGTAACTTGGGAACAGATCGACGACATCGTCAAGAAGAAGGCCAAGGATCTCAACGCCCGCGACCCCGAGCACGCACGGCGAATTATCGCCGGAACGGCGCGCAGCATGGGGTTGGATGTCGTTGGCTGATCCGGACCGCCGTAATTGCGCATTTGATTGAGGGAGGCTGATGGTCGACCCGCTCCCGTTCGGCGCCGAAGGGCGAGCGGGCGAGACCGGCAGCCGCTAGCACCGCAACCGCAGGAAATCAGAGTATGAAACGTTCGCGACGCATGACGGCCCTGCTGGCCAAAGCGCCCGGCACGGAATTACTGCCGCTCGATCAGGCGGTCACCAAGCTCAAGGAGTTCGGCAACACCAAGTTCGACCAGACGGTGGAGATCGCCATCCGCCTGGGAATCGACCCCAAGCAGGCC
The DNA here is from genome assembly GCA_040766885.1 of Thermoguttaceae bacterium. Taxonomy (GTDB): domain Bacteria; phylum Planctomycetota; class Planctomycetia; order Pirellulales; family Thermoguttaceae; genus JAXGPP01. The sequence goes on along the minus strand of JAXGPP010000008.1, from coordinate 57,861 downwards.
GACCAGATCGTCCGCGGGGCGGTGGTGTTGCCGCACGGAATCGGCAAGACGCTCCGCGTCGTGGTATTCGCCAAGGGGGAGAAGGCCGATGAGGCCCGCGCCGCCGGGGCGGATGAGGTGGGCGGGCCGGATCTGGCCGAAAAGATCAAGGGGGGGTGGACCGAGTTCGACGCCTGCATCGCCTCGCCCGACATGATGGGCGTGGTCGGGCCGCTGGGCCGCGTGCTTGGTCCTAAGGGCCTGATGCCGTCGCCGCGTGCGGGGACGGTCACCCCGGACATCGCCAAGACGGTTCGCGAGTACAAGGCCGGCAAGGTGGAGTTTCGCAACGACTCGGGCGGGATCGTGCACGCGGTCGTCGGCAAGCTGAGTTTCGATTCGGCGAAGCTGGGCGAAAACATCCAGGCCTTCATCAACCACATCAATAACATGAAACCGGTGGCGGTGCGCGGCCAGTATGTTCGCAGCATCGCGCTGAAGGCGACGATGAGCCCCAGCGTTCGCCTGGTAGCCTGACCATAACGGCCCACGCGCCTTTTCGAGCAGCGATCCATGAGCAAGTACGTCAAGCAACTGATTACCGACGACCTTCGGCAGCGCCTGGAAGGCGTGCACGACGCCCTGCTGGTGAACGTGATTGGCCTTAATGCCAACACGGCCAACCGGTTGCGCGCCGAGTTGAAAGACAAGAACATCAGCATCCTGGTTGTGAAGAACAGCCTTGCCCGGCAGGCCACTGAGGGGACTTCGCTGGCGCCGCTGTTTGCCGACCGCGTCGAGGGCTCAAGCGCCTTGTGCTGGGGCTCGACCGACATCGTCGCGCTGGCGAAGGAGATCACCAAGCTCTCGCGCGACGACAAGCTGCCGGCGTTCCAGACCCGCGGCGGAGTGATGGACGGCGAGCGGCTCTCCGCCGACCAGGTCGACGACGTCAGCCGCTGGCCCAGCCGCGACGAGGTGCTGTCGCAGTTGGTCGGCCAGATCCTCAGCCCGGGAGCAAAGCTGGCGAGCCAGCTTTTGGGACCGGGCGGCGCGCTGGCCAGCCAGATCGCCGAACGCGGCAAGGGCGAAGAGGAGGCGACTTCGGACGAAGCTCCGCCGGCCGAAGAGGCTGCCGCCGCGCCGGCTGCCGACGCGGCTGCGGAAACGCCCCCGACCGATGCACCCCCGGCCGATGCGGCGCCGCCGTCGGCCTGATACCCGACACGAATCATACACCAGAAACACGCAGGGTGGGTCGCGAGCGAGTCCCACCGGCAATCTCCCAGACCCGAAAGGATCGACAGCACGATGGCGACTGCTACCCGTGAGTTTTCGGCCAAGTCCCAAGACCTGGGCGAACAGATTGTGGCCCTCACCCTCAAAGAGGCCAAGGAACTGAGCGACTACCTGGAAGAAGTGCACGGCATCAAGGCCGCGGCCGGCGGCGTGATGATGGCGCCGGGCGCCTTTGGCGCCGGCGGCGGTGAGGCCGCGCCGGAGAAGGTCGAGAAGACCGAGTTCGACGTCGTCCTCGAAGCCTTTGGCGAGAAGAAGATCAACGTCATCAAGGTGGTCCGAGCGGCGACCGGTCTGGGCCTGAAAGAGGCCAAGGATCTTGTCGAGGGCGCTCCGTCGAAGGTCAAGGAAGGGATCTCGAAGGAAGACGCCGAGAAACTGAAGAAGGAGCTGGAGGAAGCCGGCGCCACCGTTGCCGTGAAATAGGTCGATTGATATCCTCTCCCCGCCCGGTCGGGGAGAGCTGGGGTGGGGCAGGGCCGCCGGCTGCTGCCTCACCTCGCCTCTCTGTGGGCAGAGAGGTGTAATTGAGTGCGGCTCGTTGGAGCCGCTCATTGTTGTGCAGCGTGCCAACGGGCAATTCGCTTTTCCTTTTGTCCGGTAGTCCATGCGCCGAGGCCGACTGGCGGGACGCCTAGCAGCAAGGCACCCCAGGGTGTCGCGGCTGAAGGTGCGCATGGTCATCCCGCCTTTCCCGCACATTCCGACGGGCTCGATACTCTGTGCCTGCGATGGAGCCGCCTACGCGGGCGGCGCCCACCGTCAGCCGGCTACGGGTGGACCATCCTGCCTGTCCTTCGTTTTCCCATGAGGACCCGCTGAACATGGCGACCACTGCTCAACGTCGTCTGCAACCCGAACAAGTCCGGCATTTCGGCGCCCGCCAGATACCGCACTCGATCCCCGATCTGACCAAAATTCAGACCGAGAGCTACGCCAACTTCCTGCAGTATGAAACCTCCTGGCAGAAGCGCAAGGATCAGGGGTTGGAAGGGGTGCTCCGCGAGATTTTCCCCATCGAGAGCTACGACAAGTCGCTGCGCCTCGAGTATCTCCGCTATGAACTCGGCAAGCCTCGCTACGAGCCCGATGAATGCCGCCAGTTGCGGCTGACCTACGGGCGCCCGTTCAAGGTCTGGCTCCGCCTGACCAAGGAGCAGCCGGTCGAGGAAGAAGTCTACCTGGGCGATATCCCGATCATGCTCGGTGGGGGTGAATTCATCATCAATGGCGCCGAGCGCGTCGTGGTCAGCCAGTTGCACCGCTCTCCGGGCATCGACTTCGTCAGCGAGACCGAAGGCGGCGAGCGCCGCCTGCACAGTTGCCGCATCATCCCCGAACGCGGCAGTTGGATCGAGATGAACGTCACCCGCAAGGAGGCGCTCAGCGTCCGCATCGATCAGAGCGGAAAGTTCTCGGCGATGACGCTCCTCCGGGCGATGGATCCGAAGTACAGCCAGGACGTGGACATCCTGCGGGCGTTCTACGAAACCAAACGGGTGAAGGTGGTCGACGGCCGCAGCGCCGCGGCGCTCGAGGGGAGAATCGCCGTCGGCGATATCGTTTATCCGGCCGAGAGCGAGCGGGCCGGCGAGATCATCGTCGAGAGCGGGCAGCGGGTCACGAAGAACGCGGCCGAGCTGATCACCACTTCCGGGTTGAAAGAGGTCGAGTTGATGGACGCGGCGAAGAACCCGCTGATCCTCAACTCGCTGGCCGACGACCCGACGGCGAGCCACGAGGAGGCGCTGTTGCGGATCTATCAGCGCCTGCGCCCGGGCAACCCGCCGCAACTGGAGAAGGCCAAGGCCCTCTTCGCCGAGAAGTTTTACGATACCAACCGCTACCGCCTGGGACGCGTGGGCCGTTTCCGCATCAACCGCAAGCTGAAGCTCAATGTGCCCGAAGAGGAGATGACGCTGCGGCCGGACGATCTGATCGCGGCAATGAGCTACCTGCTGCGGCTGCGGAGCGACGATCCTTCCGCCGAAGTCGACGACATCGACCATCTCGGCAACCGCCGGCTGCGGACGATCGATGAGCTGGCCTGCGACGAACTCCGCAAGGGCTTCCTCAAGCTCCGGCGCACGGTGCAGGAACGGATGAGCCTCAAGGACGCCGCGGACATGACGCCGCGGAACCTTGTCAACCCCAAGAGCGTCTCCGCGGCGATCGATTACTTCTTCGGCCGCGGTGAGTTGTCGCAGGTGGTCGACCAGACGAACCCGCTCTCGATGCTCACCCACGAGCGGCGCCTGTCGGCGTTGGGCCCCGGCGGTTTGAACCGCAAGCGGGCGGGCTTCGAGGTCCGCGACGTGCACATCTCGCACTACGGACGGATTTGCCCCATCGAGACCCCGGAAGGCACGAACATCGGCCTGATCTCGAGCCTCGCCATCTTCGCCTCGGTAGACGAGTACGGGTTCCTCGTCACGCCCTACCAGGTGGTCAAAGACGGCAAACTTACCGACGAGATCCGCTGGCTCCGCGCCGACGAGGAGCACGAAGCCTATCTCGCTCCGGCCGACGCCAGGATCCAGGACAACAAGCTGGTCGGCGACACGATCATCGCCAGGCACTACGGCGACTTCGTGATCACCGCGCCCGGCAAGATCCAGTACATGGACGTGGCGGCCAACCAGATGGTCAGCGTGTCGGCCGGTCTGATTCCCTTCCTCGAACACGACGACGCCAACCGCGCCCTGATGGGATCGAACATGCAGCGCCAGGCGGTGCCGCTGCTGATCTCCGAGCCGCCCATCGTGGCCACCGGCCTGGAGAAGGAGGCGGCGCGGAACTCGAGCATGATCATCCGCGCCCGGCGCGCCGGCAAGGTGAGCTACGTTGACGCGCGCCGCATCGAGATCGGCAACGACGTCTACCACCTCCGCAAGTTCGTCGGCCTCAACGAACGGACCTGCCAGAACCAGAAGCCGATCATCAAACTCGGCCAGAAGGTGGAGAAAGGCGAGATCCTCGCCGACGGTGCGAGCACCCATCACGGCGAATTGGCGCTGGGGCGGAATGTCCTCGCGGCGTTCATGGCCTGGGACGGGTTCAACTTCGAGGACGCCATCATCATCAGCGAAGAGCTGGTGCACAGCGACACCTACACCTCGATCCACATCGAAGAGTTCGACATCGAGATCCGCGAGACCAAGCTGGGACGCGAGGAATTCACCCGCGACATTCCCAACGTCAGCGAAAAGGCGCTGCGGAACCTCGACGAGAGCGGCATCGTCCGCGTGGGGACGTACGTGCGCCCGGGCGACATCCTCGTGGGCAAGGTCTCGCCGAAGTCGAAGACCGAACTGACCCCGGAGGAGAAGCTGCTCCACGCCATCTTCGGCCGCGCCGGCGAAGACGTGAAGAACGACTCGCTCGAAGTGCCCTCGGGCATCGAAGGCATCGTGATCGACACGCAGAAGTTTTCGCGCCGCATGAGCCTCTCCGAGGAAGAACGCAAGGAGTTCGAGCGGCAGCTCAAGGAAGTCGAAACGCAGGGCAACGAGAAGATCGCCAAGGCGTTCGGTGAGATGATCCAGGCGCTGAAGGACCTGCTCAAGAAGGAACTGGTGGACGAGGACGGCAATCCGCTGGTGCAGGAGCAGGAGTACTCCTACATCGCCGAGCAGGCCCAGCGCTTCCGGCTCGACCGCCAGTTGGAGCGGCTCGACGTCCGCAGCCCGGCGAAGAAGACCGACGCCGAAAAGACCTTCCAGCAGATGTGGCCGGCCGTGGAAGCCGCGATCGACGATCGCGACCGCCGCCTCAACTCGATGAAGCGCGGCGATGAACTCCGCAGCGGCGTGCTCCAGATGGTCAAGGTCTACATCGCCGCCAAGCGGGTGATCTCCGTCGGCGACAAGATGGCCGGCCGCCACGGCAACAAGGGCGTCATCGCCAAGATCCTTCCCCAGGAGGACATGCCCTTCCTGCCCGACGGCACGCCGGTGCAGATCATGCTCAACCCGCTCGGCGTGCCCAGCCGTATGAACGTGGGCCAGATCCTCGAAACCCACCTCGGCTGGGCCGGCGCGAAGCTCGGTTTCCAGGCCCTGACTCCCGTGTTCAACGGCGCCGACGAGCAGGAAATCAACGCCTGCTTGAGCGAGGCCGGATTGCCCAAGCACGGCAAGGTCCGCCTGATGGACGGCCGCACCGGGGAACCGTTCGAGCAGGAGACCACCGTGGGCTACATCTACATGCTCAAGCTCCACCACCTGGTCGACGACAAGGTGCATGCCCGCTCGACCGGGCCCTATTCGCTCATCACCCAGCAGCCGCTGGGCGGCAAGGCCCGCTTCGGCGGGCAGCGGTTCGGGGAAATGGAAGTGTGGGCGCTGGAGGCCTACGGGGCGGCCTACATTCTCCAGGAATTGTTGACCGTCAAGAGCGACGACGTCGAGGGCCGGACCAAGATCTACGAGTCGATGGTCAAGGGCGAAAACACCCTCGAGGCCGGCACCCCCGCAAGCTTCGAGGTGCTGACCAACGAGATCCGCGGTCTGGCGCTCAACATGCAGCTGGAGAAGGGAACGCCGGTGTGAAGATGCCCGGCGGTCGAAACACGAACGGTTCGAAATCCTAATGACCAAGCACCAGTGACCAATGCCTGAAAACCAAGCCCTGACTTCGACCCGTTGGTCATTGGTGCTTGGTCATTGGCCATTTGCCCACGGCGGTCCATCTGCGGAACGCAGCGCAGCAGGGTCCGCCACTGTATACACCGAAAAAAAGAGTCCTCTCCGCATAAGGAGTGCCTGAAGTGAGCACCGTCGAAACCTCTTACGAGCGGGTGAACGATTACGCCGCGGTGAAGATCAGCCTGGCCCGGCCGCACGACATTCGCAGTTGGTCCTTCGGCGAAGTGAAGAAGCCGGAGACGATCAACTATCGCACCTACCGCCCGGAGAAGGACGGCCTGTTCTGCGAGCGCATCTTTGGCCCGGAGAAGGACTGGGAGTGCGCGTGCGGCAAGTACCGCGGCATGAAGTACAAGGGCATGATCTGCGACCGCTGCGGCGTGAAGATCACCCACAGCCGCGTCCGCCGCAAGCGGATGGGGCACATCGAACTGGCCGCGCCCGTGGTCCACATCTGGTTCTTCAAGGCCATGCCCAGCCGCCTGGGCACGCTGTTGAACATGAAGACCACCAGCCTGGAAAAGATCATCTACTTCCAGGACTACGTGGTCACCGACCCCGGCGAAACGCCGCTCAAGCGGCAGCAACTGCTCACCGAGGAGGAATACCGCAAGGCGCGGCAGGAACACGGCGAGGGCTCCTTCAAGGCCGACATGGGCGCCGACGCCATCCGCAAGCTGCTCATGGAACTCGACCTGGTGAAGCTCTCCCAGGATCTTCGCGTCGAGCTCAAGGAGACCAATTCCAAGCAGAAGAAGAAGGACCTCATCAACCGGCTCAAGCTCGTCGAGTCGATCCGCGACAGCGACAACAAGCCGGAATGGATGGTCCTCGACGTGATCCCGGTGATCCCGCCCGATCTGCGGCCGCTCGTGCTTCTGGACTCGGGCAACTTCGCCACCAGCGACTTGAACGATCTCTACCGCCGCATCATCAACCGCAACAACCGGCTCAAGAAGCTGGTCGACCTCAACGCGCCGGAAGTGATCATCAAGAACGAGAAGCGGATGCTGCAGCAGTCGGTCGACGCCCTGTTCGACAACAACCGCTGCAAGCGTCCCGTCCTCGGCTCGTCGAACCGGCCGCTCAAGTCGCTCACCGACATGATCAAGGGCAAGCAGGGGCGGTTCCGCGAAAACCTGCTCGGCAAGCGCGTCGACTACTCGGCGCGGAGCGTGATCGTGGTCGGGCCGAGCCTGCGGCTCCACATGTGCGGCCTGCCGAAGAAAATCGCGCTGGAGCTCTACCAGCCGTTCATCATCCGCCGCCTCAAGGAACTGGGGCACGCCGACACGATTAAGAGCGCCAAGAAGATGCTCGAGCGCAAGGACGAGGAGGTCTGGGATATCCTCGAAGAGGTGATCCGCAACCACCCCGTGCTCTTGAATCGCGCTCCCACGCTGCACCGTATGGGTATCCAGGCCTTCGAACCGGTGCTTGTCGAAGGCAACGCCATCAAGCTGCATCCGCTCGTCTGCAAGGGCTTCAACGCCGACTTCGACGGCGACCAGATGGCGGTCCACCTGCCGCTGTCGATCGAGGCCCAGGTTGAAGCCCACACCCTGCTCATGGCCACCAATAACATCTTCAGCCCCGCCAACGGGCACCCCATCATCAGCCCGTCGCAGGACGTGGTGATGGGCTGCTACTACACGACCATGCAGGTCGGCGGCCGTGCCGGCGAGGGCATGGTGTTCTCCTCCATGGACGAGGTGCACCTGGCCTATTCGCTCGGCAAGGTCGACACTCACGCCATGATCAAGGTGAAGCTCCCGCCGGGCCGCCGCGTGAAGAACGATCCCGACCTTCCGCCCGGATCGATCATCTCCACGACGGTCGGCCGCGTGCTCTTCAACTCGATCCTCCAGGAAGGCATGTATTACTACAACGCGGCGCTCCGCAGCCGCGAACTCTCGGAGGTCATCTCCGACTGCTACGAGCTGCTCGGCCGCCGCGCGACGATCGACCTCCTCGACAACATGAACCAGTTGGGCTTCCGCCAGGCCACCCACAGCGGCCTCAGCTTCGCCACCGACGACCTGATCACTCCGCCCAACAAGAGCCGCATCATCTCCGAGGCGGAGAAGAAGGTGATGCGGATCCACAAGCTCTACCAGCGCGGCATCATCACCGAGGGCGAGCGCTACAACCAGGTGCTCGACGCCTGGACCCACGCCCGCGAACAGATCACCGGCGAAATGATGAGCGAGCTGGAAAACGACCAGCGGTTCCCCGGCTACGTGAACCCGATCTTCCTCATGGCGCACTCCGGCGCCCGTGGTGGCGTCGAGCAGATCCGCCAGCTATCCGGCATGCGCGGTCTGATGGCGAAGCCTTCGGGTAAGATTATCGAGACGCCGATCAAGGCCAATTTCCGCGAAGGGTTGAGCGTCCTCGAATACTTCAGTTCGACCCACGGTGCCCGCAAGGGTCTGGCCGACACGGCCCTCAAGACAGCCGACTCCGGTTACCTCACCCGTAAGCTGGCCGACGTGGCCCAGAACGTCGTCGTCACCATGCACGACTGCGGCACCACCCAGGGAATCACCAAGGGGGTGATCTATCGCGGCGAGAAGGTCGAGGTGAGCCTTGCCGAGTCGATCCGCGGCCGCGTGAGCCGGGCCAACATCGTCAACCCCATCACCGACGAGGTCATCGTTCGCGAGAACGAGCTGATTACCGCCGAGATCGCCCGCAAGATCGAGGAGTTGGGCCTCGAAAAGATTCAGGTCCGCAGTGCGATGACCTGCGACGCGCATCTGGGCATCTGCGCCTTGTGCTACGGCATGGATCTGTCGGCCGGCGCGCTGGTCGAAGAGGGCCTGGCGGCCGGCATCATCGCCGCCCAGTCCATCGGCGAACCCGGCACCCAGTTGACGATGCGTACCTTCCACATCGGCGGCACGGCGGCCCGGCATGTCGAGGAGAGCGAGATCCGCGCCAAGAAACAGGGCGTGGTCAAGTTCGCGCGGCTCAAGGTGGTGCGAAACGACGCCGGCCAGAACGTGGTGCTCGCGCGCAACGGCGAAATCGTCATTCTCGACCCCAAGGGGCGCGAGCTCGAAAAACACGAGATCCCCGCCGGCGCTCATCTGCTGGTGGATGAAAACCAGGAGATTGCGGCCGGCATGCCGCTCTGCCAGTGGGATCCTCACGCCATTCCGATCCTCGCCGAGGTCGGCGGCAAGGTTCGTTACGAGGATATCATCGAGGGCGAGACCGTGCGTCTGGAGAAGGACGCCGCCGGCACCGTGCGCCGCATGGTCATGGAGCACAAGGGCGATCTCCATCCGCAGGTCGTCCTCGAAGACGAAGCCGGCAAGATTCTCGACTTCTACTACCTCCCCGAACGGGCGCATATCGAAGTCGACGAGGGGCAGCAGATCTCGGCCGGTACCCTGCTGGCCAAGACGCCTCGCGAAGCCACCGGCACCCAGGATATCACCGGAGGCCTGCCCCGGGTGACCGAAATCTTCGAAGCCCGCAAGCCCAAGGACCCGGCGGTCATCGCCGAGATCGACGGCATCGTGGAAATCCTCGGCGAGAAACGCCGCGGCAAGCGCACGATCATTGTCCGCAGCGAGACCGGCATCGAACGCGAGCACCTCGTCAGCCACGGCAAGCACCTCCGGGTGCACTCCGGCGACTTCGTCCGGGCGGGCGAGGCCTTGGTCGATGGGCCGCTCGTCCCGCACGATATCCTGCGGATCTCCGGCGAGGAGGCCGTCCAGCAGTATCTCACCCGCGAAATCCAGAACGTCTACCGCAGCCAGCGCGTCGATATCAATGACAAGCACATTGAGATCATCGTCGCCCAGATGCTGCGGAAAGTCCGGGTGGAGTCGGGCGGCGACACCGGCCTGCTCGAAGGGAGCGTGATGGACAAGTTCGAGTTCCGCGCGCGAAATCAGGAGATCGCCGGCTGCGTGAAGATCGCCGATCCGGGCGATACCGGCTTCCAGGAAGACGACATCGTGCGGCGCGACATCTTCGAGCAGCAGAATACCCAGATCGAAACTGGAGGCGGCAAGCCGGCCAAGGCGGTGCGGCCCCAGCCCGCGACGGCGTCGACCCAGTTGTTGGGTATCACCAAGGCCTCGGTGCAAAGCGCCAGCTTCATTTCCGCCGCCAGCTTCCAGGAGACCACCAAGGTTCTGACCGAGGCGGCGCTGGCCGGCAAGGTCGACAACCTCGTCGGCCTCAAGGAAAACGTCATCCTCGGGCATCTCATCCCGGCCGGCACCGGCTTCCGCACCTACCAGGGGTCCGAGGTTCGCCTGCGGCCCGAAGCGGTGCTCGCGGCCGCCGCCGCCCAGCGCGAAGCCCCGCGACAGTTCTTCCCGCTTTTGGAAGGGGAAGAAGAGCCTTTGGCGAAAGGCGACGGGGAAGCCGGCGAAGCGCCGAAAGCTCCCAGCCCGCTCGACGAACTGTTTCGCAACGACCCCGGTCCGAGCGACGAATAACCGAATATCCCCGCCGGGGACTGGTCCATTTTTCGGCTGGAACGCCCATTCGGCGTCGAGACCCTGCCCGAAAGCATGGACCAGTCCCCTTCGACGCCGCGCGGCCTCCTCATCCTTCATTCCCGATCACGCCGCAAACACCGGCACGCCGCTCCGGCTCTGTTGCCAGCACTTGGTGTTTCCCCGTACTCCTCACGCTCCGCCGTGAGGCCGATCCAACGCTTTGGCCGCGCAACAACGTCACGGCGGAGCGTGACGAGTACCCGTCCTCTTGCTCGGACAGGGGCATCCTGCCTCCCCAAGACGCTCCATACCGCTGCCAGCAACGTACTCCACCCGCCGTACTCCTCACGCTCCGCCGTGAGGTTTCTTCGTGGCCGGTTCCGCGCGGGCCTCACGCTCGGAGCGTGAGGAGTACAATCGCAGCCCTCCCTTCCCGCTCTCCCCACCCCCTCCAGAAACCCCAGAAAAACTCGCCAACTTCGGCCGGTTTCACTGTTGACAAAAATACATGAACACAGGTATACTAAACCCCGGCGACGAACCTCCGTCCGCCAGCACGGGTCGCCCGATGAATGGGGCCGTGTTCGTTCATTGACAATCTAACTCAATCACAACTACTCATCCGCGGCTACTGCCGGGCGCGCCTCGCGTCTGGCCCGCGCCCATTCCCCGCCTTGAAAGCACCAGACAATCAACCACCTTGATTCTATCTGTTCCCTTCTAACTCCTCACTCCTCACTCCTCACTCCATGTCCCTCTGGAGACTTCAACACGGAAGCCAAAAGGGTGGATTCACTTGCGTCCCGAGGCTCCGCAGCGAAAACCTTTGCCGGCTTGCATTTGCGATCGGTCGCTCGCGACGTAACCAACCGAAACACTCGCCAGGGCGTTTCGCTTCGCGATCGGTCCGCATCGCATCCCCACCCAGATCCAGCGATTTCAGGCACCCACAATCGGTGATTTGAACTTGTGCCCCAGCGGCGGTCCCCGACTGTAAACTGCTGCCGGCGTTCAACTTGCTTCGACTGCCCAACAGACGTCCCACGCATTGCGGCAGGAGGGGTGCACTTCGCGACCGTTCCCGACTTGGGATGGCTCGTTAGCTCTTGACATGGGCCCCGGATAGGGTACCTTGAGGGATTCCACCATTTTCGGTTCCGTGGTGGATGGTGAGCCGTGTGGAGCGGTGGTGCCGCTTTGCTCGGGTTTGTAAGTCACGCGGTGAGGATACGATGCCGACGTTTAATCAATTGGTCCGCAAACAGCGGAAGACGCCGCGGAAGTTCAGCAAGGCTCCGGTCTTGGAGAGCTGCCCGCAAAAGCGCGGGGTATGTCTTCAGGTGAAGACCATGACCCCCAAGAAGCCGAACTCGGCACTGCGGAAGATCACCCGTGTTCGGCTTTCCAACGGAAAGGAAGTGACCGTCTACATCCCCGGCGAGGGGCACAACCTGCAGGAGCACTCGATCGTGCTCGTTCGAGGCGGTCGTGTTCGGGACCTGCCCGGAGTCCGCTATCAGGTGGTCCGAGGATCGCTCGACACGGCAGGCGTCGATGGCCGCAAGCAGTCGCGAAGCCGCTACGGAGCGAAGAAGAAGTAGAAAAGCTATCAGCCCTCAACTACGAGCTTTCAGCAAAGGTCGGCTGAAAGCCGACGGCTGACCGCTTCGAGCCAAACCAACGCACAGCGAAGATTATTCAGGACTACTCATGGGTCGCATTACCGCCAGCCGCGAGACGCTGAAGCCGGATCCGAAATTCAACTCGATCCTGGCGAGCAAGTTCATCAATTGCATGATGTGGGACGGGAAGAAAAGCACCGTTCAAGGGGTCTTTTATGATGCCCTGGACGAGATCAAGAAGAAGATTCCCGACCAGGAGCCGATCGACGTCTTCACGCAGGCGGTCGACAACGTGAAGCCGAACATCGAGGTGCGAAGCCGCCGGGTGGGTGGTGCGTCGTACCAGGTTCCCATGCAGGTGAACCGTAACCGGCAGCAGTCACTGGCCATCCGCTGGCTCCTCGGCGCGGTCCGCGAGAAGAAGGGCCGCCCGACGGCCGAGAAGCTGGCCGCTGAATTGATGGCCGCGTACAACCGTGAAGGGACGGCGATTACCAAACGCGAGAACGTACACCGCATGGCAGAAGCCAATAAGGCCTTTGCCCATTTTGCCTGGTAAGCCGCGTTTCCAATCCGCCGCACCCCTCTCGGTGCGGCGTTCGTTTGCGCTTAGGCGGCAGAATCCCCTCCGGGGCTTGTTTCGGCCGTCATTGACTAGGGGAGAACATGTCTGCCCGCCACCCGCGGGCCGCTAGTTGACATCGCCATGAGCCGGAATCTACACAACCTCCGCAACATCGGCATCATTGCCCATATCGACGCCGGCAAGACGACCGTCACCGAGCGGATGTTGTACTACGCGCATTCCGTTCATCGTGCGGGCATGGTCGACAAGGGGACCACCGTCACCGACTATCTCCAGGAGGAGAAAGAACGCGGCATCACCATTGTGGCGGCCTGCGTCACGTTCAATTGGAAGGACGTGGTCGTCAACCTGATTGATACGCCGGGCCACGTCGATTTCACCGCCGAGGTCGAACGGAGCCTCCGCGTCCTCGACGGAGCCGTTGTCGTGTTCAGCGCCCGCGAGGGGGTCGAAGCACAGAGCGAGACCGTCTGGCACCAGGCCGACAAGTACCACGTCCCGAGACTGGCGTTCATCAACAAGATGGACCGCGAGGGCGCCGATTTCTTCGGTACCCTCGAGGAAATCGAAAACCGGCTCCATTGCCGGCCGATTGTCGTCATGCTGCCCGTGGGCAGCGGCCCTCCTCACGTGACCAACGCATTCCGCGGCATCGTCGACCTGATCCAGATGAAGATGCTCACCTTCACCAAGGAGAGCGACGGGGCCGATATCATCGCCAGCGAGATACCCGACGACATCCGCGACGAGGCGGACCTCTGGCGTTCCCAGATGCTCGATCAGCTCTCGATGTACAGCGACGAAATGACCGAGCTGATGCTGAGCGAGGAGCCCGTTCCCGAAAGCCTGATCCGCCAGGTGATCCGCGAGGCGACGATCCACAATTTCACCGTGCCCATCCTGTGCGGTTCAGCGCTCGATGGCATCGGGGTGCAGCCGGTGCTCGACGCCGTGGCCGCATTTCTGCCCAGCCCGATCGATGTTCCTCCCGTGGAGGGCACCGACCCCAAGGACCCGCAGCGGAAACTGTCACGCAAACCCGATCCAGATGAACCATTCTGCGGCCTGTTGTTCAAGATCCAGGCCGATCGGCACGGCGACCTGCACTACGTGCGCGTCTATTCGGGCCGGCTCAAAGCGAACAGCCGGGTTTTGAATCCGGGCAAGGACAAGAAAGAAAATATCCCCCAATTGTGGAGGATCCAGGCCGACGAGCGAAAGCAGACCAGCGAGGTCGAAGCGGGCGACATCGTGGGCGTCATTGGTCTGCGGCAGTCGATTACCGGCGATACTTTGTGCGACCCCAAAGAGCCGATCCTGCTGGAGTCAATCACTTTTCCGGAGACGGTCATCTCCATGGCCATCGAACCGGAGAACTCGACGGAACGCAAGAAGCTGGCCGACGTTCTGGAGATGCTCAAGCGGCAGGACCCGACGTTCCGGGCCAGGGAGAACGAGGAGACCGGGCAGACGCTCATCAGCGGAATGGGCGAGCTGCACCTCGAGATCATCAAGAACACCTTGTTGCGGGATTACCGGCTCAACGTCCGCGTCCACAAGCCCCGCGTCAGCTATCGCGAGACGATCGCCAAGGCGGTCGAGGCGACCGGTCGCTGCCACCGCAACGTGGGCGGCCAGATGTTGTTTGCCGAGTTGACCATCCGCATGGAGCCTTTTTCCGGCGGCGCGGCGCCCGTGATAGTGACCGTCGCCCCGAATCATGGCCTGCCTGAGCCTTTCCTGGCAGCCGCGTTGGAGGTGCTCACGGAGCACGGCCAGGGGGGCGGGCAGTTGGGATTTCCGCTGATGCAGGTCAAAATCACCCTGCTTGGCGGTGCGGTCCACGAAACCGAAACGAACGAATTGGCGTTTCGGATTGCGGCGGGTGATGCCTTCGACAAAGCGCTGCGGGAGGCGGGAATCGTACTCCTGGAGCCGGTGATGCGACTGGAAATCACTACGCCGGACGATTACTTGGGCGATTTCGTCGCCGACGTGCAGCAGCGCCGCGGCGAGGTTCTGCGCACGCATAATCGCGGCCGATTGTCGATCATCGAGGCCCGGGCCCCGTTGGCGCAGTTGTTTGGTTACTCAAATGCGATGCGTGGGCTGAGCCAGGGGCGCGCCTCCAGCAGCATGGAACCGCTGAGCTACGGCCCGGCGCCCGACGACGTTCTGCAGAGTTTTCTCTGAGGCAGAAACAGCCCGGTTTTGGTGCTGCTTCCCTCCGAGGGGTGGATTCAGACGTCTGTCAGGCGGCGTCCAGAATTAACTGCTGAGAAAGTCCGATGGGGCTGCGGCCGGCGGAAAACGGTTGGCCGCCGCCAGTTGACACACCACAAAAACTTATATACGATCTTGGGTTTCCGCCACCATCGGTGGGCGCTGAGTACGAGTCTTTGGCAACTTGGACGGGGAACGCGGGAGACCATCCGTGGCTGGTCAGACCAACGAGATTATTCGCATTCGCATGGAGGCCTACGATCACGCCGTGCTCGACCAGAGCGCGACCGAGATCGTTGATACGGCCAAACGGACCGGTTCCGTCGTTCATGGTCCAATCCCTTTGCCGACCCGTATCGAGCGTTACACCGTCCTGTCGAGCCCTCATGTGGACAAGAAGGCTCGGCAGCAGTTTGAAATCCGAACACACAAGCGTTTGATAGATATTTACCAGGCGACGGCCAAGACGATCGAGGCGCTCAACAAGTTGAGTCTGCCGGCGGGCGTCGACATCAAGATCAAGGCTTCCGCAGGGCGATAGCAGGCAATAATCAATCCCCGTCAGGGTTTCCGAATGTACCGGAAGCTGCGCGGGTAAACCCGGCGATCGGCCGGTGGTTCCCGCGGGCGACGTGAAAGGCAAGAGCGATGAGTCTCGGATTACTCGGCCGCAAGGTCGGGATGACGCAGATATTCGATTCCACGGGGCACGTCATCCCGGTGACCGTCATTCAGGCTGGTCCTTGTCACGTCCTTCAGATCAAGACGAAGGACCGCGACGGCTATGAAGCGGTGCAACTCGGGTTCCTGGACAAGAAGCGTCGCCTTGCCAGCCGCAGCCAGCGCGGCCACGTCGCCAAACTCGACAGCAAGCGGCAGCGCGGCCGTGCCACGGCCGGCATCGCCCCTCTTCCCAAGGCCGATTGCGAACCGCAGCGGTTTATTCGCGAGTTCCGCACTTCTTCCGAGGGCATCGAGGTAGGCCAGCAGGTCACCGTCGAATTGTTCAATGGGGTCAAATCGGTCGACATCGTCGGCACCAGCAAGGGTCGCGGCACGGCCGGCGTGATGAAGCGGCACAATTTCAAGGGCCAGCGGGCTTCGCACGGCGTGAAGAAGGTGCATCGCCATGCCGGCTCGATCAGCATGAACACCGATCCGCACCACGTTTTCAAGGGGCGGAAGATGGCGGGCCACTACGGCAATGCTCGCTGCACCGTTCGCAACGTGAAACTGGTCAGCGTCGACGCCGCCAACAATCTGCTGATGGTCAACGGGCCGGTCCCGGGGCCCAACGGCGGGTTGGTCATGATTCGCCGCACCAATCGGCTGCCCGTGCCCCAGTAAGACGCATTGCATACTAGCGGCCGGCCGGAGGGCCGGCTAGACAGCCAGAGATCGCTATCATGGTCAGTCTTCCCGTATACGATCGCAACGGCCAGCAGGTCGGGAGTTACGACATCGACCCGGCCGAGTTGGCGCCGCGCATCAGCAAGCAGTTGATGCACGATGCGGTGGTCATGTACCAGGCCAATCGCCGGATGGGCACGGTCAAGACGAAAAGCCGGGCGGAGATCGCCGCCTCGACGAAGAAGCTCTACCGGCAGAAGGGGACGGGCAATGCCCGGGCCGGCTCGCGCAAGAGTCCGATCCGCCGCGGCGGCGGCCACGCGTTCGCCCTGCGTCCGCGCGACTGGTCGTACACGATGCCGCGCAAGGCGCTGCGGTTGGCCACCCGGATGGCCCTCGCCTCGCGGATCCAGGACGGCGAATTGACCCTGATCGACGACCTGGCGTTCGAGTCGCCGAAGACCCGCGACATGGCGGCGATCCTCAAGGCGCTGAAGCTCAATGGCACGCGGTTGCTGGTTGCGGTTAGCGGCTACGACGTGAACGTCTACAAGAGCATTCGCAACATCGATGCGGTTTCGGTCCTGCCGGTCGGTGATCTGAACGCCTTGGAAGTGTTGTCGCCGAAGCGCGTCCTGATGACCCGGGGCGCGCTGGACGCCTTCCGCAGCACGATCGCCAGTCACGGCGCCGCGCAGCCGCAGCCCGAACCGGCCGCCGCGCAAGGAGAGTAACCCCATGGCCGACCAAGTCAGCAGCACCGAGGCGCCGCAGAGCGGCATCTTCCTCGAACCGTACCAGATCATCTATCGCCCGCTGGTGACCGAAAAGGGTTTCCACAAGGCGGAGCGATATAACCAGTACGCCTTCGAGGTCCATCCGAAGGCGACGAAGCAGGACGTCCGCCGTGCCGTAGAGGACCTCTTCGACGTGAAAGTGGTTCGCGTCAACGTCCAGAATCGCAAGGGCAAGCCGCGCCGGACCCGCTTCAAGTACAGCCACACCAAGGACTGGAAGAAGGCCATCGTGAAGCTCGACCCCGAGCACCGCATCAATTTCTTCTAAGCACGTTTCCGGCGGTCGGTCCCACCTTTGGTGGCCGCTCGCTGAGGGCTGATTGCTGATAGCCGAAAGTTAGCCGACATGGGAATCCGCCGATACAATCCGACCTCGCCCGGTCGCCGCGACGCCACCGTCAGCGATTTTGCCGAGTTGACGCCGGGCGCCCGGCCGGTCAAGGGCCTGACCCTGGCGAAGAAACGTTCTAGCGGACGGAACAACCAGGGCAAGATTACCGCCCGGCATCGCGGCGGCGGCCACAAGCGGAAGTACCGCCTGATCGATTTCCGCCGCAATAAGGACGGGATTCCGGCACGAGTGGACTCGATCCAGTACGATCCGAACCGCAGTGCCCGCATTGCCCTGTTGAACTACGTCGACGGAGAGAAGCGATACATTCTCGCCCCTGAAAAGCTGAAGGTGGGCGACGAGCTACTGAGCGGTCCCGGGGCGCCGCCCACGGTGGGCAATTGCCTGCCGCTGGCCGAGATCCCGCTGGGCATGGAGATCCACAACGTCGAAATGCAGCCGGGCAACGGCGGCGTCCTCTGCCGTTCGGCGGGCACACACGCCGTGCTGGCGGCCCGCGATGCCGGCTGGGCGCAGATCAATCTTCCCAGCGGCGAGATTCGCCGCGTGCCGGCGCGCTGCCGGGCGACGATCGGGACGATCGGCAATGGCGAACATATGAACGTCGTGCTCGGCAAGGCGGGCCGAAGCCGCTGGCTGGGCCGGCGGCCGCACGTCCGCGGCACGGCGATGAATCCCATCGACCACCCGCACGGCGGCGGTGAAGGGCGGACCAAGGGCGGACGGCACCCGGTGAGCCCCACCGGCAAATCGGCCAAGGGCGGTCAGACCCGCAAGCGCCGCAAGTCGTCGACGAAGGCGATCGTGCGCCGTCGGCGATCGCGCCGCTACGGAGTGCTGAAGCTCTACTAAGGGTCGGCGGGCGCGGCCCGCCGCAAACCACACACGATTCCGATCACGGTGGCCGACGTCCACCAGACGCCAATGAGCAGATCACTGAAAAAAGGCCCGTTCGTCGATGCCAAGCTGTACCTCAAGGTTCAGCGTATGAACGAGGGCGGGGCGAAGCAGCCTATCAAGACGTGGGCTCGGGCATGCACCATCGTGCCGGAATTCGTGGGCCACACGTTCATGGTCCACAACGGCAAGATCCACTCCAAGGTGTTCGTAACCGAGGAGATGGTGGGGCACCGGCTGGGCGAGTTTTCCCCCACCCGGACGTTCCGCGGACACGGCGGCAAAGGCGGCAAGAAGTAACGAGCAGGCGGCCCGGCCGGCCCGGCGGCCGCCGGGAACGCGTCGTCAAGCGAGAGACGGTTTTTTGGCACGAGAGGTTGGAACATGGCCTACCAGGCGACGTTTCGCTACGCCCGCATCAGCCCGCGCAAGGTGCGTCCGCTGGCGGACCTGGTCCGCGGCAAATTCGCCGACGACGCGCTGGACATACTCAAGTTCATGCCGCACCGCGGCGCGCGGATGCTGGAGAAAGTGATCCGCAGCGCGCTGGCCAATGCGGAGGAGCAGCGGGCGCAGCATATGGAAAACCTGATGATCAGCGATGTTCGGGTGGACGGAGGCGGCATGTTCAAGCGACTGCGGCCCCGTGCCCGCGGCATGGCAAACGTCGTCAAGCGGCGGATGGCGCATATCCACGTGGAACTGGACTGAGAACCTAACACCGGGCGGCGCGTGCGGACTCCGGGGAGTCCCGCAACCGCGCGTTCGCCGATCAGGCACAACGCGAGACGAGTTATGGGCCAGAAAGTACACCCGACCGGCTTCCGCACGGGAATCATGGAGGGCTGGAAGAGCCGGTGGTACGCCTCGAAGCAGGAGTTTTCCGACCTGCTCGTCGAGGACCGCAAGATCCGGGCCTTCATCAAGGATCGGAAGGATAAGGGCGGCAAGGCGATGTACCCGATGATCGCCAAGATCGAGATCGAGCGGACCCGCGACGAAGTAAAGGTCGCGCTGCACTCGGCGCGGCCGGGCGTGCTGATCGGCCGCAAGGGCGAAAAGGTCGAAGAGCTGCAGAACGAGTTGCAGAACATGACCGGGCGGCGGATCAACCTGAAGATCGAGGAGATCACCCGGCCGGAGATCGTGGCGCAATTGGTGGCGGAAGATATTGCCGAGCAGTTGGTCAAGCGGGCGAGCTTCCGTCGCACCATGAAGCGGGCGATGGAAACCACGATGGAGGCGGGCGCGAAGGGTATCAAGATACAATTGTCGGGTCGGCTCGGCGGGGCGGAGATGTCGCGCCGCGAGAAGGCCATCGCCGGCTCAATTCCGCTGTCGACGCTGCGGGCGAAGATCGATTACGGGTTCACCACCGCCGTGATCGCCCAGGGCAGCATCGGCGTCCAAGTGTGGATCAATCAAGGCACGTACGAGGAGCAGACCGATGGCGCTGATGCCCAAGCGGGTCAAGCACCGAAAAAGCCAAAGAGGACGTATAAAAGGTAACGCCACCCGCGGCAACCGCGTGGTGTTCGGCGACTTCGGGCTGCAGTCCACCGAGGGCGGCTGGATCAGCGCGCAGGTCATCGAAGCCGGCCGTATCGCGGCACAGCAGTACCTCCGCAACGAGGGGCGGCTTTACATCCGCATGTTCCCGCAGAAGCCGATCACGTCGATTCCCCTGGAGACCCGCATGGGCAAGGGCAAAGGCGAGCCGGAGTATTGGGCCGCGGTCGTGAAGCCGGGCACGATTCTGTATGAGATCGGCGGCGTGTCGGAAGAGGCCGCGAGGCTGTGCTTCACCCGCCTCGCCCACAAGATGCCGGTCAAGGTCCGCTTCGTGCGGCGGCGACCCACGATTTAGTCATTTCGAGCCAGCCATGACCAAAGCCACCGAATTACGCGAGATGAGCGACGAGCAGTTGGCGCTGACGCTCCAGGAGTCGGCCGAGCATCTGTTCCGGCTGCGGATCCAGGCGCAGACAGAGCGACTGGACGCGCCGAGCGAGCTGAACAAGCACCGTCGGTTGATCGCGCGGATTAAGACCATTCAGACCGAACGGGCCAAGGCCAAACCGGCCGCTGGAGCCTGAGCGGACCGCCCAGCTTATTCGAGGAAATCGCAGCGATGCCCCGACAGACAGCGATTGGTGTCGTGACCAGCGACAAGACGGCGAAGACTCGCCGCGTGGAAATTCCGCGGCTGGTCAAGCATCCCAAGTACGGCAAGTACATCCGCCGCCGCACGGTGTGCTATGCCCACGATGAAAACAACGAGTCGGCAGTCGGCGACACCGTGGAAATCGAAGAGTGCCGGCCGATGTCGCGATTGAAGCGCTGGCGCCTGCTGCGAGTGGTCGCCAAGAGCCGCCTGGTCGATGTGGCCGCGATGCGGGCCGCGGCCCGGGCCCGCGGTCGGAACGAGGAAGCGGATACGCCTGAACCGGAGCAGGCCGGCACGGCTCCCGCGGAGCAGCCCCAGCAGTAGCGAACCGCCGGCGAGGCCGGGCGGTCCCGGCGACCACCCCGTAGGATGCGGCGAGCAAGGCAAACAGATAGTGCGTTCAGGTGACCAGCCATGATCCAGATGCAAACCCGGCTTAATGTCGCCGACAACACCGGCGCCAAGGAATTGATGTGCATCAAGGTGTTGGGCGGCAGCCGTCGCCGCTTCGCCGGCGTGGGCGACATCATTGTATGCAGCGTCAAGAGCGTCCTGCCCGGCAGCGACTTCAAGAAGGGCGCTGTGGTGAAGGCGGTGATCGTGCGGGCGCGGAAGCCCACGCGGCGCAACGATGGCAGCTACGTCCGTTTTGACAGCAACGCGGCAGTGATCGTCGACAACGACGGCAATCCGCGCGGGACGCGCATCTTTGGCGCGGTGGCCCGCGAACTCCGCGAACGCAACTTCATGAAAATCGTCAGCCTCGCCAGCGAAGTGGTGTAATGCACATTCGAGTCGACGACACGGTCCAGGTCATTTCCGGCGACGCCAAGGGCGAGCAGGGGCGCGTGCTCCGCATCGACCGCGAGAACGGCCGGGTGGTGGTTGAAGGGATCAACCGCGTGTTCAAGCACGTGCGCCGCAGCCAGCGAAACCCGCAGGGGGGCCGGCTGTCGCGCGAAATGCCGATCGCGCTGTCGAACGTCCTTCTCTACTGCCAGAGCTGCGGCCGCGGCCGCCGTACCGGCGCCAAGCATCAGGCTGACGGGAGCAAGGTGCGCTACTGCCGGAAGTGCGGCGCCAACCTCGGCCAGATCGCCCCTCCCAAGGCCCGCCCCGCCCAGAAATGATCGACCAGAAGTGAGCTAGACCACTATGACCCCGCGACTGTTGGAACGCTACCAGAAAGAAATCCTCCCGCGGCTGGCCAAGGAGTTTGGCCGCGACAATCGCCTGTCGCTGCCGCGGCTGGAGAAGATTGTCGTCAACATGGGTGTGGGCAGCGCCGCCACCGGCGAAAAGAAGCACCTTGACGAGGCGGTCGACGCGATGACCCAGATCACGGGCCAGAAGCCGATTGTGACCAAGGCCCGCAAGTCGATCGCCGGTTTCCGGCTCCGCGAGGGTATGTCGATCGGGTGCAAGGTAACTCTGCGCGGCCAGCGGATGTACGAGTTCCTCGATCGCCTGATCGCGATCGCGCTGCCCCGCGTCCGCGACTTCCGCGGGTTGAACCCCAACGGTTTCGACGGCAACGGGAACTACAGCCTCGGGCTGGCCGAGCAGTTGGTGTTCCCGGAGCTGAACCCCGACAAGTTTACCCGGGTGCAGGGAATGAACATCACGATCGTCACCAGCGCCACGAGCGACGCGGAGGCGAGAACGCTCTTGCGGGCGTTCGGAATGCCGCTGCAGCCGGACACGGCGGCCGGCGCGGCGAAGTGAGTGGTAACGTTGCGGGCCGCGGTTGGTAGACCGGCGGCACGCAGGAAAAGAACAACCGTACTCCAGGCCGTCCCCAGCGGAGGCTCACGTTAGATGGCAAGTAAGTCCAAGATCGCCAAGGCGAAAAAGCCGTCGAAGTTCTCGACTCGCCGCCACATGCGGTGCAAGCTGTGCGGCCGGCCGCGGGCGGTGTACCGCAAATTCGGCATCTGCCGCATCTGCTTCCGCAAGCTGGCCGATGAAGGCATGATTCCGGGCGTACGCAAGGCGAGCTGGTAAAGGAACCTTAAACGACCATGATGACCGACCCCATCGCCGACATGTTGACCCGCATCCGCAACGCGGTGCGCATCGAGCGGCCCCAAGTCGAACTGCCGGTCTCGAAGGTCAAGCGCGGACTGGCCGAGGTGCTGAAGCGAGAGGGCTACATCTGGGACTGGGAGGAAGTTGAATCCCAGCCGGTGAACCAGCTCCGCATCCACCTCAAGTACGGTCCCAACGGCGAGCGCCTGATCCGCCACATCCGCCGGGTTTCGCGGCCCGGGCGGCGGGTCTACAGCGGCGCCGACAAACTCCGGCCGGTGCTCAATGGATTGGGGATCACCGTAATCAGTACCAGTCGCGGCGTGATCAGCGACCGCGAGGCGCGTCAGCGGAACCTCGGCGGCGAGGTGCTGTGCGAGATCTGGTAGAGCCATGCCCTGCAACGGCCCTTGTGCCGTGCTGAACGCTCCAGCGCATTACAAATTAGAGACGTAGCCATGTCGCGAATCGGAAAGAAACCCGTCCCGGTGCCGGAAAAAGTCAACGTCACCATCGAGGACCGCGTGCTCGTGATTGAGGGGCCGCTGGGGAAGCTCCAGTACGAGTTTCGACCCGAGATCAGCGTCGTCTACGATGACGAGTCGAAGTCGATCGTGGTCACGCGAGGCAGCGACGAGCGGCTCGCCCGCAGCCTGCACGGCCTGACGCGGGCCCTGGTGCGGAACATGATCGAGGGAGTCACCAGGGGGTACGAGAAGAAGCTGGAAATCGTGGGTGTCGGCTACATTGCCGCGGTGCAGAACGGCGAATTGCAGTTGCGGGTCGGCCTGGCCAACGAGTTGCACAAGCCGATCCCCGAAGGGCTGACGGTGACCTGTCCCGACCAGACGCATGTGCTCGTCAAGGGCATCGACAAGCAATTGGTCGGCCAGTTCGCCGCCGAGGTGCGGGCGCTGCGGAAGCCGGAACCTTACAAGGGCAAGGGCATCCGCTACGACGGCGAAGCCGTCCGTCGCAAGCAGGGAAAGGTCATGGCGAAGTAGCCTTCTGCCGGCTGCAGACTGAACAGGTTCAGACAGAAACATCCCGGAACGGCGCGGTCGGCAATCGTGCCGCCAGGTGGGAGACAGCAACGTGCAACACGAGAAAATCAATCGGCTGCAGCGCCAGCGGCGCCGCTGGCGGGTGCGGAACAAAATCAAGCGACACACCACGCGCTCGCGGCTGTGCGTGTTTCGCAGCCTGAAGCATATGTACGCCCAGGTAATCGACGACGACGCCGGCCGGGTGCTGGCATCGGCGAGCACGCTCGACAAAGAGGTGCGCGAGCAGGTAAAGTACGGTGGCAACGTGACCGCCGCCCAGGCGGTGGGCCGAGCGATTGCCCAGCGGGCGCTGGTTGCCGGGGTGAAGCAGGTCGCTTTCGACCGCCGCGAGTACAAGTACCACGGGCGGATTGCCGCCTTGGCGGACGCGGCCCGCGACGCGGGGCTCGACGTGGGAGCCAAGAAGGAGATCGTCGCCGAGGAAAAACCGGCCAAGCCGGAACCCAAGAAGGGCAAGGAGAAGGGCGAGAAGGCGGAGAAGCCCAAGAAAGAAAAGAAGGCCAAAGGCGAGCAATCGCCGGCTTCGTAGTGCGCACGCTTCCTACGGCCACGCACCGGAGTCCGGCGCGGCGGCCGGCTGGCGCGAGCCCGCCGCGACGAACACGGAAAACAGTCTCACCCATACGGCAAGTCTATGTCTACTGAAACTGGTTCGACCCGAGGCGAACTGATCGACAAGGTGATCAAGATCCGGCGGACGGCCGCCGTGGTCAAAGGTGGTCGGCGATTCAGCTTCGCGGCGCTGGTTGTCGTTGGCGATGGTCGGGGCAAGGTCGGTTGGGGGTACGGCAAAGCGAACGAAGTGCCCCCCGCCGTCGAGAAGGCGATCAAAGACGGCAGCCGCAGCATGTTCGCGGTTCAGATGAAGGGCGGCACTATTCCGCACGAGGTCAAGGGACGGTTCGGGGCCGCTGAGGTGGTGCTCGTTCCGGCCGGTCCGGGTACCGGTGTGATCGCCGGGGCCGCCGTGCGGGCCGTCTGCGAGGCCGCCGGCATCAAGGACATCCTCACCAAGAGCTTCGGCAGCACGAACCCGATCAATCTGGTCAAAGCCACCATTCAAGCCCTCCAGGACCTCCGCACACAGCAGGACGTGGAGCGGCTGCGGGGAGTCTCGCTCACATGAATCTGAACGAAGTCAATCGCGGCATCCAGGGCCACAAGAAGCGCAAGCGCCTCGGGCGCGGTCCCGGCTCCGGCCAGGGAAAAACGGCGGGCCGGGGCCACAAGGGTCAGGCGGCGCGGGCGGGCTGGTCGCAGAAGCCCACCTTCGAGGGCGGCCAGATGCCTCTCGTGCGGCGTATTCCGAAGCGCGGCTTCAACAATGCCTGGGCGCTCACCGTGGTCGCTGTCAACGTGGGTCAGTTGGATGCCCTCTTCACTGCCGAGGAAGAGGTCAACCCGGACAGCTTGCGGACCAAGGGCCTCGTGCGGGGCCGGTTCGACGCGATCAAGATCCTCGGCGACGGCGAGCTTACCAAGCGGCTCAAGGTCTCGGCGCATCGCTTCAGCAAGTCGGCCCAGGAGAAGATCCAGCAAGCCGGGGGCGAGGTGGTCGTGGTGCCCGGGCGCAAGCCGGTCGTGAAGAACAAGCAGAAAACGGCGCGCAAGTAACCGATTCGTAACGGATGGGGCGGTGTACGTCAGCAACTTGTGCCGGGGAGGCCCGTGCGGCGGCAGGCTTCAGTGCCGCGTAGAGCAACAAACCACCCGACATCGTTGTTCCGAATGATCCGCAGTCCCTCGCCGCGTCAATAGAGGACGGACCGATGTGGGAAAAGATACGCGTCGTATTCACCATTCCCGAGCTTCGCCGGAAGATCGGGCTGACGCTGCTCTTATTGGCCATCTATCGGATCGGCTGGCAGATTCCGCTGCCGATCGTCGACACGACCCAGATGACCGCGTTCTTCTCGCAGCAGCAGGGCGGACTGGGAGCGCTCGTTGAGCAGGTGGCCACCTTCAGCGCGAGCCAGTTGAGCCAGGCCACGATCTTCGGCCTCGGCATCATGCCCTATATCTCGGCCTCGATCATTTTTCAGCTTCTGGCGACGGTCTATCCGCCTCTGGAAAAGTTGCAGAAGGAGGGTGAAAGCGGTCGCAAGCGGATCAATGAGTACACACGCTACACGACCGTTGTCATCTGCCTGATCCAGAGCTGGTTCTACGTCAACTTCCTCCAGTCATACAGCCTGGTCCAAGACCAGTTCCTGAACGATCCGTCCGACCCCACCAGCGGCATGAACTTGGGGTGGAAGATCACTGCCGTCATCACCATGACGGCTGGCACCACATTCCTGATGTGGCTTGGCGAGCAGATCGATGCCTACGGCATTGGCAACGGCATCAGCCTGTTGATCATGGCGGGCATCCTGGCCCGCATGCCGGCCGCCGGGATGGACCTGCTGCGGCCACTGCTGACCGGCAACATCGAGCTGGGAAGCACCGGAGACCAGGTCGGCGTGGAGACGCTGCTCGTACTGGCGGCCCTGTTTGTCGGCGTCATTATGGGCGTGGTCTTCATCACCCAGGGCCAGCGCCGCATCACCACCCAGAGCGCCAAGCACGTTCGCGGGCGGCGCGTGTACGGCGGCACGCGGCAGTACCTGCCGTTGCGGGTAAATCAGGCCGGCGTGATGCCGATTATTTTCGCCAGCAGCCTGCTTCTGTTCCCGTCGGTGTTGTTCAATTGGCTGCTGCAGCACTGGCCGACGAACACCTGGCTCTCGGCGATGGATCAGGCCTTCCAGCGGGGTGACGGTTACATATACAACATCATGTACGTCGGGCTGATCTACTTCTTCTGCTACTTCTGGACGGCCATCACGTTCAATCCCAAGGACATGGCTGAGAACCTGAAGAACTACGGCACCTTCATCCCCGGCTACCGGCCCGGCAAACGCACGGCCGACTACCTGGAGAAGGTGATGGTGAGGATCACATACGTCGGAGCGGGCTTTCTCGCGGTCGTGGCCATCGTACCGACGATTGTCGCCAGCTCAATGGGCATCAACTACACGATTGCTAGCTTCTACGGCGGCACGAGCCTGCTGATCGCCGTGAGCGTGGCCTTCGATCTCGTGCAGAAGATCGACAGCCATCTGGTCATGCGGAACTATCGGGGCCTGCTGGAACGCACCTGAGAAAGATCGTGGCTGTCGCGGCTGCGGGTTTCAGATAGCCGGACGTCCACGGGGCGATTTCTTCGGCAGATTTCGATGGCATTAGGGAACTGACATCATGCGAATCGTATTTATTGGACCACCCGGAGCGGGCAAGGGCACCCAGGCGGAGCGGCTGGTAGAGGCTTTCGAAATGGCCCACCTGTCGACGGGCGACATGCTGCGGGCGGCGCGCGACGCCCAGACTGAGGTTGGCAAGAAGGCGGACCAATACATGTCGAGCGGGCAGCTCGTGCCCGACCAGATTATCCTCGACATCATCGGCGAGCGGCTCGAAGAATCCGACTGCCGGCGAGGCTACTTGCTGGACGGCTTCCCGCGGACGATTCCCCAGGCAGAGGGCCTCGACCGCATATTGGCCGATCGCGGAGAACCGTTGGACGCGGTTCTGGAACTCCGCGTGCCGGAGGATGAATTGTTCCGGCGGTTGTCCAGCCGCGGGCGGGCAGACGACGATCCCGACGTGATTCGCCGCCGCCTGGTAGCGTATCGGGAGCAGACGTCGCCGCTTCTGGACTATTACCAGAGCAAGGGATTGCTCAAGAGCATCGATGGCCTGGGAACGATCGATGAGGTCTTCCAGCGGGCCAAAACCGTGCTGGACCAGCATGCTTGACGGTCCACAGCAAAGCGAAGAAGTTACGTCGTGCAAATCCTCCGTTCTCCCCGCGAAATCGAGATGATGCGTCGGGCCGGCTTGGTGGTCTGGCAGGCGCACCAGTTGATTGGGTCGATGATCCGGCCGGGGGTTACGACAGGTGAGATTGACGCTGCCGTGGAGCGGTTTTTCTCCGAGCACGGGGCGATACCGTTGTTTAAGGGAGTGCCCGGCCGGGTGCCGTTTCCGGCGGTTACCTGTATTTCGATCAACGAGGAAGTGGTCCACGGGATTCCGGGACCTCGGAAGCTGAAAGAGGGAGACATCGTCAGCATCGACACGGGCTGCAAACTGGACGGCTGGTGCGGCGATGCGGCGGCGACATACCCTGTCGGCCAAGTGTCGCCCGAGGCGCAGCGCCTTCTCGACGTAACCAAAGGCACGCTGGATCTGGCAATCAGGCTGATGGGCGAGAAGACTTTCTGGAGCGAAGTGGCCGCGGAAATGGAGAAATACGTCCGCACGCACAAGTTCTCTGTCGTCGAAGCGTTTGTGGGCCACGGTATCGGCCGGGAAATGCACGAGGATCCGCAGGTTCCCAATTTCGTGAGCCACCAATTGCGCCGCAACGGCGACTTCCGGTTGCTGCCGGGACTGGTAATCGCCGTTGAGCCGATGGTGAACATGGGTACGAAACGGGTGCGGACCATGCCCGACCACTGGACCCAGGTTACCAGCGACTCAAAGCCGAGCGCTCATTTTGAACACACCATCGCCGTGACCGAGAACGGTCCTTATGTATTGACCGCCGGTCCGGAGGAAGACAAGAAGCGGAGTGCGACCTGAGGCGTAAAGCCGGGCAGCCGCCCCGATCCCGCTGCCGGACTTGCCAAACTGACGCGACCAGGATAGATCGAAGGGCCTTGGCATCCTTGCCACCTCCGCGAGGGGGCAAAAGTTGATAGCCGGGTACTTGAGGATGCCGCCCCGAAGGGTGTATACTGCATCGTTTCCCCCTGCCTTGAACGACAAACGAAGAAACGTCGTCCCATGAAAGTCCGTGCTAGCATCAAGCGCGTGTGCGAGAATTGCAAGATCGTGCGCCGTCGTGGGACGGTTTACGTCGTGTGCAGTAACCCGCGCCATAAGCAGCGTCAGGGTTGATCAATCGCGGCTGGAGCGGACTGCTCCGCCGGTTTTTCAAGCCCGTTTTCGCCCAAGCCAATCGTCCTTTGCGGTCTGTGGAGAGTAGTGACGTATGCCGCGTCTCCTAGGTGTAGACATTCCGAACGACAAGCCGACCGCGATCTCGCTGACCTACCTCTACGGGGTAGGCGATAAGACCGCTCGGGATCTCTGCCACAAGGCGGGTGTCAATCCCCACGCGCGGGCTCGCGAGCTTCGCGAAGATGAATTGGCCCGTCTGGCAGCTTTGCTGGACAAGGACTATACGGTCGAGGGGCAGTTGCGGCGTCAGATCGGTCAGAATATTGCCCGCTTGAAGGACATCAACTCCTATCGCGGCATGCGTCATCGGCGCGGCCTGCCGGTCCGCGGCCAGCGAACTCGGACCAACGCCCGGACTCGCAAGGGTCCGAAGAAGACGGTGGCCGGCAAGAAGGGTGTGAAGGATTTGCGGTAATACGCGCGGCGATGGTTCTGCGGGCGTGTCGCAGAGTGTGGCGACCGCCGCGCGGTGAGCACAATACACGGTGGGGTTTCCGGAGGAGTGAGCTAGGTGGCGAAGCAACAACAATCGCAATCCGGTGGCAAGCGGCGCAAGACCCGCCGCAACGTGACCGTGGGAGTGGCCCATATCAAGGCCACGTTCAACAACACCACGGTGACGATCACCGACACCAAGGGGGACACCCTGTGCTGGTCCAGTTCCGGCACGAGCGGCTTCAAGGGAAGCCGCAAGAGCACGCCCTTCGCCGGTCAGATGGCGGCGCAACAGGCTGCCGAGAAGGCGATCAAGTTCGGGCTCAAGGAGGTAGACGTCAAGGTAAAGGGGCCCGGCAGCGGGCGCGAAAGCGCGATTACGGCGTTGCAGGCGGCAGGGTTGTCGATCAAGTCGATCGAAGACGTCACTCCGCTGCCGCACAACGGCTGCCGCCCGAAGAAGCGCCGTCGGGTGTAGTCGGCCACGCAGAACATCAGCGACCATTTCGATTTCATTGGAGTAGAGCCAGGACATGGGCCGTATCACGGGACCGGTTTGCCGCCTCTGCCGACGCGAGGGACTGAAGTTGTTCCTCAAGGGCACGCGATGCGACACCGATAAGTGCGCCTACGAGCGCCGTCAGAATCCGCCCGGTATGCACACGTACCGCCGCGGCAAGCTTACCGACTACGGGACGCACCTCCGCGAGAAGCAGAAGGTCAAGCATTATTACGGGGTGCTGGAACGGCAGTTCATGCGCTACTACGACCGGGCGAGCCGGTCAAAGGGCAATACCGGTGCGGTGCTGATGGGCCTTTTGGAGCGGCGGCTTGACAACATCGTCCATCGGCTGGGCTTTGGATTATCGCGGCCCCAGGCGCGGCAGTTGATCACCCACGGTCACGTCACGGTCAACGACCGCCGCGTCGACATCGCCAGTTACCTGGTACGCGTGGGCGACGTGGTCCGCGTCAAGAATCGTCCCAAGAGTGTCCAGGCGGCACAGGCCTCGTTGGCCCAGTACGGCAAGGAGATCCCCGATTTCCTCTCCCGCACCGATGGCCCCGTGCCCGAAGGCCAAGTCGTTCGTTTGCCGGAGCTGGAGGATGTGTCGATCCCCGTCCAGCCGCAACTGATCGTGGAGTTGTGCTCCAGGTAGCATTGGCGACCCAGGATCCCGTCGCATTGGAGTAGGGGAATATGCGAATTCGATGGCGCGGCCTTGAGCTTCCCAGTCAAGTGACGTGCGAGACGAGCAGCCTCACGCCGACGTACGGCAAGTTTCTTGCCGAGCCGTTCGAACGCGGCTTCGGTGTGACTATCGGCAATAGCCTGCGCCGCATCATGCTCTCGAGCCTCGAGGGCAGCGCCGTGACGCGCATCAAGGTGCACGGGGCTCAGCACGAGTTCACCACGCTTCCGGGCGTGGTCGAGGACGTCACCGACATTGTCTTGAACGTCAAGTCGCTGGTGGTGAAGAACCACAGCGAGCAGCCTCATGTATTGCGGATCGAGAAGAGCACCCGGGGCGTGATTACGGCGGCCGACATCCAGGCCGACGATGCCATCCAGGTGATCAACCGCGACCACCTGATCGCCACACTCACCGACGATGTGCCGTTCGTGATGGAGATGGTGGTGGAAAACGGCCGCGGCTACGTGCCGGCCAACGAGTCGGCCATGCAAACGCAGGAAATCGGCGTCATCCCGCTCGACGCGATGTTCAGCCCGGTGACGCGGGTCCGCTACGATGTCGAGGAAACCCGCGTCGGTCAGAAAACGAATTACGACAAGCTAACCGTGGAGATCTGGACCAACGCTTCGATCACTCCGGAAATGGCGCTGGTCGAGGCGGCGAAGATTCTCCGCAAGCATCTCAACCCGTTCGTGCAGTACAGCGAGTTGGGCGCCCGGGTGCATTCGGAAGCTCGCGGCGGCCCGGTGGCCGGGATCGACTCGGCCACCGAGACCAAGCTCAATTTGAGCCTGGCCGAATTGAACCTGTCGGTACGAGCCACTAATTGCCTCGAATCGGAGAACATCAACACCGTTCGCGACCTGGTCACGCGCAGCGAGGATGAGCTGCTCGAAGTCCGCAACTTCGGCGAGACGACGCTCAACGAGGTTCGCGAGAAACTGGCCGAAATGGGTCTGCGTTTGGGAATGAGACTGCCGTCGGCGCCGACCGGCTCGATCTGAGTCCTCCTCGGCGTCGGACAACAAATCACCGCGCCGGGCCGCCTGCGGCGCCGGACCTGCCTCCGGGCTGGTGGGAGATCCCGCATAACGTTTGACATTGAAGTACCAGAGCCATGCGACATCGTAGACGAGGCCGGAAACTCGGACGCAACCCCAATCACCAGCGGGCGTTGCTCAGAAACCTGGCTGCCGCGCTCATCCTGACCGAACGCGACGCCGAGGGCGAGTCCAACGCGCCGAAGGTCAAAGGGCGGATCATTACCACCGTTCCCAAGGCCAAGGAAGTCCGCCCGCTGATCGAGAAATGCATCAGCATCGCCTGCCGGTCGATTCCGCAGCGCGAAGCGGCCGACAAGCTCCATTCGGGCGCCGATCGTCACAGCGATTCATGGCGGGCGTGGCGCCAAAGCGATGGCTGGCGCGAGTGGAACCGCGCCATCGCTCCGGTGGTGGCGGCCCGACGACGGGTGATGCAGTTGCTGGGCGACAAGCAGGCGGTGCGAATCCTGTTCGACGACATCGCCCCGCGATTTGTCGATCGCCGCGGCGGCTACACCCGAATCATCCCTTTGGCCACGCCGCGGCTGGGCGATGCGGGCCGGCAGGCGATCCTCGAGTTTGTCGGCAAAAACGATCGCCAGCGGCGGCGCGCCGAGCGCCCGAGCTTCGAGGCCGACGAGGCCCCGGTCCCCGCCGAAGCCACTTGATCCAGTTATCCCCGGTGTTCCTCTCGCCCGTCAGGTTTGGGCGGACGAGCGCTGGAGGGGTGCCAACCACGTTCCCGGTGAGACCCACGGATATGCCATCCGTGGGTCTTGTCGTATCGTTCGATCCGCACGCCGATGCCGGCCCCACGCACTCCCAAGGCGGCCCGTTCCGGGCCGGACCCCGCGGGGTTCGATTTCACCGCCTGTATCCGCCCGCTGGTGGCCGACATGGCCCACCGCGTGCCCGACTTGCGGCACATCGACCATCGACGCGTGGCGATCAGCTTTTCGCAGACGCGGCGGGCCTGCCGCCACGGCATGTACGCGTCGCTCACGCCCATGCGGTTTGCCGGGGGGGAACTGCATACCATCCGCCGCGGCCGGCGCTGGGGAATTCAGCGGCTCTACGATGCGGCGGGGGTGGAGATGCTGTACATCCTCACCTTCTATCTGCCGCGGTTTCTGGATCTGGAGCTGCGCGAGAAGCTGGCGACAGTGATCCACGAATTGTGGCACGTGGGGCCGGCATTCGATGGCGACCTGCGGCGGCATGGCGGCCGTTGTTACGCCCATGGCTCGTCGAAACGCGGCTACGACGCGGAAGTGAACAGGCTAACCGACGAGTGGCTGAGCCTGGGCCCGCCCCCAGCGCTCTACGACTTCCTGCACTGCAACTTCCGGCAACTCCTCCAGCGCCACGGCAGGATCTACGGCACGAAGATCCCGGCGCCGAAGCTGGTTCCGCTGGATAGGTAGTGCTCGGGGAGTTGCCCCGGTCCGGCAGCCACATATACTCGAATGTCCGCCATGCGCGGCTGGCTCGACCAACCGTCTCGACGCGGCCCCAGAATGCCACCCCCGAACTGCCCCCTGGCCGCCGCCGACCTGCGAAGCGAGGAACTGCTGTTCATCGCCCTCGTACAGTTGGTCGTCATCATGGCGGCGGCAAGGGTCTTCGGGGCGTTTTTTCGCTCCCTTCGGCAGCCTGTCGTGGTAGGCGAGATTGCCGCCGGACTGGCCCTCGGACCGTCCTGCTTCGGTTACTTCTTTCCCGATGCCTCGGAGGCGATCTTCAATCCGGCGGTCGCCGACGTATTCTCCGTCCTCAGCCAGCTCGGATTGATCCTCCTGCTGTTCGTGGTGGGACTCGAGTTCGACTTCAGCCACCTCCGGTTCCACGGTCCCGCCGCGGTGGGCATTTCACTCAGCGGCATCGCTCTGCCCTTCTCGTTGGGCGTCGGATTGGGCTGGCTGATGCATCCTTACCTGCCGGTGTCGCCGTCGGGCACAGCCGTTTCCGCCGCCGGTTTCATCCTCTTCATGGGGATCGCCATGTCGATCACGGCGATCCCCATCCTCGGACGGATGATGATCGAGCTCAACATCACGCGAACCCGGCTGGGAGCAGTTACCATCTCGGCCGCCGCGGTCGACGATGCCTGCGGCTGGATCCTGCTGGCTACGATTTCGAGCATCGTCCAGGCCCAGTTCGAGATTTGGAGCACCGTGCGGATGGTCGCCGCGACGGTCGGCTTCTTCCTGCTCGTGCTCTGGGTGGTCCGCCCGCTGCTGAAGCGGTTTGTGCGCCGGGCGATCGCCCGCGCCGCGGGCGACATGGGCATGAACAGCCTCGCCGTCGTCTACGGCGTGCTATTCCTCTGCGCCATGGCCACCAGCATGATCGGTATCTTCGCCATCTTCGGCGCGTTCATGCTCGGTACGGTGCTCTCCGATGAGCCGCAGTTCCGCGTGGTGATGGTCCGGCACCTGCGGAACTTTCTGGCGGTGATCTTCCTGCCCATCTTCTTCACCTATACCGGCCTGAAGACCGATATCGGGACGCTGGCCACGTCCGTCGAGTGGTTGTTCTTCGGCGCCGTGCTCGTGTGTGCGATCGGCGGAAAGCTGGGAGGCTGCGGCGTGGCGGCCCGGATGGGCGGCTTCTCGGCCCGCGAGTCGGTCTGCATCGGCACCATGATGAACACTCGCGCCCTCATGGAGTTGATCGTCATCAATGTCGGCCGCGACTTGGGCGTGCTCCCCGACAGCGTCTTCTGCATGTTGGTGCTGATGGCCCTGGTCACCACGGTCATGACCACGCCGCTGCTGCTGTGGTTCATGAAGGGAACCGAACTCGAGCCGTATATCCGCCAGAGCGGTTTTCTCGCCGGCGGTGTGGCCGAGACGGCGACCGAAGAACCCCCGGCCGCCATGCAGCGAGCCGATCTTCGCGCTTGACCGCCGCGAGCCTGGCGATCAAGCTATGGTATTGCCTCACGATTCCCCGTCAGCAGCCGCTCGCGATCCCGAATGCATCTGCCCGCCCTCGGTTTGCCTATTCGACCGACCTGCTCGAGTTGGCTGCTGCGGGGGGCGCTGGCGCTGGGGGCTCTCTTCGCGGGATGGGCTGAAGACGCTCGGGCCGCCGAGGCCGATGAACCGCCCGCATCCCCACAGGCTGCCGGCTCCGATCTGGGGCTCGGCGAGGCGATCATCCTCGGCATCGTCGAAGGCGCTACCGAGTACCTGCCCGTCAGTTCGACCGGACATCTCCTCGTCGTCGAGCGGTTGCTGGGCATCGGCGATGAGGAACGTGAGCGGCGCGCCGCCGACGCCTACGCCATCTTTATCCAGGCCGGCGCCATCCTCGCCGTGCTGTGGCTCTATCACGAGCGCGTGCGGCTGATGCTCGGCGGCCTTGCCGGGCGGGAACCCGACGGCCTGCGGTTGCTGGTCTGCCTGCTGCTGGCATTCATGCCGGCGGCCATTCTGGGACTGTTGTTCCGCGGCGCGATCAAAGGCTACCTCTTCCATCCCGGCCCGATTGCTGTAGCCTGGTTCGTCGGCGGAGTGGTCATTCTCCTGTTCACGCGGTTCAAGGTTCGCGATCACGAGGCTCAGGGACTGGAGCTTACCCAGCTCACGCCGCGCATGGCGATTCTGATCGGCCTTGCCCAAGCCTTTGCGCTCTGGCCGGGGATCAGTCGCAGCCTCGTGACGATCATCGGTGGCGTGTTTCTCGGCCTGCGGCTCTCGGCGGCGGTCGAGTTCAGCTTCTTGCTCGGCCTGATTACGCTCAGCGCCGCTACCGGATGGGAGGCACTCCACGAAGGCCAGGAAATGCTCGGCGCGTACGGCTGGACAGGCCTCGTTGCCGGCTTCGTGTCGGCCTTCATCGCGGCCATCCTCTCGGTGAAGTGGATGGTCGCCTATCTCAACTGGCGCGAGTTGTACCTGTTCGGCTACTATCGCATCCTCCTGGCCGCATTCACCGCGGTGCTTCTGGCGCTGGGCCTGTTGTGACCGCCGCCGGCGGCTGCCGGTTGCACCGTCCGATCAGCCGGGCTAGCTTATGGGAGTTCGTTTTGCTGGGAATCGGGCCGCCGCGGCCCAGCGGCACGCGAGCGGCGCGTCCGGCGCATGTCGCCCAAGAGCCCCGGGGGCCCGCCATCTGCCTGGGAGCCGTTCATGGATCGTTCATCGGAACCGTCGACAGTGAACCTTCGGACCGTGGCGTTTGCAGTCATCGCGGCCCTCGTCGGGCCTGCTCCGGTGGGCGCCGAATCGATCGCCGAGTGGACCGAGCGGGCCGGAGGCATGGGAGGCGGCCTGTGCGTTCAGATCGGCGCGGTCGACATCGCTCCCGCGCTTGAATTGGCGCAGACCGGCCGGTTTCTGGTTCAGATCGTCGATCGCGATCCGTCGCGGGTCGAGCAGGCCCGGCGGGAGATCGATGCCGCCGGACTCTACGGCCTCGCCACGGCCGAGGTCCTGCGTTCAGGCGGTGAATTGCCTTATGCCGAGAATCTGGTGAACCTGCTGCTGGTCGCGGACGATTTGGCTACAGCCGTGCCGGCCGAAGAGTGGCAGCGGGTGGCATGTCCCGGCGGTGTGGTGGCCGTGCGGCGCCCGGCGGCGGAATCGCTTCTCGAAAGCGCGGGATTCGTCGAGAGACGACGCGTGGGGCCCTGGACGATCGCCGGAATACCGTGGTCCGAGGGGCTCGATGCCTGGACACATCCCCGGCACGGCGCCGATGGCAACGCCGTCTCGGACGACCTCTTCGTCGCCCCGCCGCGGCGGGTCCGCTGGGTAGCCGGGGCGTCGGCCGAAATCGCCAATCTCGTCACCGCCGGCGGCAAGAACTACTATGGCGGCGTGTGGGCTCGCGACAGCTTCAATGGCCTGCGGCTCTGGCACCGACCGCTCAACCCCTCGCCGTCGCGCGGCGGCTTCGATTTCCGCATCACGTCCCGCAGCGTCCCGCCGATCGCCGGCGACGGCCGTTTGTATGTCGTCTCCGCAGGCAAGCTGCTCGCCCTCGATAGCGCCACGGGCGCGCCGGTTGCCGAGTTTCCGGATGCCGCAGCGCCTGCCGAAGTGCTCCTCGCCGATCGCACGCTGCTGGCGATTGATGGCCAGTCGATCCGCGCGCTGGATGCGTCCGGCGGCCGATTGATCTGGAAGCACGACACCTTGAACCCGCAATACACCGTGGCTGGCGACGGCGCGGTCTTCTACCTCCGCGGCAATCCGCGCCTCGGCGACGAGTTGGCGGTGGTCTGCCTCGACCTGGCGACCGGAAGCGTCCGCTGGCAACGCGGCGATTATCCCTGGCTTTCGAAGGT
The DNA here is from genome assembly GCA_040766885.1 of Thermoguttaceae bacterium. GTDB lineage: Bacteria > Planctomycetota > Planctomycetia > Pirellulales > Thermoguttaceae > JAXGPP01. Next base: position 21,405 of record JAXGPP010000008.1, on the reverse strand, counting down.
TCGCCGGCTCGTGTGCCGCAATCGCGTCCTGGCGCTCGAAATCTCCACGCTCAGCGATGAGAAGACCGGCAACGAGTTGCAGGTCGTCGCCGCCGACGATGGCCGGCCGCTCTGGAGCCGCTCGTTCGTCCCTGGCATGAATCACATGAAGCAGGCCCGGGCGATGTTCGTGGGCGACCTGCTGTGGGTGCTCGAGAATCGCAAGGCGGTTGCCCTCGATCCGTGGACCGGGGAAGAGAAGGGCAGTTGCCCGGCTGGCTACTGTCACTGCTTCCCGCCGGTGGCCACAGCGCGCTTCATGTTTGCCGGCGAAATGGAGCTTACCGATCTCGCCAGCGGAGAACTCGACGCCAATCGCATTACCAAGGCCGCCTGCGGTCGCGACGTGGGCTGGATTCCGGCCAACGGTTTGATCTACGTCACCCCCAAGCACTGCGTCTGCTGGCCCATGCTCCGCGGCTATGCAGCCCTGGCCCCCGCGCTGCCCCAGCCTGTCTCGGCCAGTCCTCCCGCCGAACTTCGACCCGAACCGGGCGAACTCGCGGCAAGCGACATCGCGCCGCTTTCGTCGAATGAAGTTGCGGCCGACGACGACTGGCCGTGCTATCGCCACGACGCCTGGCGAACCGGAAGCACGGCGAGCAACGTTCCCGCCGAGCTGAAGATCTTGTGGACCACCTCCCTCGGCGATCGGCCCGAGGGCCCGGTCGCCGACGACTGGCGCGACAACCCGTTCGTCGGCGGCCCGGTGACGCCCCCGGTGATCGCCGCCGGACGAGTGTTCGTCGCGCGCCCCGACGCGCATCAGGTGGTGGCCCTCGATGCCCGAAGCGGCGCGCCGCTCTGGCGTTTCACAGCCGATGGCCGCGTCGATACGCCGCCGACAATCCATCGCGGCCTCTGCCTGTTCGGCACCAAGGCGGGCACCGTCTATTGCCTCCGTGCCGCCGATGGCCGGGTCGTCTGGCAGCTTTCCGCCGGCCGCGGGCAGCAGATCATGGCCTATGGCCAGCTCGAGTCTCCCTGGCCGGTGCCGGGAAGCGTGTTGGCCGTCGACGACATGGTCTGTTTCGCCGCCGGGCGACATCCGTTGGCCGACGGCGGAATCCTCGTCGCCGCGGTCGATTTGGTAACCGGTCAACCGCGGTGGGAGAAGCGGCTCGACAGCGTGCCAACGACAAATTTCTATGGTTGCTCGGCGCTCGAGTTCGACAATTTCAACCTGCTCCACCGCGAGGGCGAGAGCATTGCCATGTCGCGCTGGCTGTTCACGCTTGCCGATGGCGCCATGGACTGCAGGGCCGCTGAAGCTTTCGCCCGCCTGACGCCCGGAGAGGGCGCGGTGGTGGTGCCGCGCGGCTGGTGGACCTATGCCCCGCGGCACCAGCCCCGCCACGGTGGCGAGAAGGCGGCGCGGCGGCCGCTCGCCGTGTTCCGCGATAGCACGCTCGTGTCGTTCCTCGCCGATCAGCGGACGGTCTACCGCCGCGATTTCACGCCCGAGGCGGCGGAGAAGTTCGACCGGACCTGGATTACCGGCTGGGCCGCCAGCGAGAACTACCGGAAGAAGTCGGGTGAGGTCTACCCGAGCGATCGGCTGGCTCCCGACGCCGCCTGGACGGCCGCCGCATTTGCCGAGGACGATCCCGAGCAGACGATCGCCGGCATGGTCCTTGCCGGCGACGTGCTCTTCCTGGGCGGTTCGCAAGGCGGGCTCGCCGCGCAGTCGATGAGCGACGGCAGAATCCTCTCCCGTGCCGAACTGCCCGCTCCCGTTTGGGACGGCCTGGCCGCCGCCGGGGGCCGGCTCTTTGCCTCCCTCCACGACGGCGCCATCGTCTGCCTCGGCGGCGAGTAGCCCTCGGCCGGATGCTACGGACTTCGTTGCCTGGGACTCCGGGCCCGATTACGATAGATGCCTGTTCAAGTTTGAGTTTGAAGACCCTCCATCGAGATTCTCACACTGACTATTCATCGCCTCACAGCTTCATCCTGCCCGGAGATCCCCATGACGACTCATCTCTCCCGTCGCCAGTTCCTCCACGGTGCCGCAGCCGCCGGAACCATGCTCGCCCTTGTCGACGTGCTCGACGCGGCGGAGCCTGCCGCGGCCGATCTGCCCTTGGTCGACTATCATGTCCACCGCGACAATACAACGGTGGAGAAGCTGCTGGAGATCTCGGCCCGGCGGGGTGTGAAGTTCGGCATTGTCGAACATGCCGGCACTCGTGAGAACGAGTATCCCATCATTCTTTCGAACGACGACGAGCTGAAGAGCTACCTGGCGAGCCTCGAAGGCAAGCCGGTCTATCGCGGCGTCCAGGCCGAGTGGATCGACTGGATGAGCTGCTTCTCCAAGGACATGATCGCCCAGCTCGATTACGTGCTCACCGACGCCATGACCATCCACGGCACCGACGGCCGCCGGGTGAAGATGTGGACGCCCCAGTTCGAACCCGGCGAGCCGCAGCGGTTCATGGACCGCTACGTCGCCTGGCACGAGGAGATCATCGCGACCGAGCCGATCGACATCCTGGCCAACGTCTGCTTCCTGCCTTCGGGCCTGGCCCCACAGCATGACGAGCTGTGGACCGCCCCCCGGGCACAAAAGGTGATCGACGCCGCGGTGAAGCACAACGTGGCGATCGAGATCAACTCGCAGTACAAGCTGCCCCGCCCCGCCTTCCTGCGGCTGGCCAAGGAGGCCGGCGCGAAGTTCTCGTTCGGCTCGAACATCCGCGGTCCCAACGTCGGCATGCTCGACTACTGCCTGGAGATGGCGAAGGAACTCGGCCTCACGCAAAGCGACCTCTTCACGCCCGCCCCGCCCGGCAAGAAACCCATCCAGCTCCGCGGGTGATTGGCCCGGACCGCCTTGCGGCCACGTCTCGACAATCACCGCTGAGAAACGACTGGCTAAGCGGAATTGGGTGCGAAGCGAAACGCCTTTGAGGGTGTTTCGTTTCGTTACGTCGCGGAGCATGGCGGTAAGTCCAGGTGTGATAGGAATTTCGCGCCACGCGCTGGGACGCAAGTGATTCCACTCTTTTGGCTTCCGTGTTGAAGTTCGTAGAGGGGTATGGAGTGAGGAGTTAGAAGTGAGGAGTTAGAAGTTAGAAGGGAGCAGAGAGAATCGAGGTGGTTGATTGTCTGGTGCTTTCAAGGCAGGGAATGAGCGCGGGCCAGACGCGAGGCGGGCCGGCCGGTCGTCGCCGCGGAGTTCGACGAGCTCGTGGCCAGAAGGTAAAGGGCCGTCGCCGAGGCACACGGTGATGCCACCCCCCGTTGATGCGCAACAATAAACGCGTTGTTCCGTTTCGTGCGTCGCGGGGCGTGGCGGCAAGTGCAAGGGAGGAAGGGGTTTCGCGCCGACAGGGTGAACGTAACTTTGTACGTATTGTGAGGTACGTGTTGAAGTTGGCGAGAGTCTCGCCCTCAGCGGTTGCACAAAATCGTCGTCCAGCGAGTTGACGATGTGCGCAGGGAATGGGCGCACGCGCCGGCAGAGGGCAGGCGAGTTGTGATTAAGTCGAATTGTCAATGAACGAACGCGGCCCCATTCATCGGGCGACCTGTGCTGGCGGACGGAGGTTCGCCGCCGGGGTGTAGTATACCCGTGTTCATGTCTTTTTGTCAATAGTGAAACCGGCCGCGGCTGGCGAGTTTTTCTGGGGTTTCTGGAGGGGGTGGGGAGAGCGGGAGGCCGCGATTGTACGCCTCGTGCTCCGCGTGAGGCTCGCGCGGAACCGGGCACGAAGAAACCTCACGGCGGAGCGTGAGGAGTACGGGGGAGCGTGAGGAGTACGTTGCTGGCAACGCGGGGCTGATTATGGCAGCTTGTTCGGTCCCGAGTTCCCATTATGCGCCCTGCTGAAACAGGGGGGCGAGTGCGGGCTTGTCTGGCGGTTGGGGCGGCGGCAGAATTACAGAGGTTGCTGACGGTTCCGAGACTGCGGAGTGATCATTGTCGCATGTCGGGTCGGCAGTACAGTTTCACGCTGGCGCGATCGAGCCTCAAGCCGGGGTACTATGTACCCGTGCGGCTGCGCATCGTTGACACGGTGACTCTTCTCAGCGGTGTGCCAATCTTCGTTGCGGCTATTGCTCTTGTGATGGCATCCGCGCGGTGGGCCGGCCAAATCGGCCTGGGGGTAGTCTGGCGAGAACCAGCCGTGTTTTTTGTGTGTCTTTGCGCCGTGCTACTGGCGGCGATTTGGATATTATGGTTGACGGCGGTTGCCGCGTTGCGACTGGTTTTTCGTATCACGGGGATGATGACCAAAGCGGAAGCAAGGTACTATCCGCTCCGCGCTGACAAGAGATGCGTTGATCCCTGGCCGGAAGCGTGGCAGAAAGCCGAGGTCGGCGGCGCTATTGAATGCGGATCTGGGCCGACGGGTGCACGTGAGGCGGCGGCAGCAACCGGGATTGTGTCGGATTCCCACGCGCCGCCGGCGTGATGCATGCCGTTACGGGAGACAGCCATGAAAAGCGACGGATCTTTGCGCGTCTTTTCGCAAATCAATCATTCGACAGCCTTCCGCTTTCGCCGAAGGCGTTCTTCGTCATTGAAGAGTTCGACGGACACTGGGGATGGCCGGACTACAAGAAGCGGAAGACGCTCGGCCGCTTGCGCAGGTAATGGATCGCGGGAACATGAATGACACCGACAAGTACATCCTGAGCGCCATCAGGACATGGGTATGGTCCGGCTTCTACGGCCCGGATGAAGTCGACCAAATGATCGACGACATGCTCGAGGAGAGGGCCGATGAGGCCTTTCTCCGATCTGCGGTGGCCTCTGAATTCGAGAAGAAAGCTGCTGCCGAGAGAGCGTGGCCCGATGAGACGGATTGCGATCGGTTGGATCGAGCATTCGAAACACTGAATTCAAGCGGCATCATCGCTTTGCACAACGCCGGCTATACGATGTCGGATGGGCTGGGCGACGTCGGGCAAGCGGTCGACGAACGCGGCCGCAGTCATGTGAAGGGCTACTGCTTCTATCATGGGCAGGATGTTGAACGCGCCGTTGCCGGCGGAGGCCTGATGCTCGCGTTCGGCGACCTGGATGATGACAAGGCCAAGAAGACGGAGATCGGGAAGCTCGTCAAGGAGACGCTGGAGAGCAGTCGTTTCACCGTTGAATGGAACGGCAATCCGGAAACGCGGTTGAGCATCCCTGGCTTCGACTGGAAGCGGAGACGCTCGAAGTAAACCTGGCAATGCAGCCGACTGGGATAGGCGGCGAAACCGGTCGCAGGAGTAAAGGCGCCGCCCATCGCGGCCGGGTGACGACTTGCGTGCGCCGGTCATGACAGAGCGGGCAGCAAGAGGTATGGCAGACAGGCCGCAACACCCGCCGATAATTGAACTCGACGCAGCGCGGTTGCGCCCGCTGCGTGCGGCCGACGCCGACCTGCTCTACACCTACCTGCGGGATCCCGCCGTTACCGAATTGACCAGCTATCCGGTTATGTCGGCAGCGATGGTCGAAGCCTTGATCGAGCGGTGTCTCGGCCGGTGGGCAGCAGGTGAACTGTCCAAATGGGCGGTCGCGCTTGGGCATAATGATCAAATTGTCGGCACCTGCGGTTTCAACGAGTACTCCCAGACGCACCGCTGGGCGGAACTGGCGTTCGACCTGGCCCGGGCTCAATGGGGCAAGGGGCTGATGCGCCAAGCGGTGGCCGCGGTAATCCAGTGGACTTTCCAACAGGACCTGGTCGACCGGATGCACGCCTTCGTCAGGGTCGACAACGGGCGGTCGCAGCGATTGCTCGAAGGCAGCGGGTTTTTGCGTGAGGGTTGCCTGAGGAGTTTTCGTGTGTGTCGCGGGCAAGCACACGACTTCTACGTCTACGGTTTGCTGCGCTCGGAATGGGTGGCTGAGCGGCCGACCGACGAGCGCGAGCCGGAATAGTCCCGTTGGGCTTGGAATCCGCGTCGAAAGCACGCACCGTGAACGCGGTTGATTGGAACGGCTGGAGTGGAGGTGAGACGCGTTCTGGGTTCATCCGGCACGAGTGCCGGGCCGAAGACCGCTTTCGGCGGAGAACGGCCGTCGGCCGTCTCGTGTTGGGCGATCGGCAAAGGTCGCCTTTCGGAGCGAGGGAACCGGTTGAGGTGGCCTCGCTTGCGCTTCGGGTTAGGGTTGTGGGTGGCCTTGCTTGCGCGTCGGGTTAGGGTTGTGGGTGGCCTCGCTTGCGCTTCGGGTTAGGGTTGTGGTTGGTGGTGACTCTCAAGGCTGTTGGACGGGCTTCGAGCATCCAGAAAACCTGAAGATAATTCGTGGTTTTGGGCGCAGGTTACTTGCGTGGTGGGGGGTTGTCGGATAGATTGATGCGGGCGAGTGAGTGATCGCACCCGGGAGGCGCCGTGTCAGGCGACTCGGCGGGAGGCGGTTAAACGGCGAAAGGCACTCTTGGCCGGCTGCGGATTCTTCGGGCCGGTAATCGCCGAACAGGGTCTCTTCTCATCATCGGGCACGCGAAAGTGCCGGGTTCAAGGATGGCGAAGGGTCTGGTGCGCCGATATTGACGAATGCTTACGTGGTTGGGGCCTACCGGGTGCAAGGAAGTTGTTGATGGTGCTCCACACCGTTCTGCTCACGGCCGTCGTGGCCGTGCAATGGCCAGTCTCGCTGGGAGAGGGTTTCGCGATCGCCGGGTGGCCCGGGTCGGAACTGGTTAAGGCGCGTGTGCTGAAGGATCGCGGCAGCGTTGCCGCGGTTCGGAAGCTGAATGTCGGCGGGCGGGACCGATCGTACCGCATCTATCTGCCGCGCGAGTATGCTCCGCAACGGCCGACGCCCGTGGTGCTGGTGTTCCATGGTTCGGGTGGCGATGCGGAGAGTGTTTCGCAGTTCTCGGGGATGAACGCACAGGCCGACAAAGGGGGTTTCATTGCCGTCTATCCCAGCGGCACGCGGTTCCGCACTACGCCGCACGCGTGGAATTCGGGCGGTTTCAATCGCCGCGAGGCGGCCGAATGCCCCGACGACGTGGAGTTTGTGAAGCGCCTTCTCGACGACCTGGCAACAACGGTGAACGTGGATGGGAAGCGGGTGTACGCCACCGGGCATTCGAGCGGGGCGATGATGTGTTACCGGCTGGCGGTGGAACTGCCGGATCGCATCGCCGCGATTGCCCCGGTGGGGGGCACGATGGCCGTTGACGTGGCCGCATCGCAGCTACCCGTATCGGTGATTCACTTTCACGGGACGCTCGACACATTTGTTCCGTGGTGCGGATCGAGCCGAGGAACATCGCGGTCGTTGCTGTTCAAATCGGTGGAAAGGACGGTCGGCATCTGGGCGAAAGTGAATGGCTGCCCGGCAGAACCGTTGCTGGTGAACATGCCGAACAAAGCCGCCGACGGCATGACGGTCGAGCGGCGGAGTTTTGGGGCAGGGAAGGGGGGAGCGGAGGTGGTGTTGTACGCGGTGGCGGGGGGCGGCCACACGTGGCCGGGAGCGGCGTCGAGTGGGAGCCGGTATGGGAAGTCGACGCTCGACATCTCGGCCAACGATCTGATGTGGGAGTTCTTCCAGAAGCACCCGATGAAGTGATCGGCGGGGCGCGAGGCGGGGGGGCTAATGGGGGCTCGTCGGGGTGGCGGCCGTTGCCGGAGCGGGTGGCGAGGGCCGGCGAGCGGATGGGGGCAAGGCCGGCCGGGGGCCGGTCTCTACACAGGACGGGTCATTTATCTCGCGTCCAGGGGACGTCGGGGCGGCCGGCGTCGGCATTGGCGGCGCGGGCGAGGACGAACAACAGGTCGCTCAAGCGGTTCAAATAGGCGAGCAGGTCGAGGGAGATCTCGGGGCCGGCCTCGCGGATCAGGGCGACGAGGCGGCGCTCGGCGCGGCGGCAGATTGTCCGGGCGAGGTGCAGCGCGGCGGCGGCCCGGGTGCCGCCAGGGAGGATGAAGGCTTTGAGCGGGGCGAGGCGGGCTTCGTAGCTGTCGATCTCGGCTTCGAGAGCGGCAACCTGGGGCCGGCCGATGGTCCGCAGGCCGCGCGACACGGGATCGGGAGTGGCCAGTTCCGCGCCGACTTCGAAGAGTTCGTGCTGCACCCGATCGAGCAGCCGATCGATTGATTCGGGCAAGTCTTCCGCCCGGACGACGCCGATCGCCGCATTCAATTCGTCGACCGTGCCGTAGGTTTCGATGCGGGCGATGTCTTTTCCGACGCGCGGGCCGGCCAAGAGGCCCGTTTCGCCAAGGTCTCCGGTCCGGGTGTAGATCTTCATTGGCGTTCCTTTCCCATTGCGACAGGGCAATATACGGCGCGCGGCGTGGTTCGACTATGGGTGGGGATATAATGGGGCGGCAATGACGAGAAGTGCCAATGAACAAGTCACAATGATCAATGACCAATGACTGAAAGCTGATGGCTGACAGCTGATCGCTTCGAGGGAGATTATGATGCTGAAGTTACTGGCGGTTTGCGGGGTGATGATTGCGGGGATCTGGGGCGCGGCGGCGGAGGCGGCGGAGGAGTCGGTCGAGGGGCAGTACCTGACGGGCGTGCGGCAGGTGACGCGGGAGTTTGTCAGGGCAGGGGAGGGGTACTTCGCGCCGGACATGAAGACGATCATCTTCCAGGCGGTGCCGCGCGACTACCCGTTCTACCAGATCTACACCCAGGCTTTGCCGGAAGGGGAGCCGAGGCTGGTGAGCACGGGCCGGGGGCGGACGACGTGCAGCTATTTCGCGCCGGATGGGCGGTCGATCATCTTTGCCTCGAGCCACCTCGATCCGAACCTGGACGAGACGGAGGCGGCCGAACGGCGGCAGCAGGCGGCCGACGCCGAGGCGGGCCGGCGCCGGCGGTACGAATGGGATTTCGATCCGCACATGGACATTTTCCGCGCACGGCCCGACGGCAGCGGATTGGAACGGCTGACGTCGGCCGAGGGTTACGACGCGGAGTGCGCTTTTTCGCCGGACGGCCGAACGATCGTCTTCTCGAGTACGCGCGACGGCGACCCGGACCTCTACCTGATGGACGCCGACGGCGGGAATGTGCGCCAGTTGACCAATGCACCGGGCTACGACGGCGGGCCGTTCATCTCGCCGGACGGCAAGTGGGTGATCTTCCGCAGCGACCGCAAGAAGGCGGATTACCTGCAGATCCATGCGATCGGCATCGACGGGCGGAACGAGGTGGCGCTTACGGACAACGACGGGGTGAACTGGGCGCCGTACTGGCATCCGAGCGAGCCCTACATCATCTGGGCCGGGGCCGACCATTCGGATCCGACGGCGCGGCCGAACTATGATCTGTGGCTGATGCGGTACGAAGTGGCCGACGGGAAGTTGGCCGCAGGGCCCACGTGGCGGATTACTGATCACGCGGCTGCCGACGTGCTGCCGGTGTTTTCGCCGGACGGCAAGCGGCTCATGTGGACGAGCACGCGGACGGAGGACCGGTCGGCGCAGTTGTTTGTTGGCGATTTCAAACTGCCGCGGTGGGAGGGGTGGTGGGCATGGGGACGCGGAGCGTCCGGCTGTGCGTTCCCACGTGGAGAGTGGGAACGAGGGAAGAGGGGGAAGACGGATTGAAAATCCGTCCTACGGAGGTTGGGGTCTTTACTTCACTTCTTCGATGCTGATCTTGAGGCGGCCGGCGACTTGGGCGACGGGGAGGAAGCTGCTCAGGGCGGAGACACCCTGGAGGCTGCTTGAGCCGAGGCGGAGGTAGGCGGCGCTGGCGCCGCCGCGGGGGCGGGTGGCGTCGAAGGGGACCCAGAGGTCGCCGACGTAGAGTTCGTTCCACATGTGGTAGCCGAATGCCGGCTGTCCGGCTTCCTCGACGTAGACGAGGCCGATGACTACCCGGGCCGGAACGCCCCGCGCCCGTGCGAGTGCCGCGAGGAGCACGGCGTGCTCGGTGCAGTCGCCGGTGCCCGACTCGATGACTTCGGCGGCCGTGGCGAAGGCCTGCGAGTAGTTGACGTTGCGGATGCGGCGGCTGGCCTCGCGTTCCAGAGCGGCGGCGACGCGCCAGGGGTCGGACTCGTCGGGCTCGATGCTGCGGGCGATCGCCTGGATCTTGGGGTCGTCGCTCTGGATGACATTGTTCGGCTGGCGTTCGAGCGCGGTGGGTGGATCGGCGGGGCTGGCCGGAGGCTTCGCGCCGGCGCTTGCGCCGAAGACCGTCACATCGGCTGCGCCGTCGCCGGCGGGTGTGACCTGCTGGTAGGCGGTCGGCGTGAAGACTTCGGCGGGATTGCGCCCGTCGAGCACGAGCCGATAGCGGATCTGGCTGGTTTCGAAGGGCTTCTCGATGCGGCGATCGACCGGCACGGAGAGGCCGAGGACGAGGTCGAAGCGGGCCTGGTCGGTCTTGGCGAGCGCTTTGTCCTTATCGGCGCGGAGCGACTCCATCTGCATTGCCTCCTCGAAGCGGCGGAGGATATCGCCCGACTCGTCGGTCCACAGCACGGCGCGAAGCTGCTGGCCGTCGGCGGTGGTGGTCACGGCGTCGATGCGCAAGAGCCGCCGCGAGCCACCGAGGAGTTCGACCTCCTCGAAGTCGCGCGCGACCAGATCGGAAGTGCCAAGCTGATTGAGACCCGGGATGAGGCTGCGGATGGTGCGGCGCTGGCCGGGCTTGAGCGGGGCACGCAAGAGCGACAACTCGGTGGCATAGAGGCCGCCGAAATCGGGCGACCAGGAGAGCCGCTCGGAGCTTTTTTTGCCCTGGATCTCGACCTCAACCAGCAGCGACGGCCCGGTGACCTTGCCGGTAGTCCGCTGAATGGTATTGCCGGCCTGGGAGAGGACGGTCTCGAACTCGATCAGGCCGCCTTCGGGCAATTCGAGGCTGGCAAAAGAAACGCCGAGCGAGACCTGCTGGCCGGAGCGGGTGAAATCCATCTGGCTGTCGCCTTCGATGCGGAGCGTCGGGCGGCCGTCGACAGTTCTGGTATGCACCGAGGTGCGGCCGTATCCCACCCGTTGCCCGCCGATGCGATGGATTTCCCAGATCTCGCGGTCGAGGCCGCCCGCTGAGGCGGTCACGGAAGGGGAATCGCCGGTTTGCGCGAGGGGCAGGGCGCTCGGTTCCGGGTCGGAGCATCCCAATAGGAAAAGGGGAAGAGACACGGCAAGCACCGCAGCGGGGAGGGATCGGGCGATTGGGAGCTGGTGCGGTTGGGGCAAGGGATTCATGCGGCGACATCCGGTCGGAATGGCTGGCGTCGGAGCGGGTAAGCGGTTGGATCGGGTGGCGGGGCCACTGGCATCTCCTCAGTATACCAGTTGGCCCGCGCGAAGCGGTGCGGCGCGCTGGCCTTGAGCGGGATAGTGGAGGGACGCAAAGTCACCGCGATGCTGAGAGAGCGCGCTGGGAGGACCACACTTTTCGGCAACCGGGAGGTCTGCGAGAGCCGGCATGTTTTTCGGGTGCTAGATTAACCTAGATCCGCGCGCGGAGCGTCCATTTTCTGCGGGAAAACCCGGTAAAACAGCGAATGGCTGCCGAGCGGGTGGAGTTTGCGGCGGAGGCAAGAGAGACGGTTGTTCCGTTTTTGCCGCCCGCCTGGCGGGCCTTGGCGGGGAACTGCTGGCGAGACTCCAAGCCAAGTGCCAGACATGACCTACGGTATTGTTAGAGACGGTTTGAGAAACGGCCGGTATGTCTGGCCTGTTGGGGCCGGGAACCGGGTTCTGAAACTACGTCTCAGACAGCCTGACGGATGGCTGATCGACCGCGAAGAGGGACTTTCGCGGTGGGAACAATCAGGCTCCGCGTTGCCGAGTGCCGAGGCACTCCGCGCCGCGTCCTGGCTGGCTCGTGCGACGAGCACCAACTAACCCGAGATGAATGTATGGGCTTCCTGAAACGCATCATCCGCAATGTCCTCCGCGACGGGGCGATGCCCGTCGGCGTCAGCAGCTTCGAACGGCTCGATGAGGAAGAGCTGGAAGCCCACCTCGGGGTTTCGCGGTACGGCGATTTTCAGCTTACGGAGGCTGTCCGCCCGTCGTACGATCTCCAAGTGGTGCCGACGCAGGGCTACCGGCATGACGCCTATCACGACGAGGAAAACCACACGCGGGTGCCGGTGCTCATGGCGGCCGTTTCCCGCGAGGACCTGTTCGACACGTTCATGGATCTGCTCGACCCGCTGGGGAGCGTGGTGGACGTGGTGCTCGAAACGAGCCACAACCGCCAGCGCAACGGGCACCAGGATCTGTACCGCGAGCACATCGACATGCCGGTGCTGAAGAGCATCTTGTGGGACTTCGAAGACATGTTGATGAACGACGGCTGCGCGGGGATCGCCGTGTTGAACCCGGCAGTGCCCGTCGAAGTGCAGTTTGACGAGCACAAGCTGCTGATCGTCTACGGCAATGAGCTGGCGGACTTCGAGCGGGCGCTGGTGGATCGCGGCATCCGCTGCGACGATCGGCTCAAGTTCATCACCGAGGCCGAGCATGTCCACTCGTCGAGCGAGGACTACGTGGAGCTGTTCGACGAGCTGAAGACCCGGATGGGCATGGACTGCGCCTATATGGTTTGAAAGCTTTCAGCGGTCAGCTTTCAGCAATCAGCCGTCAGCGGTTAGCGAAGCTAGGGCTCGATGAGCCAGGCCTCGCCCTCGATGTTGACCATCACCGGATCGTCCATCGCCAGGTACTGGGCCAGGTCGCGGCCGTGGCGGCGGGCAAGGGCGAAGTAGTCGTCGCTGAACTGCTTGACGCGGCGCACATTCTGCTGCTGCTTCTCGGTCACGGTTGAGTCGACCCACTGGTTGTTGCGGCGGAAGAACGTCTTGCTGCCGATCTGCTGCACGGCGGCAACGGCCGCACTCCGCTCGGTCTCAGCGGCATCGGCAGGGGATGAGCCGTACATGCCCTGGCCGGGTTGGCCGGGCATGCCAGGAGCGGATGAGCCGGGACCGGATACCCGACCGGTGCCCACCCTTTGGCCGGCCTGGACGCCAGCTCCGCCGGCGGATTGTCCGGGGGCGGCTGCGGGGTCGTGGACGCTATTGACGAGGCCCTCGGCGGACAGGGCGGGGCCCGACGCCGGGTAGCCGCCCATGCCGCTGAACCGGTCGGCCCGCTGGAGCGATCCCTTGTAGGCCCGCTGCTCGAAGCCGGCCTGCCCGGAAATGTTGTCTTCGAGGAGGCTCAGGCGGGAGCGGGCACTGGCGGCGTTGGCCGCCGTGTCGTGGAGGTTGACATTCTCGTCGGCCAGGAACGAGGTGTACGGCGTGAGGATGCCGTGCCGGGTGGAGAGCTGGACGAGCTCTTGGACGAGTTCCTCGTTGCGTCCGTTGAGATCCAGCTCGTCGATGATCTCGCCCACGTGGCGGATCGCCCACAGCTTCTCGATGAAGGCATTGCCCTGGTCATCGCTGTGCTTGACGAGGCGCGCGGAGAAATCGAATTTCTGTGACTCGCCGCTGACGGACCCGCGGACGGTGACCTTGGCCGCGCCCGACTTCTTGTAGCGGCCGACCACGACGAGTTGATCGCCGGCGAAGAGATCGAACGGCTGTTTGGGGTAGAGCCGGTTCACCGGCTTGACGCTCGACTCCTCCTCATCGAGCTCGAAGGCGATCTCGACGTCGGTCATCACTGGTGACTCGATTCGCCGGTAGAGCCGGCTGACACGGTCTTCGATGTCCTCGTCGGGGCGCACGTACTCGGTGTAGCCGTTGCTGTCGCGGGCGAGCTTGTCCAGCAGTCGGCTGTTGACGTCGTAGCCCACGCCGAAGCAGAAGGTTCGCGCCCGGACCTGGTTCGCCTTGCGGGCATTGGCGACGATCTGGGCTTCGCTGGTCACGCCGGTCGTCGGCAGGCCATCGCTCAGGAAGAGGACATAGCTGGGGCGGCTGGAGTCCTGCAACTGGCCGAGCGCGGTTGTCATGGCCTCGTTGATGTTTGTGCTGCCGCCGGCATAAATTCCTTCGACGAAGCCGAGCGCGGCCTGCCGCGACTTGCTATCGTAACGCTGCAACTCGGGACGGAACGCTTCGACGGCGCTGTCGTAGGCGATCATGTTGAACAGGTCGCCCTGGCGGAGATTTTCGACGAGGAACTTGGCGGCGGCGCGGGCCTGCTCGATCTTCTTGCCGCTCATGCTCCCCGAACGGTCGAGGACGAAGAGAACGGTTTTCTTGGCGGGTTCATCGTCGCTGGCCTTGATCTCGGGGCTGGCCAGGAGGAGGAAATAGCCGTCCTCGTCGCTCTCGGGCCGATAGCTGATCACCCGGGTGCTGACCTTTCCCTGGCCGACGTCGTAGAGCAAGCGGAAGTCGGCGCTAGGGATCTCCTTTTCCGCCTTGTAGCTCACCGTGGCGTGCCGGTTGTCGGGGCGCTTGATCGAGACCTCGTGGGTCGGGCTGTAGACGTTCTTGATCGGCTCCTGGCTTTCGATGGTGACACGGAAGTTGACTTCTTCCACGGGGTGCGACGTGTATTTTGCCGTGCTCAGCGGGAAGAGGAAATCGGTGAGCCCCTCCTGTTTCCGCAGCAGTTGCGAGTAGCGGAGCGCGACGGTCCGCTCCTGGCCCGGCGGCACGGGAAAGACGCTGGTGCGGAACAGGCCGGTTCCCATCCACTCCAGGAGCGCCGGATCGCGATTCTTGCGAACGATCTCTTCGTAGAGCCGCCGGGCCTCCTCGGCGTTGAGCAGGCGGGCGGGAAATTCCTTGCCGTCGACCATCAAGGTCATCGATTCAATCGCGCCGTCGTAGGGGAGCGGGAAGATGAACGACACCTCCAACTGCCGGCTACCCGTGTTGACGAACGACTGCGAGACCTGCACCTGGGCCACCTGATCGACGAGACGCGCCTGCACGTCGAGCGCTTTGATCTTGTAGCTGGCGGGCGGCTGAGGCGGGGGCGCGGGGCGGTGCGGCGGCCAGATGATGATCGGCCGCGGCAGGCGGACCGCCTCGTCGGGATTGACTACCACAAGGACACCCTGAGCTTGCGCTACCGCCGGCACCAGCAGTAGCAGCACGATCATCGCACGACGGGCAATCACGCCTGACATCGCCTGGACCTCCCTGGCTGGTATGTGAGCTGGCACGTTGGGCTCAGCAGAATCCGGTTTTCGAGACGCGCGTGGAGAATGGAGGAAATCCGAAGAGGAACCCATGGGGCATTCGTACTTGAACCGTTTCCGGTCATTCGGCTTGCTGGTTTGCCCCTCCTCGCTGGCCATTGTACCGGCTGAGGCGCCTGTCGGGCGTCACGGCTCTGTAACAAGGGGGCGGCAGCGCACGGGGCTGCTAACTATGAGACGGTTGAGCCGGGGGTAGAGTTTCACAATTTCGTGGAACCGGTCGAGCGGGGCAGTGAAAGCAAGATGGTCTGGAGGGGGCGACCGACTGTCTTGGGGGGCGGGGAAGTCCGCGATTTGGCGCGTGTTTTTTGTGGCAAAATCTGACCCTCTTTTCGGTTGATTGACCGGCAGGGAGCGCGTGTTATGATCCTATTTGGATCGGGAACGGCCCTTGTCTGAAGGACTCCGGCGCCGCCGGCTTGCCGCCTGCAAGAAGGATGGCATCCGGCCAGTTTCGATCGGGTTCTGGAAGCCGTTCCTGCGATGCCACGTTTCCTCGTCACATCTCTAGAAGGAGGAACGGGATGCAAACGGCCAAGCAACTTTCGGTGACGTTGGTCAACAAGCCGGGCCGGCTCGCTGCGATGCTCAATGCTTTAGCCAAGGAGAAGGTTACGCTTCGCGCCCTTGTCGTGATGGATTCGGGCGATCGAGGCAAGGTACGGTTTGTTCCCAGCGATTTTGCGGCTGCCACCGAGGTCTTGGACAAGATGAACGTGCGGTACGAGGCCGCGGACGTGTTATTGGTAGATGTCACCAACCAATCGGGTGCATTCCGAAACATGTGTGAGCGACTGGCCACCGAGCATCTCAATATTGACTACGCTTACTGTTCGTTCGGTGGCAACAACGGCAGCAAGGGGGGTGGAGTGGCCGTGATCAAGGTGAATGACCTGGGGAAGGCGCAGAAGATCCTCACTGAGACGCCGGTTGCCAGCGATCGCCGTCCCGGGAGGCGGCCGATCCACGCCCGGTAGTTGCTCTTGCAGGCCGAGGCCATTCTTGGGAGACTCCCGGTCGCGCGGGGCCGCATCCGCCGTGCGCGCCGGTCGGAGCACTCCTACGGGATGCCGCCGACCTAGAAGCCGCCTGCTTCGGCAGGCCGGCGGATGTCGGACCGCGCGTTGATCGGTCTTGGCGGTTGGGGGGCTGAAGTCGAAAAGGCGAAAGAGAGACGGGCTGAAGCCCATCCCACGAAGTGGGCGGACTGGAGCCTGTTTGCGGCGAAGTGGCGAGGGTTGTCTAACCTGCGAGACAGGATGTCTCGATGAGGTGTTTGCTTGCAGCAGGGTTGCTTGCCCTGGCCGGCTGCACGGCCGGACCGCCACCTTATGCGCCCGCGCCACCGGTCTACCTCCAGAATCCGGTTCTGCTGCCCGGCAGCAACCACGAGCTGGTATGGGAAGTCGTGGTTGATGTGGTCGACGACTACTTTGAAATCGACCAGGAGGAGCCGGTTCGGCTACTGGGCAGCCACATCATCGACGGTCGCATCGATACCTGGCCCAAGACTGGAGCGACCGCCTTCGAGCCATGGCATCAGGATTCGGCCGACAGTTATGAGCGGCTGGAGAGCACGCTGCAGTCGATTCGCCGCTACGCCCAGGTTCGGGTGATGCCCCGTGAGACGGGTTTCCTGGTTGAGGTGGCCGTGTTCAAAGAACTGGAAGACGTCGAACAGCCCGTGCGGTCGACCGCAGGGGCTGCCACGTTCCACAACGACACGTCGCTGACGCGGATCGTCAATCCGGTGGGCGAACAGCCGGTCCGCGAAGGCTGGATCAACCTGGGGCGCGATCTGGCGCTGGAACAGCGAATCCTCAGCGACCTTACGGCGCGGATGGCCAGTGTGTCCAGGTCGTTGCCGGGACAATAGCTCGCGCGGCGCTCGCGACGGGTTTGCCTGCCGAATCCCGCTTTGCGGACCGCCAAGAGTTCAATAGGCGGTGGGGTGCGCAGAGGGTGCGGGAGCGGGCGCGGCGATGATCGCCGGTCGCGCGCCGCCCGTTGCCCTGGCGACCGTAGGCAGCTTGAGTGTGAAGCAGGTTCCCTTTCCCACGCTGCTGTCGACGCGTATCCGACCGTGATGGGCCTCGATAATGTCTTTACAGAGGGAGAGCCCGAGGCCTGTCCCACCTTTGCCGCTGGCGTCGGGACCCTGCTTGGTGGTAAAGAAGGGCTCAAAAATGTGCGGTAGCTTCTCCGCCGGGATACCGCAGCCATAGTCGCGGACGATCAGGTCGACGAAATCGCCCTCGACATCGTATGCCACTTTGATCAAGAGGCGTCCGCCGCCGGGCATGGCCTGGCGAGCATTGATCAGCAGATTGAGCAGTACCTGCTGGATCTGGTTGCCATTGACGTAGGCTTCGGGCACCGGCTGGAAGTGCTTATCGAGCGTGATCCGATACTTGTTCATCTCGCGTTCGAGGAGGATCAACGTATCTTCGAGCAGCCGCACGAGGTCGGTGGCCTCCAACCCGGTGTTGCGGTTGCGGGCGATGCCGAGCACGCCGTTGGTGATTTTGGCGGCGCGGTTGCCGGCGGCGAGGATCTTGTCGAAGGCCTTCTCCCGGGTTTCGTTGTCTTTATGGCGCAACCCGAGCTTTGCGTAGTTGATGATGGTCATCAGCACGTTGTTGAATTCATGCGTGGTCGTGCTGACCAGTTCCCCGAGCGCAGTGAGCTTCTGCGCTTGATGGAGTTGCTGCTTGAGCATCTCCACCTGCTCTTCGAGGCTGGGATGAAGTGAGCTGTCGCCGCTGGCCACTGCTTCCCCCGATCTATTGGTGTTTGCTGGGACTCTGCGGGACGCGCTCGGCAGTTTCAGTCTCGCCCGTTTGCCGAGTCGCGCGTGTCCTCGCTGTCTTGCCCCGGCAGCTCGCCTTAACTTCAAATCGGATCAAGATTTAGTCATCTGAACCCGTATCGTCGAACCGGCATCGGCAACTGTAGGACAAGGGGTTATAATCCGCCGCGCGGTGGCCGTGCAGGGAAGTGGGGAAACGGGAGGAGCTGCGATGCATACCGTGGAACTTCTGGAAGCGGCGTTGGCGGCGGCCGAGAAGGCGGGTTACCGCGTTCGGGAAGAATGGCTTGGCGGTAGCGGTGGCGGAGGCTGCGAAATCCGCGGACAGAAATGGCTGTTTCTTGATCTGGCGCTGGGCCCAAGCGACCAGCTTGAGCAGGTCCTGGAGACGCTGGCTCGTGAGCCGGCGAGCAGCACGGCGGTTGTGCCAGACGGCCTGAGTATTCTCCTCCAGCGGCGGCGAGCGGCCTGATCAGGCCCCGGGCGCTTCACCGGTCGGCCGCCGGTAGAGCCCGTGCTGAAGGACGTACTGCTCGACAGAGGGCGTTGTCCAGTAGCGGATGCTGCGGCCGGCGGCCACCCGTTGGCGGATCTCGGTGCTGCTCAGCCCGATCGCCGGCATTTCCACCTGATGGGCGCGCATCTGCTGCCGGCGCTCGGGCGAGGCGATTTCGGCCAGGACGTCGAAGTCGGGTTCGGCCACGCCGGCTCGCCGTACCACGATCGGGGTCGCCAATTGGCAGACGACGGCCGCCTCGCGCCAATGCGGCAGATCGTAGAGCATATCGGCGCCCATGAGAAGGAAGAGTTCCGCCTCGGGGGCCTCCTGGCGGAAGTGTCGCAGGGTTTCGACCGTGTAGCTTACGCCGCCGCGGTCGATCTCGAAGCGGCTTATGCCGAAAGGCTCATGCCCCCCGACGGCCAGTTCAAGCATTTCGGCCCGCCGGATGCCCGAAGTCCGCTCGAATCCCTGCTTATGCGGGGGTGTTGCCGCGGGGAGGAACAAGACGCGATCAAGTCGTTGCTGTTCGCGGCAGGACTCGGCCAGCAGCAGATGGCCGAAGTGGACCGGGTCGAACGAGCCGCCGAACAAGCCGAGACGCATCGCATAACCTCCGGCACTTGCGAGGCTTAAGAAGATTGGGGTATCGTACAGGACGTATGACGGATCAGCAACGCAACCTGTTTGGGAACGATTCGGCTCCTTGGGACGAGGACGATCAAGCCGAGAGTCTGGTCGCTACGGTGATCTTCGCCGGCGGAGGTCCCTCGGGTGAATTCGATTATGCCGTTCCCGATTCGCTGGCTGCGGACGTGGAGCCGGGTCGCCGCGTGCAAGTGCCGCTTGGGAAGAGCAATCGGCAGCTCACGGCGTACTGCATCCGTCTGGAGACCAAACCGGTCGGCCGGCGAATGCTGAAGCCGCTCTCCGCGGTGATCGACACTCGAAACCTCCTCAGTCCAGCCATGCTGCGGCTGACGCGGTGGATTGCCGACTACTACCTTTGCGACTGGGGCCAGGTGCTCGAGGCGGTGGTGCCGGCCGGCGTCCGCGGGCAGGCGGGGACGCGATTGACAACGTTTCTCTCGGTTGCCCCGGATGCCGCGGCCAAGATGCGGGATCTGAAGCTGTCGAAGAAGCAGATGCTGGTGATGAGAGAGCTGACCGCCGCCAGCGAACCGGTCACGGCCAACGAATTGGCGCGGCTTGCGCGGTGCACGTTGGCACCGATTGCACTGCTGAGGCGCAAAGGATTGATTGCCGCGCGAACGGAGCGGGCCGCGCCGCGGCAAGTGGTCGAGCCGCCGGTGGCGCGCGAGTCGCACCTCGAGATGAACGCCGATCAGCGTAGCGCGCTCGACGCAATCCTCGACGCCTTGCGGAGCCGCGAGCACCGCACGCTCCTGGTGCACGGAGTGACAGGAAGCGGTAAGACCGAAGTCTACATCCAGGCGATCCAGGAAGTGATCTACTTCGGGCGGCAGGCGATCGTGCTGGTGCCGGAGATCAGTCTCACGCCGCAGACGCTGGAGCGATTCCGCTCGCGATTCGGCCAGGTGGCCGTGCTTCACAGCCACTTGAGCGATGCCGAGCGGCACTGGCAGTGGCAGCGAATCGCCGAAGGCAGCGTGCCGGTGATCGTGGGGGCGCGGAGCGCGATCTTCGCTCCGACCCCGCACCTGGGCCTGGTGGTGCTCGACGAAGAGCATGAGTCGACTTTCAAGCAGGAGACCGCGCCGCGTTACCACGCCCGCGACGTCGCCCTGGCGCGTTGCCGCATGGAGAACGTGCCGCTGGTGTTGGGATCGGCCACGCCGTCGCTGGAGAGCTGGCAACGCGCCCAGGCGGGCGAGTATCGGCTGGTGGAGATGCCGCGACGGGTGTTCGGCCGCCCTCTACCCGCCGTGGGAACGATCGATCTCCGCTGCGAAGAGAACACCAAGTTCTCGCGCGGCGCGATCAGCCGGCAACTGCACACGGCGATGCACGACGCGCTGGACGATGGCGGGCAGGTGATCCTGCTGTTGAACCGTCGCGGCTTCTCCACGCACATCCAGTGCCCGGCCTGCGGCGAGGTGGTGCGGTGCCCCGATTGCGACATTGCACTGACGCACCATCGCACGGAGGAAATTGCGTTGTGCCACTACTGCGACTATGAAGTGCCCGCCCCGAAGGCTTGCCCCAAATGCCTCTTCGCCGGGATCCGCTACAGCGGCCAGGGGACGCAGCGCCTGGAGGCCGAAGTCCGCCAGCGGTTTCCGGGCGTGCCGTGCCTGCGGATGGACACCGACACGATGCAGGGGCGCGGGGCCCACGAGCGGGCGCTGGCCCGTTTTCGCTCTGGCGAAGTGAGAATCCTGCTGGGCACGCAGATGATTGCCAAGGGACTCGATTTTCCCGACGTGACGCTGGTCGGGGTGATCAATGCCGACACGGCGCTGCATCTGCCCGATTTCCGCGCGGCCGAGCGGACGTTTCACCTTGTCACCCAGGTGGCCGGCCGCACGGGGCGGGGCGAGCGCGGCGGCCGGGTGCTCGTGCAGACGCTCAACCCCGATCATCCGGCCATCACGGCGGCGGTTCGCCACGACTATCAAGCCTTCGCGCGGGGCGAGTTGCCGCTGCGACAGATGCTCAGCTATCCGCCGTTCGCAGGAATGATCCGCGTGGTGATCCGCGGACCGATAGAAGACATCGCGCACGAGTTTGCCGGACATGTCGCCAACCGCTTGCAGGCCACCCTGGAAGCGGTGCGGACCACGGCCCGCGTGCTTGGCCCCGCGCCGGCGCCATTCAGCAAGCTGCGGGGAAATTTCCGTTTCCAGATCCAGTTGCAGGGGATCGATCGCGACGCCCTTCGCGCCGCCACTCGCGAGGCCACCAGGGATCTCAAGCCGCCGGAAGACGTGCAGTGGATTGTGGATGTCGACCCGATCGACATGCTCTAGACGCGGTTACAAAAGTTGTGGTGGGCGGGGCCCCCCCGCGGGCAACGGGCCGGCG
>JAXGPP010000073.1:0-2090 GCA_040766885.1 Thermoguttaceae bacterium | reverse complement strand
GTCGATGGCCAGCCCGCCGCGCGGCGACTCGCCGGCGGAGCCGCCGACATACGTGCACCAGATCAACTTCGTGAGGTCAGGCGCGATCTTGGCTACGAGCATGTCCACGTCGCCGCGGAAATTCGGTTGGAAGCAGCCCCGCGTGGTCGGAGCGTCGGCCGAGCGCGTGAGGCAGGCGACGACGATATTGCCTTCGCCGTCGAGTTCCATGCCGTAGACGCTCCGCTCCTGCTTTGAGCCGCCGAAGTAGGTGGCCGCAAGAGCCTTTCCGCCGTCCGGGCTGAGGCGAACCAGGTACATGTCCCCCCCGACCACGCCGCCCGGTCCTCGGGTCGGATCATCGCCCGCATAGTCGGGCTGGAAGCAGCCGGGCGTGGTCGGAAGGCCCTTCGAACAAACGTGCGCGCCGACCAGCGCCGAGCCGTCAGGGTACGGAATGACCTCGCGGGCCTCCTCCCAATGGTTGCCGCCGAGATAGGTGGAGTAGGCGATTTTGAACCGCCCCTCCGCGGCCAGCCCCGCCGCTCCCACCATGAACACTACGACTGTCAAGAGACCGCTGAGCCCGCGCATGGTTATCTCTCCTTATGGTGCTCGATGGATGCCGGAAGGTCACTTTGCCGGCGTTTTGAGGTAGTCGCGATACCGCTGGATCGCCTCTTCGTCGGAGATGTTGTGCCCGAAGACCAGGCGGGTCCGCGCCTGGTCGGTCTGCCCCGACTTGATGTCGCGGCCGAAGATCGACAGGTAGATCACGCGGTGCCATTTCTCCTCCCCGTAGTACGTGCCGATGGTAAAACAGTCCGTGGGCTGGGCCATCATCAGGCCGCAGAGGCTCGTGGCCGCGTCGAGGCGGCGGGCCAGCGCGCCGGCGTAGAAGGGCAGAATCTTCCAGGCGATGATGTGTTCCTTCTGCCGCCAGCGGCCGTCGTTGAGGATTCTCAATCCCTCTTCATCCCGTATTCTACAGCGACCACCCTTTACGGTACTCAGGCGCCACGGCCTCGTTGGCCTCGTCGACGTTGATGATCTTGCACGCGACGGGGTCGAACTCCAACGTCTGATCGGGAAACAGCGTGGCCACATTCGCCAGGTGCGTCCACTCGGTGAACGGGCCGCCGAACTCCGCGAAGTTGCACTGCGGCAGCGGACCGCCCCGGATTCCTTCGATCCATCCCTTCAGATCGGATTTCCCCAGGGGGCGGGGCAGCGACGGACGCGGCTCGCCGACATCCTTGAACTTGTCCGCGGGCAGAAGCTGCGTTGTGTGGCAGCCGTGCCCGGAGGAGTACATCAAGCCCTTGGCGCCGAGCTTCAGACCCTTGAAGACGGCCGGGTAGGAGTGCGAGCCCCACATGCCCATGTAGCCGTTGGAGAGCTCGCGCCACTGGCCCCACGCCATCCACTGCCCATGGTAAGGGCGATCGGCGGCCGGCCCCAGCCACAGGTCCCAGTTCAGCCCGGCGGGCACGTCCTGGGCGCCGGTCGGGCGGGGGCGCGGGCCGGAGCCGCCCTCGGCCGACAAGTGTACCTCGCGCACCTCGCCGATCGTGCCCGCTCGGATGAGCTCCACCGTGCGGACGTTGTACCCGTGGTTATTCCCCTCCTGCGTGACCACCTTGTACTGGTCAGCCAGCTCACCCAGGGCGCGGGCCTCGTGAATCGTTCGCGTCAGCCCCTTCTCGCAGTAGGTCGGCTTCCCAGCGCGGATTGCGGCCGCCGAGGGGGCCGCGTGGTTGTGGTCGCACGTGGCGACAACCACCGCGTCGATTCTCTTGCCCATCTTGTCGAGCATCACACGGTAGTCCTCGAACTTGGGCGCGTCGGGGAACTTCGCGAAGCTTGCTGCGGCACGCTTCTGGTTCACGTCGCACATGACGACGACGTTGCCGTGATCGAAAAGCGAGCCGTACTGGCCCTTGTCGGCGAGGAACGAGGCGCCCCGGCCGCCACAGCCAACCAGCGCGAAGCTGATCATCTCGTTAGCGGCGTAAGCATGCGCCGAACGGCTGTTGGACAGGATTACCATCCCCGCCCCAGCCAGTGCCGTATCACGAAGGAATTTGCGTCGAGTTTGCTGCGTCATGCCA
>JAXGPP010000072.1:0-2083 GCA_040766885.1 Thermoguttaceae bacterium | reverse complement strand
ACTGGCGAGATGACACGCTGAAACCGCTTCCTGGCCAACTTCTTCTCGGGCCTTATAATGTTGACGGGGTGTCAGGCTGATATTGGCGGTTTGGAAACCCAGCATCGGCTCTCCACGAAGGTCAGCCGAGGGGCTGGACAAGGGAGGGTGGCGATGCGGCAGTATCTTTATTTTTCGATGAGTCCGGAGTCGCTGGTGGCATCGCAATTGCCGCCGGAAGAGTTCGGCAGGTACTTGGCGGTTGGCACCAAGAAGAGCGCCAATGACCAGGCGATGTTCTTCGAGCTGAAGGAGGGCTTCGAGAGCACGGAGTTCGATTTCCGCCTGGTCAGCCAGCGCTGTGTGCCCCACCCGGACGGACGGCCAAAGCATTCACTGTATCTGGCGATCTACCGTGTGCTCGAGCGATTGCCGTTGGAGGCCTTGGGCAGCCTGTGGCTGGTCACGGTTCGCGGCCAGGTCTTGGAACTGAAGGCGTCGGTGGAGCCGCCGCAATTGTCCGACAATTTCTACCTCTACCAGGAGCTTTGCCCGGTCCATCCATTGATCGCCAGCGAACTGAACCCGCCGGAGTTCGTCCATTTCATCACCGATCCCAGCAAGCCGCTCTTCGTGCCGAGGATCTGCTTCACCGACATCGACCTGGGGGATCTGGCCTCGGATCCGCGGCAAGGGACGCCTCGCGAGCTCTATTACCCCGACCGGTTCTGGCACTTGCGCGAGTGCCTCTTGGAGTTGCAGGCCCACGAGCACAAGCGCACGAAGACTGTCGATCGGCTCCATCCGCAGCAGTTCCCCTACCACTGCATCAAGACGGGCGTCTACGTGGGCGACCAGCAAGGAATGCTTTTCTACCCGTTCCCCAGCCGTGCGGATCTGGAGGGCAAATACTACTATTGGTGGCGCCGCTCCGCGCATCGCTGAATTGCGGCTCGTAGGGTGGTGCGGAGCGGGCCAGGCGCGAGACGATGAGAAGGCCCGCTGCCGTTGGCGGGAACCCAGCGATTTCACGCGTCCAAGAAGCCAGCGCCGCCCCACCAAGCACGCCGCCGGGCGTCAGTCGCTGAAGAATACGGGGGCCGGGCTTTCGCGCAACACGGTCTTCGTCACACCGCCGAGCAGCAGATCGCGGAGCGTGGAGTGCTTGCTGACTCCCATCACCAACAGCCGCGCGCGGCGATTGCGGACTTCTTCGAGGATGATCTGCCCGGTGGGCGCGGAAGACATCCTCGGGCAAGAGGCGGCGCGGATGCCATGCGACTGCAAATACTCGACGGCCTCCTCGGCCTGGCCGCCGGCCTGTTCCTCGGTTGTGCCGATGCACAGCACAACCACCTCCTCGCCGAAATCCAGCCCCGAGGCCTGAAAGGCTTGCAGGGCGCGATCCGCCTGGGGGCTTTCGTCATAGGCGAGCACCACCGACGAGCCCGGCTCGAGTTGCGGCGGAGCAATCGCCACGGGGCGAGAGTCGCGCCTCAGCACGCGCCACAGGGTCTCGTCCGCCTTGTCGTGCGTCTCGAAATGAAAATGGGTCTCATGCCCGAGCAGCACCAGGTCGTAACGGTGCGACTGGCGGAGAATCTCCGCAAACGGCAAGCCCGCCTCGTCGATCACCTTGCAGGATACTCCGGCCCGGTCGCATTGCTCGTTGAACGAGTCGAGGAACCGCTCGACCTTGCCGCGCGCCTCGGCGATCCGGTCTTTACCCCTCTCCATCCGGAACACGCCGCCGCCGATCGGCACCGGTTCGTGGCTGCGGATTGTCGGTTCGTCGACGATCCCCAACCCGACCAGCACCGCCTCGCACCGCTTGGCCCACTGGAGCCCCAGTTCCAGCGCGACTTGGCTGTAGTGAGAACCGTCCAGTCCGATGAGTATGCTCTTGAGCATCGGTCACCTCCCCTGCACGACAACCAGCACCCCCCCGCTGGTCTAACCCATTCTAGCGCCGCCGCGCTCGGCGGCAAGCGTCGAGCGGCGGATTGCACCCAGGTGCACACCACCCCCCGGTTCGTAGCACGGGTCTCCCGGCCCGTCATTTTCCGTAGGACGGGTCTCCTGGCCCGTCGTTTTCCGTAGCACG
>JAXGPP010000071.1:0-2174 GCA_040766885.1 Thermoguttaceae bacterium | reverse complement strand
CCTGAAAGAGCAGTTGAAGTCAAGAGGCATCTCCCATTTTTTGCCATTTTGAAGTACGCTAGGCGCAGACTAACCTCGCCGAAGCCTGGAGCCTCGTTTTTTTCGCCGATCCTTTTGTCACGTCCCGGCCGGTCGCCCCTGGTTTGCGGTTGGTGTTGTTTGGGAAGTCTTGGAATCGTCTCGGATGATTGATCCTGGTCTTATGGCGGGTTCGCTCGCAGGCGTTCTTTTCCTTGCGACTGCACCCCAACACATCCCTTCGTGGATGCCGCTCCCTTACGGTGAGTAGCCGGGCCGTCCAATCTGCGACGGCCGCACACGGAATTATTCTTTGCGACCATCCTGCGAGACCGCGCCCGCCTCAATCAAGCGACGTTCGCCAAGGCAAGCCTGGCGAAGCAACTGCACCACCCAGGCTGGGCTCGGTCCGCAGGGATCATGGCATGCGCCACGACCGATGCAATCAGCATGCGTTTCCGCAACCTCCTCCACTGGTTACCAACGTGTAATCCAAGGCACTTCGACTCCCACGGCCTGGCAGAGCGTGACAGCCGCCTCGTAGAGGCTCAGCCGATGCGCCGCCGCCCACAGCTCTAGGGCGTTTCCCCGCGATCCGCAGCGGAAGCACCGGTAGCGGCCCAGTCCCAGGTGTACCGAAAACGAACGGCTCCCCGGACTTGCCGAGCGATGCACCGGGCAGGGACCACGCAGGGCCTCGCCGCGAACGCTCGTCGGCTGGAATCCAAGCCGCCCGAGCACCTCCGCCATGGTGATCCGTTGCCGCACGGTCGTGAAGTCGATTCCCGGCATGACCTGGCCCTCCTATTTCCGACAGAGAAGAGGAACCGGTACTTCCTGGCCTCGCGCGCCACACGCTGCCTGCCCCTTGGCGAGCTGCCAATTTCTCGGCCACATCGCTGACGGCTCCCCGCCGTAGACGTACGCTTCCTGCTTGCTCAGCATGTGCCAGATGATCACCGCCATCCGCCGCATCACGGCCACCCGCGCGACCTTCGAACCACGCCGTCTCTTGATCCCCGCATACCACGCGCGGAGCTTGGCGTCCTTCCGCAACACGTGCAGGACCAGTTGCCCCAGCAGAAACCGCACCATACGGCTGCCTTGTTTGGTGATCGAGCCGAGAGACTGCTTTTCCCCGCTGCTCCGCGAGCTCGGCGTCAGGCCGAGGAAGTTGGCCAAGCTACGACCGCTGGGAAACCGCCGGATGTCGCCAATCCGGCTGACGATCGCCAAGGCCATGTAATAGCTGACCCCCACGATCGTCGTCAGCAATTGCACCCCGACGTGCGAGTGGCACCGCTCAGCGATCTGCCACTCCAGCTTCACGATCTGCTCGTCCCACATCGCCCATTGCTCCAGCAGCTGGTCCAACTCCAGCCGGTCCGTCGCCTCGAGTGACAACGTCTTCAGCCAGTCTTTGACCTTCTTCGTTTGAAATCCCTTAGTCGGGCGGTCCCACTCCAAGTTGTTGCGCCGCAGGATGTGATGAATCTGGTTCAGCGTCCGCGTCCGCTGCTTCGCCAACCGATAGCGGATCGACGTGATCTGGCGATCTTGACGCTCCGCATCCGTCGGAATGTACACGCGACGCACGCCCTGGACTTTCTCGCCCGCCAAGAGACGTTCCCGGTTGACCCACAACAGCTCGCCCAGGTGATTCGCGTCGCGGCGATCCGTCTTCCTCCGGGAGATCCGCTCCGGTTGGATCAAGACCACCTCCCGGCACTGCTCGTCGGCACGCAGCCGATCCACCAACCAGTCGTGAAAACCGCACACCTCCAGCAACACGACGTAGTTCCCGTCTTCCAATCCATGCACCTGTTCGAAGAACTTCTCCACCTTCGCCGGCCGCGTGCTGACCTGCCGCCGCTGGATGACCGTCCCTCCTTCCTCACGAATGTTCACCGTCATCTGCTTGCCATGAAGATCGATTCCGATGTACAACATACATGGGTTCTCCCTGGGTTGTGCCGCCGATTGTTGAACAGCGGCGGCTGGTTTCTGAATACGCGCGAAGCCCCTGTGGCTCCGCAGCTAAAATCTACCTCGGGAGAACCCCTTTCCGCTCTTTCATAGAATCAAGCGGACCAACCCGGTGGTGCCGGCGGGGCCACGGCGGTTGATGGGGACCGAAGATGTTTGCATCGTCAGAA
>JAXGPP010000070.1:0-2393 GCA_040766885.1 Thermoguttaceae bacterium | reverse complement strand
ACTTTCGACGAAGTCCGCAGCATGGCGTGGCAGTGCATCGCGGAAGGGGCCACGGGATTGGTGTTCTACTCGTGGTACGACGTGAAGCGGAACCCGGACGTTTCGTTTGACGTGCAGTGGGACGGGCTCAAGCGGCTGGCAGCGGAGATCGACCGCATGGCGCCGATCCTGCTTTCGGTCGAGCCCGCGCCGGCGATCGGAGTTGAAGGGGAGCGGCCGGCGTGGCTGCACTGGCTGGCCCGCCGCCACAACGGCAAATTGTATCTCGCGGCGGTGAACGACGGCGACGGTGAAGGAACGGTCGCGTTCCGACTGCCGTCGGCTCCCCGGAGCGTGCGGCCTGTGGACGAGGATCGGTCGGTGGCCAGCGATGGTGAGCTGCTGCGGGTTGAGCTGCCGCGGCTGGCAGTGAAGTGCTTCGAGATTGAATGAAGGAGAATGCCGTGCGAAATGCAGTTGTGGGATTGATCCTGATCGTTCTCGGTTTCGGCATAGCACAGGCCTCGGCCAAGGAGTATCCCTGCCGCTGGGTGTATGTTTCCCGCAACCTCTCGAACGATCGCAATGTTGAAGAGATCGGCGAGATCGTCAAAACGGCGGCGGCGCACGGCCTGAACGGCATGGTCCTCACAGGTCTCGATCGCCTCGATCGCCAGCCGGGCGGATACGTGGAGCGGTTGGAGGCAGTCAAGCGAATGTGTGCCGAGAACGGGATCGAGATCATTCCCATCATCTTCTCGGCCGGGTATGGCGGAAGCGTGCTCGGCCACGACCGCAATCTCGCCGAGGGGCTGCCGGTGGGGGGCGCGCGGTTCGTCGTTCATGGCAGCGAGGCGCGGCTGGAATCCGATTTCCCGGTCGAGATCGCCGGCGGTGGGTTTGAAGATTACCAGGGCAACCAGGTTCGCGGCCCGCGGTTTCACGACCAGCCTGGGACCGTGAGTTTCGTCGACACGCAGGTGTTCAAGGAGGGGAAGGCCGCTTTGCGGCTGGAGAACTTCGGCCAGAACCTGCACGGGCACGGCCGGGTGATGTTCGAGGTGCCGGTCAAGCCGCACCGCTCCTATCGCATCACCGGCTGGCTGAAGACGGAGAATCTCCAGCCGTCGGACCGATTCCAGATCCAGGTGCTGGCCGGCGAGCGATCGCTTGCGCCGGTTAGCGTGCGCACCGAGTCGACGGCCGACTGGCGGCCGATCGTCGTCGGCTTCAACAGCATGGAATACGACAAGGTGCGGATCTATGCGGGCGTGTGGCGCGGGAAAGAGGGAAAATTCTGGCTCGACGACCTGCGGATCGAGGAAGTGGGGCTGGTGAACCTGCTTCGCCGGCCGGGGACGCCGATTGAGGTTCGCGACGAGGCTTCGGCGGTGGTCTACGAGGAAGGCCGCGACTACGCGCCGCTTGCCGACCCGAAGCTCACGTTCCGCTTCGACCACGACGGTCCGCCGCTGAAGATTCTGCCCGGCAGCCGCATCAAGGACGGCCAGTCGCTTCGCGTGGACTACTATCACGGCATGTCGGTGCACGACGGGCAGGTGACGATCTGCATGTCGGAGCCGGTGGTCTATGAGGTCTGGCGGAAGCAGGTCGAGGTCATCCAAGAGCACATCGCGCCGAAGCGATGGCTGTTGAGCATGGACGAGATTCGCGCGGGAGGCTCGTGCAAGGCCTGCAAGGATCGCAAGCTGAGCATGGCCCGGATTCTTGGCGACTGCCTCACCCGGCAGTTCGAGATGATCCGCGGCGCCAACCCGCAGGCCGAGGTCTTCGTGTGGTCCGACATGCTCGATCCGAACCACAACGCCCACGGCAACTACTACCTGGTCGACGGCGACTACTCGGGTTCGTGGGAGCACATTCCCCGCGAGATGCAGATCGTCTGCTGGTACTACGACAAGCGGAACGAGAGCCTGGCGCATTTCTCGGGCCTCGGCTTCAAGACCCTGGCCGGCGCATACTACGACGCCGACACGCTCGATAACCCCAAGGGCTGGCTCGAAGCGCTCGATCGCACGCCCGGGGCCGTGGGGATCATGTACACGACCTGGCAGAACAAGTACGAGCTGCTCGCGCCGTTTGGCGACCTCATTTCCAAGTAGTCCTCGTCATTCCGAGGGCCGTGCCGCCTGGCGAACAAGGTTTGCGCCGCGGATGATGCTGTCTAGGCCCTGAACCCAGGCCTTTGTACTAGCATGCGGAGCCGGTTACCAAGGCGGCTTGCGGCAATGAGTTGCGTCGATGACCGGTGCCTATACTTGGAGAAGAACCGCGATTTCTCCAGGAGGCATTCCAATGATTCTTCAGGAAGTGATTGATCGTTTCGAGCAGAAAGCGCCGGTGTGCGTGATGGTGCGTGCGGCCATGGAGAACGTGCTTTCGGCCGAGCGTCT
>JAXGPP010000007.1:0-451166 GCA_040766885.1 Thermoguttaceae bacterium | reverse complement strand
CGCCCCGGCAACGCGGGAATCGGCTTCCTGTCGCCCGCTGCCTGGCGGCCTTCCCGAGGGACTGGTGTGCGACAGCGCGGCGATGCGGCGCGTGCTCGAGACGGCGGCGATTGTGGCCCCCTCCAGCGCGCCGGTGCTTGTCACAGGGCCGAGCGGGGCCGGCAAAGAGGTGATCGCCCAGCTCATTCACCATTGGAGCCCGCGGCATGACGGGCCGGTCGTCGCCGCCAACTGTGCAGGGCTGCCCGAATCGCTCATCGAAAGCGAGTTGTTCGGGCACACCAAGGGGGCGTTTACCGGGGCGACCGAGGCGCGGCAGGGTTTCTTCCGCGCCGCCCACGAGGGAACGCTTTTCCTGGATGAAATCGGCGAGTTGCCCCTGCACTTGCAGCCCAAGCTGCTGCGGGCGCTGGAATCGGGACAGATCACCCCCGTCGGGGGCGACCGGCCAATCGAAGTCGACACGCGGCTTGTGGCGGCAACAAATCGCGATCTTGAGGAAGCGGTTCGCGAAGGCCGGTTCCGCGACGACCTCTATTACCGGATCAATGTGGTTGAACTGAACGTACCGGCGTTGGCGGAACGGCGCGAGGACATTTTGCCGCTGGCGCGGCGTTTCGCGGCAGAATTCGCCGGCGGGCCCGTGCGGCTCTCACCCCAGGCAGCGCAATGCCTTGTGGCCTATGCCTGGCCGGGAAACGTCCGGGAGCTGCGGAACGCCATCCAGCGGGCCTGCCTCCTGTGCCGCGGTGACGTAATTCTCCCAGAGCATCTGCCGCCAAAGGTCGCCGCGCTGGCCACCGCACCGGCCGAAGCGGTGGCTGCTGTCGGACGGCTTTCGCAGGTGGAGCGGGCGACGATCCTCGCCACGCTCGAGGAATGCCGCGGAAACCGCACCCATGCCGCCAAAAAACTCGGCATCAGCCGGCGAGCCCTGATCTATAAGCTCCGCGCCATGGAGGGGGAAGGTCAAGCGTGAAAGCGCGCCGACGAATTACGGGTGGAGTCTGTTCGCCCAACCGGAATTCTCGCGATTCGTCTTTCAGTATTCCGTTGTGATTCAACTCTTCCATCGGACATTGACCGAGACTGCGTCCAGCGTCAGACTACTTTCATTCGTGCCGATTCCACACTCTTGCCGAGGTCGACGCCGCCATGACCATGTTGCGCAAATCGCCGCTCCCCGCGGCATGGGCTGTACCCAAAGTATTCCAGGAGCGGATGGGTGAAGATGTGGGTCGGCAGCGGATCATGCAGGCCGACGGCCACCTGCTGGTGATCGTCCATCAGCCCCCGAAAGCCGATGAAATGCACCGCCAGGGGCGGCTCTTCTGGCGAGCGCCCGACGGTACGTGGCAGTCGAATAACCTGGGCAGCGGCATCCGCTCCATTCACAAGCATCTCGACGAATACAGTGAGGTGCTTCAAAAGCTCGAAAATGCGGAGGAGCGGGCCGCCTGCGCCGATGACTACTTTCCGATCCTGAGCGCGCTGGCGCCCTTGCACCGCTCGGCGAGCAACATGTACGACACGTTGCAGGAGGCGCGCAACGCCGTACCCGACGACCACGACCTGATCGTCTGCCGGGACCGGGCTTACAGCCTGCATCGTTGGGCCGACCTGCTGCAGGCTGACACCAAGAGCGGCCTGGAGTGCGCCGTGGTGCGCCGCGCCGAGGAAGAGTCCCGTGCCAGCCGCGCCATGGCCCGCTCAGCGCACCGGCTCAATATCCTGGCAGCCGCTCTTCTTCCCGGTGGCCACCGTGGCGGCGATCTTCGGCATGAACGTGCCGCACGGTTTGGAAACCGCCGATCGCTGGCTGTTCTGGTCGCTACTCTCGGGGAGCATACTGTTCGGGCTTGTCTTGACCGCCACGATCATCGACCGGCCGGAATCGAACTCCGTTACCCTCGCGATGATCGCCCCGGGCGGTGAAGACGACATCGCGCGCAAGAATCGCGCCGCAAACGCGTGAGAGCATTTGCGGCCGCGCACGTTCACCTAGGCCATTTGTCAGGCTCGGCTTAGAGCGAGTAACCTTCGCGGTACGGAGCCTTGACGATCTTCTCGAGGCCCTCGATGTTGGTGGCCTTGAGATTCTTGGCGTCCCACTCGACCTTCTGGCCTTCCTTGTCGGCCTCGGTGGCCACCCAAACCGCCAGGTTGCCGAGGAGAATGGTCTCGGTAAGCGGACCGGCGTAATCGGGGAAGTTGGAACGCGACTTCACCTTACCCTGGATAGCCAGAGCGAATTCGTTGAAGTGCCGCTCGTCGTTGGGCAGTTCCTGGCCTGGAGCCGCTTCGAACTCCGCATCGGGAACCTTGCCGCCCAGCACTTCGAACTCGGCCCCGTAGTCGTTTGGCGAGTAGAGCTTGCCCTTCTCGTTGACGATCAGGCAGCCGCTCGAACTGGGCGTCTTGCCTTCGAGCATCTGCGTGTCGGGTCGCTTGCCGCCATCGTACCAGAACAGTTTCACGGCCGGTCGCCAATCGTTGGCGGGGAAATCGAACTTGATCACCGACCATTGCGGATAGCTATCCTGGTTGTGGCCCGAGGTGGTGGCCTGTACCGAGGTCGGATCGCGCAGTTCAAGGCCCATGAACGGCATGTTCAAGGTATGGCAGGCCATGTCGCCGAGCGCGCCGGTGCCAAAATCCCACCAGCCGCGCCACGAGAACGGGTGGTAAAGCGTCGTGTAGGGGCGTTCCGGCGCCGGGCCAAGCCACAGATCCCAATCGAGGTTCGAGGGGACTTCAGCGGGCTCGGGCCGCTCGATGCCTTGCTTCCAGATCGGGCGGTTCGTCCAGACATGCACTTCGCTCGCCGTCCCCAGTTTACCGGTGCGGAGGATGGCAGCCGCCTTGCGAACGCCGTTCTCCGACGTCCCCTGGTTGCCCATCTGGGTGACCACGCCGTTCTCACGGGCCACTTCGCCCATGACGCGCGCCTCATAGATCGTGTGCGTCAGCGGCTTCTGGCAGTAGCAATGCTTCTTCATCTTCATGGCCTTCACAGCCGCCACCGCGTGCGTGTGGTCGGGAGTGCTGACCGTGACAGCGTCGATCTTGTCGCCCATCTCGTCGAGCATTTCGCGGAAGTCGGTGTACTGCTTGGCGTCGGGGAAAAAATTCTTCGCCGCTTCGAGCTTCTTCTTGTCGACGTCGCACACGGCCACCATCGGGCCATGACGAGTCGCGTTGCGCGAGTCGCTGCGTCCCTTGCCGTCGGTGCCAATCGCAGCGAAACTGATCTTCTCGTTGGGCGACTTGCTCTCTTGACCCATCACTCCGCCCGCGACCCAGAAGCCGACGCCGACGGCGGCTGAGGTCTGCAGGAATTGGCGACGACTGGTCCTGTGTGCCATTACGGTAGCTCCTTGTCTGTGCGTATTACCCGGGCAGTCAAACTCGACGAAACACCCACCATAACCGGCCGATCTCCGGCTGGCAACATCCTTTAGGATATCGCTGACCGCACGACGGCGTAAGGGCCCCGAGCGGCCGCGCGACCTCCAAAGGGCGGCGGCCAGGAGGTTTGCGATCGAGCCGGCAACTGCGCCCCGGCCGCCCTCGCTTGCGGTCAGAGGCAACTCCGGCGGGGGATTGTCCCGCGTACACATGCCCAGTAGCTTGATTGTTTTCCAGGGCCGTGGCCAGTCGCAGATGGGAGGAACGCTCGTGAAACGAACCCGGACATTGTGGGGATGGTGCATCGTGATGGCGCTGGTCGCCTCTTGGTTGGGATGCGAGCAGGCGACCGACAGCCGGCCGGCGCCAACCGGCACGCCAGACGAGACCATCGACGCGCCTGCCACGGAGTCGACCGCTGAGCAGGCCGAACCGGCCGACGCCGCCCCCGAAGTCGATCAGGCGGCCATCGATGCGGCCAACAAGCGCGTCGACGAGCTTCGCGGAAGTGTCAGGAAGAACGATCGCGGCGAGCCGGTCGCTATCGACGTTGCCGCCAACGAAGTACCTGCCACCAATGCCGACCTGGAACTTTTCTCCAAGCTGACCAGCTTGGAGCAGTTGCGGGTGTATGGAGCGGAAATCGATGACAAGGGGCTTCCGTCGCTGAGGAACCTCACCAGGCTCAGGCTCCTGTGGCTCGTCAACACACGGATCAGCGATGAGGGGCTCGTCGAACTCAAGGATCTGCCCGAACTGCGGGACTTGAACTTGCGGAGGAGCGAAGGGCTCACCGACGCCGGCCTGGTGCACATCAAGGACTTCCCCAAGCTGCAACATCTGCACCTGCTCTACAATTCCCTCACCGACTCGGGGATGGAGCATCTCGCGGGATTGGAACAACTCCTGTCGCTCGACCTGCGCGGCAACATGGAAGTGACCGACATGGGGTTGGAGCGGCTCAAGGGGCTCAAGAATCTCCGGGTTCTGAAGCTCCGCAGCGGGACGATCAGCGACATGGGAATGGAGCATCTCAAGGAACTGACAAATCTCGAAGCGCTTGTCGTCGAAGACGCCCAATTCGTGAGCGACGCCGGACTGGAGCACCTCAGCGGGCTCAAGAAGCTCAAGGAGGTGACATTCATGCGCGTCACCGGCGTGAGCGACGAAGGGATCCGGTATCTGGCTGGCTTGCCGCTCAAGAAGCTTGACCTGCGCGGCACCTCGGTCACCGGAGCAGGCTTCGAAGCGCTTCAGGACGCGCCGATCACCGACATCGACCTGAGCGAAACGCCGGCCAATGACAAGGGAATGGAAGCTCTCAGCGCCCTTGAGGGCCTGGAGTCGCTCGACCTTTGGAACAGCCTGGTCACCGATGCCGGGCTGGAGCACCTTGCCAAGTTGAAGAAGCTCAAGTTCCTCCGCCTGCAAGGGACAAATGTGACCAAGGAAGGCGTCGAGAATCTGCGGAAGAGCCTGCCCGACACCGAGATCAAGTCGTAAGTCGGGCGTAATACCTTTGTGGAACAGACCGCCGCGGGATCGCCTCCAAGGACCGCGGCGGTCGCATTTCTTGAACAATCTGAAGTCGCTCATAGAATGGCAGCAATTGTGACTCCCCGAAAGGGCGGTGAATTGTCACCGCCGGAGTGATATAGCCAGATGTGTTGTATGGTGGGTGAGCGATGAATGAGGCGGCCAGTCAAGAGACGTTGGAGGAAGAACGCGTTGCGGACGACCGGGAGGTATCTGCGGCGGAAGGCACGTGCGGCAATGCCGCGCGGCGTCCGTTCTGGAAGAACGAAGACTGGCTGGCCGTATGGCTGGGTTTGGCCGTGATCGTGAGCGTCCTTGCGGGCTGGATGCCAGGAGCACCGGCGTTCCGCTGGAGCGATTCTGGTGAGTTGGCTGCCTCAGTACTGGCACTCGGCAATCTGTCCAACCTCGCTCGGGTTGCGCTGCTGGTGGGCGGGCTGGGAGCGGCCGGCGTATGGCTCATGGGAGGCCGACTACGGCATTTCTTCCCCGGGCTCGCTGTGGTGTATGGCCTGGCGATCCTTGCACTCGTGATCGCAGGGAATTCGAGCATTCATGCCTGGGGTATGGAATATGTCATCTTCGCACTAGCGATCGGACTGGCGGTAGGGCATACCGTGGGCACGCCCGCGTGGCTTCAGGAGGCGGTTCGAACCGAGTTCTATATCAAGACCGGTCTGGTCATACTTGGCGCAGGCATCGTCTTCGGTGAAATCCTCCAGGCTGGCGCTCTGGGACTGGCGCAAGCCGTTCTGGTGGTGCTTGTCGTCTGGTTCTTCGCGTTCTGGCTGGGCAGGAAGTTGGGAGTGGATGACGAATTCACCACGATGCTCGCGACTGCCGTGTCGATCTGCGGTGTTTCGGCTGCCATTGCGGCTTGCGGAGCAATCCAGGGCGACCAGCGGAAGTTGTCCTACGTGACGTCGCTGGTGCTGATTGTCGCCGTGCCGATGATGATCGCCATGCCTTGGCTAATCCAGTCAGCCGGCATTCCGGAGATCGTGGGCGGCGCCTGGCTGGGCGGAACGCTCGATACAAGCGGATCGGTGGTTGCCGCCGGTTCGTTGATCAGTGAATCGGCAATGAAGGCCGGCGTGGTCGTCAAGTTCTCGCAGAATGTGCTTATCGGCGTCGCGGCGCTACTGTTGTCGGTCTGGTGGACGGTCAGGCAAGGGGGCGCGCTGGCCGGACGTACGGGCGCGGGCGTGATCTGGGAACGATTCCCCAAGTTCGTCCTGGGCTTTGTCGCGGCGTCGCTCGTGTTCTCGTTCGTGCTCGATCCGGCAGTCGCCAAGCAGGCCAAACCCGCGCTGGAGAGCTTCCGCAACGCCTGGTTTGCCCTGGCGTTCACCTGCATTGGCCTGGAAACCCGGTTCACGTCGCTCGTGGGCATGGGGGGCGGCCGGCCGGCACTGACCTTCGTCGGCGCGCAGGCTTTCAACGTCGTTTGGACGTTGCTCATCGCCTACCTGATCTTCGGCGGGATGCTCGTGGCGGTGCCGCGTTTCATGTAGTCGCCCGATCCTGTCCCGGCTGGCCTCGATCGCGTGCTATAATGCGGCGCGCCGTTCTGCGGCTGAACCGTCTTTCTCCCGCCTCTGGAGTCGACGCCATGAAGCTGCCGCTTCGCCGCCACAACCGGTTGGCTCTGGCCCTTTATCTTGCGCTCGCGGCCTGCGGGGAGACTGTCGCTACGGAACCTCGGGCGCCCATTTCCCCGCAAATTCACGTTGACCGAGGCCATCCGTGGCGATCGCCGTTTGGGCTGGATCGCGTCGGCGCGCCGCCCGAGGTACTGGTGCAATGGCCCGAGGGTGACCCGGTTCCACCGGGGCTGGTCGCGGCGGGGCTGGTCAACGGCACCCAGATTTTTCGGCTCCCGGTCGTCCTCAGCGGTACGCCCCCCACCGGCCGCGTCAAGCTGGACCTTTGGCCGATGGAAATGGTGCTTCTCACCGAATCGCCGGGTCAGTCAGTTGAACTCGCCCGGGTAGCCGTTGAACCGCCGCCCTTTGAGGCCGAAGCGGTGGCAAACCCCGCAAGCCGCATCCACCCGGTCGATCTGGGGACAATCCTGGTGCCCTCGGGTTGGCTGTTGCTGGGCGATGGCCAGCAAGCCTTCTTGGAAGCCGCGGCCCTCTCGCGAGCATTTGACCACCGCAACTCGATCGCGCTCGCCTGGTTCGAATCGGCCCCGGGCGCCAAGACGAGCATTCCGATGTCTCTGGCGAAAGGCTGCCGCGCTCAAGCCCGCTGGCCGCTTCCGCCGGCTTCGACCACGCTCGATTGCGACAC
Source organism: Thermoguttaceae bacterium (assembly GCA_040766885.1). Taxonomy (GTDB): domain Bacteria; phylum Planctomycetota; class Planctomycetia; order Pirellulales; family Thermoguttaceae; genus JAXGPP01. The sequence goes on along the minus strand of JAXGPP010000007.1, from coordinate 443,927 downwards.
GCTCCACGTGAGCATTCAAAACGCCAACGGCAGTGAACTGTGGCACAAGACGATTCCCACGATGCTCGTGCATCGCCCACCCCAATGGCCGCGGTTTGGCGCCAGCGCTTTGAAGCTTCGATACGATGCCCCGATCTCTGTCCGCGCGGCCGATGGCGAACTCTCGTCGATTAACTATGACGACGCCTGGGACGCGGAGCTTGACGACGTGGTTGTCGCGCTGCCCAACGGCGCGCGGTTTGTGTTCTGGCGCGGTTCGTCCTACGTGCCCTTCTGGGCAGGTCGGTGCAACACGGGCCTGAGCTACGAGTGGGCCGAGACCAGCCCGCCCGCCGACGGCTTCGACGACTGTGTGGAACCGCTCATGGACAAAGAACTCCGTTACGGCCGGGTGGAGATCGTCGAGTCGACGCCGTCACGCGTTCATGCCCGGTGGAGCTACCAGTCGTGCGACTTCCAGTACAAAGTCTGGGGCGATACGGCGGTTGAAGACTACTACTTCTACCCCGATGGGTTCGGCACCCGTGTGCTCACCATCCAGCGTGCCGCCACAAGCGATTACGAGCTGAGCGAATTCATCATCCTCACGCCGCAGGCGACCTACCCATTTAGCGTTCTGCCGGCCAATCTGGTCGACGTCCTGTTCCTGGACGGCGAGAAACGCCAGTTGCACTTCCCTTTCTTTCCCCAGGAGCAAGGCGAGAAGGCCGAGTCGCGTGGCATCCCAGCGGTCTACCGCGTGCGGTTGCACAAGGACGAACCTTTGGCGGCGGTGTACTTCCACCCGGAGCATACCGAACTCCCGCCGGCCATCTTCGCCCCATTCAGCGACCAGGGTGTTGTCGTTACGCCGACCTACTGGGGAAGCCACTGGCCTTTGGCCCGGGGCAAGACCACCGGCTGGAGCATCGACGACCGCGTCCATCTCACCCCCTGCCACAACAGCGTGATGAGTTGGGCCCGCAGCCGGCCCACGCCCTTGTGGAGTCTTCAACGGGAGACCCTCGACTCGCTCGGCCGATTGCGGCCGATGATTGTCGAACGGTGGGCCTGGCTCATCGGCATGACCGATTCCGACGACGGCCGCCTTCTGCAATGGGCGCAAAGTTTCGCCCAGCCTCCTCTAATCGAGGTTGAAGGAGCCAGGCTCGAAAGCGAGCCCGATGCGTTCCAGCGCCGGGCCATCTGGTTGACGGCTGAGTCCGATACCGTCACGATGAGAGTCAAGCCGGCGCCAGTTTGCGTCAATCCGGTGTTCGAGTTGAGCAATGCACCGGGAGTGATCCGTCGAGTCGAACTGGCCGGACAGCCGCTCGCGGCCGAGCAGTACGCCTGGGACGGTCGCACGCTGTGGCTCGACGCAACCCTTTCTCAGCCGCAGGTATTGCGTCTGGAGTTCGGTTCCGCGCACGAAGGAGAAGGAAGATGATTCCAGCCTGTCAGTATCGGCCGCTGGTGGGCCAGTTCCAGGGTGCCAGAAAAATTCACGTCCACTTCACAACGCTCCAAACCGAGGATATCGACGCGACTCCGCATCACAGCCACGAGGCGGAAGAGGCGATGTTCATTCTGGAAGGCGAACTGGAATACATGGTCGGCGAGCAGGTCCATCGCATCGGACCGGGCGACTGTCTGTTCTTTCCCTCCGGTGTGGAGCACGGCTGCGTCCGCTACTTGAGCCCACGGATGAGATATGTTGTCATGCGGAGCGTCGAGCCCGGTGGCGAACCTTGCTGCTGCGAAGGGCACTCACCGATCGACCCGCAGTGAGAAAAAAGGACCCATCCGAATGACCACCCGTCGCCGTTTTCTTCAGGGTACCGCCGCTGCGATCGCCGCTGCGACGGTCGATGGATTATCCGGCATTTCTGTTGCCGCGGATCAGCAGGCGCCGTCCGACGATACTGCGCCCGTCAGCGGCAGCCAGCGGCGCTGGCGCGTCGCATTTGGGCTCAATGGCTTCCAGTCGTCGGAAAGCGCATACGGTCATGCATTTCCCATCTGGGAAGTGCTCGAGTTCGCCCAGCGCGAAGGCTTCGAGGGGATCGAACTCATCCCCGGCTGGCTCAAGGGCGTGTATCCCGACGCCGGCGACGAGGCCCGCATCGCCAGCCTGCGCGGCCTGCTGGCCCGCTACAATGTCAAGGCGTTCTCGATTCAGACCTCCGGCCCCGAGGCGTTCCAGAGCGACCGCAGCGTCCGCGATGAGTGGATCAAGCGCTTCGCCAACATGGCTTCCTTCGCCCATAAGGTGGGTTGCGAGTGCATTGGCTATTGGCCCGGCGGCGACCTGGGAGGGCAGACCGTCGATCAGGCCATCGATTCTCTGGCCTCGTCGCTCAAAGAGATGGGCAAGATCGTGGCTGACGAAGAACTCCTGTTGTCGGTCGAGATCGAACCGCCGTTCAAGTTCAATACCATCGAGCACCTGATCAGGATTATCGACGCCACCGATCATTCGCATGTGAAGGGGATGTTCGATCCGAGCCATTTCGATCTGATGAACGGCAGCAGCGGCAGGCCGCACGAGTTGCTCGAGAAGCTCGGAATGGACCGCCTCGGATATATCCATTTCACCGACAGCGACGGCACGCTTCACCGCGGCACCTCGAAGCACCTGCCGGCGGGAGACGGGCACGTCGATATCCACAAGTCGCTCCAGACGCTATGGGACGGCGGCTACGAAGGTTGGATCATGATCGACGCCTGGATGACCCCCGACCCCTACGACGCCTGCCGCAAGGGCCGCTTGGCCATTGAGGCCGCCCGCCGTGAGTTCGGCCGGGCCGCTCAAACCGCCGAGTGATCGAGACAGCACGCCACTGCCTGAACGGATACGAACCATGAGACACTCAGTCGCTCTTCGGTGGACGTTGGCCGCCGCGGCGGTTTGCGCAATTCTGTCGCCGCCCGCCGCCGCCGAGTACCGCGTGGCGGTGTTCGAGGCTGATATCACCATTCCCGTCGGCCATGCCTGCATGGGTGGCGGCGTGGAGGATGCCCGGGAGATCAACGATCCACTCTTTGCCAAGGGGCTGGTGATCACGGGCGACGAGCCTCCGGTGGTCGTTCTGGCCCTCGACTGGTGCCAGTGCAACAACGATTCGTACGAGCGCTGGCGCGATGCGCTGGCCGAGGCCGCCGGCACGCAACGCCAGCGCGTCATGCTCGCCACCGTCCACCAGCACGACGCGCCGATCTGCGACCTCACCGCTCAGAAGCTGCTCGATGAACAGGGACTCCAAGGCTACAACTGCGACCCGGTGTTTCATGAGCAGGCCGTCCGACGAACGGTACAGGCCCTCCGCGACGCCCTCGGCACTGCGCGACCGGTGACGCACTTTGGCATTGGGCAGGCGAAAGTACAGCGGATCGCCTCCAACCGCCGCGTGGTCACACCCGAAGGAGAGATCACCTGGAACCGTGGCAGCCGGAGCGGCGACCTCTACGGCGCGCCGGAGGGTGAAATCGATCCCTGGCTGAAGACGATCAGCCTCTGGAATGGCGACGAACCGATCGCCGCCTGGAGTTGTTACGCCGTCCATCCGATGAGCTACTACGGACAGGGGTGCGTGTCGGCCGATTTTCCCGGCATCGCTCGTGATCGCCTTCAGCGGGACGATCCGCGCATTTTCCAGATCTACTTCACCGGCTGCGCTGGCGACACGACCGCAGGAAAGTACAACGACGGCTCGCCGGAGAACCGTCTCGCCCTGGCCGACCGTCTCTACCATGCAATGCGCGCCGCCTGGAAATCGACGGTCCGGCACCCGCTGAGCAGCGTGGATTTCCGCGTCGCTCCGCTGCGCTTGGGAGTAAGGGAAGGCGGCAAGTTCGACCCCGCCGAGATGCGGCGGATACTGGCCGACCCGGCCGCGCCCCGCTGGCAGCGGATTTCCGCAGCCCTGGGACTGAGTTGGCGCGAGCGTGTCGAGGCAGGCGGAGCGATCGATGTCCCATGCCTCGATCTCGGCAAGGCGCAGTTCGCCATCCTGCCGGCGGAGGTGTTCGTCGGCTACCAGCTTGCGGCCCAGCGGATCCGCCCGGATTCGATGGTCATGGTAGCCGGTTTTGGCGACGGCGCGCCGGGCTACGTTCCGACCGACCAGTGCTGGCGCGACGGTTACCAGGACGACTACTGCTGGGTGCCGCCGATGACCGACGAGACCATTCTTGCCGCACTCCGCGAGGTGCTCGTGCCGGTTCAATAAATGCCGGCTCGGATTGGCTACGGCCTCTTGGCGTCCGGCGCCGGTTCGGCGCATAATGGGCCCTTTGTCGGACTTGCCCTCTACTATCGGGAAGGATGCGCATGTCGGGACCCAATCCGTTTATCGGCGTGATCTACCACTGGATCGGCGGCCTGGCATCGGCAAGCTTCTACATTCCTTACCGTGGAGTGAAGAAGTGGTCGTGGGAAACGTACTGGCTGGCCGGCGGCGTCTTCAGTTGGATCATCGCGCCGTGGGTCCTGGCGGCAATCCTGGTGCCCGAACTGGGCTCGATTCTCTCGAACGCGCCGGCCGAAGCCCTCCTCTGGGCGTACATCTTCGGCGCCATGTGGGGCCTCGGCGGACTGACGTTCGGACTCACCATGCGGTACCTCGGAATCGCTTTGGGAATGGCGGTCGCTCTGGGTTACTGCGCCGCCTTCGGAACGCTCATGCCCCCCATCTTCAGCGGCGAGATCACGAGCATCGTCCGCGAGACTTCAGGGCAGGTGATCCTGTTCGGCGTCGCCGTTTGCCTGGCGGGCATTGCCGTGAGCGGAATGGCCGGGATGTCGAAAGAACGAGAGCTTACCGACGAGCAGAAGAAGGCCACGATCCGGGAGTTCAGTTTTGTGAAGGGCATCCTCGTGGCGACCTTCTCCGGAATCATGAGCGCCTCGTTCGCTTATGGCCTGGCGGCCGGCGATCCGATCGCCGATCTGGCCAAGGAGAGCCTTTCGAGGCATAACCGCGCCGACCTCTGGCAGAATCTGCCCGTGCTGATCGTGGTCCTGCTGGGCGGCTTCACCACCAATTTCATCTGGTGCGTGATGCTGAACATCAAGAACCGCAGCGGCCACGAGTACTTCACCGCCGAGCGGACTACCGTGGCGGAGATGGCGGCTACCGAAGGCGTCGCCACCTGGGATGCCGACCAGTTGGCTCGCCCCGGCGGCAGCCCGGTCACAACGAGCGAACGAGTACCGCTGCTGTCAAACTACCTGTTCTCGGCCATTGCCGGAGTCACGTGGTACCTGCAATTCTTCTTTTACAGCATGGGCCAGACGAGAATGGGCAAGTACGAGTTCTCGAGCTGGACTCTGCACATGGCCAGCATCATCATCTTCAGCACGCTGTGGGGAATCGTGCTCCGCGAATGGAAAGGCACCAGCAAGCGGACGCACGTCCTGATTGCCTTGGGGCTGGCAATCCTCATCGGCTCGACGGTGATCGTCGGCTACGGCAATTTCCTCAAGACCGAAGCCGGCATTCACTGAACGATCCTCGGGCCATCCCGGCTCATCGCCACCCAACCGCTGCCCCTAGCCTGGCGGCGAAAAACCGACACGCGGTTCAGAATTCGCGCGAACCCCCACCCGCCGGGCACCCTCCGTAAAAACTGGTAAACCCGGCCTGGTACCCCCCGATCAGTATCGCAGGTTTCCAGCCCTGACATCTAGTCGGCAGCCGGGTTGGATTGTTATGCTGTCTGGGATGCGCGCTGCCGGGCGGGGACTGCCAAGCGATCCGCCACTGCGGCAGCCGGAGGTCTTGAATCAGTGAAACTTGACGGCGGTAGGCCTGGCATCCGGCCGGGCAGGGGAAGAATCAGGCAGGAATGCCCAAACGAAGATCAGCCGGGCGCGACGCCCGACCTACAGAAGCCCGAATGCGGAGACTGGCAAGTGAGCCAACACCACGAACTTCAAGAGTGGGTGCAGGAAATGGCGCGTATGTGCCAGCCGGATCGAATCGTATGGATCACCGGATCCGACGAGGAAAAGGATCGCCTAACCCGGGAGGCAGAATCTACCGGCGAGATCGCCCTGCTCAACCAGGAGAAGCTGCCGGGCTGCTTGTACCACCGCACCGCCGTAAACGATGTTGCCCGAACGGAAGACCTCACCTATATCTGCACCACTCTGAAGGAGGATGCCGGCCCTACAAACAACTGGATGTCGCCCGACGAAGGCTATCGCCGCGCCCGCGAGATCTTCGAGGGATCGATGAAGGGACGGACGATGTACGTCATTCCCTTCTCGATGGGACCGGTGGGCTCTCCGTTCAGCAAGATCGGGATCGAACTGACCGACAGCATCTACGTCGTCCTCAACATGCGGATCATGACCCATGTGGGCTCCGCGGTGCTCAAGCAGCTTGGGGCGGCCGGCGAGTACACCAAATGCCTGCACGGCAAAGCCGAGCTGGATATCAAGCGCCGGCTGATCCTGCATTTTCCTGAAGACAACGCGGTTTGGAGCGTCGGTTCGGGTTACGGCGGCAACGTGCTTCTGGGCAAGAAATGCCTCTCGTTGCGGATCGCCAGTTATCTCGGCCGCAGCGAGGGCTGGCTGGCCGAGCACATGCTCATCATGGGAGTTGAGAACCCCGAGGGCCGCGTCGAGTATATCGCCGCTGCCTTTCCCAGCGCCTGCGGCAAAACCAATCTCGCAATGCTCGTCCCGCCGGAAGGCCTCAAGGTCAAGGGCTATCGCATCTGGACCGTTGGCGACGACATCTCCTGGATGCGGATCGATACCGATGGGCGGCTGTGGGCTATCAATCCGGAGACCGGTTTCTTCGGCGTCGCCCCCGGCACGAACAGCAAGACCAATCCCAACATGATGAAGACCATCCGCCGCAACACCATCTATACCAACGTGGTGTTGAACAAGGATGGAACCGTATGGTGGGAAGGGGGCGAAGGTTCGCCGCCCGCTGAAGGTTGGGACTGGCAGGGCCGGCCATGGAAGCCCGGCATGAAGGACGAGAAGGGTAATCCGGTTCTCGGCGCCCATCCCAACAGCCGTTTCACCGCGCCGCTGTCGCAATGCCCGTCGGCGTCGTTCCGCACGCAGCATCACCACGGTGTGCCGATCTCGGCGATCGTATTTGGCGGCCGCCGCGCCCACTTGGCGCCGCTGGTCTACGAATCGTTTGACTGGGAGCATGGCGTCTTCGTCGGAGCCACCATGGCTTCCGAGCGGACCGCCGCGCAGTTCGGCAAGGTCGGCGAGGTCCGCCGCGATCCCTTCGCCATGCTGCCGTTCTGCGGCTACCACATGGGCGACTACTTCCAGCACTGGCTGAACATGGGCAAGCGGATGAGCAGTCCGCCGAAGATCTTCCATGTCAACTGGTTTCGCACCGATGAGAACGACGAGTTCCTGTGGCCAGGCTACGGTGAGAATTTGCGGGTCATCGAGTGGATTCTCGACCGTTGCCGCGGCGAAGGCGATGCCGTCAAGACGCCCATCGGCTACGTCCCCACGCCCGAAAGCCTCGACCTCACCGGTCTCGATCTGTCGCGCGATGCCCTCAACAGCCTGTTTGCCGTCAACCGCGACGACTGGTACGAGGAAACCGACAGCGTTGCGAGCTTCTTCCAGCAGTTCAACGAGCGCCTGCCGCGCTCGATGTGGGACCAACTCGAGGCGCTCCGGCTGCGGCTGCGGACGCCCATCTCGCTGATGAAGCCGGGCGCTGAAACCCGGCCGTTGGCCAGCGAGCTCAACGAGACTATCGATCGCGAGAACCCGCATGTCTACGCCATGCTGTCGGATCTCGGCAAGCGGCTGTATTTTCCCAAGGGCATCCTGGCGCAGAGCGCCGAGGCCAAGGAGAAGGCCAAGCGGTTCGACGCCACCATCGGCATCGCCCGCGACGGCAAGGGCCCGATGCACCTGCCCACGATCATGCAGTATTTCAGCGGGCTCACGCCTGCCGAAGCGCTGACCTACGCGCCCGCCACCGGCAACCCGCAGCTTCGCAAAGCTTGGCGCGAAGAGCTGCTGCGTAAGAATCCCAGTCTGGCAGGCAAGAGCTTCTCGACGCCGATCGTGACCAGCGGTGTAACCCACGCGCTCAGCCTGGTGGGCGACCTGTTCGTCGACAAGGGCGACATGGTGCTCATGCCCGACAAGTTCTGGGAGAATTACGAGTTGCTGTTTGGCGTGCGTTTCCAGGCCCAGTTGGCCACATTCCCGTTCTTCAGCGCCAGCGGCGGTTTCAACATCGAAGCGCTTCGCCAGGCCCTGGCGACCCGAGCCGGAAGCTGGAAGACGGTTCTGATCCTCAATTTCCCCAACAATCCGACAGGCTACTCGATCACCAAGGCAGACGCCGAACAGGTGGCCGCAGTGCTCTGCGAAGCCGCCGACGATGGCCGCGACCTGGTGGTCGTCACCGACGACGCCTATTTCGGGTTGTTCTACGGCGATGAGGTGTTCCCGGAATCGCTCTTCGCCCGGCTGGCCGGCTGTCACGAGCGCATCCTCGCCATCAAGGTCGACGGCCCGACCAAGGAGGAATTCGTGTGGGGATTCCGCGCCGGCATGCTGACATTCAGCACCCGGGCCTTCCTCAGCGACGAAGCAGTGTACGGAGCGTTGGAAAAGAAGGTTGCCGGCGCGATCCGAAGCGCGGTTTCCAACGCCTCCCAGCCGGCCCAGTCGATCCTCGCCAAGGCCATGGCCTGCCAGTCGCTGGTCGAGGAGCGCCGCGAGAGGAAAGATACGCTCCAGGCCCGTGCGCTGAAGGTCAAGGAAATCCTCAGCCGGCCCGATTACGCTTCCCTGTGGGACGTCTACCCCTTCAACGCCGGCTACTTCATGTGCCTCAGGCTGAAGGGAATCAATGCCGAAACCTTCCGGCGGCACCTGCTCGACCAGTACGGCGTCGGCGTGATTGCCGACGGCGAACGCGACATTCGCATCGCCTTCTCGGCAGTCGAGGAAAAGAACCTCGAGGAGCTTTATTCGTGCCTTGCCAAGGCGGCCCGCGATGTGCAGGCCCAGGCTGCGGCGGGCCGGGCATAGCGCGACGCGATGCCGGGGCGATCACAAGTTGGGCTGTGGCCGACGTCCGCTTCGTCGGCCGCAGTCCAGACTATGGTAATGACTGCTTCAACCTCACCTCGAGCAAACCTCCACTCCCTGAGCAAACCTACTCCTGCTGTTACTCCGCCGTCTCTCGCGGTGCGCGACGGAGCATGGTGAGGAAGTGGGTCATCGACGGGCAGCGCTTGCTCAGGTCTGGCTGAACGCACTTCATGATCGCTTCCGCCAGACTCGGGTGGATCTCGGGGCAGTGCTCGCAGAGGTCTGTTGGCTGGCTGGTATGCCACACGGCGCCGCTCCCTCCCGACTCGCCCGGCCAGGGCGACGTGGCGGCGAACATTTCGTAGGCGATCACCCCGAAGGCGAAAATATCCAGCCTCTGGTCGGTCTTGTGCAGGCGAACCAGTTCCGGCGCCATATAGGCCGGCGTACCCGTGCGGTTTCCTGGTTCCAGGAAGCGGCCTGTCGCCGGTACCGCCATTCCGAAGTCGGTGAGCTTGAGCGTCTCGCCGTCCTCGGTAAACAGGAGGTTGCGGGGGCACACATCGCGGTGCAGGATTCCCGCCTTGTGCACCACATCGAGCGCCTCGCCGACTTGCGCGAGGTACTTCAGGCGCCGTCCGGCGATGGCGTCCGGCCCGACGCCGAGAATCGTGTTCAAGGCCGCCCCCAGTGACTCCATGATCAAGTACGGAGCGCCTTCCGTCGTCGTGCCGAACTCGATCGTACGGCAGATGTACGGGTGGTTGAACTGCGCGGCAATCTCGCCCTCGGAGGGCTTGTTGAGACCCTTGAACCGGGCCTCGAACTCGGCCGCCTTCTTGGCGTCGAGCACCTTGATCGCGACCTGCTCGCCCGACTGCTTGTCGCGCGCGAGATAGACTTTAGACTTTCTGCCTGGATAAGGCTCGCGGAGTACCTCGAAACGTGATCGGATATCGAGACGTTTCTTGGCGGCCTTGATTGGCGCACCTTGTCCACCCTTCAGCCGATCCAATAACGCCATGGCCACGCTCCTGAGAGATGATGGTCGCCTCGCCTGCCCGGCGGGATGAGCTGTACTTGCCACCCTTGATTCTGATCGATCGCGGCCCTGCTGGCAATCGGGGACCCTCACGAGCGCCGGCAACTCCCTGGATGGGCTCCCGGATCGCCGTTCCAATGGAGGGTGGGGCGGGGTACCATTCCAATAATGCCGCGGTACGGCACGAATCTATAGAAGACCGCAACGTGGCTGGGCATCGAACGCGAAGGTTGTTGATGGATACGCTGGTCCGGCTGGAAAATGTCACCAAAGACTACGGGCGGATGCGTGCGCTGGACGGTGTCTCACTTACCGTCCAGCGCGGAGTGACCGGGCTGCTGGGGCCCAATGGAGCCGGAAAGAGCACCCTCATCAAGCTGCTGTTGGGACTCGTCAGATCCTCCGGCGGCTCGGGCGAAGTGCTGGGCTTTCGGCTGGGGCGCGATGCCCGCTTGATCCGGGCCCGTGTCGGTTACATGCCCGAAGACGATTCCTACCTGCCGGGTCTGAGCGGCGTGGAAATGGTCCGTTTCGCCGCCCGGTTGTCGGGCCTGCCCTCGCTCGAGGCCCTCCGCCGGGCACACGAGATCCTTGATTTTTGCGGCGTGGAGCAGGAACGCTACCGCCCGGTCGAAACCTATTCCCACGGCATGCGGCAGAAGCTGAAATTCGCCCAGGCGATCGTCCACGACCCGCCTCTGTTGATCCTCGACGAACCAACTTCCGGGCTTGACCCGGAGGAACGCCAGACCATGCTCAGCCGCATCCGCGTCCTCGCAGGCCGGGCGGGGAAGACGGTGCTCGTTTCGACCCACATCCTGCCCGACGTGCAGGCGCTCTGCGAAGCAGTCATCATCCTGGCGAAAGGCCGCGTCCGCGTTGTCGAACGGCTCGACGTGCTCAGCCGTCCCAAGTCGCCTGCCTACCATCTCCGCGTGCTCGGGGCGGCCGAACGGCTCGCCGATCGCTTGCGGCACGAGGGCATCGAGGTCCACGAGGTGGCGGGAGGAAGCCTGACGTTTTCCAGCGGCCGCGAGACGGCTCCGCCGCGAATCTGGCAATGGGCTCAGGAAACCGGCGTGACGATTTCCAGCCTGATTCCCGAGCGGACTTCGCTGGAAGAGATCTTCCTCGAAGCGATACGCGAGGACGGCCATGCCCATCCATGATCTTGGATACCGCGCCTGGGAAGGCCGCCGAACCGCCGAGCCGCTGCGGGCCTGGGTCATCACCCAGACGGGCGTGGTCCTCGCCTGGAAGAACTACTGGCTGCGCCGGCTGCTGTTTGTCACCTGGATCCCGGCGCTCTACATGGGGGCGGCGTTCTTCGGCTACGAACAGTGGCTGAGCCAGGGCGAGTTGCGCGAGCTCGCCACCGGGATGATTCCGGGTATGCCGCCGAGCATGGAGCGGCATGAGATCTGGACCTGGCTCCTGATGACGTTCTTCCGCTATCCCCAGGGGTTGCTCATGCTCTTGCTGATCGGGCTGGTCGCTCCGCCGCTCATTGCCCAGGATGTGCGGTCGCGGGCGTTCCTGCTCTACTTCTCGCGGCCGCTGACCCGGCTGGAGTATCTGGCCGGCAAGCTCGCCGTCGTCTGGGCGTTCGTGCTGATGATCACCACGGTGCCGGCGCTGGGGCTGTACTTGTTCGCCGTGCTCCTCTCGCCCGACCTGAGTGTAGTCGGCCAGACTTGGGATCTGCCGCTGCGGATCGTCACCGCTTCGGTGGTCGTCGTGCTGCCGACGAGCACGCTGGCGCTGGCCTTTTCCTCGCTCACCAGTGAGACCCGCTACGCGGGATTCGCCTGGTTTGCCGTATGGATTGTCGGTTGGGCCGTGTACCTGTTCCTGCTGGGAACCTCCGGGCGGACGATTTCCGATTATTGGCTTCTGGTATCGCTCTATCACACGTTGGGAGAAGTTCAGAGTTGGGTATTCGGCGCCGGCAATACGTCCGCGGCACTACTGCCGGCAGTGGCCATGCTGGCCGCGATCACCGTTGTCTCCACGTCAGTGCTTTACCGGCGAATTTCGTCACCGATGCGGATTTGACTTCCGACCATGATTGAACTGAAGGGCGTTACCAAACTCTACAAATCGGTGATCGGGGTCAATGAGATTTCTCTCGCATTGCCCCGCGGCGCCCACGGGCTGCTGGGACCGAACGGGTCAGGCAAGAGCACTCTCATCAACCTCATTACCGGGCAGCTTCGGCCCACGATTGGCCGGGTACGCGTGTTTGGCCAACGGCCTTGGAACAACCGGGGAGTGCTGCGCCGCATCGGCCTCTGCCCCGAGCAGGATGTACTTCATCCCAACGTGACTGGTTTGGAGTGGGTCTCGTATCTGCTCGAACTGTATGGCTTCGGAAGGAGTGAAGCCCGACGGCGGGCGGAAGAGTCCCTGGAGCGCGTTGGTCTCGCTCCGGCCATGCACCGCAAAGTGGGAGAGTACTCGCGCGGCATGCGTCAGCGGGCGAAACTCGCCCAGGCGATCGCCCATGAGCCCGAACTGCTGATTCTCGACGAGCCGTTCAACGGCCTGGATCCGGTCGGCCGCCACGCGCTCACAGAGTTGCTCCGCGAATGGGTGCATTTGGGGCGGAGCGTGCTACTGGCCAGCCATATCCTCTACGAGGTTGAGGCGATCACCCATTCGTTCCTGCTGATCTATGGCAGCCGGCTGCTGGCAGTCGGCTCGGCCGACGAGATGCAGGAGGTGCTGGCCGATTTGTCCAGCGAGATCCGCATCCGGACCAACAATCCCCGGCAACTTGCCCAAAGATTGATTGGGCAGGGCGCCGTGGAGTCGGTGCGGCTCGGTGACGAACCCCACTCGCTGGTGATCTCGACGCGAAGTCCCGCGATGCTCTACGGCCGGATGGCCGAGTGGCTCGACTCCAGCGGCATCGAGATCTACGAATTGCGATCGGCCGACGACTCGCTGCAATCTCTTTTCAGCTCGCTGGTGCGGATTCGGAGGGGCATGCTGTGATCAGCCTGCGCGCGATCTGGGCCGTCTTTCGCTTCGAGTGGAGCCGTTCGCTCAGTGCGCCGCGGCTGATATTCGGCGCCGCGCTGGCGTTGTTTCCGCTGGTGATTGTGATCCTTGTCCAGGGGCAGGAGGCGCACCTGGAACGGGAGGGCTTCGCGGCGGTGGCGTTGTTTGCCTTGGTGCCGCAGATCGTGACCATCCTGTCGCTTCTGCTGTGGGTCACGCCGATCGTCCACGCCGAGCTGGAGGGTCAAACCTGGATTTATCTGGCGATGCGCCCGGCCGGAAAGACGGGGGCCGTCGTCGGCAAGTACTTGGCTGCGGTCGCCTGGACCCTGATCGTCGACTTCGTTGCGCTGACGGCGGCGATCGCATACATTCGTCCGGAGGAAGACGCTTTCCGCGACTGGTTCGTACTTGCCGGCCTGACGGTGCTCGCTTGCCTGGCATACGGATCGCTTTATGCGCTGTTGGGTGTGATCTTCCTCCGCCGGGCGATGGTCGCAGCCGTGGGCTATACCTTCCTTTCTGAATTCGTCCTTACCTGGCTGCCGGCCAACGTTCACCAGATCACCGTGCAGTACCACCTCCGGGCGCTGGGGCTCAAAGCCAAGGGATGGGATAGTCTGCCGTCCCATATCCACTTCGACGAGCGACTGTTGTTCAGCGCCGCGCCGGCCTGGCAACATATCGCCGCGCTGCTGACCTTTGCGGTCGCCCTCCTGGCTCTGGCCGTGTTGGTCTTGGGCCAACGCGAACTGGTCCGTGCAGAGCAGGCCTCTTGACCGGGGCGGGAAAATGTTGCACCGGGCGAGTGGAGGCGAGCCCCGGCCGCCAGTAAGTCTGCATCAGACCGACCCTCGACCTTTGACCAACAGGAAATCACGAAAGGTAGTCCGATTATGAAATGCGTCCTCCGCCCCACCGCGGCTGCTCTCCTGACCCTCAGTCTGGTGGCAGTCGGATGCGAGTCGAATCAGCCCGCCGCAGATTCCCCCACGACGCCGGCGGGAGAGCATTTTGAAGGTGATGGTCATGACCATGGTGCCGATACGGACGAGCATGCCGGCCACGATCACGACTAACACAGACCACGATCAACAGATCAGTTGTGAACGGCCCTCTCAGCCTGCCTGCCGCCTTTTAAGGGAGTGAGGAGAATACCGCCCGCCCGAACCCGCGCCTTGTAACCCAACGACAGGCGGAATCATCTGAGACTCAGTCCGGAACGAACTCGGAGGACTGGAGGAGAGTGGTCGCTTGTCTAACTTAACACGATGGATATGGCGGGCTGCAAAGCTCTTGGCAGCCGTCGCCTTGGTGGCCGGCTTTGCCTACTGGCTGAAATTCTCCCCCATGCCGGTCACCGAGCACCGGGTGGAGTTGGGCGAGATTGTCGCCGAGGTGATGGGCACCGGCACACTGGAGGCGCGGGTCAAATCGACGATCAGCCCGGAGATTGCCGGACGCATCGAGAGACTGCTCGTCGACCAGGGGGACGAGGTCAAAGCGGGCCAGCCCCTCTTCACGCTGGATGACTCCGACCTGGCTCAACAAGTAGAGATCGCCCAGGCGAACATCGCCTCGGCCGAGGCGGCGATCACCCGTCTCAAGGCCGATCGGGAACAGACGGCGGTGGTCCTGGAGCAGGCGCGGCGCGACCACGAGCGCTCGCGGCGGCTCGTTTCCTCCAACGCCATGTCGGAACAGGAAAGCGAGAAGGCGACGGAGGCTTTCCGGATCGCCGAGGCCGGTCTGGCCCGCGCCGAGGCGGCACTCGTCGAGGGAGGAAAGCAACTGATCGCTGCGGAGAGAAACCTGGCGTACCGCCAGGCGCTTCTTGCCGATGCGCAGGTCAATGCACCGTTCGACGGTTTGATCATCAAGCGATATCGCGATCCGGGCGATATTGTCGTTCCGGGCAGTCCGACCCTGGCCCTCGTGTCGCTGGACGAGATCTGGGTATCTGCTTGGGTCGATGAGACAGAGATGGCCCGGCTGCGTGTCGGGCAACCCGCCCGCGTCGTGTTCCGGTCCGAGCCGAAGCGGAGTTTTGAAGGCCAGGTTTCTCGATTAGGCCGCGAGGCTGACCGGGAGACGCGCGAGTTCGTGGTCGATGTCCGTGTCCTGTCGCTTCCCCAAAACTGGGCCATCGGCCAGCGGGCGGAAGTGTATGTCGAGGTCGATCGAAAGAGCTCCGTCGCGGTCCTGCCTGCCCGATTCATCGTGTGGCAAGGAGCGGAAGCGGGCGTCTTTCGCAAGGAAGGGAATCGGGCGCAGTGGCAGCCGGTGCGGCTCGGCCTCGAGGCCCGCGAGAACGTGGAGGTCGTCGAAGGGCTTCGCCCCGGCGATGTCGCGCTCACCGCCGCCGGCGGTCAGACTCTTCCCGATGGCCGGAGGGTGGCCGCGCCATGAACCTCGCGTGGAAGGACATTCAGCACAACCTCGGCCGTTTTGCCTTGACCACGCTGGGCATTGGCATGCTGCTGATGATCGTAATGGGCATGGGGGGCATCTACCGCGGTCTGATCGAAGACGCAACGCTGTTGATCGAGCGGATCGGGGCCGACGTATGGGTGGTTCAGCGCGATACTCGGGGGCCGTTTGCGGAGGTGTCGCGTGTGCCAAAGTCGCTCGTCTACCGCGCGTTGGCCGTTCCCGGCGTGGAATCGGCACGGGAGTTCGTGTTCCACACGGTTCAACGGCAGCACAACGGGAAGCCACTGCGGATGGCGGTTCTCGGCTTGAGTTGGCCGCTGGACAAGGGAGAGTGGCTGCCGCTGATTGCGGGAAGGCCCTTGCGTCAGAACCACTTTGAGATCGTCGCCGACAAGAGCTTGGGACTCCACCTCCACGAGCGGATCAAGCTGGGCAAAGAGACGTACACGGTCGTGGGAGTTACCAGTGGCATGGTAAGTTCGGGCGGCGACGGAATGGCTTTCGCCACCGTGTGGGATTCGCAATCGATCCAGTTCGACATGGCGGGCGAAGCGATTCGCCTCGAGCGCGCCGCGAGGGAACGTCGCGGCCAGACCCACGAAGTCTTCATCAAACAACCCGCGCTCACCGAGCAACTCAACCGTCCGGCAGGGGAGCTTCCCGCGGTACCATCGCGTGAGCTGAGCGCCGTAGTCGTTCGCATCGCTCCCGGGGCGGATGTCGCCCGGGTCGCTGCCGTGATTTCCTCCTGGGGCGACGTCGGCGTCTTCACCAAGGAGGGACAGAAAGACCTGCTCGTCCAGGGCATGGTCGACAAGGCTCGCAGGCAATTGGGCATGTTTCGTGCTTTGCTGACCGTCATCGCCGCCATCATTATGGCGCTGATCCTCTATACGCTGACGCTCGACAAACTGCACTCGATCGCCTTGCTGAAGCTCATCGGCGCCCCGAATCGGACAATTCTAGCCCTGATCCTGCAGCAAGCCATCGCGCTGGGCGCTCTCGGATACGGGATCGCCTATGTCGTCGGGCAGAGGCTGTTCCCGCGTTTCCCTCGCCGTGTCGTGCTCACCGATCAGGACCTGCTGCAATTGGCGGTCATCGTGCTGGCAATCTCCGTGCTCTCCAGCTTCCTGGGCATCTGGCGCGCGATGCGAGTACAGCCCAACGAAGCGCTGATGGGGTAATGTGCCGATGAACGGCGATGTGGCAATCGAGACCAGGCAACTCACCAAGGTGTACGGCAGCGGCAACACCGAGGTCGTTGCCATGCGCGACGCGTCGCTGACGGTTCGCCGCGGCGAGGTCGCGGCGCTGTTGGGACCGAGCGGCGCCGGCAAGTCGACGTTTCTCACCGCGGTGGGGCTCATCAATCCGCCGACCGCCGGGCAGATCCTCATCGGCGGAAGACTGGTGATGGATGGTTCCCGGGCGATGACCAACCTACGGTCCTTCCGGCGCAGGCACATCGGTTACGTCTTTCAGAAATCGAACCTCATTCCCTTCCTGTCGGCACAGGAGAATGTCCGAATCGCGATGGAGCTCAACGGCATGCCATCGCGGCCCGCCCGCAGGCGCGCCCTGGAACTGCTCGACGCCCTCGGCGTGGGAGATCGCGCCGATTATCGCCCCAGCATGCTGTCCGGCGGCCAGCAACAACGGGTAGCCGTCGCCCGTGCCCTGGCCAATCAGCCCAGCGTGATGCTTGCCGATGAGCCCACCGCCGCGCTGGACAGCCACCGCGGCCGCCAGGTGATGGAACTGTTCCGCCGCGTGGCCCACGAGCACGGAACCGGCGTGATCGTGGTAACCCATGATCACCGGGCGTTGGATGTCTTTGATACCGCGTATGAAATGGAGGACGGCGTGATCCGCGCCGCGGCGACTCCCGCCGTCGCCACACCGAGTCCCCATTAAGTTGCTCTGCTCGCCACTTCCGGAACTGACCGGCACGCCGTGACGGGCGCGGCACCGCCCGCCACCCCCTAGGATAGGCAGCGCGGCCAGGCATTCCGTGATCCCTTGACGTTGCGCCGCAAGGGCCTTTATACTTCACGGTTTACAGCCATCGTCCGCCCCTCAGAGGGAGGCAGGACAACGGTTACGGCAAGTCGGTCGCCAGGATCAAGGCAATGAAAAGCGAACGTCGGCACGAACTGCAGCACAACCTGCTGCTCGATTGGCTCAAGGACTCGTCGGAGACGATAAAGCCGTATGCCAATGCGATCATTGGGGTGCTCGTGCTGGCGCTCGTCGCCTTCTTCGCCTGGTCGTGGTGGTCCAAGCAGTCGGCCGCCGACAAGGCCGCCGGCTGGACCGCGTTCTTCGATGCGCGAACGTCCGGCAAGCCCTCGGATTTGCAGGATGTGGCGGAGCGATACGCGGGGAGCCCTGCCGCCCATTGGTCGCAAACCGTGGCCGCCGATATGAATCTGGAGACCGGCTGTCAAGAATTGTTCCAGAACAAGGCCCTGGCCAACCAGCACCTCCAGGAGGCACGCGACGGCTACCTGACCGTTCTCGATCAGACCAGAAACTCGGAACTCCGCCAGCGCGCAACCTATGGTTTGGGGCAGAGCTACGAAGCGATGGCCGGCACGCGGCAATCGCAGGGTGAGCTCGAGTCGGCGATCGAACAATACAAAAAGCTGGTCGACGAGTGGCCCAACAGCGTTTACGCCCACATGGCCCGCCAGCGTCTGAAGGCGCTCGAACGCGACGAGACGAAGGAGTTCTACGACGCGTTTGCCAAGTACGAACCGCCGGGGCAGAGGGGAGCCACCGGCGAGCGGCCGATTTTCGATCCTGGTGCGCTGAGCGAACCGGCTCCTTCGAGCAGCCTTACTCCTCCGCCATCACCGCCACCCCCTTCGCCGGCCGACCAGGACACGGCTCCGGTCGAGCCCGGTACAGCCGAAGCCGCTCCCGAGGCATCGTCGCAGCCCGAGGGCGGTACTCCGCCTTCTGCCGAGCCCGCCGAGCCGGCCCTTGAGGGCCCTCAGCCCGCGGAAAGCCCCGCCCCTGCCGAAGGCGATGCGGCTGCGATGACCGAGGCGCCGGGGGAGAATGGAGCTCCTGCCGAGGTGGATGCGCCGCCAGCGGCTGAACCAGCCGAGACGCCACCGCAAGGCGAGGCTCCGGCGGAGACTGCGACCCCTAGCGAGGAAGCCCCGCAGCCGTAGCACAACCCAGACGCCGCACCGGCTGAACGGTTTCGTCCCTGCTACCCGTCAACACGTGTGGCCTGCCGGCCGCGCTTTCGGCCCTGTTCCATGGAGCCACTCTCCGACCAGCCGCGCGAGTTTGTCGTCCAGTCATCGCAGTCGGGCTGGCGCCTTGACGTGTTCCTGGCCCACTACTTGCCGGATTACAGCCGGGTTCATATCCGCCGCATCATTACCGCGGGCGGTTCCCAGATCGACGACCAGGGGGGCAAACCGAGCTATCGACTGAAGCCGGGCCAGCGAGTCCGCGTCGTGCTGCCGGAAATCCCACGTTCCGCTCCCCAGCCCGAAGCGATCCCGCTGGACATCCTCTATGACGACGAGTGGCTGGCGGTGATTAACAAGCCGCCCGGCATGGTGGTGCACCCGGCGCGCGGCCACTGGTCGGGAACCCTCGCCAGTGCGCTCCAGCATTGCTTCGGCGGCCAATTGAGCCAGACGGGCGGACCGCTGCGGCCGGGAATTGTCCATCGACTCGACCGCGATACCAGCGGGGCAATCCTGGTCGCCAAGAACGACATTGCTCACGGCAAGCTCAGCGAGCAGTTCCAGAGCCGTACTATCGAGAAGGAATACTTCGCCATCGTCGCCGGTACACCCCTTCGCGACCGCGACGTCATCGTCAAGTCGATCGGCATGCACCCCCAGCATCGCGAGAAGATGGCGATCCTCGAAGGGGCCGACGACAGCCGAGCGGCGGAGACGTTCTACGAAGTCGTCGAGCGGTTCGACGGCTTTGCCTCGATCCGGGCGGCGCCAAAGACCGGACGAACACACCAGATCCGAGTGCATCTCGATCATATCGGCTGCCCCATTCTCTGCGACCGCCAGTATGGTGGGCGGTCGCGGATCACTCGCGGCGAGATCTGCCGTGCTCCCGGGGACGACACGGTTCTCCTCGAACGCCAGGCGCTGCACGCGCGGCGACTGCGCTTCATCCATCCGGCCAGCGGCGAGGCGCTGGAGATCGTGGCGCCGATTCCGGCGGACATCGCCGGGGTTCTTGAAGCGCTTCGTGACTGGCGAGCGCCTTCTACGAGATAGACGATTCGACTCGGAAACCATACGGGCTTTGCTCCGGGGGCGGGAGATCTACAATTCCTGCGCTGGCGGGCTCCGCACTTTGCGCCAGTCTGTCGCGGCATCGCGGTCAGACTGTCGAGAAGCGACGGCGAAGCAAGCTGTCCGTCGCCGCCAGCGGCGAGACTTCTACTCGGACCGTGCACATTCGAGCGCCGCCGCGGTATGCGGCACGCGTTTTGCAATCGCCAGTGGGCGGCGACGATCGAAAGGCGCGGTTGCCGACGCGGGATCGCCATAATACTGAGCGAATTCGGAAATGCGCTGACACGGAGGAAGACTCATGGCAAGAATGGTCCTCTACGGCGGTCTGGTTGTGGATGCTGCGGCCACTGCCGCTGCCTTGCCCGGCCTCGCTGAACCGTACTCGTGGTGGTCTCTGGCGTTTTTGGGAATGCTTCCGGTGGCCTATGGCGTCGCCGGCGCGATGCTGACCACCTGCGTGGCGCAGCAGAAGTGAACTTGGCTGTCGAGCTGCCGCGACCGTCACTCAAGCCGTGGTGGACGAGCTTGAGCGGCCTGAACTGCAATCCCCGCTCGGGCCGCCGAGCGGGGATTTTTTCTGCGCCGCTTCCTGCCGCACGGCTTCGCCGGTCTCCTTGGCACCGCAGTTGCTCGACAATGGGCCGGTCCAGCGTGCAAAGTGCTGGACTTCCATGTCAGCGCCGACGAGTACTTCACGGTCTACCAGTCCGGAGATGAACTGCAGGTCGCTCTGTCTCGGTTCTCGTCCTGTGCAAGCGTCGACGAGCTGCGTGATCGCAAGAAACGGCTGGAGGTCCAGCTGCAGGGGGCGAGGGAGGACCTGCTTGCCTATATCGAGGACGCCACGCCTAAGGTGCGGGAATCCACAGTATGAAGGGCAGGTTCCGTGCAGCGCGTGCGGCCCATGGAACGACGGCTATTCGGGGCGAGATTTTCACGACACCCGTTTTGAGGAGGAGCGAATCATGAGGCGAAGATCCGTGACACACGCCGGGATCCCCATGCTGGCGCTGTTGACAACGGTCGCCCTACTGGCGGGCGGCGCCCTCTCGGCGCAAGAGAACGCGGCCGAGCAAAGCCCACCCGCTGCTGAGGACAAAGCCGAGCAAAGCGTACCCGCTCAGGACGCGCAGGACACGTCGAGCGGGCAACCTGCCTTGGGCATCGCCGTGGCCGGCGACTCAGAGCAAGACGGTGCGGTCGTGATGGATGTTCAGGCCGGCAGCCCCGCCGACCGAGCGGGAATCCAGGCCGAGGACCGGATCCTGACGATCGGCGACCAGCAGGTTAAATCTCCGGCGGAACTCAGCGCGCTGGTCAGCAAGCACAAGGTCGGCGACGAGATCCAGATTCGTGTATCGCGAGATGGGCAGGAGCACACGCTCCGGGCGACGCTGGCAGCCCGTTCCGATCTCGCTGCTCAACAGGACGAAGCCCCGTCGATTGCGGCCGAGCAAGACGAACTCATGGAGGCCACCCCGGATCCGGAGGCCACAAGGGATGCGCCCGGCGAATCGGCCGGCCAGCGGTCATTACGCCCGCGAGCCGGTCGCCAGGCTGCGCCTCCCAGCGGCTGGCTTGGCGTGATGCTTCAGGACGGCGAGGACGAGGGTGCCGAGATCACCCAGATCTTCCCGGACGGGCCGGCCGAGCGCGCGGGCTTGCGCCCCGGAGACCGCATCCTGAAAATCGGCGAGAACGAAGTCACCTCGGTGGAAGAGGCTGTCGCGCGGTTCGGCCAGATGAAACCCGGTGAACGGGTCAAATTGAACATCGCCAGTGCTGACGGCGGCCAGCGCAACGTGACCGTTCGGCTCGGCGATCGCCAGCAGGCCCTGGGGCAGCAGTTCCGCGGCTTCGGCCAGGAATTCCGGGGAATGCCGCCGACCTTTGCGCCGGATGGTGAACAAGGCCCGTTCTTCGGCGGCGATATGATGCGCGAGCATCAGCAGCGGATGGATGAACACCAGCAGCGCCTCGAGCAGCTTACCGAGGATTTGCTGGAAGAGGTCCGCGAGTTGCGCAAGGAGGTACAACAACTTCGCGGCGGCGCCGAAGTGCAGGACGCCCCGACCGATCGCTGAAACGAAGAGGCAATGCCCGGAGCGCGGTGCTTCGGGCAATAACCCGTAGCGTGTGAACGCCCGGCGAGCGTGCGTCAGGGGTCCCGGGCACGACAGAAGGAGGAACCCATGGTTCGCGTGGTGCGTAGTCTAGCGCTTTTGGCTGTCGTGGCAGTATTGTTCTTCGCAGCGCCACAAGTCGCCAAAGCCCAGTACTGGACCTACGGCGACGGATATACCTACTACCCGGCTCCCTACCAGAGCTATTACTGGGGGGGCAGCCAGCCGTACAGTTACGGCAGCGGCTATTGGGGCACGCCGTATTACCGCAGCTATACGCCGAACTACGGCAGCTACTACAGCTATCCGTACCAGAGCTACTATTACCAAGCCCCACGGGCCGGGGTGCGCATCGGACCGCTACAGTTTGGCTGGTACTGATTCGCGCCTGTACGGGAGTAACCTGGCCGGCATCGGCCGGAGTAGCGTCTGTTCCAGGATGCATGCATCGGGGACCTCGATCGAGGTCCCCGATTCTGTTTGACCATGCTGCTTCAACGCCGAGATCCCTCACGCTGTGGCGTAATCACCAGGCGGGTCTCCTCGCCCGGCTTGAGATCCACGTCGAGCCCCGCTACCAGTTCTTCTCCGTCGCGTACGGCCGCCTCATCGTCGCTCGCGCGCACCACTTGGTAACAACGGCCAGCTTCGGCGGTGAACCACTCGGGAAACTGGTTGATCCGTGGGTAGTCGATGGGAAAGTGCATCGCCACCCGGTGTCTCGGCCGGTCGAACAACAGCCACCCGCTCCACGGCTCATCGGCCAGAAGGCTGACGTAGAGCTTCCCGCCGGACTGCACGGCGCCAAACCGAACGTCGGCTCGCCAGGGCCGAACCGTCAGCCCTTGCGTCTTCCATAGAGCATACATGATCGCCGTGCGGGCGGAATTACCGTCGCCGTGCCAGCCTTCCACGATGCCGTCGGGTTGCTGCACCCTCCACATGTCGCCGATCTCGCTGTCGATCCAATCCGCAGCCGAGGCAACCGGTTCCCGGTTGTAGAGGTTAATGGCCCCTTCTATCGAGTCGGCGTATTCGTCGGCTGAGCCCCAATGGTAATTGGTCAAGTGCTCGTGGAGGTTGCCCAGAACCTCGCGAACCGCCTGGCGGTATTCCTGCCGTTCGTCGAGGAGGAAGACGGTGTAGACTGCGTTGTAGTTGTATCCCCAGGTGTCGCAGATGCCCGGGTCGTGTTCACCCGTCTTGGGGTTGAAGGCGTTGTAGAGCATCCCGTGCTCGTTCCGGCCGACTTCCAGAATGCGGTCCAGGATCGCGTGCATCGGCTCCCGGTACACCTGTTTCTTCTCCGGGTGGGCAAAGTGCACCGTCGCGTAGAGTTCGGAGAGCCCCGAAACGATCTCGCACCCGTGATCGCGCAGTCGCAGCGAGTTGAAATCTCGCGTCGGATGGTTGTCGCCCAGCAGATAATAATCCGCCAAGCGCTCGCCGTACTCCAGGTATTTCCTGTTGCCCGTCATCCAGTAGAGTCGCGACATGGCCTGCAGCAGGTCGCCGTTCACCTCCACGTTCAGGGTCGGAATCTTGCCCCATGGCGTCTCCACGGGCGCGTGTTTCCAGATGTCGTCGGCGATGGCGATCATCCGTTCCGACCACGGGCTGGGTCCTAACCACTCCGTCAACGGAAGCAAGCCATCTTTGATGTACTCCGATCCGCCGAAGATGATCTCGTCGAGGTTGGGCTGGGAATCCTCGAATGCCTGCCGGCTGAACGACCACGTATCGGGAATCGCGCCGACGCGGCTGGTCAGTCGCGTTTCAGTCCGAAGCATCTCCAGCATCCGTCCCTCGAACAGTTCTCGATCGGTGATGGCTGCCGTAAGAACCATGTAGGGATAATTGTCGGCCGCCGAGTCTTTCGCGTTCCAGATATCCCGGCTGTTCGTCAAATTGCGCGGGATCAGGCCGGTTGTCGGGTCGGCCTGTTTCAGCCAGCCGTTGACGAATTTGCGGCAGCGAAAGAACTGCTCGGCCGCCCTCCGGCCGTTTCGTTCGGCCTGGCGGAAGATGGCTTCGGTTTTCGCGTCGGTTGTGGTCGTGAAGCGCGCCTCCGGCTCGCGGTCCCAAAGCACCCGCATCTCGGGAAAAGCCTCGGCAGGAGCGATCGGCCCGATGGCAAAGCCGCCCCGGTAGGCTGGCTCGTCCGCGGTCTCCGCGGCAGTCGCCGTTTCCGCATCCTTCGCTCGCAGGCGGATCTCGGCGATGAAAGCTGGCTTGCCGGCGCCCGGACGAAACGCGATCTGATACCGATCGCCGGCCAGCTTTTCCGGAAGCGGAATGGCAAGCCATTCGAAGCCGTCATAGCCGCCATGGCTGAGTCTCACTTGGCGCCCATTGATCTCCGCCACCGCTTCGCGAGTGTCTTTCTTGGCCCCCCAGCGGACTTCCACTACATGGTCCGCCTCCGGTTTCACGTCGAGGGTTACGGTGACTTCCACCCGGCCCAGCCAGTAATACGGCACGTCGAGGTATCTCTCGTCAGCCTTGTCGAATCGAACCCACGCCAGCGTTCCTTGCGGAGCGGTGACGGAAGTTCGGCCCTCGGCAACCCCCGACCCGAACAGGCACGCTGCGGCCAAGATTCCCACTCGGCCAGCGAATAACCTGAAGCGGACGAACATTTTGTATCTCCTCGAAGCGGAAGCGGCGATCGTACCCAGCCGCCACTTGAGACGGCTTGCCGAACCTGCATCCAGTAGCGCCAAATTGTTTCCCCGCTTGGCGTTTCCGACTAGACTGAACCGCGGTTGGAGGCAGCGGTGGACATTATGGCCAGCCACCCCCCCAACCGCAAGCGTGATGAAAGATTGATCTAGCACGTTGACGGAACCCCAGTCGGCCGCTTATCATTGGGACGTCCAGCCATGGTCACTCGAACGAGCGATCGCCTAGGATCATCCGTTCGACCCCGCCCGACCACCAAGGTACGTCGCATGATGAGAAAACAGTCTCATGCCGGCATAGGCTATTCGGTTGTCGAATTGCAGGATGTGCGGCATGTCTTCGCGGCGGCGGTTCCACGACGCGGACAATCCACCGAGGAACAGGCTTACGACGCCCTCCAAACGATCCGCGAGGTTATCGAGGAGGAAGGTCCGCGGGGAGCCATCGTCAAGCAGGACGTCTTCCTCAGCGACCACAGCCAGGTCGAAACCTGCCGGCAGATCATGCGCGACTTCTATGGCGACCATCTGCCCGCCACGACCTACGTGCCGCAGCATCCCTGTTGCGGCAAGCTGTTGTCCATCGAGGCCCTGGGCGTCGGCCAGCGTCGAGGCGACGTCGCGATCGAGCGGTACGATGACCAACTCGTTGTCACGCGACACAACGACATCGCTTGGGTACACTGCGGCCAGATTGCCCCGCAGACGAGCGCCATGGGCGTGTACGACCGCTCGCTCAATGCGTTTGGCTCGATGTGCCAGCGTCTGGCATCGGTTGGCATCCACTTCAACCAGGTGATCCGGACCTGGCTTTATCTCGGCGACATCGTCGGCCCCGAAGGCGACACCCAGCGCTATAAGGAACTCAACCGGGCGCGGACCGATTTCTTCCAGAAGCTCCGCTTCGCCCCCGCTCGAACTCCGGACGGCTTCACTGGCCCCGTCTACCCGGCGAGCACCGGCATCGGCACCGACAACCGCGACGTGGTGATGAGTTGCATCGCCTTCGCGACCGGCCGCGACGACATCCTCGTCGTTCCGCTGGAAAACCCGCACCAGACGCCGGCCTTCGACTACGCGAACCACTACAGCCCCAAGAGCCCGAAATTCTCGCGCGCGATGGCTCTTTCATGCGGCTCATACGCCACGATCTTCATTTCCGGCACGGCAAGCATCACCGACGCCGAGAGCCGGCACTGCGACGACGCCGAGGCGCAGACGCACCAGACGCTCGACAACATCGAAGCTCTGATCGCCGAGCACAACCTCGCCCGCCATGGCATGCCCGGCCTGGGCGCCTCGCTCGACGATCTGGCGGGCGTCCGCGTCTATATCAAGCGGCAGGAAGACTACGCCAAGACACGGGCGGTCTGCGAAGCCCGTCTGGGTGAACTGCCCACGATCTATGCGGTGGCCGATGTCTGCCGTCCGGAGTTGCTGGTCGAGATCGAGGGCATCGCCTTCTCGGCGCGACGCGGCTGAGAAGCTAGCATAAAGCGCGACCTGCTTGTGGTGCAGGCGGCCCGCCTGCCCGAAATGCCGCCGTGACGGCCGCACCAAGGCTGCTTCCCTTCAGGCCTCAGTCCATCATCCGCCGACAGGCAGCGATGATCTGCTCGGCTGTCCCCTCGGTGCCCAGCCGCTCGACGTTGAGCACCATGTGGTAGAAGTGCGGATCGGCCACGTCGTGGTGGAAGAACTTCTGCACAAATTCGGCCCGCCCCCGATCGATCGCGTCGGCCAACTGCCGGGCCTTGGCCGCGTCCAGCCCCGAGAGTTGCATGATGTGTTCCACGCGGTATCGCTGCGGAGCGACGATGCGGACTGACAATCCCCGCTCCGCCGGCAGGAAAAACTGCGCTCCGCGGCCGACGAACACTACGTTGCCGCGCCGCGCCGCCGCCGTAACGAGCCGACCCAGAAGCACGACGTACTTCTCGTGCGGGACCACTCGTGAGTCGAGCCATACTCCAAGAATGTCGTGCGCCCAGTTCGACTCCGTTTCGTCAACGAGGGCCAGCATGTCCGCGTCGAGGCGATAACGCTGCGCGATTCGTTCAACGAGTCCCTTGTCGAGCACCTCCCAGCCGAGCCGATCACCGACGATCTCGGCAACCTCCTCCGCATTGGCGCCGGCCTCGCGCGAAATGGCGATATAGTCGCCAAGTTTGGCCGGGGTGGGATGCTCCTGATCGATCCGGAGCGACCGCTCAGCGATCTCCTGGGCGAATGCCCAGGCCTGCATCTGCTTCTCCGCCGCGGCTGCAATCCGCGGTTCTTCGCGAGTCAGGTCTTTCATGACGCGCCCTCCCAGTGCGAAAGGAACAGGCGTCGGGCGATCGGACGAGTGGCTAAGACTGGATGCTTGTGACCGCCTCCGCGAGAGAAGTGTGCGATCGCCGCGTCACGATGCGGCGACCGTTCTACGCTTCAGTATAACCGCACCTGCGCGAAATGGAAGTTCTTGATGCCCCCCAGCATGCGGGGACGCGACTTGATCGAGCGGTTTCCTCTCCGCCTGAATGACACCCATCGCCAGCCAGACTGTCGCCAGTCGAAAGAGATCGAAAACGACCTGTCACGATCGGCTTACTAGCCCTACGGGCAGTCTTCCGCTTCAACGATGGGCTTCTTTGGCATCAATCAATATTCCACCACACTGGCTAATCTTCGCGCTGATCTCGCGGTACGGAACATGCTCATCCCCCTGTCGCACAAGATCGGCCCAGGTTCCAGGGGCTCTCTGGCGGAATGTCTCGACAGCAGTAACGCCAGGCGAGCCGGGTGCCAGCAGCCAGTCAAGCGTCCGCTGCGAACCTTGTGCTTTCAGATCCCTCGCCTCCTCACGGACACACACCTCCTCACGGATAAAGGAAGATCGGTCGAAGGGAAACGGATTGCCGGCTTCTCCACATATCAGAAGTACCAGGTCGCACGAATCAAACCCATAGAGATCAATCCATGACACATCGAATTCACCGAGTCGCGTTGGCTGTTGCCGTCGCGTTGACACTGAGCGTTCTGGCGGCAACCGCCAATGCCCAAGCACAATCCACCAGTCGCGAAGCTGCCCAGCCGGCCGCAAGTGCTACGCAGTCTGCGACGAGCGACGAATCCACCACCCAACGCTCATCATCCGCCCGCGCGGGACAGCGTGCGGGGCAGGATGCGTCGTCGGCTGCCCCTCAGGGCGGCGCGCGGCAGGCCCAGACCGGGCGCGGGGGCGTCAACGATCGGCAGATCGCCAGCCTCCTGATCATCGACAACGCCGGAGAGGTGGCGCTGAACCAATTCGCCCAACAGCGCACGCAGAACGACCGCGTTAAACAATTCGCCGAGATGATGGTTCGCGACCACGCCCAGTTCATTGAGCAACTGCAACAGATCAGCCTCGGCGGGCAGCAGGGACAACGCCAATCCGCCCCCGGCGCCGCCCAGGCGAGCGGTGCGGCTCAAGCCGCTGGAGCCTCCCAGGCTGCCGGATCATCTCAGGCCGCTGGTGCTGCCGTGGGGCGGCAGGCTGCCGATTCCGATGCAGCCCAGTCGGCAGTAACCGGGCAGTATCGCGGGTTGATGGCGATTCACGCCGATGCCGGGCGACGTAAGGTCCAACTCTCGCAGGAGATGCTTTCAAAGCATCAGGGAGCCGAGTTCGACATGGCCTTCATGGGCGAGCAGCTCGTGCTGCACAATCATATGCTGGCCATGTTGCAGGCGGTCCAGCAGCACGCGTCGCCGCAGTTGCAGCAACTCGTCAACCAGGGAATCCAAAGCACGGAACAGCACCTCAACCAGGCCCTGCAAATCGTCGAGCAATTGCAGACGCAGCAGACTCGCACCGCTCGCGCCGGCAGCAATGTCGATACGCCGACGACCGACGGGGCCCGCAAATCGACCGGAAGCTCGTCGACGTCGCCGGGCGGATCGGCGACCGACTCCACGAATGATGCCTCCCGAAGCCCGAACCAGTCCGGAAACCAGCCGGACTCCGCGCGCGGATCGGCAGGCGAAGGCAACCGGTCCAGCGAGACCCGCAGCTCGGGAAACGCCGGGGGCAATTCCGGCAGCTCGAGCAGCGGCAGCTCAAGCGGTACGAGTGGTTCGACCGGCGGCAACCGGTAACGGTTCACGTCCGACTGGCCAGCAGGCAGTGCCTCGATAACCCACACGTCCTCCGCGCCGCGGAGGGCGTGTTCGTTTCTTGACGGTCCGCCGCTATTGGCCCACCTCCAGGTGCTCTCGAATCAACCGCGGATCGTCCGTGGTGATTCCATCTACACCCAGTGCATGGAGCCGCTGGGCGACATCGGGCTTGTTGACGGTCCAGACATAGAGCCCCAATCCCAGGTTGCGCATTTTCGCGGCGAATTCGGGTGTTAACTGGCTTTGGTAGCCGAGATCAAGCCCGTCGAGGCCGGCACGGCGGCAGACTTCAAGCAGTTCCTCGGGATGATCGACCAGGCGGCCGGTTTCCTTGTCTTTCTTCGGACTGGTCGAGTACAGCCAGTAGACTCGCATACCGGGCAATCGCCGTTTCACCGCCTCGGCCACGGGCAGCTTGAAGGCGATCACCACCGTCTCCGCAGCCGGTCGGCCTGCTTCGGCGAGGACCTGGGCAAGCGGTTCGGCGATTTCCGGGCCGCACTTGATCTCGATAAACAGCCGTTTGCCGTTCGGGATCGTGGCGAGTACTTCGGCAAGCGTCGGAATTTTCTCCCCGGCCCAGGCGGGGCCTTTCCAGCTTCCCACGTCCAGCGTCCGCAACTCGGCCAGGGTCCGCTCATTGATCTTCCAGTCGCGTCCGCCGGTTCGCTTCGTCGTGTCGTCGTGCATGACGACGATGTGTCCGTCGGCCGAAAGATACACGTCGACCTCCACCGCATCGGCGCCGATTTGCCAGGCCAGATTGACCGCGGCCAACGTGTTCTCGGGCGCGTGAGCCGACGCCCCGCGATGAGCGATGATTTCCACGCCATAAACCCCCGAACAGAAACTGCAAATCCCCGCCAGCATCATACAGGTGCGAATCATCGTCCCTTTGGTCCTTTCTGTCCTGACGAATGGATCTCCGCAATCCGCTTGCGGATCTGCGGCACGAGCGGACTGCCCGGCTGATCCTTGAGCAATGACTCGAGTGTGGCAATCGCGCGATCGGGCCTTCCGCGTTTCAGTTCGCTCTCGGCGGCCAGCATCAAGACCTGATCGAGATAGGCCGAGTCGGGATTGACTGTCTGCAATTGCTCGGCCAGCGCAATCGCCTGGTCGTGCTTTTCCAGTCCTGCCCAATACTGGGCATAGAGGAGCGTCAGGTAGCCTTCGATCTTCTCCTCGGGAAACTCGGCCTCCCACGCCCGAATCTCCTGGATTGCCCGATCGAACTGCGCTGTCTTGACGTACTCCTCGGCGGAGCGGCTGCGAGCGCCGCGCCATGCCGTGGCCTCAATATGGCCGCGAGTCTGGGGCAGAGCGATCGCCGCTTTGGCATAGGAGTTGCGCGCCGCCTTGCCGTCGCCGGCCGCCGCATGGTAGTCGCCCCACACGCGGTAGAGCCGGCTGGCCAACTCACCCGTCTGTGTCTGCCCCATCCGTTGCGTGGCGGCGTCGAGCATCAGCTTCGCGGTCTTCGGATCGTTCTCGTCATTCAGCGCGATGTCGCCCACCTCGATCGCACAGGCGGCAACGAACTCATCGCTCCGCAGGCGGCGTCCCGCCCCGCGCCAGATCTGCGCGGCGCCCGGCGAGTCGCCGATTTCGTTGCGCGCCATCGTCGCCACCAGCCGGGCCAACTCGAGCAGTTCTCGGCCGCCGCTCGTCGTTGCCGCATCGTCGGCAAAAGCCGCTTTCCCCGCTGCCACTGCCTTGCGAAGGTACTCTTTCGCCAGCGTCTCTTTCTCTTCCAGCGCTTTCGCCTCTGCCTTGCGCTGAGCGTCCGTCTTCTCTTCGGCCGCGCCTGCCTCTTCCCCCTCCGAATTCTCCGGTGCGGCCATCAGCGACTCGGCCTTCCATTGATAGGCCAGCACGAGTTGCCGAAGCGATGCAAGGTCGAGCTTGCTGGCGTCGTACGTGTCCAGGGTCGGCAGGTAATCGTCGAGCTTGGCAAGCGTCTCCGGTTTGGCGCTCCGCAGTAGCGTCGGGCGGTCGATGTGCACGCGGTTCGTCATTACCCAGTCGCGGCCGCCGCGCTTGACAGTCAGCTTCACCGTGAACAGCCCGGGCCGGAGATAGACGTGGAACGCGTTCGGCTCCTCGCTCGTCTGCCCGTCGCCAAAATCCCACAGCATTTTCGACTTGCTCGTCAGCGCCGCCGGTGAGAGATCGATAAACTTCACGCCGATAAGTGCTTCGTCGTTCTCCGGCAAAGGAACGTCGCCGCTGATGTTCACCGCGAAGTCGGGCATCAGCTTCTCGTTGCGCATCGTAACCGTCCCCACCTGGACGCGCCCCACCAGCGAAGCGCGAAAGTTCTCCGCCGGGATCGCGGTCGGTTTAGGGGTGGGCCCGGCGGGCGAGGGCTCCCAGGCAGCCACCATCACCGCCTCCGGTCCACTGGCGGCATGGTAATACTCAAACTTGTGCGCGCCGGCCGAAAGGGTCACGTCCTTGCGCGAGCCGGGTACGGCCTGCCGCGCCGGGCCGTGCCGGCCAGGCGCATCGACCACCAGCTTGTCGTCAATCAACAAAAAACTGCAGTCCTGGCTCGATGTTAGAAAACCGTACGTCCCGGCCGATGGCACGTCGAGCCAGCCGGAGTACTTGCTCAGAAACGGCGCCGGCTTCAAGGCGAACGGGTTGTGCGAGTGGTGCACGTTCTCCACGTAGTCGGCGCCGATCGGCGCCGCCGACTCGAACGCCTCGCGGACCGACTCCAGGCTGTTGAGATTGCAGTCTTTGTACTGCCGCGCCTCCAGCACCAGGCCGTCGCGGCTGGTCCACCCCGGGATCTCGTCTTGCGGCGGCGGCCCGCCATAGCAGATTTCGTAGGCCCGCTGCCCCCCCGCGGGCTGAAACGCAAGGCGGCAATAGTCCCCTGGGCCGAGTTGCAGGACCCTGCTGGGGACGAGCTTGTCGTCGCGCGTGGTCACGAACACGTTGCGCCCGTCGGCCGCGATCTGCCCATGGTGGAAGAACTGGACCACCACCACCGCGAAACGGCTGTCGCCGGGCAGAACGACCGGACGCAGCGCATTGAACTCCGTGCCCCCCCTGCGGAAGGACTGCGCCTCCGTCTCCGTCGCCGTAAAAGCCCCGGCCAAAATCGCAGCCACGGTAGCAAGTCGCTTCCAGTCCATGCTTTGCGTCTCGTGAATTCCTTGCGGCTCCATTGAAGTGAATGCTGCTCTCATTTAATGTAGATGGATACTCCATTGGATGGAAGGAACAATTGGCGTTTGCTCGGAAAGCGACCTCCCGTCGCCGCGGTCCATGCCGTCGATCTCGGCTCCGCTGCCTCCGGACTCGTTCACTCCCCCCGCCAACCTCGACAGGAGAGCAACCAGCATGACTACGGCCACCCCGCCCGGTGCTTCCGCCGCCGCCCCCCAGATGACGCCTGAGGAAGCCGTCCGTCGTGTGGCCCAGGCCCGCGAACTGCTCGTCGGCGAAGTGCACAAGGTGATCATCGGGCAGGATGAAATGATCGAGCAGATGCTGATCTGCATCTTTGCCCGCGGCCACTGTCTGACGATCGGCGTTCCCGGGCTGGCGAAGACGCTGACGGTCGCCACGCTCTCCAAAGCCCTCCACATGAAGTTCTCGCGGATTCAGTTTACTCCGGACCTGATGCCGAGCGACATCACCGGCACCGAGATCATCGATCAGGATCAGGCCACCGGGCAGCGACAGTTCCGCTTCGTCCGTGGGCCGATCTTCGCCAACATTGTCTTGGCCGACGAAATCAACCGTACGCCCCCCAAGACGCAGGCAGCCCTGTTGCAGGCGATGCAGGAATACGAGGTCACCTCGGCGGGCAAGACCTATCCGCTCGAGCCGCCGTTCTTCGTCATGGCCACACAGAACCCCATCGAGCAGGAAGGCACCTACCCGCTCCCCGAAGCGCAGCTCGACCGGTTCATGCTCTCCATCAACATCGAGTATCCCACCCGGGAAGAAGAGCGCGAGATCGTCCTGGCGACGACCCAGACGGTCAAAAAAGAGATCAATCCGGTACTTCAAGGTCGAGATATTCTTTGGATCCAGCAGTTGGTCCGCCAGGTGCCTACCAGTCAGCACATGGTCGATTACGCCGTCGACCTGGTCCGCGCCACCCGGCCGCGCGAAGCGGGCAGCCCCGAGTTCGTCAAGAACTGGCTCGCCTGGGGCGCGGGCCCGCGCGCCGCGCAAAACATTATCCTTGGTGCGAAGGCCCGCGCCATACTCCATGGCCGCTTTGCGGTGACGGCGGAAGACGTCCGTGCCATCACGTTCCCCGTGATGCGCCACCGCATCTTCACCAACTTCAATGCCGACGCCGAAGGCGTGGATGTCAACCAGGTGATCCAGCGGATTGTCGAGACCGTGCCGGAGCCGTCGTATGGTGAGCCGATTGCCCCTGCGGCGCGCCCGGTGAAGCCCCCGTCGTCCGACTCCCGCCCGGCCGCAGCCTCGCCGGCGCCGGCCTCGCCCCCGCCCGGCGGTCCACTTGGCGCCGCCAACACCCGTCAGACGCCCGCCGCTCCGCCGCGTCCCGCCAGTCCGCCGCGGGCCGCAGCGCCCGCTCCGCCCGGCGGACCGGCGCCGCCGCCGAAATAGGCCGCGCGGGACCGGCCGTTTGCGATCCACTGACCTCGAGCCATGGAGATCCGCCATGTCGCGCCTGCGTTGGACTTGCAGCCTGCTCTTCGCACTCGCGGCTGTCGCCGCAGTCCACCCGGTAGTCGCCGGCGAATCAACAACTGTCGCCTTTCGCTCTGCGAAAGAAGCGTCGTTTGGCGAGACGAAAGGCGACAATACGGAAGCAGCTCTTCCGCCAGTGCTAAACGCCGCGGAACAATCGCTTCCCGCCCAAAAGCCCAATGTCGTCATCATCTTCTGCGACGACCTCGGCTACGGCGACCTGGCCTGCTATGGCCACCCCACTATCCGCACGCCGAATCTCGACCGCATGGCGGCCGAAGGACAGCGCTGGACCGATTTCTACGTCGCCGAATGCGTCTGCACGCCGAGCCGTGCCGCGATTCTCACCGGCCGGCTGCCGATCCGCTCCGGCATGTGCAGCGACACCCGCCGGGTGTTGTTCCCCGATTCGGCCGGCGGTCTGCCCGCCGAAGAGATCACGATCGCCGAGGTGCTCAAGTCGGCCGGGTATGCCACCGCATGCGTCGGCAAATGGCATTTGGGCCATCTCGCTCAGTACCTCCCCACCACCCAGGGATTCGACTCCTACTTCGGCATCCCTTATTCAAACGACATGGACCGGGTGCCGGGTGAGAAGGGGCACGCCCCCTTCCAGCAGCCGAAATCGGCCTACTGGAACGTACCGCTCATGCGCGACGCCGAGATCGTCGAGCGACCGGCCGACCAGGAGACGATCACCAGGCGTTACACCGAGGAGGCGGTCCGCCTGATCCGCGCGCACCGCGAGCGCCCCTTCTTCCTCTACCTGGCCCACAACATGCCTCACGTGCCCCTGTTTGCCTCCGATGATTTCGACGGTCAGAGCGCCCGCGGCCTGTACGGCGACGTGATCGAGGAACTCGACTGGAGCGTGGGCCGCGTGCTCGATACGCTGCGCGAACTGAAGCTCGATCGCCGCACGCTCGTCGTTTTCACTTCAGACAACGGCCCCTGGCTCACGTTCGGCGTGCAGGGCG
Source organism: Thermoguttaceae bacterium (assembly GCA_040766885.1). Taxonomy (GTDB): domain Bacteria; phylum Planctomycetota; class Planctomycetia; order Pirellulales; family Thermoguttaceae; genus JAXGPP01. Next base: position 409,516 of record JAXGPP010000007.1, on the reverse strand, counting down.
GATCGGCCGGTCTCTTGCGCGACGGCAAGGGGAGCACGTGGGAAGGGGGCATGCGCGAACCGGCCATCTTCTGGTGGCCCGGCACGATCCGGCCGGGCGTGGTCCGCCAGATGGGCTCCACGCTCGACCTGCTCCCCACGTGCGCCGCGCTGGCCGGTGTGGAACCGCCGGGTGACCGTCCTTTGGACGGCGCGGATCTCTCCCCTGCCTTGCGGGGAACCGGCCCGAGCCCGCGAAACGTGATGTTCTACTACCGCGGCACCCGGTTGTTCGCGGTCCGAAAAGGCGCGTTCAAGGCGCATCTGCTCACTCAGCCGGGTTACGGACCGGGCAAGCTCGAGCCCCACGATCCGCCGCTTCTGTACCATCTCGGGCATGATCCCGGTGAACAGTACAACGTGGCGGCAGAGCATCCCGACGTCGTGGCCGACCTCCTCCGCGAAGTCGAATCCCACCGCGCCCACCTCGTCCCCGGCCAGCCGCAACTCGACCACCGGATTACCCCACCCTAGCCGCGCCCCTTCCGCTTGTGGTGCAGGCGTCTCGCCTGCCCGGTTTCCCTCGTTCCCACGCGCCCCCTTGTGGTGCAGGCGTCTCGCCTGCCCGGTTTCCCCCATTCCCACGCCCCGCGTGGCAGCGCACTGCCCGGACGCTCCGCGTCCCCGGGGACTGGTCCATCTTTCTGCCTTGTGGTGCAGGCGTCTCGCCTGCCCGTGGCAGCGCACCGTTCGGACGCCCCGCGTACCCTTCCCCTTCAGACGCCGCTCTAGCACGTTCACCCCGTATCGGCTTCCGGTCGCGTAGCGACCCCATGATGGTAGCCGTGGGTTTCAACCCACGGACAACTTGCCGCCCCCTCGCCTCCTTCTTCGTATTGCTCCCGGTCGCGTAGCGACCGGCTGATGGTACTCGTGCGATTTCAACCCGCAGTCCCCGTGCCGCCCCTGCGGCCGCTCGTTCCACCCGGCCGCGGTCACGTCCAGCCCGCCGACGATCGAAAGCGTCTCCGCGAGCATCTGGCGGATCGCCCCCGGCTCCGCGAGGACGAGCAACTGAACCACCGGCGAACCATCGGCGCCATGGAACATGCCTGCCTCGTTATGCCATGCCCGGTGCAACTCAAGCGCGCAGCCGCGCCCCACCTTTCCAATTGCGATTCCGCCGCAAAACCGCGCACGCTCGAGCGAAGAATTTCGCCTTTTCTTCCGGAGCCCTGCCTGAAGGCGAAACCCAAAGAATAGCGGAACGCTAACCACGTGCCCCAGTTCGGAGAACGGCAGAGCCGACGATTACGTCAGCCAATCGCCTCGGCCCGCTGCATGACCCTAATCCACCCATCCCAAGCGGTTCACGTTCCCTCGCGCACTACGCCCTGAGAGCCGGTCAGCACCAGAACAACGCCCTGAACTCCCCGGAATGCTTTCCATCCCTTTTGCGATGCTCCTTGCGCTGCTTTGCCGTGCCTATTCGACCTTTATGATCAGGCTCGCCGGATGAGTGCCAGTCGAGTCCTCATGTTCGAACGTGGCGAGCGTCCGTTCTGATCCGTGCTTCATCGTGAATACCTCACCTGTCTTGACGAAGAAGCGAACCGTCGAAGGGTCCGATGTAGCAACTCTGTTTTCCGCCACCCCGTCAAATGAGCCGGACTTGAGGCTGATTGTGCTTCGACCAAGGACTACCTCCCCGCCTCTCGTCCGCAAGCTGTTGACAATTCGGCAGCTTATGTCACCGCCGTCAACCACGCGGACGCGTACCCACCCGTCGCTGTCAACTCGCGCGGACTCGACCGCAAAACGGACATCCTGCGCGGACTCCTGACAGCCAGAAATAAACCCCAGGACCAGTATGCTCGCCACGACGTAAGCAAGACGGGTAAATCGGCTATGCAGGCTTCGCCGTGCTACATTACGAACTATCAGCTGCCTAGATGGAAATATCTTTGAAAGTAACGTCTTCGACATGATTTGTCACTCGTCCATCGGCTGCACGGGGTAAGACGCGGCTGTGAATCCGTGAATCTCGGAAGGTCGGGCGTCAGGTGGGCATTGCTGAACAAGTCAGCAGTGCCACCCGCCGTCTTTATTCACTCGCTTGAATCGCCAGGCTGAGAGGATGGTGGCTCCCGCCTCAGAAGCGACGGAAGCCTTCGAACAACAACCGAGACGGCAACGCCGATCGCAGCCCCGATGGTTAGCGTTGTGGCGAGAAGCAAACCAGCGTTCCCCCCAGGCAACCATTCATTCTCGGGAATGTCAATTAGATGTCCCAGTGCGATCAAGGCCGCAATTGAGCCAAAAAGGCCGAGTAACATGTTAGCGACGCGCTGCCGCGAGTTGTGCGCGAGCCTAAACGCCAAGAGGAACAAGGTGGCGAAAACCGGCACAGCTAGCAACATGGCAAACGGCCAACTCGAAGCGGCCAGTAGCGGAATGACTCGCATCATTGGATCGGTCTCGACGCACTCACCTGTCTTGCTCAACCGTGGGCGGAATCAAGCTTGGCCAGAAGGCACCCGTTGTTACCGTGGACCACCAACCGTCATCGAAGTAGAACACCGTTCCATCGCACATGGTCACGCGGACAGCATGGTGGCCGAGAGGAGGATAATTCGGTATCCAGGTAAAGGGAGGCCAGTCGTACAGCTTGTAATGCCATTCGGCCTTGCTGAGTGTATAGCATGGACTTGTCTTCTGTTTTTGGGCCTCTAAGAAGCTGTCTGCCCATCGCTCGCAATGATTCCGGCCGATGGGAGCGCTGTGGGAACTGGCTGCCTCGAAAAGACTCTCAATATCGTCGCACGAGCATTGAGCGCATTTGGCACTCTGCTTCATTGTGCAGCAGAGTCCCTTGGCAGTTGGAGGCTCTCGATACGGTGTCCCGAGAATGTCTCCTACTGTAGCAGGGGCTTGTTTTCCCGTTGGATCGGTCTTGTTCAGGGGGCTGTTGCCGACGTAGCGATTCAGGTTGACATCCGCTGCTACAAACCCAATCGGATCCTCACTCAGCCACCGTCCGACCGCCGGATCATACCAGCGGTTCAGATTGTTCTGCAGTCTAGTCTCCTCGTCGAACGCCCTGGCCGTGAACAGGAAGAGGCTATCCACCGCTGCATTAGTCTCGCTCGTGACCTCACCAAATGCGTTGTACGCGAGGTGGTTGAGCACCGTGGTGCTGTCGGTGCCGGGATTGTACTGGGCGAGATCCCGCACCGTGTTCAGGTGGTCGGTCAAGGTCCAGAGGACGTTCTCCGCCCCGCCGCCGTCCACCGCCTCTTCGGCCAGGATCTGGTCCACCGCCGCTCCCCACAGGTAGCGCTCGCGCAGGTGCCCTCCCTCCATCCCGCAGGGGCCGTTGCGGTGGAAATCAAGGACGATTTGGTTGCCGTCGTAGGCGAATACCTGCGTGTAGTCCCGCGTCCCGTCGCCGTCGTCGTCCAGGATCTTCCGCACCCAGCGGTTGGCGAAGTCGTAGGAGTTCTCCACCACCATGTCCGCCGCCTGGCCGTAGGCGGCTCGGTGCGTCACTTCCGTGAGCCGGTTGCGGTGGTCCCACGTGTACTCGGTGACGTCCGTGTCGCCCGAGTCCAAAAGCCCGTTGGCGTTCGCATCCACGAACCGCCGCGTGCGGTTGCCCTCGGCATCATAGAGATACCGATACGTCCCGTCCGACGTCATCTGGTTGTTCGCGCCGACCGTGTAGCCGTTGTTGACGCGATTTCCGTTGTCATCGTAAACGTACGTCTCGTCGGCCTGGTAGTCGTAGTCGGCGCCTGTCAATTGCCCTGTGGCGTCGTTGGTATAACCGGCCGTGCCGTCGACCAGCGAATCGAAGGCCGTCATCCGGCCGGCCGCGTCATACGTCCAGTCGTAATCGGCGAAGGTTGTTCCGCCCTTGAAGTGCTCCATCCCGCGGAGCCGCCCGGCGAGGTCGAAGTCGTACTCCGTGTGCGCCACCACCTGCGTGCCGGCCAGGTTCGCACACCGCGAAAGCGTCGCCGCCTGGCTCGCCGCGTCGTACGTCAATCCCACCCGTTTCTCCGCCACCGCCTTCATGACAACGGCTCCAACAAACCGGTCCTGCACTGCCCCCAACCTAAGAAAACCTCCCGGTTTGTCAATACTGGGGCTATTCTCCCCCAAGTACCCGCCCGCAGGCTGCCCATTTCTCGGCTGCAAAGCCGACGAGAGTGCGGGGTCTGGATAGAACCAGCGTATGCTCCGTCATCGGCGGCTCGGAAGTCGGACTTCCTGCAGGCCGGCCCGCCGAGCGGAAGCGGATCGTTCTGCACCGCTCCTCCAGACGCCTGGTCGGCCCGATCATGATCTGGGGCCGTGGCAACCCTTCTCCTCCGGTCCGCCATCTACGGCCGCTTTCCGTCATACTCGGTGTCCTCGGTGCTCTCTGTGGTTCATTCCCCAAATGCGATTCCGACCTCCGCCGCAGCTTCCCGCTTTTGGGCTCTCGGGCTCTCGGATCCCCGCTCCTCACCTGAGCCACCCCCTCCAGAAACCCCAGCACATTTCCAACTCCGGCCGGTTTCATTATTGACAAGAATACATGAACACAGGTATATTACAGTCCGCCAGCGACGAACCTCCGTCGCGCCGGGGCCCGCCCGCTACGTCGGGTGCGCTCCCTGTTCGTTCTTTCTCAATTCGTCACACTCGCCACTGCCAGCCTCGCGACGGGCCCGCGCCCATTCCCTGCCCTGGAAGCACCAGCCAACCAACAACTTCCAACTCCTAACTTCTAACTCCAGGCCTTTGTACTAGCATGCGGAGCCGGTTACCAAGGCGGCTTGCGGCAATGAGTTGCGTCGATGACCGGTGCCTATACTTGGAGAAGAACCGCGATTTCTCCAGGAGGCATTCCAATGATTCTTCAGGAAGTGATTGATCGTTTCGAGCAGAAAGCGCCGGTGTGCGTGATGGTGCGTGCGGCCATGGAGAACGTGCTTTCGGCCGAGCGTCTCGACGGATTGTTCGAGGAAGCCGCCGAGCGGCAGGCCAATCGGCAGCTCATGTTCTCGACCGTGGCCGAGATGATGGGGCTGGTGGCCTGCAAGATCCATCCCTCGGTGCATGCGGCGTATCAGGCTAAGGCCAAGGCAGTCGGCGTGACGGTCAAGGCCGTCTACGACAAGCTGCAGCGGATGGAGAGTAACGTCTCTCGGCAGCTGGTGGCCGAGACGGCCGCGCGCATGGAAGCGATCATTACCAACAGTGGAGGCACGCTGCCGGAGTTGGTGCCCGGTTACCGCGTGAAGATCCTCGATGGCAACCACTTGCGTCGCACGCAGCGCCGGCTGGGAGCATTGCGGAAGCTCAACGCGGCCCCGCTGCCGGGGCATTGCGTGGTGGTCCTGGATCCGCGCTTGAAGCTGGCGATCGACGTGATCCCTTGCGAGGACGGGCACGCGCAGGAACGCAGTCTGTTGCCGCAGGTGCTGGAGACCGTGGCGCCGCGCGACCTGTGGATCGGCGACCGGAATTTCTGCACGACGGACTTCCTGTTCGGCATCCAAGCACAGCGGGGTTACTTCCTTATCCGTCAGCACGCCCAGGCATTGCGCTATGAACTGATCGGCCGACGCAATCGCGTCGGCGAGACGGAAACCGGAGTGGTCTACGAGCAGAGCATGCGGATTTTCGACAAGGAAGGCCGCGCCATCAAGATCCGCCGCGTGACGGTCGTACTCCATCAACCCACCCGGGACGGAGACACCGAGATCCATCTGCTGACCAACCTCCCGCGGAAAGTATCGGCCGAGCGCGTGGCCGATTTGTATCGCCGGCGCTGGACCATCGAAACCGCCTTTTGCGAGCTGGCGCAGAACCTGGAGGGAGAGATCGAGACGCTGGGCTACCCGCGTGCCGCGCTGTTCGCCTTCTCGATGGCCTTGGTCTGCTACAACCTGCTGAGCGTGGTCCTGGCGGCACTGCGGGCGGTGCATGGCCACGAAACGGCGCAGACGCAGCTTTCCTTCTACTATCTCTGCGACGAAGTGGCCCACACGCATCGCGGCCTGGATATCGCCCTGCCCGACGAATACTGGCGGCGTAAGTACGCACGCTTGACGCCCGCCCGTATGGCCCGTGCACTGATCCGCCTGGCGCGACAGGTGGATCTTGCCCGCTATCGCAAGCATCAACGCGGTCCCAAGCGGCCCCCACCCAAAATGGACAAACGACGCCGAAGCCATGTCTCGACGGCCCGTGTGCTGGCGCAAAGCCGCACCAATACGTCATGAATCGATGCTAGTACAAAGGCCTGCTTCTAACTCCTAACTTCTAACTCCAGCCCCCTCTAGGAACCGAAACACTTCAGCCATAAGGGTGGAATCACTTGCGTCGAGCCATGTAGCACGAAAACCCTTCCTGCCTTGCACTTGCCGCCGCGTCTCGCGCCGTAACGAAGCGAAACACCCTCAGGGGCGTTTCGCTTGGGGCCTTGAAAGCCACAGGGAACCCGCCGCCCACCGTCCACCCCCACCAGAAACCCAAGAAAGCGGGCCGGTTCCGGCCGTTTCTTGGATTGACAAAGATACATGGACACGGGTATACTAAACCCCGGCCGCGACGGACCTCCGTCCGCCGGCACGGTGCGACCCGATCCGACGGGCGCCACCCGTGTTCGTTCTTTCTCAATTCGTGTACGCCTTGAAAAGGAGTCTGATGTCTAGCAGGTGCAAGTCCTGTCCGGCAAGGGTCGTTCCAGCCGGTAGCAACCGTGGGGGCGGTGGAGGTGACAAAGCCGTCTGAGTCTGCGGTGTAGAAGGTCGCTTTTGGCGACTCGGCAACGTGGCAGGCCGAAACGTGAGTGAACGCGTCGCCGTTCACGGTTTTCGTTGGGCGCGCAGCATCACATCGAGGTTCTTGTTGTGAATGCTAATGTGAGAAGAGGAGAAGGCAGTTGGAGCCTGTGGGGATACTGATGAGGCTTGGGGACGACTGGGCATCGGCTACGTGGAGTTGAGTGCCAGAGTGGGAAGTGTGCGTCCTGAGAGGAATGCGTCCATCGTTTCCTGTAGGAAGAGGAATGCCGAGCGGCCCCGTTGGGCACACGTGGCAAGCACCGTCCAGATACGCTCACACCACGAGCGTCCTGCTTCGCCGCGCGTCCCCTGGGTGATTTTGCGGTCGATCACGACAAAGCGAAACCGTTGTTCCATGGCGTTGTTTGTGGGCTCAACGCCTGGCGTGTTCAGAAAGCGAAAATAGTGGGTGCCGTGCTTGCAAAAGCGCTTGGCGATGTTCTGGGCTTCGCGGCGGCTGGGCGGACGCTTGGCCACCTTGAGCACGTCGCGTTGAGCACGGTCTGCCGACTGTTTCCAGCGATCCGATCGCAGGATGTCCCGTTGGTGCCACACACGAAAGAGCCGTTTAATCGCCGCCAGCAACCGCTCGCCATAGCCGCGCGTGGCGCGATCCAGCAGTGTGGTCAGGAATTTCACGTCGCGGATCAGGTGCGCCCAACAGAACTGCATGTTGGCCCCGACGTCATCCAAGAACTTGCGGTAGGCGCTGTGATAGTCGCAGCCGACCACGCCGGAAAACGTCTCCCCCAGGAATTCCTTGAGCACGTCCGAGCTCCGCGCCGCGTCGATATGAAACAACGTGAATCTGTCCGGGCCGGGCGCATGGAATCCCCACGTCCAGAACTTCTGGCCGTTCTCCGGATGTCCCGTCTCATCGATGTTGACCATCGTGCATGTGGGCAGCAAGGTTTGCAGTTGTTCATAGCTGGACAGCAAAGCTGCGCTCGCTTTGCCGACAATCTTGACCAGTTGGCCCGTGGAGAAGTCCAACTGGCACACATCGCGCAGGAACGTCTGGATGACCCGGTAGGTCATGTGGCAGGCGCCTTTCTGGTAGGCGATCAAAGCCGACAGACGTGGACCGATCAAGCCTCCCTGTCGGACGGCCTGCGGCAGAGGCGCCGCCGCCACCTGTCCTGTCAGGCAGTGCCGATACAGGCGTGCCCGATGCTCCGTCACTTCGAACAGCTTCGGCAGCAACTCCACTTGCTGGATCGTCTGATATTCGTCCAACGGCACCCACTCCGCCGACAACGAAGCGGCATCCCACTCGTAAGACCAAATCTTATCCACTTGCTCAGGCGGAAAGGGTGGTCGCTCGTGTCGCGGATGTCCTTTCTGTCCACCGGGTCGCCGTTTTCTCTTTCGACCGCCACGGCTCTTCGCATCCGGTCGCGGCGGTTTCACGATATCACTCGAGGGTGGTTTCGACGAGGTCGACGAGTCCTTCTTCGCCGCCGCCAACTGAGCTTCCAGCTGCGAGATCCTCTCGAGCAGCGGTGCAATCGCTTCCTCAATCAAGCGCCGGACTTCGACTTCCGTGTACAGTCTTGCCATGGCCTCCGTGATAACCGATCTCCGGAGATTTCACCAAGATCACTTTTTGACGACCAAGGCATAGAAAACCGTGAACGGCGACGTGAACGCTGAGCAGGCCTCGAAAGGAAAGATGCGGAAGCCGACCGGCCTCGAATTCCGGGAAGGCCGCCGCCGTGGGGGAAGCAGAACGACAAGAGCACCCCACGGTTCCGCCGGGGTAGTGGCGTCGGCATGTCACGAACGGACATCGGATTCAACAAGGGAAGTCTCGCCGGTGGGAGAGATCCCAACTGGACGCCCGCGAGGGACAGGCCGGGCCGGTGGAGATGGCGGAGAGGCTCGTAGTACCGTGGAAGCCGGGTAATACCGGGGGAGGGAAGGGGCCTTAGTTCATGGATAACGCAAGAAGGAGCAAGGGACCGATGACGATTGGCGAAGAGCCTACGAACGTGGAAAAGGTTCAGAAGCTTCGGGAGGCGTTGCACGCGAAAGCGAAGGAGTCGCCCAAGTTCCGCTTTTATTCGCTGTACGACAAGGTTTGCCGCGAAGATGTGCTCTGGGTTGCGTTCTGGCGATGCCGTTTCAATGATGGCGCGCCGGGCGTGGATGAGCAGACGTTTTCGTGGATCTTGGACTACGGAGTCAAGCGGTGGTTGGACGAACTGGCGGACGAACTTCGGACCAAGAAGTATCATCCGCAGGCAGTCCGGCGGGTCTACATCCCCAAGCCGGATGGAAAGCAGCGGCCCCTGGGGATTCCCACGATCAAGGATCGCGTCGTTCAGACCGCGGTGCTTCTGATCCTGGAGTCCATCTTTGAGGTCGATCTGCAACCAGAGCAGTATGCCTACCGGGCGGACCGCAGCGCCCTGGACGCCGTGAAGGAAGTCCATCGCTGGGTTTGCTACGGACATACGCAGGTGGTGGACGCGGACTTGAGCGGGTACTTCGACACGATTCCGCATGCGGAATTGATGCAGTGCCTCGCACGCCGCATCAGCGACAAGGGCCTGTTGCATCTGCTGAAGATGTGGCTGGTGGCACCGGTCGAAGAGACGGATGAGCGGGGGCATACGCAGCGGACGACTCGCGGCAAGGACACGGGACGAGGAACCCCGCAAGGGGCTCCGATTTCACCGCTGCTCAGTAACCTCTACATGCGGAGGTTCGTACTGGGCTGGAAACTCCTGGGACACGAGCAAGCTCTGCGGGCCAAAATCGTCAACTATGCGGACGACTTTGTGATCCTGTGTCGCGGCACGGCGGAGAAAGCCATGACGGTGATGCGGAACATGATGGCGCAGCTGAAATTGACGGTGAACGAGTCCAAAACGCGGCTCTGTCATCTGCCGGCGGAAAGGTTCGACTTTCTGGGGTATACGATTGGTCCCGCGTGGTCTTGGAACCGGCGACGGATGGTGCTTAGCACCCGTCCGTCGAAGAAGGCGGTGAAACGCCTGCAAGCCAAGATCAGCGAGACGACCCATCGGAGCCAACTGCTGCTGGACGAAGCGACGGTGGTCAAGCGGTTAAACCGCATGTTGACGGGCTGGGCCAACTACTTTGGCCAAGGGCCAGTCAGCGCAGCGTACCGCAACATCGACCTGCACGTTCGCCAGCAGCTCCGCCGGTGGCTGGTGGACAAGCACAAGGGGAAGGGACGCGGTATTGATCGATACCCCGACTCGTACCTCTACCGGGAGTTGGGCTTGGTCCAACTAACGGCGGTGCGGACCCGGTATCTCCGTGGGCGAAACGTGTGAACCCATGTCCGAGAGCCGGATGCGGGAAATCCGCCCGTCCGGTTCGATGAGCGGGAAGTGGAAACGGAGCATGGTGTGGCTAGTGAGGCACTGGCAGACGAAAGGGCCAGCAATGGATAGGCTGCACCTAAACCACCGCGCCACTTCTCGACTCTACCTTGCTCGCAAATCGCCTGGCCTCTGCCGGCGTGCGCCGCCTTCCCGCGCCCGCCACCAAGCGATTCGGGGCAGCTTCCAGAAACCGCTGACGGGGAAGATTGAGCGCCAACTTCAACACGTACCTCGAAGTACGTACGAACTTGCGCTCACCCGCTCGGTGCGACACTCCTTCCCCGCTTGCACTTGCCGCCACGCCTCGCGACGCACGAAAATCAACAACGCGTTTGTTGTTGCGCGTCGATGCAACAATGTTGCATCGCGACACCTGTCTGGCATTCGGGAAGATCAATCGATGGGCGTGCCGCGATCCCTCAAGATCGTTCGTCCTGCTTGCGACAATCGCCCCGCGCGGGGCACTTCAGAAGTCGTACCAGACCCCGAAGCCGAGTTTCTCTTCGTACTCGTTGAAGAACTCGTACTGCTCGCTCTTGCCGGTGAAGTATTGCACGCCCGTGCGGAAGATCTGGCCGCTGTCGCCGCGCCACATCCACCCGCTCTGCGCGACGAGGTTGCCGCCGAAATCAAGCTCCTGCCGCAAATGGCTGTTGAGCGCGAAGAATGGTGCGCCGCGGCGGCCCGTGGGATAGTCGGGCAGGTAGTCCACCCCGAACTGCACCTCCCACGGTTCGCTCCCCCCGTCGTAGTCGAACGCCCAGCCCAGTTCGCCGTACAGCCGCAGCGCCCTCGTAAGGCTATAAGACCGGCCCAGCACAAACACGTTGCGGCTGTAATTGATCCGCTCCAGCGTGTTGTTGCGGACCATCCACTCGTCGCCCAGGTGTGAGCTGAGATGGTAGAACGCAAACTTGGTCTGGTACCGCTCTGTCCCGTAGATCAGCGGAATGCCGAAACGGAAGTCGGCGGCCGCCAGGTCCCAATCGTGTTCCAGATCGAGCCGTGGAAATCCCGCCCCTTCGATCTGCAGTTCGAATCCCTCCGGGTGGATCGGGTCCTCGGTGCCATAACGAACGATCGCCGCCCGGCCTCCCAGGGCGATGTCCCAAATCCAGCCCAAGTCCTCTTCATGGACCCACGCGCTGGCGAAACGCGATTCCCTCACACCCGCCAGATACGAGCGGTACATCAATCCGTCGGGTAATACCTGCAACGACCACGGATCCTCCGTCACGTCCCACGACTCATCCAGCGCCACGTCCGGCAACGCCACGATTCCGCCTGACCCCGCCTCGGCCTCGACCACTGACGGCGACGCTGTGGCAGAAGCCGGCGATGCGGTCGCCGTCGGCGCCGCTGTCGCCGGCGATTTGGGCGCGCCGCCGGCTTGCCACGAGAATGCAAGATTCTCGACAACCAGCAATGCAATCGCCATCGTCAGCGCGACCGTTCGCGCAGACAGTCGTCGGCCGGGTCTGTAACCCTCAAATTTGCGCATCTTCCCTGTCCTTCACTCCCGAGCCGCCGTCGGCCCGTGGCGTCTCCTATCCTCTCGATATCGGCAACTGCTGGCTCATTTTCGCAGCCTTCCCCCGCGAAGCCGGGAAAGCTCCACAAAACGGCCCCTCGCATCCCCTCAAGACGGTGGCATCCTTGTGGCTCGCCAGTGCCCTCCGTACAATTCCGCGACAGAGACTACCCGGAAGAGGAGCCTTTCATGGAACGCACCCTGATCTTGTTCAAGCCCGACTGCATCGAAAGGCGGTTGCTCGGACGCCTGCTTGCACGTTTTGAAGACAAGGGCCTGAACCTGATCGCGCTGAAGATGATGCGGGTCACCCCCGAACTGGCCCGCCGCCATTACGCCGAGCACGTGCAGAAAGCCTTCTACCCCGGTTTGGAAAGCTTCATCACCGCTGCCCCGCTGGTCGCGGCGGTGATCGAAGGGCCCGAAGCGATCCAGGTGGTTCGCGCGATGGTGGGCCCGACCAACGGTCGCAATGCCCCCGCCGGCACCATCCGCGGCGATTTCAGCACCAGCCGGCAGATGAACCTGATCCACGCCTCCGACAGCCCCGAGTCGGCCCGCCGCGAAATGGAGATCTTCTTCACCGCCGACGAAATCCATTCCCGCCCCACGACGCTCGACCGCTGGCTCCGCGTCGCGGACGAAACCTGACCATAGCAGCCCCGCAGTCCCTGCGGGCTCTTTCCCAGAGTACGCCCACAGTCCCTGTGGGCCCGTTTCCCCAGCCTCCCCGCTCCGTCCCGCGCCTTACCGCAACCTGCCGGCTGGGGTGTGCGCTGCAAGCTGATCGATCATCTCCCGCGTGGCCGCCTCGACCGCCTCCTGCCACCGAGTAGCGCCGAAACGTTCCGCCAGCGGTCCTTTGCGATACGCGAAGATGATCCCGCGCGAGTTGTTGACAATGGCCCCGAACCCTTGCTGGTCAAACGCACCGGCCACATCGTGCGCAGTTCCTCCCTGGCTGCCGTAGCCGGGCACCAGGAACCACGCCTGCGGCATATCTTCCCGCAATTGGGCAAGCTGTTCCGGGTAGGTCGCTCCAACCACGGCGCCGACACTTCCATACCCGCATTCTCCCGCCGAGCTCCGCGCAAGCTGCTCGACGTATTCGGCGACATGCCGGTACAGCGGCCGCCCCTCGGCCACCAGATCCTGGAACATCCCTCCGCCCGGATTCGAGGTCTTCACCAGGATGAAGATGCCCGCCGAGCGTTCGTTTGCCACGTCCACAAACGGACGCAGGCTGTCGTCTCCCAGGTACGGACTCACCGTCAGTGCGTCAGCTCCCCAGGCACTCTGCCCGGCCGCCCCCAGGTAGCCGGCGGCATACGCCGAGGCGGTGCTGCCGATATCGTTCCGTTTCCCGTCGAGGATCACCAGCAGCCCCTGCGACCGCGCGTAGTCGATAACCGCGGCCAGCGCGGCCATGCCCGGCGGGCCGAGTTCTTCGAAAAACGCCGCCTGCGGCTTCACCGCCGGAACCAGCGGCGCCACAACATCGATCACGCCGCAGCAGAACGCCCGAAACGCCTCCGCCGCCAGCCGGCTATCCCCCTCGCCGCCCGGCACAACCGCGGGCGGAAGCATTCCCAGTCGCGGGTCCAAACCCACGAGTGAGGGGGTTCTCTTGTCCTGGATTGCCGCCCACAGCCTGTCGGAAAAGCTCTTCATCGCCCGGTTCCCTCGCCAGTCCTCGCACTCAATGTTGAATCGCTCCGTTGTACCGGTCCGGCCCACCGCGGGCCAGGGGCGCCGAAGCGCGGCGATGCCCGTTGCAGAGCGGTCGAGGATTTGCGATACTTGCTCGGTCGGATGGCCGAGGCCATCCCTCCCGGGGCGTAGCGCAGTCTGGTTTAGCGCGTCAGACTGGGGGTCTGAAGGTCGCAGGTTCGAATCCTGTCGCCCCGACTGAGCAAAAAGCCTTGCGTAGCAATGGGTTACGCAAGGCTTTTTTGCGGAATGCCTATTCTTGACCGCCACTGGGGCGAAGGTCTTCGACGGCAACCTCTGCGTCGATCGTATTGTCCTGCAACGTCACCTCGCCCGCCTGCGGCTCAATCACGATTCCCGCTTTTTGGGTCCGGTTCCCGGAGGCCCTCGTGTCGCGAATCGTGTTCTTCTCGAACACCAAGCCACTGGTCGCGCCGCGAATGCGAATCCCCGGCGATGGGGCCGCGGTACCATTGTTCTCAATGACATTCTCGACCAAGCGGTTGCGATGGGCCGCCATGCCGAGCGATTCGTTGCGGAAGTACACGCCTTCGCGAGCATTCTCGCTCACACGGTTGCGCCGCAGCAGATTGTCCGAATCCTTATGCCCGATCGAGATCCCATACCGGCCGTTACGTTCCAGAGTATTGTCCTCGAACACGCCGTGACGCACGCGCCAGCAGAGGAAGAGGCCATCGGTGCCGTTGCCGCGGGCTGTGCAGCGCTGAATGGTGGGACGTTGCGAGCCACTCCCGGGATGCAGGCCGAGTTCGCTATTGTCCTCGCTTACGCAGTCTTCCACCCTCACGTCGTTGGACTGCTGGAAGCTGATTCCATCGCCGTTGTAACCGCGAATGATGCAGTCTTTGAGCACGGCGCCGTGGCCGCGGTACAGATAGATTCCCGCGCCTCGGCAACCGTTCAAGGGAACATTGGCATCCTTATCGCCGAGGATGACGAGCCCCTCCATCCGGACATTCCGAACTTCGTGTCCGCTTACCACGGCAAATACGGTTGCCGCCTTGGCATGATTCTGGACCATGCAGTCGGCCATCAGCGGCGTGTCGATCGAGAACGTGTTGCCGCGCCGCCCAGTGATCCTCGCGACGGTCGTATGGAAACCGCCTGCGTGATCATCCCAGATCGCCACTCCCGAGCCCACGTCGAAGCCGCTTGGGTCTGCGACAGTGATCTGCTCCTCGCCGAAATCGCCGTCCAATGCGAGCGCCGACTCGACGCTATCGGCTTTGCGCAAACAGGTTTTGCCCGCCTGGCCGCGAACTGTCACACCGGACCGCAGATGCAGCGAATCCCGCATCAGATACTCGCCGGGGCCGATCTCGACCGTTCCGCCGCCCAGCCCGGCGATGTAGTCGACGGCCGCCTGCAATACGCGGTTGTCGGCTCCAACCAGGTCGGCGTTGTCCCTGCCCACGGTGATCTTCGGCAGGTCCGTCATCGCCGAGTGCATGGAGTAAGGCAACTGCTGCTCGTCAGGCCGCGGCGAGAAGTCTGGCGGTTCCGCGGCAACCAGCAATACGCAGCCCATGCCGGCGGTCAAGGGAATAATGATCTTGAGCAAAGCAGCGAGGTTGTTCATGACAGGCTCCATGAGTGTGCGGCACCTTCGAGCTCCGGTTCAGCCCCATCCCCTGTCATGGTGCCGATTTCGCCTGCTCTTGTCCAGCCGCCGCATATGATTGAGCAGGCGACGTCGTCAACATGGTCCAGATACACTTCCTGAGTCCAGCGGAGGTTTGCTCCTCAGCCAAGATGTCCAGCTCGCGTGAGATCAGGGCACTATGGCGAAACCCGACACTTCTCACGGAATTGCCCGACCATTCGCGGCGTGCCATTCCTGAGAGCGATTGAAGCGAAGCGTGTTATCAACACAAGAGACTATCACGTTCTGATCCGCGTGCCCGCGCTACCTTTCAGCCATGATACAACGCTTTTCGTTTGCTCAGCAGTTCTTCGCCGTATCGTCGACGATTCCTGAGGGTCGCGTACTTCTGGCGGGTGGGCTATATCCGCTGCGAGGTTCGCGGAGCGCGTATCAGGCCTCTGTGGCCTGCTACGATTACGCAACAGGAAGAGTCGTCTGGCACTTCGACAGGACAAAGAGTTATCCTTTTCGCGCGGTTGCGCATACCCGCGGTGTCTGCGCAACCATTTTGCCCCAGAACTTCGTGAGGTGTCCCCAGGGCATGTTCAGGTTCGACGCGCAAAGCGGTGCGCCGATTTCACCCGATTCTGATGTTCGCGGATGGCAGCTCGAATTCCTAGATGCCACTGCGGAAGCGTTTCTCTTCTCGTGGGTCTGCGACGCGACTTCACTCTTGCGCGCGGTGGATGCGCGTGGCGCCACCTTCGAACAGAGATCATTCCCCTACCGCTCCACTTCTGGCGGGAAGTCCATCGAGCGGGTGATTGCTGCGGGCAACGAGACGTTCGTGGCGGTTTTCAGCCTCGTGGCCGACGACCAGGTTGTCTATTCCATCGAGCAGTGGAGTCTGACTTCCGCATCACCGGGTTGGGAGAAGCGTACGTCGCTCAAGCACGTGGTTCGAAACGGTTCGGTCCTGATGTTGTGGGGGTGCTCGGGTCCGAACCTCGACGTCGAGATCCTCTCCATCGAAAGTGGCAACGCATTGACATCCTGTCGCCTGCCTCTCGCCGACGTCGTATCCATTCAGCCGATCGACACCGATTCCTACGCCGTTCTGTCGATCTCGGGTGCCTACATCATCCATGCCGCCTCGAGAAGCGTTTCGCAAGTCGCGGGAATCGGTCCCAGCGACTTCCTTGACTTCGGCGCGCTGGCGGTCGATTCCTCAATGGGCAAACTGATTGTGGTTACCGCCGGAAACCACCAGCGTCCGGGAACGCACCTTCTTGTGCTCGATCTGTGAGGGCACAGTCTTGACGCTCGCAGGCCCGCGCTTCGACAGATGCTTGCAGCGGAGAATTCATTCAGCAAACAGTGTCGGGGTTCAGGCGGCGGAGCCCCACGAGACATCGCCCACGCAGGCGTATAACTGGGCCCGCGTGACGGTTACCGACGCCGGCCCAGCGGGGCCGTGCGGGTTGCGGAGGATGACGGAGACGACGGTTCCGGCAGCGTTGCGATTCACACCCACTACCGTGTAGGCATGGTTGCCGATGAGCGGAGCCCCGCCACCGACCGTCCCGATGACGCAGACCACAGCTCTGCCGGAATCGAACTTGCTGGCGATATCGTTGACAAGGCCCTGCGCACTGCCGTACTCGTCATACGCTTTCCAGTCCACGCTTTGCCCGTTGACTCCGCGGAGTCCCTCCGTGCCCGGCCCGCTGGCAAGAGAAGCGTAGGTGTTGGCGCCGGTGCGGTAGTCGGCGAAAGCCTTCTCGACAACGGCCGCCCAGAGGCTGTTGTCGACGCCCAAGCCACCGTAGACCGGTGTCCAGCTCGTCGCGCTCCGAGTCGGAAGGTCGGCATCGACACGGTAGTAGCTGCTGCCGCCCAGTCGGACCGCATAGGTGCCGTCGCCCAGATCGACTACGGTCTGCCGCACCGCGTTGGGATTGGCCTGGGCCATGGCCCCCATCGAGGCCAGTAGCCAGCAGTCGCCGAGGGAGCCTTGGTCAATGTCGTTGGCAGTGGGACCGGCGGCAGCGAATAGCGGCCGATCGGCGAAGTTCTTGTATTCGGTGCCGTCAGTCGGGTCGGCGATGCGGTCGCCGTCCAGCGTACGGTCGGCCCCGTTGGCGAAACTGCGGACGCGATGGACGTTGGTGGCCAACTCACTGGCAGTGGCATCCGAGATCGTGTCGGAATTGTCGGTCCAGAAACTGTCTGAGTTGGACTGGCCGAAGAGTGTATCGGTTGCGGCAGCGTCAATGCTAACGAGCGTGTCGCTGCCGCTGCCCCCCTCAAACCGATCGGCGCCGCTGCCGCCATAGAGATGGTCGTCGCCGTTGCCGCCGTAGATGCGGTCGTCACCTGCGTCGCCATAGACGCGGTCGTTACCGGCCTCGCCGTAGACACGGTCGTTGCCCCCGTCGCCATATACACGATCGTTATCGCCGCCGCCGTATACGTAGTCGTTACCGGCCTCGCCGTGAAGGACATCGTCGCCGGCTTCGCCGTAAACATAGTCGTTGTCATTGCCGGCATAGACGGTGTCGTTGCCGTTGTCACCGTGGAGCCGGTCAATTCCGCCATGGCCGTAGATGGTGTCATCGCCGTCGCCGGCATAGATGGTATCGTCGCCGGCCTCGCCAGACAGATAGTCGTTGCCGGCCTCGCCATAAATCGCGTCACTGCCGGCGCCGCCGTACGCGGTGTCGTTCCCCGTTCCACTATAGATGGTGTCATTGCCGTGTTCGCCGTAGAGCACGTCGGCGCCGGCTTCGCCGTAAAGCAGGTCGACTCCGTCGCCCCCCTCCAGGCGGTCGTTGCCGTTTCCGCCGCGGAGAGTGTCGTTGCCAGCGACGCCGTCGAGGAAATCGTCGCCATCGCCACCGTAGATCGTGTCGTTGCCTGTCCCGCCGGTAATCCGATCGTTACCAGCTCCACCGGAGGCGGTGGTCGGCAAATTGGTGTAGTTGATGAACGTGTCGCCGCCCTCGTACCCGCTGAAATAGACCGAGGCGACAGACGAAATGAGCCAGGACTGTCGCACGCCGTTCAATTCGGCGTAGATCAGGTAGGGTGCGGTCCAGACTGAGGCGGTGTCGGACGTGGCCGTACCGAGGATCTGCAGCTCAGTGCCGCTCAGATTGATGCTCAGGAGCTCGCGGCGCTCGAGCGGCTCCACGCCAAATCTGCGGGACCCTCGGCGCTTGCGGGAGGGGCTCTTTCGGGCGAAAAACATGGCGGCAACTCCTGTGACGGTCGTGCGGCGTGGTTTTCGGACTCCATCCATTTGATTGCCGTTCAGCACCACTACCCGACAGGCATTTTCCGGAGGACTGCGTGGAAATCGCGCATCATCTTGCTGCCGGCTGCTCCAGGGACGACAATCGCGGTCGGTCTTCCGAACATCCCGCTCCGGGAACTTGCCATGAGACTCGCCCTCGTGCTCTCCGTCGCTGCCACCCTGTTCACTTCGGCGGCGTTGGCCGAACCACCGGCCAATCCGTTCTTTGTGCTCTCCAATGGAGTGGCCGACGAGAAGCATGCCACGCCGGAATCACAGGCGGCCATGCTCGCCGAATTGGGTTTCGACGGCATCGGACCCTCGGGTACACAGAGCATTCCAGCGATGCTCGCAGCCCTTGACCAGCACAAGCTGAAATTGCACGCCCTCTACGTCGGGGCCAATGTCGATCCCGACCAGCCAAAGTACGAGCCGGGCCTGCCTGAAGCCATCGGCCAGCTCAAAGGCCGCGATACATTCGTTTGGCTCTATGCGCGATCTTCAAAGCTGAAGCCGGGTTCGTCAGACGGAGACGTTCGCGCGGTGGAAATTGTCCGCGAGATCGCCGCGATGGCCGAAGCATCCGGCCTCAAGGTGGCTCTCTACCCGCACACCGGTTTCTACGTCGAGAGTGTGCAGGACGCGGTTCGCATCGCCCGCAAGGCCGATCGTCCCAGCGTGGGGGTGACGTTCAACCTTTGCCACTGGCTGAAGGTCGAGGGTGACCGCAATCTCGAGTTGCGCCTTGAAGAGGCTCGGCCGTACCTGTTCGTGGTCACCATCAACGGGGCCGACAGTGGCGGAACCGACTGGAACCGGCTTATCCAGCCCCTGGACCGCGGTGATTTCGACCATTTGCGGCTGTTGCGGATCCTCAAGGCGCAAGGCTTCCGCGGCCCAATCGGCCTGCAATGTTACGCTGTGCCCGGCGACAAGCGCGAGAATCTTGAACGCTCCATGGCCGCCTGGCGGGCGCTGCAAGCGCGGCTGGCAGAAGCAAGCCCCGCCCCGCAATAACAGGACTGCTGACCCGATGACACGATCGAGGGAAGGGATGCACTATTGGCGGCGTCAGCACTTGATCGCCGCGATGACGGTCTTGGCGGTCGCGATCTGGGGTTCCGCGGTTGCTGCTGCCGACCAGGCGTCGTGGAAAGTCGGACTGGCGCACGTGTCAATCACGCCTGCGCGACCCGTCGTATTGCTCGGCTACGGCGATCGGACTGGGCCCTTCGATTCGGTGGTCCAGGAAATTTACGCCAAGGCTTTGGCGTTGGAAGACTCGCGCGGCCAACGCGCGGTAATCGTCAGCGCCGACTTGGTTGGCTTCCAGGCCGCTGTCGTTACCAACGAGGTCTGTCGGCGGATCGAGGAGGAGACCGGCCTCAAACGCCGTCATCTGCTCTTCAACGCATCGCATTGCCACACCGGACCGCTCGTCAGCCTCAACCCATGGGCCCAAGCCAATTCTGTGGCCCATCCGCCGATGTCCACTGCTGACATCCATGAGACCGTGGCTTATACCGAGGAATTGCGGCAGAAGCTCGTTCGGTTGGTCTGTGATGCCCTCGCGCGGCTTGAACCCGCCCGCCTTGCCTGGGGCAAAGGGCAGGTGGGATTTCCTACTAACCGCCGACTGCCGCGCGACGGTCGGATAGCAATGGCCGATAACCTTTCCGGGCCGACCGATCGGTCCGTGCCGGTGCTCCGGATCGACGCGCCCGATGGAACTCTCCGGGCCGTGTTGTTCGGTTGTGCCTGCCACAACACTTCGCTGACTGGCCGCGACAACGTGATCGCCGGCGACTACGCCGGTTTCGCCCAGGAGTTCGTTCAGTCGCGGCATTCCGGCGTTCAGGCGATGTTCATGAGCGGCTGTGGCGCCGATGCCAACCCGTCGCCGCGAGGCACGTTGGAGAGCGCTCGCCAGCACGGTGCCACGTTGGGCGATGAGGTCTGCCGCGTCCTGGACACGACACTCACGCCGATCTCAGGCGACCTCTGGACCGGCTACCGTGAGATCGAACTGCCGCTGCAATCCCTCTCAAGGGCGGAACTCGAAGCACGCGCCGCATTACCGTCGGCCGAGGCTGTCATGGCTCGTCATATGCTGAGCGTGCTCGATCGCGGAAAAACGCTACCGGGGTTCTATCGCGCGCCCTTGGCGGTCTGGCAGTTCGGCCACGATTTGACCGTGGTCGCCTTGCCGGCCGAACCGGTCGCCGACTATGCCTCGCTTGTGGCCCAGAGGCTCGGCCGCGAGAAGCTCTGGGTGGCCGGGTTCAATAACGACTGCTTCGGATACCTGCCGACCGCTCAGGTCGTGCGCGAGGGCGGGCACGAGGCGATCGGCATAACGTTGTGGATCTGGGGCCAGAACCTCCGCACTTCCGCCGGCTTTTTTGCACCGGAGGTTGAGCGAGTTGTGCTGGACGCGGTTCATGACTTGGCACTGGAAGGGGAGCGGGCGCTGCCGGCCGCCGAGTCGCGAGAATAGGCCACGCCGCGCGATTCTGCGGCCAAATGATCGCTTGCCGTCCGAGGGAAGTATCCGCATCGCCCGTTGCACTACTATCCATCATGACGAGATCGGACCGAGGAGATCGAATCGATGCAGAACCTGACTGTGCCGGAATCTGTCACCCGTCGTCCCCGCTGCGGCCATTGGCTCCTGTTCGTCGCGGTGATCGGTTGTCTTGTGACGCAGGCAATGGCGGGCGAGTCTCCGTCGGCGGCGGGTGACGGCGCCGAGCGCGTCGGACGGCAGGCCGACGGACGGACGGTGCTGCCGGTCAACCAGGTTATCACTCCGCTGGGAACCCAAGTGGAACTCCCGGGACTGCGGCCGCAGACTCTCACGCTCTCTCCCGACGGACGGCTCCTGGCCGTTTCCGGCAAGTCGTCGGAAATGATCATCCTCGACCCGGCGAATGGCGAGATCCGGCAGCGAGTCCCCATTCGCACCGGCAGCCAAGGCACGCCCGGCGACCTGATCGCCCAGATCATCGAACCGCGAGCCAAAGGTCAGGTCAGCTTCACCGGGTTGACATTCACGCCCGACGGCAAGCGGCTCCTGCTCAGCAACGTGGATGGCGACCTGAAGGTCTTCGACGTGGCGGCGGACGGTTCGGTGATTCAGTCCCGCAGCATTCCGCTTCCCCCGGCCAACGCGCCGCGCCGCAAAGAAGAGATCCCTTCCGGATTAGCCTGCTCGGCCGACGGCCAACGGATTTACATCTGCGGCAATCTGTCCAACACACTCTTTGAACTCGATGCCGAATCCGGCGCCGTGCTTCGCTCCTGGGAGGTTGGTGTGGCGCCGTATGACGTTGTGCTCGTCGGCGGCCGGGCGTACGTCTCCAATTGGGGCGGCCGCCGACCAGGTCCTGGCGACCTCACCGGGCCGGCGGGCCGCGGCACGGTGGTGCGCGTCGATCCGGTGCGGCACATCGCCAGCGAAGGGAGCATCACGGCCATCGACTTGGCAACCGGCGAACCGACTGAAATCCTCGTCGGTCTCCATTCGAGCGCCCTGGCCGTCTCGCCCGACGGCAAGTATCTCGTATGCGCCAACGCCGCCAGCGATACGCTCAGCGTGATTAAGATCGCCTCCAGCGAGGTTGTCGAGACGATCTGGGCCAAGCCTTCTCCCAGCGACCTTTTCGGGGCCTCGCCCAATGCGCTGGTCTTTGCCCCCGACGGCCGCACGCTCTATGTCGCCAATGGCACCCAGAATGCCGTAGCAGTGATTCGCTTCGAGCCCGAAGAGCGGGAATCGAAGCTGCTCGGCCTGATCCCCGTCGGTTGGTTTCCGGGCGCCCTTGTCTTTGATTCGGCTCGCCACCAGTTGTGTGTCGCGAACATCAAGGGCCACCAACTCCAGCCCGTGGCCACGCGGCCCGACGCCGCGCCCGCCGGCACGACCGGCTTCAACACGCACCAGTACCATGGCTCGGTCTCGCTTGTTCCGCTTCCCGGGGCCGATGAGCTGCCTGAACTCTCGCAAACCGTGTGGAACAATCTCCGGCGCGAGCGGATCCGCGACGCCCTGCTGCCGCCCCGCCCCGATCAGGCGCCCCGCGCCATACCCGAACGGATCGGCGAGCCGAGCCTGATCCGCCACGTCGTCTACGTCATCAAGGAGAACCGCACCTATGACCAGGTGCTGGGCGACATCAAGGAAGGCAACGGCGATCCGGCCTTGTGCATCTTCGGCGAACAGATCACGCCCAACCAGCACAAGCTGGTTCGCGAGTTCGTGCTCCTGGACAACACGTACTGCGCCGGCATCCTCAGCGCCGACGGACATCAATGGAGCACCACTGCCGTCGGCACCGACTACCTCGAGAAGTCGTTCGCCGGTTGGCCGCGAAGCTACCCGGACGGCATGTCGGACGACGGTGCCGACGCCCTTGCTTATTCACCGGCCGGGTTCCTCTGGGACAACGCTCTGCGACATCGCGTCAGCATACGCAACTACGGCGAATTCATGATCCCCCGGTTCCGCTGGCGCGATCCCAAGCGATCGGGCGAACCCGACTTCCTCGCCTGTTACCGCACCTGGAAGGATGGCACGGATGAAGTGATCTTCGAGAGCGAGCCGGCCGTAGAGACGCTGCGGTCGTTCTCCCCCCGAGGCTATGTCGGTTGGGGCATGGCCGTGCCGGACCAGTACCGCGCTGATTTCATCCTCCGCGAGCTACGCGACTTCGAAGCGCGGGGCGAGTTTCCCCGACTGGTGATCATCTGCCTGCCGAACGATCATACGAGCGGCACCAAGCGCGGCTGCCCGACGCCGGCGGCCACCGTGGCCGACAACGATCTGGCCTTCGGCCGCATCGTCGAGGCCCTGAGCCATTCGAAGTTCTGGCCCGAGATGGCGATCCTCGGCATTGAAGACGATCCGCAGAACGGCTGGGACCACGTCAGCGGCTACCGCACGACCGCCTATGTCGCCAGCCCTTACGCCCGCCGCCGCGCGGTCGTCAGCGCGCAGTACAACACGACCAGCGTGCTCCGCACGATCGAGCAGATCCTCGGCCTGCCGCCGATGAACCAGTTCGACGCCAGCGCCGAGCCGTTGCGAGAATGTTTCACCGACACACCCGACTTGGCTCCCTTCACCGCCGTCGCCAGCAACGTCCCGCTCGACCAGATGAACGGCGAGCCGCAATCGTTAGCCGATCCGCAACTCCGCGCCGACGCCCTGGCCTGCGAGCAGATGAACTTCGATCAGGTCGACCGCGCCCCGGAAGACGCTCTCAACCGCGTCCTCTGGCGCGCCCAGCGCGGCACCGCGGTTCCGTATCCCGAGTGGGCCATTCACCTTGTCGCCGATGACGACGACGAAATGGAAGTCCCCGTTCCGTCGCCCCCACGCATGCCCTGAGCGCACATTCGACAGTGGAAACTGGCAGCCATGTATCTTGCCTGGTCGATCTGTTGCTGCTTCTCGGTCCGGGGCAGTTGCCATTTCCGGCCGACAGCAGCCGCTCTCAGCCAGTCTCCTCGACAGGCCAACAATGCCTGCTGCTGGCGCCCGGATCGGCTATTCGCTGTACGGCGCCGGCAATGGAGTGACAGGGTGTTCCACCGGCCAGCTTGCCCGCAGTTCGTCGCGGTAGAGCCCGATTTCTGCGAATGGGATTCGCTCGAAACCTATACCCCAGGCAGGCGAATCATTCCGGAGCCGAAAGTCGCCCGCCTCGGCGTCGACAAATTCGGGATCGACGTCGACGAGATTGTCTTCGATCACAAGCAGACCGTAGACGCTCCGCTGGACATGATACCACCACTCCTCTTGCCGCCACGCCTTACTTTCGGGCGGGTTTTCCCAGTTGAGCCGCCGCAGGTTCGCGGCACTGCCGCGCCAGAAGATATTTCGGCGCAGGATGTTCCCTTTGGGGAACGAGGGATCTTCCTCGAGCATCCTCGCCAGTTCCGGGAAGCGCTCGCTGTACGGCGGCTCCATGAAGCGAACCCCGTTCAGCACGCCGGTCTTGCGGGCATCGTCGAGCCGTGGATCGCCGTATTGAGCCGCCCAGTTTCCCGGTGCGTATCGCGCGTCCATGTGGAACGCCTGAGCGCAGTCGATGAAGATGTTGTTCTCGACCAGGGTATCCCGCCCTCCGCCGATGAACACGGGCCGCAACGCTCGGTAGAACACATTTCCGCGAACGGTCGTTCCGGAGTTGGCATCGTCCAGATAGATGCCGTTGCATGGTCCGCCATCCTTACCCCAGAGATGATGCAGGTAGTTGTGCTCGAAGACGTTGCCCCGCATGCACCAGCTTCGTCCGCCGTAGATCGCCCCACAATCGTGCGACTCCTGGCAGACGTTGTGGATCTCGTTGTGGTCGAACCGGTGCAACGGCCCGCCGTAGATAATCGCCGAGTGCGGTGCGTGGTGGATCAGATTGTGCGAGGCGCGCAGGCCCGCACCGGTCATAAGAATGCCCGGCCGATACATGCGGTCCCAGCGGGCGAAGTGGTGGATGTGGCAATTCTCCACGAAGTGTCCGCCGGAGACCAGCTTCTGCCGATCGCCGCCCGCCATGAAGACCCCGCCGCCACCGGTGCCCGTGATGTCGCAGCCGATCACGGCGCAGTCCTTTCCGTCGACGATCGTCACGGCGTAGTTCGTCGCGTTGCGTATCGAACAGCCGACCACCCGGCAGTTGTCGCTGTCCGTGATTCGTATCGCAGTGCCGCGAATCGACTCCAGATGCAGCCCCCGCAGAGTGACAAACGCCGCGTTGGTCAACTCAAGAAGCCCGTCGCTGGCCGACACCTCCACCCGGGCGTCTTCGAGCGGCGCCGGCGGCCAGAAGTAGAGGATTCCGCTGTCGTGGTCGAGATACCATTCCCCCTGGCTGTCAAGCTCGCAAAGCAGGTTGAGGCCGAAGAACCACATGCCGTCGCGATAGCCGTCGTAGTTGTGATACGGCTCGGCCACCTTGATGATGCGTTTCTCGGCATCGATCGACTCGATCCGATGCGTCTGAACGGCCCAGTCGCGGTACCAGTAGCCGCGAACCATCGCGTCTGTTTCTCCAGTCCAGCGGCCCGGCCGGTCGTCGACGCAACTAAAGATCCCCTCCCGGCGCCCGGCCCGGCCGCGAACTTCGAACTCCGTTTCGCCGAGCGCTTTGTCAATACGCGCAAAACCGTCGTTCGGCCAGCGTGAGAGCTGCATCGGCTGGCCGTTGCAGAACAGTTCCAGGCGGGGCTCGATTTCCGCGCCGCCCTGCCCGACGAGACTCTGAGCGGCGGCCGCGTCGCCCCGTGTCGCTTCGGCCTGATTGTCATCCTTGTGATGCCGCCACTGGACCCGCCACTCCGCATCGTGCAGCAGGTCGCCGTACTCGGTAATGCCAAGGGCCTTCAACTCGGCCCGAAATACCTTTCCTCGGGCCGCAGGATCGAGCCGGTCCAGCACGTCCGGATCGGTGACCGGTGTCCAATCGGTGATTGTTCTGCCGCCGCTGATCCGGACCTCATCACCGGAACGGGCGCGGTAGGTAATGGGCGACGTTGCGGTGCCAGCGTCCTCAGCGGTCAATTCGATCGGGCGAGCCAACTCATATTTGCCGCCGAGAATCTCCACAGTGACTCCCTGCTTGGGAAGTCCTTCCTCCTGCTTCATTCGCCGGATTTCGCGGCGGGCCCGCTCGATGGTGGCAAACGGTCCATCCCTTCCCATATCGGCCGGTTCCGCAGAGGTGCCAGTCCATGAGTCGTTGCCGCATGTGGAGACGTAGAACGTCGCCTCCTGCGCCCGGCAACAATCTGCCAACGCCGCGGCCGCAGACACCAGGATCGCTGCCACTCTGGTCAACGTCTTCATGCTTATCTCCTCGTCACGTCGCCTGACTGCAAGTCGGCCTGACGAATTTCGGTTCACATCCAGGGCGTCACGTCATCGCTCGAGCACGACGACCGTCGCGATCTCGTCGGGCGGCACGGCCGGAACGGTGATCATCACCGTGTCTTGAGTCGCGGTTGCAGTGAGCTTTATGCCGTCGGCCAATAGCGACGCCCGCGGGTTCACTGCGCCAACCGGCACGACCAGCCTGCCATCCTCGGGCCAGTCGAACACATGCAGGTACAGCCGCTCGGAACCGTCGGCCAGCGTCTTGCGCGTCGCCCGGCCCCAGCCGAGACCGGCAAACGGGTTCGCCTCGGTGCCGTAGATGGATTCACCATTGACCTTCATCCAGCGGCCGATCGCCCGCATTGAGTCCACCGTTTCCGGCGTCAAAGAACCGTCCCCCTTGGGACCGATGTTCAAGAGGTAGTTGCCCCCTTTCGACGCGATGTCGATCAGATTGCGGATCAGTGTCTGGTCGGATTTCCACGCATGGTCGTGCTCACTGTAGCCCCACGTCGTGTTCAGCGTCATGCACGTCTCCCAGTCGACGCCCGGCATGCCCGTGGCCGGAATGTGCTGCTCGGGTGTGATGAAGTCGCCGTACCGCGGATCCATCGAAGCGGTGATCGCACTGGTTTCCATTCCGCTGAACCCGGCTTCGGGAATGCGGAACAGCCGGTTGTTCATAATGATGCCCGGCTGCTTGTCGCGCACCATCTGCATCAGATCCATGGCCCGCCAGGCTTCCTGCCCCTGGAAATCCTGCGAGCTGTAGTCCCACCACAGGATGTCGATCGGCCCATAGTTCGACACCAGTTCGGCCACCTGCCCGTGGAGGTACGCAAGATACTTCGAGTGGTCGCGTTCTCCGTTCGGGTAGGGATTGCCGCGCAGCGGGTGGGGGAGTTGCTTCGAGCGTGCGTATTCGTACTGGTCGTGGTGCCAGTCGATCACTGAATGATAGAAGCCCACCTTCAGCCCCTCGGCACGCACCGCGTCGACAATCTCCTTCACCAGGTCGCGCCCAAGCAGGCTGCCGGCGTCGAAATCGCCCATCGCGGAATCGTGCAGGGCAAAGCCTTCGTGATGTTTCGAGGTGAAGACCACATAGCGGCAGCCCGCTTCCTTGGCCAGCTTCGCCCAAGCCTGGGCGAAGTTGGCAGTCGGCTTGAACAGGGGAATTGCCTTGGCCGCGTAGGTGTCCGTATCGGCCCCCACCCGCTGCTGAATCCACTCCATGCCACCGGACGCGCCCACCGCCTTGCCTTCCCACGTGCCGCCCAGGCCGGAATACAGCCCCCAGTGCACGAACATCCCGAAGCGGGCCTCCCGCCACCACTGCATCCGTGCATCCCGATCAGCTTTTGTCTCGGCAGTCCCTTGTTCAGCCGCCGACAGCGCCGCCGCGCCGGTCATAAGAGCGGCAATCAACGTCAGGATGATGGCACGCGCACGCATCGTCTGGCTCCTGGAAGAAATGGCTGACACCCTGGCTCGTCTTTCATAATGGTCTTGACGGAGCAACACCGCCCGCCAACCGCGGGGCCGGCTGCCCGGAAGAAACATCGCCACTGTAGCATAATCAACCCGGCGTTTGGTATAACCCCTGCCAGCTCTTATGTCCGAGGCGTCTCGCCTGCGAGAATTTCGATTACAAACGCCGAAAGCCACGAAAGCGACGAACCGACGCGGGGATTATCATGGACGACTCGCCGTTTCTCAGACCGATGACCGCGGCCGAAGTGGAGCAACTCGTCGACTGGGCCGCATTGGAGGGATGGAATCCCGGGCTCAGCGATGCACCGGCGTTTTACGCCGCCGATCCCGACGGCTACCTCGCCGCCGAGGTGCGTGGCGAGTTCGTCGCCGGCGGGGCGATTGTCCGGCATCACGCCGGCTTCGGCTTCATGGGCCTGTTCATCGTGCGCCCGGATTACCGCGGCAAAGGACTCGGCCGCACGCTGTGGTACGCCCGCCGCGATCGGCTCGCCTCGCGTCTGGCTCCCGGAGGCACGATCGGCATGGACGCCGTTGAGGCGATGCGGGGATTCTACGCCCGTGGCGGATTCCGCGAAGTCGCTCGCCACGTGCGGTTTCAGCTCGCGCAACCTGTGTTGGCTGCCGACGATTCGCAGCGATTCCTGCCCCTGAACCAGGTTCCTTTCGAGCAGCTTGCCGAGTTCGACCGAACCTGCTTTCCGTCCCCACGCGACGCCTACCTTCGCGCCTGGATCGCTCAGGCAACAAGCTGCTCGTTTGCGACTGTCGAGGGCGGCGGCCTTGCCGGGTATGCTGTTGTACGGCGTTGCCGTGCCGGCTCGAAGATCGGTCCGCTTTTCGCAGATAGTCGCGCTGTGGCAACCAGGCTCTTCCGGCGGTGTTGTCAGGCTGCCGCAGATGGCCCCGTGTTCCTCGATATCCCCGAAGAGAACGCCGAAGCGGTGGCGATGGCCAAGGAATTCGGCATGCAAGCCGTTTTCAGTTGCATCCGCATGTATCGCGGTCCCATGCCGAACCTCCAGACGGAGCGCATTTTCGGCGTCACGACACTGGAACTCGGGTGAAGCTCCCGTGCCCGTCGCATGTTCGTTATCATGACGCTTTCATTTGCTCCACAGACCCGTGCCATGCCTGCTCTACGCCTTTGCTTGTTACTGGCGGCTATTGTGTCTCTGACCTGCGGCCATGCCCGCCTGCTCGGAGCCGTGGTTCCGGCCACAGACGCCCGGGTTCTGAATGGCCTTTCTCCCTACAATTGGACGGTGCAGGGCGAGTCGGTGGGTTCGTCGATCTGCGGGGCGTCGATCACGCTGAAGTTCAGCGGCACGCGCCACGTGAGTCTCGAGGTCGACACCAGCCGCATCGTGACCCCGATAGCGTCTCGCTATCCAATCATCGCCTGGTCCGTCAACGGCGGCGCTCGGCAAACCCATCAACTGTCGCCGCGGGAGACATCGGTCGTGTTGGCCTCCGAGGTTGACAGCCCCTTGATCGACCTTTACATCAAGGGGGTGTCGCCTTACGAAGATCGCTGGTCCGGTTGCCTGCCACCGAATGCCGTGAGCGTCACCGGCTTCAAAGTCGATGAGGGCGGCGCGGCGGTGGCGGTGGAGCTTCCCGGTGAAATCTGGTTGAATATCGGTGATTCGATCATGTCGGGCGATGCAGCGGGGTACGCCGAGGGACAGGGCCGACCCGCTAACGATGCCTGGGCAGCCTCCGATGACGGCCGGGCGAGTTATGGCTACCTGCTGGCGCAACACTATGGTTATCGGGAGGCGCGGATCGCTTATGGCGGATACAATTGGGGCGGCGGCATGGCCGGCATTCCAGCGTTGACCACGCTGATTGATCAGCGGTCGGCCGCCGTCAGCCGCCTGACCGGCCAAGTCTTGCTTCCCGCCCCCTCTGTCGTGCTGATCAATCTCGGCGAAAATGGCGTACCCGCCGATCGCGATGTGACTGACGCCCTTGGCACGCTTCGCCGCCGGGTAGAACCGGCGACAAAGATCATCGTCATGCTGCCTCTCTCGGGCCGCGGTCGGGCGGAGATCAACCGGGCCTTCGAAGCCTACAAATTGGCCGCTCGCGACTACAACGCGTGGCTCATCGATCTCGGTCAGATCCCGTATGGCACGGCTGACGGCCAGCATCTCACGGCCGCGGGCCATCGCGCAGTCTTCGAGGCGGCTCTGCCGGCGTTCGACGCCATCCTCGAACGCGGATCGCACTGATCAGTTGACCAACTGTTTGTCGGAGGGAATTAAACTATGGACTTTTGGCCTCGCATCGCGGTTTCCCTGATCACCGTGGCCGGCCTGGCCTTCGCTCCGCTCGGGCTTGCCGACACGCGGCCCGTGCTTTCACGCGCCGAACTACCCAGGCTGGCGAAGAACAATCGGGCAGAGGTTTTCGCCGCGCTCGGGTCATTCGACGGGCAGGGCCTCTCCGAAGAGCAGTTTATTCTGAAGACCGCCGAGCTACTCGACCCGGATCGGGTGCCGGGGCTCGCCGAGGCCCGCCAGTGCGGTGACAGCCAGGCGGTGCTGGACTGCGTGTGGAAAGCCTGCTTCGCCGGTCGCGAGCGACCGCCAAAACCGACCAACAGTCCCCGAAAGCTTGCCGAGGCCGACGAAGTACTCGAGAACCGGTTCACATTCTACGGCGAGCAGCACCAGTTGCCGGACGATATCGACTGGGACTCGAACCCCGGCACCGGACACTGGGGGCACGATCTCAATCGCTTCTCCTATCTCACCCCGCTGACTCAGGCGTTCCTCGCCACCAACGATCCGCGCTACAGCCGCAAGGCTGTCGGGCTGATCCTCGATTGGATCGACAAGTGCGATGTCGCCCGCTGTTTTGCGGGCTCTCCCTACGCTTGGGGCTCCTATCTGAATAATGCCATCCATTGCTACGCGTGGTGCCGCTGTGTGGCCGTGATGATTGCCTGCGACCAGATTACGCCTCGCGAACTGCTTCGTGTATTGAAGTCGGTGCACGATCAACTCGCCTACCTGGAGGTTGTTACCAACCGCCATGCGGGCAACTGGCCGACCATCGGCTGTCACGGCATGCTCGATTGCCTCGCCATCTTCCCGGTGTTCCGCGACACCGACCGTTTTGCTGACTACTGCATCGGCAACTTCAAGATTCAGATTGCCGAGCAGGTGCTACCCGATGGCGTGCAGGACGAACTGACGCCGCATTACCATCGCGTGGTCGTGCGGAACCTGCTGGCGGCGATGCAGTCGCTTCGGAGCCTGAATCGCGAGCTGGACCCGGAGACTGTGGCCACGCTTCGCAAAATGGTTCACTACGTCCAGCAGACGACGGTCCCCGACGGCAGCAAACAGGCCGGGTTCAACGACTCGGACCCGGGCGAGCCGGGCAATCTGCTTCCCGCCCTGACCGCTCTCGGGTTTGAGGAGTTCTTCTCTCCGCCGGAACGGCTTGGGCCCGAAGTCTTTCCTTATGCGGGAGTTGCCATGCTCCGCCAGCGGCAGGATCAGGGAGATCTCTATCTTGCGTTCGATGCCGGGCCGTACGGCCGTTCGCACCAGCACGAAGACAAGCTCGGCTTCTGGCTCTTCGCCTATGGCCGCAACCTGCTGGTCGATCCGGGCCGTCACCTTTACGACAATTCCGCCCGCTCCTTCTATCCTTACCTCAAGACGACCACCGCCCATTCCACCATCCGCATCGACGGCCACGGCCAGCACAGCGCCGGCCGCCGCGAAACGTGGATTGCCCGTCAACCGCTCGATCTTGCCTGGCGCGTGCAGTCGGGAGAGGTCCGGGCGTCCGGCGCTTACGACCTTGGCTACGGCAAGGATAACGCGATCGCGGTTGTCCATCGGCGTGAGATCGTTTTCGTCCGGGATCGCTGCTGGGTCGTGTTCGACTCGGTTGAGGGTGAGGGCAAGCACTTCATCGAGTCCCGCTTCCAGTTCGCGCCGGGATCCGTCAGCCTGGACGTTATGACCGCGTGCACCGACTACGATGATGCCAACCTGCTGTTGCGGGCCTTGGCGACCAGCCCCTTCGAAGATATCCACGTGGAGAACGGGCAGGAGAACCCGCGCGGAGGATGGTACTCGGACAGCTACGGCAAGATCGAGCCGGCGCCGGCACTTTCGCTGTCCGTCCGCGCCGCCTTACCGTGGCGAGGGGCCACGCTGCTCTTCCCTTATCGAGGCAAGCAACCTCCGGCGATCGACTTCTCCTTCGATGGCCGTGCCGCCACGATCCGTTCTGCCGACTTGGGCGAGGTGAACGTGCCATGCTCCTTACCGTCGGCGGGGCCGTTCCGATTACCGTCCCAAGAGTAGTAATGGTCAGCCGTTCCTGGTTGTGATCTGTGTGGAGTCTTCACTTGAACCCGGAGAGATTTCAGGTGGGCTTGACGCCCACCCACCCGATCGACAACGTGGGCTACGTGCCTGCGCTGCAGCCGTCGAGCCAATTGTGCCGGGAAGAGTGAACTGACCCTAATGACAGGGTGCGCCATGATGAGGTTCGAAGTGATCGTGCGGATGGGCTTCTGTGTAATGGCGTTTGCGGTTGGTGTCGCCGCCGCAGCCCAGCTTTGGGGAGAAGAATCGCTCGTGTCTGTGCTGACGGGGCCAGCGGCATCCCACGGCCTGGATAGAATCCTGGACGCCCTCCGGACGAAGGGCGTTTCCTATGAAAGGGTCGCATCGCCAGCCGAGGCCCGTGGGCGGACGTTGCTCCTCGCCGGGCTGGCCGGCGGCGGTGGGCCGGCAGCGCGGTTGCTCGCCGAAGGTGAACAATCCGTTCCCCAGGGGCCTGAAGCGCTCGTAATCCGACAGACCACGTGCAACGGCAAACCGGCTTGCCTGCTCGTGGGATCGGACGACCGCGGGCTGATGTATGCCGAACTCGACGTGGCCGAACGCATCGGCTGGAGCACTGATGCGGCTGTCCCGTTTTCCGAGGTCCGGCCGTGCGCCGAGAAGCCCGACGTCTCGGAACGGGCCCTCTCACTCTACACGATGAACCGTGCTTACTGGGAGAGCCGTTTCTACGACGAGGGCTACTGGTCTCGCTATCTCGACCTACTGGCGAAGAACCGCTTCAATTCTCTGGTGGTGATCTTCGGTTATGAGAACGGCGGATTCCTGGCGCCCTGCTATCCGTATTTCTTCGATGTCGAGCTGTTTCCCGATGTTCGAATGGTCGGAATCTCTTCCGCCCAGCAGCAACGGAACCTCGGCGCGCTCAAGCGGCTGATCCGCATGGCTCATGACCGGGGGCTCAAATTCACCGTCGGGATCTGGGATCATGTTTACCGTGGCGGTGTGCAGGGAGGCGGCATTCCGGGGGCCGAGCGGACGCCATCTGAACCGACCGCCGGACTGGTGTGGGGCGTGAACGAGAAGAACCTGACGGCCTACACCACGACCGCCCTGGCCGAGTTCCTTGAACTGTTCCCCGAAATCGACGGCATCCAGTTCCGCATGCACGATGAATCCGGCCTGAAGCCGGACGAGCAGGAAGCATTTTGGCGGGCCGTGTTTCGGACCATGCGGGAACACGGGCCGAACGTCCGTTTCGACGCCCGTGCCAAGGGTTTGCCCGACACAGTGATCGACGCCGGGCTGGAGATGGGCGTCAACTTGCGGGTCACCACCAAGTACTGGATGGAACAGATGGGCATGCCGTTCCATCCCACGCACATCAACCGCCAGAACCAGTTCGACCGCCGGCACAGCTATGCCGACCTGCTGCGCTATCCGCAGCGTTACAGGATGCACTGGCGGCTATGGAACGGCGGTACGGCCCGGGTTCTATTGTGGGGCGATCCGGAATACGCCCGGCGATTCGCCGCCAGCACGCACCTCTACAATGGCGACGGCTTTGAGGTGAACGAACCGCTGTGCACCAAGATGGAAGCCCAGCCGCACGACATGTCCCCATTTGCGCTACTGAATGCAGAGTACCGTTACTACGATTACGAATTCGAGCGCTACTGGCATTTCTTCCAGGTCTTCGGCCGCATGGGCTACAACCCGAACACGAGTCCAGAAGTCTGGCAGCGCGAATTCAAACACCGGTTCGGCAATGAGGCCGGACCGCACATCGAGAAGGGTTTGCATCGGGCAAGCTGGATCCTGCCGCGGATTGTCGCCGCCTGCTACCCTTATAGCGGATTCCCCATGACCAGGGGCTGGGCGGAAAGGCAGCGGTTGGGCGATTTGCCTGCTTATGCCAAAGCCGAGGGTAGCGATATCCAGCAGTTCGCCAACTTCGACGAAGAAGCGCAGAACCTGATCGAAGGGGGCGAGACCGCCAAGACGCGGCCTCCCGCGACGAGCCGCTGGTTTGAACAGACTGCCGCCGAGGTCCTGGCTGAAGTCGCCGCGGCCGAGCAATCTATCGGCAACCACCGGAGCAAGGAATTCGATTCCACCGTCGTCGACCTGCGAATCCTGGCCAACCTGGCGAAGTTCCACGCCCGGCGAATACCGGCCGCGGTCAATTACCGCCTCTTCGAACGATCGGGCGACGTCGCCGCCCTGGACGAAGCCATCGCACACGAGCGCCGCGCCTTGGAGGCTTGGCACGATCTGGTGACGGCTGCGGGGGAAGTCTATACAGACGACTTGATGATGGGCGTTCGCGGCGCCAGCCTCTGTGGTCACTGGCGCGACGAACTGCCCGCACTGGAGATGGGTATTGCCGCCCTGGAGCAGAAACGGCGCGATTTTCGCCCGCCAGCCGACGCCAAAGCCGCGCCGCGCTACGTGCCCAGCCCGGCGGCAGCCGATCATCCGTTACCCGTGATCTTCCACCGGCCACCGGCGGACGCCCTGGCCGGCAAGCCGCTGGCCGTCTCCGTCGAAGTACAGGCTCCCGCGGGCGTTAAGTGGGTGCGACTGCGTTACCGAGCCGTCAACCAGCAGCACGACTACCGGTCGCTCCCCATGCTGCCCAACGCCGGGAGTAATCACTACCACGCGGTGATCCCGGCCGAAGACATTGAGCCGACATGGGACCTGATGTATTTCATTGAAGTGATGGATAACCTCGGGCACGGCCAGATCTACCCAGAGCTCGAACGGAAAACGCCGTACGTCGTCGTGCGAACGGGCGATTGAAATGCTCCCGAGTCAGTGCTCAGGCTTGTTTGCGTGAGAGAGCGATCCGGCGGCGCTGGTGGTCCACCTCGAGAACCTTCACGCGAACGATATCGCCCACGGCAACGACTTCAGACGGGTCCTTGATGAAGCGCTGGTCGAGCTCCGAGATGTGGATGAGACCGTCCTGATGGACGCCGATATCGACAAATGCTCCAAACCGCGTGACGTTCGTCACGACCCCCTCGAGAACCATCCCTTCGGAGAGGTCGGTGATTTCGTGGACCCCGTCGGCAAACTGCGGCACGCGGAACTCCTGCCGCGGATCCCGGCCCGGCTTCTCCAACTCGGCGATGATATCGGCGATGGTAGGCAGGCCCACGCGCTGGTCGACGAACTGGCGGGGATCGAGCGATCGGATGGCAGCCGTATTGCCCACGAGCGACTGCGGCGTTACCGACGCGGTGCGGGCCATCTGCTCGACGATGTAATAGCTCTCGGGATGTACGGCCGAGTTGTCCAATGGCTGCTGGCCCCCCCGCACCCGTAAGAATCCTGCCGCCTGCTGAAAGACCTTATTGCCCAGCCGCGGAACGGAGAGCAGGCCCGCGCGGCTGGCAAACGCGCCATGGGCATCGCGATAATGCCGGATCGACTCCGCCATCTTCGGCCCGATGCCGGATACGTAGCTCAACAACTGCGTGCTCGCCGTATTAAGGTCGACCCCCACCAGGTTGACGCACGACTCGACTTCACGGTCGAGCATTTTCCGGAGCTTGGACTGGTTTACATCATGCTGGTACTGGCCGACGCCGATCGACTTGGCATCGATCTTCACCAGTTCCGACAACGGATCCTGCAGGCGCCTGGCGATACTGATGGCGCCGCGGACCGTGACATCCAGGTCGGGAAATTCGGCACGGGCGACCTCGCTGGCGGAGTAGATCGAGGCGCCCGATTCGCTCACCGTGACTTTGGCCGCCCTCGCGTTGCTGGAACGGAGCACCGAGTCGAGGAAGGCGTCGGTCTCGCGCGAGGCGGTTCCGTTGCCCACGGCAATCAATTCCACGCGGTGCCGGTTGAGAAGGTCCAGTAGAATCCGCCCAGCCTCTTGGGTCTTGTTGTGCGGCGGCGTAGGATAGATCGTTGCGTACTCGAGGAACTTCCCCGTGGCGTCAATCACGGCCAGTTTGCACCCGGTGCGGAAGCCGGGATCGATGCCCAACACCACCCGTGGCCCCGCCGGCGCGGCCAGGAGCAGTTCGCGCAGATTCTGTGCAAACACCTGGATCGCCTCGTGGTCCGCAGCCTCCTTCTTCTCCGCCAGTACGGCCGCTTCCACCGAAGGACGCAGTAGCCGGCGGCAACAATCCGCCACCGCCGCGATCACTTCCTGATGGAACAGGAACGACGGGTTCGTGACAAGATGCCCGTTCAGCCGGCCAATGAGCCGCTCCTCATCGATCTCGATCGCCAGCCGCAAGACTCCTTCCGTCTCCCCTCGCCGCATTGCCAGAAAACGATGCGACGGCACTTTTGCGAGCGGTTCGTGGTGATCGTAGTACATCTCGAACTTGCTCGGTTTTCCCGCCCAATCGCGGTGGACCCTGGCAACGAACGTTCCGCGCTCGATCGCCTGGCGAGCCATGCCGCGGAGCACGCCGTCGTCGGCCCACTCCTCGGCAAGGATGTCGCCGGCCCCACCGAGAGCCGCCTCGGCGTCGGGAACCTCGCGGTCGGGATCGATGTAGGGCCGCAACACCTCGTCCCGCGAACCACCGGGGTTGACCTGCCGCCGGAGAATGTCTGCGAGCCCCTCGAGCCCGCGCTGGCGCGCCATGGCGGCCCGAGTGCGACGCTTGGGTTTGTAGGGCAGGTAGAGTTCCTCAAGCTCCTTTTTGTCCGGACAGGCGAGGATCCGGGCGCGCAGGGCCGCGTCGAGTTTGCCCTGCTCGGCGATGGTCTTGAGGACCGTGTTCTTCCGATCGATCAGTTCGCGGAGCGTTTCGATCGCATCCTCGATCGCCCGCAAGGCCGCTTCGTCGAGGCCGCCAGTCCGTTCCTTGCGATATCTCGCCACGAAGGGAATCGTGTTGCCTTCATCGAGCAACTCGGCGGCCGCCTTGACCTTGGCCACCGGAAGACCGAGGTCCGCGGCGATGGCTGCGGCTTCCCGGTCCAATTCGAATACGATCTCGCTGGCTTCGCTCATAGATCCGTTCAGCCTTCCTCGATGAAGC
Organism: Thermoguttaceae bacterium; assembly: GCA_040766885.1. Lineage (GTDB taxonomy): Bacteria > Planctomycetota > Planctomycetia > Pirellulales > Thermoguttaceae > JAXGPP01. Next base: position 372,491 of record JAXGPP010000007.1, on the reverse strand, counting down.
GGAACTTCAGCGCGGCGGCCAGATCCTCCAGCGGTTCCTTGAGGTCGCCGTAGACAGTAACGCGGTGCCACCCGTACTGGTCCCAGTAGTTGAAGAGCTTCTCGAAGTCGCCGACGACCTCCCCGGCCAGCTTGGTGCGGCAAGCGCGGTCGATGACCACGTTGTCCACCGCCTTGGCGCGGTGGCAGAGGATCTCCTGCCGGCCGGGATGGATCTCCAGCGTCGTAGTCATATAGCCCTGCGGAAGGAACGAGCGGACCGAGGCGCCGCGACGGTCTTCGGAGTGGGAGAGGATTTCGAACGGGTTGGCCTCGCCCAACGGTCCGAACATCCTTGTAGGGGCGACGCAGTGGGCATAGATAATCTGCCGCTTTGAGCTGTCGAGCACCGGATCGGAGATGAATCCCGGGCGGGCGACGAGGTGCTTCAAGTAGATCATCGTGGCGGTCGACATGAGATCGGCTTCGCAGGCCCCGACCAGCCCGGCGTCGAGAAGTTCGACGAATCCCAGGCATGGATAGGCGGGGAGATGCCCGCCGTAGAACCCGCCCAGACAGTTGATCGTAATCGCCTCGGCCCGATGTTCTTCGAGGAGTGACTGTTGGGCCAGATAGGCCCGGGCCGACTTGTCGAGCGTGGCATCGGCTTCGTCCAGGGTGACAGCGCGGGCCGACGACTTCCATCGCTCAGCCAGTTGGCGGGCCTTTTCGCCGTCGGCCGCTTCGTATGCGGCAGTGAGGACCTTGAAATCCAGAGGGACGACCTCGATGCCGAGCCTGTTCTGGATCCCCTGGACGAGGTCTTTGTGCATCGCCCCGCCCACGGTGAGGAGCCTGGTTCCCTTGATCGCCTCCAGGCACCGGGCGATGTCGGCGATCTGGAGTGGATCTTCCTTGCAGGAGGCGGGACCAGCCGGGGCGGTCCGCTCGCGCCGCACGCGGTCGCAGGCGGCGACGAACTCAGCCGCCGAACCGCCCTTGGCCAGCACTGTGAAACACCGTGCCGACTCGGCGAGGTCTTCGATCGTCTCGGAGGCGACGACCGAGAAGTTCTGGTTCTTGCGGCGAAGTCCGGCCGTATAGACCAGGAACCCGCCGCTGCCAGCATAGAGAAAATCGGCCACCAGCGTCGGCTTGCCGGAGGCGACTATGGTCTGCATCACCTGGACCCAGTTGTTCATCTGGTAGACGATGTAGCCGTCGATGCCCTCCGCCTGATCAGCGGCAAGAAGCTTCTGCGCATCTTCGGGACCGTGGGCGAGGGTCGGCAGAAACTCGACATCCGGGCTGAGCCGCCCCAGGGCAGACTTCACGCGCTCGATGTCCGGAGCGAAGTCGTAACCGATATGGGGCCAGGTAGGACGCTCCTGCTTGACTGTGAAGCAGGCGAAAACGAGACGCACCCGGGGACGGCGCGAATCGTCCGCGGCAACGCCGGGCTGGCCGGCCGCGGCCGGTCGGGCGAGAAGGCCCGGCATTGCCGATGTCGCGCATATCCCGCAGCCTGCCGCCAAGAAACGGCGACGGTTCACGCAGCACTCACAGCCGAACGACGTAGTTGGCTTGTCATTCATCGTCCGCTCTCCCGGGGCTGGTTGTGAATAGGGGCGCCTCATTGGAGGACTATCTTAGCAGGTAGTTGAAGGAGCAAGAACGGCTTCGCCGCGTCCTGGAGCGGGGCGCAATTGACCGGCAACCAGATGACTCCGGCAGGGAAGCCAAAGCTCCTATCGATGAGTTTTGGCAGGACATTGCACCATTGATCCCAACAGCTTTACCGCCCGCAGGTGACTGGACTTCTGAGATCGCAACCGGCGAATTCCAGGGCAGGTGGCTGGCGTCTGCCCCCCCCAGTGTAGCCAGCCAGCGTTAGAGCCTTTTCTTTGTCCGGCAACACAACGACGTGTCTCGAACTGGTAACCTTGTTGTCCTTCTGCCCGGAAAGCCAGTTAGCGGCGAGCAGACGGGCGACTCTCAACGCTTCCTCCCATTCGATCTTCCTCTTGGTGAGGCAAGACGTCAGGAGCGACTGTCAACCGCGATTGACCTCGTCAATTTGGTATTCGGCCTTCCGACCAAGTTGGCAAGGGCCGTCAAATCGGTTAAAAAATGGGATTCTTCGAGGATCAGAGTGGGGGCCGCGAAGGCTCGGGGAAGGCAATCCTCGGCTTTTTTCAGGTAATGGTGACGACATGACGCAGTCGATCGAGGCTTTTGTCAACACGCTGCAAGCCGAAGGCGTGGAGGTGGGACAGCGCGCCGCAGAGAAGATCCGGGCCGAGGCGGAAGAGCGCGCCCAGGAGTTGATCGAGCAGGCCACACGGCAAGCAGAAGAAATCGTGGACGAAGCACGCGTCGAAGCCGATCGGGTTCGCGCCCGTACTGAGACTGAACTTCGCTTCGCAGCCCGCGACACGTTGGCCCGGCTTCAAGAGACTCTCAACTCCGCGCTGCGGGCCGTGCTGTTCCCCCCGGTTCGGGAAAAGTTCGAAGACTCGGATTTCTTGACCGAGTTGATCCGCGACGTGGTGCTGCGTTACGCCGAACAGGATGCGATAGGGCAGGAGCCGATCGCCGTTGAGATCTGGCAGCAGGTGCCGGAAGAGCAGCGCGAGCGATTGGCAAACTGGCTCCTCGATGCGTTTTCGCAGCGAAACAGGACGGCGAGAGCCGTTGATCTCCGCGCGACGCTGGCCGACGCGGGCTTTGAGTACACGATTCGCGACGGCACCGTGGAAGTGACTGCCGACTCGCTGGTGGAATCGCTTTCGGAGATCGTCGCTCCCAACGTGCGTAGGCTGATCGCCGAGGCTTCAGAGTCATGAAGCTCGACCGTTACTATTACATCGCGTCGCTCCCGGCCCTGGGAGAACTGGGCACGCCGCCCCCGATCGGCTTCGAGGAGTTTTGGGAACGGTTATCCGATCATCGCCGCTGGAGGGAACTAGTTGGCGGCCTGTTTCTGTTGGACGATCTGCGGCAACGCGAGGCGTATCTGGTGGGCGAAGTAGAGGACATGGAGCCCACCGTACTGAGCGTTTCGCAGATGCTGAACCGGAGCCCGTTGCCGGAGTATCTCCTTCCGGAACCGGGCGAGAGGCAGGGGCCGTCGCGGCGTATCGCCGCAGACAACCTGTGGGAAGCCTATTTCCGCTATGTGGCCCGATTGGCAGAACGCTGGCAGAGTCGTTTCCTGGCGAGTTGGGCCGCTTACGAGGTCGCGTTGCGCAACGCCTTGGCGTCGGCGCGGGCGGAGCGATTGGGACTGGAAGCGGCCGACTTCCTGCTCGCCGAGGAACTGGCCGCGGCGGATGAGGATTTGAGCGGTCTGCTGAACGAATGGGCTGCGGCGCCGACGCCATTGGCTGGCCACCAACGGGTGCTGCGAGCGGAGTGGGACTGGGTGGCCCGGCACGACGCGCATTTCACCTTCGACGAGGACGAACTGCTCGTCTACGCCGTCCGGCTTATCCTGTTGAAGCAATGGCAACGCGTGGCGAGCAACGAATGAACGGTAGCCGCATGAAAGGCAAGATAGTCTCCGTCTACGGCAGCCTGGTGATCGCGGAAATGGCGGACCGCGTGGTGCAGAACTCCGTGGGGTACTGCATCCGCTCCGACGGCACGCGGTTCTTGAGCGAGGTTATCCGGGTGCGCGGCCAACTGGCCGACCTGCAGGTATTCGAGGAAACCCGGGGGCTGAAGACGGGCGACGAGGTCGAATTCCAGTCGGAAATGCTGTCGGTCGTGCTGGGGCCGGGGCTCCTGGGGCAGATCTACGACGGCTTGCAGAATCCGCTGCCCGAACTGGCGGAGCAGGTCGGTTATTTCCTGAAGCCGGGGGTGTACGTTCACGGCCTGTCGACGGCGGCGACGTGGGATTTCACTCCGGTCGCCAAGGCGGGCGAAGCGGTCGAGGCTGGCGACACGCTGGGAACGGTGCCCGAAGGCATATTCGCCCATCGGATCATGGTGCCTTTCGGGGCGCGGGGGCGGTACACAGTCGACCACATTGCGGCAAGCGGTTCGTATACGGTCGCGGACCAGATCGCCGTCCTGGTGGATGCTGCCGGCGAACGGTTGAGCGTGACCATGCAGCAGACGTGGCCGGTGAAGATTTCGCTGAACGTTTCCCGCCGGCGCCTGATGCCCAGCGAGCCGCTCGTCACTCGCGTGCGGATCATCGACTCGATGTTCCCGGTCGTTCGCGGCGGGACATACTGCATTCCCGGACCATTCGGGGCGGGCAAGACGGTGCTGCAGCAGATCACTTCACGGAACGCCGAAATCGACGTCGTGATTATCGCCGCTTGCGGCGAACGGGCGGGCGAAGTGGTGGAAACGCTTCGCGACTTCCCCGCGCTCATCGACCCCCGCACGGGCCGCAGCCTGATGGAGCGGACGATCATCATCTGCAACACCTCGGCGATGCCCGTGGCCGCGCGCGAAGCCTCGGTTTACACGGGCGCGACGCTGGCCGAGTACTACCGGCAGATGGGATTGGACGTGCTGCTGCTGGCCGATTCGACCTCGCGTTGGGCACAAGCGATGCGCGAGCTTTCCGGGCGGCTCGAAGAGATTCCCGGCGACGAGGCGTTTCCGGCCTACCTGGAGAGCCGGATCGCGGCCTTCTACGAACGAGCCGGCGCCATCGAACTGGCAGACGGCCGGGTCGCCTCGCTGACCATCGGCGGGACGGTCAGCCCGGCCGGCGGCAATTTCGAGGAGCCGGTCACTCAGGGCACGCTGAAAGTCGTCGGCGCGTTTCTGGGACTGTCGCGCGCCCGTAGCGACGCCCGTCGCTATCCGGCCATCGATCCGCTCGACTCGTGGAGCAAGTACCGCGGCATCATCGAGCCAGCGAAGGTCGCCCGCATGCGGCGAATGCTGGCCCAGGGCCATGAGGTCCGCCAGATGATGACCGTGGTGGGCGAGGAAGGAACCTCGGCCGAGGATTTCGCGATCGCCCTGAAGGCCGACTTCTTCGACAACTGCTTCCTGCAGCAGAACGCCTTCGACGAAGTGGACGGGGCGACTCCGGCGGAGCGGCAGCGTTTCGTGTTCGACAAGGCTCTCCAAATCGTGGAATTGGAATTGGGCCAACTCGACAAGAGCCATCTCCGGGAAGTGATGGTCCGCGCTACGGACCTCTTCCGCAACTGGAATTATGCAGCCAGCGGGACGGAAGAGTATGATCGCTGGCTGCGTGAAATCGACCGGTTTATCGCTGACCGAGGACGTTCGACGCCATGAGGAAGTACTTCAACACGATCCGGCGCATTGCGGGTAATGTGGTGGCCGTCGAAGCGCGCGGCGTCGGCTACGACGAATTGGCGGTGATCAGCACCTCCCGCGGTGATTCGCTGGCCCAGGTGATCGGGCTGGACGGCAGCGAAGTCAGCCTGCAGGTGTTCGCCGGCTCGCAAGGTGCGTCCAACAACGACCGGGTGCGGTTTCTCCACCGTCCGATGCAGGTTCCGTTTTCCGACGCCCTGTTCGGACGGGTGTTCGACGGCTCGGCCCGGCCGCGAGACGGGCGCGGGCCGGTCCACGGCGAGCCGCTCGACATCGGTTCTCCCGTGATCAATCCCGTCCGTCGCCGGATGCCCGACAAGATGGTCGCCACCGGCATCCCGATGATCGACGTCTTCAACTCGCTCGTGGAATCGCAGAAACTGCCGATCTTCTCGGTGGCGGGCGAGCCGTACAACGAACTGCTGGCGAGAATCGGTCTGCAGGCGAACGCCGACGTCATCATCCTGGGCGGAATGGGACTGCGGCATGACGACTACCTGAAGTTCCGGCATGCATTCGAGGAAGGAGGGGTGTTGTCGCGCGCGATCCTGTTCGTCCACACGGCGGCCGATCCCGTGGTCGAATGCCTGATGGTCCCGGATCTGTGCCTGGCGGTGGGAGAGCAGTTTGCCCTGCGCGGCAAACGCGTGCTGGTGCTGCTGACCGACATGACCGCTTTTGCCGACGCCCTGAAAGAGATCGCCATCACGATGGAGCAGATCCCTTCCAATCGCGGCTATCCCGGCGACCTCTATACACAGATGGCCAAGCGGTACGAGAAGGCGGTCGACTTCGACGAAGCCGGTTCGATGACCGTGCTGGCGTGCGTCACGATGCCCGGCGATGATGTGACCCATCCGGTGCCGGACAACACCGGGTACATCACCGAAGGCCAATTCTATCTCCGCAACGGGCGAATCGAACCGTTCGGTTCGCTTTCGCGGCTCAAGCAGCAGGTCAATGGCAACACACGCGACGACCACCGGGCGATCATGGATGCGTGCATCCAGCTCTACGCGCTGTGCCGCGAGAGCCGGGAGAAACGCGACATGGGATTTGAGATGTCGGATTGGGACCGGAAGCTGCTGAAGTACGGCCTGCTGTTCGAACAGCGGATTATGGATCTGTCGATCAACATCCCGCTGTTCGAAGCGCTCGACCGGTGCTGGAAGATGCTCGCCGAGTGTTTTGATCCAGCGGAGACCGGCATCCGTCGCAACATTGTAGAACGGCACTGGCCCGCCGGTCTGAAGTAGCGCCCGCCGCGGACCATTGCGAATCCGAACTCCCTCTCATGCCACAGAAGATCAAGCTAACTCGACCGGAACTGAAGCGTCATCGCGATCGTCTGGCCCGGTTTCAGCGCTATCTGCCGATGTTGAAGCTCAAGCAGCAGCAACTCCAGGTCACGCTGGGGGAGGTTGCCAGCCGTCGGCGCGAAGCCGAGAAGGCAGCGGACGAAGCTTCCCTGAAAGTGCAGCGCTACGAGGCGGTGCTGGCGGATCTGGCGGGCGTGCCGGTGCGGCAGTATGCGAGCCCGGAGCAGGTTCACTCGTCCCGCGTGAACATCGCCGGCGTCGAGGTACCCGTGTTCGAGGACGTCACGTTTCCGGAGGCGAGCTACAGCCTGTTCGGCACCCCGGTCTGGGTCGACCAGGCGCTGGCGGATCTTCGCGAGCGGAGCCGGCGGCAGGCGGCGGTGGACGTATTGCGGGAGGAGGAGGGGATTCTGCAGAGCGAGTTGGCCCGCACGATCCAGCGCGTCAACCTGTTCGAAAAGGTCATGATTCCGGAAAGTCGCGAGGCCATCCGCCGCATCCGCATCCGGCTCGGCGACGAGCTTGCAGCGGGCGTCGGCCGGGCCAAGATTGCCAAGAAGAAGCTGGCTGAAACCTACGTGCTGGCGCCGGAGGAGGTGGACCGATGATCGTGCCAATGCGCAAGGTCTACCTGGTCGGCCGCGACTTCGATCGCGAGCGGCTGCTGGAGGCGATTCGCGAGGTGGGCGTGGTTCACCTGGTGCCCGCCGATCCGGCACGGGCCGTGGCTGACGAAAAAACGCAGGCCGAGGTGCGGGCGCTCAAGCGGGCACTGCAGGTCCTCCGTGGCGTCGCCCCTCGCGGCTCCCGCCCGGACTTGCCACCTGTCGAGGCCGCTTACCGGGTGCTGGAGATCGAGCAGAGGAGCGTGGAGCACAATAATCGCCTCGCGGCGCTTTACCATCAACTCACGCAACTTGACCTCTGGGGCGACGTGAAGCTGGAACAGATCGACTCGCTCCAGGCAGTGGGGATCGACGTGCAGTTCTACGCGGTTCCGAGACGCGACCTGGGCAAGGTCAGTGCGACCTGCACGGCGGTCGTAGGCGCTCTGCCCGACGGGCGCTCGCTCGTTGCCGTGGCCATCCGCACGCCAGAGAGTCCCGCCCACGGCGCGGGACAGGATGCGTCCGTCGACGCCACACGGTCTGCCAATTCTCGATCGGTGGCCGAGTCTTGTCAGCTTCCGGAGAGCGCCGCGGTAGTGCCCCTTCCGCCCCGCGACGCACCGTCGATCCGCGCCGAAGCCGCTCAGATCGATGCGGCGCTTCAGGCTGATTCTGCCATGCTGGCGGAATTGGCCCACTCGACCGGGACGATCGAGATGGAGTTGAAGCGGTTGGAACAAAAGGCCGAGTTCACGGCGGCGATGCGCGGCGGATTGGAACGGGATCCGTTGTTTGCCGTCCAAGGCTGGAGCCCGGCGGAGAACGTCCCGGTTCTTTCCAGCCGCCTGGCCGGTGCCGGGATGCCGGCGGCCGTTCAGTGGATGGACGCGGCCGAGGACGAACAGCCCCCCACGTTGATCCGGGTGCCGGCCTGGGCGCGGCCGATCGAGGGCCTTTTCAGCATTCTGGGAACTGTCGCCGGCTATCGCGAGTTCGACGTCAGCGTTCCGTTCATGATCGCCTTGCCCATCTTCACGGCAATCCTGATCAGCGACGGAGGCTACGGCGCCGTGCTCTTGCTGGCGCTGGCGCTCGGATATGGCCGGGCGGCGCGGATGTTCGGCGAACAGTTCACGCGACTCCTGCTCGTCGTGGCCGGCGCTGCGCTGGCCTGGGGTTTCCTGTGCGGCACTTTCTTCGGTGTGACGCTCTACGAGCCGGTGATCAGGGTGGACATGAGCGAGCAGTCGCGACAGTTCATGATGCGGATGTGTTTTGTGATGGGCGCGATCCACTTGAGCATCGCGCAGCTTTGGTCGGCGATTTGCCTGTTTCCCGACGCGCGCTTTCTCAACAAGGTGGGATGGGCCATCTTCATTTGGGGCATGCTGGGGGTGGTGCAGATGTTCGTACTCAAGTCGCCGATGGGCTGGACGACTCCGTGGCCATATCTGTTGATCGCCGGGGGAACTCTCGCAATCCTCTTCTTCCAACCCAGTCTGAACCCGGTGAAAACGATCGGCTTGGGATTGGCCAACTTCCCACTCTCGATGCTCTCGTCGTTCTCGGACGTCATCAGTTACGTGCGATTGATGGCCGTGGGATTGGCAAGCAGCGTGCTGGCCACCAGTTTCAACGAGATGGCGCGAGGGCTGGAGTCCTGGCCGTTGGCGGTCGTCGTTTTGGTGTTTGGGCACAGTCTGAATATGGGCCTGGCGATGATCGCCATGTTCGCCCACGGCGTACGACTCAATATGCTGGAATTCAGCAGTCACCTGGGCATGCAATGGAAGGGGTATGCGTATAGCCCCTTCACCAAGCGAGTGATTCAGGAGCAATAGACATGGCGACCATATCGGCGTTCGGCAATTTTATCGCGCATGCCCAATTGGTGGTTCTGGCGGCCACTGGCGGCGGGGGCACCTCGTTCTGGCGTTTTCTGGGCGAGATGGGCGATGTCCTGGCGTTCGGGATGGCCGCGCTGGGCAGCGCCATCGGCATTGGCCTCGCCGGCCAGGCGGCAGCGGGCGCTTGGGCCAAGGAAGCCCGCGCCGGCCAGAATCTGAGTTTCACGTACATCATCCTCTTGGGTATGCCGATCAGCCAGACTCTGTACGCTATGATCGTGATGAACAACATGCGGTCAGTGTTCAGCAACGTGCAAGTGACGGTCTCAGAAGCGGGGTTGCTGCTGGGCATCGGTCTGGCAACGGGGATGGGCGAGATGCTGTCGGCGTGGATGCAGGGCCTCATCGGCGCCGCCGGCATTCGCGCTCTGAGCGACGGCGGCAAAGGCTTCGCTTTCATCGTCATCGCGATGGGCATTGTCGAGACCGTCGGGATCTTCACGATGGTCTTCATGCTCGGCATGATCCCATCGGTCTAGAGGTTCGTAGCGCATAGAAAAGCCGAATGGTGCGCGGGAGTTTGGGAAGGAACGGCCGGCCTGCCACGTCGACCGAGGGCGGATGGCCATGTGCCAGGCCGTGAGCGATTGCCACCTCGTGCAGCGGCCGACGCCGCGGAGCATTGCCGCATGTTTCCGATTCCTTGATGCGTCGACAAGAACGCCGTCCCGAGGGCGAGTTGGCCTTCAGCGCTTCAGGCCGAGCGACAGGCGGCCAGGGCTGAGGAAGATGACAACCCGCGGCTTGGCGACAAGATCGGCAACCACCGGCTGAGAAAGAGCGGGATGGCGCCTTTCCAAGAAACTCAGAAAGCCCTTTGGTGAAAGGGCTTTGCTCGAGTGGACAGGGGCGGAGTTGAACCGCCGACACACGGGTTTTCAGATCGATCCAGGGTATTTTCCCTATCCGTCTGCCAGCGTCCAATCGTGTCCGAAGTTGTTGTTCCTTCAGACCTTCCGGCAAGCCAGCTATTCCACCGCTGTCTGCCGCTATCCACCCGTTTCCGTTCCATTGGCTACAGAATGGCTACATTGTGATACGGGGGCGAATTCCTCATCGCATGACAAACCCCGCTCAGGCAGGTCGACCGGCGGTGCATGGGGTGCAATTGACTCCTCTCGACTCGCCCCAAAGGGCGTGGATTCGGCCTACCCCGCAAAGCGGGGCAGACGGCCGATTCGACCATTTTTCCTATGGGCTTGCCCTCTGGTCATTCTAGGCTCGACGCTCCGCCTCTGCTCGCCACGCTTTCGAGTGATTGTAGTGGCTCCGCTGCAACGCCGAATCCGAATGAGGCATGCCGGAACGGCTTAGCCCCCAGGGTCACACGGCCATAGGTCCATCGGCTGGAAACAGCCGGAATCGCAGACAGCCATCGGGGAAGACGTGGAGACAACTCCATGAAGGACCCCGAGATTTCGTCGTCAACTCCTATCTGCTGGCCCCTAAGCTCTATGTGGCAACGACCAAGTTGCCGGATCAACACGCCCGTGCGTGGCCGATCTTGCCGCTCACGTCCCTTTCGCGAAAGAAAGAGCGAAGTGTCCGCGTGAATGAAGCGAGAGCGTACTTCCAGATTTGTCACTCCAGGTCGTGCGGCTTCATCGCTCCGCGGCCGGTCAAATGTCCTGCCCGACGATCTTGCCGTGCTCCTGCAAGTATTTGATCCAATCTGATCCGAGCACGAAGGAATGTACGCCGACACGTCGCACTGGCAACCCGCTAAGCCGCGCCCGGCGCATTGCTGCGGCCTTCATACCGGTCAGTTGCTGAAATACCCGGGGAGAGTACGCTTTGTTGTGCTCAATGATGCCGTCTGAGAATGCCTCTCGTGCCATTTCCTTCCACTCCTTTTATTGCCCTTGTCATCGCGCAGGAGATCCGCGAGTAATCGGAACCCCCGACGGTGTGGGGTCGGATTCGCGTAATCGGTGTGGATTGTCTGAGAGATGGGTGGCCCGCGAGACCTCGTCCCTGATCTCGCGGCCGCGGAAGTTCCTGTTGAACACGGATTGCTGGAGAACTTCCCGTTCGTTCAGTCCGTGTTCGCGTCCCTTGCTGATGGTTCGGCGGCAGCCTTGGCGCGCATGCCCTTCATCCACTCGCGGAAGCAGTAACTTTCAGCATTCATCATTCATCTCGAAGATATGGCAGCGGTGCGTTAGCCGGTCCAAGAGTGCCGCCATCATGGGTTCACCGCGAGATTGACCCTGTTCCGCTCTGATCTCCAGCCAAGGTCGCCTGGGGTGTGAGCGAAATCCGACAGCCTGCGATGGCGGTCTCGAGCTCAGCTTGGGTCATTTTCTCGGTCAGGTAGGTGAGCAAGTCTCCCTGACGCGGCTGGCCGAAGACGAGGCGGTAGAATGCCAGGCTGCGCTTGAGCCACTCGAACCGCTCGACCTCCTTGCTGAAGGGGAGGATCGGCACGCGCCGTTCCACACAGGCTCCGTCGGGGATCTCGAATACCCAGTATGGAACAAGGTCGCTGGCACCCGACGGGCGCTCGCTCCGGGCAAACTCGAACAGGTGGTGCCATGGATCGCCCTCTCCGTTCCAACTGCTGCGGAGATTGGCGAGACCGTATCGACGCGCGATGTTCTTACGGATAGCGTGCCCCTTATATCGATGGACCCGCCCCTCCCGCTGCTCGAGGTCCACCGGGTTGGACGGCAGATTCCAGTGCACGACGGCATGGCACCACATGTGGAAATCCAGAGCTTCCTGGCCGATGGATGTGTAGGCGAGGATAAAGGGCCGGGAAGGGCGAGTTGAACGCCTCACGGACCGTCTCAGCGCGGGCCACCGTCGAGTTCTTGTCGTCACGGAGTCCCGCGAACCGGCAGCGGAGCGCAAAATGGTGAAAATCGATCCTCTGGTTTCTCGGCTGCACATGAATCTCGTCTACACGCAGCGGAGCGGTGCGGATCGAGAGGGCATCTGCAAGCGCCTCGCCGATCTTTGCCACGCGAGTCTCACAGTCGCTATCGACGAGCCCGAGCGATTCCTTGAGGACGTGCACCTGCGCGTCCAGGAGTGATTGGAGATTCCCTGCTAGGCAGTAATCCAGCACCAGCTGCCAGTAGGATTCTTCCTCCGTTCCGTCGCGCAGCAGTGCGATCGACTCAGGAAGGTTGAACAGTGTCCGAAAGCCGCCGGCAATCCGGGCCGCCGCATTGAGGATCGAGAGATCGTCCAACGCCATGTCCCCGATCACCCGACTCAGGGCGCGCAACGAGCAGACGCCTAGCCCAGCGAGCGCGAACTCGGCCAACACCTGCAGCAGATCCTCTGGAGGTCGCCCCAGTGGCGGATCGGCGCGCCCCTGCATCGCATCGGCCAAGGTGCGCAGGTGATCGCGGAATCCCGCGCGGGGATCATCTTCGTGGCCAGCTCCCACTGAGGTCCAGCCCTCCTCCGAAGTGCATCACTGAAGTGCGCCGGGATAGCGTCCGGCGTCCAGCAGTGCCGGAGCGGCCCAATACCACCGCTGGTCGGCCGGTCCATCAGGACTGCTCTCGGGCAGTATCGCCCTCAGCGGTCCCGCGAGTGCCGCCTCGGCAGCGGCTCGCATCTGCTCCAGTGGAACCGGCCCGGCGACGCCCGGGCGCAGTGCAATTTGGAGAGGATCGACCGAAGTGGCCAACGTGGCGGACGGATAGAGCAGGGCCATGACTGGCATGCCGGTCAAGCGGTTCTCACGTCCGCGGGTGAATCTCAGAAGCGGTCGCAGTTGATCATAAAGGCTGCTCTGGCTGAGGCCACGGCCCAATCCCTCCAGCATGCGGCGTTCCGCCTCATAGGAGCAGACGGCGGCGATCGAATCGGGCACCGCGTTCCACGCAGTGAACACCAGGGACTTGGTGACGTCGCCCATTCCAGCATAGGCTTCCGCGGGCTCGGAGTAGGGCATCGACGGCGGCAACCAGAGGATGCGCCAGAGACCACGGTCCAGCGTGTCGGCGATCAGCGACCTCATCCGCGCGTTGGCCGGATCAACCGGCTCATACCGCTCGAATTGGCGGCGTTTCAGCAGGTGATTCTCGGCTGCGGAAAGGCTGTCGACGAGCCCGACCGGAGGAGCCTCGCACACTCGCTCAAGCCGGCGCCGGATCTCGTATTGGCGCAGGAAATTGAGCACATACGGACAGGACTTCCAGTACTCGATCATGTCGCCGGCACCGAGCGTCTGGGCGGCCCGGTCTGCCACGGCCGCATGTTGCAGATCAACCGGCTTGAGAGATGCCGGTCGCGGGGGCTCGGCCAGCATCGCATCTCGGCGGGCCGTCATCTCCACCCGTTCTGTTCGGCACATCACGCGGCGGAGCCGATTCTGGAGCGCATCGCGTGCCATCCGGGCGGGGTTCCCATCGCAGGAGTTGAGGCCGTAGATGGCGCGGCGGAAATCCCGGAGCTCTACTTCGATTTGCCCCACTTCAGTAACGTCGTTGAACAGGAATCCGAGCGTGCGGACGAAGTCGGGATAGTGGTCATCGTCCTGCTCGTGGTCAAGCGCCAGCATCTTGTAGGGCGTTGCCGAGAGCAGGAGCACTCGGACTTTGGGATAGCTGAACAGCTCCCGGGCGAGCTGCGCCGCATCGTCCTCCCCGTCGAGCAGGTCCCGAAAACGCTGGAACTCGTCCAGGATCACCAAGTCCGGCTCCAAGGCGTGCAGACAGACGGCGGCAAGCTTAAGCCGGAGCTCACCGACAAGCATATTGCGTGCGTCGTTGTTAAGCCGCGGTCCCGATCGCCGCCCGCGGCTGGTGTTGGGGCGCCAAGTGAGCGAGGAAGCGTTCTGCGGGTTCGGCGTCAGGGGTCGATGAGCCTGCGGGCCACCGGAGCGCGTCGAAGAAGTATCCCCGGGAGAGTCGGTCCCACAGCACGGCGAACGTCTCCGACCGGTCGAACAGATCGAGCGTCACCACCCGTCCCGCACACGGAACCAGCACCTCACAGGTGCCCTTCGGCAAAGGAAAATGGCTCTGATACTCCTCCAGGTGCTTCGCTCGGGCGTCGTTCCATATCTGGATGTCGTCCTTTGACCCGCATATCGCGTTTACATTGGCACCGGCATGCAGCCGTCCCTTATCGACAGCCGGAGCTGGCGAAAAGTCAGTCTCGATCTCTCCCAGGAGCTGTAAGTCGCCTTTTGGAGTGGGACCGGTCCTCATCGTGTGTTCCTCCCCCCGTTGCCGCGCGAGCCGGCCGATTCCGACGTCGCCGCCAGGAAGATACCACGAGGCAGGGTCAGCCTATGTCCAACGTGACGCGTGTATACCTTTGGCGTGAGTTGGCCAGGACCGCACCGAGGTAGATGGCCGCCGTGGCGGGTGTCTTCCACACGACGTGGTCTCCCGCGCTTGGCGGCCGCCATGCCGATTCCTGGAGCGGCCGGGCGACGTTAGAATGGCAACGCCCTTGAGCGGCCGAGAGCCCTGGCGTGGAGAATCTGGATGCATGCGCGCACATTGACCGCGGCGTTCTTCATTGTCCTGACCCATCTGCTGAGCTTGGCCGACGGCGCGGAGACAGTCGTCTTTCGCGCCGACTTCGAGGCAGCCAGTCCGGCCGCGCCACCTCCCGGCTGGTCGATGTGGGGCGCAGAGGGATACAAAGTCCCGGCGAATTTCACCCGCGACACGCAGCAGGCACACGGCGGCGCCGCGAGTTTCCGCATCCACCATCCCGCACGCACTGCAGGCTATGTCGTCTCGGCGCCGGAGTCAGCCATTCGTCCTCAGCCGGGCAAGATGTATACGGCCTCCTTCTGGGCCCGAAGCGACCGGGCGGGTGAGGCGGTCTTTGGCTGGACGGCCTACCGCCAGGTCAAGCCGTTCGTCGATGCGCCGTCGCCCGGCTCCTTTCCGCTGGCGGTCGATCAGCAGTGGAGGCAGTTTCGTTTCGTCCTTTACGAGGGCTGGGATTTCTTTGCCGAAGATTGTGGGTATCTGTTGCTGACGTTTCACGCCACCGGCAAAGCAGACGAGGAGCAGACCCTATGGATTGACGACGTGGAGGTCACCGAGCAGACGTCGCCACGCGACGGTCGCCTGGTGAATCCCGCCACCTTGACCTACCGGCCGTTGGAGCACCGCTTGCAGCCGGGCGAGCAACTCTCGGTCACGATCGACGCCAGCCGGCGACTGCGCCAGACGCACAGTGCAGTGGGCGGCGTTTCTTTCCATCGGGTTGCCGGCTGGGCGCGACTGCCTTTTGACAGGCAGGGCCAGTACGTGCTGCCTGCAGAATTGGAGGAGGCGATCCGCCAGCTGCGACTGCCGATGACGCGGTTCTACGCCCTGGGCGACGAACCGTTTGGGCTGGAAACGGCGATCGACAAGGCGGCCGAATTGCTGGATCGGATCGGTATCGAACAGGCCGCCACGCCCCTGGAGTTCGAGATCCAGGGCGCGACCAGCAAGCTGTCGCCCGAAACCTGGGCGCGCGGCGTTCGCCACAGCCTGGACCGCGGCTATCGGTTCCGTCACTGGGAAGTCACGAACGAGCCCTATGTGGGCCACGCGGGGCGGGCCTTTCCTACGGCCGATTCGTACCTGGAGCATTTTCTGGCCGTCAGTCGCGCGGTCCGCTCCGAGCATGCCGAGGCTCAGATCGGCATGGCCATCGCGCATCGCAGCCCCGCCTGGGGCAACTACTTGCTGAAACGGGCAGCCGGCCAGTACGACTTCGTCGTGGGACACTACTACAGCTTTCCGAATGTCCAACGCAGCTCGTTCGAGGATGTGGTCCTGACCGGCAACTACCAGATCCTCGACGAGATCCTCCAGACCAATGCGCTGCTGCGTCTCTACAATGGAGGGCGCGATGTGTACCAGTACGATACGGAATGGGGCCTGCACAGCTCCGGCCCGCAAGGGGAACGTGCGGACCACGTCCGCCGCAACGCCAACATCTGGGGCATGATGCACCGGGCAGTACGGTTGATCCACTACCTGCGTGAGGATCTGCTGCGCGGGGCCAGTTCCTGGGAGATGTTCACCTACCAGCGATCCCCTGGATTCGGCTTCTTGGCGTCAGACGCTCCGCAGCGGCGTTCGATGAATTACTGGCTGTACTACTACTTCAACCGCCATGCCGGCCGCTGGGTGCTGGCGATCGACGGTACGGCTCCCTATCACGACGGTTCGGCGGGTGGGCGCACCTACCGCGGCCCCCTGACGCCGCTTGTGGCGACGTTGAGCCAGGACCAACAGCAGCTCTACCTCATACTGGCCAACGGCTCGTGGGAGAAGACGGTGCCGGTTCGGGTGTCGTTGCGGGGCTTCGCTCCGCGGAGCAGCACGGGAGTCGTGCTCAGCCACTCCGATCCCGATGGGGATCCGTTTCTCGAACGCCGCGAGGACCTCGTCCGGGAGTTGTCTGTCGCAATCCAAGGCGAGGAACTGACCACCATGCTGCAGCCGCACTCCGTAGTGTTCATCACGATCCGGCGTTAGGCATCCGGGAGGGCTTACCTCAACGAGGGCTCAGCGTCAGAATTGACCGGCAGGGAAATTCGTTCGGCCTACGTGGGGGATCGTTGCTGGTTCGGCACTGGAACGTCCCGATCAAGGATCAGCAGCCCGACCTTCACGAGCAAGCAACTGGCTGGCACGTTGTCTGCCGTATGCAAGACACGTTACCGATTAATGGGGAACGATTCCGATGACCAATGTCGACCGGTTGCTCCGCACATGCATGCTGATTGGGCTCTTGGTTTGCCTGTCTCAGGGCTGCGGCAGGTCCGCGTCCTCGACCGCGGATCCAGAGCCGTTCAAAGCGGCGATCGCTCAGTACTTGGAGAAGAACAACATGGCAATGGCCTTGAAGGCAATCAAAGCTGGCCCGACCGTCGAGGGCAAATCGGCCACGCTGACCGCCTCATTTCAGCACGCGACCATGCCAGGGGCTGCGGTGACGTGGACCCTCCACTTCGAGCAGAACGCGGACGGAACCTGGAACGCGGTCAGCCGCGAATAGCGCGACCATTGATTCCCAGATCAGAACCCTCGGCCACTTTGCTTTGGCGGAACAGATCGGCACGGGCAGTTTCGGTTCCGTGTGGCGGGCCAAAGGACACGGAGCTCGGCCGCAGCGTGGCAGTGAAGGTTCCTCGCGAAGGGCAGCTTGCCCCCGCGGCGGCCGGGCTGCGACTGTCTCATTCGGCCTGCTCGCCTCGTACATGCGTTACGGACACGACCCGTTCGTCTATCTCCGCGATGTGCCGACCCGCCTGTCGGCGATTCGGACCGCCGCGACCGACGAAGAGAGCGTCTCCCGCTGCTCCCCACCGCTGGCAGCCAAGCTGACCATTCCCCAACCAAGCCCGCTTTCGTCTGGGAATCACTTGCCACGTGTTCCGCCGGACGCTTACGAAATCCTGGCCGTCGGCGGGCTGGCCTCGATCGCGTTCGGGCTGGTCAACGCCAGACGACTGGCACGGCGCGACTTCACCCCGGGGCCGCCTTCCCTTCTGGCACGCCTCGGCACGGCCATCGTCGTCCTCATGGTTATTGCCGCGGTCGGCGTGAAGGTCGTCGTGTTCTTCGTGGAGCACCCCCTGCCGAAAGAGACTTCCCCGGCTCCCGAGGCGGACATCTACGAGTGGGCGGCCAGGGAATCGCGATTGAAAGAGATACTGGCGTTTCAGCGCGCCCGCGGGATTCCCAACAAACAGTTGGATGCCGTGCTGAAGCAGGTCTGGACCGAGAGCCATCCAGATAAGTCACCACCGTGGGACCTTGTGCTTGAGAATAGCCCGGACTGGTGGCGCATTACGTTCGATTGGGACGTAGAAGTCGTCAAGCAGCGCCTGCTCGATTCGGGCGCAACACGAGAGGAGTCTGGCGACGAATGACGAATGGCGCCGGGCAAAGGAACTCGCGGCGCGGGGAGGCCACCCATGGGCGGAGATCCGCCTGGAGCCTGGCGATACAGCAGGCCCTTCGGCACGGGGACTGACGGGGTCTACCTCCCGGGCAATACGGCTAAAATCCACAGCAGGTTAACAGGGAACTGCAAAGGGATCGGCAGGCCTGTAAGGGACGGTTGGTGTCTTGACCTTGGTGTCTGGCCGCAGGGAAGGAGCGTCGATTCCGGGCCGAAAACGCCGGGTGGCGCCACTCTGACCCCGTTGCGAGTTTCACAAACGCTGCGCCGCGGCGGTCGGCCGAGGTAAGCCCCCGCGAGCACGCAACACAGAAAACTAGCCGCGTCCCCGTTTCGAGCTCCAGAAAACTAGCCGCGTCCCCGTTTCGAGCTCTCGGCTCTCCTTCAGCAACGTGCTGCTGAAGGCTAGACGACGAAACTTCTCTCCTCGTAAGTGGCCGGGACAACGCGCCCTTACGTGGCCGGTTTAACGCGCCCCATGACACCAAGCGACTCGGAATTCACCCCGTGACCACTTTCCGAAAGACACTTAACAAGAAGGACTTAACCACGGGAAACGGAATCCAGTCATAACCAAGCCGATTCCACTCGTCTGCAATTCTCTGCCAGAGTTCTGGAGGCAGGATTGCGTTACCGATATTGTTGGTAGTACCTGACACTAACCCGCTGACTATTGCTCCTTCGAGCGCCAGGGAAATGGCGAAGTAGTTGAGTACAAGCCCCACGCCAAGGCCGATGAAGAACCCTTCTGCCAGCTTCTTCGGATCGCGAGTGAATACCGCAGTCACAAGCGTGGAGATAGTCGCACTCACGAGCGAGTACTCCCACAACGCGAGTGCTCCGGTGGGGTCGGATCCCAGTACTGGATGGTTCCAAACATATCGATAGAGATTCGATTCGCCAGACTCGAATTTCAGCGGATCGAAGGAAAAGAACCGCCCGATCCGCGGGTCATAAATGCGCGAGCGGTGAAATGACAGCCCAGGGATGTTATCCCAAACACGCGCAGTGAACGCAAACGGATGCGTATTGCCCGTTGCTGGACTGAACATCGGTGTGCCATAGCCGGAATACCGTATGTGCTGGATGATGCCTTCCTGTGTAATAATGTCCCGTATCGTTCCGAGGTGATCCGTCAAAGCCCAAGTGAGAGCTTGGCCCTTGGTCCATTCGGCGATGAGGCGGTCGACTTTGTCTGTGAAAAGGAATCGCTGCACTAGGTCACCAGTAGCACCATACCTTGCCCATTCGTTATCCACGAAGCCGAGGCCTTCGTAAACGCTGATTGTCTCCTCGCCATCGCTTGCAACGTGAATTCGCCGGCCCAGGGCGTCGTAACGGTACGATTCCTCGTGGAGAATGATCCCGCCTTCGCTCGGGGCTTTGCTGTACTGCGTGACTTTCGTCATCCGGTTGCAGAAGTCGTACTCGAACTCGGTGTAGTTCACTTCGCCCGCCACTGTTGCGATCCGGGTCTTCGTGACCATGTTCCCTTCGGCGTCGTACGTGTAGCGATAGGCGCCGTCGGAGAGGAGTTGATTGCCCGGTCCCGTGACATAGCCGGCCATCGTGCGGTTGCCGTTGGCGTCGTAGCTGAAGGCCTCGTCGGGCTGGTCGTTGTCGTAGAGGGCAAAGATGAGCTGTCCCCGAAAGTCGTAGCCGTACGTGGCCGTACGGTCGTAGGAGTCCGTGATGTGATCAAGAACTTCTTTGGTAAGCAGTCCGGCGAAGTCGAATTCGTAGTCGTAGCCGGCCAGAACCTCGTCGGCCGCGTTCTTGTGAAGGATTTCGCGTGGGCGACCCGCCAGATCGTGGACGTAATTGCTCGAGCCGACGCGCGTTGTCTGCGCCTTGTCGGCCCAGCGATCCACGTGCTTGAGCTGTCCGACGGCCGTGTAGTCGAAGTCGGCGCGGATGTTGTCGATCTGCGATCCTTCCCACCAGCGCGAGTCGAGGCGGTTGCGGTTGTCATAGGTGCTCTTGACGGCCACGCCGGTCGAATCCGTCGTGGAGACGACGTTGCCCATCGCGTCGTAGCTGTAGGTTAGTGTGAATGTGTCGAAGTTGGCCGCCCAGGGGTAGTCGACCGACATCGTCTTCAGGCGATTCATTGTGTCGTAGGTGAAGACATACTCGGCGTCCGGGTCGGTGGCCGTGAGCATGTTCCCGGCCGCGTCATAGCTGAAGACCAGCGCACGCAGAGGCGTAACATCGTCCGCGGCGTCGTACCAGACCTCCTGCAGGAGGTTCTCCTGGTGGTCGTAGTCGAACGTCCGTCGCCGACCGTTGCGATCGACCTTCTCGACGAGATTGCCTGCCCCGTCGTAGGCGTAGCGGATGATGTGTGATGCCGCGTAGGGCGCAGCCTCGGCGGGTGTCGGCGTGACGATCAGGGCAAGAATTTCAACATCCGTCATGGACGCCCAGTCGGTGCCTTCCCAGTAGAGCGGGTCGCGTTCTTCAATCACCCGGTTGAGGGCATCGTAGACCCACGTGGTGACGTTGCCCACTGGGTCCCGCAGCCAGACGCGATTGCCCGAGGCGTCGTACTTGAAGAAGATCCCCGCCGTGGGGTCACTCGGGTCCAGATCAGGATCGACCTGTCGAGCGAGGCGGCCGGCATTGTCGTAGAAGTAGTGCGTCACCCGACTCTTCGACGGGTCGCTCGGATGAACGACGGTCTGCCGCGTCACTTTCTCCGTGCTGCCGTCGTACACGTACGTGGTGACAACCTGGTCCAGACTGGCGCCGATTGTCTCCTTCGTCTTGCGGCCCCGACTGTCGTAGTCGGTGGTCGTGACATGCGCCAGCGTGCCGTTCGCCTCGTAATACTCGACTTTCGTCACAAGAGCCTGACGGTTCCACTCTCGAAGTTCGAAGGAACCATCCGGGTACTTAACTTTCTTCGGCGTTCCGCAAGGGCAGCCATCCTTGTATTCATAGAGCGTCGTGTTGCCGTTGAAGTCGGTGAACGTCTCCTGCTTGCCCTCGGTGTTGTAGGTGGCATAGGCCACGTTACCCAGGGCAGAGGTCACGGACGTCGCGTTGCCGCCGGCATAGCCAAAGATAGAAATGCCCCCACCGGGCATTTCGACCTGCGTGAGATTATTGCTTGTGTCATACTTGAAGGAAGTGGTGGTTGACCGCGAGCCATCAGCACCGGTTCGCGTTGTCTTGATCGTATTGCCGGCCGCATCGTATTGGTGCTCGACGATCGTGCCGTCGTACTCGACGATCTTCGTCTCCTTGTCCGGGTGACGCGGGTCGGCATACTCGTAGGTCTTCTCATAGGTCACCGCGAGGCCGGTGATCGGGTTGATGACCGGAGCTGATTGCTCCTTGGTCACGTTGCCCTGTTCGTCGTACCAGAGCGTGGTAACGTTCCCGCGTGCGTCGGTGATGGTGCCGCTGAAGGCGGCCGGATCGAAGTCCTGCTGGACGACGTTGCCCAGGGCGTCGGTCGAGCCCGTCAGTCGACCAGCATCGTCGAAATCGGCCTTGAAGATGCGGACGCCGGCATGGTCGCGAATCGTATCGAGGAAATGCGCCGGGTCGCTCCGGTAACCGTAGGTGAACGTCGGCGTGCCGGATTGCACGTCAATCTGATTGGAGAAAGTCGCGAGATTTCCGGCGGCGTCGTAGGTGTACCGGATCGAATTGCCCGCCGTGTCGACGATCTCCTTGATCCGGCCGCGTGGGTCGCGGACGAGGTCGATCTTTGCGCCGGCCGAATGGGTGATCGCCGTGTCGGTGAACGTGACCACGTTGCCGTTGCGGTCGGTGATCTTCTGCAAACCTTGCTCCTGGACGTATTCGTAGACTGATCCGTCCTTGGTGGTGAGCACGTACTGCGAGGGATTCCAGTTGCCGCCTTCCAAAGCGCCGACGATCCCGCCCGCGCCGTACGAGCCTTCCTTGACCGTCAGCTTCTCACTCACGCCGGGGTCGGCCTTGAATGCCGGATTGGCGATGATGCCGAAAACCCACGCACTTGTGTAGGTCGGCTCATAGGTGAAACCGATTCGTCTACCTTCCGGGTTGGTCAAGTAGACCCGATCCCCCGGCTGCATCTCTGTGCCGGCTCGGGTGGTCTCGGCGATGTTGGCGTCGGAAATGGCCATCGACCATCCATAGCCGAAATCGCCCTCGGTGCCCGCTTGCAGCGTGTCGTAGGTCCGCGCGACCTGGATCGGTATGCCGGCCAGCGACACGGAGAAATCTGTGAGCGTAAACGTGAAGTTGCCGAGCTTGGCATTGCTCGAGACGCCGAACATCAGCGGCTCCACCCAACCCTGGCCGTTGATGTCGTAGGCCGACACGCGAAGAACATAGGCGTCGTTGGCCAGCAGGGTCGTGTCGATACGGAATCTCTGGTGGTCGATCACACCGACCCCCTCGGCCAGGAGCACGTAGTCGGGATCGTTTGCTGCGAGGTTAGCGGTGTTCACAGCGCTCGTTGGCGCGTACTCAATCCGCCAGTCACCCATATTGTCGTCGGTGATGCTGACCTCGACGTCAGTCAGGTAATTCAGCACGGGCGACTGGAGCAGTGCATCGCCTTCGATTCGTGAGCCGTCTTTGAGCCCGCCCGTCGTCTCGTCCCGGACCTGCGGAATGAGGGCGTTGATCGTCACGACCGGGTGCTGCTGATCGCTGGGATCGAACACCCGGACCTGCCACGCGCTGCTCGTGCCCGTGTTGCCGGAGGCATCGGTGGCGGTGGCCACGGCATCGATCAGGCCTGGCTGGCTCATGCGGACCGTCGCCCGGCCCTGGGCATCGAGGGCGACTGCCGTGCCGCCGACGGTGAGTGAAAGTGTCTCGACGCCCACGTTATCCGTCGCCTGGACGTAGAAGACGACCTCGCCGTTCAGATCGGCGAGGTTCGTCGAGGCGGCGAGCGTGACCTGCGGGGCCAGGGTGTCGGCCAGTACCGCAATCGAGAACGTCAGCGGCGTGGCCGCGCCGAAGCTGTCGGTCGCGACTACGGAGACCTGGTGCGGGCTGGTGGGGATGTCGGCCAAGGTGGTCGGCCAGGAGATCCGGCCCTGGTCGATCGTCATACCGGCCGGGCCGCTGGTGAGCGAGTAGGTGACCGCATCGCCTTCGGGATCGGTCGCCCGGAGGTCGTAACGGTAGACGGTGCTCGCCGCGGCCGACTGCGGACCGGGCAGCCTGAACTGCGGGGCCTGGTTGGGCCGCACGGTGAGTACGTAGGTCTGCACCGCCCGGGCATTCATATCATCGGTGGCTACCACGGTCACCGTGTGGTCCGTCTCCTGGGCCGGAGTGGGCGTCCAGGTGATGAGGCCGGTGGCCGTGTCGATCTCCATGCCGTTGGGGTTGGTCTGCAAGGAGAACGTGACCGGCCGTCCTTCGGGATCGGATGCTTTGACGGCGTACTGGTAGAGCCGCCCGGTGCCGGCGCGGTAGCCCGGCTGGGAGGTGATCAGCGGCGGGCGATTGATGGCCTGCTGGCCCACGTTGAGCAGGTAGCTCTGGCTGTCGATCCCCCCCTGGTCGTCTTCGACCACCACGCGGACCGTGTGCGTCCCGTTCTGGGCCGCGGTGGGCGTCCAGCGGACGAGGCCGGTCGCCGGGTCGATCGTCATCCCGTCGGGCTTGACCGAGAGCCGGTAGCTCAAGGGATCGCGGTCGGGGTCGCTCGCCCGGAGGGCGTAGACGTAGAGTTCGCCCGGATTGGCCTGCACGGGAGGCGTGGAGAGAATCGCCGGGGGTGCATTGACCGCGCGGACGTTGATCGTGAACGACTGGGTATTGGCGGCGAGGAAGACGTCGCGGACGCGGACTACGACGGCGGCCGGTCCGGCCTGGTCGGCGGCTGGCGTCCAGCGGACCGTGCCGCGCAAGGGGTCGATCGACATCCCGGCCGGGGCCTGATCAAGGCTCCACACGACCGGATCGCCTTCCGGGTCTTCGGCGGCC
Organism: Thermoguttaceae bacterium; assembly: GCA_040766885.1. Lineage (GTDB taxonomy): Bacteria > Planctomycetota > Planctomycetia > Pirellulales > Thermoguttaceae > JAXGPP01. Next base: position 348,528 of record JAXGPP010000007.1, on the reverse strand, counting down.
ATGTCGTACTGGTACGTGCGGCCGACGATCGCTATCAGGAGCGGCGTGGAAACGACCACCGGGGCAGTGTTCGTGTCCTGGGACACGACCTCGATGGCGAACGACTGCGTGTCGAAGCCGCCGCGGCCGTCATCGACTCGGACGGTGACCGCCTGGCTCGTGCCCAAGAGCTCGGATGGTGGCACCCAATGGAGCACGCCGTCGGCGTCGAGCGTCATGCCGGCGGGGGCGGTGTCGAGAGAGTACTGGAGCGCATCGCCATTGGGGTCGCTGGCCAGGACCTGGTAGGCGTAGGACTGACCCACGCGGGCGCGGAGCCGCGGTGTGGAGGTGATCTCCGGCGGGGCGTTGGGTGCGCTGGCGACGACGTTGATCGAAAATGTCTGCCGGGTTTCGCCGCCCGGGTGACCGTCGAAGGCGACGATCGTGATCGACTGCGGTCCGACCTGGCCGGTAGTCGGCGTCCAGGTGAACTTGCCTGAGTTCTCGTCGATCGCCATGCCCGGCAGCGGGTTCTCGAGCCGGAACTTCGGCTTATCGGCAGCGTCGGCATCCTGGGCGTGGACCAGGTAGACCAGCGGATACTCGACCACGGCAGTGTCGGGTGGAATCGAGGTGAACACCGGCGCCGAATTGGGCTTCGCCACGGTGACGGTGAACGACTGCAGGTCGATGCCGCCCTGCCCGTCCTTAACCCGGAGCACCACCTGGTGCGTGCCGATCTGATCGCGTGTGGGCTGCCAGACGACGATGCCCCGATCCGGGTGGACGGTCATACCGTCCGGCGCCAGCGGCAGGTCGAACGTGAGCGAGTCGTTGTCGGGATCGATGGCGACGGAGTCGTAGCGGAGGAGCTGATCGCTGCTGGCCGAAGCGGGAGGATCGCTGGTGAAGGCGGGCGGCTGGTTGGCGCCCGAGATCGGCTGGTTGCCGAAGTCTTTGCCAGTGGCCACCACCTTGTCGCCGAGCACAACCCGGTGGTAGGACGCTGCGGCCAGCGGCGTGACTCTTAGATTATCAATCAACGGGCCGTAATAGTCATCGACAAGCGATGTGAAGCGAAGGCCTGTTACATTTGAGTTGGCCGTGAAGACGAACTCTTCACGACGCCACAGCAGAGTTGACGGGCTGAGCCCTGTCGTGTCGTACGTGTATTCAGCCGAGGTGCCCGCTGCCTCAACACGGACACGCTTCACCGCCGGGGCACCATAGGGATTACCTGCGACGTCAAATGCCACGAGATAGGACTGGCCAGGAATGGTCGCCAACTGCTGGACCAGCCCGCCAGCACCTGGGCTGCCTGTCAGATCGACAGAGTAGTTCCCATCGGAGGAGATGAAGTGGTTCTTGTGCACCAGGTCTACGGTCGCCTGTGTGACCTCCCAGCCGGGCATGGCGGTGGAACCAGCCCCCAGCGTCAAGACCGAACCGGTCGACAGTCCCTGCTCGAAGCTACCGTTGACAAGGATGCTCTCGCCCGCAATCGTTTCTGTCGGGTAGGTTTGCGTCCATCCTGATCGCGACTCCTCAGCAACGTAATATGTGCCCGCTGGCAGACCGGTGAAGGCGTAGTCGCCATTCGCGTCGGTGATGGTGAACCGCTCGCCGGCATCGCGGCGGCCATTTTGATTCTGGTCGAGGTAGATGGTCCAGTTGGGAAGGCCGGGTTCCGGTTGAGCAGTAATCGTAGCGTAGAGACCTGTCGCATCATCGGAGTGACTGCCGTTGGCACCGTAGCCGACTGCAAAATCCACGGTGTCTCCTGCGGCCAGTGTCAGCCATCCCGAAGAAAAATGCTGCGGATCGACGACAACCTGTGCATCGTAGATTGATGTGCCGTTGACCAGGACATGCACATCCGTCCCACCGTGCTGAGCATCGAGCGACGAGAACACTGCATCAATGGAATAGATGCTTGCCACCGGAATTGTAAATCGGTCGAGAGCGTACTCGCCACTCGGGCCCGGATGCAACACAATCTGGCCGGGCTGAACGGTAATCTGGTTACCATCGGTATATGTCTGGGAGGTTCCGTTGTAGGCTATCAGCGGATTCTGCCAGGGTGCGACCGTCCAATAGTCAAGCGGATTCGGATGCCAGGCCTGCGTGTAGGGCGTAAAGCCCGCGCCGAGTGAGTTCTTGCTCTCCCAGCCGGAAACCCAGTTTCCGTTGGGATTGGCCGTGGCGGAGAATCCGCTGGCGGCAGTGAATGTCGGTCCTGATGCTCGAATGCCGTCGCCGTCGAGATCATTGAACTTCGTCCCTCGGATCTCGCCAGAACCGGCGGCCAACACATCAATCGTGAACGTTTGCAGATCGAACTCGCCCCGGCCATCGGAGGCGCGGACGGTCACTGGGTGCGAGCCGATGTCACCCTCTCCGGGCTGCCACGATATAAGACCAGAAGCGGAGTCAATGGACATCGTCGCCGGCGAGGTGACGAGCGAGTAGGTGAGCGTGTCGCCGTCGGAATCAAGCGCGTCGACATCGTAGGTATAGTCAATGGCCAATCTCTGGAACGAAATATCATCGAGGGCAAAATCGTTTCCGTAGAATGCCGTGCCCGAGTCGAAAACGCTGATCGTCGCCGATGTTGCATTCCCAGAGTGCCACGTTGCCGTGAAGGTCTGCCATTGCCCAGGAGTCCCCAGTGCGAGACTTGTCCCAACCGTGACGCCGTTGATCGTGAATCGCAGCGAGGCTCTGTTATCGTGAAAAACACTCGCTGCCCTGGCGGTGATCTGGTAAACACCATCCGGGGAAGTCGTGACCGTCTGGGACCAGAGATACTTCGAGGCATCTGTCGATCCGTTCACGATCATCATTAGGCCATCGCCGCTGGTGTGGTCTCCAAAATCTGACCATGTCCCGGGCAGGAAATCGCTGGGGCGATGTCCCACGCCATACTGAGTATCCCAGGAGCCTATGCCGGAGGCGAGATAGATGTACTCGCTTGAAAACCCGACGTTGCCTGAACTGAAGTCACCATTACTAATCAGTTCGGCATCCTCAGAGATGGTGACCGTTGTTACCGGCTCACTCACGATCACCGGCGGGTGATTTCCCGGCTGCGAATTGACCCGGACGACGAACATCTGCTGATCCACACCCCCGCGGCCGTCGGAGGCTTGGACGCTCACCGTATTGTCGCCTAGTTGATCCTCCGATGGTGTCCACGTGATCAGTCCCGAGGCCGGGTCGATATTCATCCCGGTCGGGCTCTGCATGAGAGAGTAACTCACCGGATCGAAGTCAGGGTCGGTGGCGTCGACGTCGTAGTGATAAGTTGCCCAGTGGCTGCCCGGCAGGACTGTGCCGGAAACCGCCATGCCGAACGGGCCGAATAGCCCGGGGTCGTTGATCGAGATGAATGATGAACCATCTGGGCTGAACCGGGACAGGTCCGCTGAGTGGGAGCCGACACCATTCTCCCAATCTGCCGTATAGATCCGCCCCGTGGAGTCGATGGCCAGCGGAACCGGAGCGGCATTATTGGGCGCATCGAACTGCCCGAGTATCTCACCAGTCGTGCGGTTATACCGGACCAGATCTCCGCCCGCCGCGACTAGTTCACCATTGATATTGATCTGAAGCCCTTCTACACCTCCAACACCGCCCGTTGGGGCAGCGAAAGCCGTCAGGTAGGCAAAACTGGAATAGGTCGGATCGGCCTGAAGAACATGGATTCTCCGATCCAATTGACTCCCAACGTACAGACGTCCTTCCGCATCGAACACGATCCCCGTGAGTTGGCCTGCACCGGGAGGCAAAGGTATTGTCTGTCGGAACGAGTAGTCGCCGGCCCGATACTGATTGAGCTGCGAACTCCCGAAGGTGGAGGTCGTCGTGTAGAGATTGCCATAGGAATCGAAGATGATGTTCTCGGTCGATTCGGCGGCGATCTTTGGGTAACGCGCGTACTCCACGCCGTAGTCGCTGAATTCAACAAAATGCGTGAATCCCGCGACCACGAGGTTGCCGCGCTCGTTGAACGCCGTTCCGTTCGGGCCTTCACTGAAGGCGTAGGTTGCCTCGGTGTCGTGAAGGAGAGGATGGCTGAACGAGCGGATGAATTGGAGAGTCTCCGCATCGTAGACACGGATCTCATCCGTCACCGAGGAGGCGAGGAAGATCTGTCCAGACTGGAAACGGCTTTCGGGCAAGGAAGCCTGGCCCAGGAACGCCTCCGTCACCGGCAAGCTCGTGATGAGCGGCGGCCGGTTGGGCGGGAGGTCGGTGACGCTCAGCAGATAGCGTTGCTCGGCGGCGCCGCCGCGGCCGTCCGCAACGCGGATTGCCACGTCGTGCACGCCCAGGTCGTCCTTGGTGGCCAGCCAGGTGATCTGGCCGCTCGTGGCGTCGATTGTCATGCCGCCGGGAGCCGTCACGAGCCGATAGGTGAGCGGATCCTCGTCCGCATCAGTGGCGTCGGCGTTGTAGCTGTAGGTGCGGCCGCCGTAGGTCTCCACGATCGGCACGCTGGTGAACCGCGGCGGCTCGTTGAGCCTGGCCAGGAAGACGAGTTCGTAGTTGAACGGCACCCGGTTCGGGTTGTGGAACACGGCGTCGACGAACCCCGTGATCTCGCCCGCAGTGAGCGATTCGCCCGGTACCACGGGCGAGAAGTTGTAGTAGGGGATGCCGTCCTTCGTTCTGCCCGCCGTGTTGCGCAAAGTGACCGTCGGATCGCTGATGTTGCGGATGCCGACGTAGAACGGGTTGTCGGCCTCGTAGTCGCCCACGTTGCGGATCGCCGTTTGCGCATAGAGCAGGCCGGTTCGCTCGTCGAACGACGTCCGCGCATACTCCGCCGCGAAGCTCGGGGAGACGTCGAACAACAGATCGACGCTGCCAGCCGCATCGGTGTCGCCGGTGAGCGTAAGCGTCGTGCCGGCCGATTGGCCGTAGGCATCGAGAGCGGTGATGTCGAACGTGTTCCGACCGGGCAGGATCTCCACCTGGGCGAAGAAGTTGCCGTCGGCATCGACCACGTCGGCGGCCGTGCCGTTGACGAGGACCGCCGTGATGCGGTTGGGCACCACGGTCGGCGCGGGGCCCACCTGCGTGGCGGCAATCGCCTTGCCGCTGATCACGATCTTCTGTCCGGGCACGAGCGTGCTGCCGTCGGCCGGTGACGAGACGGTGATCGCGGGTGCAGGAATGGCGGCGACGGTGATATTGGCGACACTGGGCGTCGCCTCAGCAGTTGCGGAGCGGAGCGTGACCTCGGTTTCGAGATACCGGCCCCGCAGGCTATCGAGCGGCGCTCCAGGCTGGATTTCCATCCACGCCGTGGCATTCAGTGCCTCTCGTGCATCGCTAGCGCGGACCCGCAGTCGCAGGTAGCTGCCTTCGGGGAGCACGGCATCGAGGTCGACTGTTCCCCAGGGCCTGCCGTTCTCCTGGCTGTCGATGATCTCCGTCCAGCTTCCGGTGCGCTCCGTCGAGCCGATGCGGATCGACCCGGTCATGTCACTATAATTGTAGGGCCCCGCACCCGTGTTTCGACTCATGACGACCGAATTGGTGTCGGGATCGAGCTTGAACGCTTTGTTAGCGTTCAACGCGACGGTCCAGACATAGCCGTCGGCATCGATGGAGGCAGACTTCGCGGAACTGGCGCCCGGGATTGACACGATCTGGGAACCGGTGAGCGTCTTCCCGTCGGCGGCAAAATCCCACTTGAGCATGCCGCTCGTCTTGGGCGAGTACATGCCGGCCCAGACACTGCCGTTGCGATCGACCGCGATGCCTCCGCCGCTGTCCGTGTTAGGGGGCGCCGGATACAAGTTCACTTCACCGGTATTCGTATCATAGCGGATCAGATTGGTTGCCTGGTGCGGCGACAGCCACACAACCCCGCGCGGATCGACGGTGATACCGTACATGCGGGACTGAACATCAATTTTCGCAAGGTACTGCTGAGTGCCGGTGTCGATTGCATCGAGGTATCGATAAGCAGAAGTGGTGCTGTACAAGATGCCATTTGGGGCAATTACGGCGCCGTACGGGTTGCCGCTCACGGGAACAACCGTCTCGAATTCTCCCGTGGCTTCGTCAAAGACTTCATACTGTCTCCGATTTTGAAGTCCGACCCAGAGCTTACCGTGAGTGTCGACGGCAATCCCGCGGGCCCCGCCGCCGTACGTCCAGGTTGCCGTGTTGGTCCGACTCCGCCCAGCGTGAATCACCATCGCGATCCGTTCGTCATCCGGCTGCCCGTCGCCATTGGCGTCCCAGGGCAAGATCTCGCTGCCGGTGATGTAGCCGTCGCCGTCGAGATCCTGGCAGGTGTCGACCACGCCGTTGCCGTTGCGATCCACGAATCCTTCGCGGAGGACTTTCACCGCATTGCCCCAGAGCGTGGCGTCGTCGCCGCGATTGGCCACCCAGGCATCGCCGTCGGGCGTGACGCAGATCCGGGAGGGATCGACTGCAGCATCGGCCCCCGTGCGGTAGCGGCCGATTTCCACTCCCGTCCGGGTGTCAAATCGGGAGAGCGTCCCCTCGCCGCTGTTGGCGATCCAGATGAACGGATAAGTCTGGATCTCTCCGGCCGGATTGAGCCGCAGTTCGTCCGGCACCTCGGTCGCGTTCACGTTGAAGAGCCTGCCGGTGAGGAAGTCCTCGCTGGTGGTGTAAACCGCCTGTCCGGCCTGATCCAGAAGGCTATCTCCCTCCGGCGTCTGCACCGGCGGGTCGGCGATCCCCTCCGGGCTCACGTTGGCCGCGGCCAGGAGGAACGTGTCGCTGGCCTGAGCCGTGCCCGCGGTGAGGAGCGTTCCCGCGGCGTAGTGGTAGACCAGGCGATCGACGCGATCGACCACCCACAGGTCCGTCCCACCGGCCGGATTGAGCGTGATCCCCGAGGGATCGCTGTTCGAGCGGTCAAGCTTCCAGCGGCCCTGGAACTGGCCGGTAAGGCTGTAGAGGAAGACCTCGTCGGTGCCTTCGTCGGTGACCCAGATCCTCTGCCCGTCGGTCACCAGGTCGCTGGGGCTGGTGTTCTCGGCATGGAGCTTGAACGAACTGGCGGGACTGAGGGCACCCGAGCGCCGGGCCGCTGCACCGGCATAGTACAGCACCGCGTCGGCGGCCGAATCGACGATCCAGATGCCCGAGCCGTCGGTAGCGATCCCTTCGGGCGTCCGCACGGTGCGGGGCAGCCAGCTGCCGAGCAACTCGCCGGCCGGCTTGTAGACCGAGACCTTCTTCGTCGTGCGGTCGATCACCCAGATCTTGCTGCCGGTCAAGTTGCTGGTCACACCGCGCGGATCCCGGGCCGTGCCGGCGATATTGAATTTGCCGTTGTCGGCCCCGGCGGCCGTGTAGCGGAACGTGCTGTCCGCCGCCGCATCGACCACGAAGAACTTGGTCGGCTGGGACGGCTCCAGTCCGGGCGGCCAGATGGCATCGGGCAGCCGCTCGCTGGGCGGCATCACCGGGATCTCGTCCCAGCCCCAGTACTCGGTGCCGTCGGCCAGCCGGCCGGTGATGATCCCCGTCTTGTCCTCCGGCCCCAGGTCCACCGCCCAGGTGCTGAAGTGGGCCGCCGCATCGACACGCCCGTCACGGGGGGCGATGTCGAACAGCTTCAGGTTCTGGTCGTACTCCGGCGCATCACCCGGATTGAACCGCAATGAAGAGACACTGAGCTGCGTGGTGTCGAGCGTCGGATCGCTAAAGAGCACCACCGGGATCAGCCCGTGGGGCAGTGAGGTGTCTTTGTCGTCATCCCGGCAGTTCGGCTGCCAGAGCGGGTCGCGAACGGCCGGCTTGATGTCCACCCGGCCGAGGGCATAGACGAACTCGATCGAGTCGCTGCCGCCGTCGTCGTCGGTCACGCGAACCGTGGTTTGAAATACGCCACCGGTCGAGTATACGTGGCGGATATTGCTAAACGTACCCCGGGTTACCCGGCCAGCAGTGCCCTGGACGACCGTCGGCGCGAACACGTCGACCGAGCCGTCGCCCCAGTCGATCGTGACCGCGAAGCTCTCCTTGGTCTTGGCCTTGGGCTGATTGAAGCCGGGATCGGTGAAGCTGCCGCTGATCACCACCGCACCCACGGCATGACCTTCCGCCGCGGTGGGCAACTCGATGCTGCGGCTGGCCGTGAGCGTCGGCGCGACGTTCGTGATCCGCGCATTCACGCGGCGCGAGCTGAAGGCACCGTCGCTGTCGGCCAGCGTGAGCCGCACCGGGTAGACGCCATTGTCGCCATAAGTGTGCGTGGCGCGGACGGTGCCCGTGCCGCCCGACTCGACGACGATTCCCTTGCTCGTCGTGCCGTCGCTCCACAGCACCTTGGCGGTGTGGGTGTCGAGAACCCCGGCGTCCTCGAAGGTCGCGCGGAACACGAGTTGCTGGCCCTCACGCTTGGCCGGCGCCGTGATCGTGCGGATCACGGCCGCCAGGTTGTCGACCTGAACTTCGACGAGATCGGTGTCCGTCGAGCCGGCGATATCGGTCACCGTGAGACTGACCGGATAACTGCCGTTCTGCGGATAGTGCCGCGAGGCGGCCGGGCCGACCACCGTGCTGCCATCGTCGAGCATCCAGGACCAGGCATAGAGCGGGTAATCATCGGTCGAGCCGGAGGCGTCGAACTGGACCGTGCTTCCCTCAGTGACCGTCCGGTTGCCGCCCGCATTGGCCACGGGCAACTGGTTCACCGTGAAGCTCGTGACCGCCAGCGTGCTCTGCTCCTCGCCGTCGGTGGCCCGGACCATGACCTCGCGGAGCCCCGGCGTGAGCGGACCAGGATTGTAGCTGAACGAGCCGTTCTCCAGCGTCGAGGTGATGTCGACCCACTCGCCGCCATCGACCTTGATCTCGAGCTTGGTCACACCCAGATCATCGCTCGCCGTGCCGGTCACGGTAGAGTCGTTGGTAATGCGGTCACTGCGGTAGGCATCGGTGCCCGGCCCTTCGGGCGCCGTGTCGTGAGCCAGATCGAGGCTGACCTGAGGCGGCTCCGTCTGATCACCCAACAGCCCATAGCCCAAGATCCGCACGCTCGTCTGCTGGTCGGAGTCGTTATTGACCAGGCGGAAGATGAGCGTGGCTTGGCTGCCGGCCGGCACGCTGGTAAGGTCCACGGTGACCGTTTCGCCCTCGGCCGTCGTGGCGGTGGTCACGCCGGCGCCCAGCGCGGCGGGTATGTCCTCGGTGATGTTGAAGAACACGTCGCGCGAGGGCGAGATCGTGTCGACCAGTGAGTAGCCGTCGCCGTCGACCAGGGCGACCTCGAAGGCATCGTTGATAAAGCTCGGATCAGTGGTGTCGAAGTGCAGGTCAGTGTAGGTGAACGTGAGCGCGAGCATGCCCTCTTCGATCTCGAGATCCTGCCGGGTGAGTGCCACCAGGAACGAGTCGCCTTCGTGGAGCACGGCATCGCCGCCGCCCGGTGTGACGGTCCCTTCCTGGCCCGCCGTGCCGCCGGACTGTGCAGTGCTCCAGCCGCCCGTGCTGAGATCGGCGGGGATGTCGATCCACTCAGTCAGGACCAAGGGCCGCGAGGCGAGCTGCGGAGAAGCTGAAGCTGAAGCAGGAACAGTCGCCGGGGGCCGAGCCGTGTCTGCCGGTAGCGGTGTGGTCGTCGTATCGTTGGCCGCGGGTGTTTGCGTTGGCTCAGGTGCGGATGGCGACGTCGTGCTGTCGGTCAACGAGTCGGCGGTGCTGCTTGGGGAAGCCAGGCGGGGCGGTGTGGCCAAGAGCGCCGAGGGCGAGCTCGCGTCGGACGAATCCCCGGCAGTCGTCGCTGCGTTACTCATGATCGCCGCGCTGGCACTGCCGACCGAGCCGCCGCTGGCCGACATCAGCGCCCACTCGAGGCTCATGAGTTCGCCGCCGGCGGTGCCAGAGTTGGCCGGCAGCGCGAGCGACTCCGCGGGCGTATCCTGGGCAACGACCGGAGCGGCCTCATCTCCGCTGGCCGGCGTCTTCAGCGGCACGGTGCTCGTGGTGTAGCTCAGCGACTGGTCGGCCCGCGCCAGAAGCGTTGAACTGGAGGCAGCGGTCGCCGGGCTCGTCGTGTCGACAGTCGGCACGACGGTCAGCGGCGCGAGTGGGGCGATCGACTTCGGCACCAGCGCCGCATCCAAGGGCGTGGCCACCGGTCCGCCCGGCAGGAGCATCGAGCCGATGACCCAGCGCTCCTCAAGTTTCTCGAACAGAGGGCGACGATGCCGGACCGGTTTATGATGAGCGCGCGCGGCGCGGCCGGAGAGATGTCGTCGTGACACGGTGGGCCTCGGATGTTGCGGGACTTATGCGGTGGGATGGCCTGGGCAGATTGCGCCCGACGGCTCTCTACTCACGCGATGGCATGGCCTCCTCAGGCTTGGTCAAAGCCGCAAGTGGCACACTCGTCACAGGTGGTAGGGATGGACGCATAGTAATAAGGCATATCACGTAGGTCAAATATGGCAGACGCATGCGCTCTATAGGGGGGTGGTCTGTGTCGCTGCGGCCCTGTCGTCAAGGCGGCGGGGTTTGCGCAATCGGCAGAGTCTCTGCCACGTCGGGGCTTGTACATCGGATTGGTGCAGATTTGCGCCATGCCCTACCGATAGAGCCGGTAAGGGCCTCATTTTGCGTGCGACCCATCGGTCCGCTTTGACTGTTACAGCCGTCAGACCTAGAACCAGCCCAGTTGCCAACCTGTCGTGCGGCGGCATCAGACCGGCCGCCCAAGAGATCCAGGAGGGATCGCCATGCGCCGCTCGTTCGCCACCGCCCTGCTCGTCCTGGCCCTGTTTGCCGGCATCAGCCGTGCGGCCGAAGTCGCTTCCTTGACGAGCCCCCTCGACGAGTCCGACCAATACTCGATACCCGATCCGGCAGCACCTTTGGACGACTTCGCATGTGCCGCGTCAATGGTCGACGCGCGCGAATGCGGCATGGGCGCTGGCGTCATCGGCTCGATCGAGTGGCTCAACTGGCGGGCCAGCCGGCGCGGCCTGGACTACGCCTCGTTCGTCGATCCGGTGTGGCTCACACCGGTCACAATCGAATCGCTCGACTTCGACCGTGACAACGGTCTCCGTGCCGCCCTGGGCTACCAGTTCGACAGCGGCTGGGAAGTCCTCTGGAACTACACCTACTTCGCCACCGACACGTCGGACCGTGTGGACCGGGCTGAGAATCCGAACTTCGAGCTGATCTCCACGCGAAGCTTCTTCGACCTTCCCGTCGAGGCGGTCACCGCGGCGGCTTCGCTCGACTACGATGTCCATGACATCGAAGCGGCCCGCTGGGTCACGTTCTGTGAGAGCCAACTGGCGGTGCGATTCTTCGGCGGCTTCCGCTGGGCGACGATCGACCAGGAGTTCCTGAGTCGCTACGCCTATGTCGACATCACCCAGGAACCGGTCAACGGCCTCATCGGCAACCTCACCGAAATGGACGCCTACGGCCTCCGCGTCGGTGCCGAAACGCACTGGACCTCCTGTGCCGGGCTGAGCCTTTTCGGCCGAGGAGCCGTGTCGGTACTGGCTGGCGATTTCGAAACCCGGCAGATCGAGATCGACGGCGTGATCCTCGCTCTGGAGGACGACTACACCCAGGCCGTGCCTGTTGTTGAGGTCGCCGCCGGGGCCGCCTGGCGGACCGGCAACTGGGAGGTGAAGGGCGGCTACGAGTTGAACAGCTGGTTCAACATGGCCGAAATCGGCCGCTCCTCCTACGACCTCCTGCTCGACGGCCTGTTCCTCGGCGTGGGCTACAGCCGGTAGGATCTCGGCATCGCGAATGTCGCGCGTCACCAATCGACTCGATCACGATTATCAGGCGGTAGCGTGATGGTGTCCATGAGGCGATCTCCGCCTCGGGGCTGGGCGTAGATGTTGCCCCAGCCGCTTGCCGGCGACCGCGGAAGGGAGACACGAGCGGGAGACCGTTCAGGTCGTCCAACTCACTTCGGTTGCCAACCAACGGTGGCTGGAATCGGCCGGCCACCCAATCGTCCTCAGCATGTTGGCATCTACCGGTGGGGCCTGCCTTGCATCTCTTTGAGTCTACGAAGAGAATGCGAGCAATCGGTACGGGAGCGGGGCAGTCAATGACAAGCATCCCCGCGAGCATCCCACATGCTGGTCCGCTGCCTTCACTGCCACGAGCCGATCGAAGTTCCCGACGAGGGGGACTTGAGCCACGTCAATTGCTCGGCCTGCGGCGGCAGCTTCAGTCTGGTCGGCGAAACGACTGCACCGTACGCCGGCGGCAAGACGAGAAAGCTGGCCCACTTCGAGCTGCTGGAGCAGGTCGGCGTCGGCGCATTTGGTAGCGTCTGGAAGGCCCGTGACACCCGGCTCGACCGGATTGTCGCCGTCAAAGTCCCCCGCGCCAGCCATCTCGACGGCGGCGACGCCGAGATGTTCCTCCGCGAGGCCCGGGCAGCGGCTCAGCTCACGCATGCAGGGATCGTCCCGGTGCACGAGGTGGGCCGAGAGAACGAAACGCTATACATCGTCAGCGATTTCGTCCAGGGGGACACGCTGGACGATTGGCTTACGACTCGGCGACTGAGCCCACGCGAGGCGGCCGAGTTGTGCCTCGAGATCGCCGACGCGCTCGAGCACGCCCACAGCCAGGGTGTGATCCACCGCGATCTGAAGCCCGGCAACATCATGATGGACCTCTGCGGGCGGCCGCACCTCATGGATTTCGGCTTGGCACGCCGGGCAGGCCGCGAGGCGACAATGACCGTGGAGGGCCGCGTGTTGGGTACGCCGGCGTATATGTCGCCGGAGCAGGCCCGCGGTGAGGCCCATACGGCCGACCATCGCACCGACATCTACTCGCTGGGCGTGGTGCTGTTCCGCCTACTGACCGGCGAGCTGTCGTTCCGGGGCAGTTCCCAGATGCTGCTCGTGCAGATTCTCCAAGATGAGCCTCCCAGCCGAGGGCTCTACTTTGCTATAGGGACGCAAGTGATCAAGACTATTGAACTTCAGGTTGATGGTGCAACGAGGGCGACCAACGGGAGCCCGGCTTGAGAGGGAAGGGGCTTGAAGGAGTTGCGTTATCAACCTGAACACCAATAGAAACCCGCCTGTGAATGGAGCGCTCTGATGCCGGCCCCTGAGAGAAGCGTGCGCGTCTTCATCTCTTCTACTTTCCGCGACATGATGCGGGAGCGAGACCTCTTGGTGAAGGAGGTCTTCCCCGAACTCCGTCGCAAATGTGCCAAGCGCTTTGTCACCTTTACCGAGGTGGACCTGCGCTGGGGGATCACGGAAGCACAAGCCAACGAAGGCCATGTGCTCCCGCTCTGTCTGGCCGAGATCCATCGCAGCCGGCCGTACTTCATCGGCCTGCTGGGCGAGCGCTATGGCTGGGTGCCGGATACGGTACGACCGGAGGTGATCGAGCGGGAACCGTGGCTCAAGCAGCACATCGAGCACCGCACGTCGGTTACCGAACTGGAGATCCTCCACGGCGTGCTCAATGACCCGAGGATGGCGGACCACGCCTTCTTCTACTTCCGCGACCCGGCCTACGCTGCCGACCCCGCTTTGCCCCCCGATGAGCGCCGCGACATGGTCGAGCGCAACATCCAAGCCGACGTCGAGCGCTACGGCGAGGCCGAGGCGACTCGCCGCACGGACGAACGCAAGGCCAGGCTCGCCGCACTGAAAGAGCGCATCCGCCAGAGCAAGCTGCCGCTGGTCGATCCATATGCCAACCCCGAAGCGCTGGCGGAGATCGTCCGCAAGCAGTTCGACGATCTTATTGACCGGCTCTATCCGGAAGGCCAGGTGCCCGATCCCTTGGTGCAGGAGCGGACGGCCCACGAAGCCCACGCGAAAAACAAGCTCTTCGCCTGCATCGACCGCCCGGCGCATCTGGCGGCGCTCAACACCTTCGCACTCGAGGCGCAACGGGGAGGCCAGGGGCTGGTCGTCACTGGCGAAAGTGGTGGGGGCAAGACGGCATTGTTGGCGGCCTGGGCACGTGACTGGGCGCAGAGCTACCCGGAAGACTTCTTGTTTCAGCATTACTTCGGCGCCACGCCCGACAGCGCATCGCCCGATGGCTTCTTGCAGCGCCTGCTCGGCGAATTGAAGAGCCGCTTCCATATCACAGACGACATTCCCGCCGATCCCGACAAACTCCGCGATGCCCTGCCGCTTTGGCTGGCCCAGACCGTCGGCAAGGGGCGGGTGGTCCTTGTGCTCGACGGCCTCAACCAGCTGCAGGGAAGCGAGCCCGACCGTCGCCTGGGCTTCATGCCGCGGCACTTTCCGCCGCACGTCGTAGTGTTTGCCTCCGCACTTCCCGGCCCGGCGCTGGACGCCCTGCGCCAGCGGGGCTGGGCGGAGCGTGACCTGCCGCGGGCCAGCCATTCCGAAGTAGACGCCATGGCAGGTGAGTATCTGAGAATCCACGCCCGCACGCTCGAGCCCGCCCTGCGGCATGAGTTGGTCACCGCACCTGGCGCCGCCAACCCGTTGTTTCTCCGCACGATCCTCGAAGAACTGCGCCAGTTCGGCAGTTTCGAACTGCTGCCCGAGCGGGTCCACCACTATTTGGAGGCCGAAAATCCCCGCGATCTCTTCCTCCGCGTGCTGACCCGCTGGCAAGAGGATTTCGACGGCCAGGACCAGGAACAACAGAAGCCGAAGGTGGACCTGGTCCGCCGCGCCCTCACTGATCTGTGGGCCGCACGCCAGGGGCTCTCCGAACCCGAATGGCTCGATCTGCTGGGCACCCAGGACAAACCGTTCCCCCGCGCCTTCTGGACCCCGCTATTCTTGGCCCTGGAGCCTCATCTCAGCCAGCGCGCTGGGCTGTTTGCCTTCGGCCATGACTTCCTCCGCCAGGCGGTCGAGGCGGCGTTCGTGCCAGCGGTCGACTTGAAGCGGGCTGCGCATCTCTCGGTGGCCGACTACTTCGAGCGCCACCCGCAGCAGCAGGGAATGACGCTGCGCAAGGCCGCCGAGTGGCCGTTTCAACTCCAGGCTGCCGAAGCCTGGGAGCGTCTCGAAGCCTGTCTTACCGACATGCCGCTGTTCCTCACTCTCTACAACGACAAGACCCAGTGGGAGTTGACCGGCTACTGGCATCCGCTGCGCGCCCAGGGTCGCGACATGGGGAGCTGTTATTCCACAGCCTATGCGCGATGGACTGCGGTCTTGGCCGAAACCCGCGAGCATTACGTGCCCGCGCAACTTGGCGGATTCTTTCGTGATAACGGCCTCTATCTCGCGGCCAAGCCTCTGCTGAAGCGGGCGCTGGAAGGCTTCGAGCGCGTGCTGGGGCCGGAGCATCCCCACACGCTCGTGAGCGTGAGCAATCTGGCCGGATTGCTGTATCACCAAGGCGACTACGCAGGGGCGGCGGCGCTCTACAGGCGGGCGCTGGAGGCCAGCGAGCGCGTGCTGGGGCCGGAGCATCCCGACACGCTCAACAGCGTGAACAATCTGGCCGACTTGTTCAACACCCAAGGCGACTACGCGGGGCGGAGCCGCTCTACCGGCGGGAGCGCTGGAGGCCAGGAGCGAGTGCTGGGGCCGGAGCATCCCGACACGCTCGCGAGCGAAAACAATCTGGCCTCATTGCTGGAAAGCCAAGGCGACTACGCGGGGCGGGCTGCTCTATCGGCGGCGCTGAGGCCAGAGGAGCGCGTGCTGGGGCCGGAGCATCCCTCCACGCTCACCAGCGTAAACAATCTGGCCCTACTGCTGGAAAGCGCCAAGGCGACTACGCGGGGCGCGGCGCCGCTCTTTCGGCGGAGCGCTGGAGGCCAGGGGTGCTGGGGCCGGAGCATCCCGACACGCTCACCAGCGTAAACAATCTGGCCCTACTGCTGGTGGCCAAGGCGACTACGCCGGGGCGCGCCGCTCTATCGGCGGGCGCTGGAGGCCAGGGCCGCGTGCTGGGGCCGAGCATCCTCCACGCTCACCAGCGTGCACAATCTGGCCTACTTGCTGGAAAGCCAAGGCGACTACGCGGGGGCGCGCTGCTCTATCGGCAGGCGCTGGAAGGCTTCGATCGCGTGCTGGGGCCGGAGCATCCCGACACGCTCACCAGCGTAGACAATCTGGCCAGACTGCTGGTGCGCCAAGGCGACTACGTGGGCAGCGCTGCTCTACAGGCGGGCAGCTGGAGGCCAGGGAGCGCGTGCTGGGGCCGGAGCATCCTCCACGCTCACCAGCGTGAACAACCTGGCCGACTTGTTCAACACCCAAGGCGACTACGGGGGCGCGCCGCTCTATCGGCGGGGCGCTGGAGGCCAGGGAGCCGCGTGCTGGGGCCGGAGCATCCCGACACGCTCAACAGCGTAAACAACCTGGCCGTATGCTCGCGAGCCAAGGCGACTACGCGGGGCGGCGCCGCCTACAGGCGGGGCGCTTGGAGGCCAAGGAGCGATGCTGGGGCCGGAGCATCCCGACACGCTCACCAGCGTAAACAATCTGGCCGTATTGCTCATGAGCCAAGGCGACTACGCGGGGGCGGCGCCGCTCTACAGGCGGGCGCTGGAGGCCAGGGAGCGAGTGCTGGGGCCGGAGCATCCCGACACGCTCAACAGCGTAAACAATCTGGCCTACTTTTACTGTCCCAAGCCGTATTGCGGCGCGTAAGTGGTTTTGGTATTTGACTTTCTGGACACGGACTTGTTCAGGAGGTTGCTGTCATGGAACGACGGTTTGAGTTGCGTAAGGAGGCGATGCTTGCTGAGTGCGAAGTGTCGCCTCATGTGTTTCGTGGTGTGATGGAGCGGCTGGCGAAGTTTGTGGAGCCGTTCGCGGAACTGCTCATGCAACCGGCCCAGCGGGCGCACACCCGCGATTACCTGGCGGGCCTGGTCTCGGATCTGGAGCGAAAGAACGTGGAGTCGATCGCCTATCGGCATGATCAAGACCGGAAGAACTTGCAGCATTTCGTCGGCTGTGCGCAGTGGGACCATCAACCGCTGATGATGGAACTGGCTCGGCAGGTGGGCGAGCGGGTGGGCGAAGCGGATGGAGTGATCGTCTTCGATCCGTCGGCATTTCCCAAGCAGGGGAAACAGTCGGTCGGCGTGGCCAGGCAATGGTGTGGCCGGTTGGGCAAGGTCGACAACCGCCAGGTGGCGGTCTACATGGCGTACGTTTCGCGTATAGATCACGCCTTGGTCAACACCCGGCTCTATTTGCCCAAGGAGTGGACGGGCGACCGCCGGCGCGAGAGCCGCCGGCGTTCCGAAGAACGTGCGTTTCCAGACGCGTCACGAACAGGCGTTGGAAATGCTGGACGAGCAAGGCCATCTGCTGCCCTATGCCTGGATTGCCGGCGATGACGAAATGGGCAGAAACGCCGGGTTTCGCCGGATTTGCACGATCGCGGCGAGCACTACTTGCTGGCCGTTCCGTGCAACACGTTGGTCTGCGATCTGGAGGCGGAGCCTATCAAGGACGGGGACGCGATTGCCAAGCCACCGTTTCAGCGCGTCGACAAGTGGTGGACTCGATCGCCGACGATGCTTGGACACGAATCAACGTCCGCGACGGAGAAAAAGGGCCCTTACAAGTGGAAGTGGCCACTTGCCGCGTCCAGGCAAAGATCGGCCAACGGGTGATGAAGTACGAGGAGACGTTGGTCGTCGTTCGCTGCTTGGATGAACACGGTGCGACCAAGTACGACTTCTATCTGGCGAACGACCCAGGCGATACCCCGACCAAGGAGTTCGCTCGCGTCGCCCTGGCTGCCCATCGTATCGAAGAAGCGATCAGCCGCGGCAAGAGCGAGGCCGGGCTTGCCGACTATGAGGTTCGCAATTGGGGCGGCTGGCATCACCATCAAGTTCTTTCGTTGCTGGCCACCTGGTTTCTGGTGTGCGAGTCGCACCGCGGAAAAAATGGACACCGGCAATCACCGTCCCGCAAATCCGCGAAGGGGTAGCCATGCTCCTACGGGCTGCCCACTACTGCGACACGCCGACGAAAATCGCCAACAACAAAACCCGTCGCTTGGTCCGCAACGAACAAGCACGCTTCTATCACTACAAGGCGCGTAACCGTTTGCCACCACTGCGAATAAATCAACGCCGATAGCTTCGGACAGTAAAACTACTTGCTCAATATCCAAGGCGACTACGCGGGGGCGGCGGCGCTCTACAGGCGGGCGCTGGAGGCCAGCGAGCGCGTGCTGGGGCCGGAGCATCCCGACACGCTCAACAGCGTGAACAATCTGGCCGTATTGCTCATGAGCCAAGGCGACTACGCGGGGGCGGCGCCGCTCTACAGGCGGGCGTTGGAGGCCAGGGAGCGCGTGCTGGGGCCGGAGCATCCCGACACGCTCACCAGCGTGAACAATCTGGCCCACTTGCTCAATATCCAAGGCGACTACGCGGGGGCGGAGCCGCTCTATCGGCGGGCACTGGAGGGGCTATTGAAGATCTCCGTGAAGATCGAGCGGACCCACCCGAATCTTCAGGCGTGCATCTTCAACTATGCTCGTTGCCTGAAAGAGTTGGGCCGCAGGCCCGAGGAGATCTGGGGCACGTTGGAGGCGATGATGCGCCCGTTCGGCATGAGTCTCGGGCGAGGAGGTGGTCGTGGAGGCGCGGGACCGTCGCGCGAACTGCGCGAGGTGCTCGAGCAAGTTCGTCACGCCCCGTCGAAACTCCAGGAGATCGCCGAACAGCTCCGGCGTGAAGCCCCACTTCTGTACTTGGAACTCATGCAATGGATCCGGAGTCAACAGGAAGCCGGCGCACTGCCTGGTTCTCGGCAACGGCTTGACGCGCTGCGTCAGCAAACACTGGAAAAGGAACAAATACTTGGCCCTAACCATCCCGACACCGTCGCTGCACTAAACGCGCTGGCCAGGCACCTTGAATCCATGAACGCCTTCGACGAAGCAGAAGCAGAATACCGCAAGGCCCAGCAACGTGCCCCCGACGATATTCTGGTGTTGGGCAATTACGCCTTCTTTCTCCAAAACGTCCGGCAGGATTTCCGCGGCGCGCGCGATCGCTACTTGCGGGCGTTGCAGGCCCACCCCGCCGACGCCATCAATCACACGAACTACGCCGGACTGTGCCTTGTCTCGGGTGCGACTGGCGAATCGGAGGAGCACCTTCGCGAGGCGTGGCGGCTGGTGGCCGGAAAAGCCGATGGCTATGTCACGCGCACGCTCTTCCTGCGTGCCGCATTGGCGACGAGTCGAGGCGAGGATCCCAGCTTGTACCTCGGACAGCTCAAGACCCTTTTTGACCAGGGCATCCGCCCCGTGCTATCGCGCAACACGTCCATCCGTGAATACCTGCGGCGGAAAGTTCACGCCGAGCAGGCCGCCCTGATGGGCGTCGTCTATGCGGCTGTCTACGAGCCCGATGGGCTCGCGCGGCTGTCGGCGATGCCGACCTGGCAGGCAATTCAATCGCGCCCGCTGGGCGAGCCTTGGCCATGAGAGCGAAACAAACATCGCATCACAAAAAGCATCGCATCACACCTGGACTGCACGCCACCGCGCCTTTGTTAGAATCCCAGTGACTGCGAGGGATAGACGCTACACTCGCTGTCTGCCCACGCTTGCGCGCCGCCACCGACTGGCTGTGCGATTCTTCAACGGCTCCCGCTGAATTGTGGGTCACCCAGATGGTCAAACGCAACGGCGACTGGACTGGCTCGCAGATCGCCGAATGGCTTGTGGGGAATGCCGGATCGGGCAGGCGGTTTATCGGGCAGACTGCCGTTGCAGCGGACAGCAAAGAAAGGCGCCTTTTCGTTTCGGCCTCGGTTGGATGACTGCGAGAGATTCGCAGTCTCCGTCCGGCAGCGTCGTATTTGCCCCGCAGCCGCCGGGCGTTACCCCTCCTCGAGCGGGAACCTGCAGGCCCCAGCTGACTTTAGCCGTCGTCAGGCGCACACTTGGCGCCATGCTGGACGCTAAATTGACTAATCTCAGCACGCCTAAACTCAACGTTCCGCTGAACCAGTACACCTGGGAGACACACACATGACTCACCACCAACCCGACATCAAGCCGCGGACTTCCCGGTCCCGACAGCTGCTGGCATGGCTGTTGGCGTGGGTGCTGTCCGCGGCTGGCGTAAGCGCGGCGCAGGAGCCGCCTGACACCAACACCGACTGGTTCCTCAAGGCCGGAGCGGGGGTGTTTGTGCACTACCTGAACGGCCTGCAGAACAACAACGGCCAGCTCCACAGCCTGGGCAAGGAGACGAGCTGGGACCAGTGCGTGCGCGAGTTCGACACGGAGAAGTTCGCCGCGACGATGAAGGAGGTCGGGGCAGGCTACGTCATCTTCACCATCATGCAGGTGACGCGCCACATGATCGCGCCCAACGCCACCTACGACCGGATCACGGGCTACAAGCCCGGCGAGGCCTGCGCAACCCGCGACCTGGTGCTGGATCTGCACGAGTCGCTCAGCAAGCGAGGCATTCCCCTGATGCTGTATTTCACGGGTGACGGGCCGCGAGCGGATCCACAGGCCGGGCCCGCGTTCGGATTCACGGATCCGGTCACCGCCGAGTTCGTGGGCAAGTGGGCGAGCGTGGTGGAGGAGTACGGACACCGGTATGGCGACAAGGTGGCCGGCTACTGGGTAGACGGCATCTACCCGTTCATCGGCTACACTGACGAGACGCTCGGGATCATGGCCAAGGCGCTCAAGGCGGGCAATCCGCAACGCATCATCGCCCTCAACCGGGGCGTGGACCCCAGGGTGCTCCCCTACACCCGCCATGCAGACTTCACTGCCGGCGAGCAGAACCGTTTCTTCGACATGCCCTCCCAGCGGTGGATCGACGGCGAGCAGTGGCACATCCTCTCGTACTTGTCGTCGTCGGCAAACTACGGGCCAGGGGGCTGGGCGCAGCCCGGTTGCGCCTACACGAAGGCAGAGTTGGGAGACTACCTGGCCGAAGTCCACCGCCGCGGCGGCGTGGTCTCCATGGACGCCATGCTTTTCCGCGACGGCTCGCTGGATCGGTCGCAGATCGAACTGATGAAGGCGGCCATCGCGGCGATGCGTTCAGAGCAAGCCAGGCCGCCCGTTCCGCCCGGCAACCTCGCGTTCGGCAAGCAGGCAAAGCTGCTCAGTCTGGATGGAGCCCGTGAGCTTGTCGCGTCCAGCGGCATTTCCTTTGCCAGACGCGGCGTGGACGGGAACCCGGACACGGCAGCGCAGGGCGCATACGAGTGGCCCTGGACGTACGAAGTGGATCTGGTGGATACCGTGCCGCTGAAGCGGGTGAAGGTAACGTTCGGCGGGCAGTACTCCACGCACTGGGAGATACGCGTCTCGGTGGATGGGCAGACGTGGAAGACGGTCGCCGAGAAGGAGGGGCACGACGGCACGCCCTTCGAGGCGACCTTCGAGCCCACACCGACGCGCTACCTCCGCGTGCTCTCCATCAAACCCGACGGTCCCGACCAGCCAGGCGGCCAGATGTCCGTCGCGGAACTGGAGGTCTACGAGTAGGCGCTGGGGGCATCCGCCGCGCGAACTACGATCGCGTTTAGCTGGCGGAGGGACGCCAGGAAATTGCTGATGTGGTTTCGTTTGGCTCCTCGGAGGTGCTTTTTCCTGCCGATGATTGGACTGGAGTCTAGCCTTTTTCTCAGCCAGCGCACCGGAAGCTGGACACCTTCCCGTGCGCTGTTTTGCCTGCGTCACCCCGTCAGCCGATCTCTGCGGTCTACTGCCCCGGCCGCCGAGCCTGGTTGCGGGGTTTTTCATGCGCTACGCTCTCAGCCTCCACTACGCCGACTGAAGTGCGAGCCCAGACGATAACGTCGCCCCGCCTGACTCTTTGCGCCGCACGACAGCCCGGCGGGAACTGTCCCGCGAGCTGGAGATGATCTTGCCGGGCGAGCCGTCGTGACCGAGGCCCCTGCGTCTCGGCAGGCGACGAAGAGCTTTGCGACTGGCCGCGCCTTGAGCTCGACGATCCTCGCCGAGAACCAAGCGATCGGCCCACAGCATCGCTGGACCCGGAGGCCCGATTGACAGCCGCGATTGCGGCGGCGGAGAATGGCCCCGTTCGGTCCGCCCTGGCCTGCGTCATCGACGGTGGCCGCACGGGGAATGGGGGCCGGTGGAACGGAATGCCGCTGGCAGCGATTCCCGGGCTCCGTAGTTTTGGCCCGACGGTTTGCGCACGCAGATGTCTGCGGATCGAGTTCCCATCCATTGGTTGTGAGGGGGCATTGGCCTTCACGCCGAGGGTGTTTACAGATCGCAACGGAGACTGCCCACCGGGTGATTGGGAGGAGATCATGAGTCAGCGAGCTGACGTCACGCCACACGAATCTGCGGGTTCGGAGAGAATCTCGCGGCGGGCAGTCCTATCATCTGCCGCATCGGCGGCTGGATTCTCGCTGCTGGCCGGAACGCACTCCTTTCAGACTTCCAGGGCGGCAGAGGACGTCTCAAACACCAAGGCGTCTGAGCTCGTCTTTCTCTCGGCGACGAGGCTGGCGGAGATGATCCGCGCGAAGCAGGTTTCCTGCCAGGAGGTCGTGCAGGCTTTTCTCGACCGAATTGCCGTCATCGAACCGCAGCTCCATGCCACCCTGCATCTTCCCGCCGAACAAGCTCTTGTCCGGGCCCGCGAGGCTGACGCGGCGCTGGCCCGGGGGGAGAACTGGGGCCCGCTGCATGGCGTCCCGGTGTCGATCAAAGACGAGCTGGGAACGGCGGGGATACCGTCCAGCTGCGGCGCCCCGGCTTGGAAAGATAACATTCCCGCCGAAGACGCCACGGCAGTGAATCGCGCCAAGCAGGCGGGCGCCATTGTCCTCGCGAAGACGAATCTGCCGTTTTTGGGCGCCGCCTATGAGTCGAAGAACGTGCTCCGCGAGACGAAGAACCCCTACGATCTCTCCCGCACGCCCGGTGGGAGCAGCGGCGGCGAGGCGGCGCTGATTGCCGCCGGCGGTTCACCGCTGGGAATTGGCAATGATCAGGGCGGAAGTATCCGTGTGCCCTCGCACTACTGTGGGATCGCCGGACTCCGCCCGGCCCACGGTCGAGTGTCCCTGGCAGGAAACCTGCCCGATGCGGATGCGCCGGGGCCCGTATGGCATGCCACCAATGGCCCCATGGCCCGATACGTCGAGGATCTGGATCTCCTGTTTCGCCTCATCGCCGGTCCCGATGCTCGCGACCCGTTCACGCTCCCGCTGCCGCTGAGAGACCGCCGAAAAGTGCCGCTCGGCGAGCTGCACGTCGCCTGGTGGACGGGCGACCGACAGGTCGAGGCATCGGCGGAGACCTGCGCAACCGTCGAACAGGCGGCCCAGGCAATCGAGCGATCGGGTGCCGACGTGCGGAGAATTGACGCTCCCTACGACCTGATGAGAGCGCACGAGATCCTGCTGGTCACTGCGGCCCAGGATGCCGTCGGTCAGCTCTCGGCAGTGATGAAGACCTTCGGGGCGGAAGATGACGAGTTGATGATCCAGGCGATTGAGGTCATCCAGAAGTCCTTGGACGGCATAACGGCGAGCAGGAGCGAAGCCCTGCGAAGTGAACTGCCCCGCCTTCGCAGGAACGTCCGCGCGGCAGTCGAGGGCTACGATGCCGTTCTGTGCCCGGTCACACGGTCGCCTGCCGCCGTCCGCGGCACGACGTTCAACCGGCTTGTCGAACAGGAGTACATCTTCTGCCAGCTCATGGGCCTGGTCTGGAGTCTACCCGCCGGCTCGGTGCGCTGCGGCAGCTCTGCGGTCGGTCTGCCCATCGGCGTCCAGATAGTTGGTGCGCCCTACCGTGAGGACATCGTGCTGGCCGTGATGGCACACCTGGAGAAAGAACTGGGCGGATGGCAGCGGCCGCCGCTTTAAAGATCTCGCGCCCGCACAGGCGATCCTGTCCCGCACTTTCCGCCCCAATCTAACGCTGTCTCTCCGCTCCTTCTGCCGCCTTTCGCCCCGCTCAGCTCCTGGTCCGTCATATCATGCCGCGGCTGCTCCAGGGCTTGGGCCCTGGAGCTTCTCACCACCTTCATCTTCGTCCGCAGGAGGATCACGCCTTCGACGCTCAGGTAGTATCCGGGGCATTTGGTGGCGTTCTCTTTGGCGGGAAGAAATGTACCTCGTGTGGTTCAATCTCCTGCGCACGCGAAGTTCACGTGAACTTCTCGCGAACTTTTTGCCATAACTCGTTACGCCACAAGGGCTTCACGCGAACACGCCAACTTTTCCACTTTTTCGATGTCGGAAACGAATTTTCTCTATATAGGCGCGTTCGCGTGCGCGACAGCCCCTTCGGCCAGGACTTCCAGTAGGAAGGCCGCGATGACGCCTCGTGCGTTTGTCCACCCGGGGAGCCTCAATGCGAGTGGCGGCGAGTGGCGGCGAAGACCAGCCGCTCGTAGAGCCCAGGGTTCTGCCCTACGCTTTCCCAAAGGGAATTGAACGACCGGGGCAAGGCGGAATCATTAAGCTGCAGGGTAATGAAATCCGCGTCCGGCGAGTCGTTGAGGATCGCCTCGTCGCGGCTCTGCTGGTTGGCCACGACGGGGATCCGCTCGAAACCCTACCCGCGGCACGGCCGAGTAGGCGGATGATGCGGCAGCGGTGGCTCCGACTTTGCCCGCTGGCGATCAGTCCTGATCCAACGCATCCAGCCGGTAAAGAAACCGTTTTCCCTGCCGGCTGTAGGATGTCTGTTCCTCATCGGGACGGCCCGTCGGGTAGAGCATTTCCTCGGTAATCGCGTCCGCTCCAGAGAGGACGGCTTCGAGCACCCGTGCCGGCAGCCCCGGATTCCTCTGGTCAAACTCTCGGATGGTCGTGGCCCACTGTACGATTTCCTTCGGCCAGTCGGGGGGCAGCTCGACCTTTGAGGCTGCGACGAACGCCGCAGCCCAGCCAGCACGCCCACTCTCAAGCCGGCAGAACAGCCGAACCAGGATCTCGGCGAAGACCTCCGAATGACTCTTGCCCGCGACCCGGATTTCCGAGCTCCGGGATTCCACGGCGGCTTCCAGACGGGCGATTCGTACTTTCAGATTCATGATTGTTCCCTCCTCAGCAAGGTTTCCTCGAGTTTCTCAACACGTTCCATCAGGTCGCTCGCCGTCGGCTTGCCGAGCACCCGGTCGAGCAGTTGCGCGATGGCCGGCAGATCCCCCTGCTTGGCTTTCCGGACCAGCGCGGCGGCAATCTCGCGGATGTCGTCGTCCGATACGCTGGCGAGCAGCGCAGCACGGAGCTTGGCGGCACGGCCGGCCAGCGGCGAGCCACGACCGAGCTTGTTTCCGGGTACAAAGCGGCCGGTGCAGCAATCGCGGCCGCTCCTACCGTCACCTGACGGTACATTAGCGGGCATAATCGGCTCCTTCTTGCGCGGTATGTCGAGGAGTGCAGCCGGCAGCACTTGGCGGGCTGCCGGGACATTCAGCCGAGCAGGGACTAGCCGATTTATGGTGTCTGCCACGCGGACCGGAGGGCTGCGGTTGGTCGCGCACGCTGATCCGGCCCAACCTCGGCGCCGGATTCATGCTACCAGAGGGAAGCAGATGGTCGCTTCCGCCGGCCATCTTCGCCGCCAGCGCGACGATCGCGGCCGCCACCGGCAGCGAGGTGATCCGCAGCCAAGCCAGGATCTGTTTCTGCGAGGGGTCACGCCACACTGGTCACCTCCTCTCATGCAGGATCGCCGCGTTCAGCACGTCGGCCACGTCCATCCCAAGCGCCTGGCGTCTGGTCTTTGCTGACTTCGGCCGCTCGTTCCGTCGGTTGTTATTCTCAGCGAGTTCAATTAGAATGCCTGGGATCAGGCTACGATGACGCTCGGGCCATTCATCAAATATCGCCGGGATGTGTACCTGTGCGGTCACGGTCTCGGCCGCATCCTCGGGAAGCGGCCTAAACGACTCGCAGCCGGCTTCATCGGCCACAGGCAGCACGAGCCGCGGCCCGTCCCACCGGGCCTCGCGGCACGGCCTGGGGTGGCCTGCATCGGCCATCTGGCGATCGCGGTGGAGGCAGTCGCGGCAGTAGGGAAGCAGTCCGTGTTTCATGGCTTGGGCTCGCTGGTTCAATCGATCGCCGGCAAGAGCACCACGCCCATGTCGGCCCCCTGCTTCTCGGTCGCCTTCAACAGCATGTCGAACGGCACCCGCCATTGCTCATCGTCGCGGCCATCCAGGTGGAACATGACCGACGCACGGGTTCGGCCCACACTCTCCACCTTGCCCAGTGCGTCGTTAAGGTGTGCCTCGCGATGCCCCGCCGGCCGCCGGTACTTCACGCGGACGGCGCCGGGTTGGCCAATCAGTTCCTTGATGGCGAGAACCTCCAGCCGTTCTTGCAGGCGAGACTTGGCGGAATTGTCCTCGTTCTGCTCCGTGGTCAGTTTGGTGAGCCGCTTGGAACGGGTGGCTATTCGCTCGGTCAGAGCGGCAATCCGGGCTTCGATCTTCACGTGTTCCTGGTCGATGGTCATGGCGTGTTATCCTCGGTCTCAGTGGTGGTGATCGGCACGAGCCGGGAACCCGCGGATGCCACGGCATTTGGCCGGCTCAATCGCTCGAGCTCGGCGTCCGATGGCAGGGTGTAGCCCTTGGCTCGCCAGGCGGGCCACAAGTCTGATCGCTTGGGGGTTCTGGGTTGGCGTCGGGGCTTCATCGATTTCTCTTCCCCAGTCCTGCCCTCGCCGCTGCAATCAGCTCCGCGGCAGTATTTCGCAGCATTGACGATCAACTGCGCATCGGCTGCAGAGGGCAAGGGCACGTCGGATGGCGCGGACACCGGCATGGCGATTCCCGATTCATCCCACTTGTCATCGAGCGCGCAGTCGCAGACGACGGGTCCGCCGAAGTCGCAGAGGATCCAAGGGCCAGCCGTCGCACTTGCCAGCAAGGCCTCAAGTCGATCGAGAAGAGCGGAATCAACTGGCATATGAGAACTCCTCGAAAGCCTCGTATGGTGGATGGAAACGAGTTGCGTGCGGAACCCAGCGCAGCTTGCACGACGCGAGCGGTCCGTTTCGGTTCTTGCGAAGCGTCAGCTTCGCCTGGTTGGCCGCCGCCGGCTCCTCATCGCTCCAGGTGACACCGCGTTGGAGAAACATCACCACATCCGCATCTTGTTCAATCGCGCCGGACTCGCGCAGGTGGTGCAACTGCGGCTCGTCGGACTGCTCGCTCGCGCGTGACAACTGGCAAGCGACCAGCACAGGGATGTCCAGTTCCCGGGCGATGCACTTCAGGTCGCGGCTGATCCCCGCCACTTGCTGCTCGCGAGGGGCCTTCGCGTCGGCGGGCCGGATCAATTGGAGGTAGTCTACGCCCAGCAGCGCCAGCCCATCCCGGCGCGATGCCTGCCGCGCCACGCGTCGGATATCGGCCACGGTGATCGCCGGCCGGTCGAGGATCGCCAGCCTGTAGAGGGCGATCGAGTTTGCCGCCTCGGCCAGCCTCGCCGCCTCGTCACCGCCGATGCTCCCCGTCCGCACCCGCCGCGAGTCGACGCCCGACAGACCACATACCAGCCGCGTGGTCAACTCGAGTCGGCTCATTTCGAGCGAGATGATCAGCGTCGGCTCTCCCTGGGCCGCGGCGCGGTGGCATAGCTGGAGCATGAGCGCCGTCTTGCCCTGTGCTGGCCTCGCCGCCAAGACGATCAGCTCCCCACCGAACAGCCCGCCGATAGTCTGGTCGTAGTCCGGGAAGCCTGTCAGCAGCCCCGTATTCCGCTTGCGCTCGCGTACGGCGTCGACGTGGACGCAGAACTCCGCGGCGGCCTCCTGGGCGCTCACCGCACCGTCGCTGTACTCACAGGTGGCGATCGCGGCCATCTCGGCCTCGGCGCCCGCGATACCATCTGCCGGCTCCACGCCGTCATCGTGTGCGGCCTGGATCAGCCGCACGCCAGCCTCCAGCATCCGCCGCCGCTGCGCCGCCCGAACAACCAGCCGGGCATAGTGGGCCGCGTGAGAGGCAACAGCCACGCCGCTGGCGATGGCAGCCAGGCCGGCCACTCCGCCCACCAGATTCCAGTCGCCGGCCGCCTTGAGCCGCGTGGCCAGCGTAATCTCGTCTGCACCCTCTCGAGCCGCGTGCATCGCCACTAGGTGGCGATAGAGCGCCCGGTGCCCGGCCAGGCGGAAGTCCTCAAAACGAAGCGTGGCGCCAATGTCGTCCAGCGCCGCCGGCCGGAGGATGATGCTCCCCAGCACGGCGCGCTCGGCATCGTCAGCGGCGGGCGGGGTTCGATCGAGTAGGTCGGCGGGTGCGCTCATAGCTCAATCACTGGGTCGAGGGCGATGCGACGAGGGGATCCGTTTGAGTTGCCACTGCCGTTGCGGGCGTGGTCTACGCCGTTCTTCTCCCAGGTGCGGACGGCGGCCTTCCAGTCGCGCATGGTGTTCTTGCCGACGCGCCAGCCATTGGCCGTGTAGTAGTCGACGAACCGCTGGGGGTCGACAGCGTTGTCTCGTTCGCGGCAGTACGCGCGGACTTCTTCAACAGTCGGTTCAACGAAATGCGCGCGCTTGTTAGGGATAAGGGTAAGGGAAGAATGATGCGCGTTTGCAGTCCGTTTGCCGTCCGGTTGCCGTCCTAAAACAGAACGGCACTCCGGTTTGCCGTCTGGTTGCTGTTCTGATTCAGAACGGCAAATGTCGGTCGGTGATTCATCGCAATTGGTGTCTGGCAGATTATCCAGACCGGCGGGAATGAGCACCCAATACGCGCCTGCACGCCCTTTGCTGCCGCCCTCATAATGGAGCCAGCCCGCCTCTACCGCCTTCTTGCGGACGGCCACCAGCCGGCCACGCCCACCGAACCCACAGAGGGGCATGAGCTGCTCGTTCCAGAACGTGACTGGCCCGCGGTAGCGTTTGGCATCCTCTTGGTGGACGATGATCGTCAGCAGCCAGCACGCCTCCGGGCCGATGTCCTGCGCCACCGCGGCATCCGTCAGCAGTCGGCAGAATCGATGCGCGAAGAATGGCGGGCGCTTCGGGTACACCGCCTCGCCCGATGGGGCCGCCTCATGCAGCCGTGTTGCCGGTCCTTCGGCCATGGCGCCGGCCTCCTGTCGCTCAGAAGGTCAAACTAGACGCTGGCTTGGCCAACGGTGTTGTTCTGAATCAGCCGCTCGACGGCCGCCCATGGTATCCGACGGCTGGACCCGAGCTTCGTATACGGCAGTTCCCCCCGATCCATCAGGGCGTAGACGCTGGCGCGGCTGATGGCCAGGCACTTCGCCACCTCGGGGATGGTTGCCAAACGTGGAGTTGTCGCGGTCGTCATTCGGTCCTCCGGTCTGCTATCTGGCGTTTGCCGTCACGGCTAACTGACTGTAATCGTATCGCACTGTCTTGACGCGTCAATACGGGTCGCTTATATTAGCCGTGACGATATCCGTGATGCTTGGAGGGTTTGGCAATGCTCGAGTTTCACGCGACGCTCCTGGTCTGTAAGCACGGCTACCGATGGGAACAGTCAGAAGGCCCCATTCCGATTCTCGACCCGCTGCGACGTACCTACCTGGCACCGGGGCGAAAACCCGACAAGCTCTTAGGGGCGCTATCGCTTATAGACGCTCACTACCGCGAATACGATCCCTTCCGGCAGCACCCCACGATGTTCCTGGAGTTTGCAGCACTCGGGGACGATGCCGATTCAATTCTGGGGTTTGCCGAGAAGTACGGTGAACTGCTGGTCGATAACAAGTCGTTTGTGCTCACCAATCGGGTTGGGCTCACCAATCGGGAAAGTGACAAAATCAGTCCACAGGATTACGCCTACTTCAACTCACTCGACGAATGGATTGGATCAATACGTGGCGTCGCCAATGCGGTTGAGCTGTGGAAGCAAGTCGAGGCGGGAGAAGTTGTCAGTTCGGAACTGGACGAAACAATCGAGGCACGATTGGCAGGCGGGCCGTTCATCCGCGCCAATCGGATCGCTGGGCAGCTCGTTCTGCAGGTCGAGGTGAACACCTTGATCCATGCCATCTGGGCGCAGTTCGCGTCCGCCGTCGCTGGCAAGAAGCAGTATCGGGAATGCGACACTTGCCGCAAGCCATTCGAGCTGACGCCAGAAATCACAAGGAGCGATCGGCTCTTTTGCTCGGACGCTTGCCGATCGAAGTCATACCGGCGACGCAAGTCGGCCGCCGCGAAAATGCACTCCGAAGGACGGAAGCTTCGGGAAATCGCCAGAGAATTGGGCACTGACCTAGAAACCTTGAAGCGATGGCTCGGAGAATAACATGGTACGTGCACGCCGCGGCCGGGGCGAAGGTTCGATCTACCAGAGAAAAGACGGCAGGTGGTGCGCGAGCATCAGCGCCGGTTACGACAGCGACGGCAAGCGCCGCCGGAAGATCGTCTACGGCGAGACGAAGAAGGATGTCCGCGACAAGCTGAGAGAGGAGCACCAGCGCGGCTACGTGAAACCCGGCCGCCTCACCGTCGGTCAGTTCCTTGACCATTGGTTGACCAACTCGGTGGAGCCGTCGCTCGCCCCGGGCACCCATGCCCGCTACAAGGTGATCGTCGAGAAGCATCTCAAGCCGCATATCGGATGGATGCGGTTGACGATGCTCGAGCCGGTGCACGTCGAGAAACTCTACGCCGACATGGCGAAAGCCGGCGCCTCGCTGCGGAGCCAGGAGCTTGCCGGAGTGACGCTTAGCAAGGCGCTTAAAGCCGCGGTCAAGCTGAAGCTGCGAACCACCAACCCGGCGCGGGACGTCGACAAGCCGCGGCCCGAGAAGAGGGAGCTTCACGTCTGGGACAAGAGCCAGGCCGAGAAGTTTCTCAAGGCGGCCCGCGATGATCGTCTCTACGCCCTCTACGTGCTGGCGATCGCCACGGGCATGAGGGCCGGGGAGCTGCTCGGGCTGGAGTGGAGCGACGTCGACTTTGAGAATGCCGCTGTGACCGTCCAGCGGACCCTCGAGGATATCGCCGGCCATCCCCGGGTGAAGGAGCCGAAGACCCGCAAGAGCCGGCGCCGAATCGACCTGCCACCGTTCGCGGTCAAGGCGCTACACGAGCACCGGAAGGCCATGCTGGCCGAAGGGTACGCCGCGGGCCCTGTGTTCTGCGACAGCCAAGGCGGGTACCTGCGCAAGCAGAACGTCACCCGTCGCAGCTTCCATCCGACAATCGAAAAGGCCGGTGTGCCGCGCATCCGGTTCCACGACTTGCGACACACGGCGGCCACGTTGCTGTTGCTCGCCGGTGAAAACCCCAAGGTGGTTTCGGAACGCCTTGGCCACGCCACGGTGGCGATCACTCTGGACGTCTACTCGCACGTGCTGCCGACGATGCAGAAGGAGGCCGCAAACCGTCTCCAGAAGCTGTTTGGCTGAGATTGGCTACAAATTGGCTGCAAAACGGCCGTTTTGCAGTCCGAATCGAGCGCACGAAAAAGGCCGCAAACTCTTGCGGCCTTTAACTTTCTGGCGAGTGGACAGGGGCGGAGTTGAACCGCCGACACACGGATTTTCAGTCCGTTGCTCTACCAGCTGAGCTACCTGTCCGGTCCTCCCGAAGGTGGGAAGGAAGCCTCAATGATAGAAGTCCGTTGGCCGGTTGTCAACTTCCGCTCGATGGCGGAATGCCCGCTCCCTCCGTCATTATCGGTGCGGCCGGAAATGCTGCCCGGATTGGCCCAGATTACCGGCTGCCGCGCGTGCAGCAACCTCCGATCCTTGACAGACTTGCGCGGCGCGACTAGGATCGCGCACAGGTAGCGGAACAGCTTTTCTTGGACGCGGCGATCGCCCAGCGCCGCGGAGGCACTGCCGCTGGGGCGCGGCGTTGCAGAGGCACGTCTGCGGAAGGATGCGGTCATGGCAATCGCGGGTGGTATTCGCTGGAAGGATGGTCCATCGCACTGTTCTCTGTTCTCTCCATCGCTGAGCGCTCCAAGCCTTTTGGGACGGGGATTGCGAGCGGCGTTCACCGGGCGATCAGGGGGGACGACGCTCCTTGCAGGCCTGGCGATTCTTTGTGCCACGAACACGGCTGCGGCCGCACTCACCAAGGACAGTCCCGAGGTGAAGCAAGCCGTTGCGCGCGCCATCGATTATCTCGAGAAGAATGGTGCCACAGAGCAACGCTTGGGTGGCGAGGCGATAATCGCCCTGGCGATGAAAAAACACGGAGCGAGCCCTAGCCATCCGCTCATCGTGCGAGCCGTCGACTCAATTCGGAAGCAGATCGGCAGTCCCGGCCAACTCGGCTCGCATGTCATCTACAGCACCGGCATCTCGCTGGTCTTTTTATGCGAGCTTGATCCCGAGGAATACCGGTCCGAGATTCAGTCACTGGTCGATTATCTCCTGAAGGTTCAGAAACCCCACGGCGGCTGGGGGTATCTCGAGCGAACCACTGGCGACACGTCGATGGTGCAGTACGCGCTGCTGGGTCTCTGGGAAGCCCATTACAGCGGGTATGAAGTGCCGGAGGACGTGATCGAGCGGGCGACCATGTGGCTCATGCAGACACAGGATCCAACGGGCGGCTTCGGGTACCAGGGGGTGATCGGCGAGATCTCGCGGCCTGTGCCGCAGGAGTCGGTATCGCTGGTTCTCACTACGGCGGCGACGGGTAGCCTGTACGTATGCGGCGACCTCTTGGGGCTCGGCCGGCAAGCACCAGCCGAGGGGCCCAAGCTCCCCAAAGCGCTCGTCCGCGTCGAGACGGACAGGCCTTCCGGAGCGAAGATTGACCGGAGAACCTACCTGAATATCCGGACCCGCGGAGAACAGTGGATCAGGGCGAACTACCAGATTGACCCGGTCCGTTACCGGCACTATTACATCTACGCCCTCGAGCGATACGGCAGCTTCCGCGAGGCGGCCGAGGGACGCATGCCGGACCTGCCCAACTGGTATGACGATGGCGCCCGCTATCTGATTCGCACGCAGACTCAAACCGGGAACTGGCCGGATGTCTCGGGCGCTGGCGCCGCCGTCGACACGGCCTTTGGTGCACTGTTCCTGATGCGGTCGATGAAGGAAACCATCGAGCGTGTCAAGCCACCGCGGGAATTCGGGGCTGGAACCCTGGTCGGCGGGCGCGGCATTCCGAAGCAGACTGATTCGCTCGAGATTCAAATGGGGCGATTGGTTAACGTGCCTGACCTGTCGGAAATCGACGACATGTTGTCGATCCTCGGAGATCCGACGGATGAAGACCATAGCGATGCCGCCGAAGCCCTGGCGGCGATCGTGATGGACGAGAAAGGCGCGGAAGTGATCTCGCGGCACTCCGCTCGGCTGCGTGAACTGGCCCGAGGCGATTCACCCGAAGCCCGGCTGGCCGCGGTGCGCGCCCTGGGACAGGCCCGAGACCTGAAAGACGTGCCGACGCTCATCTACGCCCTGCAGGACGCCGACCTGGACGTTATGCGCGCGGCCCGCGACAGCCTATTGCGGATCAGCCGCAAATTCGAGGGTTTCGGGCCCAGTGACGAGCCGAGCGACGACGAACGCCGCCAGGCGATCGAACGGTGGAAGGCATGGTACCTGGCGGTTCACCCCGATGCCGATTTTGAGGCGCCGACGGACAATCCGTGAATACTCAGACTGCAACGCGACTCGACGACCGCGCTGGATCTCGCGAACCGGGAGCGGGCCTGCGAGTCTCGCGATATGACCAGGTAGCCAGTTGGATCGTCTCGATGCTGATCCTGGTGGGGATCAGCGTGGTGACGCTGGTGATCATGGTCTTGAGTGCACGGATCTTCGCACGCCCGGAGCCGCAGGTATTCAAGGCCCAGCAGATCGCCGAACGCGGGTTGGGCGTGGGTGAGGAATTGGAGTCGCCCGATATCGAGGGCACCGACATGGAGGAACCTGAATTGGAGGAGACGTTAGCCGCGATCGCCGACGCCGTGGGAACCCAGTTGGCGTCGCTGGACGATCCGACATTCACCAGCCGATCGCGACCTGGAAGCGGAGTAGAAGGAAGCGGGCGCGGCGGTCGGCCTGGCCTGGACTCGAGCCGCCAGTGGGAGGTCCGCTTTCCGGAGGGGAACACGACCGACAGCTACGCGCGGCAGTTGGATTTTTTCGGAATCGAGCTGGCAGTGGTGATGCCGGACGGGACGCTGGAGTATGCCGCCCAGCTTTCCCGTGCAAAGCCCAACCGGCGGGTCGGCGCGGCGGAGCAGGAGATGCGATTCTATCTCACCTGGCGGCGCGGCGAGTTGCAGGAGGCCGACCGCGAGTTGCTGTCGAAAGCCGGCATCAACTCGGAAGGGAAGCTGATCCTTAAATTCCTGCCGCCGGCCACGGAAGCGATGCTCGCCCAGTTGGAGCACGAGTACGCCGGGTTGAGGGCCGACAAGGTGCGGGGCACGCGGTTCGCAGTTCGGCCGCGCGGCAACGGGTTCGCGTTCGAAGTCATTTCGCAGTGGTATTGGCAGTTTGAATAATGGGGTTGCATTCTGAATGGTCCGGACCGCAAAGCAGCGGGACCGGGCGAGCACGACGGCTGCAGCTAAGTTTTTGTGCAGTCGAACAGCAGTCCTATCGACGGGGATTCCATGAGCAGCGGCGAAGTCATCGGCGAAGTTACTCTTTACCTTGGCAACGCAACCTATGCCGCGCTGGCCCTGATCGCCCTGTGGGGGACCTTTTCGGCGATCATGCTCCTGCGCCGGATCAGCCGCTCGCGGTTCCGCACCGAACAGGAGCAGGATGCGTTTCTCGACCGAGTCGACGAGACGCTCGGCAACGGCAGCTTCGAGGGCGCCGCCGAACTGTGCCGCGGCGACCCGCGGGCCGTACCCCAACTCATCCAACTGGCGATCGCCAACCGGTCGATCGGTTTCTCGAAGGTTCGCGCACTCGTCGTTGAGCGGTTTCAGCGAGACTTTCTCTCCGACCTCGAGTACCGGCTGAGCTGGGTTTACACGGTAATCAGGACAGCTCCCATGTTGGGGTTGCTGGGCACCGTGGCAGGCATGATGAGCGCGTTCTCTCAGCTTGCCACAAGAAAACAGGTCAGTCCCGAGGATCTGGCGGGCGACATCAGCCTCGCCCTGATCACCACGATCATTGGCCTGTGCATTGCAATTCCGCTGATGATCACCGCCGCCGGAATCACGGTGCGAATGCGCAAGCTGGAAGACCTGGTGGGGGCAGGGCTCACGCGGTTCATGGATGCCCTCAAACAGGCCCTGACTTCCGGCCCGCGGAGGAGAATGTAGGGAATGGCCGAGAATGTCGTCCGGGAACTGAATCCGCTCCAGATCGATGACGAGCGGGACGCCGAACTCCCCGCCCTCGTGCTGCCGCATCGCAGGCTGAAGGACGGCGCAGAACTGGACATGACGCCGATGATCGACGTGACATTTCTCCTGCTGATATTCTTCATTGTCTGTTCCACGGCATCAACACAGCGCGAGGTCGAGTTGCCGCCGGCCCAGTATGGAATGGGCGTTGAACCGAGCACTTCGACAATCATCACGATGACGGCGGTCGAGGACGGCCCGGTCAAGGTCTACCTCGGCGACGGCACAGTGACCGGGGCACTTCCCGACGATCCGCTCGCGCAAGAGTCTGAGGTGAGTCAAGCCGTTGAAGAGGCGGTGAACCAGGGGCGGACCAATGTCCTGATTAAGGCGGCGAGGAACGTCCACCACCGCGATGTGTCGCGAATCGCAGCGGCTTCCGGCCGTGGCGGAGAGATCACTCTGCATTTGGGCGTCGTTGAAGTCGCTGAAGAGTAGTTGCCTCCAGCTATGATTTGCTTCCCCTGCCCAGAATGCCACCGACCGCTCAAAGCCGATCCCGCGGCGGCGGGCCGCGTGTTGCCGTGCCCCGACTGCACCGGCGACGTGGAGGTGCCGCGTCCCGGCCCCGGGGGCGAGGACGAGGCGGAACGAGTGGAGTTTGGACACGGCCAGGAGGAGTTGCAGGATCATATTGACATGACGCCGATGATCGACTGCGTGTTCCAACTGCTGATTTTCTTCATGGTCACCGCAACCTACACCCAGCAAGCTTCGCTGAAGATGCCGCCGCCGGACCAGCAAGAGTCGGCCACCCAGGCGCGGACCTTGGAGGAACTGGAACGGGACGACGATTACGTCATCATCCGTATCGGGCGGGACGACACGGTGTGGGTTGATGAGCAAGAAGCGCCGAGCCGGCAGGAGGTACTCGCCAAACTCCGCGAGGCTCGGGAAGGACCGGCGGGAAGCACAAGCCCCGGCCCCACGAGCCTGCTCGTGCTCGCCGACGGGGAGGCCCGGCACGAAACGGTTGTCATGGCTCTCGACGCCGGCAATGCCGTGGGAATGGAAGATATTCGCCTGGCCACTGTCGATGAAGAGGACCTGTAACGAGGCCCGTAATCGCCCGCTGCGCCTTCCGGAGTCGGGCTTAAAACGAAAACCCGCCGCACCGCACATTCGACCAAGCCGGCACGCGCATGATATCCGCTGAAGAATTCGTCGATTTGCTGGAACAACGCGATCTGCTTTCCGCGGACATGATCGTGTACCTGCGGAAGCAAGTCGCCCAAGCCAGACAGGGCATCGGAGAACCGCCGTACAATAAATCGCTGACCGCGCCGGTGCTTGCCAAGTGGCTGGTCGACAATGGATACCTGTCGCGGCTTCTGGCTCAGCGGCTGCTCGATCGGGCGCAGAGCCTGCCGGAAAAGCCGCCTCCGGCCGGCACATCAGGCGTTTCATCCCAGCCGTCTCCGACCGCCCCGCCGCCCCCGCCGCCGGCGTCGGCCCAACCGTTGCCTTCCAGGGACAAAGCGAAGGGAGAGGATTGGGGACTCACTCCGTCGGCGGACGATGACCTTGAGCTGGCCCCCATCGACGATGAAAAACGGGGGGGCGATGATGACGATATCGGATTGATCCTCGACGAACCCGGCGAAGAGAGTGACGACGGTCTGATTCCCTTGGACGACGATGAGCTGATCCCGCTGGACGATGCCGCGCCGAGTCGGCCAGTCGTCCCGCCGCGGCCCGTTCCTCCCCAGCCCGTTCCGCCGCGAGTGCCGCCGGTTCGCGGCGCTCCGGCACGACCGGCAACTCCCGTTCCAACAGCCGCTCCCGTGGCGCCACCAGCGGACGTGTCTCCACCACAGCCCGCTGCGATTGCCGAACCTCAATGGGGCCCTGCCGTTCTGGGCGACAGACATGAGAAAATCCCGGCGAGGCGACGGCCGGCAAGCATCTGGGACACGCCGCTGATTCTCGCCGGCGGCGGTGGGCTATTGCTCCTGGTGATTGTAGCGGTTGTGCTCATCTGGGTGCTCACTCGCGGCAGCGCCGACCAGAAACTTCAGGCTTCGAACGAATTCTACGACCAGGGTTCCTACAGCAGCGCCATTCGGAACTACTCGGAATTCATTGAGCAGTATCCGAACCACGAAAGCGTCAGCTTTGCAAGGGTTCGCCGCGGGCTCGCGCAACTCCGCCAAAGGACCGAGAAGACGACCGACTGGAGTGCGGCGCTGGACACTGCGAAGACCGTGATCCCGCAGATCTCCGGCGAGCCCGAATTTGCCCAGCAGGCCCGGCCCGAACTGGCTTCGCTCTTGCCGGACATCGCCGACGGGTTGGCGAAGCAAGCCCATGAGAAGCGCGATCCGCAACTCGTCGCCAAGGCCCGCGAATGCCTCGCCCTGGTCGACAAGTACGTGATCAAGTCGAAGCAACCCGCCACACGGTTAACCGAGATCCAAGGACTGCTGGCTATCACCGACCGCGAAATCGCCCGCGATGCCGAGTTGAGGAAGACGATCGCCGCCATGGAGCGGTCCCGTGACGCGGGTCGAACGGGCGAGGCGTACCAGGCGCGCAGGGCGCTGTTGAGGCTGTATCCCGATCTCGACGGCAACGAGAAACTGGTGGAAGCGGTCAGATCCGTATCGCGCGCTGAGCAGGACGCGGTGAAAGCGGTGGCCGAGGCACGGGCTGCGGAAACGTCGGAGATCGCGTCGCCGATCCTCTCGACGACCGTGCTCGCTGCAAGGTCGGGTGACGGGGGCGTGCCCAGTGCCAAGGGAAAGCGGGCACTGGTGTTCGCCGAGGGGGCTGTCTATGGTCTCGACGCTGAAACCGGCCGCGTATTGTGGCGACGGCCTGTCGGAATGGCGACTGATGCCCGCACACTGCGGGTGCTGCCGATTGCGCTGACCGAAGGAGAAGGTGGCGATGCCTTGTTGGTCGACGGCGACCGCAACGAAGTGCTGCGAGTCGAGGGGGCCACGGGAAAGCTGCGCTGGCGTCATGCGGTGAATGAGCGGTTCGACAGTTCGCCGACAGTTGCCGCTGGCCAGATCTTTGTCGGCACCCGGAGCGGAAGATTGTCGATCATCGACCTGCGATCGGGAAACTCGGATGGCTACATCCAATTGCCGCAGGAGCTTCGCACCGCGCCGGCGTTCGACTCCGAGCAGTCGCTCATCTACCAGGTCGCCGATCACACCAATCTGTTTGTAATCTCCGGCATCGATCGGAAATGCCGGCAGGTGGTGTACCTGGGGCATGAACCGGGAAGCATTTCCGTCCCACCCGTATTGCTGGGCCGCTTCCTGCTCGTTTCGGAGAATCACGGCGCGGAGACCTCGCGACTCCGGGTATTGAGTCTGGAGGACGAAGAAGGGCAGCCACGCGTCGAGCAGGTTCAGGAGGTCGAGCTATCGGGGCGGATCGATCTGGCTCCCCTGGTGGCCGGCGTCCGCGTCGCGGCGACGACGGATCGCGGAGAACTGCGGCTGTTTGAGATCACTGCAGCCGACGCCGAACGTCCGCTGGTGCCGATTGCCGAGGGGCAGGCTGCGGGCGAAGTGGTGGCCGCGAACATGCAAGCCACAGCCGGGCTGATCCGCTTTCCGCTGCTCAAGGCGGAGCGGTTGTGGGTGGCCGACAGCCAACTGACGCGCTACGAAGTGCTGGTGTCGCGAAACCGCCTCCAACCCAAGGGCATCGAGAACGAGCGGACCATTGCTCTGGAGCCACTGACGGAGATTGGGGCAGCGGTCCTCCATGTGCGTCGGGCCCTCGGCCTGCCGGGCATCGTGGTGTCGGCGGAACGCGATGAAGGCGGGCCGCCGTACTGGGAAACGCACCTCGCAGCGCCGCTGGCCGCCGAGCCCAAGGTGGACGGTGAGTCCGGCAAGACGCTGGCCGCGAATGTTCTAGGAAGCGTGTTCGATTTCGAGCTCGGCGTCGTCGGCGATCAGCAAGTAGTCGACCAGCCCGCGGCGTCGCCTCGGGAATCCGAGATGAAGCAACCCATAACAGCGGTAGTTCCGTTGGTCGGGGGCGCGCTGGCGCTGGCTGGCGGCGGGGACGGCGGCCAGGTGTTTCTTTTCGACCGCTCGGCGACGCCGCCCGAGCGTTGGTTGCCGCTTCCCGATGCCCTGGCGACGATCCCCTTGGGCCTTGGCGACGGCCTGTTGGCGCCCTGCAAATCGGGGCAAGTGCTGCTGGTCGACTTGCAGTTGGGAAACAGGCAGGTTGAGCCCTTTCAGCCGCCGTTGATAAAGGGCGAAACGCCTCAATGGCTCCCGCCGGTCGCCGTCGGCGACCGGGAATTTGTGCTCGCCGCCAGGCACGGTGGACTGTATCGTGTGGCCGTCCGCGCCGAGCCCACGCCGCATCTCGCGGCGATTGCCACGGCTGACTGGCCCAGGCCGTTGACAGCGGCCCCGGCAGCGATCGGGATGGCGGTCTACCTGGTCGATGCGGTCCCCTCGCTCTCGGCGGTGAACGCGGCGGATTTCAAGGCGGTCCAGCAGTGGCCTTTGAGCGGTCGCTGCGTTTGGGGGCCGCGCGTGATTGGCAGCCGCATCTATTTGGCGACCGACGACGATCAGCTCTACTGCATTGAGAAAGACAAGCTCGTCTGGCGGGTCCCGCTTTCTTGTGGCCCACTGGCTGGAGCGCCGATGGAGGTTGGTGATCATGTGCTGATAGCCTCGATGGGCGGTGCTGTCGTCCGACTGGACGGTGCCAGTGGGAAGGAACTGGCTCGGGTTGACCTCAGGCAACCGCTCGGCTCGGGGCCAGTCCGCGTTGGTGAGCAGCTGCTGGTTGCCGGCCATGACGGCGCGCTCTTCCGTGTGAAGCAACCATAGTGGGATTATGATCTCGTCGGTTTGGCAGTCTCTTCGACAGTCGATCGTCCTCGCCGCCGTGGCGAGCGTGACATCGCTGTGCGCCGCGGGAACCGCCGTTGCGCAGCGGCCGTTTTACGAACAGGAGCCGTACGATGTCCTGACGCTGAACAAGGACAACGACAACGCGGTCCTTAAGGTCGAGCCGCTCGATCTGCCCGATCGCCGCGTGCCCCAAGACAAGCTGCGGACCAGCGAGAAACTCACGGTGCGGCTGTTCGACAGGCCGGGTGAGACTTACGAAGTCCGCTGGTACTCGATTGAGAAGATCGAGCTGTTCGAGGAATTGGTGCTCCGCGAGGCCGTTTCGCTGGTACGGAGCGGACGTCTTAGCGAAGCATACGACTATTTCCAGTTCCTGCGTCAGCGCGATCCGACTTTGCCGGGACTTGCCGAGGCGCTCGACGAATACCTTTACGAAGAAGCGAAAGCCCGGCTCCGAGAGGGGCAGTTCGACGGCTCACTGGCGATGCTCCGCGAGCTCCATCACCGCAATCCGTCGCGACCGGACCTCGACAAGGCGATCGGCCTGGCGACCGACAGCCTGGTGGCACAATACGTCGAAAGCGACAGCTTCGTCGCAGCGAGAAAGTTGATCGCTCGCCTGTCCGAGCTGTATCCGAACCATCCGATCAGCGTCAAATGGCGAGATGCCTGGAAGAAGCAGGCGGCCGACGTGATCGCCGAGGCGCGGCGGGCGCAAGAAGCAGGAAATCTACGTGAAGCCGATCGCCTGGGCTGGCGCGCGGCATTGATCGCACCCTCGTTGCCCGAAGTTGAGCAGTATCTGCGGGCCCTGCATGCGGTCTATCCTCGTGTCCGCGTCGGAGTGATTCAGAAAACCGAATCTCCATTGGCGGGCAGCCTGACCGACTGGCCTTCGCGCAGAGTGTGCCGATTGCTGGAACGCAGCCTCGTTGAATACGTGGGCCCGGGGCCGGACGGAGGACGATACGAGACCCCATTCGGCAAGCTCGAGCGGCGGGAGTTGGGACTGCGGCTCACTTTCCTGCTCGACCACAACATCCGCTCCGACGTGGCGACGCTAACGGGTTACGACCTTTCGCAGCGGCTATTGTCGCTGGCCGATCCCCTGCAGTCGGACCACCGCCCGTTGTGGGCTGACTTGCTGAGGAGCGTCGCTGTCGAAGGTGTTTTCACGGTTCATGCCGACTTGGCGCATCCCCACGTGCGGCCTGAGGCGCTGCTGCAAGTTGCAGTCGTTCCGGGAGAGCTTGGTACGCTTTCCGGCAACCGTCTCTCCATCGGTCCTTATCTCGCCGAGATGCCAGAGGGAGACGAAGTCCGCTACGTTGCCAATCCGCAGTACTTCGCGGCGACTCCGACGCAGCCCAAAGAGATCGCCGAGCGCTATTTCGGAACCTCGGTCGAGGCCATGCAGGCGCTGCGGCGCCGCGAGATCGATGTTCTCGACCGAGTTTGCCCCTGGGAACTCAATAAGCTTCGCGAGGAAAAGGAGATCGCGGTCGAACGTTACGCAGTTCCGCTTGTCCACTGCCTGGTCCCGAACCTCGCCAAGCCGGTCATGACAAGCCGCGAATTGCGGCGGGCGATGGTTTACGCGATCGACCGCCAGACGATCCTCAATCGCCTGCTCGGTGGCGAGGAAATGGAGGGCTGCGCGGTGGTGAGCGGGCCGTTCTCGCAGGGCATCGCGGTGGGCGACGGGCTGGACTACGGCTACAACTCGACGGTTAAGCCTCGCCCTTACGATTCCCGGTTGGCGGTGGCGCTCGCGCAACTTGGTTTGCGGCGTTGGATCACCATTGAGAAGGCGGCCGGCCGCACCGCCACCAGGCTGCCCCCCATGGTGCTTGCCCATCCCGCATACCCAACGGCTCGCGCCGCATCGAAGATGATCCAGAAACAACTGGAGGTAATCGGCCTCACGGTCGAGGTCCGCGAGTTGCCCGACGTGCCGCTTGTGGGCCCCATGCCCGAGGATATCGACTTGTTGTACGTCGAGGCGGCGATGTGGGAGCCGGTGATCGACGCCCGACGGTTGCTCGATGTCGACGGCCTGGCCGGATCGGCTAGCCCCTACATGAGCCTCGCCCTGAGAAGGCTCGACGAGGCGAGCGAGTGGCGCGACGTGGCCGATCGTCTCCGCCAGATTCACCGCATCGCCGCCGACGATGTTGCGGTGGTCCCGCTGTGGCAAATGACCGACCATTTCGCTTACTACCGAAGCCTGAAGGGGGCCGGCAAGCCAGTAACGCTGTACGATAACGTCGAATCCTGGCAATCCGAGTTCGCGTACCGCGTGGAGCAATGATGAAACCGCTCGGGTGGCGACAATCCGCAAGCCGCACGGCTGGAATGCTGATTCTGCTGGTGGCGAGTCTCGCCGCCGGGTCGGCGGCGGCCCAGACGGTTTGGGAACTGACGCCCTACCGGATCGAGCTGCTTCTGGCGGTGGAATCGGCGCCCGGTTTGAACGATGCGTTCCGCGAGGACCTTGCCGCCGATCTGGCCCGCCAGGCGGAGACGTTGATTGGCGCTTCGTGGGAGCTGAACGTGGCCGCTGCCGATCCGCCGCTACGCCGCAAGCTGCTGGCCGAGGCGGAAGCCGTTGTCGCCGAGGATCTCGCGCCGCAGCCTGCAACCGACAAGGTTCTGCTCGTCGCCATTCGGCGCGCGCCGGACGGGTACAGACTGTGGGCACGCGACTTCGACGTGCGTACGCAGTCGTTTGGCACTGCCGTGGGCGGACCGGTCGGGCAGGCATCGAAGCTGTACGATTCCACCTTCCGCGCGCTGCGAATGGCGATGTCACCGCTGGCGCAGGTGTTCTCGGTGGAAGAGAAGAACCGGGTTACACTGCGGCTCCGGGCGGCGGGCATTCCGACCCGCGACCGATCACTGGGCGAGATCAAGCCGGGTACTGTCTTTCGACCGGTCGTCCGCTACAACGATCGCGAGGGAAAACCGCGGCGGATCGAGCATATTCCCTGGACATTCCTCACCGTCGAGGAGGTCTCGCTCCCTTCGCTCCTATGCCGGATGGACAGCGGCATGCGGACTCCGCTAAGCGGCCGTCGACGCGGCCGCACCGAACAGCTTGCGTTGGGCGTGGTGCCGCCCGAGGCGGACACGCGACTCGTCCTGCGGTCTCGCGCCAACTCCGAGCGACTTCTCAGCGGCTACGATGTCTACGAGTTGGGCGGGGAAGGCTCGCCTTCCCGCTGGCTGGGACGCAGCGATCGGCAGGGATCGGTCGTAGTGCCGCCGGCCACCAACCCGGTGAGAGTGCTGGTGGTCAAGAGCGGCAACACGCTGCTGGCGAGGCTGCCCATTGTGCCGGGACTCGCGTCCCAACTGGAAGCTGACATCGCCAACGATGATTATCGCTTGGAGGTCGAGGGCTTCCTGGCCGGATTGCAGGAGGAACTGATCGACCTGGTCACGCGGCGCGAGGTGCTCTTGGCGAGGGCCTTGGCCAAGCTCGAAAAGCAGGACCTTGCCGAAGCCGACAAGCTGGTCCGCGAGTTGCAGACGCTCCGCACCCGCGAGGACTTCGACCGCCAGATCGTTGCCGAGCGGCAGAAGATCTATGACGAAGACCCGGCGGTGCAGCGGAAGATCGACCGGATGTTCGAAGGCACCCGGCGGCTGCTCTACCAGTATCTCGACCCGGCTCCGGTGGAAAAGCTCATTGTCCAGCTTTCGGCCGCCAAGACGGCCAAATCGAGAGCGCCTTGAGGCCACAGGGGTCGATGCCGAGTGGGATCGCTACCTCAAGACAGACGAACGCGCGGGAATCTGCAAAGTCGCCGCGGTTCTTGTTCGTCCTGGCGGATTCGGTCATCATGCTGCTTTGTGCACCCTGAGAATTGGCCGTGGAGGTGAGGATGAATATCTTGCTTTCGACCTTGATTGTGGCAATGGCGGCTTCAGCGGCACCGAATCCATCGGCGGCGTACATCCAGCGGACGATGAAGCTGCTCGACAAGTCGACCGCCGAGAATCCGGCTCATGTCCGCGTGCTGTTCTACGGGCAGTCGATCACGGCGCAGGCATGGACACAGATCCTGCAGAAGCAGCTCACCGAACGGTATCCTACGGCCCGGTTCGAGTTCCGCAACGCGGCGATCGGTGGGTACGAGTCGAGCGTGCTCATCCGCACGGCGGACCACGACCTTTATCCATGGTATCCGGACCTGCTGTTTTTCCATGTCTACGGGCCGATGGATAAGTACGAGGAAATCGTCAAGCGCGTACGCGAGCGGACTTCGGCTGAGGTCGTGATCTGGACGAGCCATCTCAATATTGTTTCGCTTGACAGGCCAACGGAGATCAACACGTCGCACGACGAGCGGGCCGAGCAGATCCGCGCTGTCGCGCCCAAGTACGATTGCATGCTCGTCGATCTCCGCGAGAAGTGG
Source organism: Thermoguttaceae bacterium (assembly GCA_040766885.1). Lineage (GTDB taxonomy): Bacteria > Planctomycetota > Planctomycetia > Pirellulales > Thermoguttaceae > JAXGPP01. The sequence continues at coordinate 304,036 of JAXGPP010000007.1, read as the reverse complement.
CGGAAGCACCTGGCGGAGAACGGCCTTGCGGTCGAGGATCTTCTTTCCGACGCGGTGCATCTCAATCCCCAGGGCTGCGAGCTCTATGCTCGACTGATCGGCGAGGAACTCGTTCGCGTGCCTGAACTGGGCGATAATCCGGCGGCGGCCGGCACGATCACGACGGTCGCGGCCAACGGGCCGGACGTGGCCCGCGGCGAAGACGGCAGCCTCACGCTACGGTTTGCCGGAAACCGCGTTGTGGCGGTCTCGGATGGAACGGGGACAGCGGGCGCGAAGGCGAAGGTGCTCCTGGATGGGCAGCCGATGGAAGGCAAGCGGGAACTGTGGGCGATTTCACGGCCAAGCGTGGGGCCGGCGGGGATCTGGATGCCGGCCGTCAATAACATCGGGTTTGAGCAGCCGCTCGTGGAAGAGGACTGGACGCTCACCTGTCTGCCTGATTCAACGCCCGATGGCAAGAGGATCCATTTCCGCGTCGCGGGGAGTGCAACGGGCGCGGATGGCGACGGCTGGAGCACAGAGCGATTTGTATCGCGTTCGCAGCGCGCGATCATCGAGCCTGCCGACTGGCGGATCGCGTGGACGCTGGGATACCGTAAGGCTACGCTGCCCGAAGGATTTCAGGTGACTTGGCGCAGCTACCCGCTGTTTACCCCTGAGTACGAGCCGAAACCGGCTGGCCAGCGGACACTGCTTGTGCAGGGTTGCTCGAACGATCTCCACACGCTGACTCTTGTACCCGAAGGCGGGGCGCTGGGAATCGGCGCGCTGGTGGTGTATGCTCCAGCTTCGTCGGCGGGCGGTCGCTGACCGGATGCCGGCCGGTGCCGCCGAATCGAGAACCCAAGCCGCCACAGACTACCTGAGCAGGAAAGGCGGGCAGGTCTCTGCCCGGAACGCCCATGAAGACCTGGAGATTCCGTCCTTACGTTTTCTTTCTGTTCGTGTTAACGCTGGGCCTGGCAACGGTGCCAGTCGGGGCGGCAGATCTATGGATCGGGGGTGCAACGGTCGACATTACGCCCGATCAGCCGGTTCCGCTCGACGGGCACCGGAATCTGCGGGTTTCCAACAAAGTCGAGTCGCCGCTATCGGCGACGGCGCTGGCATTGGAATCGCGCGACGGAGACAAGGTGCTCGACCAGGCGATTATCGTGTCGGTCGATCTGGTGGCTGTCCGGCCGGGCGTGCTCGATCGGATCCGCGAGAAGGTAAAACCGCAGCTGGAGGGATTCGACGTCGGCAAGCTCTTCATGAGTGCCACGCACACCCACAACGCTCCGGTGACCGTGGAGGGGCGTTACACTCTGCCGGAAAGTGGCGTGATGAAGCCGGCGGAGTACGTGGAATTTCTGGCACAACGGGTCGGGGAGGCGATCGTCCAAAGCTGGCAGAAACGGCGGCCGGGCAAGGTGGGCTGGGGGCAGGGACAGGCGGTGGTGGCCCAGAACCGGCGCGCGGTATATGCCGACGGCACGGCGCAGATGTACGGCCCGACGAACACGCCGGACTTCCGCGGCATTGAGGGCTACGAGGATCACAACCTCGAGTGCCTCTTCTTCTGGGACGAACAGGACCGGCTCATCGCAACGGCGATCAATGTGGCCTGCCCGGCACAGGAGGCGGAGGGAGGCCTTTCGATCCTTGCCGACTACTGGCACCCGGTGCGGCAGCGTTTGCGTGAGAAGCATGGCGAGGATCTGCTCGTGCTCGGCTGGATTGGTGCGGCGGGGGATCAGACGTCGCGGCCTCAATACGGCAAGGCGGCCGACGAGCGGATGCGAAAGCTCCGCGGCCTGACGCGGCTGGAAGAGGTTGCCCGGCGGATCGTGGGCGGCTGGGAGGAGGCTTACGAAGGGGCAAAGGCCGACATCCGCTCCGACGCGGTGTTCGGCCACCGCGTGCAGACTATTGAGTTGCCGTACCGCCAGGTGACGGAGGCGGAGGTGGCTGACGCCCGGCGGGAGGCGGCGAAGTTTGCCGACGATCCGGCGCAACGTTGGAATTACCGCTGGCATCAGGGGGTGGTGGAACGCTACGAAGCACAGCAGGCCGGGACTGAAGGCAAGCTCGCCATGGAGTTGCATGTGCTGCGGCTGGGGGACGTGGCGATCGCCACCAACGAGTTCGAACTCTATACCGACTATGGCGTGCAGATGAAGGCGCGGAGTCCGGCTGTGCAGACGTTCGTCATCCAGCTTGCCGGCTCGGCGGGTTACCTGCCAAGCGAGCGGGCGGTGCGAGGTGGCGGTTATGGAGCGGTGATCCAGAGCAGCCGCATCGGCCCCGAGGGCGGCCAGGTGCTTGTGGACCGGACGTTGGAGGAGATTCGCTCCCTGTGGCCAACCCAGGCGGCGGCGAAGTGACCGCGAGGCAACTCCCATGACACGGCTCGACTGCTCACGGCGTGTGTTCTTGAAGGGATGTGCTGCACTGGCGGGGACAAGCACGCTGGCGGGCGGGCTCATGCGGGCCGAAGAGGATCAAGGCAACGGCGCCCTGATGGCGTACGTGGGGACGTTCAGTTCCCCGCTTAAGGACGTGTTGCCGACGCAGGTGGATTTGCCGCCAGGGAATGGGCGCGGGATCCATCGGTTCCGGGTGGATCGGAGGACGGGGGCATTGCGGGCGGCCGGGGTATACGAGATGGGGACCAGCCCGAGTTGCCTGGCGGTGAATGCAGTCGGGACGCGGATGTACTCGGCCAATGAGACGGATCGTTTGGGAGAGCGCAAGGAAGGGACGATAAGCGCATTTGCGATCGATCGAACCGATGGGGAACTGACGCTGCTCAACACGGTGGGCTCGGGGGGAGCGGGGCCGACCTACGTCAGCATCCATCCATCAGGTCGGTTCCTGCTGGTGGCCAACTACTTCGGTGGCTCGGTGGCGGTGCTACCGATCCTGGCGGACGGGCGGTTGGGGGAGGCCACGGACGTGAAGGTCGACACCGGCACGATCGGCCCCACGAGGGCGACTAACGCTCCGCCGGGGAGCTTTGCCTTCAGCGGGCACGATCGGACACACGCGCACATGATCCAGGCCGACCCGACGGGTCGGTTCGTGCTGCATGTGGACCTGGGTCTCGATCGGATCTTCGTGTGGAAGTTCGACGAAGAGCGAGGCGTGCTGACGACCGGCGATCCACCGGCGGTCGCGCTTCCGCCGGGCGACGGGCCAAGGCATTTTTGTCTTCATCCGAACGGGCAATGGTTGTACTCCATTCAGGAGGAAGGTTCGACCGTCGTGTTGTTCGACTACGATGCGCGGGTGGGGCGACTGACCACGCGGCAGACGATCTCGACGCTGCCGCCGGGCTATGCGGGGAGCAATTTTTGTTCCGCGATTCTCGTTTCGGCCGATGGGCGATTCCTTTACGCGGGGAACCGGCTGCACGACAGCATCGCGATTTTTTCTGTGGGGGCCAACGGCGAGCTTGAGTACCTGGGGGAAGAATGGACGAGAGGGAATTATCCGCGGAGTTTCAGCTTCGACCCCGCGGGGCGGTTCCTCTATTGCTGCAACCAGCGGGCCGACAACATCGCCGTATTCCGGGTGGATCGGGAGAATGGCGGTTTAGCGTTTACCGGACATTATGCGGCGGTGGGGAATCCGTCGATGGTGGTGTTTGTGGAGCTTGACGCCGATGGCCAATGATCAGGCACGGATGACTGATAATGAGAAGGAAGCTGTGGTGATGATGTATCGGGCGAGACTTGGGGCTGCGGTGTGCGTGATGTGGTTGCTTTGCTTTACCCATGGAGCGGGAGTCGACGCCGCCGATGCGCCCGTGATGATCGACCCGAACACGAAGTGCGTGGATCTCTCCGATTTGACGGGTGACCTGCCGCTGGAGGTATCGCGGACGACGCAGATCCTCTGGCAGAGCGAAGCATGGGAACGGAGCACCTGGTCGGGTGACGACGGACGCGAATCGGTGGGCTACCCGACCGTGGTGCGAAACGATCGGGGGCGGAATTCTGATAACCGCTATTACCTGTTCTACGCGCACCACGATCCGAACTCGGGGATCGGCTGCGCAGTGGCCGAGTCGATCGAGGGGCCGTACGTCAAGCTGGCCCAAAAGGATCCGGCGCGGGGCGACAGCCGAGTGCTGGTGTGTCCGGGGAAGCCGGGGCAACCGTTCCACTACTCCAGTCCATGCGTGGCGTGGAACGAAGAGGAGCAAGCCTGGTTCATGTACTTTCACTACTACGAGAATCAGTGGGCGACCGGCGGAGGGCACCAGCGCACCTCCCTGGCGACGTGTGCCGATCTTGCCGCGAGCGTGTGGACGCCGTGGACGGATGAAAAGGGAAAGCTGGTGCCAGTGCTGCCGGTGACGGCCGAGCGGTGGATGAACAGCCAGTCGTCCTACCACGCGATGCAGCGGTTGCCAGACGGGCGGTGGCTGGGCTTCCTGCGCGGGACGGGGGGCGAGTTCAGCGAAAGCGGGAAATGGCTCCAGGATCCTTGCGAACTGGGATTCGCCATCTCGACCGATGGCCGTCGCTGGGATTACAGCGAGGCAAATCCGGTGATTCACCAGGAGGACGGAGGCGGAGGACGCAAGGGCGTCTACCGGCCGCATTTCGTCGGCTACCTCGGTGACGGTGAATACCTGCTGTGCTGGTCGGAGAGCCATCCTTATGATGGCGGATCGAGCATCATCTACGGCCGGACGAACGACTTTCGCACCGTAACGCGAGACGGCCGGGGATACGCGCGATGGCCGATGGCCGACGGACTCGTCAGCCCCTGGCGTGATGGCAATCGGCTTTTCTTGTTTGCGGGGAAGTACCTCCACGTGATGGAATTGCCGGTCGGAAGCAGGAAGTGACGGCGAGGATTCCGCCCGATCCTATGCGTGCTTCGAGGCCGACGTGTCTGGCACGACCTTGAGGGCATCCAAATCGGAAACGAACTCAACTTTGCGGATTTGCCCTTTCAGCACCTCCAGGAGGGCCGTTCGCCGGTCTCCGGCGTCTCCGTTCATGATGCCACAGGCCTGACCGTCGCTGATCGTCCAACCGTGCTGCTCCCACTTCCACTTCGAGCATCCGCGCAGGCACCGGTCGGTCAGCCGAAGAACGCCCAACGTGTCTGGATGTTCGTCCTGCAGTCGCTGGAGCTCCGCGTCAAGATGTCCCAGTTCTTCATCCGGCGTCACAATCCCCCCTCACAATAATACGGGCCCACGGCTGCAGATGCTCCCAGGCTACTGTACTGACGGTACGGCGTCCAGGCCCCGCGGGCCGTCACGACCGCAGGTCCGCTTGGTGTTGCCCGAAGTCTTGCTGCGGAACCGCGGCTGGAAAGCGCCTCCGAGTTCGATGGAGACCGCGCAACGGCGCTGGACACGGGCGCCGCGCTGGGCGATCATCAGGCAATCATGGGCCGGCAACGCGGCTTGAAATGGCATGCAATCACGCACGGAACCAAGTACGCCGGAGTGAGAACGAAATGAACCGCTCTCTGATCGCTTGTTGGGTGGTGCTGGGATGGTTTCTGACGGCCGGGCTGCCGGCGGCCGACTGGCCGCAGTATCGGTACGATGCCCAGCGGAGCGCTGCTTCGCCGGAACGGCTGCCGGACGAATTGCACCTGGCGTGGCGGCGGGAGTTGCCGGTGCCTCGGCCGGCGTTTCCGGCCGAGGTGAGGCTGCGGTTCGACGAATCGTATGAGCCGGTGGTGGAGGGAAAGACGTTGTTCTTGCCCTCGATGGTTACCGATACGATAACGGCCCTGGATACGGACTCTGGCGCGGAGCGCTGGCGGTTCTTTGCCGAAGGCCCGGTGCGGTTCGCGCCGGCCGTCTGGAGAGGGAACGTCTATTTCGTTTCGGACGACGGCTACCTGTACTGCGTTTCGGCTGCCGACGGTTCGCTGAGGTGGAAATATCGACATCCGGCGGCGGAGAAGGCCGATCGCAAGCTGTTGGGGCACGGCCGGCTGATTTCCCTTCGCCCTGCCCGCGGCGGACCGGTGGTGAAGGACGGAGTCGTTTATTTTGGCGCCGGGATCTGGTCGACGTACGGCGTGGCAGTGGCGGCCGTCGACGCGTCGACCGGGAAGACCGTGTGGGCCAATACCGAGAGCGACCATATTGCACGGGCCAACATGGACCACTGCGTGGCCAACGAAGCGGGCCTGTCGCCGCAGGGCTACCTGGCGATGATCCACGAGACGCTTGTCGTTCCGTGCGGCGCGCAACTGCCCGCGTTTATCGATCCGAAGACCGGCGCTGCCAACGATTACACCATGGGATGGGGCGGGCGCAATGGTCTGCCGAAGGGGACCTGGTTTGTGGCGGGGACGCGGAACTACCTGAGCCACGGGGGCGACCTCTACGATCTGGCGCGGCCCAATGACGAGCGGTTTCTCGAAGGGCGCTGGAAGCCCGAGGCGAAGACCATGCTCTATCCGGGCGGAAGGACCAGGCTCGACATCGATCTGACCAACCATAAAGACCTGGGAGCGTTCTGCCAGCCGGTATTCGATGGCGACGTGATGTACCGCGACGACGGAGACATTGTTGCCTCCAGCCTTGCGGACGTGCGGCTTGAAGAGCGGAGCAAGTCACCCGTTCCGCCGCTTCGGCGCAATGACACCTACCCCGACAAGTGGCAGGGCCATTTTGCCGAGATCTGGCGGATGAAAACGAAGCTGAAGCTGCACATCAAGGCGGGCGATCAGCTCTATCTGGGCGGTAAGGGGACCGTGGCGGCGGTGAGGACTGTCGGGGCGGGCGAGGAGCCGCGAGTCGCGTGGCAGACCACGCTCGATGGCACGCCGCACAGCATGATCGCGGCTGATGGGAAGTTGTTTGTGGTGACCGATAAGGGGAGTCTGTACGCATTTGGCGACAAGAAGGGCGAGCCGAACGTGCACGCGCTCTCAAAGGCTCCGCTGCCGGCCGACGCCGCGGCGACCCGTGAGGCAGACGAGATTCTCAAGGCCGCCCGGGTTCGTGAAGGTTATGCGCTGGTTCTCGGCATCACCGACGGGCGACTGGTCGAGCAATTGCTTGCGCAGTCGAACCTGAACGTCATCGTGATTGACGACGATGCCCAGCAGGTCGCTGCGCTCCGCGAGCGGCTTCATAGGGCCGGACTCTACGGCACGCGGGCGAGTGCGCACGTGGGCGATCCATTCTCCTATCCGCTGCCGCCGTACATGGCTTCTCTGATTGTCTCCGAAGATTGGCCTGCGGCTGATTCTTCCGGCCAAGCGATCGTCGAAACGGTCTTCCACCCGCTGCGGCCCTATAGCGGCACGGCGTGCCTGGCGATTGCCGCGGCCGAGCGCGAACGGCTCTTGAAACAGTTCGCCGACAGCGGACCGGCCGGACCCTCGGTGCGGCAAGCGGGCGAGTTGCTGCTGGTTTCGCGCGAGGGGCCGTTGCCTGGCTCGGCCGCGTGGTCGCACGGCGAGGCCGACGCGGCCAACACGGGCGCCTCTGAAGACCGCTTCCTCACCGCTCCGATGGAACTGCTCTGGTTCGACGGCCCGGCGCGGTGGATCCGCACGCCGGGAGCGACGCTGGTGCGGGTGGCAGGGGGGCGGATGTTTCTGAAGGCCCAGAACCTCGTTGCCGTGGACGTCTTCACCGGGCGGCGGTTCTGGGAGATCGCTTTGCCGTTTCCTCACACGGTGAACGATCAGATGATCGCGATCGACGACGCTATCTACATTACCGGCGACCGAACCTGTGTTGTGATCGATCCGGCCACCGGCCGTGAGATGAAGCGGATCGAATTGCCGGCCGAGATGGACCAGCCGTGGTCGAATCTGCGCGTCGAGCGAGAGTTTCTTATTGGCCAGAGCGGCCAGCATCTGCTCTGCCTCAACCGGGCAGGCGGCCAGATCGTCTGGCAGTACGAATGCGGAAGCCCGAGTCTTAGCGTGGCGGTAGGCAGCGGCCGGGTGTTTTGTGCGGAACTGGCCAACAAGCGACGCGGCAACACGCAAGCCTTCACCCGGGCCTTCGAGTTGGAGACGGGAGATCTGGTTTGGCAGCAGCCGGGTGGTTCGATACTGCGGTACAGCCGGGAGGGCGACCTGTTGGTCCGTTGGTCGGACGTGCTTCGCGGGACGGACGGCAGCGTGCTTGCCGAGTTGCCCGATCCCACGCCTGCGCCCGACAAGACGCCTGCCAGCGTCCCGCGGCCGCTGTTCGTCGTCGGCCAGAAACTGCTGTTGGGCACCGCCGAGACACTGGCGGTGCATGACCTTCCCGACGGCAAGGCGACCGGTCAGACAATGACCTGGACTCGCCGCGGCTGCACCATACCGCGCGCGAGCTCGAACATGGTGACGACGCGAGTGCTGGGCAATGCGGCCTGCATCGATCTGGCGACGGGAGACACGGTGCATTTCTGGAACGTACGGGCGGCGTGCAGCAACAACCTGTTTCCGGCCGATGGTCTCCTGAACATGCCGAGCCTTACCGGCGGCTGCACCTGCAACTACCTGCCGGTCTCGCAGGCCTTCGTGCCTGCTCAGGTGATTGCGCGGGCGCCGTAGAGCAGTGATGGGAGCGGTCTTGTCGTCGATGCGCGGCGGCGAGGCCACCTCCCATCATACAAGTGAAGCGATTCAGACCGCCAGCAATAACCTGCGCGGAGGTATTGCTCGCGGCCCCATGTACTGCCCATGATAAACGGTCGATGTCGGTCGAGAAACAGGTTGCCCGGAGGGAAACATGGCTGTGAAATGGCTGAGCGGGCTGGCGATTCTTTATGTGTTGGCGGTGTGCAGTACGGCGCTGCCGCAGGAGCCGAGCCTGTGGGGCGTCGACAATCTCACCAAGCTCCTGCGTAACGCTCCGGCACCGTTGGAGGCGAAGCCGGCTGAGTTGGAGGGAGCACGCGGCGAAACGGTGAGCGGTCAGGTTGCATTCCGGCCGGCACACGAGGCGAAGTCGGTGGGCGCTGTGGTGGGCGACTTGAGAAACGGCGACCACTCGATACCGCCGGAGTGTATCCGGCTGCAGTGGGTCCGTTATCTGGATGTGAAACGCAATACGGCAGGAGTGCCCGCCGAGGAACTGGTGGCTCAAGCTCCGTGCGCGCTGCCCGATCCGTTCTGGGGCGGGGCGCGCATCGACGCTCAAGACAGCGCCGTACAACCGCTGTGGATCGAGATTGAGATCCCGCGTACGGCTGCCGCTGGAGAGTACAAGGGCACGCTCAGCGTATCGTGGGAGGGCGGGGAGGCGAGTCTGCCCATGCGGCTGACGGTGTGGAACTTCGAATTGCCTGCGGAACGACACCAGCAGGTGACCAACTGGTTCACGTTTCCCGGCGCCGGCTATAACGTTGCCCATGACAGTCCGGCTTTCTGGGAACTGGCTTCGAAATATGCCAAGATCATGGTGGCCCATCGGCAGACATGCTTCAAGGCGGAATTGGGCTGGATCAAGACCAGGTTCGATCCGCAGCATGGGTATCAGTGCGACTTCGGCTTCCTGGACCGCTGGGCGGAGGTCTTCTATACCGCCGGAATGGAGCGGATGGAATTGTTCCAGGCGGGGATGATTTCCGCCTCGGTCGACAATCCAACGGCTCGCGTTGCGCCGGCCGACGTGGCGGTGGAATGCGATGTTCCAGAGGTGCGACTGACCGCCGAGGAGAAGCTGCGCGGCGTGTTGGCACAGTTGGAGAAGCACATCCACGAGAAGGGCTGGCAGGGGCGCGTGATGATCCACGTGCAGGATGAGCCGTTTCTGCACAGCGTTCCCAGCTACAAGCGCGTAGCCGAGATCGTCCATCAGGCGGCGCCGTCGTTGAAGATTGTCGAGGCGGTGGAGGCGACCGGGTTTGGCGAGGCCATCGACGTGCTGGTACCGAAACTGAACCATTTGAACCTGTGGCTGCCGCACTTCCAGCAGATGCAGGCGGAAGGCAAGGAGGTCTGGTTCTACACTTGCTGTCATCCGGTGGGACGCTATCCGAACCGTTTCCTCGACCAGCCGCTGGTGAAGACGCGCGTGCTGCACTGGATGAGCTACCTGTACAGCCTGGATGGCTATCTCCACTGGGGGCTAAACTACTTTGCCGGCGGCGAGGATCCGTACTCGGAGGAAGGCGTCTCGAAGGGGTTGCCGCTCGGCGATCGGGCAATCATGTACCCCAGCCCGGATGGCCCGCTGGGCTCGCTGCGCTGGTCGGCGATGCGCGACGGCTTGCAGGATTATGAGTTGTTGCGGGTTCTCCAGGAGAGGCTGGAATCGCTCAAGGAGCAGCACGAGGAGAACGCCGCTTGGCTCGATCCCCGGCAGCGTCCGCTGGAACTGTGCCGCCGGGTGGCGACTTCATTCTATGACTACACGCGCGAGTCCGACGTGCTTCTCGCTACCCGTCGCCAGATCGCTCGCGAGGTCGAGTCGCTTGAGGCAAGCCCGTTGCTCTACGTTCAGACGGAGCCCTACGAGGGGACGGTTGTGCCGGCCGGGCCGCGCCTGATCAATGTCCGCGGGATTACGGAGCCGAACGCCACGGTGAAGATCAACGGAAGGTCGGTGGCGGATGTGGAAGCAGATGGCGTGTTTGCGGCCGCATGCTTCCTCTCGAAGCCCGAGGTTACGATCGAAGCCGCCAAAGATGGCAAGGTCCAGACCGTTACACGGACCTTCCGGCTGGTAGACTGAAAGAAAGAACAGGAGCGACCCGATGCGTTTGTACTTTGCTCTGGCTCTAGCGGCCGCGCTCAGCGGTGCATTTGCCGTACAGGCGGCTGAACCTCAAACGGGCGATCGAGAGGCTGAGAAGATCGCCCTCTGGCCGGAAAAAGCGCCGGTGGGTGATGGATCGTTTGAATCAACCGATGCCGCGCTAACGGTCCATCTGCCCGAACCGCGGCAGGCGAAGACGGCGGCGGTGGTTATCTGTCCCGGCGGCGGTTACCGCGGCCGGGTTGTTGGCCCGGAGGGGCATGGCATCGCCGAGTGGCTCAACGAGCACGGCATTGCCGGGATCGTGCTGGAATACCGGTTGCCAGGCGGACGGCCTTTCGTGCCATTGCTCGACGCTCAGCGTGCTATCCGTACGGTGCGAGCGCGAGCCGACGCGTGGAACATTGATCCCAAGCGGATCGGCATCATCGGGTTCTCCGCCGGCGGCCATCTGGCTTCGACGGCAGCCACGCACTTCGATGCGGGCAATCCGCAGGCAACTGACCCGATCGAGCGGTTGAGTTGTCGGCCGGACTTCGCCATTCTCGTGTATCCGGTGATCACGATGGACGAGAAGACTCATAGCGGCTCGAAGGCCAACCTGCTGGGCGAGAACCCCAAGCCTGAACTGCTGGAACTGTTCTCCAACGAGAAGCAGGTGACAGCCCAGACGCCGCCGACTTTCCTGGCGCACGCCCTGGATGACAAGGTGGTGGCGCCGGACAACAGCCGCGTGTTCTATGAAGCGCTCCGGTCACGCGGCGTGCCGGCCGAGTTCCTTGAATTGCCCAGCGGGGGCCACGGTTTGAACGGCTACAAAGGTCCGATGTGGGATGCCTGGCAGAGCCGGTCTTTGGAGTGGCTCGCCGAAGAGAAGCTGATTCCATGAACCGCAAGGCCTGGGCTGCAATCGGTCTGCTCGCGCTCATCATGGCGATCATCGTCATGATCTGGACCTTCCAAGGCGCGAACATGCGCGGTGATTTCGTTGAGGCCCTGCGATCGGGCAATGTTGCCACACTGCATCGTGACCTGATGACCAAGCAATGGACCGAAGAGGAGTTGTCCACAGCCGAAGTGATCAAGCTGCCAGACGACACGGGTGTTGAGCGTGCCTGGACGCGAGAGATACACCTCCGCGGCCGAGACGTGATCTCGCGGCTTCAATTCGAGTATCAGGGAACGGTCCGAGACAACCAGACCGGGATCATCCATGTCTTCGGCTTTCAGCGCCGCGCGCCGCGACACTGGTGCTGGGCGGCGATCCACCCTTCCAGTCTTCGCCAGCACCTGGAGCGGCACATGGAAGAGCTGGAGAAGATGCGCAAGCGACGCGACGAGTGACGCTGATGGGCCTGCTAATCAGTCACTCTGTGGCTTGAGGGCGATCGTCGCCTGGTTGAGATAGCTGCACGTACACCAGCTTGCGGCATCGCCCATCAGGACGAGGCCGCCCGCGGGAATGGCGTTGACCCAACAACCCGGCCGAATGCCGCCGAAATTCTCGGTCCCCGTATTGGCCTCCAGGTCGACGTAGCCCAACGTGGCCGAGCGGAAAACGAGCATCCCGGTCGAGCCTGCGAGGATGCCGCAGCCGTATGACCGGGAGAACTCGAAGGGCATCGGCTCTCCGGTGAGCAGGTTCCATTTGCCGGGCTCGGCATAGATGGCGTCGTCGTTGACCACGGGACGCGACTTGTACTTCGCCTCGATGGACCACAACTGCCGGCCATCGGATGCCTGGAAGGCGGCCATACGCCCACCCAACTCCGAATCGAGCCGGAATGAAGTGGGCTGGTAGGTCATGAGCACCACTCCGTGTTTTTCGCTCAGAACCAGGAGCGTTCCGAAGATATTGTCGCGTGTCTCCCAGAGGATGTTCCCGGTGCGGCTGTCGAGGCACAGCAGCCGTCCGGCAGGCGGTTCGGTCTGTTTCGTGCCCGTACGGCGCGCGGCTGTATCGCCTTCCGCCAGCGGGCGATCGATCAGGTACACGCGACCCGATCCCAGGGCAATGGCGTTGTGCCGGATGGAATGCTCGGCGTCGAATCGCCAGGCAAGCTTTCCAGTACCGGCATCCAGGGCGAAGAGCGTGTCGGATTCAGTATACAGACGCGTCATGTCGAGTTTACCGAGGAAGGATCGCCACGATTCCTTCACGAGGTGTTCGGCATTCACCAATGTTCCGAAAAGCAATGAGTCGTTGCAGGCGATGTAGCCCCACGTGCCCGGTTGGCCGTCGGCCCGCGGCGGTGGCGACCACTGAGCAATCTGCCGCCCGGTTTGCGGGTCGAGCACCAGGCACTTGTCGCCGGTGTGGAGATAAAGCTGCCGATCGCCGAGGCAGAGGTTGCTTCCCGTGCCGGCCACACCGGTCAGGTGATCCTGATGATAGGCGGAGAGAATCTTTGGCAGGGCAAACTCCCAGAGCGTGGCGCCGTTGTAGATGTTCGTGGCGCGAACGGCGTCGAGCCCCTCGACAAACATCCGTCCCTCGGCGACCAGCGGAGCGGGACCGCGACCGTGGCGGCTCGGCATGGCCAGATCGGTGTCGCGATACCAGAGCATCTCCAGCGTGCCGTGCAACCGGTCGTCGCTGGAACAGAGGGTGTTGGCCGGATCGGCGTAGAGGTGAGTCCACTGGCCGGTGCCTTCGAGCGGGCCGTGGGTATGTATCTGAAGCGATTCAGCAGGGCCGTAGCAGGCAATTCCGCCGAAGGGGCGCTGCATCCGCGCGGCGGCCTCGCGAGGTGCACTCTCCGCTCCTTCCAGTACGCTGCGTCCCGACACGACCAAATCGGCGAAGAAGTCGGGATAGGTGATCGAGGATGGGTCGGCGTGATGCACCGTTACCCGGATGCCGTACAGCCCGGCGGCTTCGAGCATCCGGCGGGCCGCTTCGACTTTCGCTGGATCGGCATCGACGGCGTAGATCTGCAACTTCGTCCGCCGCGCCAGTTCGAGTGCCAGTTGCCCTTCGCCGCAGGCCACGTCGAGGCAGTAGCCTTCGGTGACGCCCGTACGGCTTACAATCGCTTCGGCGGCGGCCGCATAGGCTGTGTCGGCTGGCGGCAGGCGTGCGGGCTCGGGTTCAAGTGCAACCGGCGCGGCATCGCCGGGACCGAAGCAGTAGACGAGACCCTGATCGGTGCTGGCGTAGAGCCGTCCGTCGGCCACGGCGAGGCTATGAACCGAGCCTTGGACCTGGGCTTTCCAGGTGGTCTCCCCTGTCGCGGCGTCGAGGGCGATGATGCCATCCTTTTCGCCGACCAGCACCGTGTCTTGAGCGACAACGAGGGCATCGACATGATCCGAACCCGCAAGAATCACCCAGCCCTGCTGGCCGAGGACGCGGCGGCGGACCGGCTCGCCTTTGGGACCGACGGCTTGCTTCACCACCGATGGTGTTTTCCGGTCGAGGGCCACCACCTGGTCTCCCGTGCTGAACACGATCCATCGCGGGTGGGCGGCGACCTGGATCTGCCTCGTAGAGCCGTGGACCACCGTGCCGCCGGGGAAACTGATTGGCTTACCGAGCGTCAATTCCGTTTCGCCGCTGGCGGAGGCGAACATGGCGCCGCCGCTGAAGAAATGGCTGTCGATGGCTGCGACTTCCGACCCACCGATGCCGCGATTGGCCTGCAGGTGGAAATAGCGGAACTCACCCGTGGTCCGATCGAAAGCAGCGGGCACGCCCCTGCCGGTTGGCGTCAGCAACAGGTCGCCGTGGGCGACGATTGCGCCTTGGAAGGCCGCGCCACTCTTGGCCCGCGCCGTGGGATGGGGCTGGTCCATTTCGATCGCGCCCGACGAATCGTTAGTCCAAAGCGCTTTGCCGGTAGCAATGTCGACGGCGTGGAGATAGACTCCTTCTGTGGGCCAGATGCCCGCGCCGAAATACACAACTCCGTCGACCACCGCCGGGCCGCCGCGGATCGGCCAGCGGGAGGCCATGCGGTCATTGCCCAGGAGCATCTCATCGCGCGGGCCGCCACGGGATTTCCAGTGCAATTGTCCATCGTCGACGCCCAGGCAATACAAATATCCGTCGTCGCTCGGCATGAGCACACGGTCCTGCCAAACCGCCGGGGCAAGCCGCACGGGCGCGTCGGTGAAGAAGGTCCAGCGGATCGCGCCGGTGCCGGCATCGCGGGCCACCACTTTGCCATCGGTCGACGTGCCGTAGAAGACTGTTCCACCGGCGACCACGAGCTTGGGGCTGGAGTCGAACGGCATTCGCTCGATCTGGGGCCAGGCGGGTGCCGGCGGGTGCCGTTCCGCCGCAGTCCAGCGGAGCGCAAGCCCTTGGGGCAACGCTTCGGCCGTGTATCCGCTACGGCTGGCATCGCCGCGGTCCATCGGCCAGTCGGCCGCCCGGATGCCAAGGCCAGGAGTGATGAGAGCGAGGATTGCCCATAAAACGCAAATAGAACAATATCTCATACTCACTCCTCCGCCGGACGGAGTTGACTCACCAGACCAATCCGATTTCGCCATCCTAACCGCTTGGGGCGCTGAGGGCAAACTTGAGGCATGAGCGAGGCGGTGTGGTCGCATGCCGCCTGGTGATCGGCGACGCAAGCGGTGACTCGCAACGCCACCCAAGTGCTTGTCGCCGGCCTTGCTGTCAGATAATCTACGGAACGAGCGGAGCCCACGAGGAAAGTTGGGGAGGTGGGATCGTGCAGGTAGACCTTTCAGAACAAGTAGCCCTAGTGACCGGTGCGGCCCGCGGGATTGGCAAGGCGATTGCCGATGCGCTTGGGCAAAACGGTGCTCGCGTCATCTATGCCGATATCGATATGGCGAAGGCCGAGATGTCGGCATCGGCTTGGCCTGTCGCCAAAGCTGTGGAAATGAACGTGGCTGACGAGGCGCAGGTCCAGGTGGTTATCGACCACCTCGTGGGCGAATGGGGGCGGATCGACATCGTTGTGAACAACGCAGGCGTGAATACACTTGCGCATCGCGTGCCCATCGACCAGTTTCCGCGAGAGGAATGGGACCGGATCGTCGAAGTGGATCTGACCGGTCTCTACCTTGTGAGCAAGGCCGCGGCCGCCGTGATGCGCTCGCAGCGGTCGGGGCGTATCATCAACATTGCGTCGATTGCCGGGCTCGTACCGCTCCGCCTGCAGTCGCCATTCGTGGCGGCGAAGGCAGCGGTAATCAATCTCACCAAATCGATGGCCATCGAACTGGGCTCGGAGGGGATTCTGGTGAACGCCATTGCGCCCGGGTCGATCCTGACCGAAGGCACCCGGCGGTTGTTCTACGGAGAGGACGGCAAGTTCCGCGACAACGTCAACCGGATGCTGTCGCACATTCCCCTGGGTCGGCCTGGCACGGTCGAGGAAGTTGCTCATTGCGTGCTCTTCCTGGCGGCCCCGGAGGCCAGCTACATCAACGGCGCGGTGCTCACAGTGGACGGCGGATGGACGGCCGGATACGCGCGCGACTTTTGAATTGGCGAGGAGAAAGCATGGCCAAGATCACGCTTTTCAAGAGCTATCAGGGCGACCGGCCGCCGGCGATTCCCAAGCCAGAGCACCCGGTGGACCCGATGATTGTGACGGTTCAAGAAGGGGTGCCGGTGGCCTATCCGAATTGCCACGGGTTGGGAGTGCGCGTGGTGCACCCCGTCAATCCGCGGGCGCCGGCGAAGAACATGGGCCTGGTGGTGTTCTATGTTCCGCCCCATGCCGTGCTGGAACCAGGCTCGCACGAGACGGAGGAGACGTATTGTATCCTCGAAGGCTGCGGTCGGATGACTTTCAGCAATTTCCATCGCGATGTCAAGAAGGGCGATTTCGTCTATCTTCCGCCGTGGTGCGTGCATGGAATCGAGAACACGGGAACACAACCGCTGGTGGTGCTGATCGCCACTTCTCCGCCGAATCCGTGAGGAGCCATCATGGAGACGCTTTCCGCCAGGCAACTCCAGGACCATCAGGTGCCGCCGCAGTCGCTCACGCTGTGGTGGTTGGGGCAGACCGGGTTTGTGATCAAGAGCCCGGCGGGCAGACTCGTGGTTATCGATCCCTATCTGTCGAATTCCGCCAAGGCGATCGGCGAAGCGAGCGGTTTGAACCTGGACCGCCTGCTGCCGCCTCCCTTGTCGGCTGGCGATCTGGTTGGGGTTGACCTGTATGCGATGACACACAGCCATGCGGATCACCTGGATCCCGAGACGCTGGCGGCGTATCGGGCCGCGGGAGGCACAGGGCCGTATCTTGCGCCGGCGGAGACGGCCGAAAGGCTGAGGCAACTGGATGTGCCGCCGGACGAGATCCTGATGACCTGGCCGAACAAGGTCACGACGGTCGGCGACCTGGAGATCCGCGCGACTTTTGCGATTCCATTCAGCGGCGACGACCTGACCCACGTGGGCTACCTGGTTCGCGTCGAGGGCGGATGTTCGATTTACTTCACGGGCGACACGGCATATCACGACTTGCTGGCGATCTCCGTCGGCCCTCACAAGCCAGACGTGCTCGTCTCGGTCATCAACCCGGCCTTCCGCAACATGGGCCCGATCGAGGCGGCGCGCCTGGCGCGGGAACTGGACGTGCAGGTTGCGATCCCCTGCCACTACGACATGTTCCCCGACAACAGCCTGCCTCCGCAGTTGCTGCGCACCAATTTGATCGTGGAAGGCATCGGCGAACGATACCGCCAACTCGAGCACGGCCAACCGTTTACCTATCCGGAAAGAACACAATGAGCACCAACGGGAGACTCACCGGCCAACGCGCACTGGTCACCGGCGCCGGCACGGGCATTGGACGTGAGATTGCGCTGGAGTTCGCCCGCCAGGGGGCCGATGTAGTGCTCCACTGCGCCCATAGCACGGCGGGGGCCGAATCGGCAGCCGACGAGATTCGAGCACTAGGCCGCCGGGCGATCGTGGTTCGGGCGGATTTCGACGACTTGGACCGGGTAGCCCACGTGGCCCGACAGGCAGTCGAGTTTCTGGGTGGCGTCGACTGCCTGGTAAACAACTCGGGCATCACGCTCAACAAGCCGTTCCTGGAGGTCACCCCCGAGCAGTTCGACCTCCTGTACAACGTAAACATCCGCGCGCAGTTCTTCCTCACGCAGGAGATCGTGCGCGACATGCTGCCACGCGCGCGGGGCGCAGTGTGCAATCTTACGTCGGTTCACGGCTTGCAGGGCGCTCCGGAGCACACCGTCTATGCCGGCACCAAGGGGGCAATCATGTCCTATACCAGGGCTTTGGCAGTGGAGTTGGCGCATCGCGGCATCCGCGTCAATGCGATTGCGCCCGGTTGGGTCACCGTGGAGAATTACTACAAAGCCATTCCCGGCTTTGGGGAGGAATTGGCCCAGGAAGCCGCGCGAAACGCGGTCCCCCTGGGCCGCGCCGGCGATCCGTTGGACATCGCCCGCCTGGCCGTATTCCTCTGCTCCGACGATGCCGAGTTCATCGTCGGGCAGACAGTGGTGGCCGACGGGGGGACGACGGCGCTGATGTCGCTGTTCCCCGATTTCCGCGGACGTTCGAAGAATCGTTTTGGCACGGGCTATGTCCCCGGCGTATGACGCGGGGCGTGAGGGGATGGATCGGCCGCCGCCGGCCGATCTCCGCGTAGTCCGCGCCGAGTGCGCTTGCGGCGTTCGATCGCAGGTTCGGTCGGGAGGTCCAGCATGGATCCGGAGCGGCGAGACTCGGGTGAAGGCGGATCGCGGCGGGCGTACGTCCGTTTCATCGCTTTCGTGGCGGCGATTGGCGGTTTTCTGTTCGGCTTCGATTTGGGCATGATCGGCGCGGCGAACATCTACCTGCGCGATCAGTTTCACTTGAACGACGCTCAACTCGGCTTCGCCACGGCCAGCGCCGTGCTGGGGTGCATTTTCGGCCCTTTCCTCGGCGCCTGGCTTTGTGATGCAATCGGCCGCAAACGGACGATGATCGTGGCGGCGTTTCTGTTGGCCATCAGCGCCGTATTCACTGCCGTGCCCGATGTCTGGCCGAGTGTGCCGGAGGAGGCGACCTTGACGGTCTTCAACATCTTCCGCGCGATCGGCGGGTTGGGGGTGGGACTGTGCTCGATCGCGTCGCCAATGTACATCGCGGAAGTCGCGCCGCCGGCGAGGCGGGGAGGCCTCGGATTGATGTACCAACTGGCGATCGTTGTGGGGCACATTGCCGCGCCGGCGATCGGTTACCTGATCGTGACGGCGCTGCCACACGGCAACGGCGTGTCGGGGATTGCCTGGCAGCAACCATGGCGGTGGATGTTCGCTTCGGAGACCGTTGCCGTTTTGCTGTTTGTGACCTTTGTTTTCCGGCTTCCGCGAAGCCCTCGCTGGCTTGCCCAGAAGGGCCGCGACGCCGAGGCCTCTGAGGTGCTCACAAGGATCGGCGGACCCGAATACGCCGAGCGGGAGTTGGATCAGATCAAAGCCTCACTGGAACAGGAGGCGAGTGGCTGGGCCGAGTTGTTCGCTCCGGGCATGCGCTATGCCTTGGCGGTCGGTCTGCTCCTGGCGCTGTTCAACAACTGGACCGGGTGGAGCGTGATCGGCGGCTACATACCCATGCTGTTTGAAATGTCGGGAATGGATGACCGCGCCCGGGCCATCCTCCAGTTTGCGGTGACCTACGGTTTCATGGGGCTGATGACGGTTGTATCGCTGGTGCTCATGGACCGCGTCGGCCGGCGGCCGCTGTGGTTGTTCGCTTCGCTTCTGATGGCTGCGATCACAGCGGTGACGGGGCTCGTATTCCATTTGGAAATCAGGGGCCCCGTGGTTCTGCTGGTGATCGTTTTGTGTACCGTTCCGCATGGCATCGCCCTGGGAGGTATTCCCTGGTTAATGATGTCGGAGTTGTTCCCCACCCGGATCCGGGCCAAGGCGGTTTCGGTGACCACCACGTTCCTCTGGATCGCCATTTTCAGTGGGGCTTATCTGTTTCCGGCGATTACCAGCCTTTCGACCAGACTGGTCGGGTCGGTGGGCGGGGCCTTCTGGCTGTTTACCGGGGTCTGTCTCCTTTCGTTTCTGTTCGGGCTTGTGATGATGCCGGAGACGAAGGGACGCACGCTCGAGGAAATCGCCGGTTCGTGGAAGAGAACGTAAGTCACACAGTTGCCAATCTGGATTCATGTGAGGCGCGAATGTTCGCCGGCCGCGATTTGACTTTGCCCCGCGTGGCCCTCGCAGGCCGTGCCATTCTGGTGATCGCTGGCATCCTGGTCTCGTTGCCCAGCGAAGCGCGGGCTGCGGAGGGCCGCGACGAATCGGAGACCGGGACGCCGCCGACCCTCGACGAACTTCTGCTGTTCTTTCCCGCCAAATACCCGGCCGGCAACTGGAAGCCCGCTGACTTGAAGTACCGGGATGTCTGGTTCACTGCCGAGGACAACACACGGCTGCACGGATGGTACTGCCCGTGTGACGACGCCCGAGCGACAATCCTCATCGCCCACGGGAATGCCGGGCATGTTGCATCCCGTGCGCCATGGCTCGAGTACCTGCAAACGAAGGCTCGGGTGGCGTGCTTCATGTTCGACTACCGCGGCTATGGGCGGAGTGAGGGCTCTCCGACGGTAGAAGGGGCGATTCTCGATGCCAGAGCCGCCCGCGGAAAACTGTGCGAGTTGGCAGGAATTGACGATTCCGCCATGCTGCTGATGGGAGAGTCTTTGGGCGGCGCCATCGTCGTGCGATTGGCCGCGGAATCGGCCCCAAGGGGACTGGTTCTCCAGAGCACTTTCTCATCCCTGAGAGACGTTGCCGTCTTCCACTATCCGAGGCTGTCGTGGCTGGTTCCACCCGAGAAACTCGACTCAGTGAGCCAGATTGCCCGCTTTCGCGGTCCCTTGCTGCACAGTCATGGGACCGCAGATCGCACCATTCCCTTCAGCTTGGGCGAAAAGCTGTTTCGGGCGGCGAACGAGCCGAAGGTATTCGTGAAGATACCGGGGGCGGGGCACAACGACTGGCTGACGAAGGAATACCTGGCCCAACTCGATACGTTCATCGGTCAACTCGCTTCGGAACGAAGACAGCCGGTGAAATAGCACGCGCAACGGCGTGATCGATCCGAGGCGGGATCAAGTCCAGATGCCATCTTCCAAAGACACTCCTCATCGCTCCACGCCCGCTTTCTAACTCTGTGGTGCGGGCATTGCCCCCTCATTCGATAAACGCTGGATCGACAAGAGTCTGCAGAAGCAGAACCCCGCGGGCTTCATACAGTGTACGGGTTGATTATACAGCCGCGCCGCTTGACGTCGCCTGGGCCGGCACCTTCAGGGTGAGCAGTTGTCCAGAGCCCGTGCGTTCAGGATCGGTAGCCATAAACAGTTGGCTGATAATTCTTTACGGCATGACATGTTGGGGCGGCGTGACCGGAGATCGATAGCTGGCTGACCGTGTGGCAGGCACGGCGCAAACCCTTCCGGCCGCGACAGATTGACTGGCACACCACTTGCAATCGGCAGATTGGCCTCTTTCCCAGCGGAGAGATGGCTCCCGCCGGAGACGTTCATTCCCCAATAAAGGACGGTGCAAACGTGGTGGCCGCAGATCTCGATTGGATCTTTCAGGAGTTCCGCGACGCGAAACGCGACGCCCTGATCCCCATCCTTCAGGAAGTGCAGCAGCGGCACGGCTATCTGTCGCGCGAGGCCGTGGTCGCTGTGGGCAAGCACTTGAGCCTCCCGGCCAGCAAGATCTACGGGGTCGCGACGTTCTACAACCAGTTTCGCTTTCAGCCTCAGGGGCGATTCCACATTCAGGTCTGCCGCGGCACGGCCTGCCATGTGAAGGGGTCGGCGGCGGTGCTCGAGGCGGTCAAGCGCGAACTGAAGATCGAGGCCGGCCAGACCAGCCGCGACGGCATGTTCAGTCTGGAAGTGGTCGCCTGCATCGGCGCCTGCGGGTTGGCCCCGGTGATCGCCATCAATGGCGAGTTTCACGCCGGGGTTACTACACAGAAGGTAAGCAAAATTCTCGATTCCTACAGGAAGGCGGCGGAGGGAAACGGCCATGAAGCAGCCTGAAGCAGACAGCACCTTGGCCGCTCCCGAGGCCGGCAGGCAGATACTCGACTGGGTTCTGGCCGACGGGTCGGACCATAACGGCCAGGACCGCGCGGAGCGCGAACGGCGGCTTCGCGAGTTGCGGCGGGAACAGTTGGTTCGTCCGGCCATCTTCATCGGCGCGGGCACCTGCGGCCTGGGCGCGGGGGCCAAGGGGACGATCGCGGCAGTGCGCGAGTACCTTCAGCGGCACGGCATTGAGGCCGATGTCGTCGAGGTCGGCTGTATCGGCCTCTGTTCGGCCGAACCGATCGTCGAAGTGCAGATGCCGGGCCGGACGCGGCTGGCCTTCGAGAGAATTTCGAGGAAAGAGGCCGACGCCGTGCTGGACGGCGTATTTCGGGGCGAAGTGCCGCGCGACTGCGTACTCGGCCAGCATCGATCGAGCGGTCTCAACCCCTGGAGCGAGGTGCCGTATCTCGACGAGCATCCGTTCTTCGCTCCGCAAACCCGGTGGGTGCTGGCCAACTGCGGCCTGATCGATCCGAATTCGATCGACGAGTACATTGCCCGCGGCGGCTACGTGGCATTGGCCAAAGTGCTCCGCAAGCAGACGCCCGACGAGGTTTGCGACACGGTCGAACGAAGCGGGCTTCGCGGCCGGGGGGGCGGCGGCTTTTCGACCGGCAAGAAGTGGAAGTTCGCCCGTGCTTCGCAAGCCGTACGGAAGTATCTCGTCTGCAACGCCGACGAGGGGGACCCAGGCGCGTTCATGGATCGGGCGGTGATCGAAGGGGACCCGCACCGGCTCCTGGAAGGCATGGCGATCGCCGCCTACGCGATCGGCGCCTCGAAGGCCTACGTTTACATCCGGGCGGAGTATCCGCTGGCCATCGAGCGGCTCAAGATCGCCATCGGCCAGGCTGAGTCGTACGGACTGCTCGGCGACAACATGCTGGGCACCGGTTTCTCGCTGCACATCGTGATCAAGCAGGGAGCTGGGGCGTTTGTCTGCGGCGAGGAGACTGCCCTGATCAACAGTATCGAGGGAAAACGCGGCATGCCGCGTCCGCGTCCGCCGTTTCCCGCGGTGAGCGGTTTGTTTGCCAAGCCGACGATTATCAATAACGTCGAGACGCTGGCCAACGTGCCGATGCTCATCGACCGCGGCCACGAGTGGTTCAGCGCCCTGGGGACCAAGACCAGCAAGGGAACGAAGGTCTTCGCACTGTCGGGCAAGGTCGCTCGAACGGGTCTGGTCGAGGTGGCGATGGGAACGAGCGTTCGCCAGATCGTGTTCGACATCGGCGGCGGCATCCCCTACGGCAAGAAGTACAAATCAGTGCAGATCGGCGGGCCGTCGGGCGGCTGCATTCCCGAGCAGCACCTCGACATCGACGTCGATTACGAGTCGCTGAAGACCGTCGGTGCGATGATGGGCTCCGGCGGCCTGGTGGTCATGGATGAAGAGACCTGCATGGTCGACGTGGCGAAGTTCTTCATGGACTTCATCCAGCGCGAAAGCTGCGGCAAGTGCATTCCCTGCCGCGAAGGAACGCGGCGGATGCTGGAGATCCTCAAGCGGATCACCCGGGGTCGGCGGCACGAGAAGGAACTGGAGGCCCTGGAGCGCTTTCAGAGCGTGCTCCACCTGCAGCGGCTGGCGGAGACGATCCGCGACACGAGCCTCTGCGGCCTGGGGCAGACGGCTCCCAACCCGGTGCTGAGCACGCTCCGGTGGTTCCGCCACGAGTACGAGGCCCATGTCTACGACCGGCGATGTCCGGCCGGGGCCTGCGCCGAACTGGTTACGTACTCGATCAATGCGGAGAAATGCAAGGGCTGCACGCTGTGCGCCAAGAAGTGCCCGGCCGATGCGATCATCGGCTCGCCGAAGAATGCCCATTACATCATCGAAGACCGTTGCATCGGCTGCGGATCCTGCCTGGATGTCTGCCGGCTGGGCGCGGTCATGAAAGCCTAATTCGTTTGAAGCCAGCATTGGCGACGAACCAGGCGGAGCTTCGCAGGACCGGCCGCGGAAGGCAGGGCGGCCGGGCCCCGGTTCGGTTGTCCCAGCGAATACCAAGAAGAGGTAAGCAAGTCTATGGTCACCATTGAAGTCAACGGGCGGTCCGTCCAGGCCGAAAAAGGTGAGATGCTCCTGACCGCGCTGCGTCGCGTGGGAATCAAGGTGCCCACGCTGTGCAACATCGACGGCCTGCCAGCCACCGGCGCCTGTCGGATGTGCGTGGTGGAGGTCGAGGGCCAGCGCGGCCTGGTGCCGAGTTGTGCCTACCCTGTTGCCGAGGGAATGAAAGTCCAGACCCATTCCAAGCGCGCCGTCGACGCCCGCAAGACGATCATCGAATTGCTCCTGGCCAACCATCCCGACGATTGCCTGTACTGCGTCCGCAACGGGCGCTGCGACCTGCAGGGCATGGCCGAGGAACTGGGCGTCCGCAGCCGCCGCTTCGCGGGTGAAAAGAGCCGGCACTTCCTCGACAATTCCAGCCCCTCGATCAGCCGCGACCCGGCGAAGTGCATCCTTTGCGGCAAGTGCGTCCGTGTCTGCGAGGAGGTGCAGGGGATCGGCGCCATCGACTTCATCGGCCGGGGATCGAAGACCAAAGTCGGCACCGCGTTCGACGAGGGCCTGAACATTTCAAGCTGCATCAATTGCGGGCAGTGCATCATGGCCTGCCCGACCGGGGCGCTGAGCGAGCAGAGTCATCTGAAGGATGTGCTCGCGGCTCTGGAAAACCCCGAGAAGTTCGTCGTCGTCCAGCACGCCCCCGCGGTGTCGGTGACCCTGGGCGAGGAATTCGGGTTGCCGGCCGGCATGGACGTCATTGGAGCGATGACGGCTGCCCTGCGGCGGCTGGGTTTCAAGCGCGTGTTCGACACCGGGTTCACCGCCGATCTGACGATCATGGAGGAGGCCTCCGAATTCGTCCACCGGCTGACCAACGGCCTGAAGCTGCCGATGATGACCAGTTGCTCGCCGGGTTGGATCAAGACCGTCGAGACGTTCTATCCCGACTTCATCGAGAACCTCTCCACCTGCAAGAGCCCTCAGCAGATGATGGGCGCGGTGATCAAGAGCTACTTCGCCGAGCGCGAGGGGATTGACCGCGACAAGATCTTCACCGTCAGCATCATGCCCTGCACGGCGAAGAAATTTGAAGCCGGCCGCAGCGAATTGACCCACAACGGGGTGGCCGATGTCGACGCGGTGCTCACCACCCGTGAACTGGCCAAGCTGATTCGCATGCGAAGCATCGATCTCCGCGAACTCGCCCCCGACACGGCCGACACGCCATTTGGAGAGCGGACCACGGCAGGCAAGCTGTTTGGGGCGTCGGGCGGCGTGATGGAGGCGGCCATCCGCACGGCACATTACCTGGTCACCGGCCAGGAACTCCCCGATCTTCACGTGCAGGCGGTGCGGGGCCTGGAGGGAGTGAAGGAAGCCCGTGTCGCGGTCAACGGGATCGATTTGGGCGTCGCCGTGGTGAGTGGTCTGGGCAACGCCCGACGACTGCTGGATGAACTGCGGGTCGGCAAACGGAAGGATCTGCATTTCATCGAGGTGATGACCTGTCCCGGCGGCTGCATCAACGGCGGCGGCCAGCCGATCGGCACCGATACCAGGGCGGTGCGGGCGCGGATGCAGGCCCTGTACGAGATCGACGATCGAGAGAGCGTTCGGACTTCGCACGCCAATGAGGCCGTCAAACGCTTGTACAATGAGTACTTGGGCGTGCCGCTCGGCGAGAAGAGCCACCACCTGCTGCATACCCATTACGTGAAACGTGAGGCCCTAGTCTGAGGTGGTCGCCGTACTCCCCGGGAATACCTCGGCGGGAGCGTGAGGAGCATAAAGAACCCTGGATGCCATGAACGCCTACATCACCACTATCGGCGAACGCTGCCGCATGTGCTACACGTGCGTCCGCGAATGCCCGGCCAAGGCGATTCGCATTGTCGCCGGGCAGGCCGAGGTGATAGGCGACCGCTGCATCGCGTGCGGGAACTGCGTCCGCGTGTGCTCGCAGCACGCCAAGCAGATCCGCGACACGGTCCCGCAAGTAAGGGAACTCATTCAATCGGGAGAGCGGGTGGCGGCCTGCTTCGCCCCCAGCTTTCCCGCTGAGTTCGTCGATGCATCGGCGGAAGAAGTCGCGGGCATGGCCCGCGCGTTGGGCTTCCACCTCGTCCACGAGGTGTCGTTTGGCGCCGATCTCGTTGCCCGGCAATATCGCCGGCTGCTGGGAAATACGAATGGCCATCGCCATATCGCCACCACCTGCCCGGCGGTTGCCAGTTACGTCCAGAAGTACTATCCGCAAATGGTCGGGGCGCTTGCGCCCGTCGTATCGCCGATGATTGCCACGGCACGCGTCATCCGCGCGTTGCACGGCCGCGAAGTCAACGTGGTCTTCATCGGGCCGTGCATCGCGAAGAAGTGTGAGGCCGAGGCCGAGGAAGTGGCCGCGGAGATCGACGGCGTGCTGACCTTTGCTGAATTTCGCCGTATGTGCCAGGAGGAAGGCATTCGGCCCGGCGCGATAGATCCGAGCCATTTCGACCCGCCCCACGGCGCCACCGGCGGCTTGTTCCCAATCAGCCGCGGCATCCTTCAGTCCGCCGGCATTGAAGAAGACCTGATGAATGGCGAGGTGGTCTCGACGCAGGGCCGCGCCCACATGATCGAGGCGATCAAGGAGTTCTCGGACGGCGATCTGGGGGCGAAGCTGCTGGAAGCTTTATGCTGCGAAGGCTGCATCATGGGGGCTGGAATCAACAACGACTTGCCGCTGTTCAACCGCCGCCGCCATGTCCGCGTGCATGTCAACCGCCGCATGGCGGTCCTGGACCTTCAGCGCTGGCAGGCCGACATGGACCGCTTCACCGATCTCGATCTGCGGCGGACATTCCGGCCCAATGACCAGCGGATTCCGCTTCCGGCGCCGGAAGAGCTGACCGAGATCATGGCCGGGATGGGGAAGTACTCTCCCGATGATGAATTGAACTGCGGGGCCTGCGGTTACGATTCCTGCCGCGAGCACGCGGTGGCGATCTATAAGGGGCTGGCAGAAAACGAGATGTGCCTGCCGTTCATGATCGATCAGCTCCAGTGCGCGCTGGCCGACATCGAGGCCTCGAACCGGCAGCTCGCCCGCACCCAGGAAGCCCTCATGCAGTCGGAAAAGATGGCCAGCATGGGGCAGTTGGCGGCGGGGATCGCCCACGAAGTGAACAACCCGCTCGGCGTGGTCCTGATGTACGCCCATCTCCTCCTCGATGAGTGCCAGGATCCGCGGATTCGCGACGACCTGACGATGATCACCGAGCAGGCCGATCGCTGCAAAAAGATCGTTGCCGGGTTGCTCCATTTTGCCCGCCAGCACAAAGTCGTCCGGCAACCGGTCGATCTGCGAAACCTCATCGATCGGACCCTGAACGCGACCAGGGTGCCGGACGACATTTCTATTGATGTCCGCCACGACCTCGACGACCCGGTCGTCGAGGTGGACGGCGACCAGATCATCCAGGTGCTCACCAACCTGGTCACCAATGCGATGGCCGCCATGGTCCACGGAGGACGCCTGACGATCCGCACTAGCGGCGACGCCCACCGAGTGTCGGTGCAGGTGAGCGATACGGGCGTCGGCATCCCGAAACAGAATCTCGCCAAGATCTTCGAGCCGTTCTTCACGACCAAGGAATCGGGCAAGGGAACGGGCCTGGGGCTGGCGGTGAGTTACGGGATCATCAAGATGCACTGTGGCGATATCCGAGTGGATTCGCAGCCCGATCCCGCCGTGGGACCGACCTGGACCGCGTTCACCGTAACCCTGCCTCGCCGCGAATAACCCCCAGCACCCCAATTATCCCGCCCATCCAGGCCGCGCCCATGATTGCCTACCGGCTGGAAATGCTGCAAGAACGTATCAACCCGTCTCCGAGAAAGCATGAAGCCATGAGCATCGAACAAGCCAACAAAATCGTCCTGCTAGTCGACGACGACGCCGATTTCCTTTTCCAGCAGAAGACGCGACTCGAGGCCGCGGGCTTCGAGGTAATCATCGCCGAGGGGGAGAGCCGGGCCGAGGAAATCCTCTCGCAACGCCGGCCCGACCTGGCAGTGGTCGACCTGATGATGGAGAATCCTGACGGCGGCTTCACGCTCTGCTATCATATCAAGAAGAAAGATCCGTCGATCCCCATCATCCTCGTCAGCTCGGTGAACCGCGAGACGGGCTTGGAGTTCGATACGGCGACGGCGGAGGAGCGGTCCTGGATCAAGGCCGACGCATTCCTCACCAAGCCGATCCGCTTCGAGCAGCTCAGCACCGAGATCGAGCGGCTGTTGACGAATTGAACCGCCATGGAAACGCTTCGCGTTCTGGTTACCGACGACGAATTCGGCATGCGGCGGGGCGTCGAGCGGACGCTTCGAGAATTCACGTTCGAAATGCCGGACATCGCCGGCCCGATCGGCTTCGCCGTGGATCAGGCGGAGTCGGGCGAAGCGGCGCTGGAGAAGATCAAGGCCGAACCGCCGGACATCCTCCTGCTGGATCACAAGATGCCCGGCATCAGCGGGCTCGACGTGCTCGACCGGCTGGCGAGCATGAAGCTCGATATGCTCGTGATCATGATCACGGCATACGCCTCGATCGAGACCGCCGTGACGGCCACCAAACGCGGAGCATACGATTTTCTCGCCAAGCCTTTCACGCCGGATGAGCTACGCAGTACGGTCCGCAAGGCGGCGGCGCGCCTGATACTGGCGAAGCAGACGCGGCGGCTCGCCGACGAGAAGCGGCAAGTCCGCTTCGAGTTCATCCGCGTGCTGGGACATGAACTCAAGGCCCCGCTCAACGCCATCGACGGCTATCTCGCGATGCTTGACGATCGTGCGATGGGCAACGAATTGGCTGCCTACGCCCAGGTCCTCGGCCGTTGCCATGCCCGGCTGGACGGCATGCGGAAGCTCATCGACGACCTGCTCGACCTGACACACATCGAGTCGGGCCGCAAGAACCGCCAGATCGAACCGGTGTGTCTCAAGTCGGTGGCCCAATCGGCAATCGAGACCGTGGCGGCGCAAGCCGCCGGACGCGGGATCACCATCCGACTGCTCGACGGGCCGTCGGTTACGCTGGCGGCCGATCGCGGTGAGTTGCAGATGATTCTCAATAACCTCGTCTCGAACGCGGTGAAGTACAACCGCGACGGCGGGTCGGTCGAAGTGGGTGTTGAACGTCAAGGCGACACGGTGCGCCTAACGGTGACCGATACCGGCATCGGTATGACCGACGACGAACGATCGCAACTGTTTCACGAATTCGTCCGCATCCGGAACGACAAGACGCGCGAAATCCTCGGCAGCGGCCTGGGCCTTTCCATCGTCCAGAAACTCGCCGCGCTCTACGGGGGCTCCGTGACGGTCGACAGCCAGCCCGACACGGGGAGCACCTTCACGGTGACGCTCCGCGACCCCATCGAGCCGTGACGATTGACCTCCCCGCTGGTTGGTGATAGAAATACTGGTTTCCCATCCAGTGACCAGCACCCGTCAAGGAGCTCTTGCCGTGTCGATCAGCGAGCGTAAGAAGGAACTCAAGCGTCGCCGCCACCGTCGCCAGAAACTGGCTCGCCTCGAGAAACGACTGGTCAAGGCGACCGTTTCCGAGAAGTCGGTGATCGTTGAGAAGGTCCGCAACCTGACGCCCGGCTCTGAAGACGTGCTAAACAACTGGAACCTCTCCAGTCGCTAGCCGCCCTCCCACCGGCAGGCCGCCGGGCGAGCCCCGCGTCAGGTTCGCGGGGCACAGGCACCTGTGCCCCCTCTTTGGGAGGGTTGCAGTCCGACCATCCCCTTCCTGTTTTTCGTGGCAGTCAGGAAGCCACGAATTATAATGGAGGGGGAAGCACCTTCTCTTGGTTACCAGCGGGTTCAGAGCCCGGAGAGCACGCCGTGTCTGATGGCAAGACCCCAGAACGCAACGAATTCGACCTCCCGGAAGACGATTTTTCCCTGCCGACTGGCGACCCGTTGGTAGACGCCACGGGTGAGGCGGCGGTCGTCGAGCCAATGCCTTTGCCGGGCGAGCCTGCTCAGGCCGGGGTAGGCACAGTTCTTGCCGCTGAGGGCGTGGCCGACGCGGCAGAGGAACCGGCCGCTAAGCCGAAGAAAGAGAAGAGGCCACGGGAACCGGGCGAGGGCCTTCTGGGCAAACTCCAGCAGGCGAGCCTTGACACGGTGTTGTTGGGAATCTCGCTGGCAGCGATTCTCGTGGCGATCCTGCTATTGCTCATGGCTTGGGGGCGTTACGACTTCGCCGTCAAGGCCACCGCCAGTGCACATCCCGCGGCCGCGCCGAGTTACTCCGCGGCCGATAGCACTATCGCCACCGCCTGACCAGCGCAGTTCATATTGACGACCACCGCTACGGGGGCCGACGCTCTCCACGGTTCGCCGTGGACCACGCGGACCGCGCACCGCGGATCGGGACGCTGGTAGTTAAGCGTCACCGGCAGCAGTCCCGTGCGGAGCGACATTACGCTGGCGATCATCTCCACCGCTCCGCCGGCCGCGCCCAGATTGCCGAAATAGCTCTTCGGTGCGGTAACCGGCACGTCGCCCAGCAGAGTGCGGATGACGCGGGCTTCGATCTCGTCATCGGCGATCGTGCTTGCACCGTGGGCGTTGACGTGGCCGACATCGTGCGGTCCGACGGCGGCTTCTCGCAGCGCCCCGCCAATGGCGCGACGGAGTCCTTCCCCTTTGCGCGGCGAGCCGTTCTGGATCTCGTACGAAGACGCGCAGCCGAGAATCCGCGCCAGGATGGCAGCGCCGCGCGCTTCCGCATGTCGGCGGCTCTCGAGCACAAACAGTGCCGCCCCTTCCCCTTTGACCTCTCCGTCTCGGTCGGCCTCGAACGGCCGGCATATCGACTCCGGAGCGGCCCGCCGCGTTGAGACTCGCCCAACCACGCAGTGGCAGATCCAATCGTACGGTTTCAGCATCGAACTGGCGCCCCCGGCTAGCACCGCCTCGGCCATCCCGCGTTGGATCAGTCGCGTCGCCTCGGCAATGGCCAGCAGCCCCGACACGTCTCCCTGATGGATCGTGTTGTTGGGACCTCGCGCGTCGTGAGCGATCGACACGTGCGAGGCGATCATGTTCGGGAGCACCTTGAGAAAAGCCAAAGGAAAGGCTGCCGACATCCCCTCGGTGGCCCAGCGGCCAAAGTCGAACCGCCCATCGACCATGCACCGCCGATGCGGTTCCTCGCTATCACTCAATGGGGCGCTGATGCGGTCGGCGCCCAGCACGACGCCGAAGCGTTCCGGATCGATGCCGCCCGGACTCAACCCTGCATCCTGGCAGGCCAGCACTGAGGCCGCCACACCCAGTTCCGAGTCACGGACCATCACCTTGAGGTTCTTTCGCGGCGTAACGAACTTCTTCGCATCGAAGTCGCGCACTTCGCCGGCCGCCGCTACCGGAATGGTGGCTGAGTCCGTTGAACCGACCGGTCCAATGCCGCTTCGTCCAGCGGACATCTGTTGCCAATAGCAGTCCGTGCCGATGCCGAGGGGGCTGACTACGCCCACACCCGTGATGACGACTTCTTCTGGTGGCATCGGACCACTCGGACTACTGAGATTCGCGCTGGAAACCAGTCTTGCGGCACCGCCGACCGGTAGTCGGAAGCGAACGCCGTCCCACCGTTTGTTAGCGGAGCAAATACCGCTAAACGCAACATCAGGAAGAGGGGGATCTATGAGGTCTATCGAACCGTCAGCCGGTCCAATGTTAGTCTCACTATATCACCGCGACGAGCAAAATGAAGAAGTCGGGGAAGAATAGGGAGAATTTGCCGGTTCCCGCGACACGGCCCCCGCTGTTGGAGGAGGTGGCCTATCGTCCCCGATTAAGCAGGCTGCGCTGGTTGAGGTAATCGATGAATGTTCCGGCCAAATCGCGGCTCGTGTCGATTGGTATCCGCTCCACGCGATTCCGCTGGCAGATCGCGTCGAAGCGACCATTGAACTCGTCCAGGGCTGCCAGGTAGGACCGTCGGAGTTCTTCGGGCCTGGTGAGCAGTTCCTCGGGTATCTCCAGGCCCACGAACTTCACAGACCCCTCGAAGTCGAAGTCCCACTCATCGTGGTGCAAGACCTGAAAGAGCACCACTTCGTGCCGGTGATAGCGGAACCGCTGTATGGCTTTTTCCAGGGCGTCCAGATCGGTGAAGAAATCGCTGAAAACCATGACGATCTCGCGGCGCCGCGTTCGCCCGGCGAGTTCCATCAGGCAGTCGGCCATGTTGGTCTTGTGGACCGGCCGCATCTGATCCAGGTGCTCAGTCATGCGGACCACCTGGGCCAGCGAGTTGCTCGGCGGTACGAAGCCTCGCAACTGCTCGTCGAACGTGGTGAGCGACACCTTATCGCTCTGCCGCAGCACGGCATACGCCAGCGTGGCGATCATCCGCGAGGCATACAGCAGCTTCTGGCCGTCGCCTTCGCCGTAACGCATCGAAGCGCTGGTGTCGAGCACGAGGTGGCAGACGAAATTCGTCTCCATCTCGTACTGCTTGATCATATACCGCTGTCGGTTGAAGTAGATTCGCCAGTCGATGTGCTTCGGATCATCGCCCCAGACATAGGGCCGATGCCCGGCAAATTCGACGGCGAATCCCGCCATCGGCGACCGGTGCGCTCCGGCCAGGTTGCCCAGCACGAGGCCGCGGGGCTCGATTCGCCGAGCGGCGATGCGGCTCAGTACGGCCGGGTCGAGATAGCGGGAAAGGATGCTCTTAGCCACGGGAACGCCTCCTGTTAGCCGGCGACTGCGGCGGGTTTGTCGTAGCGCCGATCGGCTGGCAGCGCCTCGATGAGCATTTCCACGAGGCGATCACCGGTAAGGTTATTGGCCTGGGCCGCGTAGTTGCCGGCGATGCGATGCCGCAGCGCCGGTTTGGCGATCGCCTGCACATCGCCCAGGGCGGCGTGATAGCGGCCATGGAGGATCGCACGGGCCTTGGCACACGTCACCAGGGTGAGCACCCCGCGAGGCCCGGCTCCCCACGATACCCAGTGGTCGACGAACTCGGGGGCCTCCGACGTTCCGGGCCGGGACGCCCGCACCAGCGCCCATGCGTAGCCGAGCACCTGGTCGCTCACGGGCACGCGCGTCACCAGATCCTGAAAGCGGAGGATTTCCTTGCCCGTCATCAGCGGAGTGATCTTCCCCTGCTGCCCAGTCGTCACGCGGCGGGCGATCTCCCATTCCTCCGCCCCGCTTGGATATTCCACCTTGATGTAGAGGAGGAAGCGGTCGAGCTGCGCCTCGGGCAACGGGTAAGTTCCTTCCTGCTCGAGCGGGTTCTGTGTGGCGAGAACGAAGAAGGGCTCGGGCAGCCGATGCACGGTTCCTCCGGAAGTCACCTGCCGTTCCTGCATCGCCTCGAGCATCGCGGCCTGCGTTTTGGGGGGCGTGCGATTGATCTCATCGGCGAGAATCATGTTGGCGAAAATCGGTCCGGGCAAGAACTTGTAGTTCCGGTGCCCCGTCTCGATGTCTTCCTGAATGATCTCAGTTCCCGTCACGTCGCTCGGCATGAGGTCGGGGGTGAACTGGATCCGTTTGAAGCTCAGGTGAGTCGCCTCGGCCAGCGAACTGACGAGCAGCGTCTTGGCCAGTCCCGGCACACCCTCCAGAAGCGCATGACCACGGGCCAGGATCGCGATGAGCACCTGCTCGATCACGTTCTCCTGGCCGACGATCACCTTCGCCAATTCGCTCCGTATCCGCTCATACGCCTGGCGGCACTCCTCGACGGCGGCCACATCATCGGGCGGGGCATCGTTGTTGCTCATGGTCGGTTCTCACGTTGAATTCTGGTCAATCGATGTTTCTGAAGTAGCGTTGAAGTTTTTCCTCGTATCCGCGCGGCGGGCGCCGCTGGGCGTTGGCGCGCATCGCATTGCGAACCTCCGGTGGCAGTTCGAGGAACCACGGCTCATCGGCAAACGGCGGCCCGCCGGCATCCGTGTCGCCGCTCCCCTGTCCCGCGGCTGACGCCTGGCGCGCTCCACTCGCCGTCGCGGATACGGGTGTGCCCGGAGGGTTCGCCGCGTCTGGCGGCATTGCCTGGGCCCCGCGGTTTGCGTCGGCGGCCATCGCTTGAGCGGCGTCGGCAGATTGCGGCGTCGGCGAGTCGGCGTTCTCCGCAGCCGCAGACAAGGCGGAGGCCGGAGGAGCCGGCTGTTGCAGTAGCGCTGCCAGAAGCTGCTGGAGCATTGTCTGTTCGGAATCGCTGAGGGGCGGATGGTTCGCTGTGGTTTCAGCCGTCGTGGGATCAAGCAATTGCCCGAGGAGACGGGCCAGTTGCTCGGCGAGGCTCTTGTCTCGAGCCAGCTCCTGCTCGCGCGCCGCCAATTCTCCCACGGCGCGATCCATTGCCTCGGCGGTGGCTTTCTCGGTCGGCAACGCCTGCTGGGGCACCTGGGGCACTCGGCCCGCCGCCGTGTGAGCCTGTCTTTCGGCCGACTGCAGCGCCGCATGCGCTGCCGGGTCAACCGGCATGCTGCGGTGGGCCAATTGTCTCGACTGCACGGCCTGGTTGGCCAGCTGGAGCGCGGCTTGCTCGGCCAGCCGTTGTTCGGCGTCGGCAATCTCACGCGCCGCACGTTCCAAAAGCTTTGCCGTCTCTGCCTGTGACTGCCTTGCAGTGTCGACGCTTCCGGCATTGGCTGTCCGCCGCGCCTCGTCTGAATGCTGTTGCGCCTCGGCCAATGTGCCGGCGGCAGCGGGGGCGTCTGGCGCGGCCAAATCGCCAGCCTCGGAGGCCGATTCGCTTACGCGCCGCTGTGCGGAAGGATCGACCTCTCCCGGCGGGCTCTTCGCCGCCTCCGCCACGGCCGCCTGGGCTGCCTCAAGCGCTCTCTCAAGCGATTGGCGGGCCGTTGTCCGAGCCACCTGGGCCTCGGAAGCACGCGAGTCGAGCAGTCCGCGGACCGCGTCATCTGCTGCCTGGCGGGCGTGGCGAAGGGCAGTTGCCTCTGGCCGCTCCCCACCGGCTTGCTCGACAAGGTTCCTCGCCGCATCGGCGACCGCTTGCTGCGCGCTTATGGCATCCAGCGGCGACCTGCTCTCGGAGGCCTCCATTTCACTTGCCGTCCGGTCGGCTTGCTCTTGTTGCCGCAGCGCTTCTTCGATTCCCGCCGCCAGTTCCATCGCTCGGGCCGCATCAGTTCGACCGCCGGCGCGATGCTGCTCGGCGGAGGCTGCGCGCACCTTGCGGGCAGCCGCCGACAATCGTTCGAGCCGTTCGCCGATCGACCCGGGTTGTTGATCCACGGCCTGTTCTACCGCTTGCCGGGCGTCCTTGGCCACATCGAGTTGCTCGCCGCTCAACGCGGCCAACCGACGTGCTTGCTCCTGCATTGCCCGGCGGACTTCGCGGGCCGCCTCGTTCAAGAGGTTCGCCGCCTGGCCTGCGTGTTCGGCCGCCTGGCGAGCCGCCGGCTTCGATGGTTCGCCCGGCTGCTGGCTGGCTGCGGCCAATTGATCTCGTGTCCCTTCCATCATCGGCTGGGCCGCCTCGACCTTTGCGGCCGCTTTCGGGGCCGCCTCACCCAGACCTCTCGCCGTCGCCCCGACGTTCTCTCGAACTTCTGCTTGCTTCTCGCCCAGCTTCTGGGCCTGCCCGGCCTCCAGGCCTGTCCCTTCTGCGGCCTCTTGGGCCTCACCGGCGATGCCGCGTTGCTGTGCTGCCGCATGGTCCAGCGCAGCCGCCGCCTGGGCCAGTTCGCCAATTCGGGTGCCAATTTCCTGACGCTGGGCGTCGGCCAGCGCGGCATCGATCTCGGCGGCTGCCTGCTTGATGGCTCGCTCCGCCCGCCTGGCAGCCTCCTCACGTTGCTGCTGCGGTTGGTCCATGCGGCCGGCCGCATCGCGAGCAGCCTGCTCGGCGGCAGCCAGCGCGGCGTCGACCTGTGACGGCAACTGCCGGTTTGACGGCACTCTGGCCAGTTCGGCGGCGATCTGGTCTTCCCGCTTTGCGGCCTCCGCCGGCTTGTCCTGAGCCGCGCGGGACGCTTCTTCCTGCTCATTTCGAATTCGCTCGACATCCCTCTTGGCCGCGGCCAGATCACTGGCACGCTCGTTCCACTCCTTGGAAGCGATGGACTCGGCAGGCGCGTTGTCACCAGTTTCATTCATTTGTTGTTCGGCGCGGGCCAACTCGGAGAGAACCTGGTCCTGCTGGCTCAAAGCATCCTGGGGCTGGTCATCAAACAGCCGGGCGGCGGCCTCGGCGGCAGCGGCTTCCGCCCGTTGCAGCGATTGCTGGGCTTCTGACTCCCCGAGTCTCTCGGCGATCTCGGCCAGATTGGAGCGGATTTGCGACTGCTCTTCAATCAAACGTTCCGTCTCCGCCGGCGCTAGATTCGGCTGACTGGTCGCCTGCCGAATCTCCTCCTGTCGCTGGGAGATCGACCGCAGCATGCTCCGCATGGCGTTCTGGTCGCCTTCTACAAGCCCCTGGGCCCGACGGATAGTGTCCAACAGCGATCTTAGACCGCGGATCACTGCCTCCTGACTGGCGGCCGAGGCGTCAAAATCGGCCTTGCCGAGCGATTGCGCGGCGGCATTCATCTCTGCGTCGACTCGCCCTGTTTCCAGGAACCGCAACCCTTGCGCGGCCTCGCCCGCCACCGGACCGCCCCAGGTGCTCACGTCGTGCAGCATTTGCCTGAGCCCCAGATAGATCACCTTGATGTCGCGTGAATTCTCTATCGCCGCAACCACCATCGCCTCGCGCTCGGATGCGGCGCGCTCGGGCAGCGAACGCGTGGTCTCCAGCACCGCGCTCTGCATTTCGATTAGCCTCAAGACCTGAGCCGCCATCTCCGCGATCCGTAGCCGGCGAAGCAGATTCTGCCGTTCGGCCAGCAGTCGGACGAGGATCTCGCGGCTCTGTTGTCGCGCCGCCTGCAGGAGCATTTCTCTTTCGGCCGCGGAAGACTGCTCGATGCGGTCCAGAATCGCGATCACCTCGGGCATTTCCGCCTCGATCAATTCGTCGAGATGCGCGCGCATGTCACGGATGTCGCGATAGAGATCCAGCCCGGTGAGCCCGTTTTCCTCAAGCTGCAGGATCTGCACGTCGAGCACCCCGCCTACCAGGTCGCGGGCCATCCGTCGCACCTGGGCCTGCATTTCCTGTTTCGCCGTGCCTCGCAGGTCCGCCTGCCCGAAAGCTGGCGCGGTGGTCAGCGTTGCCAGCAACGTCAGGATGACCCGGCCCATCGGGTTCATGGTCCTTCTCCAACGTCGAGTTGCCGTTCGATCATCGTCTGCAGTTGACGGGCCGACTCGCGGTCCGATTCGCTGAGGGCAGCCAGAATCCCCTGCTCGTCGGTGACCTCGAACAAAATCGGTTCTGTCTGGGCAATTTTGCCCTGCCGCGGTCCGCGGAAGTCCAGGGCTTCCAGGACGATCTTCACCTGATCGCCTTTGGCGAGTTCCAGCGGCGCAAGATTGAGGCGATAGGATTCCTGGAGCGATGTCCTCAATGCACTACTCTTCTCGTGAACGAACACCTGCAGGTCCTCCGTCGCCTCCACCTGGCCATCGGCACGCGTGACCTCAGGCCTGACCACTACCCGAGCCAAACCGTGATCGTCGGCAGCTTCGAACGCGATCGTCGGCCTCGCCGCGGGCAATACGTGCCTCGTCACCGCGCTGGCGACAATTCGTGGCGGATCGTCGGGCTTGATGCGAATCACTCCGCTAAGCGGCCGTTCGAGTCCCAACCCGTCCGTGTCGGTCACCTGGATCGAATACCGCACCAGATCTGTCACGGATTCCAGGGGCGTGCCGGCCGGCGCGAGCGTCCAATGCTCCCGTCGCTCGAGTGATGAGACCCCGCCCGCTTCGCCCGCCGCCTTCGCTCGGGCTTCACGGCACGTCAATTCAAACGGCTGATCGTCGAGCTTCAGGATCGCCTGGCGGAGCGGCTTGTCTGAGCCGATCCTCAATTCAACCCGGGAACCCTCCAACACCGCGATCTGCCGCAGGCCGCCAAATACGACGGGCGTCGCACCGGCCCCGGAATAAGGCGGCGGTGTCACCACCAGTTCCAGATCGATCACCGGCAGCGGCACCACATCCAGCCATCCGGGATCGGTCCGCGCATCGCCCATGTACACCTCGTGCTTCACGCTTTCCACCAGCCGGGGAAGCTGCCCGCGATATACATGTTCGGCCGGCCCGGGTTCCATGGCGAGCGAAATGGTGCCTCCGGCCCGCGTGCGCAGTTCGGCGCGCCCAGCGGGCGGCAATCGCCCCGAACACTTGGCCTCAAAGTCGACCGGCTGGCCATACGGGCATTTAACGCGCAGTTGATCGCCTCGAAGCACGATCGACTGGCCGTTGATTCGCAGCGTATCGATCTTCGTTGCCGTCGGATAACGGCTTGTTCCGAGCAGGAGGCGATCAGCGAACGTCGCCGCATGTTGCGGAAAGAACCACACCCCGGCCGCCGCCACCGCAACGCTCGCTGCCAGCCATAGCCCCCGGCGAAGCAGCGGCCGGATCGAGACGCCCCGCATCACGTCGATCTTCGCGCCGATTGCCGCGGCGCGGCCAATCACCGCCTGTTCGAGCTCAACGGAGCCCCACTGGTGCGCCTGGGGCGACTCGAACTGCAGGGCGGCCACCAGCTCGCTGTCGATCTGTTGCTGTCTCTCAACCCACAAGGCTGCGTCGAGTTCCGTTTCATGCTTACCGAGCCAGGGCCGAACAAGCCGGCGAACGGCCCAAATGGAGAATACTACCGCTCCGATCATGGCGAGCACCCGCTCGGGGCGGCTCATTTCCAGCAGCCAGTCGGTCAGGAAGAGGGCCACCGTTACCGATAGGATCACAAGCCCTGCGGTGGTCGCTGCGAGGCCGCGGCGCATCCAGCGCCGGCGGCGCTGGAGCCGCCGCAATCGCCGATGGAGGATCGATAGCTCGCTCATGGCAGGTTCACCCATTTCCGTCCGAGCCATTCGCCCATCATCAAGCCGACCACGGCGACAAACGCCAGCCAGGTATTCCAGAGCGGCACCACTTCCACGCTGGTTTCCGTTCTGGCTGACGCACCGATCTCGTCCGGCAGTCGATCGAGCGTCGTCAAGTCATAGCTTCGGCCTCCGGTGGCGCCGGCCAGACCTTCGGCCAGCGCGGTGTCGCGAACCGCCCTCTGCCGCTCGACCGAGGTGCTGACCACGCGGAAGCTTGCTTCCGCCGGTTCGCCGGTGATGGGATCCCGCACGCGGATCCGGTATTCCCCCCCGGCGAAGACGGGAATCCTGGTCTCATAGATTCCCTCGCGAAACTGGCCCACCGTGAGCGGACGCACGCCGGACTCGTCAATCGAGTTTCGCGGCGGCAGGATGAGTTCCGCCTCCAGCTTGCCATCAGGAAGCTCCTCTTCTCCCAGCGGCCGGAAGTCGGCGTCGTAGGCTTCAACCGTCACCATCACGTGATCGTCGGCCCGATACTGCTTGCGGTCGGTTCGCACCACGAACCGCTTCTGGCTCCCCAAGGCATGCCGCAATGCAAGGCGGTGGATCAACTGGCCCCAGAATTGGCGATAGTATTGCTCCCCGTACATCTTGCGCAGCCGCCATAGTTCGTTGAACCCGATGTAGACCACCTCGCCGCGCCCGTAATACTGGGCGGCGATGATCGGCTGCGGTTGTTGGCCGTCGGCACACTTGTCGGTCGGGTGTACGGCGAGCGCGGTGGCCAGAGGTCGCAGATGTTCCACCGGCTGGTACCACGCCAACTCGCCCAAATTCTCCCACGCCTTGGCGTTTTCCGCATCGCTTGTGCCCAACTGCATGAAGTCGTACTGTGCGGCGTCAGCGGTCCGCTGGATTTTGAACTGCTGGCGATCCCGAGGCCTCGCGTGCTGATCGACTTTCACCGGCAGCAAGTCGCCCAGGGGCGTCCCGGCCAGCTCTCCAGGTCCGTAGCGCGAACCCGCGACCACCACCAGTCCGCCGCCGAACTGATCGACATACTCCCTAGTCATGCGGCAGAACCCGGGGCTCAGGGCTGACGCCGGCATGTCACCGAGGATGATCACGTCGTGCGCGAAGAACTCGCTTCGCGGCGGCGTGAGTGTTGTCAGAAACAACTCATTCGCAGCGCGCACCCGAGGGTCGGCCGAGCGGAGGAACGTCCGGAACCCGCGCTGGCCAACGAGCTTGTCACGATGGAAGACCTCTTTGACAAAGCGCCATTCCCAGGCAGGCTCGTATTCCACATACAGCAGCCGCAGATAGTCGTCGCGGACGGTCGTCTCGCGGGACGCGCGATTGTTTTCCGCGACCACCTCGCCTTCAATCGCGTCGGTCTCGGCGCTCAGAACACAGCGTCCCGTCGTCGTCGGAACGTACGGCATTTCAATCGTTTCAACCGCGTCTTGCAAGTCGATTGCACGTTGACCGATTTCGATCGCCGGTGGATCGCTGTCGGCAGCCGTCAGTTCCTGGCTGAAGAATCTTACCATCACGCTCTGACCGGCGAGCCCGTCTTGACGCACGGTAGCCGTGACCGAGGACCGTTCGTCCTTCTTCAACAGCGGCGGCACCTGAAGATCGACCGCCAGATCTAACGCCACCGGCGGGCCGACGCCCACCGTATAGACGCTCACGCCCAGTCGCCTGGCCGCGTCGAGCGGAGAAGGCCCTGAGTTCTGGTTGAAATCGCTGAACACGACCAGGCCCGCCACATTGCTCGTACTCTGTCGCCGGCTCAGATCCTCCATCGCTGCCCCCAACGCGGTGACGTCGCCGACAGTGGTTAGCTGCGAGACAATGTGTGCCGGATTGATGCGAGGATCGTTGCCGCTCGACAATTCCAGCCCCCGCACCCCATCGGCTCGATCGAACAGGAAGGTTCGCACGCGGAATCTCTCTTCCAGCCTCTGGAGCACATTCCTGTCCGACCTCTGAAGGACGGCTTTCAAGTAATCCATTCGCGAAGGAGTCCCGGCATGTTTCGGCTGCGAGGCCGGCCCCAGACCGGCCGCCTCCGCCAGCCCCCGTCGATCGCCCTCCGTCAAATCGTCGCTGATCGACATGCTCTCCGAGCCGTCCACCAGCAGCCACAGTGCCGGACGCAGGCGGTTCACCGTGCGAACTGTAAGCACTGGCTCGGCGAGGATTAACAGCAGCAGCACCAGCAGGCTCGCGCGCACCGTCGCCAGCGTCCACCTGGCACGATGCCGCCGCGTGGGCTGGTACCGGACGTAGACAGCCACTGCCAGCGCCGCCAGCGTGATCCCGCCAAACACCAGCCACGCCGGCGCTTCCCGGGCCCACGGCGCTGCCAGCGACGGCTCGACGCGCTGGATCGCTTCCGCCTGTTCCAGTCCCAGCAGCCGGCCAAAGAGCGAGGACACATTCATCGCGCGCCCCTTCCCCGAAGCGATGGCCAGGCGACAAACAGCAGTTCACCAAGCAGGCCGGCAAGCACGGCGATGATGAGCCATTTCCAAACATCGCGCCCTTCCAACGGAGCCGCGGCGAGCGTAATCGTCTGGCCGGTCGCCGTCCAACGGAAACCGGCCAGACGCTCGGCCAGATCCAGCTCGTCGAGGGACGTGAGATCCGATTCATACGCCGGGCCGTTCACGGCAAGCTGAACCTGCCACGACTCGCCCGGCGTGTCTTCTGAAGGTCGAGCCTCGACCTGGTAAACGCCTCGCTGAGAGAGGTTTTCTACCGCGACGCCGTAGCTCTCCGGGCCGAGCGCGTCGACCGACAGCGGCGACTCTTTGCCGTTGGGGCGCACCAGTCGGAATTGGTGCTGCCGCTCGTCGGCGGCCGCCGGCAGTACGATCCGGCCCACGGTGTCAAGGTTTCGTACCGGCAGCGTCGCCTCGAGCAGGCGGCGGAAGATGCGGTCGAAAATGAGTACGGCATGAGTCGCTGTCAATGTGTTCCAATCGCGATAGACACCGGTGGAGACGAACAGCACCCGGCCGGCGCCGATTTGCCGTTCGATCATGAACGGCACCTGGTTACTGAAACGTGCCAGGACACGCGGACGCGACCGTCTGGCGGTCTCCTCGGGTGAGAGCAACTCGTCGCTGCGGCCGTCCGCCATGCCGGTCGAAAGCCAGTGCGGCCGTGCTTCGTCGCGCTCGGTTTCCAGCGTTGTCCGCTCGCGGCGTTCTTCCTCGCTGAGCGGACGCCGCACTTCAAATTCAGCCAGCGCTTCGAGCCGTGCGTAGCAGTCGTCGAGGGCCTCGCGTCGCTCGGCGGCCTGTCGACTTACCTGGCTGACGAGCGTCTCGATCACCGACTCGCTGAGATCGGCCTCCACCGCCTTGAAGAAATACGGTTGGCGGTAGAGATCCTCCAGCTCGCTTGCTGAAGTCTGTTCGAGCTGGAAGTAGTCGTGGATCATCGACTGGGTATCGAGCTGAAACGGCTTGACCGCGCCAGTGGCGGCCCCTGGTATGCCCCCTACGGCAATCGGCTTGAGCGGTGCCGGCAGAATGCCCAGCCCTTCGCGCCAGGCACTCTCCGACCATGCCGCCGGATTGAAGTCTCCACCCGCTCCGATGACAAGCAGCCCTCCTTGCTCAAGGTACTCCCGCAATAGCGAGACCGAATTGCCTGGCTCGTCCACTCCCGCAATCACCACCAGGCGAGCGTCTTCCAGCACATGTCGGTCAAGCTGGTCGATCTGCAGATGCCGCGTCCGGACCAGTTGGCGAGTCTCGTTGTCCGTGCCGGTCACAGGCGCCAGAAGCCTTCGCAGCCGGTAGGTTTCTCCCAGCCGATTCCTCTGCCGATCTTCACGATCGCCCAGTTGGTCGACGAACACCACCGGCAGCCCTGCCACGACCGGCACCGACAGCACGCGTTCATCGTCCTCCGGCAGGCGGTCATGGGGAATGGAAACTGCCGCCGTCACGAAGCTCGCTCGCCCCGGTTCCACTGTGGTGTCGAACTCGCAGTCCGAAAACCGCACCTCGCGGACCTGGCCGGGCTGGAGGTCGATGGTCTCCGCCGCCACCGGCCGGCCGTCGAGCGCAAGCGTCACCTGGACGTCGTGCCGCGGCGCGGGGCCTTGATAAGCGATCGTGGCCAGGAAGACGCTCGGCGTGGAGAGATCGGCGATACTGTCCTGCAGTTCCAATCCTGCCACCCAGGCGTTCTCCCACTTATCCGGCGACACCTGGACCAGTTGCACTGGTGCGGTCAGTCGCTCGGTCTGGCTTGGATTGATCTGGGCGGGCCAGTTCGACGCCTGCTGGTCAGAAATGAACACGATCTGCTTAGCCACCAGAGTGGGCACCCGGCGACAAGCCTCTTGGGCCAGATCGATCGCCGCCATAGCCGGTGCGCTGCGGTCGACCACTTCGATGCTGTCGAGGGCTTCCAGGGCGTCTTGCTCGGTGCCATATCCGGTCAGGCTGAACTCGCCCGCCGGCCCGCACATCGGCAGCACCGAGATGCGGCATCCCGGCGGCAATCGATCGATGAATTCTCGGGCCCTCTGCTTGGCGGTATCCAGGAGCGTGCCCTCGAGACGCTGGTAGCCCATGCTCAAGCTGTTGTCCACCAGGAGCACAGCGTGCACCGGTTGATCGGCGTCAACGGCCTTCGCTGTGGTCGAGAGATAGGGCCGTGCCATCGCCAGCCCAAACACCACCACCACAGCGGTCCTCAGGATCAGCAGGATCAAGTCGCGGATTCGCATGATCCGCCGGTTGCGCCGCGCTGCCTGTCGCAGCAGATCCATGGCTGCCCACTCGACGACGCGATACCGCTGCCGGTTGAGCAGGTGAATAATCACCGGCCCGAGCGCCGCCGCCAGTCCTGCAATGGCAAACCAGGGGGAAAGAAACATGGTGTG
The DNA here is from genome assembly GCA_040766885.1 of Thermoguttaceae bacterium. Classification (GTDB taxonomy): domain Bacteria; phylum Planctomycetota; class Planctomycetia; order Pirellulales; family Thermoguttaceae; genus JAXGPP01. The sequence continues at coordinate 260,388 of JAXGPP010000007.1, read as the reverse complement.
AAGGGATGAACCTCTATGCCGCGTACCTGGTGTTCGGGGTCTAATCCCCGGCAGTCTCACTTCCGCCGCCGAACTTCTTCAGGCTGTCGATCTGGCCTTCCTGCAATATGGGCAGATAGCGATTAGGGATCGATAGGGTGAAACAGCAAACGGCGGTTAGATACAAATCGCCGGGCCGGCCGGGAACCCGCGACTCTCCCTGCCACATGCCGTTGCGCTGGCCGCGATCATCGTCGACGATCTGGCTGGCAACGACACTATCGCGAAGCCTGGGGTAATGCTCGCGCCAGTGCGATCCGCCGACCTGGTACAGGGCCTGCGCGACGTAATAGAGCGTATAGGCGTCGAACGGCGGGCGTCGCTGCTTCCTGCATTTTTCCGGATCGGCGTCCTTGCGGATTGCTTCGGCTATCACTTCCATGTTCTTTTCGATCCGCCAATCGCCGTACTGGCCGAATTCCTGCAGGCAGACCACGCCCGCGGCGGCCATCGCCACAGTGGCGTTTCCGCCCCCTTTCTGATAGGTGAACTGCCCGGGATGGCGCTGTTGCGTCTCCTCGTCCGCATCCCGTGGGCATCCCTGCGGAAGGTAATGCTCGCGGACGCTCTGAATTGCCAGTTCCACGACTTCGGGTGGAATCTCCAGGCCGCTGTCGACCGCGCTTCGCAAGGCGAGCGACTGCATTACCGCCAGGCTGAGGTCGTGCCCTCGGTCCTGCCGCCGCGCAACGTAGTCCCATCCGCCGTCGCCCGCCTGCGTCTGGCAGATGAGTCTCAATGCACGGTCGAGCACCGGTCCGATCCGCGAATCGCTCGTCGTACCGTAGACCTGTCCCAAGACAAAGGTCGAGAGGCCGTGGTTGTACATTCCGCGGCGTTCTTCGGCGATGTTGAGTAGGCCCGAGGGGCGGCTGTTGCGGAGCACATAATCCAGCGCCCGATCAATGTTGTCGCCAAACTGCCCGTGGCCCGGCCTGTGGCCGGCGGCGAGGAAAGCCAGTGCCCCTGTGCTCACCAACCCGAGGTCGTTCGAAGTCCAGTTCCCCTCGGGCCCCTGGTTACGGGCCATCCACTCCAGACCCATAGCCAGCGACCGCTCGCTCTCCGCAGTGATCTCCCATTCTCCCTCGCCGAGGGCCACGGCGCACGCGAAGAACGCCGCCACCAGCGCGCCCAGCGCCGGCGCGGCGATCGAATTTCTCCTCATGTGACTGTTCCGGTTCTGCAGACAACCCCGAGCGATTGTGGTCAGGCCAGAAACCAGTGTCAAGCCGCAAGTCATGCTGAATCGAGCCTCGTCCAGCGACGAGTGGGAGCGGGATTTCGGGTCTACTCGTCCGTCAATGCCAGTTGACGGATTTCTCGTTGGGCAGGCGCCGCCTGGTCGGCAAACAGACCCCATACTCGGCCGCCCGCCGCGATGAACGGGCCGGCCAGCGGTTCCGGCCAGTCGGGCAGGTCGACGGCAGCCGTCCGGTCGGGGATGCCGCTGGCCGCGTCAAGCCAGACCATTTCCAGCCGGGGCGGCTTGCCCCCTTCCTTGGTGTTAACGAGCGTGGTACAGCAAATGTTTCTCGAATCCAGGCCAGGCATCGTGCCACACAATCCATCCAGGTCGCGGTGCCAGAGGAGTTCCCCGCTGGTAGCGTCCATTGCCTCCAGGCCATCGCCCGTTTCCACGAGCAGCCGGCCTGAACCGATGCCCAGCAGGCGATTGGGCTCGACGAGCGTTCGCCTCCAACGCAGGCGGCCGGTCTCCAAATCGATACACTCTACGTCCCAGCTTCCCGGTTGCAGCACATAGACTGCCCCCGCCGACGCCAGCGGCGGGCTGTGGTACTGCTCCATCCACCACCGCGCACGCGAGTAGTCGCTTCCCGGCGGGCGGATCCACGTCTGCCGCCGCAGCCAGACGAGCCGCCCCGCGCCGTCGCAGCACAATACGTGACCGGCTGCCGCCACGATAATCCGCCGATCCGCGACCGTTGCCGGACAGTGCAGCCTCCCGTTCCAAAGGTCCTGGAAGTCGGCGATCAGCCACCGCTCGATGGCGGTTCCCGTGTCGCCGTCCAACTGCACGAGGGCCAGAGTCAATCGCTCTCCGGGCCTTGCCGTGCACGACAACACAAGCAGCTCATCGCCAATGAACAGCGGGTCGGAAGCCACATAGCTGTCGGGCTTAGCGGTCCAAAGAGGTTTACCGGACTCCATTTCCAGGCAGGCGACCTCGGGACCGCCACTCGCCAGCCGGCGAACGTACACCCTTTCGCCGCGAGCCACCGGTTTCATCATCACGAGCGGCCACTGCTGATCCTTGTCCTCCAGCGACGGTTGCTGAATCCAGGCCTGCCGCCCGCTGGCCAGATCGAACGCAACCTGGTCAACCTGATTGTTCACGATCATGCGATTGCCGGCAATCACGACGCTCGACTGCCGCGCGGCCCAGTCGAGACCGCGATCGGGCAAGCCGCCGGCGCGTTTCACACGGCCGCCATCGATTCGCGCCCACGGCTGGAGTACGTATTCCCCGGGTTTAGGACAGGTGTCAGGAAGCGATTCCGCTTGCTTCCGGCAACGCTGGTGAATCTGACTCACCAATTCCTCGAATTGCCCCGCCGAGAGACTCCTGGTACCCACTCGCACGGCACTTTCCACCGCGAGCCCGTTACCGTCACCCAGATAGGACGCCGCCAGCCGCATCCGCGCCAGGATCTCGGTCTGCTGAGGCGGCGAGACGCCTTGCAGTGCCTGCTTGAAATAGTCTACGGCGGCCGCGAACTTGCCGCGCGCTAGTGCCCGGTCGCCAAGCCACTGGTGGGCGGCCGACGCAGCGGTCGTGCCGTAGAGCTGAATCGTGATTGCGGCGATCCGCTCGGCGTCGCCGGCCACCGCGGCCTCGCTCAGCCGGACCGCCCCCACCGCACCGAAACTCAGCTCCATCTCCATGCGAAGTGCCGGATGCTCTTCAATCGCCTGCTGGAAGGCCAACGGCAGCGAGACGGTCAAGCGAGGATCGCGCCGATCAGGCAGCAGGCCCAATTCGGCGTTTTGAGCAGCGGTTCCCATGATCTGTGCCGCCTCGCGATAGGCCTGCCCTTCCAGGGCGGCGTGCAACTCGGTCAGCGTATTGTAGCCCTCTTTGCTCAGGTGCTCGACAAGTCCGTCTTGCCACAGCGGCGAGATCGGCCGCCGACTTGCCCGATGTTCGGGCGCCCGAATTGCTGCCTGCGCCTCGGCCCACTCGACCACATGCCACGCTGATTCGAGACCCAACGAATGCTCGTGGCTTCTGCGGTTCCAGAACAGCATTTGCCGCGCGTAATCGGAAACGGCCGGCCATTGCTCCAGACCCGCATGGCGGAACAGGTCGTATCTGAGCAGCGCGGCGGGAAAGGCCGAGAGTCGGCGGCCGTGCCAGAAATCGGTGCGGAGCATTGCCGGGCTCACCACGGCGAACGGCGACGGATGTCCCAACCGCACCAATCGTTTGCCCAGCCTCTCCCAATGCCGCTCGTAGCGCTCGCAGTCTTCCCAGCGATTGAGCGAATGGATCAACGCCACTTCGGTAAGGAAGCAAACCAGGAACTTGGCGTCGGGCGAAGTCTCGATCACATCTTCGATCAATTCATCGAGCAGCGCTTGCGACATCGATTGCTTGCCGTTGTCGATCAGAGTTCGCACCAGACAAGCGCGCCGCCAGAGGTGCGGCGGAACATCGGGCGGCTGCGAATCGGCGACAAGCTCGTCCCATGCGGCGGCGTCGGTCGCGCCGGTCAACGTGGGAACTGCCCGTACAAGCGAATCGGGGACCAGCGTTGACAGGATCGGCAGCGGCCGAACGGCCAGATTCTTCAATCGGATCGATCGCGGCTCGTCGGCCGCACAGCAGTAGACTCCGGCCTGGGTCGGCGAGCCTTCCCAGCCTTCGCTCGTCGGCGACGTCTGACTCCACGTGAGCCCGTCGAGGCTCGTCCAACATTTCACCACCCCGGCGGCCATCACCAGGCGGAACCAGCGGCGATCACCGGCTCTCGGAACGATCTGCCGCCTGTCATCGACCGACTGCTTCATGTCGTTCGCACCGGGCCATTGCAGGCCGAACGTCGTCTCGCCCGACTGTTGATGCCGGAAGAAAGCCACGCGGGATCGCTCCTTGCCGTCGCGGTCAGCCAGGAAAACGCCTGTTCCCGGCGTGGCATTTTCGACTTCGAACAGGTATTCGCGAAATCCGGGTTCGCCGATCGCGGTCGATGCGAAGACAGAGCGCGTGCGTGCATCCGCCTTCAGTTCCACAGCCCCGTCGGGCAACTCAGCCCAGGTGTAACCGGGTGGGTCATGGGGACGTCGATCCGGGGCGCGAAGTTGCCAGTTCAGTTTGGCTGGCGTCCACGGCTTCGCTGGCAACTCCAGAGGCGCGGGCGGAATCGCCGAAGGGATCAGGTCCAGGCCGCGAACGTACGCGTTCAGTTCCAGGTAGACTTCATCCGGCGGGCCCGCGAAGGGGACGCTCAGTATTTGGAGATCGCCGCGAGTCATGATCAACCGGCCGTGGGCGTAGTGCAACTCTGCTGTCCCGATCCCCGATCGTCGGTAGCGGTCGCCGTCGCTGCCGGCAAACACCCACCTGGCCGGCCGCGGAGCCGGTCCTTCGCGGCTTGTCGCATACGCTGCCCACGCCTGGTTGAACTCGGGATAGTAACGGAAGCTCACCCCCCGGTTCCCATTCCAGATGTGCCAGGCGAGTCCCTTGATCTCCCAGAAGGAGAACCGCACCGCCATGCCTGTCGGCCAGCCAGCCTTCAAGCGAGAGAATCCCCCGACACGGTACATCTCGCGGTCGCGCCGGCGATCCTTTCCGATTTCGAACGGCTCGCCCTGCACCGGTTCGAGCAGTTCGCGCAGTCGGCTTTCATCCGGACTCGCATCGTCGTCCTCATACGCGGCGAAGAAGTCGGGCGGCCGCGGCGCGGATGTATCAGAGGCTGCCGTCGACCGCGCACCGGCGGCCCACAAGGCAAGGCAGGAGAAGAGCGCCAGCCAGTGACGGCATTGCCCGAGGCGGCATTCATCCATGGAATTGCGGAGGGAAGACAGCGGTTTTCCGGATAGGATTGCCCACGGGACTATCCTAACCGCACCCCCCATGGCCGACAACCGGCGCCGTTGGCTGCTCACCGTTCAGTCCGCGGTGAGGTGCTGCCGGGAGATCGCGCAGGCCTTCCCAGGCAGTAAAGGCCGCCCCTGTCGCGAAGGCTCGGCAGGGGCGGCCAATCGATCAGCGATCTGACAACGTCGTCGCGCGAACTCCTCGCATCCCGCTCGGCGGAACTCGGTCGCTTCCGCCTCGATGCGCTTCCTCGGCGCCGGTGCTAACTCACGTCTTCCGCCACGTAGCACACCAGGCTTCGGGCCTCGACTTGGATCGTGCCGGTGGTCGGCGGTGACGGCCCGTCGAGGTCGGGATAGATGTCGCACGGGCTGGGCGCCGCGGTGTTGATGAACAGACGCCATCCCAGGTCGCGCGCGATTGCCGGCAGCGCGAATGGCCGGGCGTGCCAGCCGGCGTGGAACAGCATCAGTACGTGATGGTTTGGCGGGCTGAACCGCATCCGCCGCGGCACGGCGCCGAGCAGGCACACGAGGCTCCGCTCGTCGGCCGTCCAATCCACAGGACCACCCGATGCGCTGAACCAGCTGACGTCGGGGAGCCGTCCCGAACGGATCGGCCGTCCGGTGAGGAAGCTCTCCTGGCGCACGGTGGGCTCCGCTTTGCGGAAAACGATCAGCGCCTCGCAGAACCTGCGGAGCTGCGCGTGCCGCTTGGTCAGCCGCCAGTCGAACCACGACAGGGCATTGTCCTGGCAGTAGGCGTTGTTATTGCCGCGCTGTGTCCGCCGGCATTCGTCGCCGAACAGGAGCATCGGCACGCCCTGGCTTAGCATCAGCGTGGCGAGCATATTCTTGATCTGGCGATCACGAATGTGCTCGATTGCCTTGCGGGTGGTCGGGCCCTCCACACCGTAGTTGTAGCTGATGTTGTTGTTGTCGCCGTCGCGATTGTGCTCGCCGTTGGCGTCGTTGTGCTTGTCGTTGTACGATACCAGGTCGTTGAGCGTGAACCCGTCGTGCGACGTAATGAAGTTGATGCTGTGATACGGATTCCGCCCGCCCGGCTGGTAAAGGTCGCTCGAGCCGGCGATCCGTGTCGCCAGGGCGCCCACCATGTGGCCGTCGCCCCGCCAGAATTTGCGGATATCGTCGCGGTAGCGCCCGTTCCATTCGGCCCAGCGGAGTTTGGCAAACGAACCTACCTGGTAGGCTCCCGCTGCGTCCCATGCCTCGGCGATCACCTTCGTGTCGGCCAGCAGCGGGTCTTCGGCGATCGACTCCACCACCGGCGGATTCGGCAGGATGCTGCCGTCGCGGTCGCGGCTCAGAATCGAAGCCAGGTCGAAGCGGAATCCGTCGATGTGGTAGTTGTGCACCCAGTGCCGCAGGCAATGGAAGATCATCTCGCGGACGATGGGGTGATTGCCGTTGAGCGTGTTGCCGCAACCCGTCAGGTTGCGGTAGTACTTGCCGCCGTTCTCCAGCATGTAATACACGCTGTTCTCCAGCCCCTTGAGGCTGAAGGTCGGCCCTTCGTGGTTGCCTTCCGCCGTGTGGTTGAATACCACGTCGAGGATCACCTCGATTCCGGCGCGGTGCAGTTCGCGAACCATCGTCTTGAACTCGCGGACCTGCGCTCCGGGCTCCTTGCTCACCGCGTAACCGCGGTGCGGGGCGAAAAACGCAATAGGGTCATAGCCCCAGTAGTTCCCCCGCTCCGGTTTGCCGCCCCAGCAGTCGCGGATGGGAAACTCGTGCACCGGCATCAACTCCACCGCCGTCACGCCAAGCGACTGCAGGTAAGGGATCTTATCGATCACTCCCAGGTACGTTCCCGGGTGCTTCGAGGCGCTGGTGCGCGACTGCGTGAATCCACGGATGTGCATCTCGTAGATGACGGTTTCCGACAACTCGCGCCGCAGATGGCGGTCTCCCTGCCAGTCGAACTCGTCGTCGATGACCACGCATTTCGGCGGCCGGCACACGCGGTCGTCGGCCGGTAGGAAGCATCCCGCCAGCGCCTTGGCATAAGGATCGATCAGCCGCGCTCGGCCGTCAAAACGGTGCCCGCGGTCCGGATTGAAGGGACCGTCTGCCTGGAAGTGGTAGAGTTGGCCGGCCGCCATCCCCGGCACGAACACGCTCCAGATCTCGCCCCACCGGTTCAGGTTGCGGTCGAAGTCGATGATCTCCGCCGGCTCGCGGTCCTCAACCTTGTTGTAAAGCAGTACCCGCATCGCAGTCGCATGGCGGCTGAAAACGACGAACTGCACGCCGTCGTCATGGACCAGGGCACCATATGGTAGCGGATGGGTGAACTTGAGCGAAGGCGGTCGCTCGAACATAGGAAACGGTTTTTCGGAGCGGCCCGGGAGGAAGTTGATATATCCAGGATACCATTGGTTCAGATCAAGGACCATTTACAAACCCCGCTGTTTATCCAGCCAGTTCCGCAATCCCGCTGCGAGAACGTGGCATCCCCTGGGAGGGCATGGAATGCTTGTTCCTTGTTTCGGAATACGGGGCGGCGAATATCGAGCGGCAGTCTCAGAAGGCGCGTCCTGGCGGCGGCGCAAAGACGGGCGGCAACGACAGTTTTGGCAGTTCCGTCCAGCGTCATCTGGCCGCGGACCGGGAAATTTAAGGGCCAGTGGCACGGTCATCGTGCCCGCCGGCCTCTGTCAGACATCGCACGGCCGCCGCGAGCGCAGTCAAAAAGGGTGGCAGTTACCCGCCACCCTTTGTCGAGCCGTCTGTCGAATGAAAACGAGACCCCGAGGAGTCGCCACGAACGACCGCGTTGTCGGATCTACCGATTATCCCGGCGGTGCCGGCTATTCCGGATGGAAGATCGAGTGACAATCGTCGCAGCTTTTCTGCAACGCGTCCATGGCCTTCTCGGCGTCCGCCTGATTCTTTGCCCGCACCGCCTGGTTGACCGATGCGGCAGCGTCGCGCATCTGGGCGCAGTATTCGTACCACTTGACGACTTCCGTCGGCTTGTCCGTGTCCTCCGCGTGCGGCATCGAACCTTGACCGACCACGGCGATCACCGCAGAGTACTGGGCGTTTTCGGCGGCACTCTTCTCGAACCGACTGCCGCGCATGTAGCGCTTCAACCGGCTGTGAATCAGCGGAACCGCTTCCATCAGCTCGGTCATGCCACCGTGCTTCGTCGACCAGGCGATCTTCGTCGGGTCCCCCTTGGCGGTCTTGGCGGCCTTTACCGCGGCCACGGCCGCCTTGGCTTGAGCATAGTCTTGAGCCGCTGCCAGCTTTTCGCCGGCCTCGATCAGCGCCGGCGCCGCCTGTTTGTACTGATTGTCTTCGTCGTGTACGGCCAGCGCAACGGCGATGAGCACGAACACGTTGGCGTCCTTCTTGAGTGTGCTCTCGGCATCCTTGTATTCGTCCTCGCTGGCCACCGCTTCGTCGAATCCCTTGATGTACTCGTCGATCTGCGGAACCAGATCTTCCGCCGGCGCAAACGTCGATACCTTGGGCGCCGCGGGCGGATCCGCGGCCACCGCGGCAAGCCCCGTGGCCAATGCCACCAATGTCGCCAGCATGCTCCACACCACCGTTGACTTCATGCGAGTCTCCTTTATCGATCTTCAGCCAGAGTGTGCAACGAGGACTCGTGCAACGAGCCGGTTTTCCCGGTCGAGAACGCTGGAAAGTGTTGCACTATCAACCACGGAACTAACAACCACGCTTTGCCGCTACGCGCCATTAGCGCCGACCGACCTCGCGCTACCCGATCCCAGTACGCATCGTGCAGGCCATGCGGTTCTCGCTCACTGGCCGGCTCGCGCCGTCGAGCGCGATCAGGTGGGATGAAAGTCGGGGCGGGTAGGCCGTCGCCAGAGCGTTCAGGGGGCACTGACCTGGCGCGGCGGCCTCGTAAGTCAACAGTCTCGCAACTGAACCGCCCACTGTCAAGGAAATTCATCCGGCTGGGCAAGCTGGAGATCTTGCCAAAGCCACTCGCCGCAAGTGGATCTTCCCTCCCCGGTTGTTGCTCCGGTTCCGGGTCGTTGAAGCCGCCACCATTCCCCCTCGAATGGCGTTCGCCACTTTCACCTGGCTCTGGATACCGGGTACAATATCGCCCTTTGCCGCTTGCTTTCAGGGGTGGATGTCAAACCTCTGTCAGGGAGAGGCGTAGGCCCCTGAAAGACGGATGCAGTCACTGCCCTTTCCGTTGAACGGTAGCGGCTTGAGTGTCCGCGAGTTCCTATGGCTAAAGCGACGTACAAAGACGCCGGCGTGGATCTTGAAAAGTATCGCGATGCGATGGAGCGTCTGCCGCGGTTGATCCATCGCACGTTCTCACCTCGTGTGTTGCCGCTGGAGGGAGGATTCGCGGGCCTTTTCCAATTGGACTTCGCCAGCCCACTCTTCGCCCGCAACTACCGCCAACCGGTGCTGGTGGCCTGCACCGACGGGGTCGGCACGAAACTGAAGGTGGCCGCGGCGGTGGGCGTTCATAACACCGTGGGCATCGACCTGGTGGCGATGAGCGTCAACGATGCCCTCTGCTGCGGCGCCGAACCCCTGCTGTTCCTCGACTATGTCGCCATGCCGAAAGACGATCCACCGCTTCTGGAGCAGATCGTCGCGGGCGTTGCCGCCGGGTGCATCGAAAGCGATTGCGCCTTGATCGGCGGCGAAACGGCCATTCTGCCAGATCTCTACGCTCCCGGTGACTATGACCTTGCCGGATTCTGTGTCGGGGTGGTCGATCGTTCCAACCTTATTAACGGCGCGAGTATCGCCCCCGACGATGTCGTGCTCGGGCTGGCCTCGACTGGGCTGCATTCGAACGGCTTCAGCCTTGCCCGAAAAATCGTCTTCGATATCGCCAGCCTCAGCCCCACTGACTTCGTGGAGGAACTCGGCACGACGGCCGGTGAAGCCCTGCTGGTGCCGACGCGCATCTACGTCCGACCAGTGCGGAGCGTGCTGAACCACTACACGGTGAAGAACGTCGTCCACGGCATCGCACACATCACGGGCGGCGGGCTCTGCGAGAATCTCGAGCGAATCGTGCCCAAGGGCGTGCAGATCGTCGTCGATCGCGGAAGTTGGCCCGTGCCGACGGTGTTCACTTGGCTCAAGCGACTTGGCGAAGTCGACCAGGCTGAAATGGATCGCGTCTTCAACATGGGTATCGGCATGGTGCTCGTTGTCAGCCGCTTCTTTGCCGAGAGCATCCGCAGCCAGCTTGCTGCCTGCGGTGTGGAAAGCTGGCCGATCGGCCGCGCCTTGGAAGGCCCCCGCCGCGTCGTCTTCAACTCCTGACACACCGTCACGACGGCTGGCGCCCCCGAACTTCGGGTACGTCGCCACCGCCCGGAGCCGTTCGAGTGACGTCGCCGCCACGCTTGCACCCGCCCTCCGCCGGCAGTATTGTGTTGGAAACAGGAGAATCAGCATGCTCCAGCGTCGCCATTTTGTTCAGACCGCGGCAGCCGCGGTGGCCGGTTGTATGTCCCAGTCCTTTCCGCGTTGCGCGATGGCCGCCTTTTCAAGCCAACCGAACGACACGATACAGATCACCGAACCCTTTTCCGGCGCGGTCCTCAACCGGCGGCATGGCGAAGCGGTCGATGGCGGCCTGAAGATCGGCGTTTCGGGCACCGCCCCAAGTGGTGATCGCGTGACGGTCAACGGCCAGCCTGCGCGGCGTGAGAATGACCGTTACTTTGCCGATGTGGTGCTCAGGGACAAAGTCACCGACATCACGGCCGTGGCCCAAGGCGAGGCCAGCCGAAGCGAGGCTCATGTCAAAGTGCGATGGGATCGCCATTCCTTCCCGCGCTACCGCTTCTCGATCGACGATAACAGCTTCTTTCTTCGCGATATCGCGCAGAAGAACTACCGGTCGCTCCTGGACTCTTGGTATCTCAAGATGCTGAGCGACCTGCACGCCCGATACGGAGTGAAATTCACCGTCAATATCTACTACACGACCGGCGACGACTTCAGCCTGCCGCAGTTTCCCGACCGCTACCGCAGCCAGTGGCAGGATCTCTCAGGGTGGCTCAAGCTGGCTTTCCACGCCCATGCTAATGATCCCGATCGTCCCTACCAGGACGCGCCCGCGGAGAAACTCCTGGCCGACCTCGACTTGGTGGCCGACGAAATCCATCGCTTCGCCGGTCCGGAAACGTACGCGCCGCCTACAGTCATCCACTGGGGCATGACTCGGCAATCGGCCCTGAAGCCGCTGACGACTCGCGGAGTCAAGGCGCTCAGCGGCTACTTCGCGAGGATCAACGGCGTCTATGACGTGAACTACCGCTTCGACGACGTAGTCTCAGAGTATCTCTCGCGCCACGACGCTTGGATGGATTTCTCCACGGGGATCGTCTTCTCCCGGGTGGATATCATCTGCAACAACGTGCCGGTCGACCGAACGGTTCCCACGCTTGAGCCGCAGATCCACGACCCGAACACGGCGGAGATCTTCGACCTGTTCACCCATGAACAGTACTTCTGGTCGTTCTACCGCAACTACATCCCCGACCATGCCCAACGTCTGGACACGGCGATTCGGTGGGTCACCGAACAAGGTTATAAGCCCGTGTTCTTTCACGAAGGCTTCCTGGGAGCTCCGGACTGACCTGAGACGGAACACCCCTCCTGCTCTACTTCATCTGGTCCTGAACCGGAACCAGCTTATTGACCGGCACCCATTGCCGTGAGTATCGTCGTGGGCGCTGCGGTGGCCGACGGTCCGGCTTTGACAAGTGCATCAAGAATGTCGCGCTGCGTGTACCACCCGGTGAACCAGATCGGATTGTTGGGATTCCCGGCCGGGAAGACTGCCACCACGGGAACCTGGCGGAAACCGAACCAGTCGAGGAACCGGGTGACTTCTGGCGCTTCGTCCGTCCAGTCGGCCTGCATCATCACCACGCCGTTCTTCTGAATACTCTCGCGAATCTCCGGCGTGTTGAGCACCTGGGCCTCCAACGTCTTGCAGGTCGCGCACCAATCAGCCGTGAAGTCGAGTAATACCGTCTGTTCGCCTGCGAAGGGAGTGGCGGCGGTCTCATCCGCGGCGACAAGCTGCAGACTGCGTTCGCTCAGCAGTGTGTTCAGTTGTCGCTGGAAACGTTGTTCCGATCGCCCTTCCATAATCTCGCGAACGCCGCTGAAGGCAAACCGACCCGTGGTGAATTCGTCGATTCCCGGAAAGAGCAGGATCCAGGCACCGCCGGCGAACGCAGCGGCACCGGCCCACGCACGAACCTTTGTGTTCAGGTCGGCGGCCGGAGACACCCGCCCAATCCACCATGCCGCCCCCCAAAGAGCGAACAGCAAGCCGATCGTGGGTACGATGAAGGTCGATTCCAGGAACGTGAAGATGTAGACGACGGTTCCCAACAATACGAAGCCCATGACCTGCTTGAAGGTGTCCATCCATGCCCCTGGTCGCGGCAGGAAGCGGATTAGCGCCGGAAATGCGCCGATGAGCATGTATGGGCTGGCCATGCCCAGCCCCACGCTGGCAAACACCGCGTACGTGTTCCCTGCCGGTTGATTCACCGCCCACGCCAAGGCCGTTCCCATGAAAGGACCGGTACAGGGTGTGGCGAGGATGGTGGTCAGAACGCCCTTGGCAAACGCTCCGCTGTAGCCTTCCTTCTCGGCCAGATCGATTGCCCGGCCGTGGCCCACGAACCCCGGTATGGGAATCTCCCACACTCCCAGAAAACTCAGTGCCATGACAAAAACGACACTGGCCATGGCCACATTGAAGCCGGCCGACTTGAACAGATGTCCCCAGCCAAGATTGAAACCCACCGCCAGTGACGCGAGAAGCAGAAAGACTGCCATCAACCCCGCGGCGTACCACACGTTGAGCGCCAGGGCCCGTCGGCGGTCATGCCCCGACTGCTCGACAAACGACAGGATCTTCAGACCGATCACCGGCAGCACGCACGGCATCAGATTCAGCAGCAACCCACCGACGAATGCCAATCCGATCATCTGCACGATCGACCCGTCGTCGCGCTTTTGGCGGACGCTGGCCTGCATCAACTCCGGATCGAACTTCGGGCCGACCGCTTGCTGAAACGATGCCATGGAAAACGCTCGCCACGGCAACTCGTCCGGCTTTGCAGCGACGACCGCTGGTGGAGGCAAAGCCTCCAGCGTCCCTGTTGGGGGTTGAGGAGCGGCCACCGGAGGAACAGCCGCGCTTCGTTCGGAAGCCGAATCCTGCTCTTCCTTGTCCTCCTTCGGCAATGCCATGCCGGGTCCGACCGCGGCGACAAAGGTGAAAGTCCGCGGCGGCAGGCAACTGCTTGCATCGCAAGGCTGCGCCTGAACCGTCCCCTCGATCCGAAGTTTTGCGGAATCGACACTGGGGGCCAGAGCCAACGGCGCATGCCAGATCACGCTGCCATAGTGCGACTCAACCTCCAGGTTGTCGAACGCCGGTTCCTTCTTCACTTCCGGCTTTGGTGAGGAGCGGAATTCGCCCGCCAACTGGTAGGCAGTCGATTCGCCCAACTTGATCTTTGTGGCAACGGGACCGCCCGACGGCTGGGTGATCGAGTAGATGTGCCAGCCCGATTTAATATTGGCCTTAATGAACAATCGACCTGGTTGTTCGCCCGCCGGAGGCGTAAACTGCGATTCCAGCGTTACAATCTGCTCGCGGTTGTCCTGCCCGCCCAGGCTTCCAAACCCGTCGAGCAGTCCTTGTGCACTGGCCGTCGGCGAGACACTGCCCCAGCCGATTCCCGTCAACGCAGCCAGAATCGCCAGATAGAAAAGCCGAGTTTGCATCCCTGTCAGTTCCCTCTGGTGCTGATATTCAGTCCCGGATGATAGACGACCGGGCGCCGGCAGAGCCAGCCCGGCTTCCCCGTCGATTCCCTCGGAACGGCACGATTTCAAGCCTTGCGGCCCAGTCTAAGATTTGATGCGCCGTACGCGACGGGCGTTACATTCACCGCACCAACACCACCCTAAAGTAGGGTTACCGCGATATTCGGCCTTTCCTGGTACGGCTCAGAACCCGCATGCGTTCGACAATGCCATCCAGTCGTCGGATCACCGCCGGCCGATCAGCGAATTGTCTTCGCTCGCGGAAGACCCAGTCGACCCAATTCAGGCCAGACATCACCACAGTACTCAGGTCGTAAGCCCTTACTAACAAAGCCTCTCCGGGCGACAGCCCCCGCAGGGCGCCGTATGCGGCGACACCGGCGTTCCACCACGCGGCTTGGTCGCCAGCCATGCTCCCCAACAGCCTGGCGATGTCGGTCGCCACATTCTCTACCTCGAGTGAGCCAAAATCAACTAAGCCAGTGACTCGGCTGCCGACGAACAACACGTGGCCATGCCAGATGTCGCGAATGCATGGTTGAAGCGGCACGACCAGCGAGGCCACCTTTTCCAACGCCCCCCGAACCGCAGGGGCGGTCTTTCGAGCTTCAATGAGGATCGAGCGCGCCCGGGAGGCGAACTCGGGCCAGTCGCCGTCCACGACGGTCCCGGACAATTCGTCCAGTCCACCATCCAGCCAGAGTCGTAACTTCGCAAGCCGTCGCTGAATGCCCGGGGCTGCTCCCGTGGCGCCCACCGTTGCAGGGTAATCGGCTGTTGCCAGGTGAAACTCGGCCAACGCGAGCAGGCCCGCCTCGACTTTCTCACGGCTTGGTTCGCGCTCAAAACTCGATTCGCCCGGGAGCCACGGCGACAGGTCCCACAGGTGGCCATCCTGGAATACCCAACTCGCTCCCGCAAGTGTCCGGATCGGTGACGGGACAGTTCTCAGCCCCCGCCGAGTTGCGTACTCGAGCACCAGGTGGATGAATTCGATTCCCTCGCGCGTCGGGTGTTCCCGAGGCCAGCGTCTTAAACATAATGCCCCCCGCAGTGTCTGAACTCGCCAGAACTCCGCACCGCTGAACCCACCCGCCCCCCCAAGTGCTTCGACCTGCTCGGCCTGGCAGTCGGCGGGATAGGCGCGCAGGACGCCGGAGAGGTCGCTTCGGAAATCCATGACGGCTGGGCCCTAAGTAAAGCGGGCGGTATGCTATCTGTGTTCTTGTATCTGACCAGGCCGCATCGATGCGGTGGAGGGTGTTTGATGAAGACCGTGATCGCGATCATCCAGCCGACCAAGCTCAAGGCGGTTCGCGAGGCCCTGCAGAAGATCGAAGTCACCCGGATGACTGTTTGCGACGCCCAGGGGTTCGGTCAGCAGCGGGGGCGGACCCAGTTGTACCGGGGCCAGGAATACAAGACGCGGCTGTTGCGGAAGATAGCTCTGGAAATCGTAGTCAACGACGACTTTCTCGAACGGACATTGGAAGCACTCGCCCATGTGGCCCGCACCGGCCCGGAGGGAACGATCGGCGACGGCAAGATCTTCATCCTTCCCACCTTGGACGCCATCCAGGTCAACGACGGCTTCCGCGGCCCAGGCGCAGCCTGACGCGGGTTTACTTTCCGTCGGGTGGATCGGCCGCTCCCCCATCGTCGATAACCGGGGCCCCGACGCTGTCGGTTTTAAGCGGCGGCAAGCCCCGGGCGGGTTGCTCGGCGTCGTCCTCCAGATAGACTTCGTCCAGTTCCACTGCATCAACATCGCGGCGGAGCAGGAAGTACATCACCGTGGCCGCCGTCCAAAAGAAGCTGTAGAGGAAGCCGACGGCGAAGATCTTCACACACTGGCCCCAAAATCGCATCAGCCAGGCGCCGGCCATTCCCAACGGTCCCAGGTCTTCCGAGCCCGACCGGATCATCTCCAGACGCTCTGCGCCAGCACTCCACGCCGCCGCCGACTCGGTGAGGTAGATTACCGCGGCCGCGAAGTTGAACACGATGATCCATGACAGTATCCCGACGAAGACCGCCAGCAACACGTAGAGGAAATAGTGGAACGGCCGCTGGAAAGTGTAGCCGTAGGAGCGGCTCAGCGCGTCCCAACTGTCGCTCCCTTCCGCGCTAATTGTGGCCCACATCAAGGGCCATCCGAATCCCAGTCCCAGCAGCAGAACCGCCATCGCCAGCCCGGCCAGGAGCAGAAGCGGCCAGATGGTGCCCACCACAAGCACCCCGAGGTTCGCACGCAACAGCCAGCCGAAAATCCAGATCAGCGAGGCAAAGCCAAGCACGAGGAGCAACGGCGCTAGCGGTGCCCAGAAATACGCGCTCCACTTCCGTGTCGCGTGCCCGAGCATGGCGCTCCAGCCCACGCGCTCGCCGGTGGCAAACTCCACCGCGGCAACCCGCGTGATCGCCGCGCCGAAAAACGACCAGACCGCCAGCCCCCATAACCCCGACAACAGCAGAAAGACCGCCTCGCTCAACGTCACACCCCGTCGGAGCACCCAGCGGAACGGCCGCGTCAGTTGCTCCCACGTGCCGAGAATCGGCTCCCACATCCGGTCGAGGAACGATTCGCTCCGCGCCAATGCCGGCCGTGTTGCCGGCTGAAGCCACTCCGGAACCAACCGCGGAGGCAGCCCCGGCCGATCGGAGACGTGATGCGATGCCCACACCCAGGGGCAGCCATACTCGCCACCGAATTCGTCCGCTACCTCCGGCGTTCCGGAGAACACATAGCCAAGCACTGCCCAACCGCTCAGCATCAGCACCACGGCCACCGCCGCGAGGAACATCAGCCGGGTTTCGAGCGCCAGTCGGAAACAGCGAAACAAGTTCATCCAGGGAAACACGTCGAACCAGACGATTTCCCGAACCATCTCGCTATCACTATCCCTCATGGAAGCGTCCCCGCGGAAGTCTCCTCCAACTCGGCAGCGCCGAGTCGGCTCCAAGCGAACATCTGGCCAACAAGCCAGGCGCGGTCGGCTGCAGAACAAGAGCCGAGGGCCGGACCCGCCACAGTCCGGCATTATACGAACCCACCCGGTTGATGCAAGAAAGCCGGTAGGAGGATCCGCAATCGCTACGACGGTGCCGTATCGCCGTTGGGTTCCGGCTGGTCCTCTTCTTCCGGATCCAGCGGCAAACCGTAGCCTTCTGTCAGCCACCGCTGGAGATCCGCTTGCTTGCAGCGCACACTGCAGAACGGCATCGCCGGGCTTTCGTCCGGGTTGAATGAAGACTCACAGATCGGGCAGCGGATCACGGCCATCATCGAGGTCCGCGAAGTTCTTCCTCAGTGCTACAGTGCTACGCGACGGGGTCTCGGCAGACTGAGGCAGGAGGCTCTGAATCACTCTTTCGCTGCGGCCTTGGTCTCGCTCTTCGTCTCCGATTTTGCAGTTGAAGAAGAGCCATTCGAGCCGCTGCTTTCCGGTTTCGATTCCGAGGCCGCCGCTTTCTTGTACGAAGAACTGCGGTAGTCGGTCTGGTAGAAGCCGGAACCCTTGAACACGATCGCCGCGCCCGGACCGATCAGCCGCCGCAGCTTCGACCGTCCACACTCCGGACATTTCTTGAGCGGATCGGCAGTGATCGACTGGAAGGTTTCGAACTGATGGTCGCAAGCGTCGCATTTATAGTCGTAGGTAGGCATACAACTGTCGCCTCTTTGAGTGCTGAATCAGAAGTGACATCTGGGCGCGCTACGCGGCGGGATCGGCCCCCGGCGCCGCCCCGGAACTCTCCGCAGCCGGCGCCGCCACAATCACCTGGCTCGGTCGCACGACCCGATCGTGGAGCAGGTATCCTTCCTGGGTAACGAGCACGATGGTCATCGGCTCGTACTCGGGTGAGGGTTGCTGGGCGATCGCCGCGTGGAGATGGGGATCGAATGGCTTGTGGAGCGCCTCGATCCGAGTGCAATGATGCTTTCCGAGCACATCCTCGAGTTGCCTCGCCACCATCTGGAATCCCTGGAGCAGTGCCGGCGCCTCCCCGGCCTTCTCGGCCGCCTCGATCGCCCGGTGGATGTTGTCAACCACGGGAAGCAAGTCGTGCACCAACGGCAACTCGGCATAGCGCCGCTCTTCATCCATCTGCCGCGCCACTCGTCTGCGGTAGTTCTCCAACTCCGCCTGGCTCCGCAGGGCACGGTCCTTCATTTCCTCGAGATCGGCCCGAAGTTGATCCAATTCGCCCCCCTCCGCGTCCTGGAAGAGCTGATCGGCGGCCGCCTGTTCCGCCGTCGGCTCGCCGCCTGACTGCGGCCCTTCCGAAGCCTGCGTCGCGGGATCGATTCGGGCATGTTCTTCATTGGCTGCCACTTCTCATCCTCCACCGCACAATGCACGCTAACTCGTCTGGAAATAATCCTTGAGCTTGCTGAAGAAACTCGTCCTCGCCGGAGTCACGTTGGTGTTTTCAATTTCAGCCAGCTCCCGCAGCACCCGTTCGTGCCGTTCATCCAGTTTCTTGGGCACCTCGACGTACACCTGGATCAGCAGATCGCCGCGGCTCCGGCTGCGGGGGCTGGGCATCCCGCGGCCGCGAAGGCGGAAGACCTCGCCGCTCTGCGTGCCCGGTGGAATAGTGAGATCTTCCGGTCCATCGAGTGTCGGTACCTGGATGGTCGCCCCAAGAGCCAACTGCGCGTAATGGATCGGCACCTGGCACGCCAGGTCATGCCCGTCGCGGTGAAACAGCGGATGCTCGGTCAGGCGGATAAACACATAGCAGTCGCCGCGGGGTCCGCCGTCGGGACTCGGCTCGCCTTCTCCTTGCAGCCGCAGCCGCGTGCCGGTGTCAACGCCTGCCGGAATCGTGATTTCCCGCGTGACGCGTTCCCCGACGAACCCCACGCCGCGGCATTTCTGGCAGGCCTCGCGAATCACCGTGCCTCGCCCCTGGCACGACGGGCAGGTTGACTGCATCGAGAAGATGCCCGCCCGCTGCACGACGTGCCCCGCGCCGCCGCAGTACTGGCAGCGCTCCGGATGGGTGCCAGGTTTCGCCCCCGTGCCGCTGCACGTGGGGCATTGGGCGTGTCGCTCGAACTCGATTGTCTTTGTGGTTTCCTGGGCCGCTTCGCGGAGTTCCAGCAATACTTCGCACTGGACGTCCGCTCCCCGGTGCACGCGCCGCGCGCGTCGGCCGCGCCGACCGCCGCCGAAGAAGTCGCCAAACAACCCTTCGCCGAACATGTCGCCGAAGGCGTCGAAGATGTCCGAGACGTCCTGGAATTGCGGCGCGCCCCCGGCCAGACCGGCATGCCCGTAACGGTCATATTGGGCCCGCTTGTCGGACTTGCTCAGCACCTCGAAGGCTTCGGCCGCCTCTTTGAATCTGCCGACCGCCTCCTCATCGCCCGGGCTACGGTCCGGATGGTACTTCAGCGCTAGTTTCCGGTAGGCCTCGGAGATCTCCTTTTCCGAGGCCGTCCGCGAGACCCCGAGGATCTCGTAGTAATCGCGTTTTCCGGCCATGGTCGACATGGTTAGTGAAGAAGCTCGTTGCTCGAAACCAGCAATTGTACCATGCCCGGGCGGCTCGTACTCAGCCCCTCCTGGCGAGGGTGCAAGAAACGGGCCACCCTGGCGTGCAGGGTGGCCCGGTGGAATGCTTGTTAGCCACGTTCACCACGCCGATCCGACCGGCGTACGCGGCCCGTTCAGCGGACGCTTCCCTCCACCCGCTGCTTGTCCTTGTCCTCCTTCTTGAGGTCGGTGACTAGCGTCTCCGTGGTCAGCATCAGTCCGGCGATACTGGCGGCGTTCTGCAGGGCCGTCCGGACCACCTTGAGCGGGTCGATAATGCCCGCCTTGAACATGTCGACGTACTGGCCGCTGTTGGCGTCGAAGCCGACATTCTCGGACTTCCCGGCCACTTCGTCGGCCACGACCGCGCCCTGGAGACCGGTGTTGTCGACAATCTGCTCCAGCGGCTTCGTCAGCACGCGATGAATGATGTCGACACCGATTTTCTCGTCGCCCCGGGCGCTGCCGCGGATCTTCTCGACGGCCGCCCGGCACCGCAACAGCGCCACGCCGCCGCCCGGAAGCACGCCCTCTTCGGCCGCTGCACGGGTGGCGTGCAGCGCGTCTTCGATGCGGGCCTTCTTCTGCTTCATCTCGGCCTCGGTGCTGGCCCCGACCTTGACCACGGCCACGCCGCCGGCCAGCTTCGCCAGCCGTTCCTGGTACTTCTCGCGATCATAATCGCTGTCGGTGTCCTCGATCATGCGGCGCAGTTGCTGGATGCGGCTTTGGATATCTTCGCGCTTCCCGGCGCCTTCGACGATCGTGGTGTGGTCCTTGTCGACGGTAATCTTCTTGGCCCGGCCAAGCTGCTCGAGCGTCACGTTCTCGAGCTTGATCCCCAGGTCTTCACTGATCAGGGTGCCGCCAGTGAGGATGGCAATATCGCCCAGCATCGCCTTGCGGCGGTCGCCGAAACCGGGCGCCTTGACGGCGCACACGTTCAGGACACCGCGGAGTTTGTTGACCACCAGCGCCGTCAGCGCTTCGCCGTCGACGTCCTCGGCGATGATCAGCAGCGGCGCCGCTTTCTGGCTGGTCTTCTCCAGCAGCGGAATCAGATCGCGCAGGTTGCTGATCTTCTTCTCATGGATGAGGATGTAGGCGTTCTCCAGCACGCAGTCCATTTCCGGCGTGCGGTTGATGAAGTAGGGCGAGAGATACCCCTTGTCGAACTGCATGCCCTCGACGACCTCGTAAGTCGTCTCGGCAGTCTTGCCCTCCTCGACCGTGATCACGCCGTCTTTGCCCACGGCTTCCATGGCGTCGGCCAGCAGATTGCCGATCACTTTGTCGTTGTTAGCGCTGATGGCGCCCACGCTGGCGATGTCATCCTTGCCGGTGACCTTGCGAGCCATCGACTGAAGATGCCCGATCGCCGCGTCCACCGCCTTGTCGATTCCCCGGCGGATCGCGGTCGGGTTGCTGCCGGCGGTCACGTTCCGCAGCCCCTCGCGGAACAGCGCCCGCGCCAGCACGGTGGCGGTTGTCGTCCCGTCGCCGGCCACGTCAGAAGTCTTCGACGCCACCTCGTTGACGAGCTTGGCGCCCATGTTTTCGAAGCGGTCTTCCAACTCGATTTCCTTGCTCACCGTCACGCCGTCCTTGGTGACGGTCGGTCCGCCGAACGACTTGTCGACGATGACGTTCCGGCCCGTCGGGCCCATCGTCACCGCGACCGCGTCGGCCAGGATGTCGACGCCGCGGAGCATTCGTCTCCGGGCTTGTTCCTCGAACAACAGTTGTTTAGCCACGGTTCAAGTATCCTTGTATGTCCTGATGGTTCCGGTTCAGTAGGAAGCCGCCGGTCTTACTTGACCACCTTGGCCAAGACGTCGCTTTCGCGGAGGATCTTCACGTCGCGCCCGTCGATCTCGATGTCCGTTCCGGCATACTTGCCGTAGATCACTTCGTCTCCAATCGCCACGGACAGGGCTCCGCGTTCCCCGTTGTCGAGCAGCTTGCCCGGGCCCACTGCCAGCACGGTGCCGCGCTGCGGCTTCTCTTTCGCCGAGTCGGGAAGCACGATGCCGCCGGCCGTCATCTCTTCGGCCTCAACAGGCTCGACCACAATCCGATCGTCCAACGGCTTCAAGTTCAGGTCCTTCGCCATGGTCAGGTTCCTCTGGTCTAGTCGATGTGAAGTTGTGCTTGAAATTCAGGTAACTGGCCGTCAACGGGATTAGAATCCTCCCATGCCACCCATGCCCCCCATTCCGCCCATGCCACCCATTCCTCCCATACCCATGTCTCCGTGGCCGCCGTGTCCGCCCGGCGCGCCGGCTGGCTCCTCTTCCTTGGGCACGTCGGTCACGAGGCACGAGGTGGTCAGCAGGAGCGAGGCGACGCTGGCGGCGTTTTGCAGCGCGGATCGCACGACCTTGGCAGGATCAATCACTCCGGCCTCCACCAAGTCGCCGTACTGGTCCTTCTCCGCGTCGTAGCCATCGTTCTTGCCCTTCATCTGGCGCACGCGATTAACGACCACGGCGCCGGACTGGCCCGCGTTCTCGGCGATCGCCCGCAACGGCACATCCAGCACGTTCTTCACGATCTGCGCGCCGAGGGCTTCATCCCCCTGCAGTTCCAGCTTGTCAATTACCTTTGTGCTGCGCAACAGCGCCACGCCGCCGCCCGGCACGATTCCCTCTTCCAACGCCGCCTGGGTCGCCGCACGAGCGTCTTCCAGCAGCGCTTTTCGTTCTTTCATCTCCGTCTCAGTGACGGCGCCGACATTGATTTGCGCCACGCCTCCGGCGAGCTTGGCCAACCGCTCCTGGAGCTTCTCGCGGTCGTAGTCGCTCGTGGTGGTTTCGATTTCGCGGCGAATCTGCTCGGCTCGGCCTTCGATTGCGTCCTTCTTGCCGGCGCCGCCGACAATCGTCGTGTCGTTGGCCGTAACGATCACTTTCTTGGCTTGGCCCAGATCGCTGAGCTTAATCGCCTCCAGCGAGACTCCCAAATCCTTGAAGATCGCCTGGGCTCCAGTCAGGGTCGCGATGTCGCCCAGCATCGCCTTGCGGCGGTCGCCGTATCCCGGCGCCTTCACCGCACAGACATTCAGAATGGCGCGCATCTTGTTGACCACCAGCGTGGCCAGCGCCTCACCTTCGACGTCCTCGGCAATGATCAACAGCGGCTTGCCGGCCTTGCTCACAGCCTCCAGCAAGGGAACCATCGTGCGCGCGTTGGAAATCTTCTCCTCGTGCACCAACACGAGGCAGTTCTCCAACTCAACGCTCATATCTTCCTGGTCGGTGACGAAATGCGGGGAGAGGTAGCCGCGATCGAACTGCATGCCCTCGACAACGTCGACGTACGTCTCGCTCTGCCGCCCTTCCTCGACCGTGATGACGCCGTTCTTGCCCACCTTGATGAAGGCGTCGGCCAGCACGGTGCCGATCGATGGGTCGTTGTTGCCGGCAATGGTCGCCACCTGGGCGATCTCTTTCTTGCTCTTCTCGTCGACCGACGATGCCATCTTGCGGATGTTCTCGACGACAGCGTCCTTGGCCTTATGAATGCCTCTCGACAAGGCCATCGGGTCGGCCCCGCCGGCAACCATCTTCAGGCCTTCACGGTAGATCGCCTCGGCGAGTACCGTCGCCGTGGTGGTGCCGTCCCCGGCCACGTCGTTAGTCTTGCTGGCCGCCTCTTTCACCAACTGGGCGCCAAGGTTCTCGTAGGGGTCGTCAAGACTGATATCCTCGGCTACGGTCACACCGTCCTTCGTCACCTTTGGCGAACCCCAGCCCTTGTCCAACACGGCATTCCGGCCGCGGGGACCGAGCGTGGTGCATACGGCCCGCGCCAGCTTGCTCACCCCGGCGGCCAATTGCTTCCGGGCCGAGTCCTCAAAGACCATCTGTTTTGCCACAGCGGATTCCTCCTGTTGTTGGCGAGACGACTGCGCCCGACGATGGCCACGCCGACGTGGCCCAACTGGGCGATAGCTTGCCTGCGAGATCCCCTTGACCTCCGACCGAGTTTGACAGCCGAGGCCGAATTTGTCGCCGTATTTCGCAAGCAGCGTGCCAACGGGGTATCGTCACGCTAATATTATGGGACGCAACGACTTGCGTCAGCATTGCCGAATCGCACCCGGAGTTGTGTCAAACGCCGACCCGAGCCACGGTGCCATTTTGGCAGCCAGAAGGCAGTCGGGCGGGTAAGAGCGTGCAGTGACGCAATCGGCCCCCGATGCAGCCACGGATAGCACCCTCATCCCGCGCTGGTTATGGGGTGAAGTCGAAATCGCCGGGCAGATCCTCGATCGTCCGCGCCAGCAGATCGGCGGCCCGATCGATGTCCTCCAGCGAGATCACCTCCACCGGGCTATGCATGTAACGATTGGGAATGCTTACCAGTCCGGTGGCGACTCCAGCGCGGCTGAGTTGGATGACATTAGCGTCGGTGCCGGGCGGGCGCCCGCTTGCGCCAAGCTGGTACGGAATCTGGTGAGTACCGGCCGCTTCGATCAAACGCTCCACCAGCTTCGGATTCATGTTCGGACCGCGGTAGACCACCGGACCGCGGCCCAGCGCCACATCGCCATCCTGCTTCTTGTCCATGGTCGGACTGTCGGTAGCGTGGGTTACGTCAACGGCGATGCCCACCTCCGGATCGATACCGTAGGCACTCGTCTTGGCGCCGCGTAAGCCGACCTCCTCCTGAACGGTCGACACCGCGTAGACAGCCCACTGAAGTCTGCCTGCGTCGACTCGCCGCAGTGCCTCCAGAACCACCCACATCCCGCACTTGTCGTCCATGGCTGGAGAAGCCATCAGGCCGTTTCGGAGCTCGCGGGAGACCAACTCCAGCGTGATCGGATCGCCCACACGAACCAGCCCCTCGGCGTCTTCCCGGCTCTTGCAGCCAATATCCAGCCACATGTCCTTGAGCTTGGGCACCTGCTTCTTCTCGTCCTCCGTAAGCAGATGGATCGCCTTCCGCGCAATAACGCCTGTCACCGGTCCCTGGCGGCCCCAGACAGTCATCCGCTGGCCCAACAGGATCTGCGTGTCCCAGCCGCCGAGTGCCTGGACGTAGACGAACCCCTCAGTGTCGACGTATTGCACGTAAAGACCAATCTGGTCGCAGTGGCCGGCCAGCATTACTCTCCGGCTTGCCCCGGCATTGCGCACCGCGATCACATTGCCGTGCACGTCGGTGAGGACTTCGTCGGCAAACTGCTGCGCATAGCCTCGAACGAGTTGCTGGAGCGGGCTCTCATAACCCGACGGGCTGGGCGTCTCCAATACCTGTTCGAAGAAAGCGCGGGCATCAGCATCCATCGGGGCTCCTCGGGCTGACAAATCGATCTGCGGGGTGAACTTCCGGCTGCGCAGGACTCTCAGTTGTAGCGTCAGCGCCAGGCCGGATGCCATAAGTATCACGGCCATCGCGGGTCCTGCAAGTCGGTCTAGTCCACGCTTGACGGCCCCCGCCCGCGTGACCTACCATAACGGATTCGATTGGCACCACTGAACGGGAGCCGGGTCCACCCATGAAGACGGCGAAGGTCGCGATTGTCGGTTTCGGCACCATTGGCTCCGGCACCGCGAGGCTGTTGGTCGAGCAGGCAGACCGAATCTCCCGCCGCGTGGGGCGCAAGGTAGAATTAGTCAGAGTAGTGGATAAGGATCTGAATCGAGTCCGGAATGTTGGCCTGCCGTCCGGCCTCCTTACCCAAGAGCTCTCCGACGTCCTGAACGATCCGGAGATCGAAGTGGCTGTCGAGCTGGTAGGGGGAGTGAATCCCACCCGGTCTATCGTGCTTCAGCTTCTCGCGAGCGGCAAGAACGTGGTGACCGCCAACAAAGCATTGCTGGCGGAACATGGTGAAGAGCTGTTCGCTCAGGCGCGGAAGCTCGGGCGTTCCATTGCTTTCGAAGCTGCTGTCGGCGGCGGCATCCCCATCATCGCCGCGATCGGCGAGTCGCTGGCTGCCAACGGAATCCAAAGCATCCACGCGATTCTTAACGGAACGAGCAACTTCATCCTTACCCAGATGGAAGAGCAAGGAGCCGAGTACTCGGCGGCGGTCGCCGAAGCGCAACGGCTCGGCTATGCAGAGGCGAATCCGGCGATGGACGTCGACGGCAGCGATGCCGCCCAGAAACTGGCGATCCTCGCCCATCTCGCCTGCGGTGCACGGATCGACTGGAAGCAGATTCCCCGCGCTGGGATCGACACGGTGGAGTTGGCAGACCTGCACTACGCGCAGGAACTAGGCTACCGCATCAAGTTGCTCGCCGTCGCGAACCATGTACCCGAAGGACTGGAGCTGCACGTTTCGCCGACGCTCGTCCGCCACGGCACACCCTTGGCAGAAGTCCGCGGGGCCTACAATGCCGTTGAAGTCGTCGGCGATGCGGTGGGTCGGGTGTTCTTCCACGGCCTCGGCGCGGGGCAGATGCCCACTGCTTCCGCGGTTGTCGCCGACGTGATCGATACGCTGGTGGGAAGGACCTCGATTACTTTCCAGACGCTCAACCTCTGGTGCCGCGAAAAGGAAACGTCCGTCGTCCTTCGCGACCCCGCGACAGTTCCCGGGCGATTCTACCTGCGATTCCACGTCGAAGACCGTCCCGGAGTCCTCGCCGAGATTGCCGGCATCCTCGGGCGGCACGAGATTTCGATCGCCTCGGTCATCCAGCACGAGACCGACGAAGAAGCCAACGGTATCGTGCCGTTGGTGATCATGACCCACACGGCGCCCGAGGGCGGCGTTCGCGATGCGCTCAGGGCCATTGGCGGGCACGCCAGCGTCCGCCCTGGCACGGTCTGCATGCGGATCAGGGATTGCTGATGAAATACGCGATCGTCATTCCCGATGGATGCGCCGACGAGCCACAGGAAGCGCTTGGCGGCAAAACGCCCCTGGAAGCCGCCCATCTGCCAGCCATGGACGCAGTGGCCGCGGCAGGCGTGGTCGGCCGCTCAAGCAACGTACCCGTCTCGCTGCCGCCCGGTTCGGATGTAGCCAACCTGAGCCTCCTGGGCTACAGCCCTTTGGAGCACTTCACCGGCCGAGCGCCCCTGGAGGCCGCCGCCCAAGGGATTGAGCTTGGTCCCGACGACTGGGCCATCCGCTGCAATCTGGTCACGATCCAAGACCAGATCATGCGCGATTTCACCGCCGGGCACATCTCAAGTGATGAGGCCGCCCAACTGATTGCCGCGTGCCAGCAACGGCTCGGCAGCGAACAACTCGAATTCCATGCCGGTGTGAGCTACCGCAACCTGCTCATTTACCGAGGCAAGGGCCAGCCGGCTCCGTTTTCACCCGACTCGCGAACGATACCGCCCCACGACCTGACCGATCGCCCGGTCCTGGACGCTTATCCCCGCGGCCCGGGCAGCGACCTGTTGAATCGCCTGATGGGTGAAAGCGTCGCCGAATTCGCCAATCATCCGGTAAACATAGCCCGGCGCGAGCAGGGCAAACTGCCGGCAACGAACATCTGGCTCTGGGGCCTTGGGAGCACGCCGCGCCTGCCCACCTTCGCCGATCGCTTCGGCGTGCGGGGAGCGATGATCACCGCGGTCGACCTGCTTCGCGGTCTGGCGGTGCTTCTGGGCTGGCAGCGTATCGAAGTTCCCGGCGCCACCGGCTACACCGACACCGACTACGCCGCCAAGGGTCGCTACGCCGTCGACGCGCTCGCGAACTACGATCTGGTGTGCGTTCACGTCGAGGCCACTGACGAAGCCTCTCACGAAGGCGACCTGGAAGCGAAAATCAAGGCCCTGGAAGAGATCGACCGCCACATTGTCGCGCCGCTTTGGCAGGCAATCGCCGCGAATGGCGTAGGTCGAATCTTGGTCTCACCCGACCATCCGACTCCGTTGCGGACCAAGACCCACAGCCACGGCTATGTGCCGTTTGCGATCGCCGGCGCCGGTGTTGCGCCCGATGCGTTGAGCGCCTACGACGACCTAACCGCCGCCCGCTCCGAACTGGTGTTCGACGAGGGCTGGAGGCTGATGTCGCACTTCCTCGGCCGATCCGAGTCCTGATGATTGCTCGATCGCTCCTTTAACCCAGTGTTTCGTGTCATGTCGATCCTCGTACAGAAATTTGGCGGCACCAGCGTTGCGGACAGCGAAAAGATCCTGGCGGCGGCCCGCAAGGCCATCCGCGCCCAGAAGGAAGGTCACCAAGTGGTGACGGTCGTCAGTGCGATGGGCCATACCACCGACGTCCTCGTTGACCTGGCTCGGCAGATCACCGACGAGCCGCCGGCGCGCGAAATGGACATGCTCCTGGCCACCGGCGAGCAGGTGAGCGTGGCCCTGATGGCGATGGCGATCCACTCGCTCGGGCATCAGGCCATCAGCATGACCGGCGCGCAGATGGGCATCGTAACCGACCGGACCCATACCAAGGCTCGCATCCGCTCGATCACCGCCGGCCGCATCCGTGAGGCGCTCGATGGCGGCAAAATTGTCATCGCCGCCGGGTTTCAGGGAATCACCGAGGAACAGGACATCACCACCCTCGGCCGCGGCGGCAGCGACACCACGGCCGTGGCTCTGGCGGCCGCGCTCGGCGCCGAGGCCTGTGAGATCTACACCGACGTCGACGGTATCTACACGACCGACCCACGGCTGGTGCCCGAGGCACGCCGGGTGAAGCAGATCAGCTACGACGAGATGCTCGAACTGGCCAGCGCCGGCGCCGGTGTGATGCACAATCGGTCAATTGAATTCGCCAAGAAATTTAACGTACCAGTCCACGTCCGCAGCAGCTTCAGCGATATGACCGGCACCATGATCGTGGCCGATCCCGAAGCCGCCGATCAGCCGGTCTGCGGGGCGGCCCTGGTGAAGAATGAAGCTCGTGTGACCGTGCTCGGCGTCCCGGACCGGCCAGGCGCGGCAATGGACGTGTTTCAGAAAGTGGCCGACAAGAATATAGCCGTCGACATGATTGTGCAGAACGTGGCCGAAGACGGCCACGCGGACATCTCCTTCACAGTCTCCCGCGATGAGTTGCCGACCACGCTCAAGGCGGTGGATCAGGCGGTCAAGGAACTCGGTGCCGCGGGCTATACCTACGACGACGACGTCTCGAAAGTCTCCATCGTCGGCCTCGGCATGGCGACTCAACCCGGTGTGGCCGACAAGATGTTCCGCGCGCTGGCCGAGAAAGGCATCAACATCCTCATGATCACCACCAGCGAGATCAAGATCTCGGTGGTGGTGGAGCGGAGCCACGGCGTCGAGGCGCTGCGAACCGTTCACGAGACGTTTCGGCTGGACGAGGCCCCTGCAGAAGTGAAGGAACCATCGGCCAAGCCGGCTCGCGCCGCCAGCACTGACGAACTGGTCAAACGCCTGCGGGGGATGGAAAGCCTGTTCATCAGCGGCATCACGCTGGACGAATCTCAGGCCCGCGTGACGCTCAAGGGTATCCCCGACACGCCGGGCCTCGCCGCTCAGGTATTCGATGAAATCGCTGAGAACGGCGTTGTCGTCGATATGATCGTGCAGAGCGTCGGCAGCGAAGGCCGGGCCAATATCAGCTTCACCGTGCCAGCCGCGGATCTCGCAAAGAGCGTGGCCGTGGCCGAACGGATCGCCGAGGGGCTCAGCGGCCCGCGGCCGACCAGCTCGCCCCGCGTGGCCAAACTCTCCGTTGCCGGCATCGGCATGCGAACCCACATTGCCGTCGCCAGCCGACTCTTCCAGTCGCTGGCCAAGGCCGGCATCAATATCGAGATGATCAACACCAGCGAGATGCTGGTGAACGTGGTCGTCGCCGGCGACAAAGGCCAGCAAGCCCTTGAAGCACTGCGCAGCGAGTTCGCCGACGTGATGCTCGATTGAGAGGCGGATCGAGCGCGCTCCACAACACCCATCGGCCTTTCGCCAATGCGAATGGCCTCGCTCACATCCCGCGCTGTCAGGCGATTGTCCATGCGCGCGTTGGGCGCGTCGCTGTGGCTACGTCACCGCCGACTCAACCACGCGGACCGATGCGGCACGGGGCCCTTTGCCCTGACGCTTCCGCTCGCCTGTCTCCAGGTCGTATTCGACGCTCTGCCCTTCCTGGAGGTCGTCGAACCGGTGCCCCTCGACGGTCGAGTGATGGAAGAACACGTCCTCGGGGTTCCCGGAGATGAATCCGAATCCGCGATCCAAAACGATCTTCTTAATCACACCCTGCGGCATCGTAACCACTCCTCGTCTCGCGACCACGCATCGCCCGAAACGGGTTCGCCTCGCGTCGATACCTGCACTCGGGCTGGTTGACGCCGCCAGTATAGGGTAGTGGAAAGCTTGGTACAATATGGGGGGCCGCTACGCAAATTTTCCGGAATTTAGCCGGCTTTCGGTGGATTATTTCACCTGCAAGACAAGCCGCCCCACGGCAGCGGAAATTCGCTCTTCTATGTCCGGCGTCCAGGTCTCGGCCGGCAGACCATACACGGCGAACGCCCCCGCTTCATATCCGCCTTCCTGCCAGACTCGCTGCGAGGGTATATAGGCCATGACGTCGTTGGAGTAGCCGGTTATCCAGGTGTTGGATCCATGCTCTTTCGCAAAACGGAGCGCGTAGTCCACTACCACTTCGCCTCCCATCGCGATCCACAACTGCTCTTCGCCCAGTCTCCAGAGCTGCACCGGATAGGGGTAGCTCGTCGCCAGTGTCTTGCCGCTGTCGATTTCCGCCAACAGGCGATCGGCCCAGCGGCCGACATATCCACCCTTCGACGCGGTCTCGGCCAGTTTGGCCCGGTCGGGACGCTCGGCGAATGGCATGTCAATCGTCTCCCAGGCAGTCGCAAGCTGTGGACCGACGCCGTGCAGCGGCTGCTCGAGCACGCCGTTTACCGACTTCGCCAGTTCCTCGCCGTACTGCCGGCACAACTCCATCGATCGGCGAGGCAAAGGGTTCTGGTCGGCTCCGCAACCGGCATGAAACATGGCCACGGTACCCGGATGAGCGCTCTCCACCGCGATTTGGGCGAAACCCGGATAGTCGCCGCACCAATGGTAGCCGTCGAGCGTCGTGGCATGGCAGGCGTAACTGAACACAACCGCCCTTAAGCTGTCGTCGGGGCCGCGTACTGCCAGCACCGGCACGCGATGATCCGAGGGGCCCTTCGTCTCA
The DNA here is from genome assembly GCA_040766885.1 of Thermoguttaceae bacterium. Lineage (GTDB taxonomy): Bacteria > Planctomycetota > Planctomycetia > Pirellulales > Thermoguttaceae > JAXGPP01. The sequence goes on along the minus strand of JAXGPP010000007.1, from coordinate 229,764 downwards.
CCTCCCTCCTGCCGGATGCGAACCACGTCGGCTTCGCGGTTGTTGCGCCGGTTGGCGGCAAAACCGGCCTGTCCCTCGCCGGTCCACAGAGTTGCGGGGGTCATCTCAGCCAATGCCTTTTCGACGGTCGCGACGGCGGTTCGCTCAAGCTCGGCGGAGTATGAGTCAATCAATTGCCGCTGCTGGTCGTCGAGCGGGTAGATGTCATACAGGGCATCCTTGAGTACCGGCCCGGAGTGGGTGTGCGAGGCGGTCAGCATGATCTGATCGCGTTTCAATCCGCAGCGGCTCTCCAACTCGCGGCAGATCTTCTCCGACATCGCACCCGGGAAACCCAGCAAATCGGAAGTCACGAAGACTCCCCGTCGGCCGTCGGCGGCCTGGAGGGCGAGCGCCTTGAGCCAGAGATCGTGGGTTGCGCCGTCGGCTGGCCGTGTCCGGGCGGCGTAGCCAGCCATCCAGAGTGGCTCGCTCGGAGTGATCTTCGCCGCGGCGACGCCGGCCTTCCACGTCGGATTTTCGTCAGCTATGGCTGTCGGACCGCACACGATCGACAGCACGAATGCGCACAGCAAAGACCGCAGCGCCATAGCCTGGTCTCCTCGAATTGCGAAATGGTGTCGTTTGCCGTCCGGCCTATTCTACTCGCTGGGCGAATGCCGTTCGACGCTCCCCGCCGCGTTTTGCCGGGGCCCCAAGCCGCAGTTCATCCTGGCGGCTCCGGCGAGGGGATATGGCCATCCCCTTTCAACCCCGCGACGACCGCCGTATGATCGACGGCTTCCCCCATGTCTCGACGCCGTCTCGCGTCTGCCTCCAGCGTTGGAAACCGCCCCGTCAGATGGATCTGAACGCCGCCCAACTCGAAGCGGTGAGCACGCTTCGCGGTCCGCTGCTGGTGCTCGCTGGGGCCGGTACCGGCAAGACGCGTGTCGTCACTTATCGCATCGCCCGGCTGATCCGTCACGGTACAAAAGCGAATCGCATTCTGGCGGTGACCTTCACGAACAAGGCGGCCGCAGAGATGCAGCAGCGGGTAGCCGGGCTGATCGGCAAGAAGAAGCGGGACGACAAACCGGAGATCTCCACGTTCCACTCGCTCTGCGTTCGCGTCCTGCGGCGACATATCAACCACCTGGGATATCCGAGCCAGTTTGCCATCTACGATCGCGGCGACCAAGAGAGCGTTGCCCGGTCGGCACTTCGCGAGATCCGAGTCGCCGACGCGCTGCTTCGGCCGGGCGACTTGATCTACTTCATCAGCCGCTGGAAGACCGCCTCGATCCGTCCCGACCGCGCAGCCACCCTCGCCGAGACCGACAAGGAGCATCTTGCCGCGGCGGCCTACCGACGCTATCAGAAGACGCTCAAGGCTTCCGGTGCCGTCGATTTCGACGATCTGCTCCTGCTCACGGAGGAACTCTTCGAACGCTTCCCCGACGTCCGCCGCGAGGAGGCCGGCCGCTTCGACCATCTCCTGGTCGACGAGTACCAGGACACCAACGCCAGCCAGTATCGGATCGTCAAAGCCCTGGCCGCCGGCCATCGCAATCTGTGCGTGGTGGGAGACGATGACCAGTCGATCTACGGCTGGCGAGGCGCCGAGGTCACCCACATCCTGCGGTTCAAGGAGGACTGGCCGGAGGCACGGGTGGTTCGCCTGGAGATGAACTACCGTTCGACCCAGGAGATCGTCGCCTGGGCCAACCGTCTGATCGCGTTCAACAAGGTTCGGCACGGCAAGATCCTCCGCGCGGTGGTCCGCGGCGAGCCCCCGCGGATCGTACAGCTTCCCGATGAGGAGACAGAAGCCAAGACGATCGTTGACGAGATCCAGTCGCGGATCCGCACCACGAAACGGCAGCCGCGCGACATCGCCATCCTCTTCCGCACCAATGAGCAACCGCGGCAGTTCGAAATGGAACTGCGGCGGGCAAAAGTGCCCTACGTACTCGTCGGCGGTCAGTCGTTCTACGACCGCAAGGAAGTGCGCGACATCATCGCCTATCTCAAGGTGCTGGCGAATCCGCGCGACGAGGTCTCGCTGTTACGCGTGATCAACACGCCGCCGCGCGGCATCGGTCAGACGACGGCCACGCGACTCGTGGAGGAGGCTGTCCGCCGCGGAATCCCCGTCTGGGAATTGTTGCCTCAGGCTGCCTCGCTGGGCAACGTGCCGGGTCCGGCCCTTCGCGGCATTCACGGTTTCCAGTCGCTGGTCCACCATTTCCACGCCGAACTCCATAAGAAGCCGCTTCCCGACCTGGTGACCAAGCTGTTGACCGAGATCAACTACCGCGCTGAGCTTGCCCGACTTTATCCCGATGCCGAAGAGCAGCAGGCCCGCTGGAACTCGGTGGAGGAGGTCGTCAACGCGGCGGCGAATTACGTGAAGCGAGCCGAGGCGCCGACATTGGCCGGATTCCTCCAAGACATCGCCTTGGGAAGCAACGACGACAGCGACGACAAGGAAAAACAGTTGGAACGGAACGCCGTTGCCCTGATGACGCTGCACGCGGCCAAGGGACTGGAGTTCGCCGAGGTTTACCTGGTGGGGATGGAGGAAGGGTTCCTGCCGCACCGCCGCTCGATCGAGGGCGATGATTCGGCGATCGACGAGGAGCGGCGATTGTGCTACGTCGGCGTCACCCGTGCGCAGCGGCGGCTCACCCTCTCGCTGGCCCTCAGCCGCAAGAAATGGGGCAAGGACCGGCCGACGATCCCCAGCCGGTTTCTATACGAGATCACCGGGCAGGCCGACAATCCCAACTACGTTGCCGCCGTCCGCCAGCAGCGGCCGGTGCCGGGCAGAAAAGGCGGCCGAAAGCAGGCGAAATAGGCTCGAACGATCTCCGGCGGAACCGGGCCGAGCCGGTGGTTGCAGGACGTTGCTGGCGACTTGTGCGGCGGTGCTCCGTCAGCGTACGATGCAGCATCGAAAGCCGACCTCTCCATCTGCCCGTTTGGAGGCTACTATCATGTCGATCGCTACCCTGCGGACCGCCGCTCGCATCCGGGCGGTGATGAGCCCGATCCTGGTCCTGTTGCTCGCTGCAACCTGGTCGACGGCGGCGGACGGACCGTACGACGTGACATTCGAACACAACGTGATGGTGCCGATGCGCGACGGCGTGAAGCTGGCGACCGACGTCTATCTGCCGGCGAGGGATGGCAGGCCGGTGGCCGAACGATTGCCGACGATTCTCATGCGGTTGCCGTACAGCAAGGGGCAGGGGGAGAAGGGGCACTCCGACGGCCGCTATTTCGCCCGGCACGGCTACGCGGTGGTCTTTCAGGACACTCGCGGGCGCTACGATTCCGAAGGCACCTGGCACATGCTCGTCGATGACGGGCCCGACGGCTTTGACACAGCGGAGTGGATCGCCAGACGAAGCTGGTCGAACGGCAAGATCGGCATGATTGGCACCTCGTACGTCGGCGGAACCCAGCATGCGCTGGCGATGTCGGGCAGCCCGCGTCTAACGACGGTCATCCCGGTCGACGCGATGTCGAATCTTGGTTACGCGAGCATGCGCAACGGCGGCGCGTTTGAGCTGCGATTCTGGAACTGGATCATGCTCAACGCAGGCCGCGGCAGCCGCCACGCCCGTGATCCAGGCACCGCCGCCGTGCTCCAGGAAATGGCGGCCGAGCGGCTCAAGTATCTCGATCGGCTGCCGCTTCGCGCGGGCACCACCCCCTTGAAGCTTGCGCCGGAGTACGAGGAGTGGCTCGTCGAAGCGCTGGGGCACGGAATCAACGACGACTTCTGGCGGCAGAACAACATCGTCGACTATCCCGACCAGTATAAGGACATTCCGGTGTATCTTGTGGGCGGCTGGTACGACTCCTGGGCGAGCAACACCACGGCCAACTTCGTGGCTCTGACCAGAGCGATTCGCGGCCCGGTGTACCTGATCATGGGCCCGTGGATTCACGGGGCGCAGGGGCAGTCGGCGCATGGCCAGGTGAACTTCGGTCCGGCCGCGGCGATTCCCGATCCCCTGGCGTGGCGGCGTGAGTGGTACGACCACTGGCTCAAGGGAATCGACAACAGCGTCGGCAAGGCCGAGCCGTTCCGGACCAAGGTGCGGATCTTCGTAATGGGATCGGGCGACGGCGGCAAGGATGAGAAAGGGCGGCTCCAGCATGGCGGTTTCTGGCGCGACGAGAACGAGTGGCCGCTGGCGCGGGCAGTGGCGACGGATTATTACCTCTCGCCTGGCGGTGGTCTCGGCACTCAGCCACCGGCGGCCGCAGGTGGAGCGACAAGCTTCCAGTTCGATCCGGCGGATCCAGTGCCGACGATCGGCGGCAACACGTCGTCGAACGACGGGATCATGCTGCAGGGAGCATGGGACCAGCGGAGCGGCGAACATATCTGGAACTTCCCGCAGAAGATGCCGCTCTCGGCGCGCAACGACGTGCTCGTGTTCCAGTCGGAACCGCTGGCCGAGGATCTCGAGGTGACCGGCGAACTGGTGGTGTGGTTGTGGGTTTCGTCATCAGCAGTCGACACCGACTTCACCGCCAAGCTGATCGACGTCTACCCGCCCAGTGCCGCCTGGCCCGGCGGTTTCGACCTCAACATCGGCGATGGCATCGCTCGGATGCGTTTCCGCGAGTCACTGGAGCAAGAGGTGCTCATGGAGCCGGGCAAGATCTATCCCGTGGCGATCAAGCTCTATCCCACGTCGAACATCTTCAAGAAAGGCCACCGCATCCGCATCGACATATCGAGCAGCAATTTTCCTCGTTTCGATTTGAATCCGAATACGGGTGAGCCGCTCAATGGCAATCGCCGCCGCGTGACGGCGGTGAATACGGTGTATCACGACGCGGAGCACCCGTCGCACATCGTTCTGCCGGTCGTGCCGCGGGCCTCGAAACCGGGCGCGTAAGCGAGTACACCAAGCGAGGCAAGTCAGCCGTTGGCCTCGGGCAGCGATGCCGGAAGCTGCCTGGTGAGCAGGATCCGAAGAGTTCCCGTGGCTACGCCGATTGCCGCGCCGGCGACTGGCCCGATGAGCGTCAGAACCATGCCGGCGGAGTTGTAGAAGAACAGGTCGGAAAACATCGCCACGCTCGCCAACAGCCCCAGCGGCAGACCGATCAGCCCTTGGTTACCCAGCGCATTGGACGCATTGGGCCGGACCAGCAAAAAACACAATGGTACGACTGCAAGGAGCGTGAGCAGGACGGAAGCAGTACACCTCCTTGGGAGCGAGAAGCCGAGATACTGCACCCGGGTGAAACGTTCCCAGAGCAGGACGGGCGGAGACCAATCCACCCACTGTGCCGGATAGAACGTGGCCGCGGTCACGCGGCCAGACTCGTCCAGCTCGACGGAAATCTCGCCTCGCAGGCCGATCCAGAAAGGCCGATAACCTTTGTATGGGGGACTATCGGCGCCGATGCCACCGACACCGTCGTACCAGCCTGGCGGCACGCCCACGGCGGCCACCGCCTCTTCTTCGGTCATCCCCGGCCGAATTCGGTGGCAGGTCTGCTCGTTGATCCGCACGACGGGCGTGAGGAAGATGCCCATAAAGAATACCATTACAAAGATCGCGACGAAGAGCGTACGGAGGCGGTACTGGAATCGCATCGGCTCTACCCTATTCACGACCGCGTGTCTTGCGCCCCGGCCGTCCAATCGCTACCCGACGCATCGCCGAGGGCGTTTTTCCCGCGGGAGCATTGCGTGCACCCCGATTCGTTGATGCTTCGACGAAGTACTTGACTGCACGCGTCACCGCACCCGACCAGCGGCGTACTCTGAGGCGAGGATGCCGCCCCACGTTCGCACGTCGCTGCGAAACGGCGAGTAAAGACGTTCCAGCCGTGACACACGGCGTTCGCCTTGAAGGACGCATTGGTGTTTGGAGGCGACGCCGTTCTCGACAACAGTGAACGAAAACGTCGACTCTATCGGAATCTTGGTGGACGCAACACCGAACGTAAACCACGTGAACAGTATCGGAGTGCCGCAGACCGGCAAGTCCTCGCGCGGGTGGAGCGTGATGACCTTGCGAGCCTGGCCGGCCGGCACGATCTCGAAGATCCTGGATGATTCGAGGATCGCCAGTTCGTCCGCAAGCTCCGGATTGCGGACGCACGCCTTGCCGCCAGGAAACTGCACCGCGAGCGGCTGAAGAGGCGCCACCGGGTACAGATTTGAGGTGGGACCGATGAGAAAGAGCGCGGACGCTACAGACAAGGCGACCACTGCCAGAATCGCGGCGATCCGCAAAGTCTGCCTGACGCAACGTGCTACGGCCATCGGTCACCTCCTGACTCGCCGTTGCTCGTCGAGGACGATCCACTCCCGCAAGACATGCTGCCGCTGTTTCCGGCAGGAGCAACCCCTATCACACCTGCGCTGGAAATAAATCAGGCTGCACCGCAACCGGATTGAAGGCCACAGCCTTGCCCTCGGCGGATGGTCTCAACAAACACCGGAACGGTCGTATCCGGCGCCTCAGTCGCCTTGGCCCTGCCCGCTTTCGCCCATTTGCGCGTTTCGATGATCCTCGATTACCGAGCGTTCAAACGGCCGGAGATCCGAGACAATGGCCTTCTCGCCGACGTCAAAGTCCTGATAGTGAAAACGTCCCTCCGGAAGGGGCTCGTTGATCGCCTCCCAGTGTAACAACAACTCATTCCTGACAATCCTTGGCCAGTTGGTATCGACCGTCTTCAGCGCCTTCGGCACCCAGACTTTGGAAACCTCCGTCCAGGCAACCTCGACGCTGCCGTACGGCTCGGTCCACTCGGTTGTGCTCGTGCCGTACTCCAGCGTAAGGCGAGTGGGGCAATGACCCTGTGAGGTGTCTATCCAGATGCTGCGGCGAATCCACAGTGGACGATCGTCCTGGCCGCCGTAGACCCACTCCGCGCGAAACACGCCCGTGCCCTCGTCCTCGCACACCTGAGGAGGCGGATCAAGATATCGTTTGCAGACTCTCTCCAGCGGTTCGCCGCGAGCGAGGCTGCCCGGGTGGGTCAGGCCGAGGCTCCGGACATCGAAATGGCGGGCGGTCTGGTGCTGGGTGCCTGTCTTCACTTCGGGAAGGTGCAATTCAATCGTTTCACGCGTGCGAACGCTTGACGAGTTCTGGTAATGTGCACTGTATTCGGGCCTCCGTGCATACCTCGTGGTGAGCATGTCGATCGTCGCCGGCCCGGTGACCGAGACCGAAAGTCGCAGCGGCTGTATCCAGTCGAAGCGAAGCCGATCACGAGCGGTGTCGAACGCGGCAAAGATCTGCACCTCTGCCTGAAGCGCGATCTGGGCCTGGGCGACCTTCCGGACCCGTTCTTCAGACACACCCGTGTTCGGCGCTGCGTCGATCGTCTTCGTCCCTGTGGCGCGGAAACACCCGCTCCGCAGCTTGTGCCGCTCGCGCGTCATACCCTCGACCAACCGCTCGAAGCATTGCTTCGGAGCATCGGCCTCTTCGCCCCGCTCGCCCGCAGGACTTGCGGGTGCCACGGCCAGGCATGCCAGCAACAAGAGCAGTTTAGGAGCCCCACCAAGCATGGGCCGCCCGCCGTAGACCGCCAGACGAAGGTGTCGTGACATGGCACGATCTCCCTATGGACGCGTTCTCGATGCCCCCGGCGCTATTGATGGTACTCCTGGACGCCGCCGCTGAGAAGGACCCGCGCATCGCGACCGGTCCTATCGAGTGGGCATACGCTGATTACGGCCGCTGAGCCACAGGATTCGCGGCCCATCGGCACGCGGACTGGAAGCCTGGGCTAACCTCGAAGGAGCAGACGCACGGCGTGCCCGCCCTACGGGGGCGGGATTAACAGTGCCGAGAGTACCTGGGCGTAGAGTCGGTGGCCGAAGTCGTTGGGATGGTTCACGCCGTTGCCGGTAAGATCCCAGTCGTGCTTTCGCTTGAGAAGCTCCTCCCACAGGGTAGTCAAGTCGGCGAGGGCGACCCCTTCCCGGCACAGTTCGGCCAGGGCGGCGCGGTACTGCGGGAAGTACTCGTGGTTGAGACGCGTCCAGTCGCGGTTGCCCAGCATCGTCGCGATGAGGATGAATTCGGCCTCCGGGCGGGCCTTCGACACCGCTTCGATCATCGCCCGGATCTTCGCCTGGTAGTCGGCCGCCGGTCGTCCCGCAGAATCATTCATGCCGAAGGCCAGGATCACCAGGTGCGGCTCGGCCTCGATCACTTTCTCGATGTTGGCCAGCCCCCACGCTGTGTCGGTGCCGCCCACCGCGAGGTTCGTGAGCGCCACCTGACCGCCGTAAGCCGCCTTGAGGTTCAGAACGAGAAGGTCCTGATAGGCTGGCTGAAACGGCGCGACGCCGGCCCAGCCCGACGCGTTGCAGCCGGTGGAAATGCTGTCGCCCAAGAGCACGATCCGCAGCGGCTCGCGTTTGCCGAGCCGCTCGATCGTCCGTGGCAACTGCCGGCTCGCCAGTGATGGCCGGGGGCCGGTCCACGCCTCGGGCCGGTACCCGTAGGTGACGGTGCATTGCATGTCGTGGTATTCATGACCGCCGCCGAAGAGGATCTCGCCGTTGCCGTCGCGGTGGGTCAGGGCGTGCTGCTGCGAGCCTGCCGGTCGGCGAAGATCCTGCGGCGTCTTGAACGGAATCCGCGAGCCCGGCGGGAGCCGGATCTCATTCGTGCCTGCGCTCCAGATGTAGTCGCGGCCTTCCTGGTAGGTGATATCGCCTGCCGGGTTGCGGACCGTCAGGATTTTGGTGGGCTCGAAGAGCAGAGGCGCGTTCGCCGGAGCAGCCGGATCGTCCTTGACGAATAGCACGCTTTCCTCCTCCATCGTGTCGCCGAGCCAGAACGGCCGCAGCGCTTCGGCAGAGAACTGCCATGCCAGCGGCGGTTCGGCGGCCCCCGCGAGCGTACCGGCAACGAGCAGCGGCAAAGCCACGCACGCGATCAGGCAGAGTCTCGCCTTACACATCACATCTCCTCCCAACTCGGAGACGCGGCGTCTCACCGCGCTGCCGATCAACGTGTCGCTGCCCCACGAAGCGGCATCCCGCCAGGATTGACCCCGAAAATCACATCTCAGATCTCCGTCCAGATACCTGGAACGGGGGCAGGGTAGCGGCCATGTTCGTCGGCTTGGACCGGAGCCGGGCTGGCGGCGGTAAGATGATCGACGTCGGCGAAGAACTGGAAGTCCGAAGCCATCGCCTCGTCCCAGGTGACGATCTTCCCGGTATGCACGGCCGCTCGGCCCATGATCGCGCCCAGGTTCGACAGCGCCGCACGCTGCGCCTCGTTGTGCGGCCGGTCCTGGCGGATCGCGCTTAAGAGCACGTCCCATTCGGCCTGCCAGGGGTTCACCGTCTCCTTCTCGGGCTTCCAGGCGACGTTCGATCGCTCGATGTTCTGGTCCTTGTAGATCTGGCAGATGGGCATGTGGACGGGGCCCGAGAACTGCCCGGCGCACTTCGTGCCGTGGACGAAAGTGGCGAAATCGTTGTGGCAATTGGGGATGTACCGCCCGGTCACCGCCGCCTTGGTGCCGTCGGCGAACGTGTACTCGATCGAGTAGCTGTCGAGATTCTGGCTGCAGTCGGTGCTGCCGGCGTAGCGGCCTCCCACGCCATGCGCCGCCACCGGCCACGAGTCCTTGATCCAGAAACACTCGTCGATCTGGTGGATCATCAGCTCGATGAAGATCCCGCCCGACGACCAGAGGAACTGATAGGGATGCCCCGGGCTGAGCTGCCACAGCAGTTCGCTCTGGCCGCCCGGAAACGGGCCCATGCCGTAGCCGGGATCCATGCGGTAGGCGCGAATGAGCTGGACGTCGCCCATGGCGCCGTCGCGGATCTGCTCGATCATCGCCTGCCGCGCCGAGGAGTGGCGGCACATGAGACCGGCGCCGATCTTGAGGTTCTTCTTCTCTGCGGCTTCAGCCAGCCGGACCATTCGCTTCACCCCGCCCGGATCGGCGGCGAAGTCTTTCTCCATGAAGACGTTGACGCCCTTCTCGATCGCGTACTCCAGGTGCGGCGCGCGGAAGGCGGCGTGGGTGGTGAGCATGGCGACGTCGCCGGGCCGCAGGCAGTCGATCGCGTGCCGGTAGGCGTCGAAACCGAGGAACTGGCGGTCCTTGGGAGCGTCGATCCGGTCGCCGAGCAACTGGGTCAGCGCGCGGTGCGACGACTCGATGCGATCGGGTCGCAGGTCGGCCATGGCCACCAGCTTGATCGGCCCGCCGGCTGCGGAACCCGTGGCCCGCTTCGTGCCGTGATCTTCGCCGAGCACTAACCCTCCGGCCGACATGGCGTTGGCCACGGCGCCGTTGCCGCGCCCGCCGCAACCGATGAGCGCCAACTGGATTGTGTTGTCTTCGCCGGCATGGACGTGTGGCACGGCCACGCCCGCCAGGGCCGAGGCGGCGGCAACTCGCGCGGTACTCTTGAGAAACTCGCGGCGCGGAGTGAGATTGTTCTGTGATTCGTTCATGGAAGGCACCTGTCGCAGTGGCGGGAGTGATCGTCAGACAGGTGCTAGCCTAGCGAGACCATGGCGAGAATGCAACGATGAAGCAGCACTCAGCCCGTTGCGTTCAGCAGATGTGTCTCGTCACTTCACCAGCAGCCGGGCGGCCCGGGCGGCAACGAGTTGGCACGGGAGGCAGTAATCCGCGACTCGCTTGCCGGGCGGAAAGGTCACCTGCTCATAGGCCGTCAGATGGCCTTCGGCCTGATGGTAGGCGACATGCCCGTACAGGCTCAGCAGGAAATCGTTCGTGCGGCCCAACGACCAGAGGCCATACAGATACTCAGCCAGGGGCCAGTCGTCGAGATGGTCGGAAAAACGCGTCATCCCGCAGAACTGGCCACCGGCGGTCAGCCGTGCGTCGATGACCCGGTTGGCCAACTCAGCCGGCAGAAGTCCGCTGGAGAGCAACTCAGGCCAGTAGCGGTAATTGGTGTACGAGGCCTCGACGGTGGACGTAAGCGACGTCGGAAGCGGCATCGGCTCGATGCGCGGAGGCAGCCACCACTGGGACGCATCGGCCGACCAGGTGCGATGGATGGCGCGTAGCGTGTCCCGTTTGAGGTTGGCGGCGGCGACCCGAATGGCGGCAGTAGGGGTCGTTGGCGAGGCCTGGCGGCGATCGCACAAATCGGCCCAGCGCACGAGACCTTTGACCACCCAGGCGTTGTTGTGGAAGTACTTCCCCGTGTCCTTTCGCGTGTCGGCCTCCGGCACGCCGGTCATGAGTCCATCTTCCTGGGCGGCTGTAGCTCGCAGACGCAGCAGGTACTCCGAGATCCGGTCCAACGCTGCGAATCCCTCGGCCCACCAGTCGCCAGGCCCAGCCCGCTCGTCCACCAGCGCCGCCGTGTGCAGCATCTGGCCGTACTCGCTCAGCGATGGTCCATAGTAGTTGAACGTGCCGTCCTCACGAACGAAATGCTCGAGCCAATAACGGAACAGTTGCTTGGCGCGGTCTGACATGCCCCAGGCCGTCAGGGCATCGACGGCCGCAATGATCGTGGGCGGGAATCCATCGTGCTGGTTGGCCGCATAGCCTTTCACGCCGTACTTAGGATGGTCTCCCTCGAACGTGGCATCGATGTGGGCGAGCCCAGTCCTTACCGACAAATCGAGAAAGGGATGGCCCGTATTGACCGCCGGATCGGTCTGCAGCTCTTCCGCCTTCCGACGGATCCGATCCGGGTCGAAGGCCGGCTCGCCGCTCAGACGCGGGTACAAAGCGAGTATGCTGTCGAGATCCGGCGGCCCGGTCATCAGCAGGCGGGCCGGGTCCTCGCCCGTCGCCAGCCAGTTCGAGCCCGGTTGCTCTTCAGCGCAAAAAGCGGCCGATCGCGGCACCCCCATGGCAACGGCCGAGACGGCGGCCATTCGGCCGAGGAAACCGCGCCGCGTCGTCGCACGTGCTTTCATGTTGACTCCTCGCTTGCCTGAACAACCTGCATGTTTGGTCAACAACTCTATTCGCTTCCCCGTGCATTCACTGCGCCGCGAACCCTGCCGTTCCCTCCCCGTCCCGGCCAATGAGCGGCAGCAGGACGGCGACGAGTGTCCCCTGCCCCGGTTCGCTCTCGATAATCGCAGTCCCGCCGAGCAGTCTTGCTCGCTCCCGAATGCCTTCCAGGCCGAAATGCTCTCCCGCGACGCCATCCGGTTCGAAGCCGATTCCCCAGTCCTGCACCTCCAGGCGGATATGAGCGTCCTCCTGCAGTAGCGACACCCTTACCCGATCGCTCCGGCTATGCCTGCAGGCATTCGACAGAGCCTCCTGGGCAATCCGGTAGATTGCGTTCTCCAGGACCGAGGCCAGCCGGTCAAATCGAGCCAGGCCGTGGAATTCGATCTCCGGACCCGACGGAGTTCGGTGGTCGTGCACCAGATGGGCGATGGCGGCGGCGACTCCCGATTCGTCGAGTATGGGCGGCCTCACGCCGCTGATCAGCCGCCGTGCCTCGACGTGAGCCCCGCGCAGCATCTGCACGCCCGCAGCGTAAGCAGTCTCTGCCTGAGCCGGCTGATGGTCCTTGAGCGCCTCGTAGCTCTGCAATTGCATGATCGCGGCCGCCAACTGCTGGGCCAGCCCGTCGTGAATCTCGTAGGCGATCACCTGGCGTTCGTGGTCGCTTGCCCGAAGCATGTGTTGGAGCGTCTTCCGCTCCCGCATCAAGGCCTCGTGGGCCTGCCTGCGCTCCGTCACGTCGCGGAACAATGCGAGCAGGCAGCGCCGCCCGGCATACATGATCGGATGACCGGTGATGTCGGCATAGAAGATGCTCCCGTCTTTGCGAAGAACGGGTCGATCCTCGTTGATCCACACCCGGCCGTCGGCCGCGGCCTGGAATCGCTGAAGGTCGTTCGGCACTTCCTCCGGCGGGTGAATATCCTTGATCGAGGCCTTCAGCAACTCTTCCTCGGTGTAGCCGAGCATGCGGCAGAGCGAGGCGTTCGCCCGCACGAACTGCTTGGTGGCGATATCGGTGATGAGCAGCCCCTCGATCATTCCGTTGTAGATCGTCTCCAGTTGCGCGAGGCTCTCCTGCAGGGCATCCTGAGCCTGTTTCCTCGCGGTGACATCCCGTCCGAAGACGAGCAGGCAGGGGCGGCCATCACACTTGATTCGGTTGCCGGTGATGTCGGCGTAGAAGACGGTGCCGTCCTTGCGGCGAAAGGGGATGTTCTCGGCCAGCGGCAGGTTCCCCGCCGCCTGGGCGAGAAAGTTCTCGCGAATCCATGGCAAGTCTTCCGGCGGATGCAGTTTCGAAAGATCGGTCGGCAGTTCCTCTTCGCCGTAACCGAGCATCTGGCAGAGCCTGGCGTTGTAGCGCACGCACCGGAACGTCTCCGCATCGACAATGGCCAGCGCATCCGGAGTCCCGTCGTAGATGGCCTGGAGCTGCTCGAGGCTCTGACGCTGGGCCCGGTCGGTACGGTTCCGCTCGGCCTCCCTCGATTCGAACGCCGCCACACGAGCTCGTAGCTCGGCGAGCTCCTGGAGGAGCGGGTCTCTGGGATTCTCGCTGGTCATCGACTGCTCCACCTAACCCGACCCACACGCCCGAGCGTTCACCGGTGGTCGTCGAATGGCCTCGCTCCGCGACGTCGTGCATGCCCCTCAATATGCCACGCCCGAGACAATCTGGCTACGCCTGAACGGGGAAGTCCGTCATTGGCGATCGGCGCGCGGGGAGTGACGCGCGACCGCTTCTCTTCCCGCCGGCTCGGGCATAAGATTCGGCGGACTGCTCCATGCCGCTTCTTGCCGAGAATCGCAATATGAATGACACGCTCCCTGCCGACAACACGCACCCGCTCTCCGACCGCCAGGTCACACAGTTCGAGCGCGAGGGATACCTGCTCGTGGAAGGCCTGTTCGACGCGGAGGAAACGGAACTCCTGATCACGGTCGCCCGGAGCGACCATGTCCTCCAGGAGCACGCCTATGGCCGCAAGGACTCGCAAGGACGGCTCAGCCGGCTTTCGCTTTGGAACCATCCGGGTGACGACTTGTTCGGCACCGTCTCACGCTCCCGGCGGATTGTCGACGCCATGGAGCAGCTACTGGGGGGCGAAGTCTACCACTACCACTCGAAACTGATGCTCAAGGAGCCATTTGTGGGTGGGGCCTGGGAATGGCACCAGGACTATGGATACTGGTACCAGAATGGGTGCCTGTTTCCCTACATGGCAAGCTGCCTGATCGCCCTCGACCCGGCCACCCGTGCCAACGGCTGCCTGCAGGTGCTCAAGGGGTCGCATCATATGGGGCGCGTCGAGCACGGCAAGTTCGGCGATCAGACCGGAGCCGATCCGGAGCGCGTCCGGGCGGCGATCGAGCGCATGGAGCACGTGTACTGCGAGATGGCCCCCGGCGCGGGCCTCTTCTTCCACGGCAACCTGCTGCATGCCTCCGATGCCAACACGAGCCCCAATTCCCGCTGGTCCCTTATCTGCTGCTATAACGCGGCACGGAACGATCCCTACAAGGACTCGCACCATCCCCGCTATACGCCCCTGAAAAAGGCTCCCGATACGGCGATCAAGCAGATCGGCGCCAAAACGAGCGGAGCGGATAAGGCATTTCTCAATCCGGCCGAAGACCGGTCGTAGGTTCTTGCGCCTCGTGCTCCGTCGCTGCATATCGCCGCGCAAGCTCGGCCACGGCATCGTCGCTCTTGTCCACGTAGAGCTCGAACCAGTTGCCGGGCACGCCGGGTTTTGCCACAACGATGCCCGCGGCGAGCCGCCCACGATGGTCGCCACCCGCCTTGTCCCCGGCCACGAGCGCCGCCATGAGCCGATCGGCCACGCTACCCGAAGTCTCCTCGTACGCACGAGCCATTTCGACGATCACCTGGCGGCCGGTGAGCGTGTTGCCCTGGCAGGCGTAATAGCGCCCAGACATGGCGCCCCAGTAGGCGCCGCCCGGATCGGCCTGGCTGGGATTGCGATTCGCCGCCCGGCCGTGGGTGTCGATCGCCGCCAACTGGCGCTTATCGCGATCCGGGTCATCGCGCAGGAGTTCCGCAAGTACCTCTTCGGGCAACCTCTTTTGTTCGAGGAGATCGAGCGCCCGCGGGCCCCAGGCCGGCTTGTGCCAGTGCTGGGTGCAGAACGCGCCGACGCCGCCGCGGACATAGGGCACCACGCGCCCCACGGCGGGGTACTTGCTTGCCACCGCGGCGCCGCACACGCCCGCCTCGGGATCGACGGCGACGATAGAAAACGTCGCCGTGATCTCCGGTTCGGCGGCGGTGGCGCAAACCGGGCCGGTGGCGGCGAGGACAAAGCAACAGACCAGGGAGTTGTTCATTGGCGGTGAAATTCTTGGGGCACGAGTTCCTGAACAGCGCTGATAATCCGCTCTTCCATGCTCGGCTGCAGTTCTTCCGGTCGGCCGAAGGTGACTGTGGTGCTGAGCGAATTCCGCACCTCGTATCCCCCTTCCTTGAGCAGCCGATCGGAAGCAATGTAGTGCGAGACGTCGTTCGTATAGGCCGTAATCCACAGCCGGCTGCCATCAAGCTCACGTTTCAGCCGCAGGGCATAATCGACCACTACCTCGTCATTTAGGAAGACCATCGCCAGGTCGTCGCCAAACGCCCACACCGCGATCTCGTAGGGCTCGCTCTTGGCGAGCAAGTCGCCCCGGGCAATCCGCTTCACCATGCTTTCGATCGCCCAAGACTGGTTCGCCGACTCCTTGAGCGTCTCGAGCGAAGGCGGCGGAGAATAGGGGAAGTCGAGCGTGACGGCGCGTGTGGTCAGGCGCGGCTCGACCGGCTGAAGTGGCGTTTGCAGGACTCGCTTCACCTCGTCGGCCAGCGCCCGCCCGTGTTGCTGGCAAAGTTCCACGGTGCTGTGCGGCGCCGGATCGGAATCGGCCCCGCAGCCGATGGAAATCAATGCCACCGCGCCGGGATGATCGGCCTCGATGTACTGCTGGGCGCAGCCGGCCCAGTCGCCGTGGATCTGCGGAAAGTCGCCGCGAAGGGTCGTGCAGTGGCAGGCATAGTTGACCACCACCGCCAGAAGCTTCCCCGCTTCATCCGTAATGCGGAGCACCGGCAGGCTGTGGTCGGTGGGAGCGTCGGGCACCGCGCCAAAGCCGGCCCATTTCCCATCCTTCAACACCCGGCGGTTGGCAGCGAAGCCGACCCTACCTTGCCCCCACGCCAGTCGACCCGGCCGCCGCGCAGCCAGGGCTTCGAGTACGACAGCCTCCAGACGATCGACAACTAGCCTGGCATACGCCTTCATGTGCTCGAGCTGCTCGCCGGAGAACGAATCCATTCCCTTGAGATTCGGTCCGGAGTGGCAGTGGGCGTTGGCGAGCATGAATCGCTCCCGCTTGACCGGGACTTTCGCAGTGACGCGATTGAAGACCTCGTCGCGAATTTCGGCCGGCACGGCACCGTTGTCGACGCACAGGAGCACCGCCGGGCCCTCCCCTTCGTTGCCGCCGATGGCCAGCGCCTTCGCTCGGAGCGGGCCGGCCACGCCGGCCGATTCCTTGATGCGGCTGGCATAGCCGTACATCCGCACCGGTTGTTCGGGAGTGATGTCGACCTGGGCGATCCCGATGGGCGCCAGTTCCTCATCCGCCGCGACCGGACCGCTCGCGCAAGCTGCCAGGATACCGATCGTCAAAACCGCACGGGCAAGAAAGGTGGTGTTCATATCTGGGCTCCTTGTTGATCCGGTCGGAAAGAACGACGCAGTCTTCCAAGCTTTCAATCGCGGGACCATGCCGGAGGTGCGGTCCCCCAACAAGACGCAAACAAAGACTGTTAGGAAAGTGTTAGATCTACCAAAGCCACTGGCATTCCCTCACGAGAGCCGTTAAGAGGAGGGTAGCAGCCCAAGTCGCTACGGGCAACTATTGGGGCCGTCGGGGCGTCCTGGCGTCTGATTGACGACCGATAGTCGATTTGTTAAGACTCCGCTAGCAGGCGTGTTCTTCCGATCCACTCTCCCACCCGGCAGCATTCCGCGAATGTCCTTCCCGGCAAAGACTTACGTTGCAGCGAGCGTGGGTCTGGCCGTGCTGGTCGCCGTGGCGGGCTGCGGTGCGGCGGGCGCTCGGAGCGGAAGCGGCGCCCAGACGACGATCCGGGTGGAAGGCTCTGATACGCTAGTCAACGTCGCGCAGGCATGGGCCGAGCGTTATCATATGAGCCAACCCGGTGTCAGTGTTCAGGTGCTGGGTGGTGGTTCGGGTGTCGGGATCGCCAGCCTGATCGACGGCAATTGCGATATCGCCAATACCAGCCGGTCGATGAAACCCGACGAGATGGAGAGCGTCCGGGCGAAGCGCGATGTCGATGCCGTTGAGACGATTGCGGCGCTGGACGCCCTGGCAGTGCTCGTGCATGCCGAGAATCCGCGCGACTCGATCACGATCGACGAGCTAGCGGAGATATTCGGCGACGGCGGCCAGACGGTCAAATGGTCGCAGTTGGGCGTCACCAACCTGCCGGGCGGGCACGACAAGATCATCCGCGTCGGGCGGCAGAACAGTTCCGGCACATATGCGTTCTTTCGCGAGATTGTGCTGGGCAAGAAACGCGACTTCAAACTGGGCTCGATCGATGCCCACGGTTCGAAAGACGCCGTGTTGTTGATCGCCCGGACTCCGGGCGCGATCGGTTACAGCGGCATGGGGTACATTACAACCGGCGTGAAGGCGCTGGCGATTTCGCGGCGCCGTGGCGATCCGGCGACCGAACCGACCATAGAAAACGCGCGCAACGGAACCTATCCGCTGACGAGGCCGCTCGAGCTTTACACGGCGGGGCCGCCCCAGGGCGCGATCAAGGAATATATCGAGTGGATTCTTTCTCCCAAGGGCCAGAAGATCGTGCTCGAACAGGGCTACGTGCCGGTGCGGGACCATGAATGACCACGCCTCCAGCGGCGGTAACCGGCAGCGCAGATCGAGCGCGGGTGCGTGGCTTGTGCGCGCCTCGGAAACGGCCATGGAGTGGTTGATCTACGCCTGCGGCTGGAGCGCCATCTTCTTCGTGTTCGCGATCTTCATCTTCGTCCTCGGACAGGCGGCCCCGATGCTGTTTGGAAAGCTCGATTTCATCGAGTTCTTCACCAGCACCGAATGGCAGCCGACATCGGAAGTGCGGCCGCGCTTCGGCATCCTGGCGCTACTGGTCGGCACGCTGTCGGTCACCGCCCTGGCGATGGTCATCTGCGTGCCGCTCGGTCTGGGGGCGGCCGTGTTCATTTCCGAATTCTGCGGCGGCAAATTCAAGGAAGGGCTGAAGATCACCATTGAACTGCTGGCGGCGATCCCATCGGTGGTGTGGGGGTTCATCGGCGTCACCGTGCTCGGGCCGATCCTCGTGGAGACGGCCGGTGCACCCGTGGGCGTGAATCTCTTGAACGGCGGAATCATACTTGCCCTGATGAGCGCCCCGGTGATCGTTTCGGTGGGAGAAGACTCGCTCAAAGCGGTGCCCGATTCGTACCGGGAAGCCGGCTTGGCACTAGGCGCTAGCCGCTGGGAGATCGTCTACCGCGTCTTGTTTCCAGCGGCGAAGAACGGTTTGCTGGCAGCAGTGCTTCTCGGCGTGGGGCGGGCTATCGGCGAAACGATGGCCGTGCTCATGGTTACCGGGCACGCGGTGCAGATCCCGACCAGCCTGATGGACCCGGTGCGGACATTGACCGCCACGATCGCGTCGGAGCTGGGCGAGGCAGTGAAAGGGGGCGAGCACTACCGCGTCCTGTTCGTGATCGGCCTGGTGTTGTTCGCGATCACGTTCGTGGTGAATCTGGCTTCCGACCTCGTGGTCAAGGGGATTCGCCATGAGCGGTGAGCCGCACGTGTTTGCCCCTTCCCCGCTGGAGCGCCGCAAGCGACTGCAAGAGATGGTTGCGGCGGGCGTCTTCGGCACCATGGCCCTGGCGCTCGTGATCCCGGTGATCGCCATCCTCGCCTGGCTGGTGGTCAAGGCCTGGCCGGCGCTAACGCCGGCATTCATCTGGGAGAATCCACGCGATTTCATGACCGCCGGAGGCATCTGGGCGCCGCTGGTGGGGACGTTCTTTCTCGTGGTCACATCGCTGGCGATCGCCGCCCCGGTGGGCATTCTCGCCGGAGTGTATCTGCACGAGTACGCGAGAGACAACTGGTTCACGCGGCTCATCAATCTGGCCGTAGTCAATCTGGCCGGAGTGCCGAGCATCGTACACGGCCTCTTCGGAGTGGGCGCGTTTGTGCTGTTCGCCGGCTTTGGCCGCTCAGTGCTCGCGGCGGCCTGCACACTGGCGGTGATGACCTTGCCGGTAATCATCACCAGCACGCGCGAGGCCTTGGCGGCCGTACCGCAATCGTTCCGCGAGGCGTGCTGGAACATGGGCGCCACGCGCTGGCAGACGATCCGCACGATCGTGCTTCCCAACGCGATCAGCGGCATTCTGACCGGGGTGATCCTGCAGGTGTCGCGAGCGGCAGGGGAGACCGCGCCGATCCTGTTCACCGGCGCCGTCTATTTCGTGCCCGTCCCCGATCATGGCCTGCGGTCGTTCTTTCCTTACTCGCTTACCGACCGCTGCATGGCCCTTTCGATGCACCTGTTCACGCTCTTGACCCAGGTGCTCGGCGTGCCGGAATCCTACGAATACGGTACCGCCGTGGTGCTCATCGGCATGGTGCTGGCCGTGAACAGCCTCTCGATCGGTCTTCGGTCCTATCTCCGCTCGCGGAAGAAGTGGTGAGCCCATGCCGCGCGAACCACGATCGCCGAAATCGCCCGCCGAAGCGACTCCCGATGACGGCTCACGCGGCGCGCCGCCGGATCCCAAGGTCCGCTTCCGCGACGTGAGCGTGTGGTACGGGGCGAAGTGCGCCCTGGAACGAATCAGCCTCGACGTCCCTGAGAAGCAGATCTTCGGCATCATCGGCCCGGCTAATTCCGGCAAGACAACGTTGCTGAAGTGCATCAACCGGACGATCGAGTTTGTACCGGACTCGAAGGTCGCGGGGGAGGTCCTCGTCGACGGAGAGAATGTGAACCGGATCCGGAACGTCTTCGAGCTTCGCCGCCGTGTGGGCGTCGTATTCCCGCTGCCCGTCGGGCTGCCGCTCTCGGTGTTTGAGAACGTGGCCTACGCGCCGCGCCGTGCGGGCGTGCGCGACAAGAATGAACTGGCCGAGATCGTTGAGCGATCGCTCAAAGACGCCATGCTGTGGGACGAGGTGAAGGATCGGTTGCACCTGCTGGGAACTCGGCTTTCGGGCGGGCAGCAGCAGCGACTGACATTGGCTCGGGCCTTGTCGCACGATCCGGAAATTCTTTGCCTCGATGAATTCTCGATCGCGATCGATCCGGTGACTACGATGCGGATTGAGGACATCCTTCGTGAGCTCAAGAACCGGATGACAATCATCCTGGTGACCAACCTGGTGCAGCAGGCGCGGCGGCTGGCCGACCAGACCGCATTCTTCAGTTCCAGCCGGCTGATCGAGGTGGGAGCCACGGAGAAGATCTTCCGCCAGCCGGACCAGCGCCTCACCTGGCGATTCGTGACGGGAGATTTCGGATGAGCCAGCCCGACGCGACCGCTCCCTGCATCGTGACACGTGATCTGAATCTCTGGTACGGCGACTTCCAGGCATTGAAAGACGTTTCGATTGCGGTGTCTCCGCGGCAGATCACGGCGCTGATCGGCCCTTCGGGGTGCGGCAAGACCACGCTGCTGCGGTCGTTTAACCGCATCAATGAACGCTATGGCAACGTGACCACGACGGGCGAGGTCCGGATCCTGGACAAGAACATCTACGATCCCGACGTATCGCTGAGCACGCTTCGCAAGACGGTCGGCATGGTGTTCCAGCGTCCCAATCCGTTGCCGATCTCGATCTACGAAAACGTGGTCTTTGGCGTGCGTACACACACCCCGCGCGGCGTATTCAGTCGGAAGCAGCTCAACGAAATGGTCGAACAGGCGCTCCGCGAAGTGGAACTGTGGGACGCCGTCAAGGACGTCCTCCACAAGCGGGCTACGCGTCTCAACCTCGAGCAGCAGCAGAAGCTGTCGATCGCGCGGCTGCTACCGCTCAAGCCCCAGGTGATCCTGATGGACGAGCCGTGCTCGGCGCTGGACGCCGAGGGCACAGAGCGGATCGAGGACCTGATTGCCCTGCTGAGCGAGCAGTTCACGATTGTGATTGTGACCCACAACATGGGGCAGGCCCGCCGCGCAAGCCATGAATGCATCTTCATGCTCATGGGTCGGATCATAGAGCACGCCCCCACGCTCGACCTCTTCCTGAAGCCCCAACGCCGCGAGACCGAGATGTACGTCACCGGACGCTACGGGTAGGAGATGCGGGTTAGTCGACAACGAACTTCCCAGTGGCGACTGTTGAAAGCAAATTGCTTTCGTGCGAGGACAATATGAACGTGCTGGTTACCGGCGGGGCCGGATACATCGGATCGCATGCCGTCAAGCAACTGCTGGAAGCGGGGCACCGGGTGGTCGTGATCGACAACCTGTTCCGCGGCCACCGCAACGCAGTCGACGATCGGGCCCTGTTCGAGCAGATGGACCTTGCCGATACGACGGCCCTGGCAAGGCTGCTCGTTGAGAAGAAGATCGAGTGTGTCATGCACTTCGCGGCGTTGGCCTACGTGGGCGAATCGGTCACCGATCCACTCAACTACTATCGCAACAATACGGCCGGCGCGCTCAGCCTTCTGGAGGCTGTGGATCGGGCTGGAGTCCGCCGGATGGTATTCAGTTCAACCTGCGCCACGTATGGCGAACCGCGCGAGGTACCGATCGTGGAGACGCTTCCGCAGTCGCCGATCAATCCCTACGGCTGGTCCAAGTGGTGCGTGGAACGGATATTGAAAGATTACGCGGCGGCGCGACGCGAGTTCTCCTTCGCAGCGCTAAGGTATTTCAACGTCGCAGGATGTGCCGCCGACGGCTCTTTGGGGGAGCACCATGATCCGGAGACCCACATCATTCCGCTGCTGCTGCTGACCGCCCTTGGCCGGCGCGAGTATTTCACGATCTTCGGCACCGACTATGATACTCCCGATGGCACGTGCGTCCGCGACTACATTCATGTCGAGGATCTCTGCCAGGCGCACATTGCGGCGATGGAGTCTCTCCGGCCCGGCGACGACCGCTTCTACAATCTGGGAATCGGCCGAGGATACTCGGTCAAAGAGGTGCTTGAGGCGGCCGAGCGCGTCACCGGCCGCACGGTCGCGGTCCGATACGGCGAACGCCGACCGGGCGACCCGGCAGTGCTGTACGCCGACGCCACAAAGATTGGAACCGAACTCGCCTGGCAGCCGCAGTACACCGACCTCGACCGGATCGTCGCCACGGCCTGGAACTGGTTCGAGCGCCATCCGTCAGGTTACGAAGTGTAGAACCACGATCCGTCGCACCGACAGGTCGCGGGGGCCGCGCGACGGGTGGGCGAAACAGCAGCGACTCGACACCAGCACCTTAGGGGCGTGGTGCCGCTGTTCCCCAGCCTCTTTGGCAGCGCCTCTCCGGCACGAGCCTGTGAGCCACTGAATCTCCGGCCCGCAATCCCATGCCATGTTGGCCTGTGACTGCGCCAAGTTGTCGCCGCGCTGCAAATGCTGCAATAGTGCGCAAAATGTCGGAAGTTGACGCGACATATCTAAAGGTCTCCTCAGCACCGCGGTAGCGAAAGTGCGTCAAGCACGGCATGGTGTTTGCACTACCTCTATAGCAGTGTCTGGGTCACCTGCTGGGCGGGAGCATTTGGGGCCGCGATGTCTGGCCGTGTGGCAGGGAAAAAAAAGAGAACAAGAGCCAAGGGAGTAGGAATCATGAACGCGACATATCGAGACGTGCTGATCGGCGTGTTTGTCGACCGCGGGAACGCACAGCAAGCCATCGCCGAACTCAAACGTGTGGGATTTCGCGATGAGCAGATTGGGGTAGCAAGCCGCGAGGCCGATCGAGACGAGGTCGCCAAAGGGAAATCAACAGGAACTCATGCCGGGGAGGGAGCGGCAGCGGGAGTGGCGACGGGAGCTGGAGTCGGTGGCTTGTGGGCGCTGGGAATCGCCGCAGGTGTGTTGCCCGCGATCGGGCCGGTGATTGCAGGTGGCTTGCTGGCTTCGATTCTGGCCAGCGCCGCGACCGGCGCTGCCGCTGGTGGATTGGCCGGTGCCATGATTGGAATGGGCATTCCCGAGGAGGAAGCGACCTACTACGAGAGCGAGTTCAAGGCTGGGCGCACGGTTGTTTCGGTCCGGCCCGAAGGTCGAGCCGCCGAGGCGTGGGAAATTCTACAGCGCTTTGGAGCTACCGACAGCAGCAGCCGGGCAGGATACAGCACGACTTCGCACCAGACCCGGGCGGTTTAAGACGACAGCGCGGCCCTCTAAACGTGAATCAGAGGTCCCGCCATGGCGGGACCTCTGATCTCAGTGTTCGAATGTTGCCACGGCTACTTGAGCGTCTCCAGCGTGACGCGGTTGAAGAACTCAACGCATTCGGCCGTTTCGGGCAAATTGTCGAGGAAGTCGTAGGAATACTCGATGCCGAAAAGCGTGGGGCGGATGCCGAGGCGGTGAATCTCCAGGAGCAACTGCTCGAATTCGGCTTTGCCGGTTCCCCAGGGAACGTCGTGACCTTCGGCGGATAACTCGTTGAGGTCATGGGCCTGGATCGTGATCAGCCGGTCGCCCAGTTTGCGAATCCCTTCGATCGGGTTTATCCCGGCGCGAATCCAGTAACCCGTATCCGGGCAGGCGCCAATGCGCGGGCTTCGCCCGCGGCAGACTTCGAGCACGCCCTCGGGTTTCCAGTAGACGGGCGACTGCTCGGGCCCGTGGTTATGGATGGCCAGCTTGATGTCGTATTCGTCGCAGAAGCGTTCGATCACGTCGAGCGACGCCGGCGGCGGTTCGGAGATAAACGTCTCGATGCCCATCTTCCGGCCGAACTCGAAGACCTTCCGGCAGGCGGCCTCCTCACCCGGAATCTGGGCATAGAAGAACTCCGGAATGCGGATACCGGCGTCGTCCAGCTTGAGGCGAATACGCTCCAGTTCTTCGTCCGTCAGATTGGCGTCGAAGTTCTTGGGGATATCCTGGCTTACCTTCTGGAAGCTCAAGCCCCCGATGTAGTTCAGGCCAAGCTGCCGTGTCTTATCGATGGTCTCAAAGAGGGTGAACTTGTGGAGCCCATAGGCGGTCAGGCCCAGACGCCAGCCGAGTCGCTCCTGGGCAGCGACTGCCGGAGTCAGCCGGTTCGTCGGCGTGGTTGTCCCTTCGAGATCGCCCATGATGAATTGCAGGGCGCCCCAGTAGAACGCAAGGATCTTCGGATCCATGAAGTCGGCCGGGCTGTGGCCGATCGTGCAGTAGACAACGCGGCCGCGGCCATAGTTGCGCGTCCAGGCCAAGGCATAGTCTTCGTCGGGCCGTTCGACACCGGGGGCTGTGCCTTTAGGGGGCAATGCCGTCTTGGCCGTGTCGATGCTGAATAGCACGTGCACGCGATCGCGCGAATAGGTGTCGCGGACGCGGAAGAACTCGCTCGTATGTTCAAAGCCCTGGCCGCCAAAGGGGCGGTTGAGCGGATGGTCGGGAGAATCGAGCTTCACGACGACACGCTCGTCCTGGGCCAGATGGGCGGCGCCCCGCCCGCCGATCATCCGTCCGAACTCGGGCCATGTTTCCTTGGCTCCCTGCTTGAAATCGGTGAACGCCACGGTCGTTCCATGGATCCCCAGCAGCCCGCCACCGCCGAGGACGAATTCGAGCAGGTTTTGCCGCAGCTCGGGATCGGTGAACAGGTTGCCTACGGTATTGTTGAGGCATACCGCATCGAATTCGGCGAGGCTTTCCTTGGAGAAGACCGCCGGATCGCGCGAGAACACGGTCTTGAAAGCATTGCTTTTTTCGCCCATGCGGGTGAAAGCGAAGGTAGCATATTCGATCGATCCGTGCCCTCCGTAGCCGACGTTGCCTTCGTAAACCAGGAGCTTGCGCGGATGCCCGGTGGCGGGCGCGAGTTCTGGAATCGCGGCTTCTACCTTGGCCTTTTCCTGGTCGCTCGGCTCACGGCGCTCCCGTTGGGCATACCCGGAGGTCGTCAGCGAGAGCACAATCGCCGCGAAAACGGCGGCCTGAAGCATGGATTTCATGGCGTATTCCTTCGATCGAGACAGGCGTGGATCATGGACCGTCGGGAAGGCAGCGGATCATCACCGATTGTCAAGGGACTAATCGGTCGTAAGGGGCTAAACGTTCCAGGGCTCCCGGCTTGCCCGGTCGCACAAGGCATTCGCTTCACGGTCATCAGGGAACTCTTCCTTGACGGGGTCCCACTTCAGTCTCCGACCGGTCCAGAGGGCGATGCAGCCCAGGTGGGAGAGGATGGTGGAACAAGCGCCGATTTCGACGTCGGCCCGCGGGCGCCGTCGTGTGCGGATGCAATCGTGCCAGTCGCGATGGTTCTCGACCACGGAATGGGCCTTCGACATCTCTCCCTCCAGGAGGTGCGTCGGATAGCACCGCAGCAGTCCAAACCGCTCGACGTGGATCCATCCTGTCTCGCCGACGAAAAGTACGCCGAAATTGCTGATCGGCGTGGCAGGATCCCAGCCTTCAGGGATGGGGTGCTTGCCAGGTTCCAGCCGCGTGGCGCAGACAATCTGCGTGCCGTCGGCATAGTTGAATGTGAGAGACGGCGCGCCGTCGATCCCCGCGGGGATGATGTCCACCGGTCCGTCGCCGTCCTTGCGCAACCCCGCGTGGGCCGAGTCGAGGTTGTGCACCAGGCCCGAGGTCATGCCCCCGGCGCCGAACGCCCGATTGCACGACCAGGGCACGACGTGCTGCGGCGCGCCGGCCTGATGATAGCGATAGTTGTAGGGATACCAGGGACAAGGGCCAAGCCACATGTCCCAGTCGAGGCCCTCGGGCATCGGCTCGGCGGGCAGGTTGAGCCAGTCGCTCACCCCACTCGCGCTGACATAGGCCAGCTTGACCGCGCCGATGCGGCCGGCGTGGACCATTTCGAAGGCCTTGAGATACTCGGGAGAGTTGCGCTGCTGCAGGCCTGTCTGAAACACGCGATTGTGCCGCCGCACGACGTTCGCCATCGTGCGAGCCTGGCGGATCGTCAGCGAAATCGGCTTCTCGCAGTAGATGTCCTTGCCGGCCTGCGCGGCGAGCACGGTAATCGCCGGATGCCACCGTTCGCCAGGGGCCACGATCACCGCATCGATGTCGTCGCGGGCGAGCAGCTCACGGAAATCGTTGTACGCCTTGAAGCCGTGATAGCTGCCGCTCGGCTGTTTGGCGCCATAAACTTCTTCGAGCATCGCCGTGCGGCTGTCTCGCCGCCAGGTGTCGACGTCGCTGAGGGCCACAAGTTGGACGTCGGGGTAATCGGCATGGATGCGGAAATGCCCACCGCCCATGCAGCCGACACCGATGGAGCCGATCGTGAGCCGATTGCTCGGCGCGGTGGCGCCGTCCATTCCCAGCACGCTGGAGCGCATCACCAGCGGTGCAGCAACCGCTGCCGCGGCCGCCGTTCGCTTGAGCATCGCCCGCCGCGTGAGACGAGTATTTTGTGAAAGCGTCATGGCTTGAATCTCCTCCGGTTACTTATTGCCTTGCTTGCGGGCCTCGATATCACGCAGCACTTTGGGGATTTGTTGAAGCGTGGCCTCGTCTTTCGTCAACGGTTGTATCCTCTTCAGCGCAGCGGCCGCCTCGTCGGGATGGGACTGGCTCAGTCCCTTGGCCAGTGTAAACACGGCGGGAACAACCGCGTCGGCCAATTCCGCGTTTTCGACGAGCGAAAGCAGGAGCGTCAGCCCCTCCGGCACACGGACGGCCTCCAGTCGCGATACGATGAGCTTCTTGTCGTCAGTCCGCGTGGCCATCTGCAGGGCGCCATGGAGCATTTCGAAGGTCTGCTGTGGCGGGCGGTCGCTGGGCAAGCTGACCACGCGGGCATACGCCCGCAGCGCCCAGATGCGGTACGACTCGACATCGCTGGTCTTGGCGATCTCGAGAAGCTCGTCGGCTACCGTGGCATCGGGCCAGTTGGCCAGCGCCCGATAACCGGCTTCGCGAACAGCAGGATCGTCGCTCTTCATCGCCTGATGAACCCGCGCCAGCGCTCGCTGGCCTCCGATGCGAGCAAGCGTGGGCAGCAGGGTGGACTGGATCTCGGGCCCCGCGTCTTCCAGGGCTGCCAGCAGCGGTGCCGAACGTTCTGCGGGATCGGCGATCTGTTGGCAGCTCATCCACACCGCCCGGTCGGCCGCCTCGCGTTCTTCGCCGGGCGGCGTCTTGGACAGCAAAGCCACCAGGGCCGGCGCATCTTTCGCGGTTGACATGATCTCCAGCGCTTTGAAAGCCTCCTTCCGAGTCGCCTCGGCCGGAGATCCGGCTGCGTGGAGGAAAGCGGGGACAAATGCCGGCGATCGTCGGGCCAGGGCGCAGCGGACGACCTCCGCGGGCAACTCCGGCTGCTGGATCATCCAGGCACTCAATGCCTCGTTGGCGCCCGCGACGGGCATCAGGCGGAGCGTTTCGAAAGCCGCGTCTCGAAGTTGGGGTTCCTCGGCTGTGGCAACCATCGATGTGAATGAGGGGACGTCGGCTGGAGTTGCCGAAGCCACCAGCGCCGCCAGAGCCGTGGTGCGGACCTCAATGTTCGAGTCGGCGAGTGCGTTCAATGCGGCTTCGCGGACAGCCGCGTCGCGGCGATCCTTCAGGCTGTACAAAGCGGCAATCTTGCCGGCAGCCGGAAGCTGGTCGACCGCCGCAGCGACCGCCTGGATCTGGTCCGGTTTGTCGAGTGCCACGACGCAATCGGCGGCCACGGCGCGCTTCCACGATTCTTCAGCCGCGAGGGCCGTGAGGGTCATGTCCAGCGATTCCGCCGGCCTGGCGGCGATCAGGCAACGCAAGGCAGCCGCGCGGACGCGTTCCAAATCGGCCTTGAGCAGCGACTCGCACACGGTTGCCGCCGCGGCATGTTCGCCGCGCCGGCAAAGCATCTCGGCCGCCTCAAGCTGCGCGTCGACCAGCGTCACGCGGAGAGGTTCCGGCGCCTTGGCGGAAAAAGCCTGAAGCACGTCGGCCGCGGCACCCGTTCCAATCCGTCCGAGGGCGACGAGCGTCGCCTTGCGGAGCCCATCGTCCTCCTGATCGAGCAGCGGCGCCAGGCCCGAGACCGCGTCGGTGTCGGCAAGTCGCCCCAGAGAAATCACGATGCCCATCTTCTGCGGCGTTTCCACCTTGGCCAGCATCTCTCGCAACGACTGCCGGGCCGCAGGGCTGGCGATGCCTTCCAGGGCATAGCGGGCCATGTAGGCGTTGCGCGGCGTGGACTGCAGTGCGGCGAGGGCGGGAACCGAAGCGTCGGTGCCGACGACGGCCAGTTCGCGGCAAGCGTAGTCCTTGGCCAGGTCGGTCGCGTCGCTCTGCAGAACGGCGACCAGGCGCGATTCGATGTCTGCGCGGACCTTGTCATCATTCCGTGCGGCGGCCACTGCCTGGCGGATTGGGCGGAAAGGGGCTAGGTCTTGCCCCAACTCCAGCTTCCCCAAGGCTGCAAAAGCGCCATCCAGAGCAGAGTTCTCTGCCTCTGCGGACAACGCCGGGGAGACAGCAATCGCTCCCCAGCAGGCAACTGCGGTGCAGAGCACGGCAAGAAGCAGGGGCGATTTCGGGGCAGAGACGAACCGAGGGTGATTACACATGTCGTCGATGTCCGAAAGGAAGGAGTGTGAGGGCGGGATGCGGCGCGCGCGGGTGGGCGCTGGCCGGGGCAGGTGATTTGAGCCTAGTGGATGCGCCACGTCATGTCAAGCGCGGCAAATCGAATGCTGCCAGCGTGGGTTGCGACGATAGCGTTGCTGGCCGCTGGCTTTCTGGGCGGGCACTGTGTATTGTGGTGTCGGCTCGATACGCGGACTCGCCCATGGATTCACTTCGACATTGCCCATTCACGTTTTTTGGAAGCGCGGTGGCCGCCTGCTTTTGGCTGGGCGGCGCGATTGGCGGAGCGGAGCCGCCGATTGTCGCGCAGATGACCATCGACGATTGCTTCAGTGAGCCTCCGCCAGCACCGCCCGAGACTGTCGATGGATTCACGGCGTACGGCGGCGCGTGGCTGGCCGAGGACGGCATATTGACCGGTCGCGGCGATGGTGGCGCCAAGCTACTCTGCGATGGTCCGCCGCTCGCCGATGCAGAAATCTCTGCCGAGGTCTATCTAACCGAGAACATGCAGTGGTGCGGGCTCATCGCATGGGTCAGTGAACCGGCGATTGGGGCGGATCGGTTCCACGGATACGAAATCTCTGTGAATCCTGCGCGGCGGGAACTGCGGCTCGGGCGCCATCGCAACAACTTCGAGTTGATCCGGGATGTTCCCTGCGAATTACCTGTTGGCGAGTGGGTTAGACTGTCGGTCTCGCGGCAGGTGACTCGTGTTGAAGTCCGCGTCAACGGCAAGACGATGGTATCGCATGACGAAGGCGAGCGGCCGATGCCGCCGGGGCGGGCCGGGTTCCGCGTCTGGCAGGGCGGCCTTTCGTGCCGCAACTTCCGCTTTGTTGCCGCGGGAACCGCCCGGCAGGTTACCTTGCGGTCGACGGAAGTAGATGGAAATGATGCTCGGTGCAACACGAGCGGTACCTGGACGCCGCTCGCCAAGAACGGCCGGGCGGAGTTCCGATACGGAGGCGGAGGCCAGTTCGGCGGCAACAATTCGCAGGCCGTCGCTTTGCGCGGGGAAGCGGGCGAGGCGGGCATTGCCTTCGCCGGCCGACAGGGTGAGGGGATTGCCTTGGTCGCTGGCAAGCCTTATGAGGGCGCGGTGTGGGCACGGGCCGACAAGCCCATGGATCTCCAGGTATCAGCCGAGACCGGCGAGGGCCGTGTGCTGGCGACAAGCACGCTGCCGGTAGCGTCTGGAGACTGGCAACGGTTGCCGCTGGTGTTGATTCCCGCCGCCGACGAGCCGAGCGGCCGATTGGTTGTGATGATCACCACGCCGGGCGAAGTCCGCCTGGAACGTGTCGCGCTCGGGCCGGGAGATTGGGCCTGGCCGGAATCACTGTCTTTGAAACGGCTGCCGCCGATTCTCTTCCTCGCGAGGCCGATGCTGGGCTCGCCACCGGCAGTCGGTTGCGACATCTGGTCCGCCAATCCCACCGCTCCTGGTTCGGCAATCTGCGTGGTCGACCCGCAACGGCCGACGGCAGCGCCGCGAGTCGTCTTTGAAGACCCCACCGGGTCGATCTATGACATCAATCTCTCGCAGGACGCAGAAACAGTTTTCTTCTCTTACCGCCGCGAGGGAGAGAAACAGTGGCACCTCTGGCGGATCGGCGTGGATGGAGAAGATCTACGACAGATTACCGATGGCCCGTTCTACGACATCAGCCCGTGCGAACTGCCTGACGGAGATCTGG
This sequence comes from Thermoguttaceae bacterium, assembly GCA_040766885.1. GTDB lineage: Bacteria > Planctomycetota > Planctomycetia > Pirellulales > Thermoguttaceae > JAXGPP01. The sequence goes on along the minus strand of JAXGPP010000007.1, from coordinate 199,290 downwards.
TGTTCGTTTCGACGCGGCGATTCGGACACACGGTTTGCCAGCCCGGCCCTGCGTCGAACCTGTACCGCGTTTCGCGGGATGGGGGACGGCTGAAGTGCCTCAGCATGAACACGCTCTCGGACACGACGCCACAGTTGCTGCCCGATGGCCGTGTGCTGTTCATGCGCTGGGAGTACGTCGATCGCGATTTAACCTACCGACAGAGCCTTTGGACCCAGAATCCGGATGGCACGGCGTACCAACTTTACTTCGGCAACACGCTTCGCGATCCGGCGACTCTCTGGCAGGCAAGGCCCGTTCCGGCGGCAGAAGGCCGCGTTTTGGCTACGTTCGCGCCGCACCATGGATACCCTCATGGCGCGATCGGATGGATCGAGCGACAGCACGGTCCTGAAACGCCTCGCGGCGTGGGGTACAACTGGATTACCCAAGAGTTCCCCACAATCGGCGATCAGTCGCACGTCTGGTCGTACCGCGACCCGTTTCCGCTGGATGCGGAGACGTTTCTGTGCTCGTATGCTGGTTCTCTACAGCGATTCCGCATCTGGCTCCATGATATCCGCGACCGGAAACGGGTGGTCTTCGAACACCCGGAGTGGCATTGCTTTTTCCCGATCGCTTTGCGGCCCGTGCCTCAACCGCCCCGGATAGCCCCGCGCGCACCGGCCGGCGATCCTCAATTGCCCGATCTACCGGAAGAGCATCCGGCAGACAATCCGCCCATGGGGACGTGCGTGTTGATCGACGTCTACCGGGGGCTTGAGCCGACAATCGAACGGGGGCGGGTGAAGTCGTTGCGGATCATGGAGCAGGTGCGAAAGACGGAAGATATTCCGGTGACGCCCCACGTGGTCGACTTCGGCCCGCGTGCCTACGACCAATCGCCCTTGATGAGCTACGGCACCTACTACGCGAAGCGTTGCTGGGGGGCGGTGCCGGTGGAGGAGGACGGCTCCGCGCACTTCAGGCTGCCGGCACTGCGCGAAGTGTATCTCCAAGCGTGCGATGCCGAAGGGCGGGAATTGCAGCGCATGACGTCGGCCTTGCAGGTGATGCCGGGCGAAGTGATCGGTTGTGTGGGATGCCACGAGAACCGGGTCTCGTCGCCGCCCTTTGAACGTGCAATGCCGCTCGCCGCGCGGCGCGGGCCTTCCATTCCGCAGAAGCCCGACTGGGCACCGGACGGGATCATCGACTTCGTCACGGTGGTGCAACCGGTGCTCGACAGGCATTGTACCCGTTGCCACCACGGCGCCGATCCGGACGGCGGGTTCGACCTGAGCGGCGACAAGACGCGATTGTTCAACATGGCCTACGACAACCTGCTGGGGCACAGCCGTTCGTATCGCCAGCACAAGATGGATTCCGGCGAAATGCTGGCAGAAGAGGCCGCCAAAGGCAAACCGCTGGTCCACTTCTACTGGTTGCTCAAGACACCCACCGCGGTGAATCAGCCCCTGTGGGCCGGCAGCCATGCAAGTCGTTTGACCGAGCTGATCGAGTCGGGACACGCGGGGGCAGCGCTTTCGCGGGAGGATTGCGAACGAATCTACACCTGGATCGATGCCGACGTGCCATACTATGGGACGTACGCCACGAGCCGCGCGAAATGCGGCGGAAAACGCGATCTCTGTCAGGATCCCGAAACGGGAGAGCCGGAGGACTGGTTCGCACGCGGATTCATGCCGGTTTACGCCCGGCGCTGCGCCTCTTGCCACGGTGAGTTTCCGGGAACGCGGCTGGTTACGTGCTGGGACGGACGGACAGCTTGGATCAACTTCAGCCATCCAGAGTGGAGCGCGGCCCTGACAGCTCATCTGCCCGGAGACTCCGGCGGCCGCAACATTGATCGGACAGTGGATGGAAAGGCGATCCCGATGTTCGGCGGCACGGCCGATCCGGATTATCAGGCGATGCTCGCGGCGATCGACGAGGGACGCCGCCGCGGCCAGCAAACCCCGGGCCCCGACATGCCCGGCTATCAAGGACGCCGGCGCGAACCGTAAGCTCGCGGCGGGCAGGCAACTGGAAATCTACGACGAGGTGAACTAATGAGACGCTGCCTGCTCATGATCGTATCGGTCGTCCTTCTGAGTGCCGGCGTCGCCGTTGGGGCCGCTCCAGCCGATTCGTTTCTTCGCAACGGCGTTACCGCGCATCGAGGGAACTCGGGCGAATACCCGGAAAACACCTTTGCGGCATTTCGCAGCGCGATCGACTTGGGAGTGGATTGGATCGAGTTGGACGTTTTCCGAACCCGAGACGGCAAACTGGTGGTGATTCACGACCGGACCACCGGCCGGGTTGGCGACAAGGATCTGGTCGTGCCCGAGTCGACGTACGCTGAATTGCAGGGGGTGGATGTGGCAGCGGCGTTTCGACGAGAGCGCGGAATGTCGCTTGAGGAGTGCCCACAGCACTCGATCCCGCTGCTGGAAGAGGTGCTTGCACTCGTGCTCAAGCAGAACCGCACTCGCGTTTCGATTCAGCCGAAGATGGATTGCGTGGCCGACGCGGTGGGACTCGTGAAGCGATTTGAGGCCGAGAAATGGGTGGGCTTCAACGACGGAAATCTTGAGTACATGGCCAAGGTGAAGGAATTGGCTCCGGAGCTGACAGTGTTCTGGGACCGGAGCCAGGCTGATCTCGATCGAGACATCGGCATCGCCAGAGAGCATGGTTTCGAGTCCCTTGTCCTGCACAACAGCCTGGTGAGCGGGGGCAACGTAGCGGCAATTCACGAAGCGCACCTGGAAGTGGGCGCTTGGACGGTGAACGATGAAACCGCGATGGAACGGTTCCTGAACATGGGGATTGACCGGATCTACACCGACTATCCCCGGCGGCTGCTGGCTGTGAAGAGCCGTCGATCGGGATTCGGGCCGGCGCAGTGCGAGGGAGCGTACCCGCGGCACTTGCAAGGCATTTGCGTCAGCCCGACTGGGGCCATCTACTGGTCGTTCACCGACGTGCTCGTGAAATCGGATGCGGAAGGCCACGTGCTGAAGTCAGTGCCGGTGGCCAACCACCATGGAGATCTCTGTCACCACGACGGGAAGGTGTACGTGGCGGTCAATCTGGGGAAGTTCAATGATCCGCAGGGAAACGCCGACTCGTGGGTCTACGTCTACGACGCCGATAGCCTGGCGGAAGTCGCCAAACATGCGGTGCCGGAGGCAGTATACGGTGCCGGAGGCATGGACTACCGCGACGGCCGATTCATGATCGTGGGCGGGCTACCGCCGGGCGTTGAGGAGAACTACGTCTTTGAGTACGACGCGAACTTCCGCTTCGTCCGCAAGCACATCGTGGCGAGCGGCTATACGTTGATGGGCATCCAGACGGCGGCGTTCGCCGACGGTTGCTGGTGGTTTGGCTGTTACGGCAAACCCCAGGTGATGCTCAAGACTGACGAGTCATTCAAGCTCCTCGGTCGCTATGAGTTCGACTGCTCGCTGGGAATCGCCGGCCTGCGAAGCGGCCGATTCCTCGTTGCCGGTGGCTCGTGCGAGCCGCAAAAAGGCTGCACGGGAAAGGTCTCCATCGTGCGCGCTGACGCCGCGGCAGGGCTGGTTGTCGAGAAGGTCAACTCCACAGATCCTTCGTCTGCCGGCGCACGTCCTGGCTATCAATCTCCGCCGTGATTTCGGGCGGTGATGTATTCTCGTCCGATGCACTCCACGGCGTTCGGCTGACCGCGCGTTGGAAACAGCCGACTGTCTCCGGGGCCAGGAACCGGGTGAGCTGCGAGAAGCCGTGGGAGCTGTTCAAGCTGCTCGGATAACGATAGTAGCGCAGCGGCCAGCAGACATAGAGCCATGTCTTCGCACGTGTGAGCGCCACGTAGAACAACCGCCGCTCCTCCTCGATTTCCGCAGAGCTGCCTGTGGACATGTCGGACGGAATGTTGCCGTCCGAGGCGTGGATCACGTAGACCACGTCCCACTCCAGGCCCTTCGCCGAGTGGATGGTGCTCAGCACGAGGTAGTCTTCGTCGAGCACGGGCGGCCCGGCAAGGTCCTGGGTCGAGGACGGCGGATCGAGCGTAATTTCGGCCAGCATCGTCTGGCGGTCGTGGTATCGCGCGGCGACGTGTTCGAGCTGCTCGAGATCGCGCGTTCGCGGCACCGGGTGGTCGTAAAGCTGGTCCAACAAGGGCGAGTAGAACTTTCGCACGGCGCTCACCTGGCTCGGCAGGTCCTTGGATGTACGGTTCAAACCGTAAAGCAAAGCCACTAATTGCGGCCAGAGGGTGGCGGCGGCCGCGGGCGGGCGCCAGTCGTTCCACACCGTGAAGTTCCCCCCCGCGTCGGTCAACACCTGCATGAGCTGCCGCGCTTTGGCCTGCCCGATGCCCGGCAGCAGCGGCAGCACTCGCGTGCCCGCAACGACGTCATTCGGGTTTTCGGCGAGCCGCAGGAAAGCCAGCAGGTCCTTGATGTGGGCGGTCTCGATGAATTTCAGTCCGCCGTATTTGTGGAATGGGATGCCGCGTCTGGAGAGTTCGGCTTCCAGCAGGATGCTGTGGTGCGAGGCGCGAAACAACACCGCTTGCCGCCGCAGGTCGATGCCTGCCTCGCGGTGCTCAAGTATTGTCCGGGCGACGTATTCCGTCTGATCATCCTCGTCTTCACAACTCACCAGGACGGGTGCCTGGCCATCGCTTCGCGTCGACCAGAGGTTCTTCGTGAACCGCTCCGGCGCCCGGCTGATGACGGCGTTGGTGGCCGAGAGGATCGGCTGGCTGCTGCGGTAGTTCTGTTCCAGCGTCACCAATTTCGTATTGGGATAGCGCTGTGGAAAATCGAGGATATTCCGCACCGTGGCTGCCCGGAATGAATAGATCGCCTGGGCATCATCGCCGACCACAGTCAGACCGCGGCCCGTGGGCGAGAGTCGGCAGAGGATCTCTGCCTGCAACGTGTTGGTGTCCTGGTACTCGTCGACAAGCACGCACTCGAATTGTTTCCGTACGGCATCACCGGCGGTGGCGTCGCCGAGCATCGCATGCCAGTAGAGCAGCAGATCGTCGTAATCGAGGACGCCTGCCACCTCCTTGCGGTCGACGTAGGCGTCGAATAGCCGCCCCAATTCCTCACCCCACTCCAGGCACCAGGGAAAATTGCCCGCCAGGGCGGTATTGAGCTTCTGGCGAGCGTTGACACAGTGGCTGTAGATCGCCATGCAGGTTCCCTTCTTGGGGAACCGGCGGTCGTTCTTTGCCAAGCCTAGATCGGTGCGGATGACGTTGAGGAAATCCTCGGAGTCGCTGCGGTCATGGATGGTGAAGTCGGCCTTCAGGCCGATCGCCTTGCCAAAGCGCCGCAGCAGTCGAGCGGCCACGGCATGGAACGTGCCGCCCCAGATCCTGCTTGCGCCGAGATGCCCGGTGGGCCCCGGAGCCGCGTGAAGCCGTGAAAGGACGCCCTCCACCCGGCGGATCATCTCTGCCGCAGCCCGCCGGGTAAAGGTCAGCAGGAGGATGCGACCTGGATCAACGCCGGACAGGATCAACCACGCCACGCGATGTACGAGGGTGGCCGTCTTGCCAGTTCCAGCGCCGGCTACCACCAGGAGGGGCTCCATTCCATGGCGCACCGCCTCCCGCTGCTGCGGATTTAGATGGGTGAACAGTTCTTCCAGATCGAAGTCGGCATCCATGGCGAGGTCTATGGCCGCAGTTTACACCACGAACGGCGGAGGGAAAATGCCCGGACACCGAGCGACCCGGTGTCGGTACATCCGCGGCAGACTGACGCGGTTCTGGCTGATTAGAGGGGAATTAGCGTCTCGCACCGCCTTGGCCCTCGATTTGCGTGAAATCGGCGCGTTCTTCCCACCCGACTGGCCCATCTGGAGGAGTGCCATGATTCCAGCCACCGCAACCCGCGTCTCTGAAGCAACCGATGACCAAGTGAACGCCCAGATTTCACAGGAGATGGAAAGGAACATCGCCTGTTGCGCAGCAGGCGGGGGGCCGGCCATCCGCCGACGCCTCGAGGAGTTGGACCGGGAGTGGGATATCGAGCGGACCCTGGAGTTGAACGCCGCCACCATCGGGCTCACCAGCCTGATATTGGGGACTACAGTCAGCCGCAAATGGCTGCTGCTGACTGGCACGGTACTGGCTTTCCTAACGCAGCACGCGGTTCAAGGTTGGTGCCCTCCGGTGCCGATCTTCCGCCGGCTCGGCTTCCGCACCGAGACCGAGATCAACGAGGAGAGATACGCGCTGAAGGCATTGCGTGGCGATTTCCATTTGGCCGCCGACGGCAATCAATCGAGCAATCATCGGGATGAAGTCACGAACGTTCTTGAGGCCGTCCGCCGGTAGTCACCGGTAGTCAATAGCCCAGTCTCTTCGCGACTGCGGCGATATCCGCAATGAAATCGGCCCGCATGCGATCGCGGGCCGATTCTTCTGGAGCGCGGAGGATTGCTGCCGGATGCCAAGTGGCCATCGTCCAGTCGCACCATGGCGACTTGATCACTTCACCACGATTCTGCGTGATGCGGAACTGCCTGCCCAGGAGCCATTGAGCGGCCGTCGCCCCCAGACACACGATCGCCTCGGGTTTGATAGCCGCGAATTCGGCTTCGAGCCACGGGCGGCAGGCAGCCAATTCGCGCGAGTCGGGCTTCTTATGCAATCGTCGCTTGCCCCGCAGTTCCCACTTGAAATGCTTGATCGCGTTCGTGATATAGACTTCGTCCCGTGGCAGTCCCGCCTCGTTGAGCGCCTCGTCGAGCAGTTTGCCCGCCGGACCGATGAACGGACGGCCTTCCAAGTCTTCGTGATCTCCGGGTTGCTCGCCGACGAACACTGCACTCGCCGTCTGCGGTCCTTCGCCAAAAACGGTTTGCGTCGCATGCTCAAACAGATGGCAACCTTGGCATCCGGCCGCTGCCTTCTTCAGCGATGCTAGGTCGAGAGTCTGCGGCAGGTGATCGGTGGCAGTCATCACTCGACGTCCGGATTTGACCGAAGAGCGCCCCGAGACTCGCCTCGGACTCGATCAGACGAGTTCCTCATCCTCCACCTCGTCGCGCTCGTGCCGCGCCGCACATTCCACACAGTAGGGCGTGAAAGGCATGAAGTCGAGCCGCTCGCGATTGATCTGCCGTTCGCAGTCCTCGCAAACTCCGAATCGCCCCTCTTCGAGCCGCCGCAAGGCGGCGTCGACTTGACTCAAAATGTCCTCCTGGGTCTTGGTAAGGGCTGCTTCACGTATCATCCCTTCGCTGTCGTTGTTGCCGATATGGCCCGGAATACTCGACAGCTCCCCGGGTCGCGAGATGATCTGCTGGATGCTTTCGACCTGCTGGTCGATGTCGTTGCTCAGCCGAGCCCGCAACTGCAGCAACTGGCTTCGGTAGCGTTCAGTATCGGCCGCGTTCATGAAAAGGTCTCCTCGTTCGGTCGGAAGACGCCCGTCGCCGGCGCGGGGCCCGCCCCCACTGTCCTCCTACGCGCGTCGTTGCTCCTCGGCGGAACGGAGCAATTCCCGGACCTCTTCATCGTCCGTTTGCCGGAAATCATCGTACCATTGTCCGACGCCCCCCAGGCCCCTGGCCACAATGACAGCAACGACGTCGTCGGCAGAGCCGCGCATGCGCTGGATCGTCTGGGCGGCTGCCACCGGGACTGCCACGACCACTCGCGCGGGCCGGTGCACCCGAACCGCCCGTAATGCAGCCAGCATGCTCGCCCCGGTCGCCAGCCCGTCATCGATCGTGATCACGACCCGACCCGTGACGTTGAAAGGCGTACGATTGCCGCGGCAGACGCGTTCGCGACGCTCCAGTTCGTCACGCTCGCGGTCGATGGCGGCTGCGAAGAGTTGGTCGGAGATGGCCAGTCCACGAATTACTTCGTCGTTACGAACCACAATTCCTCCGCTGGCAATGGCGCCCATGGCCAACTCTTCCCGCCCGGGCACCCCCAGTTTGCGGACGATGAACACGTCAAGCGGCGCGGCAAGCGACTGAGCAACTTCGAAGGCAACCGGCACGCCGCCGCGAGGCAGGCCGAGCACAAGAAGGTTCGGCAGACCTCGATACTCGGCAAGCTTCTCCGCCAATCTCCGGCCGGCGTCTCTTCGGTCCTGGAACATGATCGTCACCCGTTCAACTCTTGTTCCCACACGGTGCCGTAGCCGCCGATTTCCTCGAAGTACTCGAGTAGCCGCCGGTAGAACGGATGCGATGCCAGAGTGGCGCTGTCACCGATCACGATCAGCTTGCGGCGGGCGCGCGTTAAAGCCACGTTGGTGCGGCGGATGTCGGCCAAGAATCCAATTTCGCCAGTCGAATTAGAGCGTACAAGCGACAAGATGACTGCTTCTTTCTCGCGTCCCTGGAAGCCGTCAACGCTGTCGATTTCAAGGCCCGGCGTATCGAGCATCTCGCGGATCAGCCGCACCTGGGCTGCATAGGGAGCAATCACCGCCACATCGGCCGCCGCCACGCCCGCCTTCAGCAAGGCGCGGACTTTCGCCGTGGCGAGTTCCGCTTCCTGTCGGTTAAACCGGCTTTCTCCCTCAGGCTCCAATTCCTCATCGTAGCCGGCTCCCGCCGTGTCGATGAATTCGACCGGCCGTTCGGTGAGCGGATCACTGGTCACACCCGGTAAGTCAATGAGGCGATGGGCGGCGACGGAGTCGTCGGCCGCCAATTCGTCGTCATAGAATTCCCGCGAAGAGAATCGCATGATCGCCTCGTGCATGCGGTACTGGATCGTGAGGCGGCGGATGATCTGGCTGCCGTAACGGCCGGCCAGTCGTTCGAAAAGGCTGGTGCCGAATCCTTGGGCCGCCGCCTCCGGACTGACGACGGTAGGCGGCAGTTGGCAGTGATCGCCGACCAGGACTACTCGTTCCGAACGCAGGATCGGGATCCACGAGCCGGGCTCGGTGCTCTGGCAGGCCTCGTCGACGACTGCCAGATCAAACCGCCTCGGCCCGATCACGTCGCTGTCGATTCCCGTTGTGGTGGCGCAGAGAACTTCGGCGTTGTCGAGGATGTGTTCGACCGCCTGTGCCTCCAGCCGCCGTGCATCGGCCAGAAGTTGGCGGGCCTCGTCGCGGGTCTCGCGCCGCTGGCCGGGCTGCGGTTTGGCCCGGGTGGTGCGACCGGCCTTGCGAAACAGCCCCATTGCCTCCTTGACCAGCCGTCGCGCCAGCCGCACGTCGTCGTGTCCCTCCACGAGCAGATCGAGCGTATGAGTACGGAGTTCGGGCAGCACGCGGGCCGGGTGGCCCAGTCGCACGGCCTTCACTCCGATGTCAAGGAGCCGTTCGAAGACGTTGTCGACGGCCAGATTGCTGGGGGCTGTTGCCAGTACCCGCTGCCCCGCGGCAACCGCCCGGCGGATGAGTTCCACCGCCGCAGTGGTCTTGCCCGTACCCGGCGGCCCCTGGATGAGCGCAACATCTTCCGCCGCGAGGGCAAACTCGACCGCCTCGTGCTGCACCTGGTTAAGCCGCTCCGCGTGCCCTGCGACAATCGTTGAACGGCCTGGTCGGTCTGGCGAAAACCTCGGCGAACGTTCGCCCAGCATGATGTCGCGGAGTTCGGCCAGCCGCTCGCCGCGGGCAAGACTTGCTCTATCGAGGGCTGCCCGCTGACGTTCGACGGCCACTTCATCATGTGCGAGATCCAGCCGCCAGACTGGATGCTCGTCGAGATCGGCCGGGATCGAATTGAGGGCCACGTGTACGGAGTGCTCGCCGCGCTCACTCACGACGCCGCGGTATCCGTCGTGTTTCCTGACGTCTTCGGGCGACAACAGCACCGGACTGCCTGAACCGAGCCGCGTCCATGGGAGCGGCCCCCGGTCGCGCCGACAGAGCGCGAGCACATATCGGCCGCCCAGGCCTGGTTCGCCGTCTAGCGTCGTCAGGTGTACTAAGGCGTCGCCCAGCGCCTCGCTCTCGCCGGGCGAAATCCGCCGCGAGCGCTGGAGGATGCGCTCGGCTTCGGCCCGACTTTCCAGGTCCAGGAGGCGACGAAGCTGCTGGAAGTGATCGCCATCGATGCAGGCAGGAGCAGCCGGTCCCGACGTCCACGCCCGAACCCGGCCCTGGCCGAGCATAGCGCCGTCGAGTGCTTTGACCACCCGCAACTCCCAGCCATCGGGGATTTCGACGGTCGCCCGGCGGCCGCCAAGTTCAATGCGGCCGATCTGGCGCCGCTCCAACCCGGCCGAGCCGGAGAGCAATTCAAGGATCTCGGATTTTGAGACCCGTCGCGGCAGAGGTTCCAGGTGAACGAGCGACATGAGGATTTCCAGATCACTTCAGGCCGGAAGCGCGATTGTAACACCTGGCTGGCGCGAGGTAACCGGCCGCCGGCGTCTGGAATCGCCACTGGCGGCCGGATACGCTGGAAGCGGTCGCGGGTCGGCAGTCCTGTCGTGGAGCCATCAGGGGGGAATGATGAAAGCATCACATTTGATTGGGAGAGTCACACGCAGACGTTTCGTTCAGGCCTCGGCCCTGGCCGTCGCGGCGCCGGTCTTGGTACCGAGATCGGCATGGGCCGGCGGTGCCGACATATCGCCCGGTGAACAGATTGCCGTAGGAGTGATCGGCGTCGGGAAGATGGCGAACGACTACCATCTGCCGAGCCTGCTGGCGATGGCCGATGCGCGGGTCCTCGCGGTATGCGACGTCGACACGACGCGTCGCGAGCACGCGAAACGCCGCGTCGACGAGAAGTACGAAAATCGGGATTGCGCCGCCTGCACCGATTTCCGCCAGATCATCGACCGCCAGGACATCGACGCCGTTCTCATCGCCACACCCGACCACTGGCACGCAATTCCCGCCATCATGGCATGCCAGGCCGGCAAGGACGTGTACTGCGAGAAGCCGCTCACGCTGACGATCCTTGAAGCGAAGCGGTGCATCGATGCCGCGCGGAAGCACCAGCGCGTATTCCAGACCGGGAGCCAGCAGCGTTCGAGCGTGTTCGGCCCGTTCCGGCAGGCGTGCGAAATCATCCGCAGCGGGCGGCTTGGCCAGATCAAGACGGTTCACGTGGGTGTCGGTGGCCCGAGCCGGCCGTGCGATTTGCCCGAAGAGCCCATCGAGCCGGGTTTGGACTGGGACCTGTGGCTGGGCCAGGCGCCGGCGCGTCCTTATCACTCGTCACTGAGCCCGCGGGGCGTACACAATCACTTCCCCGCGTGGCGGTCGTACCGCGAGTACTCTGGCGGCGGGCTCACTGATATGGGCGCCCACCACTACGACATCGCGCAGTGGTGCCTGGCGATGGACGAATCGGGGCCGGTTGAAGTCCACCCTCCCGTTGATGCGAATGCCAATGAAGGGGCAAAGCACGTCTATGCCAATGGCGTCGAGATGTATCATGGCGGCCCGCAAGGGTGCACCTTTGAAGGTGCCGCGGGCAAGCTCCACATCGGCCGCGGCGTGCTCGAAAGCTGGCCGTCGAGCATTGTCGAAGAGCCGCTTCGGCCCGATGAGGTCCACCTGCCCCCGTCGCCGGGCCATCACCGCAATTGGCTGGACTCGATCCGCAGCCGTGCTCGCCCGGTAGCCGATGTGGAAGTTGGCGCCCGGTCGGTGACGGTCTGCCACCTGGCGAACCTCGCTTACTGGCACCGCCGCGCTTTGCGATGGGATCCGCAGGCGTGGCAGTTCGTCGGCGGCGAAGAGGACCGGCAACTCATCGATCGCCCCCGCCGCGATCCCTGGCAATTGCCGGAAGTATAGCCACCAAAAAAGGGGCCGGTCGCTTTCGCGCCGGCCCCTCCGAGTGACACCCACCGGCCGCTCAGAAAGTGAAAATCATATCCATGGCGACGAGGAACTGATCGTCGTCATTGCCGTTGTCGAACGGCAACTCGCCCGCCAGGTTCGTCGTTCCTTCGTACCAGTCCCAGCGCACTTCCGGCCGGAGGACCAGATTCGGGCAGGGCCGGTAGTTGAGGCCGAGGCTGATGTCGTAGAAGTTCCCGGCGAAGCCCGGCAGGCCCAGCCAGCCCTTGTCGGAACCGATGTAGTTGCCCAGGCCGCCGATTCGCGAGCCGTCGTCGTCGCGGACCCACTCGGCCCGCGCTCCGGCCGACCACTTGTCGTTGATCTTGTAGGTAAGCCACTGGCACACGCCGTACCACTCGGCATCGTCGCCGGCGGTCCGCAGGGAGCCGTCGTCTTCGAAGCCCAGGTTGTGCTGCAGGGCATAGGTGACGTTCGGTCCCAGTTGTTGCGAGAAGACGAGGATGTAGGTGGTGCGGTTGTTGAGACCAGCCGCGTCCTGCGCACCGGTATCGACCATCATCGACAGCGTGGTCGCCTTGTCATCGCTCTTCCACTTCAACCCGCCCAGGTAGTCCATCTCCTCGTTGTTGTCTTCGAACATCATCCAGCCGCGGTGGAACCCGCTGACCAGAGTCCAGTTGTCGTTGAGCTGGTAGTCCGCCTGCAGGCCGGTGACCAGAAGCGGATCGAAGTAGCCCGACATCAAATAGCAGTGTGAATAGAAGAAATTGCCGACCGCCGGAATGACTTCGTAGCTCAGCAATGTGGCGAAGTGGCCCATCTTTACCGTCAGGTCGTTGACGGCCACCTCCATGTAGAACTGCGGGAAGACCCAGCCGTAGAAGTTGTCCTGGCTGTTGACGTGGTCTTCCAGGCCGGGCACCATGCCGTAGCGCCAATCCGTGCCGTAGACCAGGTCGATGCGTCCGCCCAGGTCCCAGCCGCAACCGTCGGTCTTCGTCGGCTTGACGAAGTACAGCCATGCCTGGTTCATCTGGTACTCGCCGTCGCGGTCGTTGATCGGCACCGGTCCGTTGAAGCCGTCCGCTGGATCGACGGCGTTGTAGGAGATGCCCTGCTGCACCCAACCTCCCATGTCGATTCCCAGATCGTCGAAAAGACGCGGCTGTGGAAGCTGCCCGGGTTGCGGTCCGGGCGGCGGCGTCTCCATCACAGGATAGCTGACCTCCGGCGGACCGATCGGTGTTTCAGCGAGCGGCGGCGACGCGACACCCGGTTCATTCGCTGTTTCGGCGCTCTGCTGAGGCTCAGGACTGACGACCGGGCCAAGCAACTCCTGCCCGGCGACGGCAGCGACCGTGCTGGCCGCCAGGCACCACACACTCACTGCAATCGCTATCCGCCGCATATCCGTCTCCTTCGTGCATCCGGTGGAGTCGTCGCTCACTGCGTTGCGACGCTTGGGCGCGAGATCCCGTCGCTCTCAAGGCTCAATAGTCCGATCCCCCGATGGATATCGGACGATCCCCGATGGGCCATTGACGCGCGTCGGCGACGTCGGCCTGATTAACGGGACGGATCAGCCTGCACCGTTCGCGTGGTGAAGCCTGCGGAGAATCTACCGGTGCCGGCGCAAGGGGTTTGGTCGTCGCGCCACGCTCCGAGTAGCCCGTGTCGAAGTTCGCTGGGGGTACTTCAGACAGTCATGGTCGTGGGGTTGGGCCGTACAGCTCAACTTCCCAAATCCGGCAGACATTGACGTGCGTGCGGGTGATGACGAGTCGGATGCGATCCGCCGTCACTGTCGGAAAACGAAAATGAACGTCCAGGGCGTCGTTTTCCTGCACCGCCGTGTGCGGGATTGTCTGCCACCCGGTGCCGTCGAACCGTTCCCAGTGGAAGCTGGCGATCGGTGCGGTGTGCGAGCCATCGGCATTGCGGTAGCCTGAGAGGATCCGTGCCGCCCCGATGCCTTGCGGGCGATTCCAGCGGAACTCGATCCAGTGTTCAGTTCGTTCGTCGCTGATCCAGCGGCCTGAATTGTCGGTCAGATCGGCCCGGCCGTCGTGGACGAGCAAGACCGGCTGGGCTGCGGTGTCACGAGTTCCCGACACCGTTACATCCGCTCGACGAGCAAGATTCTCGCCCGCCTCCTTGAGCCACACCGGCGGATTGAGCACCTGGCTTGCGGCAGGAGTCCTTCCCACGCCTTGACGCATGAGCGTTTGCAGTTCGGCAAGGTAGCGATCGTAGACGCCGCGAGGGCTGGTCTGATGGCGTTTGCAGAGAGAAGCCGCCATGCCGACCACTTCGCCCATGCAGCCACCAGTCCGCATCACGCGGCTGGTGCCCAAAGCCTCGTGGGTCACACTGATATCGCGACCCGCCATGAAAAGATTGGGCACGTCGCGGCTGTAGAGGCAGCGATACGGGATCCAATAGGTATGGGGGAAGTGGTTATAGTGCGCCACCGAGATGAACGCATCCCCCTCAAACCCCTTCTCGTAGCGGGGATCGGGCAGGTGAAGATCGATCGGCCAGCCGGTCGGCACGCAGCCGTCCTCATAGACCTTGCCGCCGAGCACGTCGTCTTTCGACAGCACGACATCACCCATGAGCCGCCGCGACTCGCGCTTGCCGCAGACGTACGCCGACCAGTTGAGGCGAAAAGTCTCGTAGCGATGGTCGACGTTCTTGAGGGCGTCCCACGCGCCATACATCGCTCGGAAGTTCCAGTCGCGAATGTACTCCGCCCGGGCGATCGGGTCGTGGTCGAAACCGCTCTCCCAGTACCAGCCTCCAAGGGCTTCAATGCCCCGCTTGTCGGCTGCCACTCCGCCGATCTCCATGGCGCGGCCAGGAAACGGCTTCTCGCTGAGGTCGAGCGCCCAAGGACAGCGCGGGAAGGGGGCGGGTTGCCGAGTGTCCATCACGTTCCAGAGATTGCACGGGCCCATGTGTCCTTCGAGCGACATTTCATGGTCGGCGCCGGCCAGAAATCCCAGTGCGCCATCACCGGTACAATCGGCAAACCACTGGCCGGCGAGGCATACACGATCGCCCGAAATGGTGTCTTCGGCCACGACGGCCTTGATCGTTCCCTGATCCATCTCCACGCCATTGACGCGCCGGTTGAGCCAGAGCATGATCTTCTCTTCCGCGCGGACGAGAGCGAGTTTCTTCTCGTCTTCATACAGGTCGGCCGTGTTCGACGGGCCGTAGTGCGCCCGCCGAGCCTGCTCCAATTCGGCGACGACGTCCCCGATCCGCGGATAGGGTTCACGATTGCGAGCGCCTTGCAGCCATACGCGGACTTCGCTGCTGTTGTTACCGCCGAGCACCGGGCGGTCTTGAACCAGCGCGACGTCGAGCCCCGAACGAGCCGCCGAGAGGGCTGCGCACGTGCCGGCAATGCCCCCGCCGACCACCACCAGGTCGAACTTGCCGCCGTCGCGCGGTGAATCAGGCTGGCCGAGTAATCGTCGCCGCCACTGAGCCATCTCCGGATTGCCGTTTGGCGGGGCCCACTGCAAATCGGTCGTCAGCGCGATCGCGTCGCAGCGCCCCTCAAAGCCCGTCAGGTCGTGCAAGGCGAGTGTCAACTCTTGTGGCGACACGACTTCGAACGTTCCACCCTCTTGCCAGTGCCACTCGGCTCCTTCCGTGCCGAAAGTTGTGTCGAGCGGCTTTCCATTGATGAGCACTTGAAAGCGGCCTGGTGCTCCGGGCGCATTCCACGTGGCAACCCAATCGCGAGTCCGCACCCAGACACGATACTCTCCCGCCGGCACCGTGATGGTGGTCGAGGCATCCTCGACCGGCTCTCCCAAACCATGTGCCAGCAGGAAGGGCGAACCCATCTGATCCATGAACTGGGAATCATTCACCCAGCCGCCCGGATCGCGGAACTGTTCGGCCTCAACAAGAATCGTGTCGGCCCGCGCCTCCAGCCAGCACAGTGCCGCAACCGCCAGGCAGACCGCTTTGAAGGCCGTTCGGATCATCATACTTTGCTCCTTGCACTCCGACGCTAGCTGATCACTCGGTCCCTGTCCAGTCGCCCCACCACAGGGGAGGTCGAGCCGCCACTGAAATGCCTGCCTGATCATGACGACTCTGTCGGATATTCACGCAATTGCGAGGGAAATGCCGCAGTTTGAGTACTCAGTGGGTGGCGGCGAAATCGGGCGCGTGAACTGACTAGGGCATTGGCATCTGAGAACCTCGAATTAGTATGTCACTAAGACCCCCCGTGAGGTGACATATGAACCGGCTGAACCGACGCGAGGCGATAGCCGCAGTCTTGGCCTTTCCGAGACTGCTGAATCTGCCCGAAGGGCTTCTGGAACGCCACCGCCTGCGAACGATCCTCTGGCCGGCGACCTGTCGAGGAATCTCAGGTCGCGGACGAGTGTTGGACGACGTCGAACGACACCTCTGGCTGGGGCACAGTTACAGGTCTTCTGATGTGGTGAACTGGGTCCATGAAGGGGTCCACGGCATTTCAAGCCGGGTGCGCAGCCGCCATGGCGGCTGGGACTCAGTGGGCGCGTGTTACCTGGTGCTCCGCAACGAGGCGGTCGTGATCCGCGAACCGAGGGTGCCTCTGAGCCAGATTCGTGAATTGGTGCCCCCCTCGCTCCTCGATCAGAGCACGGCGAAAACCTATTTCGGAAACGCTGCGTGGTCCTCGCACACCATGTACCTGGTCGACGAGTTCAACGCGTACACTTCGGGCACGTGGGCCGGGCTCGAAAACAACCTGGCGCGCGGCGAATCATGCCTGTACATGCTACAGCTTGGCGTCTACGCGCTGTGCGGGCTCTGGGCCACCGTCCGTGCGGGCCGGTTGTCGCGGCACGACCTGCGGCAATTCCGCGGATACATGAGTTGGAACTGGGAGTGCCGAGTCCTGCCCATGCTCCAGCAGTCGGCCGGCACCGCGATGGAAAGCCGTGAAGCATCGGCGTATCTGGCCATGATCCAGCAATCAGCCGATGCAGAGGAATTCCGTGCCTTCATCCGCAGCCAGTTCGGCGGCGAGTGGACTCAGTGCGTCTTCCGGTTCTGACCATCCGACGCACCGACACGATCGGCACCTCACGCCGCAGGGCGGTACTCGCGTTCCACGGCATAAGCCGCCGCTGTCAGCCCGGCGACGAAGAAAAGCAGCATGTGGAACATGGGAATGAGCGACACGTCGTGAAACATGGCGTTGACGACGTAGGAAGCGAGCACCGCCAGCAGAAGGAGTCCCTGCTGGCGGGCCCAAAGGGGCGAATCGCTTCGCCACAATCGCCAGGCGTCGTACCCCCAGAACGCCAACACCAGGATCCAGGGCGCCAATCCCACCAAGCCTGTCTCGGTGAGCAGCCCCAGGAATGCGTTGTGCTGCACGTAGGAGCGGGCAGTCTCCAGGGGCAAATTGGTGGAGCGGTCGGAAAGGTAGTTAACCGATTCGTCTCGGTAGTGGCCGAAGCCGCAGCCGAACAAAGGCCTGTCGACGAACATGTTCCATGCTACGCGGGCAAGGATTGGCCGCAGTCTGACGGACGCGGCCGTCTCCTGGGCCCCCAGATCGCGATCGCGTTTGAATGCCAGGAACCGTTCCCACTGGGTCGCGGCGACGATGGCCACCACGATCAGGGTGCCCCCCAACACCGGCATCCGCCACCGCCGCGGCAGCGTCGCCGCCGTGATGAACATCAGACCCAAACCGGCGCCAAGCCAGACTGAACGGGTGAGCGTGGCGAACAAGCCCGCCACTATCAATGCTGCCCCGGCAGCGATCCACGACTTGCCGGCTCGACCCACGTGCGGCCAGCCCACTACCAGCGCGTAGAGGCACACGCTCATGAAGAAGCCGGTGCCAATCGGGTTCAAGAGCGGTCCGCGGCCGCGCCCGAAGAACTCCGGGTATTCCGGCGAGGAAATGTACCTGGGAAAGACAAGCCAGGAGATCTGCTGCGTCTCGGCCAACGCCGTGAACGCCAGATAAATGCCGAATGCCCCCAGCACCGCGTCGGCGGCCAACGTTCCGCGGGCCGACAGTCTTGCCTGCCGTGCCACCCAGTACATTCCTAATGGCATCAAGTAGTAGAAAACAAACCGCGAGGCCGGCTGCGCGTTATGCGCCCGCCAGTCGTGCGTAAGCAGGCTGATGAGCAGGGCAGCGTACAGTAATCCTAGCGCCAGTTCAGCTTTGCGGAGCGGCTTGGGATCGGCCAGACTGAACCGCCGCCAGACAGCGTATTGCGCCAACAGAACGACCCACAGCAGACGGTCGATGGTGAGCGGCACCGGGCTCAGCGGAACGTGGAAGAAGGGATAGCCAAAGCATGTGCCCGCCACGATCACTGCCACACACCCTGCCAGCAACCCTCCGCGCAGAAACAGCACGGCCCCCCACACTGTCGCGACCGCTCCGGCAATGACAAGCACCGCTTCCATCGGCTGCCAACCCTGTTTCTGCCAAGGACTCGCGCCCCGCCCCTAGACGCGAATCGTCTTGTTGCACCGCACACAACCTTACCTCACCCAGTTTTCAAACGCGGGGAACGCTCTATTGTCCGCCCGAAGACGGGCGTTACCATATCCAGTCGCGTCATCTCATTTCCGGCCCTCAGCGGCTGCCGATCCCGATTTTCCGGAACAATCCATGCAATCCGCTCCAACTCGAGTTGCCCTGGTGACCGGGTCCGGCCGTCATCGGGTGGGCAACGTAATCGCTGCCGCTCTGGCCGGGCACGGCTTCGCCATCGCACTGCACTATTATCACTCGGCGGCCGAAGCCGATCAGACACGGACACTTCTGGCCGCCCAGGGTGTCGCGGTTCGCACCTATCGGGCCGACGTCTCACAGGAGGCCGACGTCGATCGCATGTTCGGCGAATTGCAGGCTGATTTTGGGCGTCTCGATGTTCTGGTCACCGCCGCGGCCATATGGGAACCGAAGCCGCTGGAATCGATCACGGCAGCCGACGTCCGCCGACAGTTCGAGATCAATGCCTTGGGCACCTTTCTCTGTTGCCAACGTGCCGGGCTGATGATGGCCAGGCAACCCGAGGGCGGAAACATCGTGACGATCGGCGACTGGGCGATCGCCCGGCCGTATCCCGACTATGCCGCCTACTTCCCGTCCAAGGGGGCAATTCCAACGATGACCCGCAATTTCGCTGTCGAATTGTCGAGACGCAATCCGGCCATCCGGGTCAACTGCGTCCTGCCGGGTCCGGTGATGCTCCCGGACAACATCGGCGAAGAGGAACGTCGGCGAGTGATTGCCGGAACGCTGGTCCGCCGCCTGGGGCATCCGGAAAATGTGGCTCACGCGGTGCTTTTCCTGATTGAGAACGACTTTGTCACCGGCGTTTGCCTACCCGTGGATGGCGGCCGCACAATTGCCGGTGGAGAGAGCGAACCCGGAACTTAAACTCCGTTCCTTCACTCGAACAATCGCGCTCGCCGGTTTCGAAAGCCAAGAAAAAAACGAGGCCCGGTCATCTTGCGACGACCGGGCCTGTTGTAGCTCGTAGGATCCATAGATCCCACCGAGAGGGTGGCTGCCTTGGGCAGCCCGCCGGCTGACTAGGCGGCACCACCTCGCTGGCGACTACAGAAATATTCCACTAGATCACCTCCTTCCCACTAGAACTCCCCGCTCCAGCCGTCTGCCAGAGATTGGGCTGGCTGCGGGCTTCTAGTCCGTCGTGCTGCGTTCGCACGACCCGTCTGCCTGCATTGTTGCACAAGCGCCGGCAGACGCAACCCCGATGCGGGGTGCCCCGCCTGCCACCCGGCCCAAGCAGACCCATCTTCGATACGTGGCACGCCGAACCACGGTTCAGGGGCTGAAGAAAAGCTCAGTGGAAGGAGTAGTATCCGCCTCGATCCTCTGGCGCAACTGCCGGAGGGCGCTCCGGCGATGCTCGTCGGTCTTGGCAGCGACGCAATCCGCCGGGACGATGAATCGAAATCCGCCGAGGTAGGCGTCGTTGGCGGCCAGAATTCCGCAAATACTGGCTGCCAGACCGGTTAGCACTAACGTGTTGACGCCGAGGGAACTGAAGAGCACGTCGAGTTGACCCGCCAGGCACGACGCTTGTTGCGACCTCAACAGGAACAAGTCGTCCGGCCCCGGTCGGAGAATCTCGGTGATCGGGCGTCCCCGGACGTTGCTCCGGAGGCAGTGATCCAACTGGCGGCTGAAACTCGGCTTCCAGCGCTCGTTGCTCTCGTTCAGGTAAACGGCGGGAATGCTCATCTGCCTGGTTCGCTTCTTGAGCGCGGCCAAGCGATGCGCCATAGGGTGCGCATGTGCCAACAGGTCATCGCCTCCGGGGAATTCCAGATCGTTGATTACGTCGACCAGAACCAGCGCCGATTCGCTCCGGCGGGCGACGCTCGCACACCAACCGTCCCTTGCGTACGCCACAGAATCTCCTTTGCGGTTTCTTTCTCCATACACGTTAGGGGCGGATCACCGGTCGGGAAAGCTCGGGAAATCCCTCATCAGGCGCAGTCGGCATTCGGTTTGCACCTGTCCCAACCTTCCTGCAGGAGGTCTATCAATGCGAACCGTTCTGTCCATTGCTGCCTTGTATGTATGTTTCGCTTCCGGCTGCGGCGACCGGTCTGGGAGTGCTCCCGCGGATCCGGCGGAACGAGCGGCCGAGTACGCCAAAGAAGCGGTGGAAGAATCGCAACAGGCCGCCGAGTTGGCACGCGAAGCCGCCGATACGGCCCGCCGCGCTGCCGACGCCGCCGAACGGTCCAGCCGGGCCGCCAAGCAAGCCCTTGAGCAATCAGAGCGCGAAATCGCCCAGGAACGCCGGGAGAGCCGCGCCCAGCCGCACACCTCGGCTCCTCCCGCCGCCGGCGAACGCCAGTCGGGAGTCCCCAACCGCCAGCCCGTCGACCGTCGATAGGCCTTACGAATTCATGCCTCCACCGCCGCGAGGCCCGGATCCGCCGAGATCCACGCGCTGGCCTCCGATGGTTCAACGGACGTCGGCACCCGCCCCGGTTCGAAGGCGCGGCCGAACCGTCCGGCCAGCAGCGCCGGTAGTTGTACGAGGTCGCCCAGGAGCGAGACCCCCAGCATGCCGAACATGAGCCATGCGAAGCGCGCGGTCGGCACGAACGAGCTGAGGCCGAAGACGAGCAGGCCGAAGCCGCAGATGACCGTCGCCTGACTCATCGCGGTCGAGCAATGCCGGAAGGCATGCTCGATGGCGGCGGGTCGCAACAGACCTTGCTCCATCCCGCGGCGGAACCAGCCGACGTAATGGACCGTCCCGTCCACCGCCATCCCCATCGCCACGCTGGCCGTCATCATCGAGCCGATGTCCAGCAGCCATCCGCCCCAAGCCATGCCGCCAAACACGAGCAGCGCCGGCAAGACATTCGGTAGCATCGACACCATTCCGGCAACGAAGCTTCGGAGCATAACAATCATGACCAGCCCAATGATGGCAAACGCGCCGAAGAAGCTCGACGTGAGGTCGCTCATGAGCGTCCGTTGCGCTTTGTAGACCAGTGGCACGACGCCGGTATAGGTCACGTCGACGTGGTTGGGGGCGAGTCCAGGCCAGCGATCGACGATTGGCTGGATCTCTGCCCGCAGGTCGCGGAGAAACTGGCCGTAATCGAGATCGTTGAGGGCCTCGACCCGGGCACTGACGCGCCAAAGCTGGTCATCGTCGCCGTGGCGGAGAAAATCGGCCAATTGACCGCCGGCGGCAGCGTGCTCCAGCCGCCGTTCAACCACGCGGCGAGTCGCCGTACCGCGCAGACCGCCGCCTTCGGCCAACGGGGGAACAAAGGTCGCCGCAGACATCGTCCCCCCCACCTTTTCCGTCGCATCGAGTTGATTCTGGATCGCCCCGACCAGTCGCACGCGTTCGGCGACCGATAAGGTAGCTGCTTCGTCGAAACGCACTACAAGCTCGATCGGAACAAGCGGGCCAAGATGGCGTTCGAGCCAGGCGTAATCCTGAATGATCCGAGCCCGGGGGGAGAACATGTCGATGAGCTTCACCGACGTCTCCAGACGGGCCAGCCCGATCAGGGCGATAACGATGGCGGCGGCAAAAGCAAAGCTGACCGCGGCGTGCTTGCGCACCAGTGTGCGGACGAACCGCTGCCCCCATTTCTCCAAGCCGGGTGAGGCCAACCATCGCCCGCGGCGGTCCGAATGACGGGCCGATGCCGAGGCGGGGCGGACCGGCCAGAGTTCCAACAGCGAGGGCAGGAGCAGGAACAGGATAGGCAGACCGATCAGGACACCGGCTGCTGAGTAGATTCCGAAGAGCCGGACCGGTACAACCTGGCTGATCGAAAGCGAGCCCAGACCGACCGCGGTGGTGCACGCCGAAAGCGCGCACGGGAGCCAAGCCGCCGCCAGCGCACGCTCGGCAGCGCCCACCCTTCCGAATTGAGCCATTGCTTCGCGGTAGTAGTTGGTGAGGTGGATCGCTCCGGACATCGCCAGCACGTAGACCAGCGTCGGCATGCTGATCAGGAGCAGGCTCATCGTATTGCCCGTGTAGTAGACCAGCGCCACAGCGGCCCCCGCGCTAAGCAGGGCGACGGCGAAAACCATCGCCACCAGCCGCGCCTGCCGCAAGCACCACCATGCCAGTAGCAGCGAGACAATCAGCGATATCACCGCGAGCGAGTAACGGGCGTTGAGGCTCTCCGTGTCGAGAGCCACACTGTCTACGGTGGGCCCCCCTAGACGCAGTTCGGCTGGCGGAACCCCTGCCTGTTCGGCCGCCTTGCGGATCGTTCCAACCACCGCATGACGATTCGCCGTGCCCGCCGGACCAAGCATGGCCACTACCGCACTGGTCTTTCCATCGACCCCCACAAGCGATCCGCGGAGGCGTTTCAAGGCGGTCGGCGTGGGCAAGTTCGCCGGGGCGGAGGTCAACTGCTGGAGTGCGGTTCGACCGGTCAGCACGTGGCGGAAATACTTTGGCTTGCCGGCTGCCGAATCGAGATTGGCAGACTCGCCCGCTTGTGGCTCGACGTAAGGTGCCAGAGCAGCGGCGAGTCGGTCGAGCCTGGGATCGCTGAGCGACGCCCCGGGCCAGCTAGCGACGACCATTTCGTCGCTGCCAAACTGCTTGAGGAACCAGTCGTACTGCCGCGTTTCCTCGAAACCCGCGGGAAGCCACTGCCGGACGTCGTTGTTGTCGCTTCTCAGGGCCCCCGCCACCCCGACAAGTAGGATTGGCAGCAAGGCGATCGTCGCCAGGACGATCCAGGGAGCCGAACGAGAGAACAGACGCCATCGAAGCATGGTTTCCATGGCTTGTACTACGGCGAGAACGACACATCGTTCGGCAGGAAGTGACTTAAGTCCGCGAACCTGTCGGGCGACGCACCCCTCCTAGCTTCGTTTGCCGGGACGAACTTCGGTTCCTCTTGGCGACCGGTTCTCGGGCGGGGTATACTCTCGGATTACCTTGGGTCGCCCCTTCTTCTGCTGGCCTTCTGAACTCCCCCCAGAGACATTATGACGCGGATCGCCATTCTCGGTGCGACCGGTTACACGGCCGTGGAACTGATCAAGATCCTGCTGCGGCACCCCGCCGCGGAGATTGTCGCGTTGACGAGTCGACAGGAAGGCAGCCCCCATGTGGCGGCAATCCACCCTTCGCTCGCCCATCGCCTCGATCTGACACTCGAGAACCTCGGACCGACCGAAGTTGCCTCTCGGGCGGAGTGCGTGTTCAGTTGCCTTCCGCACGGGGCCAGCGCTGCCGTGGCCGCGCCGCTGGTGGCCGCCGGGTGCCGAGTGATCGATTTCTCGGCCGATTATCGGCTCAACAGCTTGGACGTATACACCCAATGGTATGGTGAGAAGCATCCCGACCCCGAGCGGTTGGGAAAGGTCGCCTACGGCCTGCCGGAGTTGTTCCGCGAACAGATCCGCGGTTCGACGCTGGTGGCCAATCCGGGTTGTTATCCGACCTCGACGATCCTCGCCCTGGCTCCGCTGCTGAAGGCCGGGCTTATCGATCCCAAAGACGTGATCGTCGATTCCAAGAGCGGTGTTTCGGGCGCCGGCCGGACCCCCAAGCTGACTACGCACTATCCAGAGTGCAACGAGAGCCTCTCGGCCTACAATATTGGCCGCCACCGGCACACGCCGGAAATCGAACAGGTGCTGTCCACTGCGGCCGGTACGCCGGTCGAGGTGATCTTCACTCCGCACCTCATTCCCATGGACCGGGGGATTCTGACGACCACCTACTCGCGGCCGCTTCGCGCGGTGAGCGAGGAAGAGGTACTGGAAACGCTCCGCGCGTTCTACGAAGACGAGCCGTTTGTCCGCGTGGTCGACCACCTGCCGGCGACCAAGGACTCGATGGGGACTAACTACTGCGACATCACGGCGAGAATGGTCCGCGGCAGGATTCTCACGATCAGTTGCCTCGACAACCTCGTCAAGGGGGCTTCGGGGGCCGCGGTGCAGAACTTCAATCTGCTGTACGGCCACCCGGAGACTACGGCGCTGTAGTGTCGCTGGCAGGACGGGTTGGTAGTCCGTCTCCCGTTTGAATGCAAGAGACAATACGGTTCACAGAACCGTCTCACGAGAGGGTGACGGACTTGAAATCCGTCCCAGTGCGAGAACGAAAGCAGGCAGAGCAATGTCAACGCGAGTTCCGAAGGGTTTTCGTCTGGCTGGAGTGTACTGTGGCCTGAAGCGCGACCCGCGGAAGAAGGATTTGGCGCTGGTCGTCTCCGAAGTTCCGGCCGTGGCCGCCGGAGTTTATACGACGAATCTAGTGTATGCTGCCCCGGTCGCGCTGGACCGTTCGCGGACCCCCAGCGACCGTATCCGGGCGGTAGTGATCAACTCGGGCAACGCCAACGCCTGCACCGGGCCGCGCGGGCTGGAAGACGCCACGAAGATGGCCCGCCTGGCCGCCGAGGCCTGCGGAGCCGAGGCCGAGGAGGCGCTCGTGCTTTCGACGGGCATCATCGGGGCCTACATGCCGATGGACAAGGTCGCGGCCGGGATCCAGGCGGCTTCCGGTCAGCTCGGCGATGACGAGAACGCCCTTCTCGACGCCTCGCGGGGTATGCTCACGACCGACACCGTGCATAAGCTTGCCGGCCGCACCTTGCATCTGGGCGGGCGGGAGGTGCAGATCACCGGAATGGCCAAGGGGGCCGCGATGATTGGCCCCAACATGGCCACGATGCTCGGATTGATTCTGACCGATGCCCCTCTCATGCCGCAGTTGGCGCAGCAAATGCTGAAGGCGTCCGCCGACGATACGTTCAACTGTATCAGTGTCGAAGGGCATATGAGCACCAACGACACAGTGCTCCTGGTGGCCAACGGCAAGGCGGGCGGCGATCCGCTCGCGGGTGACGATCTGGATGCCTTCCGTCAGGGTCTTGAGGAGGTGTGCGAGGACCTTGCCCGGGCCATTCCCGCCGACGGGGAGGGAGCTACTCACCTGGTGACGATCGAGGTTGCCGGTTGTGCGAGCCGCGATGACGCCCGCCGCATCGCCAAGGTGGTCGCGGAGTCGGCACTGGTGAAAGCGGCCATCGCCGGGGCCGATCCCAACTGGGGGCGAATCGTATCCGCAGCGGGGTACGCCGGCGTCCCGTTCAAGCCGGAGGGGGTTACGCTGCACGTCAACAAGTTTCTGCTCTATCAGGCCGGTGTGCCGGTAGAATTCGATGCCCAAATAGTCTCCAGTTCCATCCGCGAGAACCGCGATACGCTCGTCGAGTTGCGGCTGAGCGAGGGGGAGGAGCGGGCCCGGTTCTGGACTACCGATCTGACGGCGGAGTATGTGCGGCTCAACGCCGACTACCACACCTGATGCCCCGATGGGGGCATTTCTCACACGCGAAGCGAAACGCCTTCGCGTGTGTTTACTTTAATTGCGGCGCGGAGTGCGGCGGTAAGTCCAAGCTGGCTAGTAAGTTCCGGACATGCTTCCGGACGTAAGTGATTCCACCCTTTTGGCTGAAGTGTTGAAGTTCCTAGAGGGGTCCGAGGATCCAGGGTTGAAAGAAGGGAGCTTCTCCGGCATCTCTCGTCATATAGTATACAAATATTCAGAGCCCCTGTCAAGAGCCCATCGGGAATGGAATCCGCGAAATCGATTAACAAACAGCCCCGTCAACCAACTCTGTCCCTCTTGACGATAGTAGACGAAAATGCTTTCGTTGACGGAAGTTGCGGGGATCTCCCGCTTGGCGGCGGTGTTCCAACGAAGCCTGACTTGGGCGAGGATTCGACCATGACGTGGGATGGTCAAGACGTTCTACCTTCGTGCGGCGCCCCAGGCGAGGATCACCTCGGCAAACCGGCGCCCGGCTTTCTCCGTTTTGTGCCGGGAGTGCCTGAGTCGGCTGGCGATGACTTTGACCTCGACGACTTCGACGACGACGACTTCGACGACGATTTCGATGACGATTTCGAGGGCGAATACGACGACGAGTACGAAGAGGATCTCGACGTCGAGGGCGGAGAACCGGAGCCTGGGGAAGAGGAGCCCGCCACCGAGTTTGCCGACGACGAAGACGAAGGATTTGCCGACGAGGACGAAGGATTTGCCGACGGCGAGGAAATCGGCGAGGATGAGGAGTTTGAAGAAGGCTTTTGAGCGGTCGTCATCTACCGTCTCTCTCCGATCCAGCACCCGGGATTTCTCATGCTCCACCTTGCCAGCCACATCCAGGAAGCTGTCGCTGCCGTCCGGAAGAAATGGGACGGTCGTCCCCGGGTAGGGATCATTCTGGGCACCGGGCTGGGCTCGCTGGCCGAAGAGATCGAGACGGATTGCACGCTCAATTACGAGGACATCCCGCACTTCCCCCGCTCGACGTCGGTTGGGCATACCGGCCAGTTGGTGTGCGGGCGGATTCACGGGCTGGAAGTGGCCGCGATGGAAGGCCGCTTTCATGCCTACGAGGGATACACGCACCGGCAGATCACGTTTCCGGTCCGGGTGATGAAGGCCCTGGGGGCCGAGTTGCTGGTGGTCTCGAATGCCTGCGGCGGCCTGAACCCGCAGTTCGGCCTCGGCGACATCATGGTCATCGAGGACCACATTAACCTGATGCTCAGCAATCCGCTCGTGGGAGTGAACGACGACTCGCTCGGGCCGCGGTTTCCCGACATGTCGGCTCCCTACGACCGGAAGTTGATCGACCGCGCGCTCGGGATTGCCCGGGCCGAGGATTTCGTGGCTCACAAGGGCGTGTACGCCGCCGTGACGGGACCGAACCTGGAGACTCGGGCCGAGTACCGGATGCTTCGACTCGTCGGCGCCGACGTCGTCGGCATGTCGACCGTGCCGGAGGTGCTGGTGGCGGTGCACGGCGGGATGCGCGTGCTGGGATTGTCGGTGATCACCGATATGTGCCTGCCCGATGCCCTGAAGCCGGCGAGCATCGACGAAATACTCCGCGTGGCCGCCGAGGCCGAGCCGAAGCTCCGCAAGCTCGTGCTGGGCGTGCTCCGCGACGAAGCCCGCGCTGGCTCCTGACGCGCGGGGACGCGCCGCTTGCTCACGCGTCCGGAGTTTGCCGCGCGAGCCTTGGCGGAGTCCGTGGGCTGGCCGAGCGGCGCCGCGCCAGCCAAACACCAACCATTCCACCCACGATCGGTCTTTTCTCATGTTCCGCCCCGTTCCCAGCTCCCCCTCGCTTCCGCAACTCGAAGAGGCCGTCGGCCGGTTCTGGAAGGAGCGGCGGATCTATGAGAAATCGCTCGACGCCCGGGCGGGCGCGCCGGCATTCGTTTTTTACGAGGGGCCGCCCACGGCAAACGGTTTGCCGCACCCGGGACACTGCCTGACGCGCTCGATCAAGGACCTCTTTCCCCGCTACCGGACGATGCGCGGTTATCGCTGCGATCGGAAGGCCGGCTGGGACACGCACGGCCTGCCGGTCGAGGTCGAGGTGGGCAAGGAGCTGGGACTGCATTCCAAGGAGCAGATCGAGACCTACGGCGTCGAGCCGTTCATCCATCGGTGCGTGGAAAGCGTCTTCCGCTACACGCAGCAATGGGAGCAGCTCACCGAGCGGCTGGGATTCTGGATCCATCTCGACGAAGCGTACGTCACCTACCACCAGTCGTACGTCGAGAGCGTGTGGTGGGCGCTCGCGACGCTCTTCGACCGCGGCCTGCTCTACCAGGGACACAAGATTGTCTGGTGGTGGCCGCAGGGAGGCACCGCGCTGTCTTCGGCCGAAGTGGGGCAGGGCTACCGCGAGGTCGCCGATCCCAGCGTTTACGTCCGGTTTCCGCTGGTCGATCAAACGGATACCGATCTGTTGATCTGGACCACCACCCCCTGGACGCTGCCGAGCAACCAGTTTGCCGCCGTGAAGCCGAGCCTGGGCTATTCGGTGGTCAGTTTCGAGGACGATCCGCGGAAGGTGATCATGGCCGCGGAACTCGTCGAGCAGGTGGCCGGCAAGGCGGGACGCAAATTCACCATCGAATCGACGTTTCCCGGTGAAGACCTGATCGGCCAACGGTACCTGCCGCCGTTCGGCTATTACTACAAACAGCAAGGCGAGACCCAGGGACGGCTCAAGGCTGGCGGCAAGCAGCACATCGCGTGGCGGGTCGTGCCGGCGGAATTCGTCACCATCGACACGGGCACCGGCGTGGTGCACCAGGCGCCGGCGTTCGGCGAGGTCGACTTCGATGTCCTGGTGGCCGAACAGGAACGGTTCGTCGACGGCGAGGGGCCCCCCTTGATCTGCTCCGTCGCGCCCGATGGAACATTCACCGAAGAGACGCCCGAGTACCGCGGGCGGTACGTGAAGGAGGCCGACCGCGACATCACCCGCAGCCTCCGCGGCCGCGGGCTGTTGTTCCACCAGGAGCAGTACCTGCACGACTACCCGTTCTGCTGGCGGGCCGAAGACGATCCGCTCATCCAGTATCCGCGCCGGAGCTGGTTCATCCGCACGACGCGTTTCAAGGAGCAGATGCTTCATAACAACCGGCGGATCAACTGGCAGCCAGAGCACATCCGCGACGGGCGGTTCGGCAATTTTCTCGAGACGAACGTCGACTGGGCGCTGTCGCGCGAACGGTATTGGGGCACGCCGCTGCCGATCTGGGTATGCGAGAAGACCGGCTACATGGAGGCAATCGGCAGCTACACCGAACTGCTGGCCAAGCCGGGCGTCCGCGGCACCGAGGTCTGGGACAAGGCGAAGAAGGCCCATCCGAAGCTCGTCGACGACCTCAAGGTTCACAAGCCCTACATCGATGCGGTGACCTACGATTCGCCGAAGGCCGCGGGGGCGCGGATGGTCCGGGTGCCGGACGTGATCGACTGCTGGTTCGACTCCGGGGCGATGCCGTTCGCCCAGTGGGGCTATCCCCACAAGAGCGGCTCGGCCGAGAAGATGGTCGACCAGTTTCCTGCCGATTTCATCAGCGAAGCGCTCGATCAGACCCGCGGCTGGTTCTATAGCCTGCTGGCGATCAGCACGCTGCTGTTCAGCCCGGAAGAGGGCCAGGCGGCGGTGAAGTCGGAGGCATTTGCCGGCGACGAGACGCCGCCGGTCGAGCATCCCCACCCGTATCGCAACTGCGTGGTGCTGGGGTTGATGCTGGGCGAAGACGGGCAGAAGATGTCGAAGTCGAAGCGGAATTACCGCGAGCCGCAGGAGATCTTCGATCGCTACGGCGCCGACTCGATGCGCTGGTATTTCTTCGCCAACCAGGCCCCCTGGACTTCGATCCGCTACAGCGAGCAGTCGATCAAGGAGAGCATTCCCGAGTTCCTGCTGCGGCTGTGGAACGTGTACAGCTTCTTCGTCATCTACGCCAATATCGACGGCTTCGACCCAGCGGCGGCGATCAAGAAGGCCGGACAACTCGCGCCCGAGGATCTCGCTCAAGGCAAGGGGTACCGAGCGATCGCCGATCGCGGCGAGTTGGACCGCTGGATCCTGAGCGAGTTGAACCGCACGATCGCCGCGGTCACCGCCGCGATGGACCGCTACGACAACTTCGCGGCCTGCGGCAAGATCAACGAGTTTGTCGACGCGCTGTCGAACTGGTATGTCCGCCGCAGCCGCGACCGCTTCTGGAGCGGCGAGGCGTCGGCCGACAAGAGCGACGCCCACTGGACGCTCTTCGAGTGCCTGCTCACCACCTGCAAGCTGGTGGCCCCGTTCATCCCGTTCCTGGCCGAAGAGATGTGGCAGAACCTGGCGGTGGCGGCGACCGACGGCCGGGCGGTGGAGAGCGTTCATCTTTGCGACTACCCGGCGGCCGACGAGGCGGCCATCGACGAGGCCTTGTCGCAGGAGATGGCGCTGGCGCGCGAGGTCGTTTCGCTGGGGCGGGCGGCGCGAATGGGCGCGAAGATGAAGGTCCGCCAACCGCTGGCCCGCGTCGAGGTGGTACTGGCCGATCCGGCGCACCGGCCGTGGCTCGAGCAGCACGCCGGACTGATCGCCGAGGAATTGAACGTAAAGCAGGTGGAGTTCGTCCAGAAGGCCGACGAATACATCACCTACACGGTGCTCCCCGACCTGAAACGATTGGGCCCCCGCCTGGGCAAGCAACTCCCCGCGGTGCGCAAGCGGCTGGCGGAGTCCGACGCCGCGGCGCTGCTGGCTGAATTGGAGCGGGACGGCCGGGTGACGCTCGAACTGCCGTCGGGGGCGGTGACGCTCGACAGCGAGGACCTCCAGGTGCGGCTCCAGGCCAAAGAGGGCTGGGCCGCCGCACAGGGAAAGGCTTGCGTCGTGGTGCTCTCCACCGAGCTGACCGAGGAGCTTCTCGCCGAGGGACTGGCGCGGGAACTGATTCATGCGGTCCAGACCCGTCGCAAAGAGCTCAATCTCGAGTATACTGACCGCATCGCGATCGGCATCGTGACCGAGTCCGCGGAGATCGCCGCGGCAGCGAAGCGGTTCATGGAGTACATCGGAGGCGAGACGCTCGCCGTGGAGATCGGCTTTGAGCCGCTCGCGGGAGCCGAACCGGTGGAACTCAAGCTGGCGGGGCACACCGTGACGGTGTACGTTAAGCGGGTCGCGTAGAACAAGAGGCTTTATCGACCTTTGCATTGAAGCGGAACGAGGCGGGGCGGAGCCGGGAGCCACGGCACAAACCGCCGCCCGAGTGTTCGCTTACAAAGCAGACACTAATCAGCGCTTTCCGGAGCCTTCGTGGTGAGCCACAAACCGCTTCCCGTCGCCGTGTTGATATCGGGCACCGGCCGATCGCTCAAGAACCTGCTCGATCGGATCGAGGCGGACGGGCTCCACATCGAGATCCGCCTGGTGATCTCGAGCACCCCGAGTGCCAAAGGGCTGCAGTACGCGGAGAAGGCCAATCTCCCCATCGAGGTGATCGAGCGGACCAAGTTTGCCACGCGGGAGGCCTATAGCGAGGCTTTTTTCAATCGCTGCCGAAAGGCGGGCGCCGAACTGGTCGTGATGGCCGGCTTTATCAAGCGGCTGGTGATTCCGGCCGACTTCGAGAACCGGGTGACGAACATCCACCCGTCGCTCGTTCCGTCGTTCTGCGGCAAGGGCTATTACGGCCATCACGTGCACGAGGCGGTGCTGGAGTACGGCGTGAAGCTGAGCGGGTGCACGGTGCACTTCGTCGACAACGAATACGACCACGGGCCCGTGATCCTGCAGAAGTGTGTTCCGGTCCATGCCGACGACACGCTCGACAGCCTGGAAGCGCGGGTCTTCGCGGCCGAGTGCGATGCCTACCCGGAGGCGTTGTCACTCGTGGCGGCGGGACGGGTGGCCGTGCGCGGCCGCCGGGTGCACATCCTGCCGGACGAAGCCCGAGCCTGAGCGACGTCTCTCGGTCACGGGCGGATCGAGACCGTTGCCGCTGGTCTTGTCCCCCCGTCATCGGCCGGAGACACCATGAAGATCAGGTATTCTTCCGATTCCCAGACGGCCGCCAGGTAGCCTCGGCGGAGACACTCCTCGATGCCGTCGAGGAACGGCTGCTGCCGGTCAACGAAGTCTGCTTTCTGGTCCGGGCCGATCCGGTTCTTCGCCATCACGAGATGGCTGATCCGCTCGTCGTGGAGCCACTCGATCACCCGTGTGGCATCGCGGAACGCTTCGGGCGGTGAGAAAGGACCTTCCTGGAACAGCGGCGTTGCGATCACGTAGCGTCGCGGGATGTAGAAGCCGCGATGTTCGTACACCAGCGCAAGCCTGGCGTTGGCCGGGGTAGTCTCGTAAACCGCTTCGATCAGCGGCAGGTAGACAAACTCCGTCACATTGTGCAGGTAGTCGATGCGGCTCACCTGCCCCAGTGCCGCCCGCCAGGAGTGCCAGTAATAGCCCGACCGCTTCCAGGGGATGCTCGCCACGGTGCTGACCAGCAGGACGCACAACACCGCGCTACGCCGGTTGCCTCGCAAGAGCCGCAATCCTTTTCCCGCCAGGACCACGAAAGCCAGCGCGGCCGGGACGACAAACCGGGCCTGCTGCGCGGTGAAGAACCAGAACACGTACAGCGTGAATGCGACCGTGGCCGGCCAGAGCACGACGCGCCGCACGCGCCCGCGCCTGGCCGATACCAGGGCCACGATCGCCAGGAGCACGATCGCCAGCGTCTGCCAGCCAAACTCGCCGTCGTAAAGCTTCTCGCTGAACGCCAATAGCAGCGGACCATCCACGAACGCTGCCAGGCTTCGCACGCCGAAGTACATGCCGCCGATCGCATGATGATGATGGCTCATGTCGATGCGGACGGGGTCGTCGGTAAACCACCAGCAGAAGTACGGGTAGAACGGATTGCCCGTCGCCATCCACGTCCGCAGATAGAACGGTGAGCAAACCACCAGGGCGACAGCCAGGCTGGCCGCCAGGTGTCCGGCCACCACACCCCGGCGCGAGCGATCGCTCATCGCCTTGCCGAGGTACCACAAGCACGGCACCGCGAAGGCGGCGAAACCGGTCATCTTCACTGCCGCGGCGCCGCCGGCCAGCACGCCAATGGCTGCCGCCAGCATCCATTGGTCCGTGCTGTCGCGGCGATCCGCCGGCAATCCCAGCGCCAGCAGCATGGCCGCCACGTTCATCATCACGATCGTCTCTACGTAGCAGTTCGCGCTGATGAGGAGCATCGTGCTGTTGAGACTGAACGCCAGCGTAAGAACCACTGCGGCGTCGCGCGCCAGCGTCCGCCGCAGCAATCGGTAAAGGCAGGCCAGCCCCAGAATCCAGCAGATCCAGACCAGCAATCGCGGAGCGATGACATACTCGATTGGCGCGGCAAGCCAGAAGAGGATTTCGCCCAGCGAGGGGAATCCCGAGTAGGGAAGGTCGCTGTAGAACGCGGGCCAGCCCGCCTCCAGCCAGCGCTCGGGCAGCGTGCTGTGATAGACCAGTTCATCCCAACCGCTCGGATAACACAGCGCCGGGCCGAGCGTGACCACGGCGACGGCCAGCAGGCCGGCTCTCGGAATCCAGTTCGAGATGCTGCCTGGGCTCAGACGAGTCACCCGACCGAGTTGCCAAGCGTGCGGCAACAGGGGAATGCTCAGGCCGAGGAGCAGCCACACCGACCGCCCCTGTGCCAAGAGTCCCGGCAGCCCCAGAGCGACTCCAAACAGACCGACCAGGTTCAATCCGACGGCAAGACGTACCAGGGAAGCGTCGAGAGTGCCCCAGCGCCGGCTCAGGGGGGGCCGAACGAGAACTGCGCCGGCGCCGGCGGCAGCGCTCCACAGGACCGCTGCCGCCACCACTGCCAGGAAGACCGATCCCGTCCGCTCCAGTTCAAGCACCTGAACCTCAATCGGCGTGGCCGGGAGCTTTGGAGATCATGGCTGTAACCGTGCGACGGGCAGGCAGGAACGGAACAACCGGCCGAGGGGCGTAGGACAGAATCGTATACGATCCGGAACGGATTAGAAATCCGTCCTACTGGTGACTTCTCTCCTGCCGCTCGCCTCATGTCACGGCTTGGCTGCCTCGCCCTTCAGGTCAAAGTCGTGCTTGTTCTCGCCGTCGGTTACGGTGGCCTTCAGTTCGGAAGTCTCTGGCCGGGCGTACTGTGCCGGGAGCAGATTCACCGGCACTGCCCCCGCCTGATTGTCGTCGGGCTGGACGTAGTCTTCCACGCTCGTGGCTTCGGTACCGGTCACCTCCTCCTTGGGGTACTTGTAGATCGAAACCAAGTACTCGCCCGGCACCGCCCCATCGTTGGCCTCGAAGCTAGTAAGCGAGTAGCTGCCGCCGGGGCCTGTTTCGCCCACCGCGCCGTGCGAACGGTCGGTCTTCTGAAAAACGACCGTCGCGCCCTCGACGGGCTCTCCATTGAGCGTAACGGTACCGGTGACGGGATAGGTCGCGGGCCGGTTGGGGTCCGTCTCCTTGGCGCATCCCAGGACCGCCGTCGTAGCGGCGAGCACTGCAAGCAGAACGATTCTTCTCATGTCGGGTTCCCGGTTAGTGGAAATGGTGCGGACCATCAAACGAGCGATCGTCAGTTTATCTTCGGCGATCGAGGCAGTAAAGGAACACGGCCGGCTGCGGGGCAGCCGGCCGTGTTCCCGTGTCTTCCATCGTGTCGATGTGGCGATCAGTCGGCGAGTTGGATCGATTCACCGCCGTCCTTAGTGCCCAGCGCGCCCCATACGCCATAGGGGCTCCTGCCCGATGCAACTGGGGCGGCACCGAGATTGCCGGTGTCGATCGTGTTGCTGATGAAGCGGACGGAACCGTCGCACAACAGCACGTTCACTCCGCCCGGATGCCGGCTAGCCGGAGGCAGGACAGCGCCCTGCGAATCCGCGTTTTGGTTGCCATCGTAGACGCATGCCGGTCCGTTGGGAGCGATCACGGTGTTGAATGCCACGCGTTCGGCCTGCCCGTCGGTCCACAGCGTGCCGAAACGGCCTTTGACCTGGGTGCCGGTGGTGAAGTACTTCCCATCGGTCTGGAGCAGGCAAGCGTTGGGTGTAGTGGTGATCGCCGTGACATTGATGGCGGTTCCTTGCCGCTGGTCAAGCTCCTGGTAGAGCGCGGTGCGAATGCCATAGTTCGCCATGAGCCGTTCGCTCATCATGGCCGTATTGCTCAGGCCGTCGGTGATCTCGGCGAACCTCGTGTACCTCTGGTTGCTGTAGACCCCGCGCAGGGTCACATTGTTGGAGTTGAGATTGGTGCCAATCGAGTCACCGATCGAGAAGGCGTAATTGTGCTGCCATCTCGTCTCAGAAGTCAGGAACGCCGGGCCGGCCGACGGGCAGAGGATGTTGGCAGGCGGCCTCTCCCAAGGAACATAACCAGTATTCCACGCGGCCGGACCTCCCGGTACGACGGTCGCGTCTCCCGCCATGATGCGATCGTACATGGCGCCCTGCTCGAAGAACGGAAGCAGTCCGATGAAGGGGCTTAGCCGGTTGCAGTTGCCGTCGACGCGGGAGGGACCCGTACATCCACCGGATCCACCTCGACGGGCCGGCATCGCCCGGAAGGTGTCGTGATAATTGTGGTTGGCCAGTCCCAACTGCTTGAGGTTGTTGGTGCACTGCGAGCGGCGTGCGGCCTCGCGGGCCGCCTGAACCGCCGGCAACAGAAGTGCGATCAAGATTCCGATGATCGCAATGACAACAAGTAATTCTACCAGTGTGAAACCGGTACGCCCACCAAACCGCCGCACTCTCATTGCGCAACTCCTTTGAAGGGAAGAGATAAGAGAAATAGTGCAGGGGCCAGACAGCCAACCGGTTGTCCGAGGAGATCCCCCCAGCGACTGCCCCTCATTGTAATGGAATGGAAACTGCTGTCAACAATTGTGCACCAGCGTTGTCGACCGTGGGCAATTCTCGGCGTATACCGTACGTCCTTGAGAAACAAGGGACGCAAAAACCCTCTTGTTAAACCGGCTCTTCTAGGCGGTTTGGATATACTATTTATTAGGGGGCCTCGCAGCTCCGTGCATTACGGTCCATACGGGTGACAGAAACCCGTCAAGCGCCCGTTCCCTAATTCCCCTCCCCGAACCGTTGCCATCGACAGCACTGTGTGCTAATGTCATCGCATATTTCCCATGTTCACGTACTCCGGCGGCCGATTCAATATTGGTTGGGTGCAGTCGCACGGTTTCGGCGAGAGGAAACGACATATTTCAGTCATTTGCCGCCATAATTGACTGTTTTATCTCATGTTCCTGGAGACTTATGCTAGAAGATGATTGACTTCCGTCACACAGTGACGCATATTAGTCGGATTGGTTCCCTCACTGCGTCGCTAAGGACGGGTCCTTGAATGTTGGTGGAAGAGCGGCGAAGCCGGCTCGTGGAGCTGGTGCAGATGCGGCGATTTGCGACCCTGCCGGAGCTGGCCGAAGCCCTGCAGGTCTCCGAATCGACCGTCCGCCGCGACTTGGATCAGCTCGAGGACCAGGGGGTGACGCGGCGGATCCATGGCGGAGTGCTCTATTCGGGCAGCTCCCCCAAGCTACCGCATTTCGAGTCGTCGGAGACGGCCCGCTGGGAGCAGAAACGGGCGATCGCGCGGCGGGCGGCCGAGTTGATCGCCGATGGCGACACCATACTGCTGGACGGCGGCAGCACAACCTATGAACTGGCCCGGTTGCTGGTGGGAAGGCCGCTGCACGTGGTCACCACTTCGCTGCCGGTAGCCAACCTGTTCGCCGCCGACACCAGCGCCGACCTGGTGATCGTCGGCGGGAACATATGCCCCCGCAGCGGCGTCGCCCGAGGGCCGAAGGCCAACGAGATGCTGGCGACGCTCCGGGTACGGAAGACGATCCTCAGCGTGGCCGCGATCCACGACGAGGGCTTTTTCAACAATAACCTGCTGCTGGTTGAGACTGAGCGTGCGATGATGCAGGCCGCCGACGAGGTGATTGTCGTCGCCGACAGTTCCAAGTTCGGCTACCAGAGCCTGGCCCATCTCTGCGCGCTGGGGGCGGTCCAGCACCTGGTGGTTGACGCCGGCGTGACGCGCCTGTGGCAGGAGAAGATCACGGCCGCCGGAGTCGAACTCCTGGTGGCCGAAGTGGCGGAATCCAACGCGAAGGAGCAGCAATGAGTCTTGCCCCTCCCCTCGATCGCAAGACGATCGAACAGATCGTGCGCGAGATCGTGCTCAAGCACATCGGCGGCCCGGCGGGTCAGCCGAACTTGGTGGTAAGCATCTCCGCCCGGCACTGTCATCTCACCGACGAACACGTGGAGGTGCTGTTCGGCGCCGGCCGGAAGCTGACGCCGATGAAGGACCTCTACCAGGACGGCTTCTACGCCGCCGAGGAGACGGTGATGGTGGTCGGCCCGCGCCGGCGGATGCTTCCCACCGTCCGGGTGCTCGGTCCGACGCGGTCGGCCAGCCAGGTGGAACTGGCGTTCACCGACTCGATCTCCCTGGGGATCGACGCCCCGGTCCGTCCCAGCGGCAAGGTCGAGGGGACGCCCGGCTGCGTGCTCGTGGGCCCGGCCGGCGTCGTCGAACTGAAGCAAGGCGTGATCCGCGCCGAGCGGCACGTCCACATGAGTCCGTCGGACGCCGAGCACTATGGCGTCAAGGACAAAGACCGCATGAGTCTCCGGGTGTATTCCAGCTCATGCAGCACGGTCTTCGAGAACCTGCTCGTCCGTGCCGAGAAGGGGATCAAGCTGGAAGTGCACCTCGATACCGACGAAGGCAATGCCGCCGACATCGACCATGCCGAGCGTGTCGAATTAACCAGACCATGATTCGACTGACTTTTGACAGTGAAGAAGAAACAAGCGAAATTCACCCGTGAACGTCCGCCGGTTGTTCGACTTCATTTGAGACGCCGATAAGAACAGATTTCCCTGTTACCTGGTTTCGTGGTGGATTGAACGACACTCCCAATTTTTTCGACCGGGAAGCCGGGCTCGTTCCACTCGCCCCCGTTCCCAATCCACCCGGGACCCAATCCCTCCGGAGTAGCTACCATGGCAAAGCAGATGGAAGCGCTGGGCATGCTCGAATGCAAGGGTTTTGTGACCCTGATCGAGGCCAGCGACGCGATGATGAAGGCCGCCAACGTCCAGTTCCTCGGCTGGGACAAGGTCGGCAGCGGATTGGTCAGCGCCTTTGTGACCGGCGACGTGGCGGCCGTCAAGGCGGCCACCGATGCCGGCGCCGCAGCGGGCAGCCGCATCGGCGAAGTGCTCAGCGTGCAGGTCATTCCGCGCCCGCACGAAGACCTCGACGTGGTTCTGCCGCCGTCGCCCAAGAACAAGCGCGCCGGCGCCGCCGACTGACCCCTCCCCCGCGCATCGACACCACGACTCAAATCTCCACAAACAGACCGAAGGATTTCCCGATGAACGACGCGATTGGATTGATCGAAACCAAGGGACTCGTGGCGCTGATCGAAGCCACCGACGCCATGGCCAAAGCGGCCAACGTGCAGATTGTCAAGCGCATCCAGATCGGCGGCGGGCTGGTGACGACCGTCGTCCGCGGCGATGTGGGCAGCGTGCGGGCGGCCGTCGAGGCCGGCGCCAATGCCGCCAGCCAGGTGGGCGAACTGGTGGCCAGCCACATCATCCCCCGTCCGGCCGACGGCGTGATCGAGGCTTACCTGTCGTAACCCTCGAACCGCGGTGGCTTGTCCGCGCTGCCGGTGGGGAGCTGACAAGGCCGACCGCGGAAGGCGCGTTGCGCGCGACACGGAGGAAGGAGCCATGAAGATCCTCGTTGCGAACCTCGGTTCGACCAGCTTCAAGTACCGGCTGTTCGACATGACCGACGAACGCCAGATGGCCAAAGGCGGAGTCGAACGGATCGGCTCGGACCGGAGCCGCTGCGTCGTCGAGATTGCCAACCGCCGGCAGGAGGAAGAGCGGCACGTGCCCGATCACGCCGCCGCCGTCCGCCAGTGCCTGGCCCAACTGACGGATCCCGAAACGGGTTGCCTCAAGGATGCAGGCGAGGTTGCGGCGATCGGCTTCAAGGCGGTGCACGGCGGCGCCGTGAGCGGCGTCGAGCGCGTCACCCCCGAGGTGCTCGCGGCGATGGAGGAGATGAACGGCGTGGCTCCGGCCCACAATCCGCCGTACATCAACGCCATGCGATTGCTGGCCGAGAAGCTGCCCGAGATTCCGCTGGTGGCGGCCTTTGAAACGGGCTTCCACCAGACCATTCCCGATCGCAACCGCTACTACGCGGTGCCCTTGGAATGGGCCGACCAGTGCCTCACGAAGCGATGGGGTTTTCACGGCGCGAGCCACCGCTATATCGCCGTGCGGATCGCCGAACTGCTCAAGCGCAGCGACCTCCGGGTGATCTCCTGCCACCTGGGCGGATCGAGCTCGCTGTGCGCGATCAAGGACGGCCGCAGCGTGGCCAACAGCCTGGGCATGAGCCCGCAGAGCGGTTTGCCGCACAACAACCGCGTCGGCGACTTCGATCCCTTCGCCATTCCGGTGATCATGAAACGCACCGGCAAGTCGCTGGACGAGGTGCTCGACGCCCTGGCCAACCAGAGCGGCCTTAAGGGCCTGAGCGGCACCAGCGGCGACCTCCGCGACGTGGTCGCGGCGGCCGGGCAGGGAGAAGCGAAAGCCCGGCTGGCCCTGGAGGTCTTTGCCGGCTACGTGCGGCACTACCTGGGGGCTTACCTCGTCGAACTCGGCGGGGCCGATGCGATCGTTTTCACGGGGGGCATCGGCGAGAACAACGCCTCCTTCCGCACGACGGTGCTTGCCGGGCTCGAGGAGCTGGGCATTGTGCTCGATCCGACGGCCAACGCCCGCGCCCAGGGCGAGGCCCCGGTCCACGCAGAGACCAGCCGCACCCAGGTTTGGACCATTCCCACCAACGAAGAACTGATCGTCGCCCGGCAGGCGCGCCAGTTACTGGAGGCGTAGCGATGTTCGTGGCCAAAGTGACCGGTTCGCTGGTTTCCACGCAGAAGGTCGACGCCATGGTCGGCCACAAGCTGCTGGTGGTCGAGCCCTACCGGCTCGATCCCGAAAACCGCGCAGGTTTGAAAACCACCGGGCGGACGTTCGTCGCCGTCGACACCGTGGGCGCCGGCGAAGGGGAGTACGTTTTAATTACCCAGGGTTCCAGCGCCCGGCTCACGCCGGAAACGAAGAACCTGCCGGTCGACACGGTGATCATCGGGATCGTCGATACGGTCCACGTCGAGAACCGTTGTGTATACGCCAAAGAGCGGAGCTGACGGCGCTTTGTCGAGCCGCCCTAGCCGATCAATAAGGTACGACTGCCATGCAAGTCAACGAAACCGTCGTTCGTAGTGTTGTCGAAGAAGTGCTCAGCCGCCTGCGTTCGAACGGCGCTGCCATGGGCCCGGTGTCCGGCCGCGGCTTCAAGGGCCGCTTCGGCATGTTCACCGACGCCCAAGAGGCCGTCGCTGCCGCCAAGGAAGCCTTCGAGGAGCTTTCGCAGCGGACGATCGAAGACCGCAAGCGGATCATCGGCCATATCCGCCGCATCTCGATCGACCAATGCGTCGAGCTGGGCACGATGGAGATGGAAGAGACGAAGATCGGCCGGCTGGAGCACAAGATCGAGAAGCTCAAGACGCTGGGCGAGCGGTCGCCGGGTGTGGAGTTCCTGCGGAGCGAGGTGTTCAGCGGCGACCATGGCCTGGCGGTCATCGAGCACGCCCCCTTCGGCGTGATCTGCGCCATCACGCCGGTCACCCATTCGCTGCCCACGATCACCGGCAACGCGGTGAGCATGATCGCCGCCGGCAACACGGTGGTGGTCAATCCGCATCCCAGCGGCAAGCGCGTGGCGGCCGAGGGGGTGCGGCGGTTCAATGAAGCGATCTACCGCGACCTCGGAATCGACAACCTGATCTCGCTCATTGTCGAGCCGACGCTGGAAACCGCCAACACCCTGTTCAAGCACCGCGACATCGCCCTGATCAGCGTCACCGGCGGACCCGCCGTGGCGCGAGCGGCGATGCAGCAGGGGAAGCGGGCGATCGTCGCCGGGCCGGGTAATCCGCCGGTGGTGGTCGACGAGACCGCCTGCCTGGACCGCGCCGCGCGCTGCATCATCCAGGGAGGCGCCTACGACAACAACCTGTTGTGCATCGCCGAGAAGCAGGTGTTCGTCGTCGAGCAGGTCTTCGACCAGATGATGGCCGCCATGGAGCGGGCCGGCGCCGTGCGCCTCAGCCGAGGCGAAATCGACGCCCTCACCCGTGTCGCCATAGCCTCGGTAGGCGAGGGAGACAAGAAGCACGACGTCGCGGCCAAAGACTACATCGGCAAAGACGCGGCGGTCCTGGCCCGCGCGGCGGGCAGGAACATCTCGCCCGACGTCGAGCTGGTCTTCGGCGAGACTGACCAATGGCATCCGTTCGTCCAGGTCGAGCAGATGATGCCCTTCGTGCCATTCGTCCGCGCCCGCAACGTGGACGACGCGATCGCCATGGCTCACCAGAGCGAACATGGCTTCCGCCACACGGCAATCATCCACTCGAACAACGTCAACAACATGACCAAGATGGGCAAGATCATGGACGTGACGTTATTTGTGAAGAACGGCGCGTCGCCCGCCGGATTGGGCCTGGGGGGCGAAGGCTACCTGTCGTTCTCGATCGCCGGCCCAACTGGTGAAGGCGTGACAACCCCCTTGACCTTCACCCGTGAACGCCGCTGCTCGATGATCGACAACCTGCGGATTCTCGGCAAGCCGACCGACTATGCACCGCCCAGCACGAGAACGGCATGAGTAGCGTTCCCTCCATCACTTCGGCGAATCCCAGAACATGATCTCCGGCCGCGTTGTTGGAACCGCCACCGCCACCGTGAGGCATCCGTCCTTCAAAGGATGGAAGCTGCTCATCGTGCAGCCGTTGGCCGCCGATGGTCGCACGCCCGACGGCGACCCGGTGCTGGCGGTCGATGCGCTGGGAGCCGGGCCAGGTGAGGACGTGGTGATTACCAGCGACGGCCGAGGAACTCGCGAGCTGCTCAAGAGCGACACCACGCCGGTCCGCTGGTCGGTAATTGGCATTCCTGACTGACGACGTTTGTCCCATGGCTGAGCCTTCCGTCAATATCGACCAGATCGTTCGCGAGGTGCTCGCGGCGCTCGCGTCGTCGGAAGCGGGCCCGGCCACGGATAATGGGAGCCTGGTCGGAGGGACAGCAGACGATGACGCCGGCCGCGGCGGCCGGGCATCGGTTCGCGACGCACTGGAGGGACCGGCGCCGGCAAGCGGCGATGTGGCTCGAGTTTCTGCGGCGGAGCCCACGGCACAGAAAAACGCGTCGGCCGACGAACTGCGGCTATCCAGCCGCGTGGTGGCGTTGGCCAATATTACCGACCGCTTGGATCGGATTCGCCGCGTGGTGGTTCCTCGGCGGGCGGTGGTGACACCAGCGGTTCGCGACGAACTACGACGCCGCGGCGTGACGCTGGTGCGAGAAGATCACGCGGACCGGAAGCCTGCAACCGGTCTTCGGCTGGTTGCCAAGGTCCTCGGGGCCCGTTTCGATCCGGCGACAATCACCGCGGCGCTCGAAGGCGAACCCGTTGAAGTCCGCTCGGAACGGCGCGACTGCCTGGTCGTTTCCACCGATGAGCTCGCCCGCGAGTTGGCTGAACCGAAGACGGCGGGCCTGATTGTGACGACGCACCCGGCGATGGCCCTTCGCCTCGCCTCGCGGCATCATGGTTTGCGCCCGGCGTGGGGCGTGGACACTGGGCGGCTCGAGCGCGACCTGGCCGACATCGGCGCCAATGTGCTCGTGGTCGATCCCCGCACCACCAGCCCCTACCAGATCCGCCGCATGCTCGTCGACTTCTGCCGGCGCGGCCCGGCCGAATGCCCCGAACTGCTGCGAAAAGCCCTGGCTTAGCCCGTCACACGAACACGCGTTTTCAACGGCAAAGCAAAGACATGCGAATCGGCGAAGTGATCGGCACCGTGACCTTGAACCGCTCGCACCCGAGCCTGCACGGGGCGCGCTTCAAGCTGGTAATACCTCTCTCGCTGGCCGACCTGGCCGGCAAAGGGGACCGTTCGGCCGAGGAATTCGCTGTTTACGACGAGTTGGGAGCCGGCATTGGGAGCCAGATCGCGATCAGCGAGGGACGCGAGGCGGCCATGCCGTTCTACCCGGAAGTGAAACCGATCGATGCCTACAATGCGGCGATCCTCGACGCCGTGCACCTGAAGCTACCCCAAGATATCGAGTTCTGAGCGCGAGAGAGGCCAATATGATCAACGTCCATAAGCTGCGTGAAGAGATCTGCGACATCGGCCGGCGGATCTACCAGAAGGGCTTTGCCGCCGCCAACGACGGCAATATCAGCTACCGCATCGGCGAGAATGAGGTGCTCTGCTCGCCGACGATGATCTCCAAGGGCTTCATGAAGCCCGACGACCTGTGCGTTGTCGATATGGAAGGAAACCAGCTTTCCGGCAAGCGGAAGCGCACCAGCGAGATCAAGCTGCACCTGGCGATCATGAAGGCCCGGCCCGACGTGAAGTCGGTGGTCCATTGCCACCCGCCGCACGCGACCGCCTTCGGCATCGCCCGCGAGCCGGTGCCGATGTGCGTCCTGCCCGAGGTGGAGATCTTTCTGGGCGAGGTGCCGATCGCCAAGTACGAGGTTCCCGGCAGCCAGACGTTTGCCGATACGATCCTGCCGTTTGTAAACAAGTCGAACGTCATCATTCTCGCCAATCATGGCACGGTGAGCTGGGGCGAGACCGTCGAGAAGGCCTACTGGTGGACCGAGGTCCTCGATGCCTACTGCCGCATGCTGATGCTCGCCCGCGGCCTGGGCCGGGTGAACTACTTCACCGAGCCCGAAGCCCGCGCGCTGTTGGACCTGAAGAGCCAGTGGGGCTACCAGGATCCGCGGAATGAGTTGAAGAACTGCGACGTCTGCGCCAACGATGTCTTCCGCGCAAGCTGGCAGTCCTGCGGCGTCCAGCAACAGGCCTTCCAGCCGCCGAGTTTCGCCCATCCGGCGGCCAATCCGTCGGCCAACGGCAAGCCGGCCGCCGACAACATGGAGGCCCTCGTCCAGGCAATTACCGATCGCGTGATGGCGGCGCTGGCCAACCGCTGATCGAAACGAGACCGCAGCAGCGATTGGACGGAGCGCACCATGAAAGTCAGCGTCATCGGCGGCGGCGGGCTGGTCGGCTCGTGCACCGGATTTGCCCTGCAGGCGGGCAAGATCGTCGGCGAGATCGCCATGCTCGACGTGAACGCCGATCTGGCGGCCGGCCAGGCGCTCGACCTGCTCCATGGCGCGTCGATCACCGCCGACCAGGTGATCCGCTCCGGCGGCTACGAGCAGGTGGCCGACAGCGACGTGATCTGCATCACCGCCGGGTTGCGCCGCAAGCCCGACGAGAGCCGGCTTGACCTCATCAACCGTAACGTTGAGCTCTTCCTGGGCATCCTCGACCAGGTCCGCCAGGCCGGCCATCGCGGCGACGCCAAGGTGCTCGTTGTCTCCAACCCGGTCGACGTGCTGACGTATCTCGCGGTTCGCAAGCTCGACCTCCCGCCGGGCCAGGTGATCGGCCTGGGCACGGTGCTCGACACGACCCGGTTCCGCAGCCTGATTGCCGAGCGGCTGGCCGTCGCTCCGACCCAGGTCTCCGCCCTGATTCTCGGTGAGCACGGCGACAGCATGGTGCCGATCTGGTCGAGCGCCACCGTGGCTGGCCTTCCGCTGGAGAAGTTCTCGGCTGGACGATCAACACGGCCAACGAGATTTTCACGCGGACCAAGGGATCCGCCGCCGAGGTGATCAAGAAGAAGGGGCGCCGCTTCGCCGTCGGGCTGGCGATCGCCGAGGTGATCCACGCCGTGGCGGACAGCCGCCGAATCTGCCCGCTTCTACGGAGCAGACC
Organism: Thermoguttaceae bacterium; assembly: GCA_040766885.1. Classification (GTDB taxonomy): domain Bacteria; phylum Planctomycetota; class Planctomycetia; order Pirellulales; family Thermoguttaceae; genus JAXGPP01. The sequence goes on along the minus strand of JAXGPP010000007.1, from coordinate 154,674 downwards.
GCGCCTACGGCATTCGCGAGGGCCGGTCCCCGGAAGTCGGCCGGCAAGGCATCGTCGGCATCCGCCAGATCGATCTCGCCGCAAGGAACTTCAGGGCCTTCTGCACCGCCGGCGTCCTCCGCCAGACTCTCGACACGGTGCTCAAGGCAGCAGGCGTTCACAGTCTCCGCGTCGTGCAACCGACGCTTTTAGCGCCCACGCTCACGATCACGCCGCCAATTGCTCGAGGCTCGCGGCCCGAGCACCGCGTAGATCAACCACGGCCAGCCGCCCGTGAGCGGCAGCGGCTTGGGCCGGTAGGCAGGGTTCGGCTCTTCCTCGCTCCAGATGGCTCGCCGCGCCGGGGCTGGATCCAGTAACGCCGGCAGATTCAGCGCAAAGTCGTAGTTGGGCGATTCGGCTTCAGGATTGCCGTAGTACATCCGCAAGCTAGTGTGTCCGGCCCCGGCCGCGCGAAGACCACTTGCCGGGCCGGCGCGGCGAAACGAGCCGCCGTGATCTCCAGCGCCGGGTTGCGGTAGTCGATTACGATCAGCCGCAACCGACTGGCGCGGACTTCGGTGAATCGGGCTACCAGCGTCTCGGGTTTCTCTCCCGCCCGGCGTTGCCACACGCCGCTATCGACGTGGCGGAACTCGTCCTGGGTTCCCGGCGGCCCGGCCGCTTCGATCACATAGTTCCGCACGAAATCGGCCTCAGGTGTCTCCACCTCCAGCCGGTCGCATGGGACGTTGTCGCTGCCCAACGAGATGATCCACGCCGAGGCGGGCGCGCCGCGTTCCCGGGTAGGCTCCAGCGGTCCAAGGGTGGCGGGCAGCACCAGGTCCTCGCCCGGCACCGCCACCGTCCGATGGACCGTGACCGCGCCGACTTCAACGGGTTCTGCGTCGACCAGAGGGTCCCGGTGCACCCGCAGTCGCAGGTAGCGGAAACGGCTCGCAGGGTAGCTTAAACGCAAGTCGGCCAGTTTCGCCTCGCCGCGTTCGAAGCGGATCAGGTTCTCGGCGGTCAACCTTCGCCAGCTTTCGCCATCGGGGCTTCCTTCCAGTTCCGCCTGGCGGCGGAAGTTATTACCCGGCAACTGGACTTCCACCTCGTTGTGTTCCATCTGGGCCGCGCCCAGATCGAGCGACAGCTCCAGCGAACCTTCCGGCCCCTCGGCGCGGTTGAACGCTGCGGCCTCGATCGCATCGTCGCGATGCTCCGCGCGCCGCTCGCGGAGCGCATAAGGAATCTCGCGTCCTGCGGAGTCGTAGAGCCGCAGGTCGGCCAGATCGTAACGGGCCTTGCCGAACACCGGCGGCGGAAGGATGAAATCGGCCCATGGCCCGTCGCCGGGCGATATCTTCCCCACGTCGCGAAAGACGGGCCATGCCACGAGTGATTCGTCTGACATCTGGGCAGAGACGGACTGTGCGGCGCCCACTGCCATTGCAGTCATTAGCAGGCGACCAAGAACAACGCGTTTGCTGTCGCGCATATCAATCCTCTCCCTCCGGCCGCTCGCTCTCCAGCCTGATCCGCTGGTAGGCGCGGGCGGCCAGGCCCAGGAATACGGCCAGCACAAAAAACGCCAGGATCCGGTAGATCTCGTCCAGTTCGGCCATGTCGAACAAGAACACTTTAGCTACGGTCACGCCGTAGAGCGCGATCGCCAGCCATCGCAACCACGTCTGGCGAAGCCGAAACCCGAGCACCAACAGCACTGTGGCAAAGACCGCCCACAGGATCGACAGCGATGTCTGGCCGATCCGCAGCCAGTTGATCGTGTCGTACTGCCGCTCGGCCGCAAGGGCCTCGAAGAAGTCGAAGCACTCGATCGACAGAATGAACCACAATAGCAATACGCCGGCCACCGACGCGATGCCCGCCAGCGCCCGCTCGGCCGCGCCGCGCCGCACAAGAAACCGCCGCGTGCTCGCCACGGCCGCCAGAATCGACACGGCCACACCCAGCGCGGGCAAGGCGAACGAGTTAAACAGCGGCACGAAGGGCTGGCGGATGTCTTCCGGCAGGTCACTCGCCAGCAGTCGAACGACCGCCATCGATGCCAGCGCGCCGCCGATCGCCCTGAGCGGCCCGTTGTCGATCCGCTGCCCGAACCACCACAGCACGGCGCCCTCGACCGCCCACCCCAGCGCCACCCAGGCCGCATCGGCCTGGATCGGCCACGCCAGGGCCACAAACCCCGATGCGATCGCCAGCGCGGTCACCACCGGGCCGGTCTTCAGCGGCCGGGCAGCGAGCATGACCCGCGCGAGGCAAGCGTAGATCACTGCCATGCCGACCGCCGCCACTCCCATCCAGTCGCCGTAGTCTTCGTCGAGCAGGATGTAGACGGCCGCGAATCCGAAACTGGCCGTGAGCACCATCCGCAGCGCGTCTTCCCAGTCCACTCGGCGTCGGGCGGGCAACTGCGCGGCGAGGCTGTGTGTCAGGAACAGCACGTACACAGCCGCCTGAAATGCGATCGCCCAGGCGAGTTTTTCCGGGTGGTAGTTGCCGGTGTACCAGGTCCAGAACAGGGCCTGGGTTCCGACGAGCGCCACCGTGCCGATTGCTTTCCAAGGGCGAAACAAGGCGAGCAGCACCACGCCCAGATCGAGCATCGCCAGGTATGTGAAAAGCTCCACATACCGGTCGTGCTCCGAGTGCATGAGCACGGGCGTGGCCAGCCCGCCCAGCACGGCCACCAGCGCCACGGCCGCCGAATCGTAGCCCACGGCCAGCGCCGCCGACTCGATCACGATGATCGCCAGAAAGACGCCTGCCGCTTCCTGCGGCAGCAGGCGATAGAAACCGAATGCCGCGTACGTCGAGAGATACAGTACGACCACACCCGCCGCAGTGAGCATCTGCGAAAATAACCGCCAACCCCGGCGATGATAGCTTCGTCCGCCCACGATGAGCGCCAGCCCCCCCGCCACGCCGATCGCCACGCGGCCCAGCGGACCGATCCACTGGTTCTCGATGGCGTAGCGCAGGAAGAACGCCGTGGCGAACACCAGCAACAACACGGCGACCCATCCCAGGCCTCGCCGCCCGATAAGTAATTCCCACTGGATCGGCTCGCGCTTCCGGGCGGCCGCCGGTGCGAACGGCGTCTGGCCGGCCTCGGCGACAACTTCGACCGGCCGCTCCTCGAACACCACCGCTGCCGCCGCCTGTTCTCGGCGCGCAGCGCCTTCCTCCAACGCCCGCACGGCCGCCTCGAGTTGCTCGACACGCCGGGTAAGCGGGCCAACCTTTCGCGAGCGAACGAAGGCAATGATCACCAGCGCCATCGCCGCCACCGGCACCCCGATCGCCAACAAGAGCCAGAAGACGATCGGGAGGATTTCAAGGATCATGGGCCGGTTGACTTGGGGCTGCAAATCTCCACTACCGAAGGCGAGAGGACCGCCAGGATATAACGCGCCATCGATTCCGTCGACCGGGGCGAGGCTATTGCGCTACTCCCCGCGGGGCGCAACCTCCCATAACGGAGCAGGCCGCTTCTCGCTCGTCAGGTAGAGCGTCTTGCCGTCCCGCCCGTAGCAGATCGATTCGCCCTGCACCCGTTCCGGCATCTTGATCTGACGCGGCTTCGAGGCAAACGCTTCCGCCCACGACTGGCCCGGTTCCCGGATGTACTCATAGGCATGAGCATAGGTGAGAACGATCGCCCGGCGGCCGTCGGCCGATACGTCGATGGCGGTGACGGCTGGCAGCCGCAACTCTCCAATCCGGCACGCTCTGGCCGGCTTCTCGGCATCGGTCGGCGGCCAGGCAAGACTGTAGACGGCAGCCGGCCGCCCCAACTCCTTGCTCACCAGGAGGATCGTCCGGTCGGTCGGATCGACCGCCACCGCCTCGCAGTTGCGGAAATCGTCTTCGTAGGCGAAGTGGATCGTCTCGACAATCGGAATGGTTCGTCCCTCGGCGACCGGCGGAGGTTCGCCGGGCTCCTCCACCAGGTACATCATGTGTACGCCGGCCGAGCGGCCGTTGTTGCCCACGTCGCACACGAGCAGGTATGACTTCCCCTGGTACGAGAACCCGGCGAGGTCTTCCCAGTCGAAGGCCTGCACGCCCTCCAATTCGCACCATCCCAGGTCACGTCCCTGCCGGTCGAACAGGTAAAGCCGCGGGTCGTCTCCAGAGTCATTATGCGTCCAGAAAAGTCCCTCGTGCCGCCGCGAAACCGCCAGCCCGCTGCTCTCGCTCACCGCCGGCGAGGCGATCTCGGCCAGTTTGCGCGGCGCGCCATATTCAAATTCACCTCCCGCCTGCGTGGTTTCGGCCGCCAGACGAGCCTCCTCCTGCTTCACCTGCTCCCGCACGAACTCCTGATCCGCCGAGCAGAGCGCAGCTAAAGGAACCTCGACGGTACGGCCATCGTCGGTGCGCAACCAGACCTTGCCCGATTGGCAGGAGATGAACTCGGCATCCTCGACGTTTCCCGCCCGATCGGTCCAGGTGCGCGCCGGCAACGTCGCCGGGAGTGTCGCCCAGAAGGCCGCGGCGCATAACAGAATTCGGCATACCATGTCGATCCGTTCCAAAGGTTAGAGTGTCGGCCTATTGTTCTGTCAAACGCTCAGTTGGGCAACCGTGACCTTGCCAACACCAATACGGGGGTGAGAAAAGCTGCGAAAAAACCGCCGGCCTCGCCTTCTCGCGCCAGGGCCGTCTTCCCCACGTTGGCACATCGCTTCGGCCCTGCTAACATGGAAAGTTATGCGAACCTTTCCGGCTAGTGCACTCCTTCCCGCCGTGCTGGCCATCGTCGGTGTGGGAATAGTGGTCGCCTGGACCAATGCGAGCGTTTCCCACCGTCTTGAACCGCGACTGCCAGGGCTGGATCGAGCCAAACAAACCGAAACCGCGTCGTTGGCCGGTCCTGTCGCCGGCCAATTGGCCCGCGGACCGGGTGCGCCCTCTTCCGTTCCGGGTGAGTGGCCCTGGTTCCGCGGTCGGGATTTCAACGCGCTCGTGGCCGACGGAGTTGCTTTGGCGCGGCAGTGGCCCTCCGGTGGCCCTCCGGCGCTCTGGTCAATCGAGCTTGGCGAGGGTTACGCCGGCGCCGCGGTTCGCGACGGCCGCGTCTACGTGCTGGACTACGATCGCGACGCCTCGGCCGATGCCTTGCGGTGCCTGTCACTGGACGACGGCCGTGAGATCTGGACCTATCGTTACCCGGTGGTCGTGAAGCGCAATCATGGCATGTCGCGGACCGTGCCGGCGGTCGACGATCGCTTCGTAGTCTCGCTGGGGCCGAAATGCCACGTCGTCTGTCTCGACCGCACCAGCGGCGAGCTGAATTGGACCAAGGATTTGGTCCGAGATTTCGGTGCCGCGGTCCCCCAATGGTACGCCGGGCAGTGCCCCTTGATCGATGCCGGCCGCCTGATCCTCGCACCCGGCGGCGACGAGGCGCTCATGGTCGCGCTGGACATTGCGTCGGGCGACGTCGTCTGGAAGTGCCCCAACCCGCGCGGCTGGAAGATGACCCACTCGTCGATCACGCCCGCCGAGATCGGCGGCCGCAAGATGTACGTCTACTGCGGCAAGGGGGGCGTCGCGGGCGTCGCGGCCGACGACGGCACGCTCCTCTGGGATACGACCGACTGGAAGATCAGCATTGCTACATGCCCCTCGCCTCTGGCCCTGCCTGACGGCAGGCTCTTCTTCTGCGGCGGCTACAACGCAGGCGCGCTGCTGATGGAAGTGGCGTCCTCCGACGGAAGATTTGACGCCAGGACTGTGCGTCGCTTCAAGCCGGCCGAATTCGGTTCGACTCAGCACACCCCCGTGCTCTACGAAGGCCACATCTACGGCGTCCGCGAAATCGACAAGCAGCTCGTGTGCCTCGATCTGGAGGGCAATGAGGTGTGGGCCAGCGGCTCGCAGCACAAGTTCGGCCTTGGTCCGTACCTCATCGCCGACGGGCTGATCTACGTGCTCGACGATAACGGCCTGCTGACCATGGCCGAGGCCACTCCCGACGCCTACAAGCCGCTCGCCGAGGCGCAGGTGCTCGAAGGGCACGACGCCTGGGGACCGATGACGCTGGTGGCTGGCCGCCTGATCGCCCGGGACCTCACTCGGATGGTCTGTCTCAATATCGCCGAGCGGTTGCCGACGGCCGCCGACGCGCCCATCGCCGCGGCGGACGAACCCGACAGCACCGTCGCCCAGGGGCCCGACCGGACGGCGATGCCCGCCGACAATGCCCACCCGGCAAGCCCGGCCGATCCCTTCGCCGCAACCGAAGCTCCTTCGGAAAGCGAAATGCCCGGCGACGCCGAGGGCCCCGCGGACCCGTTTGCCACCACGGAAGCTCCGGCAGACGACGAAGAAGGTCCCATGAACCCCTTCGCCACCACCCAGGCGGCGGCAGAGGACGCAGAGGGCCCGGCGGACCCCTTCGCAGTCACCGAGGCGCCCGCAGACGACTCGGACGACGAGACGATGGATGAGCCGGGTGACGCTGCAGACGAAGAGGCAGAAGAGACCGAAGAGACGATCGATCCCTTCGCAACCACCGTGGCCCCGGACGAAGCTGGCGAAGCCGCTGAGGCTGACGAAATGGTTGAAGAGATCACCGACCCGTTCGCCACCACGACGTCTTCATCCGACGCTCCCGACGATGCCGGCTCAGACGACGGCAGAGAGCCCTGACGACGATCGTCCCCAACCCCTCCGGACCATCTCCCACTCCTATGCGAATCGGCTCCACGGCAATCAAGACGGCAGCCGCACTGGTAGTGCTTGTGCTCGGTGTCACTGCACTCGTGGCCGCTCTCATGGCCGCGCGTCCAGGCGAGCAGAGCAAGAGGCTCTCCAAGCGGTTCGAGTACGACATCGACCAGTTCAAGAAGACCGATCCGGCGCTGATCGCCTACCGCGAGATTCCTGGCGTGAAACTCGACTTCAACGAGCCCCGCGCCATTGCCGTCGGTTCCGAGGATCGGCTCTACGTCGCCGGCGATCGGCAGATCGTCGTCTACGACGCCTCTGGATCACTTGTGGAAATCGTGGCCCTGGAAGGTGAACCCCGCTGCCTTGCCGTGGCCGGCGCCGATCATCCCCAGGCAGGCCATGTCTACGTGGGCTTCGGCGATCACGTCGAGGTCTACGCATCGGGTGAGCGGCTGGCGGTATGGCCATCGCTCGGCCCCAAGGCCGTTCTGACTTCGATTGCGGTTGCCGACGAAGATGTGTTTGTCGCCGATGCCGGAAACCGCATCGTCTGGCGATACGATCTATCGGGCAACAATACCGGTCGTATCGGCGATCGTGATCCGGATCGGGGCATACTCGGGTTCTTCATTCCCAGTCCCTATTTCGATCTGGCCCTCGCTCCGGACGGCCTGTTGCGGATCGTCAACCCGGCGGCGCACCGCATCGAGGCCTACACCTTCGACGGCCATCTCGAACTGCACTGGGGCAGGGCCTCGCTGGCGATCGAGGGCTTCGGCGGCTGCTGCAATCCGGCCAAAATCGCCATCCTGCCCGACGGCCGAGTCGTAACCGCTGAAAAAGGCCTGCCGCGGGTCAAGGTCTATGACGCTGAAGGCAATTTCCTCCACGTCGTCGCGGGTCCGGAAGCACTCAGCCCAAACGCCACGAGCCCCGAGGAGACGCGCGCCGAACACCGCGCCGATGTCGTCGACCTCGCCGTCGATAGCCGCCAGCGAGTCCTGGTCCTCGATCCGGTCACTCGCACTCTGCGAGTCTTCGAACCGCTCGAATCACCCGCTCAACTGTAAGTCAGACATTCCATGTTTGACGAGTACTGGAATCACCCATGACGCACTTCACTCCCGATCGCCGACAGATGCTCTCGGCCACGGCGCGCTCAGCCGCCGCCATCGGTCTGACGATCCTGTCGGGCGGACTCCTGGCACGTCGCCTTACCGCCGACGAGTGTCGCAGCGATCTGCCCTGCGAGAAATGCCGCATCTGGCGGAATTGCGATCTTCCCCCCGCCCTGGCCTTGCGATCCAGACACCGCCTTGCCCCCGGCGCCTAGACATACGAGACAGTCCCCTCCCATGCCCGACGACAACACCCAACTCGACCGTCGCGGATTTCTCGGCCGCGGCATGCGCGCCGCCGGCGCGCTCGGCGTGGCCGGACTCACCGGCGCAATCGCCTGGCGCCGTGCCCAGGCCGACGATCTCGTGTGGCAGATCGACCCCGACAAGTGCATCGCCTGCACCAATTGTGCCACCAGTTGTGTGCTCGATGAGTCGGCTGTCAAGTGCGTGCACAGTTTCCCGATGTGCGGGTATTGCGAGCTGTGCACCGGTTACTTCGAGCCCAACCCGAACGATCTCACCACCGCCGCCGAAAACCAGCTTTGTCCCACGGGGGCCATCAGCCGCACGCTCATCGAAGACCCGTACTACGAGTACCACGTGGATGAACCGCTGTGCATCGGTTGCGGCAAGTGCGTGAAAGGGTGCACGGCCTTCGGCAACGGATCGCTCCACATGCAGGTCCGCCACGATCGCTGCCTGAACTGCAACCAGTGCGCGATCGCCCAGGTCTGCCCCTCCCAGGCGTTTGTCCGCGTGCCGGCCGATCAACCCTACCTGCTGAAACACAGGAAGCTGGAAGGATGATCGGCTCCCACGGGCGAAGCGACGTAAGCCACACGATCCGGCTGATCCCTGCCGCCGTGCTCGCGGTGTTGCTGGTCGCTGCCTCGCTGGCCACCGCCGCGGAACGGTTTCCTCCGCCCGACTTCACCGATCACGAGCTACCCGTAACCACGACCCCGGCGGCTCGATCGCTCGCCTTCGAGTATCTCGACGTGGCGTTCCTCGCCGTCGCGCTCGGCCTGGCAAGCTGGCTGGCGATCAAGCGGCGGTCGCGCCGCGGGCTGGTCCTCCTGGCCGCCGTGTCGCTCCTGTGGCTCGGCTTCTGGCGGGAGGGATGCGTTTGCGCGATCGGCTCGATCCAGAACGTCGCGCTGGCGCTGGCCGATTCGAGTTACGCGATTCCATTGGCAGTGCTGGCCGTGTTCGCGCTGCCGCTTTTGGCCACGCTCTACTTCGGCCGCACGTTCTGTGCCGCAGTCTGTCCACTGGGGGCGATGCAGGAACTCACCCTTTTGAAGCCCGTCAGGGTGCCGGCCTGGCTCGAACACGGTCTTGGACTGCTGCCCTTTGTGTATCTCGGCACGGCGGTGCTCCTGGCGGCAACGGGTACAACGTTCATCATCTGCGAGTACGACCCCTACGTCGGCTTCTTCCGCTTAAGCGGCAATGCCGGCATCCTGGTCTTCAGCGCTGCCCTGTTGCTGTTGGGACTCTTCGTCGGTCGCCCCTATTGTCGGTTCCTCTGCCCGCTTGGGGCGGTATTCGGGCTCTTCTCACGAGTCTCCCGCCGACACCTTCGCATTCCCGAGAAGCAGTGCATCAATTGCCGCCTCTGCGAGGATGCCTGCCCTTACGGCGCCATCCGCCCGCCCACCGTCGATCAGCCGCCTGCAGCGCGGCAGCGGGGCCGGCATCTGCTGGTGGCGCTATTGCTCCTCGCACCCGTGCTGGTCGTCGCCGGCGCATGGCTCGGCCGCAGCCTGGCCGTGCCGCTGGCCAAGCTCGATCCCGACTTCCGGCTCGCCGAGCGGATCCGGCAGGAAGAACTCGGCGAAGTTGAAGGGACTACCGACGCCAGCGACGCGTTCCGCAATACCGGACAGACGCCGGCCGAACTCTACGCGTTGGCCGACGAGATCCGCCAGCGCTTTACCGTCGGCGGCGCATGGCTCGGCGCGTGGGTCGGTCTGGTCATTGCTGTGAAGTTCGTGAGCCTCGCGGTCCGGCGGCGACGCACCGAGTACGCGCCCGATCCGGCGCTCTGCGTCTCGTGTGGCCGCTGCTTCGAGTATTGCCCCAACGAAGATACCAACCGCCACTGGATCGGTGCCGGCGCCCTCGACGGCTCGAGCGGCGCTGCCCAGGCAGGCGATCTGGTCGCGGCGGAGACGTGATGACCACCGGTGCCCCTCAAGTTCTGAAAGAAACACCCCGGCCGGCACCGTACCGCCTGGCCTGCTGTCGCGCCGCTACGGGTGCAGCGGCCGTCGTGGCGTTGTTCTGCGTCGTCGTCGGCGCGCTGCTCGCTCTCGACTTCCTCCATCGCGAGGGGACCGACCCGCTCGATTCCCCCCGTTTTCTCGAGCTCAAGGCGCAACTGGCCGAAGACCCCAAGAACGAACAGCTCAAGCAGGAGATCCGCGATCTCGACCTCGAGCTCCGCACCGCCTACTTCCGCCAGCGCGAGTTTACCGATCGCGGCACCTGGCTCCTCCTGGGCGGAATGATTGTGCTCGTGCTCGCGGCCAAGACGGCGCTCTGGCTTGGCCGCCGCCCGCCGATGCCCCAGCCGCGGCCCGCGCCGCTCGATGCCGACGCTTCCATTGCCCGGGGCGGCCGCTGGGCCGTCGCCGCGGTCGGCTTGTCGCTCGTCGCCGCGGCGACTACGCTCGCGCTCGGGCTCCGCAGCCATTTGCCGGGTGAGCCGGCCGCGGTCGCTCAGGCCGGAGGCGATGTGGCTCTCGCCGCCACCGAGCCTCCCGGCGAGGAGGAGATCGCGCTTGAGTGGCCGCGATTCCGCGGTCCCGGCGGGCTGGGCATCTCGCACTATGAGAACATCCCCGTCTCATGGAACGAAGCGGCCGGACAGAACGTGCTCTGGAAGACCCCTGTCCCGCTGCCCGGCAATAATTCGCCCATCGTCTGGAAAGACCGCATCTTTCTCTCCGGCGCCGACGAATCGCGCCGGCAGGTATTCGCCTTCGACGCGCCATCGGGGAAGCTTCTCTGGCAGAAAGACGTGCCCGGCACGCCGCAGAGTACGGCCGAACCGCCCGAAGTCTCCCAGGACACCGGCTACGCCGCGCCGACCATGGCCACCGACGGCCGCCGCGCCTTCGCCATCTTCGCCAATGGCGATGTGGCGGCTTTCGATTTCTCCGGAAAACTCGCCTGGTCGCGAAGCCTCGGCATCCCCAAGAGCTCCTACGGATACGCTTCCTCGCTCGCGGTCTTCCGCGACTTGCTCATCATCCAGTTCGACCAGGGCACGCCCAAGGAAGGGCTCTCCAGGCTCCTGGCCCTCAACACGGCCAACGGCCAGACCGTCTGGGAACCCCGCCGCGAAGTGCCAAACTCGTGGGCCTCGCCAATCGTCGCCGACGCCCCTTCCGGCAAGCAGATCATCACGTGCGCCGATCCGTGGACGATTGCCTATCGGCCGGAGGACGGGCAGGAAATCTGGCGGGCGAAGACACTGCGGCAGGACGTCGGCCCTTCCCCCGTCTGCGCCAGCGGCAGGGTCTTCACCGTGAGCGAGCATCCCGCCCTCTCCGCCATCCGTGTCGATGGCCAGGGCGACGTCACCGCAAGCCACATCGCCTGGACCTTTGAGGACGGCTTGCCCGATACGGCGAGCCCGCTGGCCACCGCCGACTACGTCTTCCTCCTATCCACCTACGGCATCCTCACCTGCGTCGACACGAAGACAGGCGAGATGCTGTGGGACAAGGAATTCGAAAATGCCATCTTCAACTCGTCGCCCAGCCTGGTGGGCGACAAGCTGTATCTTTTCGCCAAGACGGAAACCGAAGACGCCAAGGGCGAATCGCTGTTTCGAACGCAGTCGTGGGTCCTGAAGGCCGGCCGCGAAGGGCCCGAAGTCGTGGGCGAGGGAATGCTCGAAGAGCCGTGTGTCACGAGTCCCGCCTTCGCTGACGGTCGCATGTATATCCGTGGCGAGCGCCACCTCTACGCGATCGGGGAGAAGCAGCCGACCCCATGAGCGCTCTGGACCTGAGCCATGTCGATCGAATCGTCGCGCGGATCGGCCGCGAGCCGCAGAATCTGATCCCGATCCTGCAGGCGATTCAGGAGCAGTATCGCTTCCTTCCCGAGGAAGCACTCCAGCGCGTCTGCGCCATCAGCGACATCGGCCCGGCGCAGATCAGCGGCGTATCGACGTTCTACACCCAGTTCCGCCATCACCCGGTCGGCGCGCATCTCATCAGCGTCTGCCACGGCACGGCCTGCCATGTCAAGGGTGCGGAACTCATCCACGATGCCCTGGAACACCACCTCAAGATCAAGCCCGGCGCCGACACCGACGGCAATGGCCAATTCACCGTCCAGAAGGTCGCCTGCCTCGGCTGCTGCACGCTCGCTCCGGTGATCCAGATCGACGACGTCACCTACGGCCGCCTCACGCCGAGCATGGTCGGCGGCGTGTTCCGCGATTTTGAGGCCCGCAGCCGCAATGGCTCCGCCCAGCGCCGTGGCCCGCGGCGCGCAGTGGTCGGTCCGGCGGGCGAGATCCGCGTCGGCCTCGGTTCCTGCTGTGTTGCGCAGGGAAGTGGCAAGGTTCACGAAGCCATCGGTCAGATCCTCGATGAAACCGGTGCCGCGGCGGTCGTCAAGCGCGTCGGTTGTGTGGGGATGTGCCACCAGACGCCGCTCGTAGAGCTGATCCCGCCCGGCGGTTCGTCGAAGCTCTTCGCCAAGGTCGCCCCTGAGGATGCGCGGCCCATTGTGCTCGAGCACTTCCGTCCGAGCGGCCTCTTGCGCCGTGTCGGCTATCGCATGTCGCGCTGGCTCGACCGGCTCCTCACCGACGAAGTGGCCGATCCTCTCGTGCGGCACGGCATCGATGTCCGCGATCCACCGGTATGTGCTTTCCTCGGCCGCCAGAAACACGTCGCCACCGAATCCTGCGGGCAACTCGACCCGATCGACCTCGACGAATACTGCTCCCACGAGGGATTCGTAGCCCTTGCGAAGGCCCTCAAAGAACTCAGTCCGCACCGTATCGTCGACGAAATCCAGGCTAGCGGCGTCCGCGGCCGGGGTGGGGCCGGCTTTCCTACCGGCACGAAGTGGGCCCGCGTCCGCGCGGCCGCCGGCGAGCCCAAGTACGTCATCTGCAATGGCGACGAGGGCGATCCCGGGGCCTTCATGGACCGCATGCTCCTCGAGTCGTTCCCCTACCGCGTCATCGAGGGCATGATCATCGCCGCCCGCGCGGTCGGCGCCCACGAAGGCATCTTCTACATCCGCGCCGAGTACCCGCTGGCCGTCCGCCGCGTCCGCGAGGCAATCGAGAAATGCCTCGCCCGCGGCCTGCTCGGCGATTCGGTGATGGAGAGCGGTTTCCGCTTCCATCTCACGGTCAAAGAAGGGGCCGGCGCGTTCGTCTGCGGCGAAGAAACAGCCCTACTGGCTTCGCTCGAAGGGCAACGCGGCATGCCGCGGCTCCGCCCGCCATTTCCTGCCGAAAAAGGCCTCTGGGGCCGGCCCACGCTCGTCAACAACGTCGAGACCTTCGCCCTCGTCCCCTGGATCCTGCGGCACGGCGGCGCAACGTTCGCCAGCCTCGGCACCGAGCACAGCAAGGGGACCAAGGTCTTCGCCCTGGCCGGCAAGGTCCGCCGTGGCGGCCTGATCGAAGTCCCCATGGGCATCACGCTCCGCGAGATCGTCGAGGACATCGGCGGCGGCGTGGCCGGCGGCAGAAAGTTCAAGGCCGTCCAGGTCGGCGGCCCCTCCGGCGGTTGCGTGCCGGCCGAACTGGCCGATACGCCCGTCGATTACGAGGCCCTCACCCGTGTCGGCGCCATCATGGGCTCCGGCGGCCTGGTGGTCCTCGACGAAGCCGACTGCATGGTTGACATCGCCCGCTACTTCCTCCGCTTCACCCAGGACCAGTCGTGCGGCAAGTGCACCTTCTGCCGCGTCGGCACCCGGCGGATGCTCGATATCCTCGACCGCATCACGACCGGCGCCGGCAAGCCGGGCGATCTCGACGAACTCGAACAGCTTTCGCGGATGGTGAGCCAGGCGAGCATCTGCGGCCTGGGCAAGACGGCCCCCAACCCGGTCCTCTCCACCCTCCGTTACTTCCGCGACGAGTACGAAGCCCACCTTGCCGGCCGCTGCCCGGCCGGCAAGTGCAAAGACCTGATCCACTACCGAATCAACGACAAGTGCATCGGCTGCACGCTCTGCGCCCAGCAGTGCCCGGCCGAGGCAATTCCCATGACCCCCTACGCCCGACACACCATCCGCGACGACGCCTGCACCCGCTGCGACACCTGCCGCCAGGCCTGCCCCACCGGTGCCGTGTACGTCGAATAGCAACTCGCCTCTCGCTCCGCGAAAGCGGGACCAATAAACGCCTCGATATGCCCAAGATCACCATCGACCAGCGCGAAGTGGAAGTTCCACCCGAGGCGACCATCCTCGACGCCGCCCGCCTGCTGGGCGTTGATATCCCCACGCTCTGCTACCTCCAGGGCTACGAGCCCTCCACCTCGTGCCTCGTCTGCATGGTCCGCATCCGCGGCACCGACCGCTTCGTTCCCGCCTGCGCCACCCGGGTGTGGGACGCCATGGAAGTCGAAAGCGAGACCCCCGCGGTCCACCAGGTCCGCCGCGCCGCCCTGGAGCTTTTGCTCTCCGACCACGTGGGCGACTGCCTCGCCCCGTGCCTCTTTACCTGCCCGGCCCACATGGACATCCCCACCATGCTGCGGCAGATCGCCCAGGAGGATTGGCGCGAGGCGATCGTCACCATCAAGCACGACATCGCCCTGCCCGCCGTGCTCGGCCGCGTCTGCCCGAAGCCCTGCGAGAAAGGCTGCCGCCGCGCCGGCGCCGATGGCGCGGTGGCCGTCTGCAAGCTCAAGCAGTTCGCCGCCGACGCCGATCTCGCCTCTGGGCAGCCGTTCGTTCCCCAGTGCCGCCCGGCCACCGGCAAGCGCGTCGCCATTATCGGCGGCGGGCCGACCGGCCTGGCGGCCGCCTATCACCTCCGTCAGGCCGGCCACGCCGTCTCGATCTTCGAACGCCGCGGCGAACTGGGCGGACGCCTCCGCACTGAAACCAGCCCCGACGAACTGCCCCGCGACGTTCTCGATGCCGAAATCCGCGCCCTGTTGGCCGTGGGGATCGACGTTCATCCGGGTGTAACCATCGGCAGCGGAACCTCGCTCGACGACCTCCGCTCGCGGCATGATGCGGTGCTCGTCGCCTGCGGGGCCATCGACAAGCCGTCGATCGCCGCCTGGGGCCTGAAAGCCGCACAGCGTGGCATCGCCATCAATAAGGAGACCTTCGCCACGGATCTCGCTGGCGTCTACGCCGCCGGCAACGCCATCCGCACGACCGGCCTCGTCGTGCGAAGCGTGGCCGATGGCAAAGAGGCCGCCGCCGCGATCGACCGCTTCCTCTCCGGCGAGCCGACTGTTCCCCTGCAAAAGCCCTTCTCGTCGCGGATGGGCCGGCTGGAACCGGACGAACTCGACGTCTTCGTCTCGGCGGCCGGCGCCGCGTCGCGAAGTGAAGGGGAAGATGGTCACTTCAGCGCCGCCGAAGCGGTCGAGCAGGCCGGTCGCTGCCTGCACTGCGATTGTAGCGGCCTGGGCACCTGCCGGCTGAAGCGCTACGCCGCCCAGTACGGCGCCGACCCCGGCCGCTATCGCGGCGCGAGGGCGAAGTTCGAGCGCTGCGCCCAGCACTCGTTCGTCGTTTACGAGCCGGGCAAGTGCATCAACTGCGGCCTCTGCATCCAGATCGCCTCCCGCGCCCAGGAACCCTTGGGCCTGGCCTTCGTCGGCCGCGGCTTCGACGTTCGTGTCGGCGTCCCCTTCAACCGCTCGCTCGAAGAAGCCCTCACCCGTGTAGCCGCCGAGTGCATCGCCGCCTGCCCCACCGCCGCCCTCTCGGCCCGCCCGCAAGCCCCCGCCTCTTCCCTCCCCATCCTCCGCACCTGATCTCCAAATCAGGCCGCCCAAAGCATTCGCCCAAAGTAGGCCGCCGCTCCGTCGGCGGCTTTTCCACTGCGTCGGCGGCTCTCCCACTGCGTGCCACGGGCCGGCCCGTGCCTTACCCTCGCCGTCCCTTGCAGTCCCACACTTCTATCAACTTCCCCGCGAGGAAAAGACCCTCTTCAGCGCAAGGCGTGCCGGCTACCGGTGACTGCGGTATTCAAACCTGGACACCAGAGCGACGTTCAAGTTCAGCTACGAAGTTGCCAGTTTCGAGACCGCTACGGCTCGCTCCAGCAACCTCATGGACAAATCGGAGGTCGACGTCGCGGTCGATGCCCGGATGACCGCACTCGGCACGGGCGGGTGGAGACGCTGAAATCCTTTCGCTCGTTCCAGTTCACTCGCTCGTGACGCCAGCACCGCCCTCGGCACACTTCGAGCACTCCGCCTCTGCCTCGACAATGTCCTTCTTGATCTCCTCCACCAGTTCCATGTTCCTCTTCCTCGCCGCTTCCCTCTTCTCCGACCATACGACCAGCGCGCTCAACCCGAAGCTCGCCAGCAGCATAAGCAGGAGCATCGTCCGCAGCCGATACTGATACCAGCGGAGTCCTCGGGGAGACGACTCGGCATTGGGTTCCGTTTCCTCCATCTGACTCGCCAAGCGTCTCCTATGCCGTAATTCGACTTCACGTCCCGGCGTTTTCCCAACTCGCGTCCTTCCCAGCGGGTCTGGCTGTCACCGCATCAGTTTTCCTCCGGTCCAGGCGGCCGCATGCTCGGTCCGTCATCCTCCTCCTCGTCCACCAGGTCCTGCCAGAACTCCTCACGATACTCTTCAAGGACTTCGACAAGGCTCGCGAACTGCTCGAGTTGAGTAACGACCTCGTAATCCGCATGGCCGTTGCGGATGAAACCTATCGGGCCGTCGGCCTCATCGTGGGTGATCTCCCAGTCGACCCCATGATCGCGCGACAGTTGGCAGAGGATGTTCAGGGCATCCTGGATTGTGCCATCCGGTAAACCTTGAAGTGCAGCATCGGCGACATCATCCGGATGCGGCATGTAGTTCGGCTTGCTGCCTCCCCACATACGGCCGTCCACATCACCAAAATGCACGGGTTCGCAACTCAGCCACGTGCGGCCCTCGCAGAGTCGCCTGCAGTCCGCATCGATTGCCGCTCGTTTTCGGCTGTCAACCGCCTCCGTCGATTGGTAATAGAATGCAAAGCCCATGATCGTTTCGCTCCGCCAACGCAAGGTGTAAGTGGTCTCCGCCCGTCCTGTTCTCATCAGTCTTTCGCCGCTCCTCAGCCTGCCGACGGGCGTTCACGCCTGTTCTTCCGCCGCTGGCGGTCTCAGGCCCGGCGTTTACGCCGGGTTTCCAGCCGCCCAGCTCCCCTCGCCTCACCTCTTGTCATATCAGCCTCGTTCACGAGGCTTCTCCCTCCGGCGGCTGAAACTCCACCTCGACGAACTTGCCCGTCTCCAGATCCCGTTGATACGCCGCCTTGACCGGCGCATCCAACAGCGGAATGATCTCCGGATCGTAGTTCGCAATCGTGTTCACGTCATAGATCGCGTGGTTGTCGGCATTGTCCATGTATTCGTCGGATTCGTAGCCCGACATGAATCGCCAGCCGCTGTCGATGTCATTGTCGGGAGCTTCACGATACATGTACCCGACCTTCTGCCCCTCCACAGTGATCATATCCGTGGCAATACACCCGCCATGCCCGGTTGCCAGCCGTCGAAGCTGGCTGGCCGACAGGAAGAACTGTTTCTTCATGCTTGTCCTCGTAAAACAGTGTGTTTGCCCTCGCCCGCCAATGCCGCACGCGCCCGTTCGAGCGGCGTGTGACTATCTCGTCTCCACTCGGTCGGCGCCACCCTCGGCGGCATCCCGCGCATCCGGCTCAACCGCCTGGCTCTCTTTTGCCGGCCCTTTCGCCGCGGCCTCATACGGCCTCTTGCCCGATTCGTAAAGTGCAAGCCTCCGCTGCAATTCGGCGCTCTTTTCAACGGGTGCAAGCCGCAACGCTTCGCCCTGAAACCCGATTGCATTCGGAAAATCTCCGCTCTGAGCGTGCGTCGTCGCCAGGAGTGCAATCGTCTCCCAATTGGTCCACCCGCTGAGTTCGCAAGACTTCTTCGCATGGCCCACCGCGGCCTTTAAATCGCGAAGCGACACATCTGGACAGGTAGCCAAAAGGAAAGCGAGGCAGTGATTCGCGTCGAAGTGATCTTCAGAGAGCTTCCACGCCGCGCGATAGTCTGCCAGTGCCGCGGCGTGGTCGCCATTGCCTTCCCGGATCTTTCCGCGCGCGACGTAGTTGTCCGGGTCGCTAGCATCCAGTCTGATCGCCTCGTCGAAGTCGGCCAGTGCCAGCGCACCTTTGCCGAGCACCCCCCACACCGAGCCTCGCATGTAGAACGTAGCCGATTCGTCCGGGTCAATATCGGCGGCAATGGTCAGGTCCATGATCGCGTGGTTGAAGTCCCGCTCGGCTGCCCGCACCAGGCCGCGGTGCCAGTACCCGCCTGTCGATCGCGGATCTCTTTCAATCGCCGACGTGAAATCGCGCACTGCGTTCGTGGCCTCGCCACGCTTCTCAAAAGAGATGCCTCGGAGAAGGTAGGCCGCGCTGCATTCGGGTGCCAACTCGATTGCCTCCCTCAGCACCGCCTCTGCCTCCGCGTACGAACCCCGCTCAATGAGGCCCTGTGCATGCCTCACGCACGCCGCGTAGCGCTTCGATACCTCCGGATCCGATGGGAACACTTGCCCCCAGACCGCGCCCGCCGCGGCTCCGAACATAAATGCGATCACTCCCGTCGCAACTATCCTTACGTAACGCTTCTCGTGTGCGCGCAAGTGCATTTCCGGTTCCTTCCTTGAACTCAATCTCACGGTCTGCCCAGTCGTCTTACGGCCCTTCAGCGAATCTTACCCGTCGATGGCAGCCTCTGCGGCTGGCGAGCCGTCAACAGTCATCCATATCGCGTATATCAGTTCGGCCGCCTGGACGTTCCAGGCCCAGCCACGAAAACCAGTCTTCCGGCATTGTGTCACTTCCTCCCAGTGGCCGGCAAGCCGTAATCCTGTCGTCCGCGAGACTCCAGCAGAAGGCGGCTACCGGCGACGATGCTGCCCTGAGCATCTCGTCCGCCGCAGCACTTGCCGCGGACCGAGCCGCGTCCGTAGGAAAGTCCCAGACCGGGCACCAGATGGGCCAGCGGCGTTCTCCGGCATGGCCGTGCAGTGAAAGCATGTTCGTGAACCGTTCGATGGTACCCTCCGGCAGCGGAGCGATCTTGAATACCCGGTGCTCCATTATCCGGGCGTCATCGACCAGATCGAAACGGTACTCCGATGGTTCGTCGCGGAAAGCGAGCATTCCCGATAACGGCCCGTCATACCATTCGAGGCATATCACCTGCAGGAATAGCTCCTCGGGTCGCAGTCTCTGCTGAACAGCTCTTTGCAGAATTTCCAAGCTTCCACCATGGATAAGATGCCGGTGCCCCGCTCGGGCGTCTATTGGGAGAGCATTTCCATTTCCTTCATCAGTCTCTTTGGCACTTGGCGGCACAGCCGACCGCCCCAAGCGATGCTGCAAATGGGCCCTGTTGGGCTGCTATTGTGCGGGAACGGAGAACATGAAAATCAGGAAGAGCTCGACTGTTACGACGTTCTTTCCGCACAACTGCATCCCATATTCTCCGAATATCGCAGGGTGGGGAAGTTCAGCGGTAGAGCGTGACGGGTAGGGAGAGGAGGCGGAGGAGTTGACGGTGGAGCGGGGAGAGTTTGGTGGTGAATTGGATCGGTTCGCTGCCGGGACGGGTGAAGACGTGACGCTGGGTGGGGTCGAAGAGGTCGAACAGGCGACGCGCCGTGGGGCGCCGGCAGTCGCGGTCCTCGGGGTACATCGGCAGGGCCGCCAGGCCGTGGTCGCGCATCGCCTGCCGCAGCGCACGCTCGATGAGCGACTCCGCCAATAGCGCGAAGAAGTAGACGCAGAGGAAGCCCTCGATGCGGGCCACGTCCTTGAGGAACACCGGGGCCACGCGGTAATCGGTCTTGAGCTGCTCGAAGCGGCGTTCGATCGGCGGCTGCCGTTTGTAGGCCTCAAGCACCTCCCGGGCGTCGAGTTGCGTGTCGTTGGTCACGAGGGGAAAGAGGCCGTCGGTAAGCCGCTCCCGGGCCAGCTCGGCTTCGTCGATCGTGTACTCCAGATCGAAGCGCACCGACTCCTCGCGGACGTAGGTGGTGTCCTTGCCGGGACGTCCGCGGCGGCTCTGGCGGAAGGTCTCTTCCACACGCTGGTCGATCTGCACCCGGAGCCAGGTCGCGGCCTGATGGCGGTCGAGGATCTCCGCCACGGCGGCGAGTACTTTCGCCTCCTCCCGCAGCCGCGACCGTGGCGACCGCAGCCGCTGTTGCAGGTCACGCAGTTCCTGCTGGGCCTGAGCCAGCCGCCGGCCGCGGGCGGCCAGGTCCAGCTCAGCCTTGCGGGTGCTCGAGTACCACCACAGCCGATAGCCTTCGGGAAGCGCTTCCGGCGGCGAAACGACGGCATAATGATCGACCACCTCCCCCTCATCGTCGGCCTTGTCCCCGAGCGGCTCCCAGGCGACCTGGCCGGCGCGGAGCCGCTGGCGGAAGTCGCCGTCCTCGCGACGGGTGCGCGGCAGCACGCTCACGAAGCGGCCGCCGCGCTGGGCGATGTAGTTCATGTTCTCTACCGTGGCCAGCTTGCAGTCGGCCACGTAGAGGAAGTCGCGCCGGCCGGCCAACTGGCAGAGCAAGTCCCAGCTCTCGACGTGGGTGCGGTCGTCGGTCACGTTGCCGCTGGCCACGCGGAAGGCCACCGGGACCCCGCCGTCGCGGGTGACGGTGAGGATATACAGCAGTTGCTTGAGGTCGGGGCGATGGTCCTTGTTGTGGCCCCAGGTGATGGCCACCGTCGGCTTGCCGTGACGGGCGGCCCCTTGGCTGGCGCTGGCGTACAGGCCGCAGAAGGAGACGGTGGTCGAGTCGTTGTGCAGCTCGTCGAGATGGAGGTCGAACTGGCGCACGATGTGGCGCATGAGGGCCAGCACGAGCGACGGCCGGTCGGCGCGGAAGAGGGCCGTCAGGGCCCGGCCGCCGCGGTCGTCGTTCCAGGCGGCCACTTGTTCCGGCTTCAGTCCGAGGCCGGCCGGATCGTGTCCCGCGATCCACTCGCCCACGGCATACAGCGGCGTGCGGGAGAGCAGGATCTGCTTGACGAGGATCACCACCGCGCGGGCGGTGGGGATCTTGGTGCGGCGATCGTCGCCAGGGAGGAACTCGGCGAGCAGCGCTTCGAGCTTCATCCGCTGGAGGAAGTCCTCGACGATCGGCAGCGCGCCGGTGGTCCAGGACCGCAGCGCGGCCGGGCCGCGGCGGGCGACGTGTCCGGAGGATCGGCTGCGCGGGCGACGGGAGGTGGTGGAGCGTCGAGTCGAACGGGAAGCTTTCTTCATCGTGAAAACCCTTTCCGGCGGAGTGTGGCCGCGCGGGGCGGCCAGTGTCGGCCGCCCCGCGACGGGCAAAGTGCCGCAGGAAGGAAATGTCGCGTTCGACACAACGTCAAGGCGCGCCGCCGAGGGTGTGAACACTTACGACACGGACCATCGACGTAAGTCCAGTCCGACTCGACTTACGTCGAGAGCCTTCGCCCTAAGTATCGCGAACTCGAATGCGGACCGCGCGCCGGACATTGCCGCGTCGCACGACCGGATGAAGAATGCCCCCAACGCGCGGCGCCGCTGCCGAACCTGGCCGGCGGTTGCCCTGCCTCCGCCCTTGCCCGGCGCTACGCCCCGCGCCCCGCATCGTCCCACTCACACACACCGCCGGCCACCGTCCCGCCTGGACCCGCCCCATGAAATTCCAAGATAATCAACGGCAGTTGTGCGGAAAGAACGTTACGAATAACGGAGCCAGCAGCCAGGCTGCCATTGCCAGAATCCACAGAACCCATTGCCGACGGCGGTAAAGGCGGCGCTGCGCCCCTACCCAGAGTATCAGCAAGAAGACATAGAGAATCGCCACACCTGTCAGGGTCGCAATTCCTGATAGCCCCGGTGATCCCGGCGTTTGCACGAAGAAGCTGAGCATCGAAATCACTGCGATCACGCAGCAGAACCCAGCACCCATCGCGAGGCCGACGAGGCCGGCAATGAATGGAGAAAATCGCTTGCGCTTTCCAGCCAGTGACGGATGAAGCGGTGAGGTATAGGGATTTGTTACTGGCATGGAAGTGACGTGTCGGGTCGCCACGATTCGCCCTCCGATGTTCGTGACAAAGATTTCGCTCTAATCTGCCCAGCAAGGCTCATTAACCTCTCAGCGAACCTTACCTGCCGACGGTAGCTTCTGCGGCCGGCCGCTGCAGCCCGACACGGGTTCAGTGGATTTGCCGCTCCGAGACTGGCGATCCTCGGGCCACGGCAACGGCCCCGTCGAGCCGGGCGGCAGTTCTCGGACCAGCACTTCCCAACGCATCTGCTCCCCGTGTAGTGCGTCTACGATGATCTTCTTTCCCAACGTAACCTGCTCGACATCCTCGATCGTCGCCGCAGCCTGGCCAGCGCCCGGCCAATCGACTTGGCTGGGGTCGCTGATGCTCCCCTTCAAGCGCACGAGAAGCCGGCCTTCCTCTCGCGTCAGCACGACATCGATCTCCTTCCCGTACCGCGCGACGTTCAATCCGCCGGGTGCATTGCTCTGCCCGCCGACGACTAAGCGCGCCGGTCGATTCTCCGAAATCACCAGAACCGGCTCGCACTCGACGCGCGTGGCCCCATCGGCCAGCCTGCAAACGAGCCTGACGTCGATCTGATACTGCCTTACCCTCCCGCCCCTTTCGTGTCGGGCTGAACCAGCAGCAACATCCACAGATAGTTCTGCACCGACGCCGCGCGCGGCCACCAACACTCCTGCCACGGCAGATAAGATGGACCAACGCGATACCATTCAAGATTCCTTTCGTTTCTGAGCGGGAGTCATCCGCGGCAGGGATGCCGGGCTCTGCGGACAGTCGTTATTCGCCATCAATCGACTGCCTCAATCAGAGTCGAAATGACTCGGCCATTGCGGACCAGCGCGATGCCCCAGAACCGCATGGACCGTGGCGGTGGTTCAAACGTCCAGAGTTCGTCACCATCCTGACGCTTTGCCAGCAGTCGCTCCCAGTCCTCCCGAAAATCTGAGGGCGAGTTGCGGAAATCGTACTGAGCCTCCACGGCCTCCAAAGCGATTCGCTGCTTCAGATACGAGGCGTCAAGTTCCACGCTGCATCTTCACGCTTTACTGAGTTCCGTGAGCGGTCCCTTGGTCCGAACTCCCACCGCGCCTGCCGCCTGCCGCCTGCCGTCGAGACTCCGTCCTCGCCGGTTGGGCGAAACCGCTTCTGCCGCCGCCATCATCCTATCCCGCAAGCGGGGCTTTTCCAAGACGAGCGCTGGCGTCCGAACTCGGCGGCCGTCGGCTAGCCCACGCCTCTCCTCCCGCATCGCCGCGCTACCAGCTTTCAACCTCCTGGCATCTGAACGCTAAAGGCTGAAAGCTGACCGCTGAAAAAAAAGCCGATGGCTTTTTCCTATTGACATTTGGCCATGTACGTGCGTATACTAAACTCGCTCCGCCGATCCTGCCTCGGACTCAGGAGCATGTAAACCGCTACCGATTGGCGCACCGCCTTTCGTGTTTCGTACTTTCGTGTTTTCCTGATTGAAACAAAGTCGCCTCACCGCGGCCCCGCTCGCATATTGCCTGAACGATGACGCCCCAGAGGCGCACCGCATGATACCTTCACCCACCGTACCACAGGCTTCCACCCCTCACGTGACATGGGCTTCTAGCCCATGTTCTCCATCCATGCCGCAGCCTTCCAGTCCATGCTCCCCCGCCCAAGTTTTCACCCCCCAAACGAGCACCCCTCTACGAACTTCAACACTCGACCCAAAAGACGTAGAAAACTTATGTCGACGCCCCAGGTGCGAAACCCCTTTATGCCAACGACTTACCGCTACACTCCTGCGCCAAGTCAACCGAAACATCCTCGCATATTGTTTCGCATCAGCGGGGGGCATGCACGCTCAGCCCACCGTTTCCACCTCTTGCACTTCCCTCCCCGTGCGGCTACGGTGGGGGATTGCCGAGTTTCGAACAGCTTGCCCAAGACCCGACTAACCATTGCCCCGGCATACTCCTGCCGAGCCATGACCACCAAGGCCAAATCCTCTTCGCGCAAGTCCCGCTCGGATCGATTCTTGGAGGTGCTGTCGAAGTACGCCCGGGTGGTCTTCGTCACGCATGACAACCCCGATCCCGACGCCATCGCCGCCGGCTGGGCGCTGATGCGCCTGGTCCAGGAGAAACTCTGCAAACCGGCACGTCTGGTGGGAGGCGGCGCGATCGTCCGGGCGGAGAACCGCCACATGGTCAAGCTGCTCGGCGCTCCGATCCAGTTGGTTCGGCACGTCCGATACCAGAAGAACATGGCCGTGGTCCTCGTCGACTGTGCCGTCGGAACCCAGAATCACCTCTTCCCCGACGGCAAAGTCGTTCCTGTCGCGGTGATCGATCATCACGGCATCGTCACCGAACCGTGCCAGGTGCCGTTTCGCGACATCCGCCCCAACATGGCCGCCTCGGTGAGCATCGCCGCCAGCTACCTCCGCGAGCAGCGGATCGTCCCCGACGAGAAGCTGGCGACCGCCATCCTCTACGCCATCCGTACCGAAACCCGTGGCAGCGAGACCCATTACACGCGGCTCGACCGCTCGGTCCTCCGCTGGGCCACTGAAAAAGCCAATCCGAGCTGGCTGGCGGAAATCGAAGACGCGCCTCTCCCGACCGCCTATTTCGCCGACCTGGTGTTGGCCCTGCAGAGCACCACTGTCTACGGCGTCACCGCGGTCTGCCTGTTGCCGCGGGCCAACGGGCCGGAGATCGTGGGCGAGGTGGCCGACCTGCTCATCCGCTGCGATACGATCCACCGCGTCCTCTGTGGAGCCGTGATCCACCAGGACCTCATTGTCTCGGTCCGCACCGAGATCGAGGAGGAAGACGCCTCGGCCCTGGTCCGCACCACGCTCAAGGGCATCGGACAGGGCGGCGGCCATCGCCGCCGCGCCGGCGGCAAAATACCGGGTGCCGCGCGCCGCCCCTCCACCGCCGAAGCCTTCCGCGACGAGATCAAGAGCCGTTGGCTCGCTGCCTGCGGCGCCGATCCCCGGCACGGCCATCGCCTTGTGGCGCGATACGAGATTGTCCAGAACCTTTACGGCCGGGGCGGACCCGAATAGTGAGGATTTCCGGGGCGCGATGCCGCCCCGCCATGTTTCTGTGGAATGCACAATGCGAGGTGTAACTGGTGGCTGACTATCAACGGATTGGCGGTTTCCGCTCCCTGGCTCAATTTGCCGACTATCTCCACGGCCTGGCGCCCGATTTTCCGATCGACGACCAGGTCCTCTCCGCGGCCCAAGGCTCGCCGTTGGCCGCGCCGTTGACGATTGGCGGCTTCACGGTCGGCAATCGCTGGTGCATTCACCCCATGGAAGGGTGGGACGGCATCGAAGACGGCCGCCCCAGCGAGCATACGATCCGCCGCTGGCAGCACTTCGGCCAGTCGGGCGCCAAACTGATCTGGGGCGGCGAAGCCTTCGCCGTCCGCCACGACGGTCGCGCCAACCCGAATCAGCTCTATTACAGCCCCGAGAACGTCGAGCCGATGCGCGCCTTGCTCGGCGCGCTTGTGTCGGCCCACACCGAGCGGTTTGGTCCCCGCGCGGCCGACGACCTTCTCGTCGGCCTCCAACTCACCCACTCGGGCCGCTTCTGCCGCCCGTCCGACAAGAAGCGGATGGCGCCGCGTATCGCCTATCACCATCCGGCGCTCGACCGCAAGTTCGGCATCGACCCCGCCGACGATTCGGTGGTGTTCACCGACGCTGAAATCGAGCAGTTGATCGACGACTACGTCGTCGCCGCCCGGATGGCCCACCAGATCGGCTTCCAGTTTGTCGACGTCAAAGCCTGCCACGGCTACCTCGGGCACGAGTTCCTCTCCGCCTACACCCGGCCCGGCCCCTACGGGGGTTCGTTCGAAAACCGCACCCGTTTCTTGCGGCAGACAATCGAGCGGATTCGGCACGAGTGTCCAGGCTTACTGATCGGCGTCCGGGTGTCGATCTTCGACGCTCCCCCCTTCTCGCCCGATCCGGCCAAGACCGGCGGCGGCAAGTTCGGCCCTGGCATCGCCGATCCGTTCACCACCCCCTATGCCGGATTCGGCTGCCACCGCGACAATCCCCTCCAGATCGACCTGGAAGAGCCCATCCGCCTGCTCGAAATGCTTCGCGACGAGTGCGGCGTGGCCGCGGTGAATCTCACCGCCGGCTCGCCCTACTACAACCCGCACATCCAGCGGCCCGCCTTCTATCCGCCCTCCGACGGCTACCAGCCGCCGGAGGACCCGCTCATCGGCTGCCTGCGCCAGATCGACACCGCCCACCGCCTGAAACAGGCCGTGCCGGGACTGCCGCTGGTCGGCACCGCCTACACCTATTTCCAGGACTTCCTGCCCCACGTGGCCCAGTCCGTCGTACGCGAGAGCTGGATCGATTCCGTTGGCATCGGCCGCCTGGTACTCAGCTATTGGGAACTGCCTGCCGACACGCTGGAAGGCCGGCCGCTCCAGACGAAACGGATTTGCCGCACTTTCAGCGATTGCACCACCGGTCCCCGCAACGGCCTGATCAGCGGCTGCTACCCTCTGGACGACCACTACAAAGAAGCCCCGGAAGCCGAACGACTGAAACAAGCCAAGAGCGACCTCCGCAAGCGCCTCGCCAAACAATAGCTTGGGCTTCAGCCCGACGCCCGCCAAAACGCCCTACCCGCGTCCTTGCCCCAGCCTCGGGTGACGGAAATGATACCGTGCTGTCCCTTCCGTCTCCCCCGGCAGAGAGCCCCATGAAATCAACGCCCCTCGCACTGTTTGTCCTCGTGTCGCTTCTGGCCTTCGCCAGCCATGCGGCATTGTGGGCGCAAAGCCCCGCGGTTCTGGAATCACAAGCCGTTCAGACTCCGCCCGCGCCGACCCACTACATGGGTCGCGAGATCGCCACCACGATGCACTACCTTGGCGCACCGTGGCTGGTCCGCGAGTCGCGCGACCGGGAAGAAGACTGCGAGCTTCTGCTCAAAGAACTCGACATCCAACCCGGCCAGACGATCTGCGATCTTGGCTGCGGCAACGGATTCTACACCCTTCGACTTGCCGAACTGACGGGCGCCGAAGGCAAGGTGTACGCCGTCGATATCCAGCCCGAAATGCTCGACATGCTCCGCCAGAGGGCCGAGGCCGCCGGCCATCATAATATCGTCACCGTGCGCGGCACCGAAACCGATCCGCGGCTTCCGCCCGCCAGCCTGGACGTGGTGCTCCTGGTCGATGTCTACCACGAGTTCTCCCATCCGGTGCCGATGCTCAAGGCGATTCGCCGCAGCCTCAAGCCCGGAGGCCGTGTGGCGGTAGTCGAATTCAGGGCAGAAGATCCGCAAGTGCCGATCAAACCGCTGCACAAGATGAGCAAACGGCAGATCCTCAGAGAATTCCGCGCCAACGGCTTCGAGTTGGCCGATCAGTTTGATGGCCTCCCCTGGCAACATCTGATGTTCTTTGTGAAACGCTCAGCCGCCGATAAGGCTGCCGCGAGCGAAGCCCCGGCCGAATCGGCCGCCACCCAAGAAAGGGCGACGTCGGCCGCGCCTGTCCGGTAAGGCATTCTCGCTCGTCGAACTGCTCCATGCTCCAGCCGTCACGGCGACTGACCGAAACGCTCATTGCCTGGCGGATTCCGCTGCTCATCGTCGCGACCGCCATAACGGCAGCAGGCCTGCGGCCGGCGCTCAGCCTCCGCTTCGACCGAACCATCGAGCACATGTTCGCCGCCGGCGATCCCTTGCTCGTCTCCTACAGCAAACTCAAGGAGCTTTTCGGCGGCAATGAACTGGTCGTCGCCGTGTACGAGGATCCGCAACTGCTCGGCCCCAGCGGCGCGGGCATCCGGCGGTTGGCTGAGATCAGCCGCGAACTGGCAGCGGTTCCCGGCGTCCACGGCACGCTCAGTCTCGACCAGCAACCGTTGCACGAAGACATCGTCGACCGCAACGGTGCCCATGCCCGTCGCATCCTGGCCCTTCTAGAAGGCTTCACCCATAGCCGCGATGGACGCACCGTGGCGGTCGCGTGCATCCTCGAGCCTCAATCGGCCAGCGATGTGCCGTGGGAGACTACTGTCGCCAAGATTCGCCAGATCGTCGAACGAATGCCGATGGGCATGGTTGCCGGTGAACCGGTGATGGTCGTCGAGGGGTTCCGTTACATCGAAGAAGACGGCTACCGCCTGGGATGGGTGACCACGCTGCTGTTGGGCATCACGATTGTCCTCTGCTTCCGCAGCCTGCGGTGGGTCATCGTCCCGCTGGCGGTGGTGCAGTTATCCATCCTTCTCACCCGTGCAACCATCGTCTGGCTGCGCATCGAGATGAGCATGGTCAGCTCGGTGCTGACGGCAATCGTGACCGTGGTCGGAGTGGCGGCGGTGATGCACGTCATCGTTCGCTTCCGCCAGGGACTTCACACGGGCCTTGAGCCGCGCGCCGCCTTGGCCGCAGCGGGAGCGACGCTCGCGGCGGCGATCTTCTGGTCCTCAATTACCGACGCCGCCGGGTTTCTCTCGCTGGCAATCGCCCGCATCGGGCCGGTCCGCGACTTTGGCATCATGATGGCCCTGGGCGCGGCATTCGTCCTCGTGAGCATCGTGCTCCTCGTCCCCGGGCTGACGCTGCTCGGCCCCCCGGGCCGCGGACCGCGTTGGGCCTGGGGCGAACCACATCTGGCAAGTTCCCTGCATCGCCTTGCCCGCTGGTCGCAGCAGAGGCCGGTGGCCATCGCTTTGGCGACGCTCCTGGTGACCTCCGCAGCCGCGACGGGTGTGGCAAGGCTCGAAGTCGAGACCGATTTCACGCGCAATTTCCGCGCCAACAGCTCCATCGTTCGTGCCTACGAGTACATCGAATCTCACCTGGGCGGCGCGGGCGCCTGGGATGTCATGCTCCCCGCTCCCGAACGGCCAAACTGGAAATACTTCACCCGGGTGCTCCGGCTCGAGCAACGCCTTCGCCGCGAAGTGGTTGTGCCGGACCCTAGCGGCCAATCGTCGCCCGGCCTGACGACGACCATCAGCCTTCCGGGAGTGGTTGTGGCCGCATCGGCCGTCAATCTGGCCAACGTGCGCCAGTTCGCCCGCGACACCGTCCTCAACGTCGGCGTGGAGAAACTCGAAGCCGAAATGCCCATCCTTGTCGAACTGCTCCGGGGGAGCGACGGCCAGGGGCATCATTTTTACCGGATCATGCTCCGGTCGCGCGAACGGCAACCCGCGGCTGCGAAACGGGCGATTATCGATCAGGTCCGGCGAATCGTCGCCGAGGAGTTTCCCCAACAGAAGCCCCAGCGTGCGGAGGTGGCCGGGTTCTTCGTGCTCCTGACCTACCTGATCGACAGCATCCTCCGCGACCAGTGGCTCACCTTCGCCGTAGCCACCGTCGGAATCGGGCTGATGATGGCCGTTGCGCTCCGCAGCCCCATTCTGGCGCTCGTCGCCATGGCGCCGAACGTGCTGCCGATTTTCATCATCACCGGACTGATGGGCTGGCTGGGAATCAAGATCAACATGGGGGCGGCGATGATCGCCGCCGTCTCGATCGGATTGTCGATCGACTCCTCGATCCACTACCTTGACTCGTTCCGCCGCGCTCGGCGCGCTGGATCGAGCCTTGAGCAGGCGCTCGACGAAGTACACCAGTCGGTCGGACGCGCCGTGGTGTTCTCTACGCTGGCCCTGATCGCGGGCTTCCTGGTGCTCGTCACCAGCGAGTTCGTTCCCACGATCTACTTTGGCGTGCTGGTGAGCCTCACCATGCTTGGCGGACTCGCCGGCAACCTGGTCGTGCTGCCGGCACTATTGACACTGGTGCATGGAAGAACTGAAGCACCAACGACCAGGCACCAATGACCAATGGTCGTGGATCATGCCGTCCTGGTCATTGAGACATTGGTCTCTGGTGCTTCATCGCCCTATTCCTTCGATTGCGCGGCGGCTTCAATCTCGGCCGGCCTGAGATTGCGGAGCTTGATCGCCCTGATCTCGCTGGAAGTCATATAGGAGCTGATGCCCATCGGCTTGCTCAGCTCGACCTCGATCCGGGTGGAAAATTTGTGCTCTTTGCGCTCCAGGTTCACCATCTGTTCGTCGTCGATCCAACACTCCAGCCGGGCGTCGCTCACGCGGATGCGGATGGTGTACCACTGGTTGTCCTTGAAATCCTTGAAAGTCGTAGTGGGGTTTTCCGAAGCGTCGTAGAAGTTGACGCTCGATATACCCACCACCGTTCCGGCCCAGCCCCCGGTCACGAAGCTGGCGTGTTCCTCGCCGATCGGGAACGTCGTGGTGGCGAAAAAGTCGTGCCCGTCGGTGCGCCGCGCTTCGACGACCAGTTCATAATTAGTCTTGGGCAGTGCGCTCCCCTTCCAGGTGATGCCGGTCATGGGCTCGCCCATGCCCATCACGATCACGCCTTCCTTGACTTCGACCTCTCCCTCGCCGCCGAACTGGGTCACGGTCCAGCTTTCGAGGTCCTTGCCGTTGAACATCTTCTTCCAGGCTTGATCTGCCGGATCCTTCTTTTCGGCGGCCGGCTCGGCCGCCGTTGCCGCTGCCGACAGAATAGCCAAGAGCGTGTACAGGATCGCGGTCCGTTTCATGTCGAGACTCCTCTCTAGTTTCTGTAAGCGATTGCGGCCCGCGGATGGACGCGTACCGCCGTCGTCAGGCATTGTCGCCATCGAGCAAGTTACCCAGTGAACCCAGGAGAGATCCTTCCCCCTTGCCGCCCCGGGCATTGGCGAGGACCCGCCCCGCCAATCGGGAGAACGGCAGCGATTGCAGCCAGACCTCGCCCGGGCCGGTCACCGTGGCAAAGAACAACCCTTCGCCGCCGAAGATCGTGTTCTTGATGCCGCCGACCAACTGGATATCGTAATCGATGGTCCTGGTCAGGGCGACAAGGCAACCGGTGTCGACTTTGAGCATCTCGCCGGCCTGAAGCTTTCTTCGCAAAAGCGTTCCGCCGGCGTGAATCAGCGCCAGCCCATCGCCGGTGAGTCGCTGCATGATGAAACCTTCGCCGCCGAAGAGTCCCACGCCGATCCGCTTCTGGAAGGCGATGCCGATCTGTACCCCCCGCGCCGCGCAGAGGAACGAATCCTTCTGGCAGATCAGTTCGCCCCCAAACTGGCTCAGATCGACCGGAATGATTTTGCCAGGATAGGGAGAGGCGAAAGCGACGACCTCGCGCCCTGCTCCCGCGGCGGTGAACGTGGTCATGAACAGCGATTCGCCCGTCAGCACCCGTTTGCCGGCCGAGACGAGTTTGCCGAGGATCCCCCCCTGCTGTGCCGACGGATCGCCAAACACCGTTTCCATGGTGATGCCCGGCGTCATGTACATCATGCCGCCGGCCTCGGCGATGACCGTCTCGCCCGGGTCGAGCGTGATCTCCGCGTACTGCATTTCCTCGCCGAAGATCTCAAAGTCGATCTCGTCAGCTCGCCGGTTAGACGGTGGTGGGGGCGGACTGGCGTTCGAGCCAGGACCTGCGGGCCCCAGCCCGGGAACATGTCGCGCCTCGGTCCACTGGCTCAGTCCGGGGCCGTACACCAAGGTGCTCATCCCCTTTGCGCGCAGCCGCGCGGCGAGTTCTTCCCGCGACATCGGCCCCACCGACTGCGAGCCTTCCGCCAGGTACCACCCCTGCTGTTCGACCATGACTTGTCTCCTGCAACTACTCCGGCAGCGGCTTGCCTTTGGTTTCCGGCGCAAACCAGATCAACACCATGCCGAGCACATAGACCAAGGATATCGTGGAACAGGCGCGCGGATAGCTGCCGTCAAAGAATCCCATCATCTGGCCGGTAGTCAGTGCGCCAATGGCCGCGAAAATCCGGCCGAAATTGAAGCTCAGGCCCTGCCCGGTCGCGCGAACGCGAGTGGGAAACAACTCGGGCAGATAGAGGGGCA
Organism: Thermoguttaceae bacterium; assembly: GCA_040766885.1. Taxonomy (GTDB): domain Bacteria; phylum Planctomycetota; class Planctomycetia; order Pirellulales; family Thermoguttaceae; genus JAXGPP01. Next base: position 122,693 of record JAXGPP010000007.1, on the reverse strand, counting down.
GCCAACCGTAAAAGGCGGCGGTCACGAACCCAGCCACACCCGAGAAGAGCACAAAGGACAATCCATATTCCCACGACTCGCGAAACAGGAACTGGCAGACGACGAGCGACACAAGGCACAACCCGAAGTAGACCGGTCGGCGTCCCACCTTGCCGCCGATCACCGGAGCCACGATGCAGCCCAGGATGGCACCGATCGAAATAAGCACCTGCACCGTGCCTTTGCCGTGTGGGTTTTCCGGCCCGGCAAGCTGGTCGGCCCACAGCGGCAGGAAGCCGGAGACGCCCGCCCAGGTGCCGATGAGCGGGATCGAGGCGAAGCAAATGGCCAACAGCGTCGGCCATAGCAGTGAACTGCCGAAAATCTCACGAATCGGTTTCGAACCGGACCCTTTGACCGACTCCTGCCAGCGCTCGGACTCGGGGATGAACAGGATCACGAACACGGCCAGTATGCCCGGCGCCGCGCCAGCCACCATGATCCATCGCCAGGAGTCGGGCGTGACCCTGAAGAACATTCCAACCAGCGCAATGCCCAAGAATCCCACGTTCGATGCCGCACCGATGATGCCCGCCATCAGCGGCCGGAACTTCTCCGGCCACGCTTCCATTACCAGGGCCACGCCGAGCGACCATTCACCTCCCATTCCTAACGCAGCGCAAAATCGAAACACGCCGAGTTGCCACGGATGGGTGGCGAAATAGCCTGCGCCGGTAAAGAGCGAATACGCGGCGATGGTCAAAGCCATCGTCTTCACCCGTCCGATCTTGTCGCCAAGCCAGCCGAATACCAGTCCCCCAGCGGCCGCTCCAATGAGGAACGAAGCCACGAGAAAGCTGTTCCAGGCTCCGATACTCCGCTCGTCGGTGATCTGCAGCAGATCCTGCAGAGCCGGCCGGGCGGCGATTGGAAACAGGCCCATCTCCAGGCCGTCGAACATCCATCCCAGAAACGCGGCGATCAGCACGTACCATTGATGACGAGTCAGCGGTTTCTTCTCGCTCACAATGCACTCCTGATTCAGTGAACCACGGCTGCCAGCCACCCGAAGGCAGCGTGTCTTATAAACGAGCTCCGCCGCTAAGTCAATCGGCTGTAAGCAGATAGGAACCGGCACGCCCGACTGCCGGCTTCCTGGGGACCCGGTTTGGAGCCCCTTCAAACCCCCGCGTGGAAGGCTGATTCCACCCTAAAAAGAATTAGTAAATAATTGCTGGAGCGGGCAAACTATGTTATCATAGGACGAGTACGGTCCGCCCCTTAGTTGTCGCGGGAAAATGCGGACGAGGGCGGTTCTCTTGACCTACATTTTTTCTTTCTTAGGAGTGCTCAATGAGAGGACGTAGAGGCTGGAGTAGCCTGTCGTCACGAGGCTTCACGTTGGTGGAGTTGCTCGTGGTCATTGCCATTATTGGCATCTTGATCGCCTTGTTGCTGCCGGCGGTCCAGGCGGCTCGTGAAGCCGCGCGTCGTTCGCAGTGCAGCAACAACTTGAAGCAGTTGGGGTTGGCGCTTCACAACTATCACGACGTGAACAAGGCCTTGCCATTGCGTCGTGGCGGCACCGGCGTTTACGGCAACAACGCCAACAATGCCAATCGATTGAGCGCTTTCGTCCCCCTTCTGCCGTTCTATGAGCAAGGCGCGATGTATGAGCAGATCACGGCGGGCGACCCGGCCAACGGCATCCGTCCGAATGGACCCTATGCCTGGAGCGGTTGGGCGGTGTGGAACGTCGCCCCATCGATGCTCGATTGCCCATCGGACACTGGTCCGACCGCGGCGCGTGAGCATAGCTATGCCTTTTCAATGGGCGACCAGATATCGAACCTGAACGCATCGCTTACGTCGAGCGGTATCCGAGGTCTGTTCAACGGCCAGGCAGCGAGGTTTGCCGACATCACCGACGGTTTGAGCAATACGATCGCCATGAGCGAGCGGCAGAGGCAGACCGACGTCTCCGTGACATCGGTCGGCGCGCAGCAGATTCAAGTTACTCAGGGTATCGCCAACAGCGTCGGTGGCGTGGACACTTCGCCAATCAACTGCTTGTCGGTCGCCGATGGGAAGTATTTTCGGGCTGGAACTAGCGTGAAACGCCGTTGGGGCATGGTATGGACCGATGGTCAGGCGGAACGGGTCGGTTTCAATACCATTCTGCCTCCCAACGCCCCATCCTGCTCTACCGGCGCCGATGGCAATGCCGACAACACGGTTGGTGTGTATCCTCCCTCGAGCCGACATCCGGGCGGCGTCAATATCCTCATGGGCGACGCTTCGGTTCGCTTCATGAGCGAGACCGTCGATACGGGCAACTTGGCGCTGGCACCGAACGCCGGCGGCATGAGCAACTACGGCGTCTGGGGAGCCCTCGGGTCCAGATCTGGCGGCGAGGCGGTTCAACTCGATTAGCCGCGAGCGTTCGACCTCCTTGTTGAATCTGACGGGCACAATCGGAGCAGACGCCGGTTGTGCCCGTTTCACGCAACGCGGATCTGCCGCTGATCTGGCCACGTTATTCGTCCGTTTGACTCCTGCCTGAAGAGCATATTCCGTGAAAAGCATCATTACTCTATCGACAACAATGGCACTCCTGGTGGCGGTCGGTTGCAGCACACCGCCTTCCGCCGATCGGCCAGCCACCCAGCCGGTCACCGGTACCATCACCTTGAACGGGGCTCCGGTTGAAGGGGCCACAGTCACGTTTCAGCCGATCGATGCCTCGGGCAAAGCGGCGGTGGGCCTCACCGACTCGGCCGGCAAGTATGCGCTGACGACGTTCGAGAGCAATGACGGCGCGTTGTCGGGTAGCTACAAGATCACAGTCATCAAGACGGAGGCCCCGGCCCCATCAAGCGGCGACGCCACGGGCGAATATGTTCCGCCGGAGGCCCTCGGACCGGAAGCCCGGCCGGCTGCGCCGAAGAATCTGTTTCCGGAAAAATACGCAACCACGCAAAGCTCGGAGCTGACGGCGACGGTGAAAGACGGCGCCAACACCATCGATCTGCCGCTCGAGGAATAGCAGTTATGGTCCATCCAGCTATTGGATTCGACCTTCGACGGCGTCACTTCCGCTGAGGATCCGGAACTCAATCGAGTTCATTTCCTGGAAACACGACACGGGCAGCCCAGGCTGCCCGTGTTCATTTGCCTGAAGGCCCGCTGCAGAACGCGTACCGGCACGGCTTGCCGGCTCTATCGTGCGGCCAGGGGGTGGACTCCTCTTACGGCTTCGGCAGACCAGCCGATTCAATGATCGTCACTGGTTGATCGACGGACATGTCCTCAACGACGTCGATCTGCCCGCCGATCCACCGCACCTCGATGCGGTCGACACGGGTCCGGGAACCCAAACCGAAGTGCATTCGTTCGCCGAAATGGCTTTGGTAGCCTCGCCCGCTGTGGACCTCATCGACCAGCGTCAGGTCACCGGCAACGACTCGTACCTGCGCACCCACTCCGCCGCGGTTGCTCCGAACCCCTTTGAGCCGAACCGACAGCCAGTGACGGTTGTCGCGCGGTGAATCATTTCGCAAGATCGTCGGAGCGTCGCGAGAATTGAGCACCACCACGTCCACGTCGCCATCCTGGTCCAGGTCGTCGAACGCCGCTCCGCGGCTGCTCCGGACGACCTGCATCCCATCGCCGCCCTGGCGCGAGATATCAACGAATTTCCCCGCACCGTTGTTCAGCAGCAAGATGTTGGCGACCTTGTGGGAAGTTGCGTCGCTGAATAGGTCAACGTTGTCGTATAAATGCCCGCAGGCGACGTACAGGTCACGGTCGCCATCGTTGTCAAAGTCCATCAGGCCAGTGCCCCAGGTGACGTGGGGAAAGGTACCGGCGGCGGCCCCGGTCAGAACGGTGACATCTTCAAACAAGCCGTCTCCCAGGTTTCGATACAGAGTGGCGTGCTGATCCTGATAGGAAGTCACGTAGAAATCGAGCAACCCGTCGTTGTCGTAATCGGCGCATTCGGCGGCCATGCTTCCCTTTCGCTGCCCCATTTCGTCGTAGGCCACCCCGGCAAGCAAACCTGTTTCGGTGAATCCCCCCCTCCCGTCGTTCTGGAAGAGGAAATTCGGCGCTGAGTCGTTCGCCACAAACAGATCTGTGTCGCCGTCCTGGTCATAATCGGCGCACACAGTCCCCATGCCCCGACCGCGCGACCGGCCGATTCCCGATGCCAGGCTGTCGTCGGAAAATGTGCCATCGCCATTGTTGCGGTAATATGTCGAAGCGACCGGTTGGTAGTGATCGGGGCCCGGATAGACGTGGTGCCCCATCCAGGTGTTGTGGATGTGCGTCTTGTAGGTGAAGTCGAGATAGCTGGAGGCGTACAGATCCAGATCGCCGTCACCGTCGGCGTCGAGAAAACACGCTCCGGCGCCAACCTTATCATCCATGTCGCCAGCCGTGCCGGACTGACGGGCGATGTTGGTGAACGTTCCGTCGCCATTGTTGCGATAGAGAACATCGGGCCCGAAGTTGTTGACGAAGATATCCTGTTCGCCGTCGTTGTCGTAATCGGCGACGGCCACCCCGAGGCCGTAGCCGGTGTCGCCCACATCGGCGGCGGCAGTCACGTCGGTGAATCGCCAGTCGCCGTCGTTCCGATAGAGGGCGTTTCGGGGAGGAACGTCGAAACGCGTACCATCCAACGGCGCTCCGTTGATAAAGTAGATATCGACATCACCGTCGCCGTCGTAGTCGAACAGGGCCAGCCCAGCGGTAACGGTTTCTTGGATATATCGCCGTCCCGAACCGCCATCCGTGTGACGAAACGTAATGCCCGTCTGGGTAGTGACATCAGCGAACACGATGGGGCGGGCCGCGTCGGCCGCTTCATTAGTGGCGGCCAGCATAGCCAGGGCCACACAAACGCCCGCCACACGTTCGCGAAAGAACGGACAGTGCTTCACGTCAGCGAGCCTCTTCCAGTCGGCGGAGAAGATCGAGATAAACTTGGTTGCGGGGATTGAGGCTGACTGCCCGAGCGGCCGCCTCAATCGCGGTGCCATACTGTTCCAAGCGCCCGCTCAGCAACGCAATATTGTACCAGTGGTCGGGGTTGTCGGGCTCGAGTTCGGCCAGGTTTCGCGAGACGGCGAGGGCATCGTGATCTCGCCCCGCCGCCCCGTACAACTTGAGCAGTTCTGTCCACCCGTCGATGTTCCGCTCATCGATGTGCACGCTCCTAGACCACATCGACTCGCTGCGGGTGATGTCGCCGTGGTCCTGGTAGACCCGAGCGGCCTCGATGAGGATTTGCACGAGCAATCCCCGTGCTGCCGCCGGGTCGGAGTAGGCGCGCGCCTGCTGGATTTCCTGCTGCAACTTGACCGAGTCCAATGCCTGAAAACGCTCCATGTGCTGTTGCGCCTCGTCCTGCCGTCCCAACTTCAGGCACGCCCTTGCCAGGCCATAGTGCCCTCTGGGATCGGTCGGGACTTGCGCGACCAGCAAGGAAAACGTCTTGTAGGCTTTGTCCGGTTCGCCGCGACGCAGGTAGGCTTGCCCGAGGCTGGCCATCACGTCGACGGAAACCTTCCCTCTGCGGGATGTCGCCTCGAGCATTTCGAGCGCTTCGTCATACCGCTCCAACCCCACCAGCGCTTCGGCGAGCGCGCCGGGAACGCGCACATCGTCGGGGTCAATAGTAGCGGCTCTCTGCAGGGCGACAACCGACTGCTCGTAGTCCCCGCTCCGCAGCGCGATCACTCCAATGCCGAAATGCGCCTCGGCGCAATGGGGATCAATCGCAAGGCAACGTTGCCAGACTGCGACCTCCTTACCCGATTCACCCTTGACATGGTAGAAATGGGCGGCAACCGCCAGTGCGTCGGGATCCTCAGGATAGGCGGACGCCACTTCCTCGGCCAGGCGCTGCGCCTCGTCGCAGATCACCCGTGCGGATGCTTCAGACGCGTAAGCCGGGCCAAGAGGCTCTTTTCTTTGCACCCCGGCCGTCGGCGAATCGCTTGAGTGCCCGGCGGGGCGGCCGCGTTTGGCCGTCGAACGCCAGTCGAGCAACAGGAATGCAAGAGTGACTCCTGTCGCCACGATCAGCATCGCCATGGCCGCGAGTCTCCTTGAAGGAGTCAGTCGCGGCCTGGGTCGCCCTGATTGCGGGCGAGTTGTCGAATCGGCGTTGGGCCGACGTGCGGATTTCGATTTCAATTCGTATTTCCTTGCGGGCGGGCAGTCGCATTCTAGATTATGCGAAGGACAGCGCTTTGGCGTGACCCACTCACTGGGTGCAATGGCCTGCTTCTATAGGTGGAGCACATGCCTGTTTTATCCGCATATTGTACGCTGGTGATACGCATACCAGGGGGGGCGTGAAATGGCGGAACGTGGCGGTTTACGGGCCCATTGACAGGAAATACAGACTCATCTACAGTCATTTCATCCCCGGTGGGGGCGTTGTTAGTCAGCACCCGGGGGTGGTTGACGCCCGTTCTTCCTTATCCGTCCTTGTTGAGGAGTTGTTCATGAGAAAACGCCGCGCGTTGTTGAAACCGTCAGGTTTCACTCTGGTCGAGTTGCTCGTGGTCATCGCGATCATCGGAATCTTGATCGCCCTGCTGTTGCCCGCGGTTCAGGCTGCTCGCGAGGCGGCTCGCCGTTCGCAATGCACCAACCACCTGAAGCAGCTTGGATTGGCCATCCACAACTATCATGACACGACGAAGAAGATCGTGCCGCGGAAGATCGGGACGGCGGGTTGCGGCACGAACAGAAACGAGGGGAACTGCAGCCGGTTGTCGGGATTTATTCCGCTCCTGCCGTTCATGGAACAAACGGCCATGTACGATCAGATAATGGGCGGAGACATGGCTAATACCACAGGTTTCGGCAACCCCGTGGCGCCGGGCGGCCCGGCGGGCTGGATGGGCTGGAGCGTCTGGAATCAGCAGCCAACGACGCTGGTCTGCCCTTCGGACCCGTCGGCGGCATTGACAACGCAGACTACCGCCTTCAACAACTACATGTTCTCGATCGGCGACTCCGTCGGTCCGGCGAATATCTACGATCTGGTGAATGTCCGCGGCGCGTTTGGATGCCGCTCCGGTTTCACCTTTGCCGACATTACCGACGGCCTGAGCAACACGATCTTCATGAGCGAGCGCTGCAAGGCGTCCTTTACCCGAGCTACCTCGCTTGTCAACGAGGTTGACATCCGCGTCGGCCAGGCCGGCAATGTCGCGGGCCTCGACACGGCGCCAATCCTGTGCTACGCCCAGGCAACGGGCAACTACTTCAATGCTGGGATCCAGTTGAAGGGTTACTCCGGTACGCGCTGGACCGATGGCCAGGTCGAGCGGGTCGGTTTTAATACGGTGCTCCCACCCAACGCTCCGGGATGCTTTGCCAACAACAACACGAACGCCGACTCGAACATGTCGGTGGTGCCGCCCACCAGCCGACATCCGGGGGGCGTGAACGCGCTGATGGGTGACGGTTCGGTCCGCTTCATCAGCAGCACGATCGACACGGGCAACCTCGGTGTCGCCCAACCGGCGAGCGGTCCCAGTCAATACGGTGTCTGGGGACGTCTGGGATCCAAGGCGGGCGGGGAGTCCGTTACGTTGGATTAACCTGCAGGCTTGTTGCCTGCGACGCTCCCCGTCCCAGAGGATGGGGAGCGTCGTGAAGGTGACGTTAGCGGTCGCAGCCGCCTGCCAGACGATGGCCAGCGGCATCCTGTACCGATCAGTTCCTTGGGCTTGTCTCGGTTCGTTTAAGTGTCTGGAAGACTGTTGCCACCGGGAGATAACGAAATCATGCAGGCAAGAATGAGAGTTTTGCCGTGGCTGGCTTGTGTCGCGGCGCTGGCTCTGGGCTGCGGTCAGGGGGACAGCGACCCCAATCGGCCCAAGACTTATCCCGTCACGGGGACCGTTACCATGGGTGGCGCGCCTGTGGACGGCGCAAACGTGATATTCCAGCTTGCGGATGGCTCACGGAGTTCGTCGGGGGTGACCGATGCAAGCGGCAAGTACACGCTGTCGACTTTCGCTTCCGAAGACGGCGCGCTGCCCGGCGAGTATCGCGTCGCGGTGATGAAATACGAGAAGGACGCGGCGGCCTCCGGCGAGTTCGATGAGAAAACCTACTCCGAGCCGGATCCAAATGCCGCATCAACCGGACCCAAGAACCTGCTGCCCGCCCAGTACGCCAATGCGCAGACCTCGGGATTGACTGCAACGGTTAAAGAAGAGAGCAACACGATCGATCTGACCCTCGAGGCCGGCGGCGAAGCCGCTCCTCAGTGATCATCTGCTGAACGCTGCCAGCATGCAAGGACCTTACGACACCGAGTACGCGGCATCGAGCGCCGTGTGCCCGGTGTCGCGTTTTTTCGCGTTCAGTAGTCGTTTGGCAACCGTTTGAGCTGCTCGACGGTGAATACGGGGCCTTCCTTGCAGACGTAGAGCGGGCCGCAGTTGCATCGCCCGCATTTGCCGACGCCGCATTTCATGCGGTTCTCGAGGCTTGTGTAGATGTCGCGGTCGGCCAGCCCCATCTTCTCGAGCACCGGCAGCGTGAACTTGATCATCACCGGCGGCCCGATCACCAGGGCGACCGAGTCGTTGGCGGCGATGCCGGCGCGTTCGACCACGGTGGGCACAAAACCTATCTCCCCCTTGAAGTCGGGCGTCTCTCCTCCCGGGTCGACGCAATTCACTACCCGGACCCGCTCGCATTGTGCCCAACGGTCGAGTTCGCTGGCGAAAACGTAATCGCGAGGCGTTCGGGCGCCGTAAACGATCGTGATGTCGCCGTAATCGTCGCGATTCTCCAGGGCGTACCAGATCGCGCAGCGGATGGGCGGCATGGCGATTCCCCCGCCAATGAAGATCAGGTTCTTGCCGCGCCAACGGTCCATTGGGTAGCAGTTGCCATACGGCCCGCGGAAGCCGATCGTGTCGCCTTTCTCCACGCCCCACAAAGCTTCGGTGACTTTGCCGGTGCGGCGGAAGCAGAACTCGATGAAGCCCTCCCAATTCGAGCTGGAACAGATATTGAACGTCGACTCGCCATATCCGAACGCCGAGAAGATGCCGAATTGCCCAACGCGAAACGAGAACTCCGCGGCCCGCTGCTCGTCCAAGAAGCGGATCCGCACCGACTTGACGTCAGCCGTGTGCTGCTGGACCTCCAGCACTTCCATCAGTTCCGGCTTGTAGATATTGGCGGCCGTCGCCAGGCTCCGGTTGGGGGCGTGCATGGCAGTTGAGCGTCCAGAGTTGAGGGTCGGGATGCAGTCTTCGGTGGGTCCGCTTCGCTCGATCCACCTACGTTTCTTGCGTTCGCAATGCTTCGGTCATCACCGCTTCGAGCACCGGGCGGACGCCAAGGCTCACGGGGCAATTCCGGGTGCAATTGCCACAGCCCGTGCATAGGGTCTCGCCGAATTTCTCACGGTAGATGCGGAACTTGTGGTAGATCCGCTGACGTTGCCGATGTGCCTGAGCGCTGCGGGGGTTGTGCCCCGAGGCGTGAAGAGTGAACAGGCCGAACTGGCAGGCGTCCCAATTCCTCACCCGGTGTCCGCCGCTGCCGTCCCGCTCATCGACGATGTCGAAGCAGTGGCAGGTGGGACAGCCATAGGCGCAGGCCCCGCAGCCAAGGCAGCGGAGCGAAGCTGTTTGCCAGAGCGGGTTCTCGTAGCCGTCGGCGAGAAACCGCTCGATCGTTTCCAGATCGACGCTGCTCTCCGGCCGCGGCGGCAGTTCTCCCACGCGGCTCGAAGATTCCGTCTTCCCGGCGAACAGGGCTTTGCCCTTCTCCGTGCGGCAGCGGACTTCCAGGGTGCCATCGCCCAGGTCGTAGAGCATGGCGTCCGAACCACGCGTGTCGTCCGGCGCCAGGCCGACGGCGGTGCAGAAGCAGTGCTCGTCGTGCTGCCGGCAGGCCAGCGTGACCACGGTGGTCAGCTCGCGGCGGCGGTTGTAGCTTGCCTCTTCGTAGTCCCAGTTGAACACGTGATCCAGGATCGGCAGCGCCGCAGCGTCGCATGGACGCGCCCCCAGCACGATCTGCTCGCGGCTGGGGGGCTCGGCATCGACGAGTTCGATCTGCTTGCCGTGGAGCTTATAGGCGTAAAGCCGTTCGTGCCGCGGAAACACCACGTCTTTGACCGTGTTCGCCGGATGGACGAAGCTTTCCAATACGAGTGCCTCGGGGTTTGCGAGGTCCTGGTAGAGCACGACGTCCGGGCGGGCGCGCACCGGGGCAACCACGCGTCGGCCCTCGGCAAGCCAGTCGCCGGCGAGTCGCTTGAGAGCGGAAAGGGAGATGATCTCGCTCATCGGATGAAGCTCTCCTGGTCTTGCGCCGAGAAGCTGCCGAGCACCGGCTCGGTCGCGGCGTCCACGCCCGGCCGATAGCCGAAATTCGCTTCCGCCGACCGGGCCAGCGACAGGTTCAATAACCGCAGGTCGATTCCGGCCGGGCATACTCGGGTGCATTCGTCGCAGCCGATGCAACGCCCGGCAAGGTGGAATGCCCGCGTGATGTGCCAGGCGAAGTTGCCCTTGAGCGTGGCCGAAGTGTCGATCGCTGTGGGCCGGTTCTTGTCGACAATGCACCGCTCGCAGTAGCACAATGGGCACGCCTGCCGGCAGGCGTAACACTTCACGCAACGCGCGAGTTCCTGTTGCCAGAATGCCATCCGCTCGGCGGGCGACTTTTCGAGAAAGGCATCGAGCGCGGCGAACCGGTCTTTCGCCGGAGTCGCTGCAGCGGACTGCCGGCCGGGCGGTGGGGCGTCGGCCGGAGTGATCGAGATGTCGGCCCGCCGCGGCAGGGAATTCTCACAGCTTTCGCACTTCGGCTCTCGCGGGCGCGCCGCGCCCTGGCAGGCCACGCCGACAACCACCAGGCCGCCGCGGTCGATCTGTGATTCCTTCTCCAGCACCACCAACGCCCGTTCGTCGCAGGCCTTGACCACCACCGCCGCCTTGCCCAGGCTGCGGATCTCCTTGCGCTTCAAGTAGGTAGTCAGGTTCGCAAAGCACCGATCATTCCAGACCAACTGATCGGCGTCTTCTGCCCGGGTGATGAACACCGGGTATGCCGGCCCGTCGCCGCTTTGGCCATAGCCGATGACGACCTGCACCTGGCCTTCTTCGAGCAAACGGCGGCATGTCTGGCGGAGTTGGTCCTGCATCACACCCTCCCGCTGATTTCGCGATAGGCCAGGTACGGCCCCATCTGCCTGGTTTTCTCCGTAATCTCCGTGATAACCTGTTGCCACTTGCGCCCCTCGGCAGCCGAGATCCATGAGAAGTAAATCCGCTCCATCTCGATTCCCAGAGTATCGAGCAATTCGCGGAACAGGATCCAGCGCCGGCGGGCGTGCATGTTGCCCGACGTGTAGTGGCAATCGCCCGGATGGCAGCCAGAAACGAGCACCGCATCGGCCCCGACCTCGAACGCCTTGACGATCAAGTTGAAATCGATTCGGCCGGTGCACGGCAGACGGATGATGCGAACGTTGGCTGGATACTCGAGCCGGTTGGTTCCTGCCAGGTCGGCTCCCAGGTAGGTGCACCAGTTGCAGACGTAGGCCACGATCTTCGGCTGGAAACCGTTTTCCGTGCCAGCCGCGGTCTCTGCGCCCGTCTTGCTCCCGTTGGTGTGACTCATAACGACAACATCTCCACCATCGAGTAGATTTGCTGCTCGCTGAAGCCCTCCAGGTCGACGCTCTTGGAGGGGCAGATGGCGACGCAGGTGCCGCAACCCATACACAGGCCGCCGTTCACGCGGGCCGTCCGCTTCACCAGATTTCCATCGCGATCGCGGATTTCGGCCTTCTCGATCGCCGAGTAGGGGCACGCCCGCACACAGGCGAAGCACGCCGCACACGTTCGCTCGTTGACTTCGGCGATTTCCGGTTCCCGGGTGAGGTTCTCGCGGCTGAACATCACCAGCACTTTGCCGGCGGCAGCGGTCGCCTGAGCCACCGACTCGGGAATGTCTTTCGGGCCCTGGCATGCGCCGCAGACAAATACGCCCGCAGCGGCTGTTTCCACGGGCCGCAGCTTGGGGTGCGACTCGGAGAGGAAGCCGAACTCGTCGTAACCGACGTTGAGCTTCTGGGCGAGGAGTTCGACCCCCGTGGCCGGCCGCATCGCACTGGCTAGGACGACCAGATCGGCGTGGATGGTGAGCGGCTCACCGGCCAACGTGTCGACGCCCCGGACCACGAGCTTGCCATCTTCCTGCGTGATTTTGGAAACCCGGCCGCGATGGTAGTTCGCCCCGTCCTCTTCGATCGCGCGGCGGACGAACTCGTCGTAGTTTTTGCCTCCCGAGCGGATGTCCATATAGAAGACGTGGGCCTCGCCGTCGTGCACCTTATGGCGATAGAGCATGGTATGCTTCGCCACATACATGCAGCACACCTTAGAGCAGTACGACATCCCCTTCGCGTTGTCGCGCGAGCCGACGCAACTGATGAAGACCACGGTCTTCGGGGTGGCACCGTCGGAGGGACGCTTCAGTTCGCCGCCCGTTGGGCCGGAGGCCGACACCAGCCGCTCGAACTGCAGCGAGTCGATCACATCCTTGAATTCGCCGTAGCCGTATTCGCCGTAGCCGCTGAGCCTGGCCGACTGCTGGTTGCGGTCGAGGCCGTAGAGTTGATAGCCTGTGGCGACGACGACCGCGCCGACTTTCTCGGTCACCACCTCGTCTTGGGCGTCGAAGTCGATCGCGCCGGCCAGGCATTTCTTCAGGCAGACGCCGCACTTCCCCTTGGTAAGCTTGAGACAGGCGGTGCTGTCAATCACCGGCCGAGCCGGGACCGCCTGCGGGAAGGGGATGTAGATCGCCGTACGGTTGCCCATGCCATAATCGAACTCGCTGGAGTTCTTTTTCGAGACGCAGGCGTTCCAGCACTGGCCGCAGCCGGTGCATTTGTCGACATCGACATAGCGGGCCTTCTTGCGGATGGTGACGCTGAAGTTACCCACGTAGCCTTCGACCGATTCGACTTCCGAATAGGTCAGGAGCTTGATCCGCGGATGCTGGGCCACTTCGACCATCCGCGGCGTGAGGATGCACTGCGAACAGTCGAGCGTGGGGAAGGTCTCGGAGAGCCCCGCCATCTTGCCGCCGATCGAGGGCTCGCGTTCGACGAGCACCACCTCGTGTCCGGCGTCGGCGATGTCGAGCGCCGCCTGGATTCCTGCCACGCCGCCGCCGATCACCAGCGCTCGCCGCGTGACCGGCACCTGGATGGGCTTCAAGGCGTGATTCTGCTGGACTTTGGCCACCGCCATGCGGATCAGATCGACCGCTTTTCGCGTGGCTTGAGCCTTATCGTGATGGACCCATGAGCAATGCTCGCGGATGTTGGCCATCTCGACGAGGTAGGGGTTGAGCCCGGCAGTTTCCGCGGCCTTGCGAAACGTCTTGAGGTGCATGTGCGGAGAACAGGAGGCAACCACGAGGCCGTCGAGCCTTTCGCTGGCGATTTTCTCGCGGATCAGCGTCTGGCCGGGGTCGGAGCACATGTACTTGTAGGCGACGGAACAACGGACGCCCGGCAACTCGGCCACCTCGGCGGCGACCTGCTCGACGTCGACATTGCGGGCGATGTTCTCGCCGCACCAGCACGTGAATACGCCTATGCGCGCCATGCTACGCCTCTTGATTCACTGGCGGTCGGCAGGGGACAAAGTGCCGGTCAATGCCGAGCGTCCGCTCATCGATTCCCATCGCCAGCCCCACCAGGTCGGAGAGGTAGTACACCGGCAGACCGTGGTCGACACCGAATCGCCGTTCGACGTCGGCCTGTTTCATATCGAGGTTGACATGACACATCGGGCAGGCGACGACGATGCAGTTGGCGCCGTGGCGGCCAGCATCGGCGAGAATCTTGTGCGACAACTCGAGCACGATTTCCTCGTTGGCCATCGTCATGCCCGCTCCGCAGCACTCGGTGCGGTAGTTCCAGTCGACCGGCGCGGCCCCCAGGAGCGAAAGCAGCGTCTCCATCGACCGCGGCTGCTCGCAGTCGTCGAAGCGGGGTTCCGGCGAGCGGGTCAGCAGGCAGCCGTAATAGCAGGCGGGCTGGTATCCGGACAGCGGCCGGACCGCGGCCTGCTTGATCTTCTCATCGCCGATCTTCTGCAGGACCTGAATCAGGTTCTGGACCGCTGTGCTGCCGGTCACCGGAAGCTCGACGATCTCGGAGATTTCAGCCTGCAGGGCCGGATCGCTCGTGAGCATCTGTCCGGCCTTGATGAGCTGCACCGAACACATCGGGCAGGGGACGAGCATCTCGGCGGCGCCGTCGCGTTCGGCCAGGCCGAGGTTCCTCGCCGGAAGAGCGACGGCCAGTTTCTGGTTGAGCGAGTGCGCCGCCGTCGCACCGCAGCAGATCCAGTCGTCGAGTTCGTGCAGCGTGACGCCCAGTGCTTTGAGGCACGCCCGGACCGACATCTCGTAGTCGATCGAGGAACCGTGCAGGGCACAGCCAGGGTAGTAGCTCAATTCCATGGCCGGGACCCTCACTTGTCTGTCGGTTGACTGTTGCCGTTGGCCAGGCAGCGATCGAAGATTCGCCGCACCACGCCGCGGTCCTTGGCCTTGTGTGGGATCAGATGCAGCTTGCCCCGCCGGATCATCTTCGGGCCAAGAAGCGAGTCCTTCACGAGCATGGGCACGCTCCAGTCGCCGAGGAACGACTTGGTCTTGTAAAGACCGACGAGTTCCAGCTCGTTGAGCCGGCCGTTGCGGCGGATGTTCTCCAGGAAAGCCTGCTGAAAGACCACCGTGCGGCGCTGGCTGGGGGGAGCGGCATCGTGCTCGAAAGCCATCTGCCGGAGAGCGTCCATGACACCGGCGCAGTTCACCGACTTGGGGCACCGCGTGGAGCAGGTGAGGCACGAGACGCAACGCCAGATTGCCTCAGCCCGCATCGCTTTGTCCAACCGCCCGAGCTGAACGAGCCGGATCAACTGGTTCGGCAGCACGTCCATGTGCTCGGCCTGGGGGCATCCGGCCGAGCACTTTCCGCATTGGTAGCAGTCGCGCACGCGAGTGTGCGCGAGCTCATCCAGATGGTCGATGGTCAACGTGTCGCCTGCCGCTCGCATGATTTCCCCCACTTCCAGTGATATACCCGGCGAGTTCTCGAGGGCCCGGCGGTGCGCCGGGCCCCGGTTCGCGGCGGGGCTTGCAGAACTCGCCCCGCCGTGCGTCGGCTCAGCACTCGGCCATCTTCTGGATGATGTGCTCCGCCAGGGCGGCGGTGGTGCGGTCGTCGAACTCGATCGCGGCTGCGCCGCTGGCGTCAGGCTGCACGGCAATGGTGGTCACCTTGCCTGCCTTGTCGCCGGGCACCGAGATGTACTCGCCCTTGGTGTCGAACAGGAGGCTGCCGGGCAGGCGGCCGGTGTCCTTCACCACGAGGATCACCACGTGGTCGAACTTGCGGGCGGCTTCGACGATCTTGAGCTGGGTGATAGGCCCATGCCCCAGGCTACTTTCCATGGGGAAGAGCCGATCGAGGAGACCGCGGCGGATCTTGACTCCCAGCCCTTCGTCCTTCCGTAAGAGGCCACCGGGCGCCATGAGGTGCACCTTCTTGCCGTTGCGGTTGGTGATCGAGATGCTGGCGAGAAACTCGGAGGCGAACTTGCGGCCATCAACGGCGGCCGGCTTGTGGCGGAAGCCGGCGTCGAGGATTTCGCCGATCTCGTGATCCGCGAAGGCCTCCACGGCATAGTAGAGGATCTTGTTCTGCCGGTACTGCGTCTCGAACTCCGAAGCGGGCGAGGCGAGCACGACCACCTTGGTGGAAGGGGCGAGCGAGTTGATCTTCCGCACGACTTCCGGTCCGGCCGCGGCGAACGAGGCGGCGTCGACAAAGACGACCGCGCCTTCGAGCACGCGGAGCGCCGGGAGAAGCTCATCGGCGTTGGTGACGATCCGCACCTCGCAACCCAGGCCGCGAAGCCGCTGGCACTGCTCGCCGGCAGCGGCCTTGTCGGGGTTGGCGAGAATCACGTGCCGCTGGGTGCAGCGCTCGGCGTCGGCTTCCAGTCGCGTGGGAGCGATGGCGGCGATCCAGCCGTTCCAGCAGGGGTCGCGCCAGAGCACGGAGGCGGTTTCTTTCAGGAGCGGGTTCACCGCCACGACGACGCCGGAGATGGGGGCGGGAATGGTCCGCACCACCGCGCCGTCGACGATCAGGCCAGCCATCGGCAGGCCCTGGTAGACGGCCTCGCCCACGCGGGGCAGGCGAATGTCTTCAACCTTCATTCCGTCGGATCGGGGGACCATGGCACCGACACGGACGGTGCCGTCGCGGCCAGCCTGGAACCAGGCTTCGTTGAAGAAGCGGAACTCGCCCGTCTCCGGGGTCCACGTTTCCTCGTCTTTGTGCTCCGGCGAGGCGGCGTCGCCTTCGCCCAAGAGCCGCTGCACCGCCTGGGTGATCTCTTCGGGAGTGAAGGGCTTGGTGATGTAGTCGGAGGCGCCCAGCCGCACGGCCGAGGCGGCGTTGGGGATGCTCGGGTAGCCGGTCATGAGGATCACCGGCACGCCGGGCTTCTTGACGCGAAGCTGTTCCAGGAACTGGATGCCGTCCATCGAGGGCATCTTGATGTCGAGGAGGATGGCTTTGAAATCGCGCTGGACGGCAAGGTCCAAACCCTGCCGGGGATCGCTGCTTTTCTCCACCTGAAAGCCTTGGCGGGAAAAGATCCGCCGGCAGCCCTCGCAGATCACTTCTTCGTCGTCTACGACCAGCAAAGTCGGATCGGCCAACATGGTTCGACTCCCGTAATTGGCTGCCCTATGAAGGCGTGAGTGAGTTTCCGTCGCGGTTCAGGGGGAAACGCAAGCGGCGTGCCAAGTTGTCGCGGAAGGGAATTTCGCGCGCCGGGCGGGGCAGGCGGGAGCGATTGACACGACCGCTGGCCAGCAGTCAGATGGCCGAGATCGCGGGGCTGTTTCGGTGCAATCGGCCGATATGTAAACCGAATGCATGCAACTATTTGCGCCGTGCCGATCGGAGGGCTGCCAGGGCGGGGCGGAGCGGAGGTGCGCTAGCGCAGCAGGGAATCTGCGAGCAGATTTCGGCGAGTCTGCGGACGGCGCGGAGGAGGGGCTCGCTCTGTATGAACGAGCCATACACTGTATGCGGTCCGGGAGTTCAAAAGAGAGGCGGAAGGGGAATCGGCGTGCCCACGGTGGAGCAGCGGGCTCGTACCCAGCCCGCGACGGGGCCGCGGGCTGGGGAACGAGGACGAAGTCGAGGTCAGGGAGTGCTGCGGTCGGATTTGCGGATGTCGCGATAGAGTTGCTCCATCCGGGCGACACGGTCGGCCTGGGCGGAGTCGGCGATGAGGTTGTTCTGCTCGGTGAGGTCATCGGCAAGGTTGTAGAGGGCTGCGGGTTTGTCGTGCTCGATGTCGAGGACGAGTTTCCAGGAGCCTTCCCGCAGGGCATGGGCCATGCCCTGGCTACCCGAGCGGGCGCCCTTCTTGGCGACGGCATTCCAGGCCTTGTTGCGCTGGATTTCGCGCTCGCGTGGGGTCATTTTTCGTTTGCCGGCGGCGGGCCTGGCGGCGTCAGGGTCGCGCTCGGTGAAGGCATCGCGGCCGGGACTGCTTTGGATGAGCAACGTCTGGCGGACGGGTTCGTCGTCGGAGCGCTGGCCCAGAAGGATGGATGCGAGGCTCACGCTATCGAGCATCTGGTCGGGCTCACGCTTTCCGCCGGCGAGTTCGACGAATGTGGGGACGACGTCGTGGGTGCCGACAAGCTGATTGGTCACTTTGCCGGCGGGCACGCGGCCCTTCCACTGCACGACCAGCGGCACGCGGTGGCCGCCTTCCCAGATGAAGGACTTCGAACCGCGGAGGCCGCCGACGGCATCGTGGCCGTGGGCTCGATCGGCGGGGATGCCGCCGTTGTCGCTGGTAACGATAACGAGCGTTTTTTCGATTAACTGGCGTTTCTCGAGCGCTTCGACGATCTTTCCGACAATGACGTCGACCTCGTGCACCATGTCCGTATGGGCCGTCATGCCGGAGGCGCCTTTTACGGGCGTGCCGCGGATTTCTTCAGGGGGCGTGTAGGGGCTGTGGGCGCCGTCGGTCGAGAGGTGGATGTAGAAGGGCTTGTCGGAGTCGGTGTCGATGAAGGCCAGGGCCTTGGAGACGAGGGTTTCGCCTACCAGGCGACTGTCCCAGTCGGGCAGGCCCGGCCCGTCGACCGGTACGACGCCGCCGTTGAGTGGCCCGGCTTTGAGGGCGGTGACCTTGCCCGGATCGCCAAGGACCTTGTTGTTCTCGAAGAACATGTAAGGAGGCGCCTGGTGGCCGCCGAGGAGGACGCACGAGTAGTCGAAGCCCCACTGGATCGGGCCAGTCTTCATGGGCTTCGTGAAGTCGACCTCGCCATCGGACCCTTTTTCGAATTCGCCGCCGAAGTGCAGCTTGCCGAACAGTCCGGTGCGGTAGCCGGCCTGCTGGAGCAGGTGCCCGACGGTTTTCTGGCCGGGCAGGAACTGGGGCGTCTGGTTCCAACCCCAGGTGCCACCCGGCATGCGGCCGCGCCAGGTGTAGTTGCCGGTGGCAACCGTGTAGCGGGTGGGCGCGCAGAGGGCGGCGGGGGTGTGGGCGTCGGTGAAGCGCATGCCGTTTTGTGCAAGCCGATCGATATTGGGCGAGGGGATTTTGCCGGCCGGGTTGTAGCACTGGAAATCGCCCCAGCCGACATCGTCGGCCATGATGAAGATGATATTCGGCCGCTCGGGTTCGGAGGCCGACGACGAGCCGATCGATGCGAGCAGCATCAAGGCGGCGAACAGAGCGGTTACTGGCCTTCGCAACATGTTGAGATCTCCTGGACTGTGAAAGAGACGGTCGAGTCGCTCACGCGGGATCAATATATCGATGCCGCACGTGGCGTGCACCAGCAGCGACGCCGGCCATCCGTTGCCGTCCGGATGGCACACCCCCCGTTGATGCGCAACAACAAACGCGTTGTTTCTTTTCGTGCGTCGCGGGGCGTGGCGGCAAGTGCAAGACAGGAAAGAGCTTCGCACTTGGCGCGTGAGCGCAAGTTCGTACGCACTGTGAGGGACGTGTTGAAGTTGGCGCATAGTGCTCGCCACTCGGGGGCCGCGCGGATGGGCGCCGCGAGTTGCATCGCCAAATGGGACATTGTTGCATCGAAGCGAAACGCCCTTGAGGGGTGTTTCGGTTGACTTGGCGCAAGGGTGTCGCGGTAAGTGGTTGGGGCGAAGGGGTTTCGCACCCAGGTCGCGAACGTTAGTTTTCTACTACCTTTGGGTCGAGTGTTGAAGTTCGTAGAGGGGTGTGCCATTGGGGACGGCTGAAAAGGGTTGCGGGGAGACGATTTGCGGTCAGAGCGGGGCTCAGCGCGAGCGATGGAGATTGGTGGACGGTGCATGGAGCAGGGCCTTTCGTTCAGGGGTGAATTATGGAGACGGTCGCGCGGGCGCGCGGATGGAGCGCGGGGCCCGGCGAGGGGCTTTTGCGTCAGGCCGGCGCGGAGGCGCCGGGCGACCGATTTACTTTAGTGTACGTATATATACATGACGCGTGGCCTAAATCGCAAGAGAAAATCTTGGGGGGAGCGGAGAGATTCTTGGGCGAGGGGGGAAATTGAAAAATGGAAATTGAGCATTGAAAACTGCAAATTGAAGCGTGGGGAGAGAGCGGGATGGGGGTGAGAGGAGAAGGAAGAAGAAGTGAACCACAGAGGGGACCGAGATCACAGAGGGGGGCGAAGAGAAACGGAGCACTGGGGAAAGGGTTCACGCGGAGGCGCGGAGGGAGCGATTGGGGTCCTTCACGTGTCAGCAGTCAGCCATTGGCAGTCAGCCATTGGCAGTCAGCGGTCAGCAGTCAGCGGTCAGCAGTCAGCGGTCAGCAGTCAGCGGTCAGCCATCAGCAGTCAGCCAGAAGGGGCTCCGTTGATCAGGAGGGGAAACCACGGAAGTGGCGGGCTGGCTGGCAGAAGGAACGCGGAAAGCACGCAAGAAGGAAAGCAGGAAAGAGAGGGTGACGGGCGGAGTGGGGGCGAAGAGGGGAGCCGGAAGGTGAACCACAGAGAGCACCGAGATCACAGAGGGACCGGGGCACGAACTGGGCGGCAGTGCGGGGCGGGAGAGAGATCGGCTGAGAGGCGAGAGAGCGCCATGCGGTTCGAGAAAAGCACTGATCGGCGCGAATTCGCACGAATCTCATGCGGAAGAGCGGGAATGGGACAAGGGGTCATTGGGCCACGGAGAGCACCGAGATCACAGAGGGACCGGGGCAGGAACTCGGTGCGAGTACCCGGCGAGGGAGACGAAATCGGCGGACGGGCGAGAGAGGGGCTATGTGGTTTGAGAGGAGCAGTGATCAGGGCTAGTTCGCACTAATTGGAATTGGGAAGAAGACAGGCTTGCGTTTGTTTGGGGGTGCTGGTGTAGGCGGGCGAGCAATGGGTTGGGGGCGGTGGCAAGAAAATCGGTGATCGCCCTGGACGGATCACTTGACGGATTGTAGCGACAGGCTTAGACTCTTCGCATTCGGCTGAACGGCCGAGGGCAAATCAACGCGCTCGGGCGGCCCGCCAAGGCAGGCGGGCGCAAGGGCGGGGCACTCTTCAGACAAAACGGGGAGGGGCAGTCATGCGCTTGCCAAGGCTCTCGTTGCGCAAACGGACATCGGAAGCATCTCATCGCGAGCGGCGCAAGTTGAAGCGGCAGTTGCGGCTTGAGCCGCTCGAACAGCGGGCCCTGATGGCCGTGGTGTCGATCCAGTCTGACGACACCTTGGCCGCCGAGTGGGACGGCAATCCCGCGCACAGCGGCGATCCGGCCTACTTCACGCTCTACCGCACTGGCGATGCCAGCAGCGAACTGGTGGTGAAGCTCCAGCCGGGCGGCGACATCGGCGATGACCATCCCGGCGGCGACGCGGATCCCGATGAGTACAAGATCGGCCCCAACGGCCATTTCCGCAACGGCTACTGGGAAGTGACGATTCCCGCCGGCGAAAGCAGTTGGATTTTCAACCTGGAGCCCCTTCCAGACACGATTCACCCGGAGCTTGAAGAGATTGCCAGCCTTACAGTGATCGACGGCCCCGGCTACTCAGCCGCACTCGATCCGGATAACTGGAAAGAGTTTACGATCGTCAACGTCGCGCCCGACGATCTGTATGCCGCCTCGCACACGCCGCCCAACAACCCAGCGAATGACGACGGCGAAGCCTCGGGCAACAACAGGGAGTGCCAGTACATCGGCACGGAGGGGGTCTGCTACCTGCGCTACGACAGCGAGTTCAATCCGCATCCGATCATCGCCGCGGACCTGAAGCTGGAGACGACTGACGGAGCACTGCCGCTGCATCGGGTGGAAGTGAACCTCACGCTGGGCAACCTGGCCACCACTCAGTCGACGTTCTTCAGCGCGTCGGGGGTCACGGCGAGCGAGTACTACCGATTTGCGCAACAGGTGGACGCCTCGACGCTTGCGACCGGGCGGCATACCTGGACGATGACCATCAAGCAGCACTACACCGACGGCGGGACAAGCTCGGTGCGGTCGGTCTCGGTGTCGGGCTACAAGAACATCGTCAATACGATCGACAGCCCGTTCGGCAACCGCTGGACCGCCCCGGGGATTCCACAGCTTTATGTCCAGAGCGACGGCGTGGCGCTGGTGCGCGACGGCAGTCTGTCGTTCTTCGAGCACGACGGCGCGGGCAACTACACGTTGCTGCCGACGCCGGTTGGCTGGTGGACGCTTGCGCGCGAGGCGAACGGCGAGTATCGGCTCACCGACGCCAGCGGCACGGTGGAAACATTCACCGCCGACGGCCGGGTGGTGGAGCGGACAGATCGCGTGGGCAATACGACGAGCTACGGCTACAGCGACACCAACGGCGACGGAAAGCAGGATCTGACGACGATCACGCTCCCCACCGGCCGCACCACCACGCTCGGCTACGTGAACGGGATGGTCCACACGATCACGGACCACTCCGGGCGGCAGACGGTGCTGGAGCACAACGGCGACAAGCTGGAGTCGATCACGGGACCCGATCCGGACGATTTCCGCTCGCGCCCGGGCGGGACTAACGGGCCGGCGGCCGGTGCGGTGACGAGCTTCAATTACTACGCGGCGAACGGGCTGCTGTGGACGAAGACCGAACCGGTGGACGGCACGAAGACCAGGGTGACGACCTACGACTACGACGCGGCGAACAAGTTCGTCGGAAAGGTGTACGGATCCACGGGAGGCTCCGATAGTCTCGAGTCGGTATCGGCGCAGGGGCTGGCGTCGATCGTGCACCCGGGGACCGGGAGCGAGGGGAACCCGTCGCCGCTCATCAAGAGATCGGAGATCAACGGCTCGCGGAGTACGGTGCGGGGCCACCGCGCGGCGTTCACCGTCGACCGGTTCGGCGGGCGGACCACGACGACGGAGATCATGGAAGACGACAGCGAGCTGGTTACGACCTACCAGCGCGACAACTGGGGCCGCGTTACGCGCATCGTGCGGCCCGATCCCGACGGTCCGGGCCCGTTGACTGCGACGACCACGAGCTACGAATATGACTACCGGGGCAACGTGACCAAAGAGACGCTCCCGGACGGCACCGTTCACGTCTGGGAGTACGACCCGCAATTCAGCCAGGTGACGAGCTTCACCGAGCGGTTCACCGACGCCACCATCCGGCAAACGCTCTACACGCTTGACGCGGCCGGCAACGTGCTTGAAGAACGGGTGATTGTGGGCGTGGATGACCGCTTCAGCGCCGAGACCGACGATATCGTGACCGGCTACACGTACACTTCGGTGGTGACGCCGCTGGGGCGGACCATCGGCGGGCTGGTCGATACGGTGACCGATCCCGAAGACCGCGTGACCGATTACAACCACTCGCCGTGCGGGCAGGTGGCGGCGGTGACTTACGCCCTGGGGACTGCGGATGAGGCGACGATCAGTTACGAATTCTACACGCCCGCCGACGGGGATGTGCAAGGGCGTGTGAAGGCCGAGATCGACGAGCTCGGCCAGCGGACCGAGTACACCTACGACCACGTCGGCCGCGTGCTCACGATCACGCGGCCCGATCCGGACGGCGTCTACAACCCGGCCACCGGCGAAGGGGCGTTGCCGAGTCCGGTGACGGAATACGTGTACTATCCGAGCGGGCTGGTTCAGACGCTCATCGAACGGACGAGCAACAACATCTCGACGGAGCGGACGGAGACGGGTTATACGTACGACGAGCTGGGCCGCGTACACACGATCACCATGCCCGATCCGGACGGCACCGGGCCGTTGCCAAGTCTGGTTTACGAGTACCTGTACGATCCTGACGGCGAGGTGGACCAGGAAATCGTCCGCACGACCGATCCGGGCGACGCGCCGATCGTGATCGACTACGACTATGATGAATTCGGGCGTCTGGAGACCAAGACGCTGCCCGATCCGGACGGAGCGGGGCCGCTCACGAGCCCGGTCTACTCGTACACGTACCATCCTTCCGGCGATTTGAAGTCGGAGACCGATCCGCTAGGGGCGGTCACCTGGCACACCTACGACGTGATGCGGCGGGTGGCGACCGTCACGCTACCCGATCCGGACGACTACACGTCGACGGGCGGCACGAACGGCACGCTTGCCAGTCCGGTGACGGAGTATACGTATGATTCACGCGGCCGCGTGTGGAAGGAGATCGCGCGGACCACGAGCGCGGCCGATCCCACGGCCACGACGGTTTACGGCTACGATACGCTCGACCGGTTGACCTCGGTGACGCTTCCCGACCCGGACGACTACACGTCGATCGGGGGCACGAACGGCACGCGGACCAGCCCGGTGTACGGCTACGGGTATGACCGCTCGGGCCTGTTGACCAGCGAGACCGACCCGATTGGGGCGGTGACGGCTTACAGTTACGATTTCCGCGGGCGGACGAAGACGATCACGCTGCCCGACCCGGACCTGGGCGATCCCTTGCCCAGTCCGGTGACCGAGTATGTGTACTATGACGATGGAACGGTCTACAAAGAGATCCGGCGGACGACGAATCCGGCCGACGGCTTTCGGGAGACGGTGTTTACGTACGACAACCTCCGCCGGGTGCTCACGAAGACGTTGCCCGACCCGGACGGGGCGGGGGCGGGGATCGCGCCGGTGTGGCGATATACGTACACGGCGATGGGGGATGTGGAGACGGAGACCGCGCCGCGGGACGTGGTGACGACGTGGCGGTACGACAACCTGCACCGCACGGAGACGATCGACGACGGCTACTACGGAGCGGGGACGGGGGGCGTCACCCGGTATGGCTATGACCGGTACGGGCGGCAGAACTCGGTGACGGACCAGATGGACGTCACCACAAGTTGGACGCTCGACGCGCTAGGACGGAAGACGACGCAGACCGACGGGCTGGGCAAGACGTGGAGCTGGTCGTATGATGCGGTTGGGAACGTGACGGGCGAGACGGACCCTCTTCAGGACGTGCGGGCGTACGAGTACGACCGGCTCTCACGGAAAGTCAGGCACTATGAGCCGGGGGCGACGGCGGCGACGGCGTGGGTCTACGATCCGCAGGGGAATCTGGCGTCGCTCACCGACCCGGCGGGGAACACGACGAGCTGGGGCTACGACCAGTTGGGCTGGACCACGAGCGAGACGAGCCCGTTGGGGACGCGGACGTTTTACTACAACAACGCCGGGCGGATGTACCGGATGGTCGACGCGCTGGGACGCAACCACCGCTGGAACACCGACCGGCTGGGCCGGGTGACGAAGGAATACTGGCGGCCCAACGCCAACACCACCGTGCGGTCGATCGATTACTATTACGATCCGCTCGGCCGGCTGGACCTGGTGACCGACACCGACGTCGTGACGAGCAGCGTGCTGTCGACGATCGACTACTCGTACGACTTGTTAGACCGGGCGACGGGGATTGTCCAGACCGCGGCGGGGCTCGCGCCGGCGGTGACGCTCGACCAGCAGTTCGACGAGGCGGGGAACCGGACGGTGCTCGCGGCGACGATCGGCACGACGGCCGACTTCAGCAACGATTACTTCTACGACTTCTTGAATCGGCTGAAGCGGGTGCGGCAGAAGGGGGGTGGTAGGGCGGAACGTGGTGGCGCGAAACGGGTGGAGTACGACTACAACCCGGACCACAGCGTGCGGAAGGTGGAGCGGTTCCGCGACCTGGCGGGGGACGAAGCTCGTGGCCACGACCACGCCGGGCTACGATGGGGCGGGGCGGTTGAACGCGGCTGGGCGCACCAAGGGGACGATTACGCTGGCGGCCTACGGCTGGACGTACTACGACGACGGGCAAGTACTCACGTTCCAGCTCGGCCGACGGCGTGCTGACGTACGGCTACGACGACGCCGATCAGTTGACGAGCGTCACCCGGTCGGGCGTGGGGCTGGAGTCGTATGACTATGACGACGCCGGCAACCGGGAGATGGCCGGCTACACGACCGGCACGGCGAACCGGCTGACGAGCGACGGGACCTTCGACTATCAATATGATGCCGAGGGAAACCGCACGAAGAAGCTGCTGGCCGGCACCGCGACGGTGGTCGAGCAGTACACGTGGGACTACCGCAACCGGCTGACGCGGGTGACGTTCTACACGGGCGGGGCGGTGGCGAAGACGGTGGACTACTCGTACGACGCATTCAATCACCTGATCGGGCGGAAGGTGACCAGCGGCGGGACGACGGACCAGCGGTATTTCGTCTATGACGGCGACCAGATGGTGCTGGTGATGGATCCGAACGGGGCGGTGCAGAACCGTTACCTGTGGGGGGCGGCGGTGGATGAGATCCTGGCCGACGAGCAGGTGGGCGGGGAGCTGCTTTGGACGCTCACCGATAATCTCGGCACCGTCCGCGAGCTGGTGAACAACACCAGCACGGTGCGGAACCACATCGTGTACGACACGTACGGCAACGTGCTCTCGGAGACGGCCGGCGGGGCGCGGAGTGCGATCAAGTTCACCGGGCGGTACCTCGACACGGAGACGGGGCTACAGTGGAATCTGAACCGCTGGTATGACGCGAAGACCGGGCGGTGGATGAGCCAGGATCCGATCGGGTTTGAGGGCGGGGACGGGAACCTGTACCGGTACGTGGGGAATGATCCGGGGAACGGGGTGGATCCGAGTGGGCTGAGCCAAGTCAGAGAGACCCTCGAGGGGACTTCGACTGTACAACGTTTGCGCGCGGGGGCAGGAGAGATTAGAAAGAACCCCTGGAATGCTATCAATCCGCTGTCAACGGGAAATGTATTCCACATCACAGCAATGGCGTTTTTCGGGACCTTTACCGATCTGGGGCGGACGGCGATCGGTTGCGCGTCGAGCGAGGCCCGGCTTAAACTTGATGAACGTGCGCGGAACGGTGAGGATTATGTGACGCGCGCTGCCGCACAGGCCGGCTGCTACTTCACCTACGGCGGCGAGGCGATGTCGCGCGCTGCTTTGGAGTTTTCCGGCGGGCGAGCGATTCCGCTTCCGGCGCTGAAGACTGGCTTTGCAGCAGCAAGTCGCGGAGCGAACGCGTCAAGTGGGCGAGTTGCCTCAAATCATGCGCGTGGCCGGTTTGACACCGAACACCTTGGGACGCGAGGATACGACAAGGCTTTGGAGGGAGCCAGGAGCAATGCGGGTTACCTGGGTCCGAATACACAAAAGATGTACGACCCCAGGACCGGGACACTGATTGGCGAGCGCTCAGCGGATGGAACGCGTGGCTGGCGCATTGATCAAGACCATGTGAATTGGTGGGACTGGAGTGGCGGAAAGAAAGGGGCTGGTGGCAGGTACGGCCACGAATTTTTCCCGTCCGAACAATCAGGGCCGCATTCGCCGCACAAAGGGGCCGCGCTGTGGGAATAGTGAAAAACGGAAGGCGGGAAGCATGTTAGAGTATCGCTTGACTTCTGCAAAGATTTCCGAAAGCCACTACCGACTGTTGGCGAGAGATTTCGTGGTGGATGCAATAGAGCGGATCGGCCTGCGCATGCCAGAGCGCGGTAGCGATGTTTACGTGCGGCGTGCCGCCAGGAACGTGTTAGACGATGAGCGAGAAGCGGTACTAGAATGGCTAGACGCCCTCAATTTGGGAGCGGGAGAATGGGTGAACGTTTTCTGGATCGCGGATCGGGAGGGCATTAGCGTGAGTCTCAGCAGCTTTGTTGAACACTACGACGATCTATGGCATCCAGGCGCAGATGATGTCTGGATTTCTCCTTTATCGGAGGAATGGGTACTTGAGTTTTCGCACGAAGAGGAGGTGACCCTTTATAGCCGTAACGACCAATCCTCGTGCCACGGCGGAGAGCGGGACAACAGTGGTATCAATGATATCGATGACGAGTGCGGTCGATGATTTGTATGTCCAGATGCCACGAGCGGGCCTAGCACTGAGCGCTGCAGGCGTGACGAGGCGGGGAACCGGACGGTGCTTGCGGCGACGATCGGCACGACGGCCGAATTCAGCAACGATATTACGATTCACGGAGTTGCCGCTACGCAGCATGGTGGAGCTGCCCGATGCAATAGCAGGAACGCGCCTCATTGGCGGCAAGTAACGACAAAAAATCAGTGGCGGGGCCGGTGGGGTTTCAGTCCTCGCGGAAGCGTACGTGCCACTTCCTGGCTGCAAGAACCGTATAGGAAGAACACTGGCGAGGCCAGTGTCACCCGGCCGTGGGACTAACGATGATTGCAAGAGGTTGGCTCGTGACGCTGGTGATGAGAGTGTTCGGCGCGACACCGGCACTGGCAGGGGAGGTAAAAATGGTGGGACAAACGGAATTGCACGCGGTGCTTGAGCGCTACCAGCTTGTGCCTATCGTTGAAGACGATGGCCGGATCGTCGAAGTGGACTTCGGACGGAGCAAACAGGCCGACCAGGTCGCGCTCGCGCTGGCACACATGCCCGGCGTGGAGGTGCTGAGCTGTGACTGGTCGTCGTTGAGCGATCGCGGACTGGAATCGCTTGCCACTCTGAAGGACCTGAAATCGCTCAGGATCAGGGACACGAAGGTCACGGGCCGCGGATTCCGGTTCTTGATCGAACTGAAGGAGCTGCGCGAGCTTGGCTGCAACCCAAAGGCCGAACCGGAGCTGGCGATGTCGTACGTCGGGCAGTTGACGGAGCTCAGGACGCTTGACCTGTCGTACGCATCTTTGCCGGACCGGGCCTTGAAGCATCTGGCGTCACTGAGGAAGCTCGAGCGTTTGGATCTTCTCGGGGCAACCGTCTCAGACAAGGGCTTGGCGCAACTGTCGCGACTGCCCGAACTCGAGTCGCTGCACCTTGGAGACACGGGCATCACATCGGCTAGTAGCCGCACATTCCGGTCACTGGTCAAGATCCGGGAGCTTGGGCTGGCCGGAACGCAAGTCACCGACGAGATCATGACAGAGGTTCAAGAACTTGAAGCCTTGCGCTTCCTGGCTTTGTCCAGGACCCGCGTGACAGATCGAAGCATCGCGGCCATTGGTCGCCTCAAGAACCTTGAAAGCCTCTTTCTGGACGAGACCCGAATCACGGATGATGCATTCGGTTCGCTGGGCGATCTTGCGAAGCTGAAATACCTATCCTTGATGGGCACAGCGGTCTCGCGGAGCACAGTCGAACGGCTGCGAAAGCGTCTGCCAGATTGCGAGATCCTGAGCGATGTCGACACAGAGGATGCCGACTGAGGTTCGATCGACTTGTCACGAAGTTCGCTCCTTGTGCTCGCTCGACCAGCAGTTCGACGAGGCAGGGAACCGGACGGTGCTCGCGGCGACGATCGGCACGACGGCCGACTTCAGCGACGATATTACGATTCACGGAGTTGCCGCCACGCGGCATGGTGGAGTTGCCCGGTGCAATAGCAGGAACGCGCCTCATTGGCGGCAAGGAACGACAAGAAGCAGTGGAGGGGCCCGTGGGGTTTCGGTCCTCGCGGAAGCGTACGTGCCACTTCCTGGCTGCAAGAACCGTATGGGAAGAAAACACTGGCGAGGCCAGTGCCACCCGGCCGGCGAAGGCGGCAGGATCGGAGGGCCGTGCCGAGCGTGCGCGGGGTGGCGCGAACCGGGCGGGGCACACTTGGCTTGCGGCAGCGATGCGGCGCGGGTGAAGGCGTGCTTTCGCGGGAGCGAAAGGCGACAAAGGAGGGGCATGCTTACGCTCTCGGCGGAGCCGAGGGCGAAAGCATGGCACCCGGCGGAAGCATACGTGCCACTTCCTGGCTGCAAGAACCGTGGGGGAAGAAAACACTGGCGAGGCCAGTGCCGGCCGGCGAAGGCGGCAGGATCGGAGGGCCGTGCCGAGCGTGGGCGGGGTGGCGTGAACCGGGCGGGGCACACTTGGCTTGCGGCAGCGATGCGGCGCGGGTTAAGGCGTGCTTTCGCGGGAGCGAAAGGCGACAAAGGAGGGACATGCTTACGCTCTCGGCGGAGCCGAGGGCGAAAGCATGGCACCCGGCGGGACTGTGAACGGCAGTTGATGCCTATGCTGGCTCCAAACCGAGTTGGCCCAAGAGGGCGGCGAGTCGCTCGCCGGAGGCGGGGAGGCATGCCGGGATACGGTCGGCGCGGTGGCGAATCCAAGGGTCGGCCTGGGCGGTGGGCTTCACTCCGCCGTCGAGTGAGAGCAGTTGCCGCCAGCGGCGCAGGCTATCCTGCCCGTACGCCTCCAGTCCGGCCGGCGACTCTCCGCCGCGAAGGATTCCGGCGATGACTCCGGCCAGGCGGTTCGCTTCGTCGAGCCCGACGTTCATGCTCTGCATGCCCGCCGGCGCGGTCATGTGGGCCGCATCGCCGGCCAACCAGACGCGGCCGCTGCCGAAGGAATCGGCCAGGCGGCGCTCGAATCGCACCACGAGTCGCCAGACGATTTCATCCACGCTCCCCTTGAACCACGGCGCCCGCTCGGCAAGCAGTTGCTTGAGCCGCTCCTCGTTCAACACAGGGAACTGGGTGCGGCCGAACTGCACCGCCACCCGGTCCTTGGTGCGTTCGGCCTCCGGCGCTGCGCCGTCGATCTGGAAACTCCAGCGGCAGTAGCCGCCGGGCAACGGCCAGACCACATCGGTGGTCCGCTCCCCCAGCATCAGCCGCATTTCGGACGGCAGGTCTGCGTCGGTCTTGAACTCGAAGACCGCGTATTGCTGCGACTGGCCCACCTCCGGGTAGGCGATTCCCAGCGATCGGCGGACTCGCGACCGGTGCCCGTCGGCGGCGATCACGTAGCGCACGTCCCACTCGAACGTCTTCGTAACGGTCCATTCCGTATGCGCTGCCGAGTAGCCGACGGAGTCTTTTTCCAGCTTATCGACGGTGGCGACCGCGCGATCGGCGTCGGCCGCCAGGCGGGAAAGCTCATGATTCCAGAGCACGCTGACTCCCAGCTTCTTGAGCGCCGCTTCAAGCAGTTGCTCCAGGGCATCCTGCGGCATCACCGCGACAAAACCCGGCACGTCGGTCTGGCCGCCGAGGCGGATCTCGGCCCGCCGGGTCGATTCGTCGTACAGGCCGATGGTTTCCACGCGGTAGGCCCGCTCGAGCACCGCTGGCAAGAGCCCGACGCTGTCGAGCAGCCTGAACGACGACGAGTGCAGCGCCAAGGCATAGCTATGGGCGCCGGTCCGCCAGTCCTTGTCGACGATCTGCACGCGGACGCCCCGCCTGGCCAGGACCAGCGCGCTGAAGAGCCCAACCGGGCCGGCGCCAACGACGAGTACCTCCGGGTTGACTCTCGCCATGTCGAACTCCCTGAGATGAGCCGATGGAGAACGTTTCCTCGGCTCCGTTTTACACGGCGTCAGCCGTCCCGTCTCCCCCGCCCCACTATCGAGTGGCGTCGAACCGAAGTGTCCGGGAGCACGGCCGCTGGCGAGCACCACGTGGCTTGACTCCCGCCTCTCCCCCCATAGATTTACGTCGGCGACGAGCGACCGCCACTCTGCCGTTCGCCGCTCGAACGAACCGGAACGGCGATTCGTGATCCATTCAGGTTCCGCCTGGCAATGGCCCATTCCGCGTGCATAGACCGAAAACGTGCGGGAGTCGTTATGCGGATGGCGTGGCTGGCGGCCGCTTTGCTATCGAGCTTCGGAAAAGTGCACGGGGCCGACGGCGGGGAGTTGCTCGTTCGCGACCAGATCGCGCCGATCCTGGAGGCCAGTTGTATCGACTGCCACAGCGGCGAGAAACCGCAGGGCGGTCTAGCACTCGGCAATCGCAGTTCTCTTCTGGCCGGCGGCGACAGCGGCCCGGCGGTCGTACCGGGCGACCCCGACGCCAGCCTGCTTATCGAGTACGTCAGCGGCGATGATCCGATGATGCCCCAGGGGCGCGCCCCGCTTTCCGCGGAGCAGATCGTCGCACTCCGCGAGTGGATCGCAGCGGGCGCAACCTGGCCGGAGGAGGTGACCCTCGCGCCCCGGCGGGCCGACCGCAATTGGTGGTCGCTTCAGCCGCTTGGCGACATCGCGCCACCCGATCCGAGCGGGCTGCCCGAGGACTGGGCGTCGAACGGGATCGACCGTTTCGTGTACGAGAAGATGGTCGAGAAAGGGCTCCGCCCCTCGCCCGCCGCCGAGAAGCGCGCGCTCATCCGCCGCGTGACCTATGATCTGGTCGGCTTGCCTCCCACGCCGGAAGAGATCGACCATTTCCTGGCCGACGATTCGCCCGACGCGTATCTGGTTCTGGTCGACCGATTGCTCGCTTCGCCGCACTATGGCGAGCGGTGGGGGCGCCACTGGCTCGACGTGGTCCGCTTCGGCGAGAGCAGCGGTTATGAGCGGAACCACCTGCGCGACAACGCGTGGCCGTTTCGCGACTATATCATCCGTTCGTTCAACGAAGACAAACCTTTCGATCAGCTTGTGCTGGAGCACTTGGCGGGCGATCAAGTCGCGCCGGGCTACCCAGCGGTCGAAGTGGGAACGGGGTTTCTCGTGGCCGGCTCATACGACGATGTCGGCAATCAGGATCCCGCTGCCCAGGCGCAGATTCGCGCCAACACGCTCGACGACACGATTGCGGCCACCGGGGCCGCGTTTCTCGGCCTGACGATCAACTGCGCCCGCTGCCACGACCACAAGTTCGATCCGATCCTGCAGGCCGATTACTATCGCCTCCAGTCGGCCGTGGCCGGAGTGCAGCAGGGCACGCGCAACCTGGCTTCCGCGGAAGAACGCCGTGCCGCGGCCGATGCCTCGGGCGAGGAGCGGAAACTGCCGCAAGCCTGGATCGGCAGTTTCACGCAGCCGACAGCGCCAAGCTACTTGATGATCGGGGGTGATCCGGCCAAACGGGGCGAGGATATCGCGCCGGCGAGCCTGAGCACGCTGGAGCGCGTCGTGCCGTCGTACCGGTTGCCGCTCGATGCGCCGGAAGGTGAGCGCCGTCTGGCCCTGGCCCGCTGGATCGTCGATCCACAGAATCCGCTTACGCCGCGAGTGCTGGCGAATCGACTCTGGCACTATCATTTTGGGCGCGGCATTGTCGGGACGCCGAGCGACTTCGGCTTCAACGGAGAGGCGCCGACCCATCCGGAACTGCTCGACTGGCTGGCGCGGCAGGTGCACGCCCACGGCTGGAAGCTCAAGCCGCTGCACCGGCTGATCGTCACCTCGATGACCTATCGCCAGGCAGCGGCGCACGAACCGGCAATGGCGGCCATCGACGCCGATGCCCATTACCTGTGGCGGTTTCCGCCGCGGCGACTCGAGGCGGAGTCGGTCCGCGATGCATTGCTGGCTGTCTCCGGAAAGCTGGATGCCACGATGGGGGGCCCCGGGTTCCGGCTCTATCAATACACGGTCGACAATGTCGCCGCCTACACGCCGTTGGACAAGGTCGGCCCCGAGACATACCGCCGCACGGTCTACCATCAGAACCCGCGTTCGGTCCGCGTGGACCTGCTCGGCCAACTCGACTGCCCCGATTGCTCGCTGCCCGCGCCGAAGCGCGAGGTGACCGTGACACCGTTGCAGGCCCTGGCCTTGCAGAACCATTCGTTCATGCTCGACATGGCCCAGGCTTTCGCCGAGCGGTTGGAGCGCGAGGTCCCGGCGTCGGACCGACCGCGTCAGGTCGAGCGTGCCTTCTTGCTTGCTTTCGGCCGCGAGCCGGATTCGGTGGAGGCGCGCGCGGCGGTTACGCTGGTTGAGAAGCACGGCCTGGCGGTGCTTTGCCGGGCGCTATTCAACGCCAACGAGTTCCTTTATGTCCACTGAAACAGCCTTCGACCGCCGCCGGTTCCTCGGCGACATGGCGACCGGCCTGGCCGGGATCGCCGCGGGTACGCTGCTGGGACAACTGAGGGCCGAAGCGGCCCCTGAGGCGCAGAATCCTCACTTCCAGCCGCGGGCGAAACGGGTATTGCAGATCTTCTGTCCGGGGGGCGTGTCGCATGTAGATACCTGGGACTACAAGCCGTCGCTGGAGAAGTTTCACGGACAGCCGCTACCCGGGGCTGAGGACTTCGTCTCGTTCCAGGGCAAGAACGGCAACTTGATGCAGAGTCCGTGGAAGTTCGTCCGGCGGGGCGAGACGGGCAAACCGGTCACTGAGTTGTTGCCGCACCTGGGGAAGCATGTGGACGACATGGCGTTCATCCATTCGATGACGTCGCGCAGCAACACGCACGGCCCGGGTTGCGTGTTTATGAACACGGGCTTTGTGGCCGACGGCTTCCCGGCCAACGGCGCCTGGATGAGCTATGCCCTGGGGAGTTTAAACGAGAACCTTCCTACCTACGTGGCGATTACCGATATCCGGGGCGAGCCCCCGTCGGGCCCGGCGAACTGGAACTGCGGCTTCCTGCCGGCCGAGCACCAGGGGATCGTCTTGAGCGCCCATCAGCCGATCCGCAACCTTCAGACGCCGGCCGAGATAAGCGCGGAGGCGGAGGCGGACACGCGGGGATTTCTCGACCTGCTGAATGGCCGCCACGCCGACCAGCACCCGGGTGAAACGCAACTGCGGGCCAGGATGGCCGCCTATGAGCTGGCCGGACGAATGCAGATGTCGGCCCCCGAGGTCGCGGACCTGGGGCGCGAGTCGCCGGCGACTCACAAGCTCTACGGCACCGAGGATGCGAATGAATACAAAGCCGCGTATGCCCGAAATTGCCTGCTTGCGCGGCGTCTGCTGGAGCGCGACGTCCGCTACGTGACGCTCTATTGCGCGTCGCGGGCCTCGGGGGTGGACGGGCTTTTGAACTGGGACGCGCACAAGACGCTTCAGGCGGATTACGAACGGCACTGCCCGATTTTCGATCAGCCCACAGCGGCCCTGATCGGTGAACTGAAATCGCTCGGGTTGCTGGAGGATACGCTCGTGCTGTGGACCACGGAGTTTGGGCGCATGCCGACCCACCAGGAGGGCACCACCGGACGGGACCACAACCCGGACGGATTCACGGTCTGGATGATGGGCGCGGGGGTCCGCAGCGGCGTGACTTACGGCGCGACCGACGAGTTTGGCCGCAGGGCGGTGGACAAGGTGGCCACCGTATACGACCTCTATGCGACGGTGCTCGACGTGCTCGGGTTGGATCACCGGCGGCTGACGTACTATCACAACGGCACAGCCCGCCGACTAACCGATGTTCACGGGCACGTCATCCGCGAAGTGCTGGCATAGGGGGTGCGGAGGACGAGGACACGCCAATTGACCGCTGGGGGGAAGAGCCGATAATTCAGGGCACCGCTTCTGCGTCCCCTCTGGAGCTTCGCCTTGCGCATCACCGTGGTGCCCTCATCGCCCGGCCCGCCGGAATCGTCGTGCCGCCAGTACCTGACCTCTTACCTGGTCAACGATTTCCTTGCGATTGACGCCGGTTCGATCGGCGTATGGGGCGACTCGATCCGGCAGGCCCGTGTCCGCCACTTGTTCATCTCGCACACTCACATCGACCACCTGGCCTCACTTCCGGGGCTTTTGGAGAATCGCTACGACGACGCCACCGAACCGGTGACCGTCTATGCCGCGCAGGAAGTGCTCGACTGCCTTGAGAGCGACATCTTCAACGGCCGGTTGTGGCCCAAGCTGGAAGTCTTCGCCAGCCTGCCGCGCCCGCTGGCGATCTGGCGGCGGATCGAGCCCGGCACACCGGTTGAGGTCGAGGGCATCCAGGTAACGCCGCTGGCGATGAACCACGTCGTGCCGACCGTGGGTTTCGTGCTTGAATCGCCGGAGGCCACGGTGATCGTGGCGTCGGATACGGGACCGACTGAAGACATCTGGCGGCACGCGCGGCAGCTAGCCCGGCTGGACGGCGTATTTCTCGAAGTCACTTTTCCCGATGAGATGGCCGACATCGCGACCGCGGCGCGGCATCTCACACCGCAACTCTTCGCGGCCGAGGTGGGCAAGGTCGGCCGGCCGACGCGGTGGGTCGTGGTCCACATCAAGCCGCGGTGTTTTCCCGTGGTGGTCGAGCAACTGGCGGCCCTCGGGATCGACCACCTGGAGATCGGGCAGGCGGGCCGGACCTACGTTTTCGGCGAGCCCGCCGGCAGCCACTGCGGCGAGAATTGACTTCCCCTCCATCGTCTGGCATACTACGGCCTCGTTGCCATAACCGTTCACGCTATGACCGAAGGGACGGGTCTGTGTTCTCGGCCGTCGGATGACGCGCCAAACCGGACTAACGCGCCGAAACGGACCAGTCTTCGTGTGAGTTGTGAACGCTTAGCTTGCTGCCAGTGTGGCCGTGGTGCCGCTCTAATTGGTTCGACTTCCGGAGCCGATCGTCATGTCTGACGCGATGGAGAACCGCTACTGCGAACGGCTGAAACGCTACACCGCGGCGATGCGGAACGAGAAACCGGACCGGGTTCCCATCCGACCGTTTGTGGCCGAGTTCACCGCGAAATACGCCGGCTACAACTGCCAGGAAGTCACGCACGACTACCAGAAGGCGTTCGACGCGGCCCGCAAGTGCGCCGCCGATTTCGACTGGGACGCCATCGTGCCGAACATGGTCTATGTGTGGACCGGGCTGACGAAGGCGATCGGCCTGAGGTACTACGCCGTGCCGGGAATCGATATCCCGCCCGACGTGGCGTTTCAGTACAAGGAGCCGCCCGAAGACAACGCCTACATGCGCGACGATGAGTACGGTCTGCTCGTCGAAGATCCGACCGGATTCCTGTACAACGTGTGGCTGCCGCGCGTGACGGAAGACGTGCGGCCGATCGGCGAGCCCGCGACGCTGCGGAACAACTTGTCGTTTGTCCGCGGCGGCATGGCGATGATGCAGTACTTCGGCTCGTTCGGCACGCAGATCGCGCAGATGCGGAGCGAGTCGGGGACGGTTTCCGCCATCTCGGGCATCCTCAAGGCCCCATTCGACATCCTGGCCGACAAGCTGCGGGGCTACAAGGCACTGTGCATGGACCTGTTCCGCCGGCCGGATCAGGTGCTCGCGGCCTGCGAAGCATTGGCGCCGCATTTGTTGCACGTGGCCGCCAGCGGAGCCGATCCGGCCCGCAACGTGCCGGTGGGCCTGTGGATGCATCGGGGCTGCGTCCCCTTCGTCTCGCCGCAGCAGTTCGACAAGTTCTACTGGCCCAGCCTGAAGTGGATCATCGAGGAGTTGTGGAAGAAGGGGATCCAGACGCTGTTCTACGCCGAGGGAGACTGGACGCCAAACCTCAAGCAACTTGCTGAGCTTCCCGAGCGGAGCATCGTGTTCCACATCGACCGCAGCGACCTCGAGCAGTCGCAGCGGATCCTGGGAGAGAAGTTCTGCCTGAGCGGCGGGTTGCCCAACGACCTTCTCGCCTTCGGCAAACCCGACGATGTGCGGCAATATTGCCGCAAGCTGATCGACGTTGCGGGCCGCAATGGCGGCTACATCATGGATGCCAGCGCGATCATGCAGGATGACACGCAGATTGAGAACGTCCGCGCGATGACCGACGCGACGCGGGAATTCGGCGTTTACTGACAGCAGAGGAATGCCATGTTCGAGCCACGCGAGACAAAGCGGCCGCCCGGCACGCTGGTTCCTTGGGAAGAGAAGGTTCAAGAGCTTCCGGAGATCAAAGGCGATCCGGAACTGGTGAAGCGGCTCTGGCAAGAGACTGACGGGCTGGCTTATACCTACATCTGGCAGTGCCTGCTGTCATTCTGAGTCGGCCGTTCAGGCCGCGACTGAGACGATACCCAGGGGAGACGATCGATGTCCGATCCAAGCAGTCTGGCGGAAGCCATTTCCCAGTGCCAGGAAGACCGTGTTCGTGCGCTGGTCAAGGATAAGATCGACGCCGGAACGCCGGCCGTCGAGATCGTCGCCGAATGCAACCGCGGGATGATCGAACTGGGCAACCGTTTCAGCCGGGATGAGTGCTTTATCCCCGACCTGATGTACGGCGGGATGATCATGAAGGGGGTGATGGCCGAGTTGGGGCCGCTCTTGGAGAAGCAGGGGCAGGCCGCCGCCGAAACCTCCGCCGCCACCGCCGTCATGGGCACCGTACAGCACGATGTCCACGATATCGGCAAGGACATCGTGATCATGATGCTCCGCGGTGCGGGTTTTCGTGTCGTCGATCTGGGTGTTGACGTCCCCCCAGAACGATTCGTGGCCGCCATACGCGAACACCGCCCATCGGTACTAGGAATGAGCCTGCTGCTGACCACTTCGTTCAAGGCGGTCACGGCCACCATCGAAGCCATCCAGGCGGCGGGGTTGCGCGAGGGCCTGGCGGTGATGGTCGGAGGTGCGGCGGCCAGTCAGTTGCTGTGCGAGAAGGCTGGCTGCGATTACTATGGCCGGACCGCGGTGGACGGCCTGCATTACGCCTGTCAAGTCGCCGGGATCGGCTGACCCTGCCGATTTCTGTTTTTGTAAGGACTGGATAATCGGCAAAGCACGCAAGCGCCGATATTTTTCCCAAGATATCTTTCTGTGGTGGGGCTATCATCCGGGCTGGTGGCACCCCGCACAGGGTCGTTAACCACACTTCATATTGCCCGGCGACCGCAAATTCGCTATTTTATTAATCTCACACACGATAGGCCCCGTTGCGTCGTGGCCGGAGGACTCCACCGGTCGCGGTTTTTCGGGAGTTGGTTTCGTCGGCGAGATTGAGTAGTTGCGTTGAGCGGTTTGGGAAACGACGGCACGACGGCGAGCGGAACGGACGGACTATCCCGGTCGACAACGTCGGTTGCGTCGCGCGCTCAACCGTGGAACCAGGAAGCGCTTGGCCTCCAGGCAGCCGGGAATAGCTTGTTCAGGAAGGACGCGAGGCAGCGATGCGACGGTGCTTACTTGCGGCGATCGTCTTTCTGGTATTCGGCGGCACGGCAACGGCTCAGGAGTGGGCCAAGCGGATGTTCGAGGTGACGAGCCACGACTTCGGTGTCGTGGCACGGGGTGCGAATGCCGAATTCCGTTTCGCCTTCGAGAACCCGTATGTCGAAGATGTGCACGTGGAATCGGTGCATTCGACTTGCCACTGCACCGTGCCGGAAATCGTTCAGCCGCTGGTCAAGACTTACGAACGCAGCGAGATCGTCGCGCGGCTCGATACCCGCAGGTTCTATGGCCGTCGCGAGGCCACGATCCGCGTGAAATTCGACAAGCCGTTTCCGGCTGAAGTGCAATTGCACGTCTACAGCTACATCCGCAGCGACGTAGTCCTTGAGCCGGGCACTGTGCGACTCGGGTCGGTCGCCCAGGGGACGCCGCAGCGTCAGAAGGTGACCGTGAGCTACGCGGGCCGCAGCGACTGGGAGATTCTGGACGTCGAAAGCGCGCGCCCGTTCCTCTCGGCGAAGGCAGTTCCGGTAAGTCGGGCCGGCGGCCAGGTGATTTACGACCTGTGGGTGGAACTTGCCTCGAACGCGCCGGCGGGCTACCTCAAAGACCACTTGATGCTCGTCACGAACGACCGCAACCCGGCCGCTAAGCGCGTTCCGGTGCCGGTCGAAGGGATCATCGTCCCGCAACTGAGCGCCCGCCCATCGCCGCTCGATTTCGGTACGCTCCGCAGCGGTCAGAGCGTTACCCGAAGCCTCATTGTGCAAGGCAAGGCTCCGTTCAGTATCACGCGGATCTACACGTCCGACACCCGTTTCTCGTTCCGTGTTTCCGAAGCCACGCGCCCGGTGCATCAGGTCCCGGTGACGTTTACGGCCGGTTCGGCCGCGGAAGAAATCGACAGCGTGATCCGCGTCGAGACGAATCTGGGCGGGGGCGAGGCCCTGGACGTGCGAGTGGTGGCTCAAGTCGCTCCTGCCGAGCCAGTCATGCCGACCAACGGCGAAGCTTCGTCCGACGAGCCCGCGCCCGGTGCCGAACCTGCGGTCCAGTCTGTTGAGCCTTCCGTCGGCGAGCCGAACCAATCCGCTGGTTGGCATGCTCCGGCCAAGTAGCGCGGCATTCTTCGCGTTGGGCTCGGCGGTTGACATCGGCGTTCCTCCCCCTGCATACTGGTTCGACCAGGAGGAAAGCCATGTTTCAACGCATCGCCGTTGTTGTTGCTCTTTGGATAGCCGCCGGGCAAGCGCTTGGCCAGGAGGAGAACGAACCAAGCGGCAGCCGCCCTTACGAAATGGTCTGGGCCAAGCGGACCGAGGACACGCGGCCGCCGCTGATTGATTTCGAGAATCTCGACGGCTGGACCGTTGAGACGGCCGACGCCGTGGCGACCTGGTCTGCCACCAGGCGCCAACCGCTGTGGGGCGAGCATGTCGGTCAACTCACCTATCGGGCCGCTGGCGGGCAGCCGCGTGTGGCGATCAAGCCGCCGCGAGCCATCGATCTGCCGCCTAGCTTCGATTGTCTCAACCTGTGGCTCTACGGCAACAATTGGGCCTGGGTTCCCGATCGCACCACGCCGCAGGTCGAGATCGTGCTCGTGCTTCGCGGCCGGCAGGGGCAGCCGGTGCGAATCTCCCTGGGCCGCGTCCGCTGGAAGGAGTGGTGGCTCATGCACCGCCGGCTCAGCCCGGACGAGATGGAGGCACTAGGCGACTCCGCGACCATCGAGGCTATCGAGGTTCTTGGCGGGCGGAACACCGACGACCGTACTCTCTACGTCGATAATCTCGCCGCTTACCGCGAGGAGTTGCCGCCGCTGGAGTTTGCACCGCGCCCGGCGCGCAATCTCACACTCTTTGCCGGCCAGTCGCCCGGCACGAACACCGGGCCGGGCCGTTTGCCCTTTCCAACGCGCGAAGAGACCATCCTTCCCGACAACCTCGCCAAGGACTATCGCGTCCGGCTCGAGCAGTCGGGTGAGTCGTATCGCTTTCATTATGCGGGGGACGACGGGCATCTTGTTTACGAGTACCGGCCTGCCCGCGGAACGCTGGGCGATCTGACCGCGCATTGGGAGGGGCGAGGCGAGCCCTTCCGGCCGCTGGACGGCGGCGGCGTGGCATTCTGGATCGACGAGCAAGGCAAATCGGCCCCGCCCGAGAAAATCGAACCGCTCGAATGCCGCCGCGAGGGAGAGACCGTGATCTCGCGATGGCACTGCGTCTTGGGCGAGCGCCGAGTCGAAGTGGAGTACCGCCTCCGGCTGTGGCAGAAATCGCTGGTAATCGATTGTCTCTGCCCGGGCGGCGAGGTGGGCGAGTTCCGCACCGGTCGGGCCGTAGGCGCGTTAAACCCGCGCCTGGTCACGTTGCCCTATCTCACCGGCGACGCGCAGCGCCCGGCGGTCCTCGTCGCCGGACCGACGAATCAGCCGCTGTTCACTTTTGCGCTGATCGATTACTACCGCTCCAATGCGTCGTCGCTGTGGGCGGTGAACCAGATCGCCAACGACGGAGCCGAGTACAACGGCGGGGCACGCTATCTGCCGAAGACCGATGGCCGCCGCAACGCCTGCTTCGAGCGCCTATTTCTCACCGTCTCGCCGCGTTTCGAGGAGATCCTGCCCAACATTCCCAATCCGAAATCGCCCTGGATGCACGTCACGGGCAGCCGGGTGTGGCGGGCGCATGGGGCGTCGAACCGCGAGAACGACTACGCGTTGTGGAAGAAAGTGGCCCGTCACGGCATGAGCCAGATCGCGATTACCGATCACGAGGTGGGCTGGCGCGACAGCGGCGAGAGCTTCACATTCCGCACCCGGGCCGCGCCCGGCAAAGGCGGAGACGAGGGGCAGGCCGAGTATGCGCGCAAGATCCGCGCCCTCGGCTTCCGCTACGGCATCTACAACAACTACACCGACTTTGCGCCGGTCAACGAGCACTGGCACGAAGATATGGTTACGCGCCTGTCCAACGGCGAGTGGCAGACGGCGTGGCCCCGCTGCTACAACCCCAAGCCGGCAAGGGCAGTCGAATACGAATCGAAGCTGGCGCCGATCATCCAGCAGAAGTTCCAGCTCGACACGGCCTATTGCGATGTCCACACGGCCGTTCGGCCGTGGCAGTATTGCGACTACGACGCCCGCGTGCCGGGCGCAGGCACATTCGCTGCCACACTGTACGCCTACGGCGAGATCATGCTCCACCAGAAACAGACATGGAATGGACCGGTCTACAGCGAGGGCAACAACCACTGGTACTACTGCGGCCTGACCGACGGCAATTACGGCCAGGACCAGGGTGCGCGGCTCGATGAACGGCCGTGGCTGGTCGATTTTGACCTGCGGAAGCTGCACCCCTTGTGCTGCAATTTCGGCATGGGAAACCTCGGTATGTTCTTCGGCAGGGACGAGGGCTTCGGCGCGACGCCCGCGGAGCGCGATGCCCGGCTCGACCGCTTCCTGGCGGCAACGCTCGCCTTTGG
The DNA here is from genome assembly GCA_040766885.1 of Thermoguttaceae bacterium. Classification (GTDB taxonomy): domain Bacteria; phylum Planctomycetota; class Planctomycetia; order Pirellulales; family Thermoguttaceae; genus JAXGPP01. The sequence continues at coordinate 80,872 of JAXGPP010000007.1, read as the reverse complement.
CCACACCGGATTTCTGGTGATGGAAGGCGGCATGGAAAACGCCGTGCGAAGTTACTACAGCGTGCAGCGAATCCATGCTCACTACGCCAACCAGACGGTCGCCGAGATCCGTTACGCCGATGAGTCCGGGCGGTTGCTCGATACGTCGACCGCCGTGGCGACCGACGCGTACCAGCGTTCGCAGGTTGCTACCCGGTATTCCAACGGCCTGGAGGTTGTCGTCAACGGCCATCCGAGCGAGACCTGGCGGACGGCCGACGCGATTCTGCCGCCCAACGGCTGGTTCGTTCGTGGCGACTTGAGCGACGGAAAGCTCCTGGCCTTCAGTGCACTGGTCGACGGGCACCGCGCCGACTACGTTGATTCGCCCGCCTACATCTACGCCAACGGCCGTGGACGGCTGACGCGCTTCGAGAAAGCGCTCTGCGACGGGCAACTCGCCGCCAATCGGCGCGGCGACGGCAGTGTGGAACTGATTCCCGTCGGCAAGTGTTCCACGCTGGCGGTCGCCTTGGACGGACAGTCGGCAGCCGCCGTCGCCCTCGACGAAAATGGCAGCGAGATCGGTCCCGCCCAGACGCGATTCAGCCGCGGCCTGGTCCACATCACGCCGGTCGATAGGGCGTTCAGCTACATCCTCAAGCCGGTCGCTCCGCCGAAGGTGTCGCTGCGCTCGCCCCGCGCGGCCGCCGTCCCGGGCGAGACGGTGACCGTCAGTGGCCGCGAGGAACATGCCTTTCGTGTTCCGCCCGAAGCAACGCCGGGCGAGCCGCTCTGGCAGTCGTTTGAGGATGCGTGGATCGATTTCGATGTCCGGCCGCTCGTTGGCGCCGAGCTTATGCTCGATGGTTCGCTCCGGCTCCATCTCACACCGCACGTGGCGGCACCGACCAAAGCGACGGTGACCCTGGCCGGCGAAGCTCGTACTGTCGAGTTGACACCCGAGACGCCGCTGGCACTTGAGTGGCCCTGGAAACGTCCCAGCCGGGAAGAGATACAGCCCGTCGAGGTCACGGTCACCGCGGGGAACCTGCACTACCGCCGCACGTGGTGGCTCAAGAGTGAGGAAGCGGTGCTGAAGATGGGCGAGTTCCCGGCCGAGTTCACCGCCGGTCAGCGACTGCGCGGAGAAGATGAGAAATCGCTCGACGATGTCACCCGGGCCGTGGCCGATTGGCGCGAGAACTCGTGTGGCGGGCAGTCGCGCCGTTGCCTGTTCATGCATCCGCCTTACATGCATGGCGTGGGGTATACCTTCGCCCTGTCGCCCGCCATCCGCCTGCCGGCCGATCCGCCCGCCGTATTGGCGTGTGAAATTGGCAAAGCCGATGGCAGTGATTCAGGCGACGGCATCGTATTCCGCATCGCGGTGGTCGATTCGACCGGCCGCGAGACGTTGCTGGCGGAGAAGTCGTGGATCACCCACGCCTGGACTCCCCTGGAAGCCAATCTGACGCCATGGGCGGGGAAAGAAGTTCGGCTCAAGCTCATCGCCGACGTGGGACCCGACGACAATTCGTCGGGCGACTGGGCGTGCTGGTCGCCAATCGAGTTGCGAAGCCGCGGCCTGACGCTCGTGACCACAGTCCACGACGAGGCGGTGGAACTGGAGCGCGTCGCCGGACCGCATCCACAGCCGAGACTGACTATCGGCGATTTGCGGGGCGCGCGGGCCGGCGTGCTCCATTTCCAGGCAATTGGCCTGCAGTCGAGCGGCCAGTACATATCACACGGCAAGCTGAACGGAGTCGCCCTGGGGCCCCTTCCGGCTGGCGGCGGCAACGAGGCCGGCGGGGTGTGGGCTGACGTTGAAATGCCGATCCCCGCAGCGGCCCTCGCTACGGTGGCCGAGTGGAACAAGTTTTCGATCGACAACACGGGCGGAGACTCCTTCGCGGTGCGAGGCGCCTGGATCGAGCTTGAGTTGGCCGATGGCCGGAAAGCCTCCTCGCAGATTACTCGGACCGCCTTTACACAGCCCCCCGGGTGGCCACACGGAGCCGGAATCGCGGTCCCCGCCGGCGAGCCGATCGAGTTTCGGGTGCGATTCACTGCTGTCGAGTGAAGGCAGTCGCCCCCATCGCCTGGCGGGTAAGGTGGCCCTTCGCTGGATCGCAGGCGCCGCCGGGCATCGCGGCATCGCCTGGAATCACCCGTCCTGGAACACTGGCTCCAATTTGAGTAGACTGTGTGATTCGTCTGACAAATCAAGCTGCCTGCAGGACTCTACCCATGCCGAAGCGCGTCTACAATTTCTCGCCCGGCCCGGCCGTGCTTCCCCTTCCCGCCCTTGAAGAAGCCCAGCGCGATCTCGTGGAATTGCCGGGTACGGGAATCTCAATTCTCGAGATCAGCCACCGCTCCAAGGCGTTCGAGAAGATCCTCAACGAGGCTGACGCCAATCTGCGCAAGCTGCTGGCGATCCCCGACAACTACAAGATCCTCTTCCTGCAGGGCGGCGCGCTGTTGCAGTTCGCCATGACCGCCATGAACCTGCTCAAGGACACCGGCAAGACGGCCGACTACGTCGTCACCGGGTCCTGGAGCAAGAAGGCGATGTCGGAGGCCAAGACCCAGGGCCAAGTTCGCAACATCTGGAGCGGCGAGTCGGCCAACTTCGTCCGCACCCCGAGGGCCGACGAACTGCCGTTCAACCCCGACGCCGCCTACGCCTACATCTGCTCGAACGAGACCATCCAGGGCGTGCAGTTCCCGCAGGAGCCCGATACGGGTTCAGTTCCCCTGATTTGCGATTCTTCCTCCGATTTCCTTTGCCGGCCCGTGCCGATCAATCGCTACGGCATTCTCTTCGCCTGCGCCCAAAAGAACGCCGGCCCGGCGGGCGTCACCATGGTTATTATTCGCGATGACCTCCTGGATCGCACTCCGAAGGGCTTGCCATCGCTGCTCGATTATCGCCTGATGGCCGAGAACAAGTCGCTGTTCAATACGCCTCCGGTGTTTGCCATCTACATGGTCAAGCTGGTCACCGATTGGCTGCTTCGCGATATCGGCGGGTTGGAGAAGATGCGCGAGATCAACCAGCGCAAGGCGAAGATGCTCTACGACGCCATTGATCAGTCGACCGGTTTCTACCAGCCACACGCCGACCCGGCCAGCCGTTCGATCATGAACGTCACTTTCCGCCTTGCCGACGAGAAGCTGCAGGACGCCTTCGTCAAGGGCGCTGCCGAGCGCGGCCTGGTTGAGTTGAAGGGGCACCGCTCCGTCGGCGGCTTCCGCGCGTCGATCTACAACGCGATGCCGGTCGAGGGCGTCACTCTGCTTCGCGACTTCATGGCCGAATTCCGCGACCAGAACGGCAAGTAAGCCGGCGTTTCGCGAGGGACAAGTACAACAAACCCCGGCCGCGCGTACAGCAAACGCGCGGCCGGGCGACTATGCGGACCGGTCCGCCCGGTCGCCCGCATCGGGGCGTTACTCGTGGGCGTGAGGTTCGACTCGTGTCGCCTCGTCGCCAAAAAGCCGGGTGAGCCGCTCGCGGAGCATCAGGCGCGCCCGCATCAGCCGCACCTTCACGTTGCTCACGCTGATCGCCAGCGCCGCGGCCGTCTCTTCCGTCGACAGGCCCTCAACGTCGCGGAGGACGAAGACAAGCCGATACTTGTCGTCCAACTCATCAAGTGCCTTGTCCAACAACTGCCGCGTCTCACGGCGGGCCGCAATCTCGTCGGGCGTCTCCGCCCATTCCGCAATGAACTCCGGGTGGGGCAGGTCGGAATACTCGTCGCGCGACTGGTCTTCGGCCAACGGTACCGTGCGCCGCGAACGTTTCCGCAGCAGCGCCAGGGCATGATTCGTGGCGATTCGACCGATCCACGTGGCAAACGAAGCCTCTTCACGGAAGCCGCCGATATGCTCGATGGCGCTGACGAAAGTCTGCTGCACCACCTCTTCGGCGTCGTGCGTCTGGCGGACGATCCTTAACGCGGTCGTAAACAGCCGTCGTTCGTGCCGTGCTACCAGAGTTTCGAACGCGCTAAAATCGCCAGCCTGGGCGCGTCGCACGACATCGCGATCGTCGTCGGGGGTGGCAGTCATCGGCGGAAGCGGTCGAGGGGTAGCAAAAAGCCTCATTGTAGCCCTTTGACCGGGAGAACCAAAGCCCGGACTCGCGCCGTGTGGGCTCGCGGGCCAGGAAATCACCCAGGTCGCACGGCGGTTGTTCACCGATCCCCCACCAGCCGCGTTGGTCCTATACTGCCGCAGCGGGCAAAACGACATGCTCGGCGGACTGGTGAACTGATGGTATTCGTCGATTTTCTTTTTGTGCTGGTGATCACGCTGGTGGTGACGTCGTTGTTCGCGATTGGATTTCACCGCGGCGGACCCTGGACCAGCGTGGCAATCTTCTTTCTGACCCTCTTCTTCGGCACCTGGGCAATTGGCGTCTGGCTGCCGTTCGGCCCCGTCATTTTCGGCACGTATTGGCTGGCTTACCTGTGCATCGCGATTGCCCTGGCGGCAGTGATCGGCTGGGCCTTGCCGCGCCGGCCGGGCGGGCTGCCACGCTCAGGGCCGGGCGAGCACGAACCGTCAACCGCCGAATTGGCCACTGAAGGGCCGGAAGAGGGGCCCCGAAAACGCGGTGAAATGGAGAAGGAACGCAGTGCGCTGGCCCTCACGGCGAGCATCTACTTCTTCCTCGGCGGAGTTGTCGTCGCCTTGCTGGCGATCGTGGCTCATTATGCCCTGACCGGCCTCGACGCCCCGCCCCATGCCATGGAACAGACGCGTCCCGAGGCCCAGTCGACGCTTGGCCCCTGAGGCCCCTGACACAGTGGAATGCCGCACACCTGCCCCGCCATTCGACTGGTGTCTACTTGTATGATCCCGAGTCGTAACGCTGCCAGAATGTGGCGGGCGGCATGAGATCATCCGGCCGATCCGGCTCTTCGCCGAACGATGTGCCAATCTCCTGCAGGCTTTGCATGTTGCGGGCCACTTCGATCCCCTGCGTGATCTTACTGGGAGTAAACACCAACCGGGTCAGCCTGAGCCAGGCCAGCGGGGACAGGTCGGTCACTTGCGTTCGGGCAATGTGCAATCGCTGCATGGGGTGCCCCTTGAGCGGGCTGAGATCCGCAACGTTCGTTCCCGCCAAGGTCAGGCTCACCAGCGGCACCGTCGCCAGCGGGCTGATATCGCTCACCGGCGTATCGTTGAGCCACAACATCTGAAGTTGCCGCAGAGTGCCGAGCGGACGCAGGTCTCGTACCTGGGCCCCCATGAGATTCACTTCCACCAGCGGCATGCCCTCCAAGGGAGATAGATCCTCGACCTTTGTCCGGCCCAGATAGAGCTGCTCGAGCGGCATTCCCTTGAGAGGGCCGATGTCGCCGACCGCCGTGTTCTCGAGATACAACATGAGCAGCGGCATTCCTTCCAGCGCCGCCAATTCGGTGATCTTCGTATGGCTCAGGTCGAGCCCCTGCAACGGCATCCCCTTGAGGGGGCTGAGATCAGCCACACTCGTCTTGCTCAGATCCAGCCCCTGCAGCGGCAGGCCAGCGAGCGGGCTGATGTCGATCACCCCGGGATCGTGCATTTCTATGGTCGAGATCTGCCCAGCGGCCGACTGCACCACGGGCTTCTCTTCCATGGCCGGATTCTTCTCGGCGAGCGCGGCTTGAAGTTCCTCCTCGGACATCTGAACCGCGGGCGCCGCGGCTGTCTCCGCCGCTGGGGCCGATGGAGCCGCCGCAGCGCCACTCATGCTGTCGGCTGGTCGATTCGGTGCCTCCGCGTCCGGAGTAGGAGCCTCCGAGGCACACCCGGTCAGGATCCCAGCAACAAGAGTCTGACCCACTAACCAAACGACGGCTTTCACGGAACTTCCTCCCCAGACAGCTCTCCCGGAAAGACGTCGAGCCTAGCAATTCCCCGCTCGCCGGTCAACGCGGCGGTGGCCCCCGTCTTTCGCTTCGCTTGCACTTGCCGCCCCGATCGGCAAAATAGGTCATGGATTGATCGTGAAGTCTGTATTGTTAGTGGATCGAGTCTCCGTTGCAGTTCTCATTGTCCAAGAACCGGCATTGACCGTGCCAACACTCGAACGGCATTGGTCGTCACGGCCCACTCCAACAGCATCGCCGCCCGAGGAAGCCCGATATGAGGTCCGTCCGCACTGGATTCCTGCTCCTGACGAGTTTTCTGGCTCCGCTGGCTGTGATGATAGTTGGGTTCGGATGCCGGCCCGGGCAGACTGAGCCCGGGCAATCGGAGTCCAGCGCCCCAACCGCCGCCGGCGAGTCGGCCACTGAGCCGAGCGCCGCCGCGGTACCCGCACCGGCCATGTCTCCCGAGGCGCTCAAAGCCTTGGCCGAGTTTAACCGTGCCGCGGCCTCACTCGAGCAGTACCAGTATCTTCAAGCTGCCAAAGGGTTCGAGAACGTCCTCAAACTGGCTCCCGACTGGGAGGCGGCCCAGTTTAACCTCGGTCTATCCTATTTGAACCTGCAAGGTGTCCAGGGAGCAGAGACCTATTTGAACTCCGCCCAGCAGATCTTCGAAGCGCTCGTTAAGGAGCACCCCGAGAACGCCCACGCGCACTTCGCACTCGGTATGCTGCACAAGCACCAGGGGAACTCGGACCGGGCTCTGGAGCACTTCGAGGCCGTCTACCAGGCCGATCCCAACGACCTCTTTGGCGCGTACAAATACGCCGAGTCGCTGATCGACGTGGGCCGGCATGAGGAAGGCGCTCAGGTGCTGGAAAGGGTCGTTGAACGCAATCCCGGTTTCAGTTCGGCTGTGTATCGCCTGGCCATGCAGTACCAGCGGCTGAGGCAACGGGAAAAGGCCATACCATTGATCGACCGCTTCAAAGCGCTCAATAGTGCCGAGCTTTCGCCGGCCGTGTTTGCGGTCGACCAGACCTACGGAGCGGCCGGCAAGTATTACCTCGCCCTCGGCGCCGACAACCTGCCGCTGCCGGCGGCACGGATTGAGGCCCGGCCGATCGTCTTCTCACCCGAAACCGTGATCCTCGACGCGGCGACGCACCCCTGGACGGGACAATCCGAGCCTGCCGGCGGCGGTGGGCCATCGACCATTTCGATTCCCGGTCTGGCGGCCGACGATGTGGACGGCGACGGCGACTTCGATCTCTGCCTGACGGCGTTGGACGACCAGGGCCGCACCGCCATCTGGATCAACGATGGCGCCGGGCACTTCTCCGCCGGGGCAGACGTGGTACAAGGCGGAATCGCTCCCACGTTTGGCGATCTCGACAACGACGGCGATCTCGACCTTTGGCTGGGGCGGCTAGGGGCCGACGCGCTCTACATTAACGACGGACACGGCAACTTCACCCCCGCCGAAGTTTCTCCCGCGCTGGCCGAGGGGCTCCTGGCTACCTCGGCCCGCCTCGTCGATATCGACAGCGACGGCGATCTCGACCTGATGGCGTGCCACGTGGCCCATGGCTCGGTTCCCGCCGATGACAAGGCGGGTCCGGCCCCGATGGTGATCTACAGCAACAATCGCGATGGCTCCTACACCGACGTTGCCGAGAAACTCGGCCTCGCGGAAATGCTGGTTCCCGCCACGGTAGTCTATGACGATTTCGACAACGATCGCGACCTCGACCTGATCATCCTTCCGGCAGACAAGTCGCCCCCGATCGTCTGGATCAACGACCGCGTGTGGCAATACCGCCTGGCGAAGCCGGAAGAGATCGGGTTGGAAGTGCACAGCGCTTTCAGCGCGGTCACGGGCGATCCCGACAAGGACGGCGACCGTGACTTGCTCGTCTTCGCGCGCGACGGCCTGTCGCTGTACCTGAACGATGGTCGGTTCAACTTCAAGAAGGACGAGGAATTCATCCGTCAATTCGGCATGCTAGGCGGCACGGGTGGGCAGTTCGCCGACCTGGACAACGACGGCGATCTGGACATCGTGATTGCCGACGCAACGCGCCCTGGCGGAAGTCGCGGACCCGCAGTGCTGGTGAATCTCAGCCCGGAGCGGGGATTCGTCAATGCCTCCCAACTCGATCACGGAAATCTCCTCGACGCCATCACTACAGACGGCAACGCCAGTTGCGTGGTTGCTGATTTCACCGGCGACGGCCGCTGCGACATCCTCATGGCGGCGATCGGCCAGAAACCGGTACTCCTGAAGAACGCCACGCCGGGTGGCCATTGGCTCGGCCTGCGGCTTGCCGGCACCCGGCCGCAGGACAAGAAGTCTCGCTCGAACAACTCGGCGATCGGCAGCCGCGTGGAAGTCAAGAGCGGCCGCATTTTTCAGCAGTACCTCGTCGGCGGCGCCTCGGGCGCGGTGGCGGTACCACCGTTGCAGGTCCACGCCGGGCTGGGCGACCAGAAGCAGGTCGATTGGCTGCGGATCCTCTGGCCCGACGGCGTCCTGCAGGCCGAAATGGAAGTGCCGGCCGACCAGGTAACGAAGATCGAGGAACTGCAGCGCCGAATATCGTCCTGCCCGCACTTGTTCGTCTGGAACGGCAGCCGTTTCGAATTCGTCAGCGACTTCGGCGGCGTCGGGGGTTTGGGGTACATGGTCGCTCCAGGCGTCTATGCCCAGCCCGATCCAACCGAATACGTCCCCATTCCCAATCTTGAGCCGCGCGACGGCCAGTACGTGCTCCAGGTGGTCGAACCCTTGGAAGAGGTGGTCTACCTCGACGAAGCCCGGCTGATCGCCGTTGATCATCCGCAAGGAACCGAGATTTACCCCCAGGAAATGGCCGCCGTCGGCGCCGCTCCGCCCGAATTCGAGTTGTTCTGCTTACGCCAGTCGATCGACCCGATCAAGGCGGTCGATCACCAGGGAACCGATGTTACCGAGGCGATCCGCGAGATCGACCGGCAATATGCCGGAGCCGTTGAACTTGACAACCGTTTCGTCGGCTATGCGAAGGATCACTTCGTCGAACTCGACTTCGGTGATCGGCTGGCCCGGTTCGCGCCCGACGACCGCCTCGTCCTGCTCCTGCACGGCTGGGTCGAGTACAGTTATTCGTCAACTAACTTCGCCGCCTCACAGGCCGGCTTGCGGCTCAAGGCCCCCAGCGTTGAGGTCTTCCGGGAGGACCGCTGGGTCGAGTTGTTCCACGAAGTCGGCTACCCGGCCGGACTGCGGCACGTAATGACGCTCGATGTCACGGGCAAGCTGCTGCCGGATGACCGTCGCATCCGCATTACGAGCAATATGGACCTCTACTGGGATTGCATCTGTCTCGCCCGGCATGAGTCCGGCGAGCGGCTGACGCTCTCCGAACTGGCTCCTTCATCGGCCGACCTGCATTACCTGGGTTATCCCCGCGAGTACTCACCCGACGGCCGGCAGCCGAACCTGCTCGACTACAGCAATCTCGACCGGGCGGTGGCCTGGCAGCTCATGGCCGGCGACTACACGCGGTTTGGCGAGGTGACGCGCCTCGTCGAGGAGGCCGACGACTGTTACGTGATCATGGGCCGCGGCGAGGAAGTGACGCTGCGATTCGATGCCGACGCCCTTGGCCCGGTGCGCGACGGATGCCGGCGCTCGTTCCTGCTCAAGACCGACAGCTACTGCAAGGACATGGACCTCTACACCGCCCATTCCGACACCATTGAGCCCTTGCCATTCCACGGTATGAGCAGTTATCCCTATCCGCCGGGCGAGAGTTACCCCGACAACGAGCTTACGCGGGAGTACCGGAGCGAGTACAACACGCGCCGTGTCAAGTAGCAGGCGTGGAATCGCACGCGTTCCGAACCGCTGATCTTTCCACCCTAATCCCTAAGCTGCATGGTGGGTCAAGCGCAGCAAGCCCCCTCACTTTGGTCTGCCCATCATGTCCGATACCAGGCCGCTGCAATTCAGTCTGCGGGATTTGCTGGCCCTGGTTGCCGTCGCGGCACTGCTGCTCAGCCTTCTCGTGCCAGCCATCCGATACGCCCGTGAATCGTCGCGGCGCCATGAATGTGCCAATAACCTCAAGCAGACCATGCTTGGCATCCACAACTACCACGATATTCATCGCGGATTTCCTTTCAGCCGAGTACTGAATCCACAGGGCTTGCCCATGCATAGCTGGCGGCTCTGCATCTACGCGTTTGTCGAGAAGAACATGGTCTATGACCAGTACAACTTCGATGAATCCTGGGACAGTGCCGGCAACCGCCTGCTCCACACGTATTCGACTCCCGTTTATCGTTGTCCCAGCGATTCGCCGCGGGTTGCCGTCGCCAACACAAACTACCTGGTCGCCACCGGCCCCGAGACCGCCTGGCCCGACGGCAAGGCGCTCAGATTCGCCGACATCAACGATGGAACGAGCCTGACTCTCGCCGTGGCTGAAGTCGCCGACTCAGGCATCCATTGGCTCGAGCCGAAGGACCTCTCCGCCGCCGATCTCCCGCGGGCCATTAACTCCAAAGACGCCCTGGGCATCGGCAGCGGCCATCCCGGCGGCGCCAACCTCGCGATGGTCGATGGCGCGGTATACTTCTTCGGCAACGACACGGCCTCCGACGTCATAGCAGCGATCCTCACCCGCGCCGGCCATGAGGAGGTCACATTCCCCGTTGATCCACAGTGATCGAACGATTGGCTGGCCAGGCAAACGAAGGAATAATCGCGATTTCGCTTGCTTCTCGCTCCAACTCTCTTGCATCAACCGGTTTGCGATCCCTGTCCTCGATGCCTGGCCCGAACGGCCTTAGCGGTCTGGTATAATGCGGTGCGGCGTCTGGCTGCGTCCACGCGCCGGCATGTTTACCTTGACGGTGATCATTTACAGGAGATGCAACGCCCTGCTATCGGACCATGCCAAACGGCACGTGCGCGGTCGGCGCGGACGCTCAAGAGTGTTGCCATTAGTTCCCTCATCCACCTGCCAGCCTCTGATCGACTTCCAGAGAATGAACGCTGACTTACCGTCGGACGTAGACGCTGACGACACCGGCATCAATCAAGAGCAGCAGCGGATCTCCGCCGCGCCGGGGCAGGAAGTCCCACCCGCCGCTCGACGCCTCGTTCTTGTGGCGGATAGCGACCGCGAAGCAGCGGCAAGCATGTCCATGTTCCTCACCGATGCTGGATACGAGTTGATCGTGGCCCATGATGGCCCTGCGGCTTTGGAAGCCGCTCGACGGCATCGCCCCGACCTGGCACTGATTGAGCTTGCGCTGCCCGTGCTGGACGGCTATGAGCTAGCCGGTCGAATCCGGCAGGACGCACGATTGGACGCGACTGCACTCGTCGCCGTTGCCGGCTATGGCCAGCTTCGCGATCGTGACCGTCTCCGGAAAGTGGGGTTTGACCATCACCTGGTCAAGCCGCTGAACTACGCGTCGCTGGTCGGACTGCTGGAGGGCCGGTCCGCATCCGATCCGCCTCCGGCCCCGCAACGATCTTTGCCGCAGCCTGCAGAGAATGAACCGACGCCTCACCCGATTGCCGCGTCCGACTCCATGACACCCACGAAGCTTCTGCTGATCGACGACAGCCGTCCCGTGGCCGAGGTCTCGGCCTCGATTCTCGAGGAACTCGGTTACCAGGTAGAGGTGGCCTACGACGGGCCGCAAGCCCTGGCGGTCATCGACCGCTTTCAGCCCGCAGTGGTCATCTGCGACATCAATCTCGGTGGCGGTATGAGCGGCTATGACGTCGCGCGGGCCATCCGGGCACGATCGGCCGATCCGCAACCGATCCTCATCGCCGTCACCGCCCACACCCCCGACCAGGTTGGCCACCGCGCCAAGGAATCGGGCTTCGACCTGCAATTGACCAAACCCGTCGACTTTGAGGACCTTCCGCGCCTGCTAACCTCGCGGATACCGGCGCGAGACACTTCCAGCGCCCCGGAGGGGCTGTAGCTGGAGAGGAATCCACTCCGGCCACCACCCCGGTCAGCCGTGCCGCAGCCCTCCTTGGCCGGGCACCCTGGAGTGGCTTGTCCGACTCTTCGCTCCAGGCAAGAATGCCTGTGTTCACGGTTGTCGGCCCCACGGGGTCAGCAAGCTGAAGTCTAACACCTTTCCACGGGAGGCTCAGCCATGGCCGACTTTGCCATCATCGAAGTGCCCGACGGCCTCACTGTCGCCGAGTTGGAGGCGGGTTTGCCGGCCGAGAAGGCGGCAATCAAGCACGGTGGCTTCGTCGTCGATCCGGGGCCCTACCATCGTTTCGAAGACGCGTACGAAGCCATGCTCGCTCTTCGCGACGAAGAGGACGAGATGGAGACCGACTAAGCCGATCGCCTCACACGTGCAACGCGCGCCCGTCCACCGCCAGCGCCGCCTCGCGCAGCGCTTCAGAAAGCGTGGGATGGGCGTGGCATGTCCTGACAAGGTCTTCGCTCGTCGCGCCGAACTCGATCGCGGCAGCCGCCTCGGCAATCATGTCGCCGGCCCGCGGCCCGATGATGTGAACGCCCAGCACTCGATCTGTTGCCGGGTCCGCGAGGATCTTCACCGATCCCTCGACGTCTCCGAGCGTGCGGGCGCGGCCGTTGGCGCGGAACGGGAACACTCCCTTGCGGAATTCCCGCCCGGACTCCTGGAGCGCCTTTTCCGACCAGCCCACGCCGGCAATCTCGGGGTGGGTGTAGACCACCGCCGGAATCACGTCGTAGTTCACGTGGCCATAGCCAGTGACAAGCTTCTCCACACAAGCCACCGCCTCGTCCGACGCCTTGTGCGCGAGCATCGGCTGGCCGATGCAATCACCCACTGCGAAAATGCCGGGCACCGAAGTGGCGTAACTCTTGTCGACGCCGATGAACCCTTTTCGATCGCGCGTGACGCCAATTTCGTCCAGCCCAAGATCGTCAGTCACAGGGACCCGGCCAACTGCCAAGAGCACCCGGTCGCAGCGGATGGGCTCCCGTCCCTCGCACTCCACGATACAGGCGTCCTGCTCCACATAGGCGCGCTTTACCCGGGCAGAAAGAAGGAAAGCCATCCCCTGCTGCTCGAGCACCTTCTTCGCCGCCTGCGCCAGATCGGCGTCGACTTCAGGCAGGATGCGGTCCATCGCTTCCAGCACGGTGACCTTGGCTCCGAGACGATTCCACACCGAGCCCATCTCCAACCCGATGTATCCGCCACCGATCACCACGAGGTGCCCCGGCACTTTCGCATAAGCGAGCGCCTCGGTGCTTGTTCCAATCCGGTCGCCGTCCAGTTCCACGCCGGGAATCGTTGCCGGCCGGCTTCCGGTGGCAACGAGGAAATGGCGCGCCGTCAAGGCCACCGCGCCGTCGCGGCCCTGGACGATCACGCGCGCAGGCGACTCGAACCGTGCGCGGCCGCGATAATCGGCGACCTTGCGTTTCTTGAGCAATCCTTCGATGCCGCGGCAGAGCGTGCCGACGACTTCCTCCTTGCGGCGGAGCATTGCCGCCAGGTCGAGTTCCACCTGACCGACGCGAACGCCATGCTCGGCCAGCGAGTTCTTTGTCTCGTAGAACTTCTCGCTCGACTCGAGCATCGCCTTGCTGGGGATGCAGCCAATCCGGAGGCACGTGCCGCCGAGCAACTCGTTCTCGTCGACGCAGGCGGCGTCGAGTCCCAGTTGCGCCGCCCGCAGCGCGGCGACGTATCCCGCCGGCCCGGCCCCGATGACGACCAGATCGTGATGTTTCTCGTCCATTGTGCGTCAGATTTCCAGGATAATCCGCGTCGGGTCTTCGATGATCTGCTTGACCGTGAGCAGGAATTGCACCGCCTCGCGGCCGTCGACAATCCGGTGGTCGTAGGTCAATGCCAGGTACATCATGGGCCGGATTTCGACCTTGCCGGCGACCGCAACCGGACGCTCCTGAATGGCATGCAGGCCGAGAATTCCGCTCTGCGGCGGGTTCACGATCGGCGTCGAGAGCATTGAACCGTAGACGCCGCCGTTAGAGATCGTAAACGTCCCTCCTTCCAGTTCGTCGGGCGCGATCTTGCCGTCCTTCGCCCGGGCGCCGAAATCGCCAATCGCCTTCTCGATCTCAGCGAAGCTCATCCGTTCGGCGTTTCGCAGCACCGGCACGACCAGCCCTTTTCCGCCGCCGATGGCGATGCCGATGTCGTAATAGTTCTTGTAGACGACGTTTTGCTGCCGGATCTCGGCATTGAGCTGCGGAAATCGCTTCAGGGCTTCGACCACCGCCTTGGTGAAGAACGACATGAAGCCGAGTTTCACCGCGTGCTTCTGCTGAAACGCGTCGCGGTACTTTTCCCGCAGCGCGATCACGGCCGACATGTCGGCCTCGTTGAACGTGGTCAGAAGCGCCGCCTGCTGCTGCGCCTCGACCAGGCGGCGCGCGATGTGCCGGCGGATCATGCTCATCGGCACGATCTCTTCCTCGCGATCTCCCGCCGCCAGTTCCCGCGCGGCTGCGACCGGTTCCGCTTCCGCCTTGGGCTGCGGCTCCGGGGCCCGCGGGGAAGTCGCTGCATGCCGTTCGACATCTTCCTTCAGCAGTCGGCCGCCCGGACCGCTCGCCGGCACTTCCGCCGCCGAGAGCGACCGTTCGCTCAGGACGCGGGCAGCCGAGGGCATCACATGCGGTTCACGCCCGTCGCCCGACCCTCGCCCTGCAGCGCCGGATTCGCCGGCTGCCGCCTGCTTCGCGGGCGTCTCTTGTTGCACCTCGGCCGGCTTCTCGACGGGGGTCTGCGCCGACTCGTCAATGTGGCCAATCACGTCCCCCACCGTCACCACGGCGCCACTATCGGCCATGATCTTTGACACCACTCCAGCCGCCGGCGCGGGGATCTGCATCGATGCCTTCTCGCTGTCGATCTCCACCAGATCCCGATCCTTCTCCACGTATTGTCCCTCCTGGACGTGCCACTGGACGATCTGCACTTCGTGCACCGATTCGCCCACAGCGGGCACTTTGACCTCAACGGCCATCGCGTGACTCCAGGGTTGCTCGTTGGATAGGGTTCAGGCCGGGATCAGCAGAGCCGAATCGAAGAAGCATCGGACGATGGTTCAACCTTCAGGTCGACTCCGAAAACGCGCGATTGAGCAGCTCTTCCTGCTCGCGTCGATGGATGGTTCCAGAACCGGTCGCCGGACTGGCCGACGGCCCCCTCGCGATCGTCCGGAACGGGTAGCGGTCGTACAATTCCTCGCGGAAGCGTACCTTGAGATAGTAGCACGCTCCCATGTTTTCCGGGTCTTCCTGCACCCAGTACACGGGCGTTCCCTCGCGGCACGTGTCCAGCGCAGACCGCAGCCGCTTGTGGGGGAACGGGTAGAGCTGTTCGAGTCGCACCAGCGCCACGTCCCTCCGCCCCAGTTGCTCGCGCTTCTCGAGAAGCTCGTAGTAGATCTTCCCGCTGCACATTACTATTCGCGACACCTCGCCGCAGGCCAGATCGTTGTCTGGCAGCACGCGCCGGAACGGCCCCTTGGTAAGGTCGTCGAGGCTCGACACTGCCGCCGGATGCCGCAGCATGCTTTTCGGCGTGAGGATTACCAGCGGCTTGAGCCACTTGCGCAGCATCTGACGCCGCAGAACGTGGAAATACTGCGCCGGAGTCGTCGGGTAGACGACTTGGATATTGTCTTCAGTCCCCAAGTTCAGAAACCGCTCCAGCCTTGCGCTCGAATGTTCGGGCCCCTGTCCCTCGTGCCCGTGCGGCAAGAGCAGCACGATCCCGCTCAGTCGCGACCATTTCTCCTCAGCGCTGGCCAGGAACTGATCTACGATCACCTGCGCCACGTTCCAGAAGTCGCCGAACTGGGCTTCCCACGCCACAAGGCACTCCGGATACTCCAGGCTGTAGCCGTATTCCAGGCCCAGTATGCCCGCCTCCGAGAGCGGGCTGTTGAAGACTTCCACCGGCGCCTGATCATCCGACACGTGCTTCAGCGGCGTGTACGGGGCGCCCGTTTCCACGTCGTAAAGCACGGCGTGACGGTGGCTGAAAGTCCCGCGGCACGAGTCCTGCCCGCTCAAGCGCACGCGGTGTCCCTCCGCCGCCAGGCTGGCCAGGGCCAGGGCCTCGGCGCCGCCCCAGTCGAGCGGCCGTTCACCGCGACCCATCTCCCGCCGGCGCTCGAGGAACTTCTCCAGTTTCGGATGGACGTGAAATCCCTCCGGAACCGTCGTCAGCTTCTCCATCAACTGGGTCAACTTCTCGCGTTCGACACCCGTATCCGTCTTTTCCTCAAATGGCTCCGGACCGCCGTGGTAACCCTTCCATACGTCGTCGAGAAGGCACGACGGACCGAAAACGTCGCCCCGCTGGGCCTTCGAGTATTCGCTCTCCAGGTAGTCGTGCACCCGTTTCGGAATTTGATCGGCTTCCTCCCGGGTGAGGATCTTCTCGGCCAGCAACGTTTCCTCGAAGGTTTCGCGAACCGACTTCCGCCGTGAGATCGCCTTGTAGAGCAGCGGCTGCGTGTACGAAGGATCGTCGGTTTCGTTGTGCCCGCGGCGCCGGTAGCAGTAAACATCGATGAACACATCGCGGTGGAACCGCTGCCGGAAATCAACCGCCATGTCGACTACCTGCGCTACGGCCCGCGGATCCTCACCATTGACATGGAAGATTGGCGACTGGAGCATCTTCGCCAGATCGGTGGCATAGCGGGTCGACCGCCCTTCCTGGGGCGTCGTCGTGAAACCGATCTGGTTGTTGAGGATCACGTGCAACGTTCCACCGGTGGTATAGCCGGGCAACTCGCTTGCGTTCAGTGTCTCCTGGCAGACCCCCTCGCCGGCGAAGGCCGCGTCGCCGTGTACGAGGATCACCATCCCGTGCTCGCGAGCGAAATCGCGGTCGCGGTCCTGCTTGGCTCGCATCAGACCTTCCGCCACCGGATTGACGAACTCGAGATGGCTGGGATTGAAGCACAGCGTCAGTTCGACGATCTTGCCGTTCTCCGCCAGCCAGCGGTGAGTGTGCCCCAGGTGATACTTGACGTCCCCTTTCTCCGACTGGAAAGGCGGCCGGTCCTGGAATTCGTGGAAGATCTGACGCGGGCCCTTCTTAAGGATATTAGCCAGCACGTTTAACCGACCGCGGTGAGCCATCCCCATGACGATCTCGGAGATGCCGACGGTAGAACTCTTCTCGATCGCCAGCCGCAACAGCGGGCTGAGGATCTCGCCCCCTTCCAGCGAAAACGACTTCGCGCCGAGGTACTTCTTCTGAATGAACTCCTCGAACAGCACCGCCTCGGTCAGTTTACGCAGGATCCTCACCTGCTCGTCGCGCGTCAGTTCCAGCCGGTTCTCGTGGCTCTCCATCCTTTGCCGCAGCCATTCGCGCGGTTCGGCCTCGTCGATGTGCATGAACTCCGCGCCGATCGTTCGGCAATACGTGCGCTGGAGGTGCTCGACAAGCTGACCGACCGTTGCCGCCTGCCCATTGCCGACCACGCCGGCCGGACGGTCGAGATCGCGGTCGGTGAGTCCGTGAGCCTCGAAGGCAAGATCCGGATGTCCCGGTCGCGGTGACCCCAACGGATCGATCGTCGCCGCCAGATGGCCCCAGTGCCGAAAGGCGCGCACCAGCCCCGCCAGTCGAAACTGGAGATCGGGGGAGCCCGCTGCCGCATCGGTTCGTGTCTCGGGCGGCCCCACGACCGCCGGAGCAAGCCCTGTATTCGCTCCTCCAAACAGGCTCTTTCGGGGAAATACAGGACGGAGCCGCAGGGTGCCCGAAGGGCTATCCGCCCGCGAGGCCTCCTCCAGAAAATCGCGCCATTCCGGAGGTACCAATGAAGGGTCGCGGAGATAATCCTCCAGAAGCCCCTCGAGATACTCGACGCTCAGATTGCTCGGGTTCAGGGTGAGACGTTGGAGCATGATCTTGGGCCCGGTGGGAGACATTATAACTGTAGCTTCTCAGTTTACATCCGACGCAAGAGTCGTGCCGCTACACTTAACCACGTCACCCCCACTTTACGCGGTCAAAATGTCGCCTCCGCGTCGTCCGGAAAGCTACCTGTACCACTGGACATTCTGGGTGATTAGAAGGCATCCCCTCACAAGAAGGGGACCACCCGGCGGATCGGATTGTTTGGGTCCAGGGTCTAAGCCATGGCCCGAACGGCTCCATACGGTCCCGTCCCGCCCATCGGCGTCCGTGCCTCCGGGGACCAGATGGAGACGCCCACCGCCATCGCAGTCGCCGCTTTGAACGCTCAGATCGCTGGCGTGAATAACTTAGACAGAGAGCAGGAGACGCGCCCTCGAGAAACGCTTAGCGGGTGAGTCGATACTCGTGGGCGCGCGGGCCCGCAACGCCGCGATTGCGGGCTGTAGGAATTCGAATTTATGTGCCAGCGACTACTCGCTCGTGATGCGGAAATCTGCCGCATCAGTGCCGCCGGCGGGGACGTCAAATTTGAGTTCGGTCGCCTCGGGATCGCTGTAGCGCGCCGGCAGGTCGGTATCAAACGATCGCCGAGGGGACTCCGCCAGTTCCGTCCCGGCCACCGCTTGGCCAGCATCGGTCCCCTCCTCCACGCTGCCCGTGGCAACGGCCCTGGTGATGTACACCTTGTTGGAGCCAATCGCGGCGCCTTGGGGCAACTGGTAGCCGCCGTCGGGACCGGTGGGCGCTGCGCCGGCGAATTTCTCGCCGACGAAACTCACCACCAGTCCCGGCGCTGGCTGGTCGTCGAGGTACACCGTGCCGGAGACATCGGCGGTATCAGCGGCCGTCCCACTCTCGCCGGCACAACCTGACAAGAAGACCAACGATGAGATCCCGAGAATCCAGACGAAGAATTCGTTTCGTCGCATGATCATACCCCGGATGCAAGAGGGAACGGTGCTGGGGCCGGGCCATGCTCGACCCCGGCACCGGGAGAACGAGATCCATTGGTGTTCGGATGATAACGCAACACCTTCAAACCCTTTTTCCTTGAGCCGAACTCCCGTTGGTCGCCCTCGTTACGCTATCAACCTGAAGTTCAAGAAGGCCGTTCGTTCCTCAGTACTCGCCGGTAACCTCACCATCGGCGATGTAGGCCAATCGGCAGAGAGTCGAATAGTCGATCGTCTCAGAGAGGAACTGCACTCGTCCGTCGGCGAATACGAACTGCGCTCCGCCGGGGTGCAGGCTGCTGAATACCCAGGCATAGGTCTTGTTCGGGTAGAACGTCCCGGTGTTGGTATCCGTGTAAGAGGCGTTGATGTTGAAGTTCATCCGATGCGTCGCAGTTGGGTTGACGGTGGTAGACGAATTGCTGGGAACGTAGCCGTGGCAGCAGGTATGCGTCCCGGTGAGGCCCCATGGGCCGTAGTTCGCCGAGGTTTTGTGCTTGCCGCCGATCGCCTCGCCTACCGCGAGACAATTGCTGGACCCGTCCGTCATCATGGCGAACGTTGCGGCCCCGTTATTGCCGAACGCCCCGCGGCGGATATCGGAGCCGTAGTTCTTGTACGGAGCACTGGTGTCGGTGTAACTACCGGTAGAGAACAGGTAATTTGTCCGCCAAGCGTTCCTCATGCTGTAGGTGTCGGTTGTGCCGGCCTGGTTCGTCCGCTGCTCGCCAACGGTATCCGCCGAAGGGCACTCCAGGAAAGTCAGTCGGACCGTGGTGTTCATGTTGTTGCTTGTCACCGTGTTCGTCGGGTCATCGTCACCGACGATGGGAATGAAGCCGGAGTACGAGCCGTGGATGTTCGACATGCTCGAGCAGACGTTGAAGTTGTACTTGTCGAACAGCGCACCTTGTTCGATGAACGGCAGGAGCATGGCCCAGCCAGTGGTATTCTTCGATAAGCCTGTGAAGTAGTTGTTGGTGGTCGCGTTGGCCATCCGACCGCTGTTCAACAGGGCAGGCGGAAAGACCTTGTGAATGTCGTGGTAGTTGTGGAGCGATAGGCCGATCTGCTTGAGATTGTTGGAGCACTGCGAGCGCCGTGCCGCCTCGCGGGCAGCTTGAACGGCGGGTAACAACAGCGCGATCAGGATTCCGATGATTGCTATGACAACCAGAAGTTCAACCAGCGTGAACCCCCGCGTGCGACGCGTCCGGGGGCGCATCGGCGACAATTGAATGGTAGTGCGCATACGTGCCACCTTCCTTCCGAGAGGCCCTAGAAGCAGGGTAAACGAGTGACGCTGACGTGGATGCCCCGCCGTCGCGGATGAGAATGAACCTGCCTGCCAACCCCAGAGAACCAGGCGCGCACACCTCAGACGCACCGGTTAAGCGCCGTTTAATATAGGGGTCTTTGTACGGGCGTCAAGGGACCCCGATAGAAATTAAGGCGGATCCGGGCCGGGGCCTTACGGACCAGTAGTTTTCGCCTGGCCATCGGGAAGGCTGTGTCGGCAGCAGGGTCGGTTTTATTGAGACACGGTCTCGATAATCGCCCGTGCCGCTAAACACCGTTGCGGCGGTTGCTGGAACGGCGCCTCGGTTGGGCGGGTGCGGGGCGAACGGGCGCAGAGTTCGTTTACACGATGGCTGGCTGTGTGACGAACAGTCGCCGAAAAGCATGGAGGCGAAGCGGGCCGTCGCACAAACGGGTTCTTCCCAGTCCGGCGCCACCCGCGTGACCTGTCCACCTACTGAATCATCGCCAGCCGTTCGACCACGTCACTCATGGGGGGCCGCTCGTCGGGCTCGCGGGCCAGCAGTTGCAGCACGAGTCGGCGGTAGGGATCCTCCAATTGCTGCGCGAGCCACGATGCCAGATCCTCCGACTCCAGCCGCAGAAGCAGCTTGACGGCCGAACTCTCCACCAGCGCCCGGCGGCCCGTGAGCATTTCAAAGAAGGTCAGCCCGAAAGAGAAGACATCGCTGGCGGGCGTGCCTGGCAGGCCGCGAGCCTGCTCGGGCGACATATAGGCCGGCGTCCCGCGAATAGCGCCTTGCTCCCAGCTCAGTTCATCGAATTCCACCGTGGCGTCAGACCCCGCGAGATTGATGGCGATGTCGAGACCCGCCGCCGTTTCCGCTGCTGGTCGGCGCTCGGCCGGCTTGGCAATGCTCTTCTGTGAGAGCGACAGACCGAAATCGAGAAGCTTCGCCGTTCCGTCTTTGGCCACCATGACGTTCGCCGGTTTCAGATCGCCGTGAACCACACCTTGTGCATGTGCAGCCGCCAAACCGGCCGCGATCTGCCGGGCCAGGCCGATGGCTGCGCCGGGTTCCCACGCCTCATCGAGCAACGCCGCCAACGACCGGCCGTCGATGTACTCCATGGCGATCAGTGGCAGGCCTTCCACTTCCTCGACTGAGTAGACCGTGCACACATGCGGGTGATTCAGTCTCGCCGCCGCCCGCGCCTCGGCCCGAAGTGCCTCGCGCGACTCGAATAGCGCCCGCTTGAGCACCTTGATGGCGACCGTCCGCTCCAGCCACAAGTCCCAGGCAGAAAACACGGCTCCGAACGTGCCGCTTCCCAAGGGAGCGCGGATGCGGTAGTGCCCCAACATCCTACCCGGCTGAAGGGCCCGCTCCGGATCGATCGTGCCGTCGGCCGCGGTCCAACTCGCCGGGCAGAGACCTCCGGTCCGCAGGGCGTCGAGCACCCGTAAGACCTCTTCCGGGTTGCGTCCCACGCTGAGGTTGTGGACCACCGAATACTGCAACATTCCCTCCGGATCGATGATGAACAACCCGCGCGTCGAGACCTGCCGCTCTTCGACCCACACCCCGAAACCGCGGGCCGCCACTCCCTGCGGATCGGAGGCCAGCGGAAACTGCAGCGGACCGAGCCCACCCTGGTCGACCGGCGTCGTCAACCATTCCCGATGCAGGTCGATGCGATCGACGCTGATTCCCAACAGTTCGCAGCCTCGCCGGGTGAACTCCGCCAGCCGGGCGCTGAACGCCGTCAATTCGGTCGGGCAGACGAACGAGAAGTCGCGCGGATAGAAGATGATCACTAACCAGCGTCCGGCGTAATCCTTCACCGACACGGGCCGGGGTTGCTGATCCTTCGCACTGACGCTCATCAGGCTGAAGGCTGGAACAGGTTCGCCGATTCTCGCGGTCATAATGGCAACCTCGTTTCTTTCGCCGCAATTGTCGCGACAGGCATAACGTCTGTCGAGCGATTCCTGCCATGTTTGCATACCGGGCTTGATCGTGTAAAGTGGTGAGCAGACAGTCCGGCGCCGGCGTTCCCAAAGGAATTCCCCATGAGACCCTTGTTTCCCATCGTCCTTTTGGTCCTGAGTCCGGCGGTGCTGGCGGACGAGGAAATGGGCAAGCCGACCATCGAGCCGCTGATGCGGACCATCGACCTCAAACTGGGACAGGAAGAGACAATCCGGCTCTCCGATCGCCGCCAAGCCACGGTGAAACTGATCGACCTGAAAGAATCGCGCGACACTCTGAGAGGGGCAGTCCGCCGTGCCGAGGTCACCGTTGAAGTCAACGGCGAGACGGCCACGCTGGAATCGGCGATGTATAACCTGCCAATTGAAGTGGGCGGAGTGCAGATCGATTGCCCGGTTACAAAGGGCTTCGTTGAAAACTCCAGCGGCAACAACGCCTGGGCGCTCGACGCCGATGCCCGGCTACGGCTGTGGCCCGCCGGCTCGCCATGGATCCGGCCGGAGAGCTTCGGCTATCCGCTGAATGCCCGCTGGTTTTCCAGCGACACGCAGATGGGCAACGATCCCTGCTATGTGAATGCCTGCGACCTGCCTGGCCAGAAGAAGGTTTACTATCACTACGGGCTCGACTTCGGGGGTGCCGAGGGGCTGGTCGAAGTGGTCGCCGCCACCGACGGGGTCGTGGTCTCGGCCCGCGGCGAGCTTTTCAATCCTGACGAATACCCTCCCACGGTCAAGCCGCGTTACGACGTCGTCTATCTCCGCGACGACCGCGGCTGGTACTACCGCTACAGCCATCTGTTCGAGATCGACGGGTCGATCACGCTCGGTAAGAAGTTGCGCATGGGCGATCGGATTGGCCTCTTGGGCAAGGAAGGAGGAAGCGGCGGCTGGTCGCACCTGCATTTTGACATTCAGGGTCCCCAGCCCAGCGGTCGGTATGGCATCATCGATGCCTATGCCTTCGCCTGGCAGGCCTACCAGCAGCAGCATCCCGAACCGTTGGTCGCCGTAGCCCGACCGCACATTGTCACTTGGGTTGGCGAAGAAGTGACGCTCGACGGCAGCCGCTCCTGGAGCGCCCGCGGACCCCAGTCAATCAAGCAGTATATCTGGTTGTTGGACGATGGCGAGCGTCCCACGGGCGCGAAGCTCGTGAGAACTTACGACAAGCCGGGCCAGTACTCCGAACTGCTCAAGGTGATCGACGACGAAGGAAATATTGCGTTCGATCTGGCCGTGGTTCAGGTCTTTGATCCCAAGGCGACCGAGGCCAAATCGACCGTTCCAGCGATTCACGCCGCGTATTTCCCAACGTGGAATATCAAGGTCGGCGACACCGTCACGTTCAAGGCCCGCACGTTCAACGTAGACCCCAAGGACGGTTATGAAGTCTGGGACTTTGGTGATGGCTCCCCCCCTGCGATGACCCAGTCCGACGGAAATGCCCACACTCTGGCCAAAGACGGGTACGCGCTCACCAGTCACCGCTATTACCATCCGGGGCAGTATCTGGTAACGGTCCATCGCACGAATATTCATGGCGAGAAGGCCACGGCAAAACTTGTGCTGACCATCGAGCCGCGCTGAGTTCCCTTTTTCGACAGGTAACGTGATGCATATCAATCTCCAGCCGGGCGTCCGTTTCGCGGCAAAGTCGATCTTCGTCTGCTTCACCGCGATTCTGTTCGTTTCCCTCATGTCCCGTCCGACTTGGCCGGCCGAACCGGGCGTCTCGTCAGCCGCT
This sequence comes from Thermoguttaceae bacterium, assembly GCA_040766885.1. Classification (GTDB taxonomy): domain Bacteria; phylum Planctomycetota; class Planctomycetia; order Pirellulales; family Thermoguttaceae; genus JAXGPP01. The sequence goes on along the minus strand of JAXGPP010000007.1, from coordinate 57,115 downwards.
CGGCCCAACTTTCTCATCGTCGTAGCCGACGACATGGGATTCTCCGATCTGGGCTGCTATGGCGGAGAGATTGCCACGCCCCATCTCGACCGGTTGGCCGCTGAAGGTCTGCGGTTCACCCAGATGTACTCGACGGCTCGCTGCTGGCCCTCGCGCACCTGCATTCTCACTGGCTACTATGCCCAACAGGTCCGCATGGACCCGCCCAAAGGGAAATTGCCCCGCTGGGCACGGGTGCTGCCGCATTATCTGAAGCCCTTGGGCTATCGGGCGTACCACTCCGGCAAGTGGCATCTGCCCGGGGCACCGCGACCAGTCGCCGATGGCGGCTTCGACCGCTCGTACTCCATCGAAGACCACAATCGGTTCTTCTCACCTCAGAACGCTCTGCTCGATGACCGGCGGCTGCCGCCAGTTCCCGAGGGGACCGATTTCTACCTGACTACGACGATTGCCGACTACGCGATCGGCTTCCTTAAGGATCATGCCGAGAGCCATGCTGGCAACCCGTTCCTGGCCTACGTTGCTTTCACCTCGCCGCACTTCCCGCTCCACGCCCTCCAGGCCGATATCGATCGCTATCGCGACCGTTACTTGGCCGGTTGGGACGCCATCCGCCGCGAGCGACTCCAGCGGATGCGCGAAATGGGCATCGTTGACGGTCCGCTTTCCGAGCGCGACCGGGAGACGATCCCCCCCTGGAATCTACCCGAGGAAGAGTTGCAGCAGCAGATCGGCCCCGGCGAAGCCGGTTACGCGGTGGCCTGGGATGAACTGAGCGACGAACAGAAGCGCTTCCAGGCTACCAAGATGGCCATCCATGCCGCGATGGTGGATCGCATGGACCGTGAGATCGGTCGCGTGCTCGATCAGATCCGTGCGATGGGCGCGCTCGAGAACACCGTGGTGTTCTTCGTCTCCGACAACGGCGCGAGCGCCGAGCAGATCATCCGCGGCGACGGGCATGACCCCTCCGCCCCCCCGGGATCGGCAAAGACGTTTCTCTGCCTGGGCCCCGGTTGGTCAACCGCTTCCAATACGCCGTTCCGTCTTCACAAGCACTGGGTGCATGAGGGGGGCATTGCCTCGCCGCTCATTGTCCACTGGCCGGCGGGCATTCGTGATCGCGGCGCATGGCGGCATACGCCGGGACATTTCATCGATTTCGCTCCCACGCTTCTGGAGTTGGCCGCGGCCGACCCGCCGGGCAACTGGAACGGCCTCACACCGCCAGAACTCCCCGGACGCAGCCTGGCGCCAGCCTTCTCGACCGATGCTTCGATCGACCGTCCCTATTTGTACTGGCACCACACGAACCACCGGGCTATTCGCGTCGGCGACTGGAAACTGGTATCCGCAGGCAGTGCAACGAGCGAAGGCCCCTGGGAGCTCTACCGCATCGCTGCCGATCGGATCGAGTCAGATAATCTCGCTTCGAAGCATCCCGACAAGGTCGAGCAGCTTTCCGCCCTCTGGCAGAGCTGCGAAGACCAGTTCCGTGAACAGGCTGGCCCGCCCGAACCGCTCAGTCCTCCCAAGCGCCGCCCCGCGGCGCGGTAGCGCCTCGTAGCCGGCGCCCTCCAATCGCGAGATATCGACATGCTTACGCCGCAGCCGATCCGCGGCGTAAGCAACCTTCAAAGCTCGGTCATTTCTTCCCCAACTCCGCCGTGTAGTCGATCTCCGCGCTCGGCGGATCGCCGCCGGGGCCCTGCAGGTAGTGCTCCATCCAGCGGAGCATCCGCACGTTGTAGTCAAACCGCGTCGCCGCACGACGGTTGCCGTGCCCTTCGCCCGGATAGAGGATCAGCCGCACCGGAGCTTTGCCGATCGTCTTCAGATGGCGATACAGTTCCAGCGACTGTGACGGGTGGACCCGGGGATCGACCTTGCCGTGGAGAATCAGTGTTGGAGTCTGCGCCTTCTCAACGTGCCGAATGGGGCTTCGCTCGAGGAAATAGTCCCAGTCTTCCCACAGCCGCTTGCGGTGGTGCACCAGGTACATCTCCTCGGGAATGTCGGTCGTACCCAGCTTCGACACGTTGTCGCTGATCCCCACGAACATCACGCTCGCAGCGAACCGCTCGGAATAGTAGGTCGCGCCCCAAGCCGAGGCATAGCCGCCATAGGAACCACCTGTGATGCCGACCTTCGTCTTGTCGACGAGGCCGATTGCCGCCAAGTGATCGACGGCGTCTACCAGGTCCTGAAATTCCTTGCCGGCCGCGTCGGCCTGCCCCATTTTCGAAAACTCCACTCCCCGCCCCGTGCTGCCGCGATAGTTTGGAGAAAAGACGGCAAACCCGCGGGCGGCCGCGGTTTGGCCCGGCTGGGAATAGCTGGTCACCCACCCGTTACTCACGTGGGCCTCCGGGCCGCCATGAACCGAGAGGATCAACGGATAGCGTCTGCCCTCTTCGTAGTTCACCGGGTATACCAGCACCCCCTCCAACTCCAACCCGTCGGCCGCCTTCCATTTGACCACTTCCTGCTTGGCCAGACAGATATCCTTGAGCCAAGGATTACTCGACGTCAGCCGCTTCGCAGCCGAGTCGGCATTCGGAATCAAGAAAGCCTCCGGCGGGTGCTCGGGCGCGCTGCCGGTGGCGGCCATAGCCTGGCCATTGTCGCTGAGCGACAAGCCGCCCAGCACCGGGCCGGGACCGTTCGAGCGAACGCGTCGCGGACCTTGAAGGCCAACTTCTCCGAGCGTCGTCCCAGTTCCTTCATCGGCGATCCAGACGAGCGTCTTGGCATCCTTCCAGGCAAACGAGTTGACGTGCGCTTGATAATCGGGCATCAGGTCGCGCGGGGCTCCTCCGCCGGGCACGGGGGCGACCATCAGATGGCCATCAGCCGGATCATTCACGTCGACGCCCGCGATCATCGCCACGTGCTTGCCGTCGGGACTCCAGGACACCTGGCCCAGCTTGCCGGGATTATCGATGCGGTCGAGTTCCTTGCCTGTATCGACATCGACGATGTGAACTCGTTTGAACATATAGCTGTCGTCGACCAGGGGGCGAGGCGCGAGTACAACGAGCAACTGTCGCGCTGTCGGGCTCCACTCGACGTACGACGCGGAGCCGGTCAGATTGAGCGATCGGGGTTTCTGGGAGCCATCGACCGCCGCAATCCACACCTTCGTCGGCCGGGCATCCTCTTCATAGATCTCGGGATTGAATCCCTTGTCGCGATAATCCTGCTGCTCCTTGGAAAGCGGCTCCTGGGCGAGCAGGGCCACCATCTTCCCGTCAGGGCTGAATGCCGGGCCGCTGACGTCGGAATCGAGTTTCACCAACCTTCGCGCTTCGCCGCCGTCGACGGGGATCGCGTATAGCGCGGCATGGGCATCGTCATTCCGCTTCGCCACAAAGACGACCGATCGGCCATCGGGCATCCATCCTATATCTGACACATTTACCTTGCCGGTCACAAAAGGTCGCGACTTGCCATTGGCGTCGACCACGTGCAATTCCGTCCAAGCCGACCCGTCATCCTCTTCGAGCAGCTTGCGAGGAACGCTCAGTGTGTAGGCCACCAATTGCCCGTCCGGCGAGACAGCCGCGGCTCCGACGGCCCGCAGTTCAGCCACTCGACGCGGTGTGAGCAGTTCTTCCGCCTGCCCCCGCTCGTCGGTGGCAATCGCGGCGAACACAAGCATCGCCGCCCAGAAGACGCGGCGTCCGACAGGTCGAATCAGGCAAGGTGCAAAAACGTGGCGTTGGGGCATGGCTACTCCTTTTCTCGGCGAGCATCTCGTGCGGTAGAGCCGTGTGCTTTATAGTATATCTCCGGTCCGGTCCAGCAACCCGGCAGCGTGGCCTACATCCGCAATCCGGATCGATCGTCCCGGCAAACGGGGAACCAGGCTGGACTCCTGACCCGCACAATTAGCCCATCCGTGACAGGTGAGATTTCCATGCGTCCCAGAATTACCGGATTGCTGTTCGCCATGGCCATTGGAGGCTTTCTTGCCTCAGCAACCGCCGCCGAACAGAAGCCAAACATGATCTTCGTCCTGGCCGACGACCTCGCCCAGGGCGACCTCGGCTGCTACGGTCAGAAGCTCATCAAGACGCCGCGTCTGGACCGCATGGCCGCCGAGGGGACCCGGTTCACCCAGGCCTATAGCGGCACCACGGTCTGCGCCCCATCGCGGGCGTCGCTGATCACCGGCCTCGACATGGGACACTGCCCGATCCGGGCGAACCGCGAGATCCAGCCGGAGGGCCAGATGCCGCTGCCTGCAGGCACCTTCACCGTCGCCAGGCCGCTGAAGGACGCCGGGTACGCCACCGCGTGTATCGGCAAGTGGGGCATGGGCATGTTCGATACGCCGGGTAGTCCACTCAAGGTAGGCTTCGACCACTTCTTTGGCTACAACTGCCAACGCCATGCACACAGTTACTTTCCCACGTATCTTTACAACAACGACCAGCGATTCGAGCTGCCCGGCAACGATGGCAAAGGAGTCGGCCCGATCTACGCCCAGGACCTGATCGCCGATGAGACGCTCAACTGGGTGCGCAAGCAGAAAGACCATCCGTTCTTCCTGTTCTACTCGATAACCCTGCCGCATGGCAGGAATGAAATCGACAATTTCGGCCAATACGCCGCGACCGACTGGACGCCTCAGCAGAAGGCTTACGCCGCGCAGGTCACGAGGCTCGACAGCGACGTCGGACGCCTCCTCGACCTGCTTGAAGAACTTGGCCTCGATGAACGGACGCTGGTCTTCGTCGCGGGCGACAACGGCTCGTCGTTCGAGCCGCAATCACCCATGGGCCGACTGTTCGAGCAGGCCAACAACGGGCTTCGAGGCTTCAAGCGTTCGATGTATGAAGGGGGCCTTCGGCAAGCGGCGATTGCCCGCTGGCCGAGCGTGGTCCCGGCGGGGCGGCTGTGCGACGAACCGTGGGCGTTCTGGGATTTTCTGCCTACCGCGGCCGAACTGGCCGGTGTGCAGCCACCTTCGTCGTACAGGCCCAGCGGCTATTCGCTGGTTGGCATGCTCCGTGGCGGCCCGGCGCCGAAGCGGGATTACTTCTACTGGGAGCTTCACGAGGGACGTTTTATCCAGGCCATCCGTTTTGGCAACTGGAAAGCGGTTCGCAACGGGCCGGCTGCACCAATCGAACTTTACGACCTCGATAGCGATCGCGGCGAGACGCAGGATCTTGCGCGAGACAAGCCGGATCTGGTCGCCCGCGCCGAGGTCCTCATGAAGAAGGCTCGCATCGACGATCCCAATTGGCCGACGACGTTCCAACGTCGATCCGGCAAGGCGGCGGCAAAGGCGGCCCGCTAGGCAACGTTTACCGCCATGCTCGGCCGACGACAACATCAACACATCTTCCCCGGGGTCTTCTCATGACCAATGATCCCTTGCTGGCGAACGGTATCTCCCGCGAACGGTCGTCATCAGTCATGCTCTCGCGGCTGTCGGTGATGATGTTCCTGCAGTACTTCGTGCAAGGCGCATACCTGCCGATCGCTTCGGTTTACGTCGAGCGGTCGCTCGGCTTCACCGCCATGCAGGTGGGCATCTTCAGTTCGGCGCTCGCCGTCGGTCCGATCCTCGCCCCGTTCATCTTCGGCCAGCTTGTCGACCGCCTCTTCGCCACGGAACGGGTGATGGCCGCCTGCCATTTCGCTGGCGGACTGCTCATGCTCGCATTGGCGACGCAGACCGAAGTCTGGCCGGTAATCCTGTTGGGAACGGCCTACTCGGTCCTCTATGTGCCCACGATGATGCTCACCAACTCGCTCGCCTTTCAGCACCTGAAGAAGAGTGATCTGGAGTTTCCCTGGGTGAGGCTTTTCGGCACGTTGGGCTACATCGTGCCCGCCTACCTCGTCGAGTTCTGGTGGCTCCGCGGCCTCGACGGAACCGAATTGGATCGCGCCCGAAGCTTCGCCTTCATCCTTTCCGGGATCGTCGGCCTGGCGATGGGCATCTACAGCCTCACGCTGCCCCACACCCCACCGAAGCAACAGAAGGAACGTCCCTATGCACCGGGTGCGGTGGTCGCTATGCTCCGCCAGCGAGATTTCCTCGTGCTGGTCGTGGTCAGTTTCTTCATCGCCATCGCTCACCAGTTTGTCATCGTCTGGTACAGCCCCTTCATGCGGGCGATTCTCGACACCGGCGACTGGGGTGCGTACGAGCAGACCATCAGCTCGGTGGGCCAGATTTGCGAACTGGTCGTGCTGGCAGTCCTGGGCCTGTTTATCAAGCGGCTTGGCTTCAAAGGAACGATGCTGCTGGGAATCGCCGCCTACCTGGCTCGCTGCCTGCTCTTCGCGCTGGTGTTCAGCCTCGATCCGCCATTCACAGGCAAGCTCATCCTCGGCGCCGCCGGGCAGGCGTTGCATGGCTTCTGCTTCGGCTGCTTCATGGCGGTGGGCTACATCTACGTCGATCGCATCGCCATGGCCGACATCCGTGGCAGTATGCAGACGATCTACGGCACCTTCGTCCTCGCGCTGGGGTTCTTCGTCGGCGGATTCGTGAGCGGCCAGATCGGTAAGTGGTTCACTACCGGTTCCGGCGCAGCTACGGTTCGCGACTGGACCAGCATCTGGCTTTCCTGCGCCGCCATCTGCGCCGGCTGCCTGGTGCTGTTTGTTCTGCTCTTTCCCTCCAAGCCTGCCGAAGCAACGGCGAAATGACATGACATTCCCTACCTTGCGTCATTGCCGAGTTCTTGTTCTGCCAGTCTTGCTTCTGCAAGCGACGGTTCTTTCCGCCGCAGCGGAACCGGAGAACAAGCATGCTGCCGAGGAGACGATCAGCTATCTCGACAACGGGCAGGTTCGCGTGGGTGCGAACCTGAGTCTCGGCGGGTCGATCACATACCTCGCCGCGGCTGGCGAAGCCAACATGATCAACAGCCACGACTGGGGCCGTCAGATCCAGATGTCGTTCTACTCGGGCCCCAATCCGTTTGCCCCGGACGGTCAGCAACCGGCGGAGGTTTGGGCCGGGCTCGGCTGGAATCCGATCCAGTCGGGCGATTGTGCCGGGAACCGTTCGCGGATCGTCGAGCATCGCAACGACGGCGAGTCGATCTACGTGAAGTGCATTCCCATGCAATGGCCACTGGACAACGAGCCTGGCGAGTGCACTTTTGAGAGCTGGATTCGCCTTGAAGGCAAAACGGTCCATGTGCGGAGCCGGCTCAACAACGCCCGCAGTGATCGGACCCAGTACGCGGGCCGCTCTCAGGAACTCCCGGCCGTCTACACCAACGGCCCCTGGTATCGCGTGATGAGCTACGTGGGCGATCAGCCGTTCACCGGCGGCGAACTCACGCGTTTCAAGAAGACTTGGACGAGCTTTGCCGATGCGGGCGGCTCGCCTTGGGAACATTGGCGGGCCACGGAGAACTGGGCCGCTCTGGTCCACGACAACGACCACGGAGTGGGCGTCTATCATCCGGGCGCGTATTCATTCGTTGGCGGCTTCTTCGGCGTACCCGGCAAGGGCGGCAGCAAGGACGCCCCGACCGGTTATCTGTCGCCGCTGCACCAGGAGATACTCGACCATAACATCGTGTACGAGTACCAGTACGTCCTTATCGTCGGCACTCTCGACGAGATACGAGAGTTCGTATACGCCCAAGCGCCGCGCCCTTCGCCGCCTGACTACCATTTCGAAAAGGACCGCCAGCACTGGGTCTATCGCAATGCGGTCGACGAGGGCTGGCCAATTCGCGGGGAGCTTCACGTCCGCTTGGAGCAGAAGGCTCCTCAACTGATTGCGCCGGCCGGATTCTGGCAAGCTGCCGAGGTCCCGAAGCTCTACCTCACCGCCGCCTGCCGCACCCAGTACACCCGGGCGCGTCTTCTCTGGACGACTCACGGCGAACCCCGCTTCAGCACCGACAGAAGCCTCACTTTCGAGCTTGTGCCCGACGGGGAGTACCGCGTCTATGAACTTGATCTGGCCTCCACTCCCGGCTACCGCGGCGCGATCACCGGCATCCGCCTGGATCCCGTTGCCGATGGTCGGCCGGGCGACTACATCAAGATCAAGTCGCTCTCGTGGAAAAAGTGATCGGTCCAGGCAGCACGCGTTGGACAGCGAGGATTGAAACAAGATGAGACTCGCCGCCGTCACTCTTCTCTCGTTGTTTCCCTGGGTGTCTCCGACCGTTGCCGCCGATCCTGTGTCCGCCCCCAATGTCGTTCTCATCATGACCGACAATCACGGGGCGTGGACGCTCGGCTGCTACGGCAATCCGGAGATCGCCACACCGAACATCGACCGTCTGGCCGCGGAAGGCATCCGCTTCAGCCGTTGCTACAGCTCCAATGCCGTGTGCTCACCCACGCGGGCTACGTGGCTCACGGGACTTCTGCCGTCGCAGCACGGCGTGCACCGCTATCTTGGCGCGGGTGGCGCGCAGGTCGGCCCGGAGGCGTACAACACAATTGCCGAGTTTTGCAGCTTGCCCGAGATTCTCAGCGAAGCCGGGTATACGTGCGGGCTCGTGGGCAAATGGCACCTGGGCGACAACCTGCGCCCGCAGGATGGCTTCCGCTACTGGATCACGATGCCGCATGGCCACACCACCACGTTCTACGACGCCGAGGTGATCGATGAAGGGAAGGTGCGCCGCGAGCCCTCCTACCTCACCGATTTCTGGACCGAGCACGCGCTGCGGTTTCTCGACCAGGTCAAGGATGAGCCGTTCTTCCTGCTCCTGACCTACAACGGACCCTACGGCCTGGGACAGTCGCTCAATGAACCGGCCAGGAACCGCCACGGTGCTCGATATGCCGATCAGCCGATGCTTTCCTTTCCCCGGGAGCCGATCCACCCGTGGCTTCGGGCAACGCGCCAGTTCGTCAACAATCCGGTGGCGATCCGCCGCTACGCCGCCGAGATCAGCGGCGTCGACGATGGCGTCGGCCGGGTGATGGCCGCCCTTCGCCAGCGCGGCCTCGATGAGAAGACAGTGGTCATTTTCACGGCCGATCAGGGGCTCTGCGGCGGTCACCACGGCATGTGGGGCATGGGTGACCACTCCCAGCCACTGCACACTTTTGACGAGACGTGCCACGTCCCCTTAATCTGGCGAGATCCGGCGGGCATTTCCAACGGGAGGACGAGCGACTTGATGGTCTCCAACTACGACTTTCTCATTACGCTACTCCGGTACCTCGGCTTGGCCGATCGCATGCCCGTCTCGCCCCCTTCGCCCGGCCGCGACTATTCGCCCGTACTTCGCGGTCAATTGATCGAGTGGAAGAACGAGATCTTCTACGAGTTTGAAGACTCGCGGATGATCCGCACGGCCGACTGGAAGTACACCCGCCGTTTCCCCGCCGGTCCCGACGAACTTTACGATCTGGCTCGGGATCCGGGCGAAAAGCAAAATCTCGCCGGAAGCACGCCATCCTCCGCTCGGGAGGCCCAGATGCGCGAGCGTCTGACGGCCTTCTTCGACCGCTACGCGGACCCACAGTACGATCTCTGGCGTGATGGCCGCTCGAAGGCGGGCCCCGTCGTGATTGGCGGCGTCAAACGCCCTGCGGCGTCTGGGCCGCGGCAGTAGGCCAAGGATTGCGCCAGGCCGCCGACAGCAGTGCATTGATCGCGCAATGATCAACGATTTAACGGCAGTCGGATTTGCAGGTCTGATTTGGTGAGTCTTCAGTAATTGCGTATGCTCTTCGGGGCTCAGACGGCAAACCTCGATGCGGCCTCAAGATCTTTGCCGAGGCGAATCCTGATTACGCGCCGACGGGTCAATCCGTTCCGCCCGCGACCAGCGAGATCGTTACGCTTGCGGCTTGCGCGAGACGATCGAGCACGTCGGACCGCAACGTTCGCTCCCCTTCCAGGAAGTCACACAGACAAGTCGATGGGATGCCGGCGTCCGCAGCAATGTCCCGAAGCGGACGACGGCTCTGATGGATCGCCCGTCGCAGATGGCCGCTCAAGGTATTCTCGTCCGCTGCCTCGCGCATACGCACATCGCGCTCGGTCAACTCGGGAAGTTCCTGCTCGATCAGCTCCCTGTCGCGCTCGATTTGAGCAAGCAACTCATCTGGAATCTGCTTAACGCTCATGGCCACTACTCCTCACTCACCGGCTGATTGCCATGACGCGAGACTTCGTATGCAGTAACCGGAACGATCGTCAGCACGTCGATATACTCGTAAACGCAGATCAGGTACCGCCCATCCGCCGTTCTGCCCCAGCAACATGGCCTTCCACTCGTTCGACTCTCGCCGCGCCGCTCGGGCCGTGTGACCACACTCTCGAACTCATCGCGGCTTACACCATGCTCTCCCAGATGAGCCAGGATATCATCTGTCCAAAGGAAATGGAAATAGCCCATTCAGGACGTTCCTCATACAGCGAATTATACTCCGCGATCCCTTTTCGTCACGTCCACAGCCCCCGGTCGAGCATGCGGTAGTTGATCGCCTCGTTGAGGTGAGAAGGTCGGACATCGGTGCTGCGGTCGAGGTCGGCGATGGTCCGGGCGACGCGGAGAACCTTGTCGTGGGCCCGGGCGGAGAGGCCTAATTCGCTCATCGCCGCCCGGAGGATGTTCTGTCCCTCGGCGTCGAGTTTGCAGAATTGCCTCGTCTGGCGGTGGGACATGTCGCCGTTGTAACGGGTGCGGCTGCCGCGGAACCGTTCGGCCTGGATCACCCGGGCGGCGACCACCTGCTCGCGCATCTGGCCGCTCGAGGTCCCCGGTGTGCCGCCGCTCAGCTCGCGAAACGGCACGGCCGGGACTTCGATGTGAATGTCGATGCGATCGAGCAGCGGCCCGCTGATTTTTGACATGTACCTTTCGATTTGGGGCACAGTGCAATGACACTGCCGGCGGCTGTCGCCGCGGTAGCCGCAGGGGCACGGGTTCAAGGCGGCAATGAGCATGAAGTTGGCGGGAAAGGTGCTCGATGCCAGCGCCCGCGAGATCGTTACCGTGCCCTCTTCCAGCGGCTGCCGCAATACTTCGAGTGTCGGCCGGCTGAATTCCGGGAGTTCGTCGAGAAACAGCACGCCATTGTGGGCCAGGCTGATCTCGCCGGGTGCCGGCGGCGAACCGCCGCCCACCAGCCCGGCGTTGGAGATCGTGTGGTGCGGTGAGCGGAAGGGGCGCGTCGCCAGCAGCGGTTGACCCGGCTTGAGCCGCCCCAGTGCCGAGTAGATCCGGGTCGTCTCGATCGATTCGCTCGGTGAAAGATCGGGCAGGATCGTCGGCACGCGCTTGGCCAGCATCGTTTTGCCGGAACCGGGTGGGCCGAGCATCAGGAGATTGTGCATTCCGGCCGCGGCCACGGTGATTGCCCGTTTGGCCATTTCCTGGCCGCGGACGTCGCAGAAGTCCTCATCGTACCGCGACAGGTCGCGAAACAGTTCATCCAGCCGCGACGGTGCCGGTTCGATCTCGATCTCACCGGCGAGGAAGCCGACTGCCTGGGCGAGGCTGGAGACGGGAAAGACCTCAATATCTTCAACGACGGCCGCTTCGGCCGCGTTCTCGGCCGGGACGATCAGCCCGCGGACGTCGTCTCTCGCCGCGGCGGCGATAGCCATCGACAGCGCCCCCTTTACGGGCCGCATCGTGCCATCGAGGGCCAGTTCGCCTACCACGGCGTAGCGATCGAAGACCTCAGAGGCGAACTGACCGCTACCGGCGAGGATGCCAAGCCCCATGGGCAGATCGAACGAGGCCGCGTCCTTCGGCAGATCGGCGGGGGCCAAGTTGATCACCACACGGCTCTGCGGGCGGACGAATCCCGAATTGACCATCGCCCGTTCAACGCGGTGGGTGGCCTCCTTGACGGCTGCTTCGGGTAGCCCGACGAGGATCGACTTCGGCAAGCCGCTGGGGGAGACGTCGACCTCCACCTCAACCGGCACCGCCTCGATCCCGAGCAGTGAAAAGGTCTTCAGCTTCGCAAGCATCGTCTGCCCCATTCCGGAAGGGTATATACAGCTACCACCTACGCGGTCGACTCGTATTCTGGTCACACGGCTGCCCCATAGCAAGAGGCTGTGAAGCCGCCTGGCGGCGTGGTGCGGCAGTGATGCCCGCGCCGTCGATTCGATCCATATCGGCCACTCCCGCGACCGTCCGCTGGGACGAAGCGAAGACTGCAAATGGTTGCCCCGACGTGGTTTTCGGAATAGACTCCACAGCAGAGTGGTTCGGTGCGTCGTTGGCACAGTATTTGTTCCTGTGATGTTCCGGCATACTCATCACCACTCAGAGAGCGGAGGAGACGGCCGTGCGCAGCACTTGGGTTTTCGGCATTCTGACGGTTCTGGCGGTTCTGTTGGGCACTCCGGCGCTTCGGGCCGACGACGACTACAAGGACCTCTGGAAGAGGCAGTACGAGGAGCAGAAGAAGCAACTGAAGAAGTGGGAGGAGACCCGGAAGCGCGAGATCGAGCGCTGGAAGGAGGCCGAGGAGGAACGCCTCGAGGCGGCCGAAGACCATGCCAAACGCTATGCGCGAGGCTCCCACCGCGACCGGATCGACGACCAGTACGACCGCCTGGAAGACGAACTCGAAGAGGCCGCCGAACGGGAGGAGGAGGCGCTCGAGCGATGGCGCGAGTCGCAGGAAAAACAGCTTCGGCTGCAATATGAGGCGGCCCGCGATGCCCGTTTCTATCGGTACCCCGCACCCGCTGGACCGATGCCCTACGGCAGCTACTATCGCGGCGAGTCGCGCGGCCTGGGCAACACCGGTCCGCTGTTGCACGACCCGCACCGGTACCATCCCGGCGGCACACTCAGCGCGCCGCAGCCCTACTATCCAGGCAAACATTACCGTCAGGAGGCCCCCGTTCCGGTGAATCCTCCGGTGCCACAGCCGCTCCGGCCGGGGCCGGTCTACGATCAGGGGCCGACTGTGCCCTACAGCTATCAGCCGGCTCACCGCAACGACGGCTGGGGCTTCCGAGTGGGCAGCTTGTCGTTCTGGTTCCCCGACGATAATGACTGATTGACTTCGGGTGGACGGCGCGCGGCAAAGGGAGGCGCTCCGGGCGGTTGTCGCGCGAACGGGGCTGTGGTACAATTCCTGTGTACTGGCGTTCATTGGCTGGCCTGAAGGCCAGCCGCCACGGTTCTTGTTTCCTCGAATTTCCTTCCCGCTGGGCCAGTTGAACCATTCCGGCAGGCGGCGTGTCCTGTTTGCAGCGGCCGTCGGCCGGACCTCGGCGGAATCGCAGTGCTTCCGCCAGTCTTCTTGCAGTGCACTCATCATTCGCGGCAGCGAATATCAAAGATGCCGAACGATCAGACACGCCGCCGGGTAGCGCGCGAAGCTGCCCGGATGATGTACTCACGTCGCGAGTCAGACTACACCCGTGCGAAGAAAAAGGCAGCCAACCGCGTGTACGGCGGTCCGTTCAACCCCGCCGACCTGCCGAGCAACCGCGAGGTGCGCGACGAGATTCTCGCCATGGCCGAGATGCAGTATCCCGACCATGACTCGATGTGCCGCGACATTCGGCTCGATCGGTTCCAGGTCTACGAGATGCTGCTCGTGCCACTGGAACAGGTCAAGGAGAATCCCAAAACGCGGCCGGAAGGGGATGTGCTCTACCACAGCCTGCAGGTGTTTGAACTCGCCCGGCAGCGGTTGCCGTACGATGAGGAGTTTCTCCTCGCCGCGCTGTTGCACGATGTGGGGAAAGCCATCGACCCCGACGACCACATCGCCGCCGGGTTGGAAGCGCTCGACGGATACATCACGCCGCGGACCGAGTGGTTGATCGAGCATCACACCGAAGCGCTCGGACTTCTCGACGGCACGCTTGGCGTGCGCTCGCGGCGGCGGTTGGAGGCCAACGAGAGCTTTGAAGAGTTGGAACTGCTGGCCCGCTGCGATCGTGGGGGGCACGAGCGCGGCCTGCTGGTCGCAACGATCGACGAAGCGCTGGCCTACCTTCGCAATCTCGCCGCGATGTGCGGCGAGTAGGCGCGGCCTTCGGTTCGGCAAGGCGAACATCCGGCGCGCAGGCACTTCCTGCTCCGGTGCGTTCCATCCGCTTGTCTGGAATGCAGAAGTCCGATGGGTCGAGCGTCCGAACGGCTTACCCCCCGTTGATGCGCAACAACAAACGCAGTGTTTCGTTTCGTGCGTCACGGAGCGCGGCGGCAAGTACAAGGGAGGAAGGGCTTTCGCACCGAGCGGGTGAGCGCAACTTCATACGCACTGTGAGGTACGTGTTGAAGTTGGCGCGAATTTCCCCCATCAGCGGCTGCACAAATTCGCCGCCAGCGCCGTGAAAGCGGGCGCAGGGAAGCGGCGCGATGGCCGGCAGAGGCCGGGCGAGTTGTGATGGAGTCGGATTGTCAATGAACGAACACAGGTCCGCCCTGTCGAGCGGCGGCCCACGCCGGCGGACGAAGCTTCGTCGCCACCGTAAAGTATACCTCTGTTCATGTACCTTTGTCAATACGAGAATCGGCCGAAACCGGCCCGTTTTTCTGGGTTTCTGGAGGGGGCGGCGGCATTGACGCGGGGTCCGAAGCGGTTCTCAAGGCGCGAAGCGAAACGCCCCTGAGGGTGTTTCGTTTGGATACGTTGCGGGGCGTGGCGGCAAGTGCAAGGCAGGAAGGGTTTTCGGGCTACATGGCTCGACGCAAGTAATTCCACCCTTATGGCTAAAGTGTTTCGGTTCCTAGAGGGAGACGGAGCAGAAGTCAGGAGTTGGAAGTTGGGAGTTAGAAGAGGAGCGATGCGGTCGTGTGCGTGGTGCTTTCAGGGCAAGGAACGAGCGCGGGCCAACCGGGAGGCGGGCATTGGCGAGTGTGACGAATTGAGAAAGAACGAACACGCGCCGCCCGATGTTTCGGGCAGTGCCGTACCGGCGGACGGGAGACCGCCATCGCCGGCCCATAGTATACCCACGTTCATGTATTTTTGTCAATACAAGAACCGGCCGGAATTGGCGAGTGTTCTAGGGTTTCTGGAGGGGGTGCCGAGGGGGGCGCGAGGCGAGTGAAGGCATCGTACGAATATCCACCGTTTTCGTCACCGCCCCGCCCGTTGCTCGTAATCCCGCCTTAAAGCGGCCCGTCGCTGGAGTCCCGCCTCCATGCGGCCCAACCCTCGTTCGTAGTCCCGCGTCCAGGCGACTGCACCTCCGCCCTCACCCCACTGACCTTTACTTTACGAAACTCGCTCCAAGGTCAACCAACCGTTCGGTGTCACCTATCCCGTCAGTCCGCAAGCATAGTCCCTTTTCGACTCGGCCGTCTGCCGATCGTCGCCCGAAAGCCCCCCTGGCCGAACCGACTGCCTACCACGTTACACCTGCAATGCTGAAGGCTCGGTCCGCTCGTTGTGTACGGGCACCCGATCATCGGCCGCACTCGTCCTCAGTATCAGCGACGGCCCGATTTCGCAGTGAACTTGGCTCCCAATCCTTGATCATATTCGCATATTCTTCCGAGGGCCGAATTGCCAGGAATCGCTTCATCTCATCGAGCGCTTCCATGGGCCGGCCAGCCTTCCATAATACGTGGAAGTGAACCAACGAAGCCGTCTCTGACTCGGGCGACAAACTTACCGCATTGCGACTGTGTTCAATCGTCGCCGTTCACGGTTTTCTATGCCTTGGTCGTCAAAAAGTGATCTTGGTGAAATCTCCGGAGATCGGTTATCACGGAGGCCATGGCAAGACTGTACACGGAAGTCGAAGTCCGGCGCTTGATTGAGGAAGCGATTGCACCGCTGCTCGAGAGGATCGCGCAGCTGGAAGCTCAGTTGGCGGCGGCGAAGAAGGACTCGTCGACCTCGTCGAAACCACCCTCGAGTGATATCGTGAAACCGCCGCGACCGGATGCGAAGAGCCGTGGCGGTCGAAAGAGAAAACGGCGACCCGGTGGACAGAAAGGACATCCGCGACACGAGCGACCACCCTTTCCGCCTGAGCAAGTGGATAAGATTTGGTCTTACGAGTGGGATGCCGCTTCGTTGTCGGCGGAGTGGGTGCCGTTGGACGAATATCAGACGATCCAGCAAGTGGAGTTGCTGCCGAAGCTGTTCGAAGTGACGGAGCATCGGGCACGCCTGTATCGGCACTGCCTGACAGGACAGGTGGCGGCGGCGCCTCTGCCGCAGGCCGTCCGACAGGGAGGCTTGATCGGTCCACGTCTGTCGGCTTTGATCGCCTACCAGAAAGGCGCCTGCCACATGACCTACCGGGTCATCCAGACGTTCCTGCGCGATGTGTGCCAGTTGGACTTCTCCACGGGCCAACTGGTCAAGATTGTCGGCAAAGCGAGCGCAGCTTTGCTGTCCAGCTATGAACAACTGCAAACCTTGCTGCCCACATGCACGATGGTCAACATCGATGAGACGGGACATCCGGAGAACGGCCAGAAGTTCTGGACGTGGGGATTCCATGCGCCCGGCCCGGACAGATTCACGTTGTTTCATATCGACGCGGCGCGGAGCTCGGACGTGCTCAAGGAATTCCTGGGGGAGACGTTTTCCGGCGTGGTCGGCTGCGACTATCACAGCGCCTACCGCAAGTTCTTGGATGACGTCGGGGCCAACATGCAGTTCTGTTGGGCGCACCTGATCCGCGACGTGAAATTCCTGACCACACTGCTGGATCGCGCCACGCGCGGCTATGGCGAGCGGTTGCTGGCGGCGATTAAACGGCTCTTTCGTGTGTGGCACCAACGGGACATCCTGCGATCGGATCGCTGGAAACAGTCGGCAGACCGTGCTCAACGCGACGTGCTCAAGGTGGCCAAGCGTCCGCCCAGCCGCCGCGAAGCCCAGAACATCGCCAAGCGCTTTTGCAAGCACGGCACCCACTATTTTCGCTTTCTGAACACGCCAGGCGTTGAGCCCACAAACAACGCCATGGAACAACGGTTTCGCTTTGTCGTGATCGACCGCAAAATCACCCAGGGGACGCGCGGCGAAGCAGGACGCTCGTGGTGTGAGCGTATCTGGACGGTGCTTGCCACGTGTGCCCAACGGGGCCGCTCGGCATTCCTCTTCCTACAGGAAACGATGGACGCATTCCTCTCAGGACGCACACTTCCCACTCTGGCACTCAACTCCACGTAGCCGATGCCCAGTCGTCCCCAAGCCTCATCAGTATCCCCACAGGCTCCAACTGCCTTCTCCTCTTCTCACATTAGCATTCACAACAAGAACCTCGATGTGATGCTGCGCGCCCAACGAAAACCGTGAACGGCGACGTTCAATCGCCTCGTCATGCCGGCCGATCTCCATTAGAAACCAAGCGAGATAGCCATGCACGCTCGATGCATGAGGCAACTCGTGCGCTACATGAGTCAGTAGTTCGACGGCGACAGAATGTTGGCCGTTCCCTCACAAGCTTGCTGTCAAGAAAGACCTATTCACTGTTCAAGCCCTGACATCACCTTCTCAAGGTTCAGGAAGATTCCTTGGCCGCATTCTTCTGATCGCCAAGGGATTGTTCTGCTGCGCTCTCGAGAGCCTTTCCAACTGGCGCGCCGCTTCTTCGCGCAAGAGCAACCAAGCAGACAGACGCTACTACCAGGCCAACGAGATAGGCTTTCAACATGAATCGAGCAACGTCCCCACTTCCATCGGAACCGCCAGTGTTCTTTGTCGCTTCTGCATCGACCCATATCGCATAAGCGGTGGCACCAACGGCGAGCACCAGGGGAGATACGAAGGCGGGAAGTCTCGCCGTGGTGCTCGCAGAGGCCGCTTCAAGGACTAACACCAGCGCAATGGATACCAGGAAAAGGGGAGCAACAACAAGAGCCACTCCCCCCACCGTCTCACAGTCCATAATGAGGCAGAAGACCACACTGGCGACCAGGCCGATTGCCCCAGCAACCGCCGACTGATACAATTTCTTCTGCCTCATTGCATCGGGCCTATAGGCCGCTACGGCTTGTCAACAGATTCAACTCGAATCACCTGCCCATTCTACTTGAACTTATCGTTCGGGCAGCAGTCTCCTCCCCAGGCGAAAAGGGGGACGGGCGCGATTGCTGCGAGGATGGGGATGAAACACTGCGTTTATTGTTGCGATTCGACGCAACGTCGTTGCACATGATGTCAGAGTGATCGCCCTTCTCAGCCTGACGCGGCGATTTCACGGCCCCCGAAAGAACAGTTGCATTCCTGTTGGGGCGTGCGGCACGGCGTCAGTGGGCGGTGTCGGAAGCGTGGGCCTTGGGAAGTTGAGCGAGCATCCAGGCGATTCCGGCGATTCCGGCGATCAGTGATACGAGGAACACCACGAGCGAACTCCACTGCGTCTGGACCGGTTGGCCGGCCACGTCGAAGTAGCGGCTCACTTCGTGATTCTGCACCACCTGCCGGCTGATCGCGTTGATGAGGAGCATGGCGAATTGCGCCAGCCCTACAGCCGTCGCCCAGCCGCGCGTGACCGGCTGGGCTCGCTGGCGCCGCAGGAACAGCAGCGCTCCCGCGCCCAGCGGCGACAGTCCGGTGAGCACCATCAAGACCGCCCATGGGCTGAGGAACATCGCCCGTAACGTCTCAGTCGGCCAGGTGAGGAAGAGGTACCATGCCGCGGTGACCCAGTACCAGACCGCCCCCACGGCATATAGCTTGAGCGCGAATTCGGGGGCCCAGCGGCGATAGTCGTCGTCTTCCCGGCCGCCGAACCAGGCAAGATCGACCACCAGCCATGCGGCGGTGGTGGTCAGCGCCATGCCGAACATCATCAGCCACCGCGGCCAGAGCCGAGCGTCGCCCAGGTTCAACCCGGTCCCCGTCGCGGCGGCTCCGACGCTGGTCTTCTGCCAGATCTCCGGCCAGGCGGCAACATTGTCGGTGAGCGTCAGCGCGTTGGCAAAGATGAACCCGATGAGGATGAACGCCACCGCCGAGACCCAGCCGACGACGCGCTTCCAGCGGCGCATCGTCCGCTCATTGTCGTACAATCCGAAGGCGTAAAGGTAAACGCCGTAGTATGCGGGCGTCAGCAGCACGATCACTGCCAGCCAGAACCAGGCCATGAGGATCGTCGCCGGGTAGAAGAGCTTGGAATACGCGACCTGGATGAACAGTAGCGGCACGATCCCGAAATTGACCCCCAGCGCGATCAGCACCGGCATCTGCGACATCAGCCGGCTGCTGAACCGCCGTCCCTGAGGGTGCCCGGCGGCGGCGAGGATCATCGAGCAGATGATCCCCGCGTACCACAGGTTCATCGGCACCTCGTGCAGCGAGAAGCCGAGGACCTTCAGGAACTGAATGAACCAGAACGGCGCCGGAAGACCCGGGGTGATGGTGGTGTCGATCAGCGACTGCGGCTCAATCATCTTGTCGGTCCCGTGGTTGATTGTGCGGCACGTTCCGGCTCGCTTCGAGAGGCCGGGTCAGGCGCATGCACCGTCGAATCTCATTGCGTACCTGCCTCAGACAACCCCGCCGCCTGGGAAGCACGCGGGAACATCCACTTCGGCCGCGGAGGCGCGATTTCCTCGAGGTACTCCGTCAATACGGCAGCCTCTTCATGGGTGCCACACCACGGCGGCATGAAGAAGTGCACTTCGTCGAGGTGTTCGACGAGCGTCTGGATCAACTCCCTGGGGCGGCCCTGAAGCTGGCGGCCCGCCGCTGAATACCCTTCATGGCCCGCGTGGCAGTCGTTGCAGTGGTATTGGAACAGGACTTCGCCGAGCGCTATCCGGTCCTGGCGGTCGAGCGAAAGCATGCGGCGCTCGTCGATTCGCCCGTCGACCATCAACTCGGGATAGTTCTGCTGCACGTGCGCCCGGGTCCAGGTGCCGCTCTCCAGGTACCCTTGCTCGCGGAACGGGATCGCCTCCTCGACGAGAATCTGATTGCCAAACACCACGTTGTAGATGACGTACGGTTTGCGGACCGCCTCGCGGATGAACTCGCCGGTGGTCATGGCCACGAGGCCGAACAGAAACAGGGCGATCGCGAAGCCGGGCGTCAGCCAGCCGGGATTTCGATACGGGCCGAAATAGAGAAACAGGAACACGGCCGCCGTCACGGCAAACAGCAGCGCCGCGAAGACGTTGAGAACCGCCGCTGTCGAGAGCACCGACCGGGCCGATTCCGGCATCGTGAGGAACCACGCGGCGCCGCCGATCGTAATGAGCACCGCTCCCAACAGCGCCGGCCGCGCCGAGCGCGACTCGATCAGATCGCGGAGCCCGCGATCCTTGATCACCAGCGCGGCGTGCAGGTAGACGTACAGCGAACTCAGCAATAGCGCCCCGCCGGTCCGCGAGATGACCTGCGGGATGAACTGCGGATTGAGCAGCCCGTCCCAGAAGCTCCGTGTCTCGATCCACCGTCCCGGATGGAGCATGAACCCGGTGATGCCCGTAATCAGCACCAGGCTCGCCCAGGCCGCCCAGGCATAGATCCAGGCCATTCTCTGATGGGTCTTCTCCGGCAGTCGGCCCCAGTAATAGTAGAAGATAAAGGCCGCGATCAGCTCCACAACGAACGCCACGTATTCCACGGCCCAGCCGAAGACGAACGTCCGTATCAGCACGGCGGTGGCCAGTGGCGACGCCAGTCCGATCGTCCACCAGATGCCCACGCCGGTGATCGCGCCGTAGACGACCGTCAGAAGGATGAAGAAACGGGCGTGCTTGCGGAGATAGGCGAGGTAGTCGCGGTTGTCCTGGCGATAGGCATAGCGGGTCTCCATCGCCAGGAAGAAACCGCCGCCCACGGCATAGTGGGAGACGAGAACGTGCAGCACCGATATGGCGGCGATCAGCATCGGGCTGGTCGCGTAGGGCACATACCACCAAGGGTAATGCATGAGACGTCGGCTCCTGGGCAGGTTTCGGCGGCAGGCCGCCGCACTCCGCGGGCACAGCAGCGGAGCACGGCGTTCGTTGTGGGCCGCGAGAGTCGGATTGCCTCAGGAGCCGCTCAAGACATTAATGCGTGCCTGTCTGGAAAGGGAGTCCCGGCGCGAAGGCGGGCGCCGCGGGCGGCCCCCTATCCTGACGCCTGGCCCCTTCCCTCGCACGCCTCAGTAGGGGCTACCCGGGGCAAGGGCTCTGTCGCGAGTCTCAGCCGTACAGGGCTTGAAACCCAACTGTGCCAGTAACCATACCATCGGGCACCAGTTCGTGAAAGCCGACTGCAGCAAATTCGCCCCAGCAAACGCCGTCAACAGGAGCCAGGCGGGATGGACGGCTAAAGCGAGGGCGACACTCAGCAAGACCACCACCCCGGCGACAAACCGCAAGCCGCGTTCAATCGTCACGACGGATCTCCTTTCCTGGAAGTGCATCCTGCACCGTATCGAAGTCTGTCTCTGAGTCGGATTCAGGTCGAGTAACGGGACGTTCGAGGCTCTCGGGAGAAGCCTCTTGGCTCATGGTCGGGCGCGGATCCACCGCGCAGGAACCCGACATTCACGTCGCCACACCGAACCGCGGCAGGACCCAGCGGTTCAGCACGAACCACACCACGAGAAAGCCAACGATCCACACTATCTCCTGCCACTGCATGGTTTTCTTCTTTCTGCCTTGTGTCTGCATATAGTCGGTTCCGGTATGCTCCCGGCGGTCGGCCGGCATCACCTGCAGGCTGACACCAATGGGTGGGTCGGTCTAGGTCTGGGCTGCGGGAAACTTCTGTTTCCAGCGCTCGCGAAGGCATTCGCAAAGCCGCTGGTGCAACTCGGGCGGCAATTCGTAAGGCTGCCCCCCCTTGTAGAGGGTAATCGTTTTGCGGATGTTGTCGACAACGATCTG
The DNA here is from genome assembly GCA_040766885.1 of Thermoguttaceae bacterium. GTDB lineage: Bacteria > Planctomycetota > Planctomycetia > Pirellulales > Thermoguttaceae > JAXGPP01. The sequence continues at coordinate 35,375 of JAXGPP010000007.1, read as the reverse complement.
GCAGGGGTTGCAGTCGTGGAGATGGTGCTCGAACGATTCGCAAATCCCCGGTTCCAGCGTGCCGTCGACGTACTCGTTCAGGGCGGCCAGTAGCTCTTCGCATTTCATGGTATTCACCCGTTCGTGAAGGCCCGTCTGCCTTTATGGATGCTGCCGGCCGGCGGCGGTTACAGCCCGATGCCCGATTTTCGCTCCAGAAGCGGTCGCATGAGGCGAGGCTACTTGAGCGAAATGGTTCGCGCCAGAGGCTGGAGCACGTTCTCCGCGACGTGGCGTTCGACTACGTCGCGACAGATGCCCATCAACCGATCGACGGTGGCGACGAATGTCTGATCGGCTTTAAGGCTGCCATACTGCCGGGCGGTGACGTAGACGCTGAGCTGCTCCTCCGGGAAGTCGCTCGTGCGAATCTGGTAGGCACTGGTTCGCGTCTCCACGCTCAAGCGGCACTGGAGCCGGCACTCCGGGTCGAACGCGATGGTCAGCGAGGGTTCATAATTGACCACCGTGACGCCGGGCACATCGGCCATGCGCTCCATTGCCGGGCTGATCCCGAGCGCCTCAGCCACCAATTCACTATGGTTGCCGCGGTAGGTAAAATCGAAACCGAACAAGAGGTCCAAAGCCTCGCAGTCCAGCGGGCTGACGGAAAGCAAGTAGGGGGCGAGCTCGAGCACCAGACGGTGCTGATCCATGGCATCGTCAAGCGTGGTCGGATTGACCTTTCCCGAGCAGACGCGCCGCGGCTCGATCGTGCACCAGCGGTAGACTCCCTGATCCTTATCCTCTTCGAGCACGAAGTCTCCGCGGTCGCGGCAGTAGAAATTGCGCATGGTGGGATAGGTCTTCTGCACACGTTCGAAATAATGCAGAATCGTTTCCCGGTTAGCCGGCAACTCCATCTCCGTGCTGAGCGTCATATTGATATAGAAATCGTCGCACAGAGAGCTGTAGGGATTCATCAGGATTCCTTGCCGCTCGATTCGTTCGAGACCTCACCCACGAATGAGGGGTGACTGAAGAAGAGAGTGGTTTACCCAAGTATAGGAATGAGCCGATGCGAGTGTCAAAGATAGCCGCAAACGCGGGTAGGACAGCCCCCTCTCGCGCGCCCCGCCCGAACGCAGTGCGGTGCTGGCCACCATCGCCCGCCGAGGACATGCACCCGAGGAGCGTCGCGGTTTTCCCCACCGATCTCGGCTGGATGGCCATGGCCGGATACGGCGATGTGGTGCAGTGGCTCACTCTGGGGCATCCGAGTGCGGCCGCCGCAATGGCGCAGGTGCCCTCTCCCTGGTGCGAGGCAGTCGCGGATAGCTGGAAGTCCGACCTGGTACGCCGCCTGCAAGACTTCGCGCGGGGTGAGCGAGACGAGTTTCTCGACATTGCGATCGATGTGGGGGCGCAGACGGCGTTTCAGGCACGCGTGACCGCGTGCTGCCGCCGAATCGGCTGGGGTAGCATGCTGACCTACGCCGAACTTGCCGAGCAGGCGGGCAACCCGGGAGCAGCGAGAGCCGTCGGCAATTGCATGGCCTCTAACCGAATCCCGCTGATCGTGCCATGCCACCGGGTTGTTGGGAGTTCGGGGGGACTGGGGGGCTACTCGGCGGCCGGGGGCACGGCGCTGAAGCGTCGATTGCTTGCTTTAGAGAAGGGGCAGCCGGTGCTGACCGCTAGGTGATCGCCTGATTCCGGTTGGCCGTTCGCGGATTGGGCTGGAAAATGTTCGCCGGAGGACGTAAAAATGTTGGCAGGGGCCGGGCGAGACGGGTTTTTGCCGTCTTGCATGAAACCGGGTCTTGCCGAAAGAGTTCCGGTTGAGGTTTCGTAGCCGCGGAGTCCGAGCCGTCGATTCCGGCGTGTGCTGCGGGAACAAGAGAGGTAGCGGGGAGAACCTGGCGAGTGGAACTGGAATGTTACGACGTCGAGCGCCGTCGCGACGGGGTGATCCTCGTTCGTGTTCATTCGCCCGAGAAGAATGGTCGGCGATTGCCGGACGCCGTATTCACTTTCCGCCGCGGCGACCCTCAATATGAGTACTGGGAAGAGCGCCTGAATCAAGCGCGATCCGCGTAGCTCCGGACCGGCTCAGGCGGTCAGATCGCGCCCCTCCCGCCTTGACAGTTTCCCAGCGACTTTTATATTTCGGTACAGCCGCTGCGTTTTTACCACTCCAGCGGTGGATGCGTGCCGGGCATCACCGACACGCGGTTTTCTTTTTGAGGACGCCGTTTGCGCACCCGTAGCTCAATTGGATAGAGCATCGGTCTACGGAACCGAAGGTTACAGGTTCGAGCCCTGTCGGGTGTATTCGTTCTAACTCTCGCCGACTGCTACTCTTAGCATCCCAGCCATCGCTGGACTCTCCGGCGAAAAAGCCTCGCAAGGCGGATGGGCGCCGCCAGTGGGCGGCTTCTCACAGTCCGACACCAGCCATCGCGGCGCGTATCCACAATGTGCTACCGGGCTGCTAGACTATTGCCGGAAACCGACGGCGCGGAAGCCAACCAACGGGTCTGGTGGCCGAGTGCCGTTGAGCGGGCGGGGAGACTGTGATCGCGGGTACCAAGGGCAGCCGTTTGGCTACGCTGGCTCAGGAGAAGGAGTAGACATCGTGAAGAGCTTCATGAATCGGAATGCCGCATCTGCGGAGCGCAAACCCGGTCTTTCTCGCCGCGACTTCCTCGCCGCTACCGCGGCCGTCGCTGCGCCGCTGGTGGTTCCCGCCCACGTCCTCGGAGGCGAGGGCCGCGTGGCGCCGAGCGAGCGAACCACGCTGGCCGCGATCGGCATCGGCGGGCAAGGATACCAGAACCTGGCTGCGCTGCTTCAGTTTCCCGAGATTCAGGTCGTGGCAGTCTGCGACGTGAATCGTGAAGGAGACGGATACCTGTCGTGGAACTGGGCGCAGGGCAAGGCGCAGCGGATCGCTGGTCGCGAGCCTGGCCGGCGGCTGACCGACGAGCATTACGCTCAGCAAAGGGATTCGGGGAAGTATCAGGGCTGCCGAGCTTACGCCGATTTTCGCGAACTGTTTGACAAAGAGGACGTCGACGCGGTCATGGTGGCTACCCCCGATCACACCCACGCCGTGATCACGATGGCTGCTTTGAAACGAAAGAAACACGTGTATTGCGAGAAGCCGCTCACGTATTCCGTTTACGAGGCGCGGCAGGTCGCCGAGGCGGCCCATCAGGCGAAAGTGGCCACGCAGTTGGGCAACCAGGGCCAGGCGACGGAGGAGGCGCGACTGACCTGCGAGATCATCCAGGACGGCGCCATCGGCCCGGTCCGCGAGGTGCTTGTGTCGTCGCCGGCACGATTCTGGAGTTGGACAGCGGCCCGCCCGACGGAGACTCCGCCAATTCCGGAGGGACTCGATTGGGATCTGTGGTTGGGCCCCGCCCCCGAACGGCCCTATCATCCCGATTACTGCCCCTGGACGTGGCGGAACTGGTGGGACTTCGGCACCGGGCTTCTGGGCGACCTCTGGTGTCACAAGCTTTCGACGGTGTTCAAAGCGCTGAAACTCGCCCACCCGGTGAGCATTGAAGCGTCGTCGACCAAATTGGATCCGGACGTCTACCCATTGGGCGTGATCGCCCATTTCGAATTCCCCGCCCGTGAAGGAATGCCGCCGGTGACCATCAGTTGGTACGACGGCGGCTTGCGGGCGCCACGGGTCAAAGACTTGGAGCCCGGCCGCAGGATGGAAGACGTGGTCTACGTTGGCGAGAAGGGGACGCTCATGCAGCATCGATTGATTCCCGAATCGCGCATGCAAGCATACGGCCGGCCGCCGAAGCTGCTGCCCCGGTCGCCAGGCCACCTCGAGGAATGGGTGATCGCTTGCCGGGGCGGCCCGCCTGCCGGTTCGAACTTTGTCGACCACGCGGGCCTGCTCACCGAGGCGTGCCTGCTGGGAAATGTCGCGGTGCGGGCCCAGAAGAAACTGGATTGGGACGGAGTGAACATGAAGATCACCAACGACGAGGCTGCCAATCAGTACCTGCACCGGGAGTACCGCTCCGGCTGGACGCTGTGATCCGCAGGCGGCGGCTCGGGGCCGGCCGGGTGCAACAGGCCTACGCCGTTCCAACCTTTTGAGAGGGAAATGGGCGCCCTCCAGCCATGGTGCGCGGTACGAACATGAAACCACTGACCATTCTCGCGGTGATTGTATTGGCCGTGCCGGCGCCGCTAGTCGCGGGCGAGGGCAAGCCGATTCCGCCCCACATTGTTGTGATCCTTGCCGACGATCTTGGTTATGGCGATGTGCAATGTTACAACGCCGACCGCAGCAAGATCCCTACGCCCAATATCGATCGTCTCGCCGCACAGGGGATGCAGTTCACCGACGGACATTCGTCGTCGGGTGTGTGTTCGCCGTCGCGCTACACCCTGCTCACCGGCCGCTATCATTGGCGGAGCCGACTGCAAACGGGTATTGTCGGCGTGTTCGGTGAACCTCTCATCGCGCCGGACCGGCTGACCGTTGGCGGGCTGGCGAAGCAACACGGCTACCGCACCGCGGCGATCGGCAAATGGCATCTCGGCTGGGATTGGCCGATCGCGCCGGGCCAGCGGAAGCTCTTCCAGATCCCAAGGGAAGAAGGCAGGAACGAGGCTGCCGCCGTGACGGAACAACACCAAGCGGCGTGGCGAGCAGTCTTTTCCCAGGTGATTCCGGGCGGGCCGACAACGCGCGGCTTCGACCGGTACTTCGGCACCGACGTGCCCAACTGGCCGCCCTACTGCTTTATTGAGAACGATCGGACGCAGGGGATTCCGACGGAATTCCTGCCGGCGGAAGCTCTCAAGAACAATATGGCCAGCCTGCAGGGGCCGGCACTTGAGGACTGGCAGTTCGAACCCACCCTTCCGGCATTGGGCGACGGTGCCGCCGCATTCATTGCCGAGGCCGCACGGGCATCTTCACCATTCCTGCTTTACATGCCACTCACGTCGCCGCATACGCCACTGGCCGTGAACGAAGCCTGGCGGGGAAAAAGCGGACTGAATGCGTACGCCGACCTTGTCATGGAGACCGACGCGGTCGTGGGACGAGTGCTCGAAGCGCTCGAACAGAGCGGTGCTGCCGAACGCACGTTGGTGTTGTTCACGAGCGACAACGGCTGCGCGCCCTATATCGGTGCTGCCGAACTGGAAGCCAAGGGACACTACCCCAGCGGCCCCTTGCGCGGCTACAAGGCCGACGCCTGGGAAGGGGGCCATCGGGTGCCGTTCATCGTTCGCTGGCCGGGCGTGGTGAAGCCGGGAAGCGTATGTGGGCAACTCGTGCACCATGCAGACCTGATCGCCACAATCGCGGAGGTCCTCGGAACAGCGCTACCGGACAATGCGGGCGAGGACAGCTTCAGCCTGCTGCCGCTACTGAAAGGAGAAGACAAACCGGTCCGTGAGCATGCCGTGAGCTGTGCGGCGAACGGCGTGCCGGCCGTGCGCTCGGGACCGTGGAAGGTCCTGCTGGGATCGGGGGCCGGCGGGTTCAACAAAGACCGTGGCGAGGATGGCGTGCAGCTCTATAACCTCGCCGCGGACCTCGGTGAAAGGAAGAACCTCGCCGCGGAGCAGCCGGAGCGGGTGACCCAGATACAGGCCCTGTTCGAGAAGCTCATCACCGACGGCCGCAGCACGCCCGGCGCCAAGCAAAAGAACGACGTGAGAGTCCGCCGTTTCCCGCGTCCGGTTGTTCCAGCGAAGCGGTGAAACGACGCCGAGTGTCGTCGCGGTACGATTGGGGCGTCCTGGATACCATCGGGCTTTCAGGCGGGAGGTGAAGCTGTATGCTGCACGACCCGAGCCACTATGAGCCGCCGGCGCCGGCGGAGCCGATCGCGCTGTGCGACACCGACAAGACGGTCCTCCGCAAGCTGGCCGAAGAACTCGCGGCGATTGCCGCCCTCCCGGTTCACCGCCAAAAGGCGGAATTGTGGCGGCGGCTCAACGAGATGGATTCCGTGCGGCCGATGGTGTGGATCAACGAGATCCCCTGGCACGAGATGGATGTCGATGGGGAGCTGACGCTCCGCACCCGGCACCCTTGGGCCCAGAGCCAGGAACGGGAGATGCGGCGGACGCTCTACCAGTGGCGGCACATGCCGGGCGACATGATCGTCGACGATTACCTTGCCTGCCCGCTGGCGATCCACAGCACCGATTTCGGCATCGTCGAACAGGTGGACATCGTCCGAACGGACGCCGAGAGCGACATCGTCTCACGGCACTTCCACAAGCAGATCCACGACTTCACCGACCTGGAGAAGATCCGCATGCCGGTGGTGTCGCACAACCGGCAGGCCACCGAGTACAGCTATGCGGCGATGGGCGAGCTTTTCGGCGACATCCTGCCGGTGAAGAAGGTTGGGCAGACGCATATCTGGTTCACGCCGTGGGACTACCTGATCCGCTGGTGGGGCATCGAGGAAGCGATGCTCGACATGTACGAGCGGCCGGACCTGGTCCACGCAGCCGTCGAGCGGATGGTCGACGCGTGGATGGTCGAGCTCGACCAGTTCGTCGAGCAGAATCTGCTGGCGCTCGACTGCCGCAATATCCGAATCGGCTCGGGCGGTTACGGATACACATCGGAGCTGCCGGGCGACGACTATGATCCGCAGTACGTCCGGCCGCACAACATGTGGGGCTGCTCCAATGCCCAGATCTTCTCCGAGGTCTCGCCGAAGTTTCACTGGGAGTTCGCCCTGGAGCACGACATCCGCTGGCTCGACCGCTGGGGCCTGAACTACTACGGCTGCTGTGAGCCCCTGGACGGCAAGGCGGAACTGCTGAAGAAGATTCCTCGGCTGCGGAAGGTATCGGTGACACCGTGGTGCCGGACAGAGCGGGCGGTAGAGATGATCGGGCCACACTGGGTGATGAGCCGCAAGCCGAACCCGGCGATCTTCGCCGAGGATCACTGGAACCCCGTGCGGGCGCGGCAGGAGCTTCGCGATTTTCTGGAGAAGGCCCGTGGCTGCCAGGTGGAGCTGATCATGAAGGACATTTCCACGGTGCGGCGCCAGCCCCAACGGCTTTGGGAATGGGCGCGGATCGCAGTGGAAGAGGCGGAGAGCTTTGCATCGTAAGGGGCGCCGCAGGGGTGACGAGGAGGTGCAGGGTGAGAGCGATGCTCCTGGGATGGTTGTGCCTGGTCGCCGGTGGAGAATGCATGGCAGCGGAAACTGGCCCGGACTTGCTCCAGGCCCGCCCCGAGGCGATCGAAGCCTGGAAGGACATGCGGTTCGGGATGTTCATCTGCTGGGGGCCGGTGTCGCTCACCGGGCGCGAGATCGGCTGGTCGCGGGGCGCGCCGACGCCGATCGAAGAATACGACGCGCTCTATAAGAAGTGGAATCCGGAGCAATTCGACGCGCGGGCGTGGAGCCGACTGGTCAAGGAGTCGGGCGCGCGATACGTCGTCTTCCTGCTCAAGCATCACGACGGATTCTGTCTCTGGGACACGCGCCAGACCAATTACAACAGTATGAACGGTCCGTTCCGGCGCGACGTGGCCAAGGAGATCGCCGCCGCATGCCGCGAAGAGGGAATCGGGTTCTTCCCGTATTATTCGACGTGCGACTGGCACCACCCGGACTTCCCACTGAGCAGTCCAGGCGGGAAAGTTGAGCGGCCGGCCTCAAATCTCGACCGCTACACCGAGTATCTCGAGGCGCAGGTCAGGGAGCTGATCACCGGCTACGGGCCGCTCGCCGGTATCTGGTTCGATGTGCCGCAGCGGTTCGACCGCGCCCGGGGCGAACGGGTGATACGTTTCGTACGATCGCTCCAGCCCGACATTCTCGTGAACAACCGCACCGGCGCACCGGGCGATTTCGACACACCCGAGCAGCGGGTCGGCCGGCGGCAGTTCGACCGGCCGTGGGAGAGTTGCATCACGCTCGGCACGCAGTGGTCGTGGAAGCCGGACGACACGCTCAAGCCCTGGACCGACGCGATTCGGATCCTGGTTGTGTGCGCAGCGGGGGACGGGAATCTGGCGCTCAACACCAATCCCATGCCCGACGGCCGAATCGAGCCCCGGCAGGCCGAGTCGTTCCGCAAGATCGGCCAGTGGCTGGGCAAGTACGGTGAATCGATCTTCGGCACCCGGGGCGGACCGTTCGTGGCGACCGATTCGGGACGCCGGCGGAGCGCGGCCCGCCACCGATTCGCGTTTCCTGAAGGCGACTGGTGGGGCGGCTCGACCCGCAAGGACAATTTCATCTATCTCCACATCCTGCGGTGGCCGAACGAGAAGATCTTGCTCCCGGCGATTGAGGCAAAGATCGTTCGCCACAGCGTCCTGACTGGGGCGAGGCCCGTGTCGTGCGAGACCCCCGACGGAATCGTGGGGGGGGTTGATCCCGTCGAGCGCGACGCGATCGACACGATCGTGAAGCTGGAGTTGGACGCTCCGGCCAAGGTGATCCCCATCTTGGTCTCGAAAAGCACGACGCCCGCGTCGTTGGCGACCGGCCAGAAGGCATTGGCCTCGAACTGGTTCCAGCAAAGCGATAGCTATGCGCCGCAGATGGCCGTCGACGGCGACCTCGACACGCGGTGGGGCTGCGACTGGGGAACGCACGCCTGCTGGCTGGAAGTGGACCTGGGCGCGCCCAAGACGTTTTCCGAGGCCTGGATCAGCGAACCGTACGGCCGTGTCGAGGAGTTCGAACTGCAGGTCTGGCGCGATGCCGGGTGGAGCACGTTCCACCGCGGCACGACCATCGGCGAGGACTGCACGGTCCAATTCGCCCCCGTAACCGGGCAGCGGGTACGGCTCGATTTGAAGAAAGCGAGCGAGGGGCCATCGATCTGGGAATTCCAACTGTTCGAGAAACCGCAGCCATGACTCCTCGTGAAAGAGTACTGGCCGCTTTCGCCCACGAGGAGCCGGATCGGGTGCCGCGGTGGTGCGGAGCATCGCCCGAGTTCCTCGCCAAGGCCCGGCAGCAGTTGAACCTGCCGGACAACGAGAGCGTCTTCGTCCGTTTCGGCGATGATTTCCGCCGAGTGTTCGCACGGTACACGGGTCCCGAGCGGCCGCTGTCGCCCGGGGCGACGTCGCGGACGATCTTCGGCATCGAGCGGGCCGGCCATGGTTATGGCCAGCCGCTCAGCCATCCGTTGGCGCAGGCCACGCTGCGGCAGATTCACGACTATGCGTGGCCCGATCCCCAGTGGCAGGATGTTTCGCAGATTCGGGACGAGGCGCTGGCCTGGGGCCGCCACTACGCGATCCTCGGCGGCGACTGGTCGCCGTTCTGGCATGATGCGATCGATCTCGTGGGGATGGAAAAGCTATACCTGAAGATGTACGATGCGCCGGAACTGGTTGATGCGGTGCTCGCACATCTGGTCGACTACTACGCTGCGGTCAGCCAGCGGATCTTCGACGCGGCCGCCGATGCGATTGACGTGTTCTTCATCGGCAACGATTTCGGCAGCCAGACCGGTCCGCTCTTGAGCCCGGCCCAGTTCGAACGCTTCATGCTGCCGCACCTCAAGCGGCTGATCGACCTTGGGCACTCGTACGGACTCAGGGTCCAGCTTCACTGTTGCGGCGGATTCGAACCGCTCATTCCCGCGATGATCGCCGCAGGCCTGGACGGCCTGCACGCGATCCAGCCGTGTTGTCGCGGCATGGACCTCGCCACGCTCAAGTCGCGTTATGGGACGAAGATCGTCTTCAACGGCGCGATCGACTCGCACCACGTGCTCATCCGGGGCACGCCTGAATCGGTGCGGGAGCGGACCTGCGAGGTGTTGCGGATCATGGCACCCGGTGGTGGCTACATCGCCGGGGCGAGCCATGACTACCTCCTTGAGGAGACGCCGGTGGAGAACGTCGCCGCGATGTTCGACGCCGTGGCCGAGCATGGCGTTTACGGAAGATCATGAACCCCCGAGGGATGCGCAGAGAGGCCCGTCATCGATGAGATACCTGCTGACCATTGCAGCTTCCGCCCTGTTGCTTCAGCCCCTCTATGCCCAGCATGGCGTGATCCGCGAATACGCGGCACTGGCGCCGAAGCCGGATGCGGTACCGCTGGCAGCGCTGTTCGACGCGCCCTTGACCGACACGAGCATCACGGTCGGGCCCGACAAGGCCTTCTACCTCACCGGCTCAGCAGTGAACGGAACGGAAGCGATCTTCACCGACCGGCTGTCGATCTGGCGCTCGGCGGACATGAAGGAGTGGAAACCGCTGCGGACTCTCGAGTTGGGGCCGATGAGGGTCCGCGCGCCGGAACTGCATTTTCTCGACGGCCGCTTCTGGCTGGCGTTCGCCATCGAAGGGGGCGGGACCGGACTGGCGCAGTTCGACACGACGGATCTGGCGACCAGCGGCTTTCGCCAGGCGCGGATCACCGAGCGCGGCACGGATCCCTCGTTCTTCCGCGACGACGACGGCACGTGTTACTGGGTCCTGAGCGGCGGCGGGATTGCGCGGATGGAGGCCGATCCGCTGGAGGGGCTTACCGCGCCGCCGGCACGCACACCTGTCCGGATCGCCGCGCCCAGGCCACAGCAGGCCGGGCAGACCGTGACGCACCTTCGCGGGGCGTTTCTTACCAAGATCAGCGGCAAGTACCACCTGTTCATCACCGGGCGGATCTTCCGCGGTGGGCTCGGCCGGACCGGGTTGCCGGAGGGCGTCGACGACGTGCTCGTTGCGGCGTCTGAGAAGCCCGACACGGGATACTCCGATTTCTATGTCGCATTTCCCAACGCCGGCCAGACGACGCTGTTCGGCGATCCGGTCGGCCGGCTGTGGGCGACCTGGTCGGGCAACGACGAGCGATCGATCTTCCGCGGGCGGCCGGGAGCCTTTCAGGTGGAAATGGTCTCGGCGAAACAGGAGGCGTGGACGATCGGCTTTGCCGGTACGGAGAAGGGGGACCGCTTTCCGTTCGGGCTGATGTTGCGGCCCGACACGTCATTTGTCTACGAGCGCGGCATGGGATCGGCGCGCGGTATACCGCTCGACAAGGTGCCCGGCCAGCGGGCCGAGGTTCCCTGGATCCGCGACACGTTCATCATGGTCGGCCACGACGGGAACTACTATCTCACCGGCACGTCGGGCAACATTGACGGCATCAATCTGTGGCGCTCGGCCGACCTCGGGCATTTCGAGTTCGTCAAGCAGGTCTGGACCCCGGAAGCCGATCCCGGCAAGTGGTACAACCGCGCGCCGAACCGTCTCTTCTGGGCGCCCGAACTCCACTATGTGAAGGGCACTTATTGGATCGCCTTCTGCATTAGCGCGGGCGACCAGGGCAAGAACAACCTGCTCAGGAGCACGAGCGGCCGGGCCGAAGGGCCCTACGAATTTGCCCTGCCGGGCAACCAGGGCGTGGACCAGCACATCGACAGCTCGCTGTTCGAGGATCGCGACGGTAGCGTCTACTATGTGTGGCAGGACGGCCTGGTCCGCAAGCTCAACGAGTCGATGAACGGCTTCGCGAGCGAGACGAGGAAGATCGTACCGGCCGATGGCCAGCGGGTCGGTTATGAGGGAGCCACGCTGGTCAGGATTAGTGATTGGTACGTGCTCACCTGCGCCGAATGGAACGGCGGCGCCAACCACGCCGATGGCACGTATGACATGATGTACTCGTGTGCCAAGGACCTCGAAGGGCCATGGAAACCGCGCCGTGTCGCGGTGCCCCACGCTGGTCACGGCGCACTGTTCAAGGATAAATCGGGCCGCTGGTGCGCGTCGTTCTTCGGCAACGACCGCACTGCGCCGTTCCGCGCCATGCCCGGATTCGTGCCGGTGGAGATTCAAGATCGCGGCGATGATCTGATCATTCGACCAGAAACCGAGCCCTGAAGGACCGTCGCATGGGGATGTTCGAGACTGTCGGCGCGGCAGCGTCTTCCCAGCGTAAGGAGAACACGCTCCGCAAGCTCGAGCGGATGAACCGGGCGCTCAAGCACGAGGAACCCGACCGAGTGCCGATCAGCGATTTCTTCTGGGGCGACTTCACGCGGCGGTGGCGCAGGGAGCTGAACCTGCCAACTGACGCGAGCCCCTACTACCACTACGACCTCGACTGGATCGTAACTGTGCCGAACATGGACCCCTGGATCCGGCCGTTCGAGACGTTGCGCGAGACTGACGAAGAAGTTGTCGTGAAAACCGGGTTCGGGGCGGTGATGCGGAAGGTATTCAAGTGCCCGATGCCCGAGTTCATCGGCTGGGACATCGACACGCTCGAGAAGCTCGAGGCGGCCGAGTTCGACCCGCCCGACGATCGCCGCCGGTTTTTCTCCGCCGGCGACAACCAGATCGCCGGCGTGGGGGACGGGTTCGAGCGAAACTCACCGCCGTGGGTCGACACGGTCCGCTCGCTGTGGCCGGACTTCCCCGTCTATGGGAGCATGATCGAGTGCGCCGAGTGCATGACGCGGCTCATCGGCCCGCAGAACCACATGATGTGGCAGGCCCTGGAGCCCGAGCGGTTCGGCGCGGTGGTCAACCGCGTGGGCCAGTACTACCTCGACTGCGCCAAGGCGGCCATCGACGCGGCCGGACAGTGGTTCGACGGGTTCGTGATCTGGGGCGACGTCGCTTACAAGAAGGGCACATTCATGCGGCCCGACTACTGGCGGACGTACTACAAGCCCTGGGTCCAGGCGATCGTCGCTTATGCGCACTCCAAGGGGCTGCCGGTGATCTACCATGGCTGCGGCAACGTGCAAGCTATCTTCGAGGACTACATCGAGACGGGCATCGACGCGTTCAATCCGCTGGAGGTCAAGGCCGGCATGGACTCCCTCGACCTCCGCCGCCACTACGGCCACCGCATGGCTTTCTGCGGCACGAGCGACATCCAGGTCTGGGAGCGGGGTGATCGCGACGAGATCCGCCGGGAGGTGCTGCGCAGGCTCAATGCGGCCCGCGGAGGCGGACTCATCTTCCAGTCGGACCACTCGGTGACCAGTTCCGTGTCGGGCCACACGTACGATTACGTCGTCGGACTGGTGCGCCAGTACGGTCGTTATCCGCTCAACCTGGAAGAATGTGAGGAGGCGCTATGAGAAGCTACGGCCTGCTATTGCTCGGTTTAACCGCCCTTCTTGCGTTGGACGTTCGGCCGTCGGTCGCGGCCGACGTGCTCGCGCCGCTGGAGCTGCGAGACGTGAAGGTGGGAGGCGAAATTGGACGCCGGATCGACGTCACGATTCACAACAACCTGCTCAAGCTGGACCTGGACGGTGATTTTCTCCACCCCTTCCGGGAAGAGCCGCGGAAGGGTGCCTATATCGGCCTGGGGAAGACGATCGACGCCGCGGTGCGATTGGCCGCCTACTCCGCCGATCCGGATGCGCTGGCGGTGCGAAAACATCTCGTCGAGGGAACGATCGGCGCGCAGGAGCCTAACGGCTACATCGGCACATTCCCGCCAGAGCAGCGGATCAAGACGCTCTGGGACGTGCACGAGATGGGGATGATCGTGTGGGGGCTCGTGCAGGACTACCGCTACTTCGGCGCGCCCGAGTCGTTGGCCGCCGCCCGGAAACTGGCCGATTATCTCGTGAAGAACTGGTCGGTTCTGCCGCCCGACTGGGGGAAAAACAGCGACGTTGCGCCCCACGTGGCGTTCACGGGGCTGGAACGGGCGATGCTGGCGATCTACGGCGCGACCGGCGACCCGGCCTATCTCCGTTTCTGCGCCGACACGCGCGGGCTGTCCCGATGGGATTTCGGTATCGTGATCGGGCGGCGGAAGGGGATCGAGGGGCATATCTACGCCTACCTCGCCCGGAGCCTCGCACAACTGGAACTCTACCGGATCGAGCCAGACGATACGCTGCTCGGGCCGGCGGAACGGGCGCTCGATTTCCTGACGCGCCGAGACGGCATGCTCGTGACCGGCAGTGCGGGACAGTGTGAAATCTGGACCGCCGACCAGGACGCCCGCGGCGACGTGGGGGAGACCTGCGCGCTGGCCTACCAGCTTCGCGTCTGGGACAGCCTGCTGCGGATGAAGGGCGACTGCCGCATGGGCGACCTGATGGAGCGGACAATCTACAACGCCCTGTTCGCGTCGCAGTCGCCCGACGGCCGCCGCCTGCGTTACTTCGCACCTTTGGAAGGCGAGCGCGTGTATTGGAATGCCGATACCTACTGCTGCCCCTGCAACTATCGCCGCATCATCGCCGAGTTACCCGCGATGGTGTTCTATCGGGCGGCCGACGGCGTGACGGTGAATCTCTACACGCCGGCGGAGGCGAAAGTGAAGCTCGAGGGAGATGTCTCGCTGGCGATCCGCCAGGAGACCGACTACCCGAACTCAGGGCGCGTACGGATCGACATCGATCCCGACAGGCCGGCGACATTCGCGCTCGATCTTCGCATCCCTTCGTGGGCTAGCAACGCGAGCGTGGCCGTGAACGGCGATCCGGCGGAGGGCGAGGCTCGAGGCGGGACCTTCTTCAGGCTGCGGCGCCAGTGGAAGCCGGGCGACCAGGTCACGCTCGACATGCCCATGCCATGGCAGCTCGTGAAAGGGCGTCAGCGCCAGGCAGGCCGTGTCGCCGTAATGCGCGGGCCCGTGGTTTTCTGCCTCGATCCGGCGCAGAATCCGGCCCTTGCCGAGCTTGATGGCACCGAACTCGGCTACCTGGCGCTCAAGCCGGAGTCGTTAGGCGAGCCAGTGCCCAATACGGCGGTGCGGCCCGATGGGCTGGGCTGCCGCGTCGAGGCCTGGAAGCCAGGTTTTGGCCTCGCCGAGAAGGCAGACTTCGAGCTCACGCTGACCGAGTTCCCAGATCCGGACGGGAAGGCGACCTATTTCCGCCTTCGCGACTTCAGCGCCGCGGTGGACGACGAGCTGTTGTCGGGAGCCCTTTAACACTTATACGTCTTGCAGCACGAGGAGCGATGCCATGGCACGACTGGCTGACATCGAGAGTGAATTTATCCGGACCTGGCGACGGGTTCTCAAGTCCCTGGTGTTGCGACTGTCGTTGTGCCTGCACCTTCTTTGGGCATGCACTGTAGCAGCGGGTGAAACGCCGCCGGTTCTCTTTCACTGCGATTTTGATACGGATGCATGGCCCGCTCAGTGGGGCGTGTCGAAGGTGCCGGAGCAAACGCAACTGGTGGACGCCGATCCGGAGCGAGAGTTCGAGCCTCTGCGAGGCCGCGCGCTGCGAGTCCGCGTCGAGAAGGGCTCGCACTATGGAGTGAGCATGGCCTTTCCTTTCCAGAAGCGGCTCGGCTACGAGCCGGAAGAGGTCTACTTCCGCTACTACCTGCGGCTGGCCGACGACTGGACGCCGCGGCAAGGAGGAAAGCTGCCGGGATTCGACGGGACCTACGGCCGCGCCGGCTGGGGCGGCCGGCCTGTAGACGGCACCGACGGCTGGTCGGCCCGCGGATTGTTCGAGGGCCGCAAAGATGGCCGCACTCCGATCGGCTTCTATTGCTATCATATGGACATGAGGGGACGCTACGGCTCGAACTGGGTCTGGAATCGCGACGATCTGGGCTATCTGCTGAACAATCGCTGGTACGCCATCGAGCAGTATGTGAAGCTGAACACGCCCGGCAAGGCGGACGGCATCCTGCGCGGCTGGGTAGACGGCCAACTGGCTTTCGAGAAGACCGATGTGCGGTTTCGTGCCGTCGACACGTTGAAGATCGAAGCCGTGTGGATCAATGTCTACCTGGGCGGCACGTGGACGGCCGAACGCGATCATCACCTGTACCTTGACGAGGTCGTGATCGCGAAACAGCCGATCGGGACGCTGGAGGAAGGCAAGTGAAGGATCGGAGCCGGCCCGTCTCCCGGCACGATCGCGGCGGAGTGCCTACCGGCCGCGGGCCCGCTGGCGGAACTGACGCGGCGTAAGGCCCGTCGCGCGGCGAAAGGCCCAGGCCAGGTATTCGCGGGACGTGAAGCCGGACGCGGCAGCGACTTCCGGAACCGGCAGATCGGTGTCGGCCAACAACTGTTTGGCGCGTTCCAGGTGAACGCGCCGGATTTCCTCTGCGGGACTCCGGCCGAGTGCCTGCTGGAAGCTTCGTTCCAGCCAGGTTCGCGACACGGCGATTTCGCGCAGTACGTCGCTCACCCGGATCGGCGTCGATGCATGAATACGGATGAAGGCAATGGCCCGGGCCAGATCCGGGTCGGTGATGGCCAGCGTATCGGTCGATTGCCGCACTACGACGCGCGTCGGCGCAATCAAGATCGGCTCCGTGGGGTGCGGCGCTCCGTGCAGCAGGCGGTCCAGCAGTTCGGCCGCTTCGTAGCCGATCCGCTCGGAAGTCAGCGCGACGCCTGATAGCGGCGGGTTGCACGTTTCGCACAACAGGCTATCCTCGTCGCCTCCCATCACCGCCACCTGCTCCGGTACGAGCAATCCTTCCGCGCGGCAGGCGTACAGCACCTCTCGTCCACGATCGCTGGTCCATGTCACCACGGCGGCCGGCTTGGGTAGATTCCGCAACCAGCGCCTAAGGCTGGCCTGTTGGCGGTTCCAGGCAGCCCGTCCACCTTTGCCGCGGGACGCCGGAAACAAATCGCAGCTCAGGCCAACTTCGGCAATATGTTCGACGAAGCTGTGGTAGTGAATGTCGACATAGGAGAGCCCCAGCGGGGCAAAGTAGCCGAAGTTCCGGAAGCCCTGATCCAACAGGTGGCCGGCGGCCAACCGCGCCGCCGCCCGAAGGTCGGCCGTCACGGTCGGAAACTCGGCGCCCGGAATGCACGCCGCCGAGACGTTGACCACAACGCCGGGAGCGCCGGCCAGGTAGCGGCCCATGTCCCGATCGGCCACACGGGCGATGATCCCCTCGCCGCGCCAGCCGGGCGGTAATCGTCCCGGGGCGGCCTGGCAGCGCTGTTCCAGCCAAATGTCCCAGCCGCCTTGCTGCTGCGCGTACCGGCCGATGCCGCGGATCATGCGCCGGCCCCAATCCGTGGCAGTGTCGACCAGAAGGGCGATCTGAGGACATCGGCGCGTGTTCATCGGCGAATCTCGGGAAAGCAGCCCGCAGCGGTATTCCGGCGGTCTGACAAACCATCTTACATTATTTACGCAGTTTTGCATTGACCTATCGCCCGTCGCGGGTCGAAGATCGAGGCGAGGCGGATACGCCGATTCCGGGGATCAAGACGCGGGGTGCCAGTGCCATGATGAAACGGCCGGTAACGCTGGTGACGGGACAATGGACGGACATCCCACTGGAAGATTTGGCCCGCAAAGCGGGGGCCTGGGGTTACGATGGCCTGGAACTGGTCTGCCGCAGTGGGTACATCGATGTTGAGCGCGCCGCCAGCGATTCCGACTACTGCCGACAGCGCCTCGACCTGCTCGCCCGCAACGGCCTGAAGTGTTTTGCGGTCAGCAACCATGCCGCGGGGCACCTGGTGTGCGATCCGAATGAGGACAGCCGGACCGACGTGCTCGCGCCCCTGGCGTGCGCGGGCGATGCCGAGAAGAAACGGGCTTGGGCCGTGGCGGCGATGAAGAACACGGCCCGCGCCGCGCGGAATCTCGGAGTCGACGTGGTGACCGGTTTCACTGGTTCACCGATCTGGCACATGCTGTATCGGTTTCCGCCGGTGCCCGAGGAGTGGATCGAAGCCGGGTTTGCCCGGTTTGCCGAACTCTGGAACCCGATTCTCGACGTCTTCGACGAGTGCGGCGTGAAGTTCGCCCTGGAAGTGCATCCCGCGCAGATCGCCTTTGACGGCACCACGGCGCGGCGGGCCCTGGAGGCATTGGGCGTGCGGGAGGCATTCGGCTTCAACTTCGATCCCAGCCATCTCGTCTGGCAGATGGTCGATCCGGTGCGTTTTCTCCGCGAGTTCGCCGACCGGATCTATCACGTCCACGTGAAAGATGTGGCGGTGCGGCCTGACGGCACCAGCGGGATTCTCGGCTCGCACTTGAAATTCGGCGACCCGCGCCGGATCTGGGATTTCCGATCGCCTGGGCACGGCGACGTCCCGTTTGCCGACATCTTCCGAATGCTCACGGCGATCGGCTATCGCGGGCCGCTTTCCGTGGAATGGGAGGACTCGGGCATGTTCCGCGAAGACGGCGCCCAAGAGGCGCTTCAGTTTGTCAGACGACTTGATCTCTCCCCCTCCCCGAGCGCCTTCGACGCCACACTTGGCAAAGGCCAGGCCTGACTGCACAGGGCATGACACTTCCCGCCGCGTGATCGCGGCACGGCTTCGGACGAGTCATGAGGCAAGTTCAAACCCAAGGAGCACACCACTGTGAAGTTCTTTCTGGATACGGCTCATCTGGAACACATCCGCGAAGCATGTCGCTGGGGGATCGTCGACGGCGCGACGACCAATCCCACCCTCGTCTCGAAGACGGGCCGCGAACCGCGCGAGCTGTACGCCGAGATCTGCCATATCGTGCCGGGGCCGGTGAGCCTGGAGTGCATGGCGACCGAGGCCGACGCCATCGTAGCCGAAGCCAGGCAACTGGCCACGATTGCCGACAACGTGGTCGTCAAGGTGCCCCTCATTCGCGAGGGCCTGATCGCCGTGAAGCAACTCGCCGGTCTGGGGATCAAGACCAATGTCACTGTGGTGTGTTCACCGCTCCAGGCCCTGTTGGCCGCCAAGTGCGGCGCGACCTATGTCAGCCCGTTCGTCGGCCGCTGGGATTGGATGGGCCAGGTAGGCATGGACATGATCCGGCAGATCAAGACGATCTACGACAACTACGAATTTCGCACGGAGATCATTGTGGCGTCCGTGCGGCACCCGCTGCATGTGCTCGAATCGGCCATGGCCGGTGCCCACATCGCCACGATCCCGATGGATGTTTTGCAGCAGTTGTATCACCATCCCATGAGCGACGTGATCATGGCGCAGTTCAACAACGACTGGGCGAAGGTGCCGGGCAAACAGTAGGCAGCGATCCGGGCGGGGAAGAAGGAACCGCCGCTGCTCCGTGCGCGCTTGCGGCACACGGAAAGCACGGGTTGCTTTGTCGGTAGTTCTTGCAAGGAAACACAAATGGACAAGTTGCGTGTCGGCTACGTGTGCTGTGCGCGGTTGAGTTTCGATGGCGACCACGCCAAGGAGCTGTTCGAGAGCTCCCTCAGAAGCCTATCGCGGATGGACGTGGAACTGGTTCACGGCCCGGAACTCACTGTCACCGAGCAAGATGCCGAAGCCCTGGTCGAGCGGTTCATCGACCAGCGCGTGGACGTGATCGTGGTACAATACGGCACGTTTGCCCTGGGCACCTTGATCCCCATTTTCGCG
Organism: Thermoguttaceae bacterium; assembly: GCA_040766885.1. Lineage (GTDB taxonomy): Bacteria > Planctomycetota > Planctomycetia > Pirellulales > Thermoguttaceae > JAXGPP01. The sequence goes on along the minus strand of JAXGPP010000007.1, from coordinate 16,092 downwards.
GATCGGCTGACCGCGCCCATCGTGCTCTGGGGCGTGCCGGAACCGACGCTCGACGGCCCGAAACTCCGCTCGAACTCGTTCTGCGGAATCAACATGAACGCCCACACGCTGATGCGGCTGGGGCGGAAGTACGATTACATATTCTGCGGGCCCGACGAGGCGCCGGCGGCGCTTGCCCCCGTATTCCGCGTGATCCACTGCCTCCGGCGGCTCCGCCGCGTGCGATTGGGTCTGGTGGGCTACCGCGTGCCCGGCTTCTACACCTCGACCTTTGACGAAATGGGGTTGCGGCGGCTGTTGGGGGTCGAAGTGCATCACGTCACCACGGCCGAACTGTTCGACGTTGCGCGGGCCATCCCACCCGAACGACGGCGAGCCGAGGCAAAGGCGATTCGTGCCACGGCGGCCGGTTGCGACGTGACGGACGCCGAGTTGGATCAGGCGGGCGGGCTGATGCTGGCCTTTCGCGACATGGCCGAGCGGGACCGACTGAGCGGCTTTGCCGTGAAGTGCTGGCCGGAGTTCACCGCCCATTACGGGATCATGCCCTGCAGCACGATCAGCCGGTTGAACGACGAGGGCCTGCTCACCGCCTGCGAGGGCGATATCTACGGCACGGTCACCATGTTGATGGCGAATTTCCTGTGCGGCCGCCCGGCGATGTTCGCTGACTTCATCGCCATCGACGACGAGCGGAACGAGGGCCTGGCGTGGCACTGCGGCTCGGCGGGCACCTGCTTGAAGGCCGCCGACGCCGACAACCGCCTCGGCAAACACGCCACGGTGGAAGGGGGCGGCAAGCGGGGCGTTACGGTGAATTTCCCGGTCGCCGGCGAGGGGCCAGTCACAATGGCCCGGCTGGGCGTCGGACCGCGCGGGATGCGGCTGTTCTTCGTGGGCGGCCAATCGGTGCCGACTCGGGCGAATCTGCCCGGCAATTGCTGGGCAGTGCGCTTCGACTCGCCGGTGCGGCGCGTGGTTGATACAGTCATCGGCCAGGGTTTGGAACATCACACCGCGCTGGTCCGTGCCGACATCCGCGACGATCTGCGGCGCGTGGCCCGCTGGCTGGACTTGGACACCCTGGATGTCGACGCGTCGCAGAGTGCACAATGTCCGTAGGTTGCGCGAAGTGTGTCTGACGTCAGGTGCGTCTTCAGCACTCGACGAAGCTATGGCCGTGCCCGGAGGAGTCCACAATGGAAAAAGCAGATTGCCAATCGAAGCATGCAGAACGACGCGTCGGTCGTCGCGGCTTTCTCGCGGTCGCGGGCCAGGCGGCCGTCGCGGCGGCCACTGGCCATGTCGCGAGCAGTTGGGCGGCCGAAGCCCGCAGTGCAAGCGCGCAAGGGGCGACCGCTGCGGCCATGAAAAACGTGGAAAAGGCGCACCGCGAGTTGTGGCGGCGATTCGTCGATCCCAAGTGGTGCATCATCTACAATCACGCCGACTTGGAGGGCAACGTCGTTTTGCCGACCCCTGAGGAATGCCGGGCCGACAAGCCCAACGCGCTCTCGTGGGACATCTCCATCAGCGACGGCGCGATGTTCGGTGGTTTCTACATGGATGCGGCTATCGACCGGTGGAGGATTACCCATCAGGCCGAGGACCGCCAGAAGGTGCGCCGCATCGCCGACGGTCTGATGAAGCTGGCCAGCGTTGGACAGGCGAAGGGCTTTGTCGCTCGGGGCTTGACCGCCGACGGAAGCGCTCATTACGCGCTCAGCTCGGAAGACCAGACGCTGCCCTGGTTGTACGGAATGTGGCGTTTCTTGCGGAGCGAGATCCCAGCCGACAAGGAACGCCGCCTGATCACCGCCAAAATCGTCGAGATCGCGGAGGCCCTGCGCGGCCACGGGTGGAAGATTCCTGCGGACCGCCCGCCGTTCGATTTTCGCGGCTCCTTCGCAGCCATGTCCTGGTGGGGCGCACCGCGCTTACTCTTCCTGCTGAAGATGGCAGCCGACGTCAGCGGCGATAGACGTTGGGAGGAGCTTTACCAGCAGGCACTGGCCGAAAAGGTCCCGACCGGTAAGCCGAACCGGCTGGAGATCTGCGCCAACGGCATGATCTCTCATCAGCCGTATCACACCTGGACGGCCACTCCCGGAGTGATCGGCCTGCGCGGACTCTGGGAACTGGAAAGCGATCAAACGCTGAAGGCCGCGTATGAGCGGGGGCTCAAAGCTAGCGCGGGGGTCGCCGAGCAGAACCTGCCTCTGGCTCTGCGGTTCGACAATGACGACCGGCGCAAGTTCCTCCTCGACTGGCGAGTGCTGAACACCGTGTGGCGCGAACAGAAAACGGTCACCGAGGCTGTAACGCTGGCCCAAGAGCAACTCCGCCTGCTGGATTCCCTCTCGCCGCGGCGGGTCTACGAGGTGCAGTTGATGCGTGAACCGATCTTCGCGGCCTGGGTCATAACGCTCTGCCCCGATCCGGCGGTCGTGCGCCCGCACGTGCCGGCGATCCTCGAGACAATCGCCCACTACGACTACGAACGGTTGTACCTTTCGCAGTTCTTCCCGGTCGAAGCAGCTTATTATCGGCTGAAGCTGGCTGGGTTGGTGGCAAGTTAGGGGGCGAAAAAAATCACGATAGAGATCAGGAGTCTTTGGGAAAGACGTATCATGAGTTACCGCATTGTGTGGAAACCCTGTCCCGGATTCACAGCGTTGTCAAAACCCGGCGACGCCGGAATGAAGCACTTGAGTTTCGGCATGATCGCCCTCTCCAGCGGTCAGACGCATCGGCTGGAGGCCTGCGACCAGGAAACGGCGTTGGTGCTGCTCAAGGGCGCGGCCCTGGTCAGCGGCGGCGGACTGTCGCGACAGGCGATCGGGCCACGAAACGATTTGTTTGGTGAGAAGCCGTGGACCGTGCTTTTGCCGGCCCGGAATGCCTGCGATGTCGAGGCAACCGCCGACTGCGAGATCGCCGTGTGCCAAGCGCCTTCGACTCGGACCGGCCCGGCCCTGCTGATTCCGCCGGACAGGGTCAAGGAGGTCTCGTTAGGCAAACCCGGCTTTCAACGCCGGGCACTGATGATGGTCACCGAGGAGGTGCCGGCCGACTACCTGTTCATCGGTGAAGCGATCGTGCCTCCGGCCAATTGGGCCAGCTATCCGCCGCACCGGCACGACTATGACGACCTGCCGCACGAAGTCGACATGGAAGAGATCTACTACTTCCGCTTCGACCGGCCGCAGGGCTTCGGCATCCAGAAGCTCTACACCGACAACCGGTCGATCGACGAGACGTACACCGTCCAGGACCACCACACGGTGCTGATTCCCGAGGGCTACCATCCGGTCGCCACGGCCCCGGGTTACTCGATGTACTATCTGTGGGTCATGGCAGGGAAGAACCGGCGGTTCCTTTCCCGCCCGGATCCCGATCACAGTTGGGTCGTGCAGGGCTGATATGGACGAACTGCTGTTGGGCATCGACATCGGCACCAGCGGCTGCAAGGTCACCGTCATCGACCGGCGCGGCAATGTCGTCGATACCGCATTCGGCGAATACCGCAACCTGCATCCGCACCCCGGCTGGTCGGAACAAGACCCGGACGACTGGTACCGAGTGGCGTCGGCGCTGGTGCGCGGCATGCTGGCACGAGGCAAGTGCCGGCCCAAGCAAATCGCCGCATTGAGCCTCGACGGTTCGACCCACAACGCCGTGCTGGCCGACGCCGACTTCCGCCCGTTGCGGCCCGCAATCATGTGGACCGATCAACGCAGCGCGGCACAAGCCGCGCGGCTCGAGGCGGAAGCCGGCGCGGAGATCCTCCGGATCGGTTATCAGAAGCCATCGCCCACCTGGACGCTGCCGCAACTGGTTTGGATCGCGGAGCACGATCCCGAAGCGTTCCGCCGCACGGCGCATATCCTTTTCACCAAGGACTACGTGCGCCGCCAATTGACTGGCACTTGGGAGACCGACCATATCGAGGCCCAGGGCAGCCTGTTGTACGACATGGCCGCGCGCCGATGGTCCGACGATCTCTGCCGGCTGGCCCGCTTGCCGTCGAGCGTGCTGCCGCCGCTGGTCGCCCCAACCGACATCGTGGGCGCGGTCACCAGGCAGGCCGCCGCCGAGACCGGTCTCCGGGCGGGCACACCCGTGATCGCCGGCTGCTCCGATTCGGCCGTCGAAGACTACGCGGCCGGTGCGATCCGCCCGGGCCAGATGATCATCAAGCTGGCGACGGCCGGCAACGTCAACGTGATGACCGCCGAGGCCCACCCGCATCCCCGCACGTTGACCTATTCGCACGTCATTCCGGGACTCTGGTACACGGTGACCGCGACCAATACCGCGGCCTCGGCCGAACGCTGGTTCCGCGACGTATTCTGCCAGCACGAGGTGGAGCGGGCGGCAAGCGTCGGTGTCAATGTGTACGGCCAACTACACGAAGCAGCCCGGCACGTCCCGCCGGGCGCCGAAGGACTGTTCTTCCATCCCTATCTGCTGGGCGAGCGAAGCCCGTACTGGGATGCCAACCTGCGCGGCAGCTTCGTGGGGGCCACGATGCGGCACGGCAAACCGCATTTCGTCCGCGCGCTGCTTGAGGGCGTCGCCTATTCGCTGCGGGACTGCTACCGCACGATCGTCGACATGGAGTTGCCCGTCCACGAAATCCGGCTCATCGGCGGCGGCGCCAAGAGCGATCTCTGGACGCAGATCATCAGCGCCGTCTTTGCCCGCCCGGTCGTCCGCCCCGCCGGTTCGGACGCCAGCTTCGGCGCGGCCCTGTTGGCCGGCGTGGGCATCGGCCTGTTTGCCGATACGGTCGCTGCTGCCGTGCAATGCGTTCACGAGCGCGACGTCGTCGAGCCGGATGCGCAATCGGTCGAGGTTTATGCCAGAATGTTTCCGCTGTACGGCCGCATTCACGATAGTCTGGCGCCTGTGTATGCGGAGCTCTCGCAGTTGCTTCTGAAACCAGCTTGAAAGGACCGGGCCATGCCGAGTTCGATGTCCCGCCGACAGTTCATCGCTTCCGCGTCCGCCGCCGGCGCTCTGGGGAGTGTCGCCGCCTACTGGGTCGCCGGCACTCCGGCGCGGGCCGCGTCCTTCCGGGCGAAGAACGATCGTCCGCTGGTCGCGGCCATTGGCGTCGGCAGCCGTGGGCTGCCCGATGTGCAGCAGGCGGCCCGTTTCGGCGATGTGGCCGCCGTCTGCGATGTGGACCGGGAACGGGCCGAACAGGCCCGCGCGGCTCTGGGCGGCAAGGCCGCCGTTTTCCAGGACTATCGCAAACTGCTTGAAACGCGTCCCGACATCGACGTGGTCATCAACGGCACTCCCGACCATTGGCACACCGCCATCAATATCGCCGCCTGCCGCGCGGGCAAAGACGTGTATACGGAGAAGCCGCTCACGCTGACGATCGAGGAGGGACAGATCCTGGGGCGGGTGGTGCACGAGACGGGGAGTATCGTCCAGGTCGGCACCCAGCAGCGGAGTTCCCCGCATTTCCGCATCGCCTGCGAACTGGTCCGCAACGGCCGCATCGGCCAGCTCCGGCAGGTCGCCGTGCTGTTGCCCTTCTATTCGTACAAGGGTGGTCCGTTCGCCGCCCAGCCGGTTCCTGCCGGTCTCGACTGGGACCTCTACCAGGGCCAGGCCCCCGAGCGGCCCTACTGCCGCGAGCGGACCCACTTCACGTTTCGTTTCTGGTCGGAATACGCGGGCGGGAAGATCACTGATTGGGGGCAGCACCACTTGGATATTGCCCACTGGGGCATGGGCCTGGAAGACAGTGGCCCGCTGGAGGTCGAGGCAAAGGGATTCTACCCCAGTCGCGGCAAGCCCGATTGCTATGACAACTCCGACCGGTTCACGGTGCGGATGAAGTACCCGGGCGACATCGACGTCTTCTTCATGGTCGTCCGCGATCCGAAGTACCTCCAAAGCATGGCCGACGGAGACATGACCGCCGCGGAAGACGAACAACTGTTCGCCGACATTCCCGAGGAGTGGCGGCGAGAGCAGCGAGACGGCATCATGTTCGTGGGCGACCGGGGCCGGTTGTTCGCCAATCGCGGCAAGGCGTACGGCAAGGCGGTGGAGCAACTCCCCGACAATCCCTTGCCTGCCGACGCGGTGCGGCTCTACGCGAGCGACGATCACATGGGCAACTTTTTCGACTGCGTCGTCAGCCGCAAGCAGCCGGTCAGCACCGTCGATGTGGCGCACCGCGTCATCACGGCCTGCCATTTGGGGAACGTATCGATGCGGCTGAAACGCGCGGTCCGCTGGGATCCCGTCAAGGAACAGGTGATCGGCGACCAGGAGGCAAGCCAGTCGATGTACGTCCGCCGTCAACAGCGCAAGCCGTACACGATCGAGGCCTGACCAGTCTCCGCGTCCCGTTTGAGAGAGAGCAGACATGCTTCGGGTCGGGATTGCCGGATTCGGCTTTATGGGGCGTATGCACTTCCGGTGCTGGAAATCGCTGCCAGACGTCGCCGTCACGGCCGTTTGCGACGCCGATCCGCACGCCTGGGACGAGTCGGCCAGGAATCGGGGCAACATCGCCGGAGCCGAAGGAGACCTGGACCTGGCAGGTGTGAGGATCTACGGCGATTTCGACGAGATGATCCGCCAGGAGCCCCTCCACGCGGTGTCGATCACTGTGCCGACGCACTTGCACGCGCGGTTCACCGTTGCAGCCCTCGACGCCGCGTGGCACGTGCTTTGCGAGAAGCCGATCGCCCTGGACCTGGCCGAGGGTCGCCGCATGATCGATGCGGCTGAGCGATGCGGGCGAATACTGCAGGTCGGCCATTGCATCCGCTTCTGGCCGGAATATGCCAAGGCCAAGGACATCGTCGATGGCGGCGAATATGGACTGGTGCTCGCGGCCACGTTCCAGCGCCTGTCGGCCACAGCCGCGAGCAAAGCCGGCGGTTGGTATACGCAGGAGAAGCTCAGCGGCGGCATGCCTCTGGACCTACACATCCACGACACGGATTTTGTCCAGTATCTGTTCGGGATTCCCCAGAGCGTGTCCAGCTTCGCCGTGCCGCACGACGCGCCGGTTCACATGACAACCCGTTACGAGTACGACGGCGGCAAGCTGGTGATCGCCGAGGGAGGCTGGGCGATGATGCCCCCGTTCGGCTTCCAGATGCGGTTCCACATAGTGATGGAGAAGGCCACGCTGGATTTCGACTATCAACGCGACCCAAAACTCCGCCTCTCGACGGCCGCAGGCGAGATGATCGTGCCGCCGTGCGAGGCGGGCGATGGCTACTCGCGCCAGATTGCCCATTTCGCGAAGCGGATCCGCGGCGAACCGGCGCCCGATATCGTCACGCCCGAAGACGCGTGGAACTCGCTGCGCATGGTAGCGGCCGAATGCGCATCGGCCCGCCAGCGGCGCCCGGTACGGCTCGACGGGTTCGCCAACGAGGAGTGCTGCCATGAAGTGTAACGGCTGGCCGGTGGCCGTCTGCAGTTGGTCGCTCCGAACCGATGTAGACGGCGTGGCCGCGGCCATGCGGCAAGTGGGCATCGAGCACGTCAATCTCGCCTTGAAGCCGGCCTTCCGTGAAGGCGGCGACGAATATCTGTCCGCCGTCGGCCGGCAGAAATGGACGATCACCGCCACGACGATCGGGTTCTTCCAGGAAGACTACTCCTCGCCCCAGAGCATTCGGGCGACGGGAGGAATTGTGCCCGACGAGTACTGGATGCAGAACCGGAGGATGGTCGTCCGCGCGGCCGAGATCACGGCCCAGCTAGGCGTCGGCTATCTGACGATGCACGCCGGTTTTCTGGAGAGGGAAGACCCGGCCCACGCCGAAAAGGTCAGCGGCCGCTTGCGATGCCTGGCGGATGCGGCCGGTGAGCAGGGGATCGTTTTGCTGCTGGAGACGGGTCAGGAGACGACCGAGTCCTTGCAGGGGTTGCTGGACGAGTTGAACCACCCGGCGTTGGGCGTCAATTTCGATCCGGCCAACTTGATCCTGTACGACAAAGGCGACCCGATCCGGGCGGTTCGCCACCTCGGGCCGTGGATCAAGCACGTTCATGTCAAAGACGCCCAGCGCACTCGCCGGCCGGGCGCCTGGGGTACCGAGGTGCCTTGGGGCGACGGCGAAGTGGGAAGCGATGCCCTGTTAGTCGCATTGAAGGAAGTCGAGTTCAGTGGCGCCTTGGCGATCGAACGCGAGGCTGGCGACAACCGGTTGGGCGACATTCGATTGGCGGCGGCACGGCTGGCCAAGGCGGGCCGACTTCTCGAAGTGGGAGAACATCCGTGAGCGGCGACTTGAGCCTGGATCTGTATCTGAGCCTCAGCGGCATGAAGTTCCTCGAGTTCGCCGTCTGGGGCGCGTGGGCCCCCGTGCTGGCTTCGTGGGTCCTGGGGCCGCTCAAGATGAGCGCCAAGCAGTTGGGCTGGATCTATGCGACCCTTCCCTTGGCGTGCATTGTGGCCCCGATGGCCGCCGGCCAGATTGTCGATCGTTGGTGCCCGACGGAACTGTACATGGCCGGAGCGCACCTGCTGGGCGGGGTGTTCCTGTTTCTGGCCTCGCGTGCCACGCGCTTTCTCCCCTTGTTCCTGCTGATGCTCGGCCATTGCTTGTGCTTTGCGCCGACGCTATCGCTGGTCAACTCGCTCACGTTCGCCCATCTGCCGGACCCTCAGGTCAACTATTTTCTGGTTCGCGCCTGGGGCGCCGTCTCCTGGGTGTTGATCGGCTGGCTGCTGACGATTTGGCGCCGCTCGGGCAAATTCCGAGTGCATGGCGCGGACTGCCTGATGCTGGCGGCCGTCTGCTCGTTTGTCATGGGGCTTTACTGTCTCACCTTGCCGCACACCCCGCCGGCGAACAAGGGCGTGGGCGCAGTGCCTTTCATCCAGGCGATCTCGCTGCTGAGTGAACCGGACTTCCTGATCTTCCTGGTGATCTCGTTCGTCGTCACCACGCAACTGCAATTCTATTACCTCGGCACCTCCCGGTTCTTGGAGAGCCTCGGCGCTTCGCACGCGGCGATTCCTGCCGCGATGACCATCGCGCAGATCGCGCAGGTGATTGCCATGTGGTGCATCCTGCCCCTCATCTTCAAGCCATTGGGGTTCCAATGGATCCTGGCCATGGGCACGGCGTTCTGGCTCGTCATGTTCCTGGTCTACGCCCGCATGCGGCCGCGGTATCTGGTCATTGCCTCGATGGCCCTGCACGGCCTGGCCTTCGCGTTCTTCTTCGACGCGGCCTTCATCTATGTCGAGAAGATGGCCCCAACCGACATTCGCGGCTCAGCCCAGGGTCTGTATACCGCGGTGACGCAAGGACTCGGCCTGTTCCTGGGAACCCAGTTCACCGGCGCGGTGATGGATCATTTCCGCGAGGAGGGCAAGTTCCGCTGGCGGCCCATCTTCCTCGTGCCCTGCACGCTGTTGGTCCTGTGCGCTCTGGCCTTCGCCGGACTGTTCAAAGCATAAGGAAGACCGCCCATGCCGCTCCAGTGGATCCGCGTCGACGACTATGAGGCGATGAGCGCCGCCGGCGCAACACGGATCGCAGCAGTGATCGAGGAACGCCTCCGCTCGCATCAGCCGGCACGGATCGGGCTGGCCACGGGCAACACGATGCTCTCGCTCTACCGGCGCCTGGCCGAGATGCTCAACCGCCTTGGCCTCGGCCTCTCCCAACTCCACACGTTCAACCTCGATGAGTACGTGGGGGCGGATGGCCGCTGGGTCGCGACCGAACACCCGTTGAGCTACCACGCCTACATGCAGAAGAACTTCTTCTCGCGAATCGATGCTCGACTGGGGATGAACCCAAGCCACATCCACTTCCCGGATCCGGTTTGTCCGGGTGAGTTCGACAGCCTGATAAGCAGGCTCGGCGGACTCGACCTGCAACTGCTGGGCATCGGCTTCAACGGACACATCGCCTTCAACGAGCCGATCGCCGAATCGGACATCTCCGTGGAGGACTTCGCGGCCCTGCCCACGCGGACCGTCGACCTGACCGAGTTGACCATTGAGACCAACGCTCGATTGACCGCCGGCGGCAACCGCACCCAGGTGCCCCGGCAGGCTGTGTCCATGGGCATGCGCCCGATCCTCGCCGCACGCGAGATCCTGCTCCTGGCCTGCTTCGCCGAGCAGCAGGAACCGCTCTCTCGGATCATGCACGGCCGTCCGACACCGGAACTCCCGGCCAGTTACCTCCTGGATCATCCCCATAGCACGGTCATCTATACGGGCAACGAGATCCGCCTCGGAGAGGAAGCCTGACAATGGAAGGAGAAAGAGACTCCTCATTTTCCGGAGCGGCCCCGAGCGTGCGTTCCGCAAACGGGGAGCGCCCCTGTCTATTGATCGGGTACGACGTGGAACGGATCCCCGGCCGTGTGCCCGGCGAGAAATGGGTCGGCCAGCGGTTGGCCGATGATGCCACCGAGGTCTTCCTGCGCGAGGCCCTCAAGATCCACCGCGAGGTGGGCGTGCCGGCGACGATCTTCATGGTCGGCTGCAACATCGAAAAGCACGTGCCGGCACTCCGCGCGTGCCTGGACTCCGGTTACTTCGAGATCGCGCAGCACACCTACGAGCATTTACCGCTCAAGACTGTCCTCGAAGAAAGCCCAGACAACGTCTATCTGCCGGGCCTCCCTTTCGATCGCATCGAAGAGCAGTTGGCGAGGCCAGTTGAACTGCTCCAGAAGCATCTCGGCGTGCGCTGCCGGGGCGTCACGGCGCCGTATACCTATTACCGCGGACTGGCCGACCGGCCGGATATCCTGGAGCTGGTCGCGCGCCACGGCATGTCGTACGTCCGCTCCTACGGCCGCAACAGCCACGACTACTTTCCGCTCGGTTGGGACGTGCAGCCCTTCTGGTACGAGCGGCAGGGATTCCCCGCGATCCTCGAGATTCCCTTGCAGGGCTGGATCGACGCCCAGTGGCGACGCGAGCACGGCTGGCAGAACTGGGCCGCTTATCACGAGTACCTGAAAACGCGGATCGACGAACTGGCCGAGAGCCGGAAGTGCTGTTCGCACTGCCAGCACGATTGGACCAGCATTATTTACGACGAACACCTCACCTGGACGCGGAAGTTCCTGGAATACGCCGCGGCGAAGGTTGAGCTTCTGACCCATTTCGAATTCTATCAGCGGATGCGGCGTCTTCGCGATGACGCTGCGTCGCGACAACCCCTTTTGGGAGCAGCAACCGATGCCCGTGCCGGCAGATAGCTACCTCCATGAGTTCCTATTCAGCGAACTGGCTGACGTCGTCGGATCGGAAAGTGTCTCGACGAGCCAGTCCGACAAGATCGCCTATTCGTGCGACTTCTTCTGGATCCCCGAGCTGTGGGTCGATCGGGGCTGCCGCAGCCCGCAGCCTGACTTCGTAGTCCACCCCCGCTCGACCGAGGAGGTTTCGCGGATCTGTCGCATCGCCAGCAACTACAAGATCCCGCTGACCCCATGGGGCGGCGGATCCGGTTCGCAGGGCGGTGCGCTGCCGATCCAGGGCGGCATCGTGCTCGACACGAAGAAGCTCAACCGGATTCTCGACATCGACAAGACGTCGCTCACGGTCACGGCGGAAACCGGCATCATCATGCAGCACCTGGAATGGGAGCTGGAGCGCGAGGGCCTCGCAACGATGCATGTGCCGGCCTCGATCGGCTGTGCCACGCTCGGCGGATTCATGGCCCATCGGGGCACGGGCGTTCTGTCGACCAAGTACGGCAAGATCGAAGACATGGTCATGTCGCTCGAAGCCGTATTGGCCGATGGGACCGTGGTCAACACCCTGGCCGTCCCCCGACACGCCTCGGGGCCGGACCTGACCCAGCTATTCCTCGGCTCGGAAGGCACCCTGGGCGTGATGACCAAGGCGACGCTCAAGATCCATCCGCTCCCCGAGGTCCGCCGGTTTCACGCGTTCGTGTTCCCCGATCTGCACACCGGCCTGGAGGCGGGCCGTCAGCTCATGATCCGCCGCCTGCGGCCGTGCGTGATCCGGCTCTACGACGAGGCCGAGACCCGGCGACTGATCCGCCGCGTCCTGGGAATCGACAAGGAAGGGGCCTACCTGGTGTTCGGCTTCGACGGCGACGAGGACCTCGTCGACCTGGAAATGAATAAGGCGCTGGCGATCTGCCGCTCCTTGCCTCACGAAGACCTGGGCACAAAGCTGGGCGAGGACTGGTGGGAACACCGCTACGATTTCTTCTTCCCTAACCACATGTTCCACCTGCCGCAGGCCTTTGGCACGTTGGACACGGTCGCCACCTTCGCCAACATCGAGAACGTCTACCGGGCGATGAAGCGCGTGATCGAAGAGCAATTCCCCATAGCCCGGTACATCGGCCATTTCTCCCATTGGTATGAGTGGGGCTGCATGCTCTACGCCCGGTTCATCGTCGACCAGGCGCCCGTTGATCCTCACGAGGCGGTGCAGCTCCACAATCGCATCTGGGACGCCTGCCTTCGCGCCGCCATGAAGGAAGGCGGCCTGTTGAACGAGCATCATGGCATTGGCCTGAAACTCGGGCGGCTGATGAAAGAACTCTACGGCCCGGCCTACGCCGTCCTCGAGGGCGTGAAGAAGTCGTTCGACCCCCACAACATCATGAACCCCGGCAAGATGGGGTTTGAGACGTTCCGCTAGTCATCCTTTCCATAAGAACCTCCGCCATGTCGATTGCTGAGCATATAACCACCATCGAGTCCTGCCGTTTCTGTTTCATGTGCCGCCACGTCTGCACGATGGGCGTGATCAGCGGCAAAGAGTCGGACACGCCGCGCGGCAAGGGACTGATCCTGTTCAAGATCCTCAAGGGCCACGCCGACTACACTCCTGACCTGGTCGACACGATCTACCGCTGCTGCCTCTGCGGACTGTGCGAGACCTGGTGCAAGGCCGACTGTCATCCGCCCGATGCCATCCTGGCGGCGCGCGCCGATCTTGTCTCCCAGGGCAAGGAACCCGGCATGGTGCGGCAGCTCCGCGACCAGTTGCTCGAGACCGGCAACCCGTTTGGGCTGCCGGCCAAGGCCCGGTTCCAGTCCTGGAGCACCGCGAACCTGTTTCGCCCGCAAGCTGAGGTTGTCTACTACGTTGGGTGCGACACGGCCTACCGGCAGCCGCAGATCGCCCAGGCATTCCTGAAGATTCTTACCGCGGCCAAGGCCGATTTCACGCTTCTGCAAAACGAGAGCTCGACCGGCAAGCATCTCTTCACGCTGGGATACCGCGAAGAAGCGCGGCAGGCGGCCGAGCGTCTCGCGGCGGAGATTCACGCGGCACGGCCCAAGATCCTGGTAACAACCTGTCCCAGTGCCTTCGACGCGTTCAAGAACAATTACACGGCGATGGGCCTGGATCTTGGCGGAATTGAGGTCCTGCACGCCGCCGAGTACGTTGATCGCCTGATGGAACAGGGGACCGTTGCGGCGCGCAACCGGACGGCCGTTGTCGCCACGTTCCTCGATGGCTCGTACCTGGGCCGCGGACACGCAGTGTATGACCCGCCGCGGCGGATCCTCGGAAGGATTGCCGGCCTTACCTTGCGGGAGATGACCTGGAACCGGGGGCTAGCCTACGCCTGCGGCGAGCCTGGCGGCGTCTTTCACTCGCTTTATCCCGAGTTGAGCCGCGACATGGCCCGACGGGTGTTGGAGGAAGCTGCAAACACCGGCGCCGGCGTCCTGGTCACCGCGTGCCCGGCAACGCTGACGTTGTTTCAGCAGGTCAACCACACGAACCTGGCAGTGCGCGATCTTGTCGAGGTCGTCGCCGATGCGGTGGCCGAAGTCCGGGCCGGGCCGCCAACTTGAGTTCGCACAATGGCCGGCGTCACGACCCGGCGCCACGCCGTTTCTGGAAAACATCGCGGTTTCATGAAGGGAGAATCTGAATCATGGAGAAAGTCGTAGCCCCTTTGTGCGTGATGGGTCTAGGGCTGTGCTTCTCGCTTTGGGGAGCCATCAGCGTAAAGCTGATTCCGCGACTGGGGATTGACAAGGGACAGTTTGGCAGCCTCATTTCCCTCTTCATGGGTTCCTGCCTGGTACTGTCGTTGATCATGGGCGTGGTCCTCGACAGCGTGGGCTACATGCCGGTGGCGGTGTTCGGCTTCGCCACGGTCTCCTGCTGCCTGTTTCTGCTCGCCTACGCCCGTGCCTTTCCCGTGGTGCTGGGGGTCTGTATGCTGCTGGGCGCCGGGGCCATGGCGCTCAACGCGGCGGGAAACACCCTTGCCACGCGAGTCTTCTTCGACGGCAAGAATCCCGCCGCGGCGAGCAACCTCACCAACGTCTTCTTTGGCGCTGGCATCCTGCTCACGCCTTTGGCGGTCAGTTTTCTCTTCCGGAAGACGACCTACGAACGGACCCTCGCCGCGATGGCAATCGTGGTTCTGCTGCCCGTGGCGGCGGCCGTCGCGGCAAGCTACCCGACAAGCAATGCGGCGTTTGCCTTTTCCGACGCGTTGGGACTGCTTCGGGAGCCGGGCTTGTGGATGGGCGGCCTGGTGCTGTTCTGCTGCTTCAGCCTGGATACAACCTTGAAAAGCTGGCTGCCATCGCTCGGCAAAGAAGTGATCGGCCAGGCGCATCCGGAGCGCGAAGTGGGCGCCGTCGACGCATCGTCCCTCCGCCTGCTCGTCTGGTTCGGCGCCGGTATGATGCTCAGCCGGTTCCTGGCTAGCAACGTTCCGTTCATTACCGAACGCGGCGTGTGGTTCGTTTCCGCCGCAGGAGTGGCTTCGGGAGTCGTTATCCTGGCCCTGATCAGGACCGCCAGTTCCAGACTCGTAGTTGTTCTGGCGGCCACGGCGGGGTTCATCTTCGGCCTGTCTTTTCCCACCACCCTGGGCGTCACCTTCGCCAAGTTCCCCAAGGAAGTCCGTGGCAGCGTGTTCGGAATCCTCTTTGCGATCGGCCTGCTTGGCTCTGTGATCATGCCCAAAGCGATCGGGAATCTGGCCAGGGGCTCCACGGTGCAGAAGAGCTTGCGGCTGTTGCTGCCCCTCTGCGTGCTCCAGGCGATTCTGGCAATCGTGATGGGCTGGATTTAGACTGGAGGAGCCCGGCTTCCAGATCGGCGTTTCATCCAAACGGGGCCAGCGAAAGGCAGCAAGATGCATGACCCAAGGCCGATGGGCCGGTATCACCTTTGGCAGCGAGCGCTGCTGTCTTGCATCTTGCCAGTCTCCTTGTCCCTGCCTGCGTTCGCTCAGGAATACTCCGCAGGAGACATTCGGGATCGGCACACCGTGGCCTTTCCCGTTTCCCGTTTGCAGCGCGACTGGATCTATCAGGATCACGGCTTGAAACACGGCGACTGCTTCGTTGACAAGGCAGGCAACGAAGTGGAACGCGCCATGGTCCGCAAAGTGCTCGCCGAACTCGAGGCGGGAAATGCCGCCGCAGACGAACTGGCGGAATCGCTTGCCGGTCTGGTGGGTACCACGAAGTCCGGCAACGATCCCGCCTGGAGGAGCCTGTATTTCCGTGCGTGTGAAGTGCGGCGCAGGCAGCGGCTGGAGGTGTTTGACGACCACCCGCGCGAATTCGTGTACGCCAAGCACTTCGTATTCGGCGATTGCCAGGCCATGTTCGCCATGACGGACCATCTTACCGACGCCGTGTTTCGCGAGTGCGGCCCCGATTACCGCATGGGGTCGCAGCTTTGCCGGATGGCGATGCGCGGCGACGGCACCGTTTCCACGGAACTGTTGCTCGATTGTCCGGCAGGGATCATCCGGGATCCCTGTGTCTCGTACGACGGCCAGACGGTGGCTTTCTCGATGCGCCACACCAGCCACGACGGGGACGATGACTTTCACCTCTACGTGATGAATCTGGCCGATCGAAGCGTCCGGCAGATCACGTTCGGGGCCGGAACGGCCGACATGGAACCCGAGTGGCTGCCCGGCGGCGGCTTGCTGTTCACTTCCACCCGTTGCGTCTTCTCGGCGCCGTGCTGGTGGTCGAGCGTGTGCAATCTCTACACCTGCGACGCCGAAGGACGCTACATCCGCCGCCTGGCCTGCGACCACGGTCACACCGTCTTTCCGCACGTGATGGACGACGGGCGCATCATCT